>NZ_BAAGTN010000035.1:0-1699 GCF_054781895.1 Saccharothrix stipae | reverse complement strand
CGGTGGATGATGATCTACTGAGGCCGGCGCCGGTTCGGTCGCGGGAGGGATCAGGTGATGTCGGTCCAGCCTCGCCCGTGGCCGGAGGTGCCCGAGCAGACCGTGGTGGTGGCCAGGGCGGCGTTCCCGAAGGGGACGCTGGCGATGCGGGTCCGGGACGAGTTACCAGGGCTGTTCGCCGACGGGCAGTTCGTGTCGGCGTTCGGCGTGCGTGGCAGACCGGGGATCTCACCGGGGCAGTTGGCACTGATTACGGTGCTGCAGTTCGCTGAGAACCTGACCGACCGGCAGGCCGCCGACGCGGTGCGGGCCCGGATCGACTGGAAGTACGCACTCGGGCTGGAGCTGACCGATCCGGGGTTCGACCACACCGTGTTGACCGGTTTCCGGCAACGGCTGATCGACCACGGACTGGAAGAGAAGGTGCTCGACCTGTTGCTGGCCCGGTGCTCGCAACTCGGGCTGGTCAAACCGCGAGGACGACAGCGGACCGACTCCACGCACGTACTGGCCGCGGTGCGGTCGGCCAACCGGCTTGAGTTTCTCGCCGAGACCTTGCGCGCGGCCCTGGAAGCACTGGCCGCGTCCGCGCCGGACTGGCTGACCGCCCGGATCGACGCGGACTGGGTGCGAATGTACGGCGCCCGGATGGACACCTACCGGCTGCCGCAGGGGCAGGCCGAGCGCGCCGCGGCGGCCACCCGGGTCGGTGTCGACGGATTCCGACTGCTGGGGAACGTCCATGCCGCGGACACGCCCGCGTGGCTACGGGAGATCCCGGCCGTGACCGTGCTGCGGGCCGTGTGGATCACGCAGTACCACCGCACGATCACCCACGACGGTGAGGAGGTGTCCTGGCGGGAGGAGAAAGACCTTCCGCCCAGCAGAGAGCGCCTCTGCACCCCATATGACACCGACGCCCGTTACGCGACCAAACGCGGATCCGGTTGGGAGGGCTATAAAATCCATCTCACCGAGACCTGCGACGACGTCACGGCCACGGGATCGCCGCACCTGGTTACCAACGTGGTCACCACCGACGCGACCGTCACCGACGTGGAAGTGCTCGAAGAGATCCACGCCGATCTCGACCGCCGCGATCTGTTGCCCGATGAGCACGTCGTGGACGCGGGTTACACCTCTGCCGACCTGATGATCGGTGCCCGACGCGAGTACGGGATCACCCTGCTCGGTCCGCTGCGGGTCGACAACTCCGCACAGACCCGGACCGGTGACGGTTTCGGCCGCGCCGCGTTCACCATCGACTGGGACCGGCGCCGGGTCGTCTGTCCGCAAGGGGTGCGGAACACGATCTGGTCGGAGTGCTCCGAACGCGGACGGGACTCGGTCGTGGTCCGTTTTCCCTTGACCGCCTGCCAACCATGCCCGGTGCGTCCACAATGCACACGCTCGACCCGGTCCGGACGCCAGCTGATGCTGCGCGCTCGAGATGTCCACGAGGCGGTCGAGCAGGCTCGGACCGAGCAGGCGACCGACGAGTGGAAACAGCGCTACGCGATCCGGGCCGGAGTCGAGGGCACCATCCACCAGGCGGTCGCCGTCACCGGCGTCCGCCGCAACCGCTACCTCGGACTGCCCAAGACGCGCCTCGCCCACGTCTTCGCCGCCACCGCCCTCAACCTGATCCGCCTGGACGCATGGTGGAACGGCCCATCACCCACTCAGCGAAGCTCCAGCC
>NZ_BAAGTN010000034.1:0-1297 GCF_054781895.1 Saccharothrix stipae | reverse complement strand
CCGGTCAACTCCAGCCGTTACCGACCTTCCATCTCCGGCCTATCAACCCAATAGTCTCTTGGGGGCCTTAACCCACAAAGGGTGGGATACCTCATCTAGGAACAGGCTTCCCGCTTAGATGCTTTCAGCGGTTATCCCTTCCGAACGTAGCCAACCAGCAATGCCCTTGGCAGGACAACTGGCACACCAGAGGTCCGTCCGTCCCGGTCCTCTCGTACTAGGGACAGCCTTCCGCAAGTATCCTACGCGCGCGGCGGATAGGGACCGAACTGTCTCACGACGTTCTAAACCCAGCTCGCGTACCGCTTTAATGGGCGAACAGCCCAACCCTTGGGACCTACTCCAGCCCCAGGATGCGACGAGCCGACATCGAGGTGCCAAACCATGCCGTCGATATGGACTCTTGGGCAAGATCAGCCTGTTATCCCCGGGGTACCTTTTATCCGTTGAGCGACCACGCTTCCACAAGCCATGGCCGGATCACTAGTTCCGACTTTCGTCCCTGCTCGACCCGTCGGTCTCACAGTCAAGCCCCCTTGTGCACTTGCACTCGACACCTGATTGCCAACCAGGCTGAGGGAACCTTTGAGCGCCTCCGTTACCCTTTGGGAGGCAACCGCCCCAGTTAAACTACCCACCAGGCACTGTCCCTGATCCGGATCACGGACCGAGGTTAGACATCCAGTACGACCAGAGTGGTATTTCAACGACGACTCCACAACCACTGGCGTGGCCGCTTCACAGTCTCCCACCTATCCTACACAAGCCGAACCGAACACCAATACCAAGCTATAGTAAAGGTCCCGGGGTCTTTCCGTCCTGCCGCGCGTAACGAGCATCTTTACTCGTAATGCAATTTCGCCGGGCCTGTGGTTGAGACAGTCGAGAAGTCGTTACGCCATTCGTGCAGGTCGGAACTTACCCGACAAGGAATTTCGCTACCTTAGGATGGTTATAGTTACCACCGCCGTTTACTGGCGCTTAAGTTCTCAGCCTCGCCCCGAAGAGCTAACCGGTCCCCTTAACGTTCCAGCACCGGGCAGGCGTCAGTCCGTATACATCGTCTTGCGACTTCGCACGGACCTGTGTTTTTAGTAAACAGTCGCTTCTCGCTGGTCTCTGCGGCCGAAAAATCCTAGCCCGCAAGGGGCTTCAAATCCCTCGGCCCCCCTTCTCCCGAAGTTACGGGGGCATTTTGCCGAGTTCCTTAACCACAGTTCGCCCGATCGCCTCGGTATTCTCTACCTGACCACCTGTGTCGGTTTGGGGTACGGGCCGCATGAACACTCACTAGAGG
>NZ_BAAGTN010000032.1:0-1335 GCF_054781895.1 Saccharothrix stipae | reverse complement strand
ACGGGTTGTTGGCAGGTGTGGCAGTGGCCGGTCCAGACCGCGAGTAAGTGTTGGAGGTGGCGCAGGACGGCGTAGAGCGTCAGTCCCGCGCAGGGGCTTTTGGGGTGCGGCGGAGCTTGGTGCAGATTGCTTGGGCGAGGGAGGCGCGGGTGACGTGGCGGTGCCATCCGAGCCAGCTGCGGCCTTCGAAGTGGTCCAGGCCGAGGCCGTCCTTGAGTTCGCGGTAGTCGTGCTCGATGCGCCAGCGGATCTTGGCGATCCTGACCAGGTCGCGCAGGCGGATGTCGGGCGGGAGGGTGGACAGCCAGTAGTCGGTGGGCTCGGCGGCGCCGGTGGGCCACTCCGCGAGCAGCCAGCACTCCGGGAGACTGCCGTCGGCGTTCTTCGGGATGTGCCGGTTGGCCGGACGCACCCGCAACGCCACGAACCGCGACCGCATCCGCCCGGTCGGGTTGGCCGGGCTCTTGTGGGAGCCGTGGCGCCAGACCACGAACCTCCCCGCCGACCGGCCCGCGGCCGTCACCAGCGTCTTCAGGTCGGCGGGCGGGTCGGGGTAGCGGGGTTCGGGCCGACGGCCGGTCCCGCCGTGGGCGGGCGTGACCGGCACCGCCGTGGCGGGGTGGGCAGTGGCGATCGGGTTGACCGCCACCGCGTAGGTCAGTCCGCGGTCGGTGAGCCCTTGACGGAAGCCGGAGGAGTCACCGTAGCCGGCGTCGGCGACCACGGGCCGCGCGGGCAGGCCCCACTCGGTGAGTTCGTCGATCATGTCCAGGGCCAGGCGCCACTTCTCCCGGTGCCGTTGGTCGTCGGGGATCGCGCACCGTTGCCGCCTGCGCCGGGTTTCGGCGGCCAGGTCCGGGTCGGTGGTTTTGCGGTCGTCCCAGGACTCGGGCAGGAACAACCGCCAGTCCAGCGCCGCCGACGCCCAGTCCGTCACCGCGTGCACGCTGACCCCGACCTGGCAGTTCGCGGTCTTGCCCAACGCCCCGCAGTACATCCGCGCCACACCCGGTGACGATGTTCCGTCCTTGGGGAACGCGGTGTCGTCCACCGCGATCGCGTCCGGATCGACGAAGTCCCGCGCCCACACCGCCAACCGCCGACGCACCTCCACGTGATCCCATGTCGACGTCGTGACGAACTGCTGCAACTGCTGGTGGTCCACCCCGAGACGCTCACCCATCGGCTGCATCGACTTGCGCTTGCCGTCCAACAACAGCCCACGCAGATACAGCTCACCCTTCGCCCGCTGATCACGCCGGACGAACCCACCGAACATGCCTGCGGCGAAGTCCTCGATCACCGGGCGAACCAACGCCATCTCCTCCGGCCCCA
>NZ_BAAGTN010000031.1:0-419552 GCF_054781895.1 Saccharothrix stipae | reverse complement strand
TGATGTCCGCCGCGCTCCGTTCCGGTCTCTCTCCGGCCCGTTCCGCGCTGGCAGAGAGAAACTTACACGAGCGCCCTCGGATAGTGAAATCGGGGGGTCGGTCAGGGCATCTCCGCAGCTAGGCGTGGTGCGACTCCGTGGAACGGTGGATGCTGTGGCCGTGCAGCCCTCCCCCCGGCTCGGCCGGTACGTGCTCCACCTCGCCGTCGTCGCGGGTGCCTACTACGTGGGTGCCGGAATCGGACTCCTCCAAGCGTTGGTGAACGACCAGGTGACCCCGCTGTGGCCGCCGACCGGTGTCGCCGTGCTCGCGCTGCTGCTGGGTGGGATGAAGTTGTGGCCGGGCATCGCGTTGGGTGCGTTCGCGGTCAACTTCACGCTCACCGACCTCGGCGCGACGATCCTCATCTCCGCGGGCAACACCCTCGGCCCCGTGGTGGCGTACCTGTTGCTGAAGCGGGTCGGCTTCCGGCTGGAGATGGACCGCACGCGTGACGCGCTCGCGCTGGTGTTGTTGGCCGGGTTGGTGGGCATGGCCGTCAGCGCGACGATCGGCTCGGGCACGCTCCTGGTGACGGGCGTGATCGACGGCGCGTCGTTCTGGTCGACGTGGACGGTGTGGTGGACCGGCGACGCGCTGGGCGTGCTGGTGCTCGTGCCGATCGTGCTGGCGTTCCGCTCCCTGCGCCTGCGCAACCACTCCCTGCGGCGCTGGGTGGAGGCCGCCGGGTTGCTGGTGAGCACGGCGGTGGTCATGACCGTGGCGAGCACCAACGACCTGCGGCTGATGTACTTGGTGTTCCCGTTCCTGATCTGGGCGGCACTGCGGTTCCAGCACCTCGGCACGGCGCCGTGCGCATTGGTCGCGACGACCCTGGCGGCACGGGGCGCGGCGCGCGGCACCGGTCCGTTCGCGGATCTGGACCTGGTGGTGCGCATGGTGACGTTGCAGGCGTTCAACGGGACCGTGGTGTTGACGGCCCTGTTGTTGTCGGCGGTGATCGCGGAGCGGAACGCGGCGCGGCGGGCGATCGAGCGGACGGTGGAGCAGTTGGCGAACGTGGTGGCGCAGTACCAGCCGCTGGTGCTGGGCGACCTGCTGCCGCCCAAACCCCCGGAGAAGCGCTGAGTGGACGTCGTGGTCGTAGGTGGCGGGCCCGCGGGACGGGCGTTGGCGCGGGCGTGTGCGGCGAGGGGGCTGGGTACGACGTTGGTCGACCCGAGCCCGGGTCGACCGTGGCGCGCGACCTACGCGGCGTGGGCGGACGAGTTGCCGTCCGACGCGCCGGTGGCGGTGGTGACCTCCAAAGCCCGTGCGGTGACCACGGCGGAGCACGTGATCGACCGGGGTTACGCGGTGTTGGACAACGAGCGGTTGCGGTGGCTCCCGGACGGGGTGCGGGTGATCGCGGGTCGGGTGGTCAGCCGCACGGGCACCGCGGCGACGTTGGCCGACGGGCGGGTGCTGACCGGGCGGGTGGTGGACGCGAGCGGCACGGTGGGTGGTCGGGCGGCGCAGACGGCGGTCGGCGTGGTGGTCCCGGCCGGGCGGGCAACGCCGTTCGTCGGCGCGGACGAGGCGTTGATCATGGATTGGCGCAAGCCGCCGGCGGCCACGACGGGTGATCCGACGTTCCTCTACGCGATCCCGGTGTCGGCGGACGAGGTGCTGCTGGAGGAGACGTCGTTGGCGCGCCGCCCGGGTCTGCCGTTGCGCGAACTGCGGCTCCGGTTGCACGCGCGCCTGGCCGCGCACGGCATCCCGGTGCCGGAGGACGAGGAACGGGTGCGCATCACGTTGGACGGGCGGGCGCGGGACGGTGCGTTCGGCGCGGCGGCGGGGTGGATCCACCCGGCGACGGGGTACAGCGTGGCGGCGGCGCTGCGGCGGGCGCCGGTGGTGGCGGAGGCGATCGCGGCGGGCCGTCCGGTGGCGCGGTCGGCGGCGGAACGGGCGGTGCGCCGGTTGCGGTTGAGAGGTCTGGCGGCGTTGCTGGCACTGCCGCCCGACGAGGTGCCGGAATTCTTCAACAGATTTTTTCAATTACCCGACAGTCTTCAACGGGACTACCTCGGTGGGCACGCTGACCTGCGTGGGACCGCCCGTGCGATGGTCCGGCTGTTCGGTTCGACGGGGTGGGGTATGCGGGCCCGGTTGGTATTTCCTGTGCAATCGGCCAAAAGTGTGAGAACACCTGGTTAACGGTCTCGGCAAAAGAAGATCGACCGGGCACGATCGGGGCCGTGCCCGCCTTGCTGGATGACGTCCGGTTCGCCTTCCAGCCGTTGTTCAACCTCCACACCGGAGGGGTCGTGGCGGTGGAAGCGCTGGCCCGACCGCACGACGGCACCGTGCAGGACCTGCTGCGGATGGCGTTCCGCGCCGGGTACCTGGCCAACACCGACGTGGCCCTCGCGTGCCGCGCGGTCCGGCACGCGGCCGAGCACGGCCTCGGCGTGCCGCTGCACGTCAACCTGCTCGCGTTGACCGTCGCGGACAAGCCCGAGCTGATGGCCCCGCTGTACGGCGCGCTGCGCGAGGTCGGCCGCACCCCCGCCGACCTGGTGGTCGAGATCGGCACGCCGTACTCGCGCGCGCCGCGCCGGCTGCTGGTGAAGGGTGTCGAGCGGCTGCGGCAGGACGGGTTCCGGATCGGCCTGGACGGCGTGGGCGAGGGCGACTCGCCGCTGTCGCTGCTGACCGAGGTGCACCCGGACGTGATCAAGCTGGACCGCGAGGTGGTGGTGGCGCTGCCCACCGACCCCGCCCGGTACGCGCTGACCCAGGCGTTGCAGCACCTGTGCGAGCACACCGGGTCGCTGGTCGTGGCGGAGGGCGTGGAGACCGAGGCGCAGCTGGCCGCGCTGCGCAGGCTGGGTGTGCGGCTCGCGCAGGGCAACCTGCTGGCCAGCCCGCAGCGGCGGCCGAAGGTGGACGCGACCATCTCCGCGGTGTTGAGCGAGGTCAACGACCCGGAGGCGATCACCAGCACGATGACGGCGCCGCTGCGGCGCAAGTCCGGTCCGAAGGTCACCGACTTCCTGCACCCGGCGACCACGCTGCCCGACTCGGCGACGTCCGAGGAGGTGCGCGACGTGCTGGCGAACCAGCCGACGGTCACCGGCGTGGTGCTCGTGGACGACGGTGGCCGGCCGCGGTGGACGGTGGACCGCAACCGGTTCCTGCTGGCGGTGACGGGGCCGTTCGGGCACGCCCTGCACGCCAAGCGGGAGGCGGCGCGGCTGGCGGACAAGCCGAAGCTGATCGGCGCGGATTCGAGCGCGCTGGAGCTGCTGGACGTGGTGGCGCACGCCAACCGCGAGCGCACCAACGACGACCTGGTGGTCGTGGACGACGACGACCGCTGCCTGGGCGTGGTGCGGGTCGCGGACGTGGTGCGCGGTGTCGCCGAGATGAAGGTGGAGCAGGCCGCGGCGTTGAGCCCGCTGACGCGGTTGCCGGGTAGTGACTCGATCGCGCGGGAGGTGGACCGGCGCATCCTGGGCGGCGAGTTGTTCGCGGTGGGGTGGCTGGACGTGGACGCGTTCAAGCGGGTCAACGACTCGGCGGGGTTCGCGGCCGGTGACGACCTGATCCGGGCGATAGGGCGGGCGCTGACCGAGGGGGCTGCGGTGTACCCGGGCGTGCAGGTGGGGCACGTGGGCGGGGACGACTTCCTGGTGGTGGCGGGGTTGAACGAGATCGTGCCGTTCTCCGCCGGTGTGCTGGACGTGCCGTTCGAGGCGGAGGGGCGCGGGGTGACGTTGTCGTTGGCGACGTTGATCTGCGCGGCCGGGTCGGTGGGGTCCTACCGGGAGGTGTCGCGGTTGCTGGCGCCGTTGAAGGAGCACGCGAAGTCGCTGCGGGGCACGAGTTGGGTGCTGGGTCGGCCGGGCAGCGACCACGTCGACGTGCTGCGCGGTGGGCCGCACCTGGCGGTAAGTTAGGAAGTTCACCGCAAAGCCGCATGTGCGGTGCGGTTGGTTACTCATAGCATCAGGCCGACTACCCACCGCAGGGAGGTCCCTGGTGAGCGAGGTCTTCGCCCTACCGCTTCCGCGAGTCGTCTCCGATCTGCCGCTCTCGGTCGGGGTGGAGGAGGAGTTCCTGCTGGTGGACGCCGACACCGGGGTGTTGGTGCCGCTGGCGGGCCCGGTGCTGGGCGGCGCCGGGGTGTCCGGGCCGGACCTCCAGGCGGAGATGACGCTCTACCAGGTGGAGAGCGCCACGCGGGTGTGCCGGAGCATGGCCGAGGTGCGCGAGCAGTTGGTGGCGGCACGGCGTGCGCTGTCGGCGTTGGCGGGTGCGCACGGCGCGCGGGTCGTGGCGAGCGGGACGCCGGTGCTGGGTGGTCTCCGGCCGCCGCCGTTGACCGACGACGACCGCTACCGCGCCATCGCCGCGGAGTACGGGTCGTTGATCGACGGGCTGACCATCTGCGGGTGCCACGTGCACATCGGGATCCCGGACGAGGACACCGGTGTGCTGATCAGCAACCACCTGCGGGAGTGGCTGCCGGTGCTGTTGGCGATCAGCGCGAACTCGCCGTTCTCGGAGGAGCGGGACACGGGGTACGCGAGCTGGCGCTACCAGGCGTGGAGCCCGTGGCCGTCGGCGGGCGTGCCGCCGTGGTTCGAGTCGGCGGAGGACTACCACCGGGGCACGCGGGTGCTGCGGTCGGGCGGGGCGGCGTTGGACCAGGCGATGGTCTACTGGGACGTGCGGCTGTCGGCCCGTCACCCGACGGTGGAGCTGCGGGTGTGCGACGTCCCGATGACCGCGGACGAGGCGGTGGTGCTGGCGGCGTTGGTGCGGGCGATAGCGGGGACCGCGTTGGCCGGCGCGCCCGCGCAGCGGGTGTCGGACCTGGCGTTGCGGACGGCGTTGTGGCGGGCGGCGCGGGACGGGTTGGACGGCGCGGCGATCGAGCCGCGCACCGGTCGGCTGGTGCCCGCGGTGGACATGGTGCGGGCGTTGGTGGAGTGGACGCGCCCGGTGCTGCGTGCGGCGGGGGACGAGGACCTGGTGGTGGACGGCATCGACCGGTTGCTGCTGGACGGCACGGGTGCGGTGCGGCAGCGGCGGGCGTTCGGTCGGCGCGGGTCGCTCGCGGACGTGGTGGAGATGCTGGTCGCGGAGACGGCGTAGGCGTCCGGCCGGGGTGGTTGTCGGCCGGGGTGGTTGCCGGTCGAGGTGCTGGGAGCGTCCGGTCGGCGCATGCTGGACGTACGCGACCAAGGAGGTTCGGCATGACCACCGCACGGGAGATCATGAACGCCGGTGTCCAGTGCATCAAGGAGGACCAGAGCCTGCGTGACGCGGCGCGGATGATGCGCGAGTTGGGCGTCGGCTCGTTGCCGATCTGCGGCGAGGACGACAAGCTGCACGGGATCATCACCGATCGTGACATCGTGCTGCGCTGCGTGGCCGAAGGCCGGGATCCCGCATCGATGACGGCCGGGGAGATGTCCGGGCACCTGCACTGGGTGAACGCGGACGACGACCTGTCGCACGTGCTGCGGACGATGGAGGACAACCAGATCCGCCGGGTCCCGGTGATCGAGGACCACCGGCTGGTGGGGATGGTGTCGGAGGCGGACCTCGCCCGGCACTTGACCGAGTCGCAGATCGCCGAGTTCGTGGAACGCGTCTACGCCGCACGCTGACCGCCTACGCCGCCCGCTGACCACCGCTCGTCCACATCGCTCACCGACGACCGCGCACGGTTGTCCACAGGCGGCTGCCGAGGGCCCGCAACTGTCGGTCCTCGCCGGTAACCTCAAAGCAGGGGTCCCCTTGGCGGGGACCCCTGCTCTGGCGTTGGAGATGGGTCAGACGGTGAAGCCGAGGGCGCGCAGCTGTTCGCGGCCGTCGTCGGTGATCTTCTCCGGCCCCCACGGGGGCATCCAGACCCAGTTGATGCGGAAGTCGTCGACGAGCCCGCCGCCCCCACCGCCGACCAGCGCCGACCGCGTCTGGTCCTCGATGACGTCGGTCAGCGGGCACGCCGCGGACGTCAGGGTCATGTCGATGAGCGCGACGTTCTCCTCGTCCACGCGGATGTCGTAGACCAGGCCGAGGTCGACGACGTTGATGCCCAGCTCGGGGTCGACCACGTCGCGCATGGCCTCCTCGACGTCGTCCACGGCCGCGACCTCGGCCTTCGGGGCGGGCGGCTCGGGCATGCCCTCGATGCCGCGCACCACGTCCTCTTCGGCGGTCATGCCTTTGCTCCCTCGCTGCGTGCCACCGCGTCCTTGAACGCCATCCAGCCCAGCAGCGCGCACTTCACGCGCGCCGGGTACTTCGCCACGCCCGCGAACGCGATGCCGTCCTCCAGGACGTCCTCGTCGGGCTCCACCTGGCCGCGGCCCTGCATGAGCTCCACGAACGCGTCCAGCTTCTCGAACGCCTCGCCCAACGGCCTGCCCACCACCAGATCGGTCAACACCGAGGTGGAGGCCTGGCTGATGGAACAGCCCTGACCGTCGTACGACACGTCGCGGACGATCTCGCCGTCGAGGCTGACCCGCAACGTCACCTCGTCGCCGCAGGTCGGGTTGATCTGGTGCGACTCGGCGTCGAACGGGTCGCGCAGGCCGCGACCGTGCGGGTTCTTGTAGTGGTCCAGGATGATCTCCTGGTACATCTGCTGCAGCTGCATCACGCCCACCCGAAAGTCATCGAACGCCGAAGAACTTCTGCGCCTCGCGGACGGCGTCCACCAGGGCGGTCACCTCGTCCACCGTGTTGTACAGGTAGAAGCTGGCCCGCACGGTCGCGGCGGCGTCCATCCGCCGGTGCAGGGGCCACGCGCAGTGGTGGCCGACGCGCACCGCGACGCCCAGGCTGTCGAGCACCTGGCCCGCGTCGTGCGCGTGGATGCCGTCGACGACGAACGACACCGCGCCGCCGCGGTCGACCGTGTCGAGCGGTCCGACGACCCGCACGCCGGGGACCTCGGCGAGACCGCGCAGCGCCGCCTCGGTGAGCAGGTGCTCGTGCGCGGCGACGCGGTCCATGCCGATGGCGTTGAGGTAGTCCACCGCCGCGCCCAGCGCCACCGCCTGCGACGTCATGGGCACGCCCGCCTCGAACCGCGCGGGCGGCGGGGCGAAGGTCGACTTCGCCATGTGGACCATCTCGATCATCGAACCGCCGGTGAGGAACGGCGGCAGGGCTTCCAGCAGCTCACGGCGGCCGTAGAGGACGCCGATGCCGGACGGGCCGAGCATCTTGTGGCCGCTGAACACGGCGAAGTCCACGCCCAGCGCGGCGAGGTCGACCGGGCTGTGCGGCACGGACTGGCAGGCGTCCAGCACGGTGAGCGCGCCCACCGCGCGAGCCGCGTCCGCCAGCACGCGCACCGGGTTCACGGTGCCGAGCACGTTGGACTGGTGGGTGAACGCGACGACCTTCGTGCGGGCGTTGACCAGCTCGTCCAGGTTCGACAGGTCGAGGCGGCCCTCGTCGGTGACGCCGAACCAGCGCAGCGTGGCGCCCGTGCGGGCGGCCAGCTGCTGCCACGGCACGAGGTTCGCGTGGTGCTCCATCTCGGTCACCACGATCTCGTCGCCGGGACCGACGCGGAACCGCTCGGCCTCGGGACCGGCGGTGGCCGCGTTGCCCATCGCGTAGGCGACGAGGTTCACGCCCTCGGTCGCGTTCTTGGTGAACACGATCTCGCCGTGGTCGACACCCACGAAGTCGGCGATCTTCTGCCTGGCGCCCTCGTAGGCGTCGGTGGCCTCTTCCGCCAGTTGGTGCGCGCCCCGGTGCACCGCGGCGTTGGCGGTTTCCAGGAAGGCGCGCTCGGCGTCGAGGACCTGCCTCGGGCGTTGCGAGGTGGCGCCGGAGTCCAGGTAGACCAGCCGCTTGCCCTCCCGCACGGTGCGGCCAAGGATCGGGAAGTCCGCCCGGACGCCTACGACGTCCAGCGCAGCCGCGGTGGTGGTCACTGCTCCGACGCCTCCTCTCGATACGTGTTCACGGACAGGTCGCCCACGGGGTGCAACGTCAGGCGATGCCCGCGGCTTCCTGCTTGCCGATGTACTTCACGTAACCCTCGGCCTCGAGCTTGTCGGCCAGCTCCGGGCCGCCGGACTCGGCGATGCGGCCCCCGGCGAAGACGTGCACGAAGTCGGGCGAGATGTACTTGAGGATCCGGGTGTAGTGCGTGATCAGCATCACGCCGACCTCGCCGGACTGCTTGTACCGGTTCACGCCCTCGGACACCACGCGCAGCGCGTCGACGTCCAGGCCCGAGTCGGTCTCGTCGAGGATCGCGATCTTCGGCTGGAGCAGCCCGAGCTGGAGGATCTCGTGGCGCTTCTTCTCGCCGCCGGAGAAGCCCTCGTTGACCGAGCGCTCGGCGAAGGCCGGGTCGATGTCCAGGTCGGACATCGCCTGCTTGACCTCCTTGACCCAGAGGCGCAGCTTCGGGGCCTCGCCGCGCACGGCGGTGGCGGCGGTGCGCAGGAAGTTCGACATCGAGACGCCGGGCACCTCGACCGGGTACTGCATGGCGAGGAACAGGCCCGCGCGGGCGCGCTCGTCGACGGTCATCTCCAGCACGTCCACGCCGTCCAGCAGCACGCTGCCGGAGGTGATCTGGTACTTGGGGTGCCCGGCGATGGCGTAGGACAGGGTGGACTTGCCCGAGCCGTTGGGACCCATGATCGCGTGGGTCTCACCTGCGTTGATGGTCAGGTCGACGCCCTTGAGGATCTCCTTGGAGCCCTCGTCGGTGTTGACCGAGACGTGCAGGTCCTTGATCTCCAGAGTGGCCATTGGTGCTTCGTTCTCCTGGTGTTGCGAGCGAAAGTCGGTTCGTAGCCGTGGTCAGTTCACGGCTGTGGTGACGTCGACGTAGACGTCACCGGCGCGGAGCTCGACGGCGAACACGTCGACCGGGTCGGTGGCGGGCGGCGAGGACGGGCGGCCGGTGCGCAGGTCGAAGCACGAGCCGTGCAGCCAGCACTCCACGCCCTTGCGCGTCACCTCGCCCTCGCTGAGCGCGACCTCGGCGTGCGAGCACAGGTCGCGCAGCGCGTGCACGGCCTCGCCGTCGCGGACGAGCACGACCGGGGTGTACTCGTCGCCGACCTCGAACGCCGCGGGCTTGCGGTCGTCGAGGTCGGTCAGCGAGCACACCCTGATCACACGCCCACCGCTTCGAGCTCCGCCTCGATGGCGGCTTCCAGGCGCTCGCGCACCTCGGGAACGGCGATCTTGAGCAGGATCTCGTGGAAGAACCCGCGCACGACCAGCCGGCGTGCCTGGTCCTCCGGGATGCCGCGGGCCTGGAGGTAGAACAGCTGCTCGTCGTCGAACCGGCCGGTGGCGCTGGCGTGGCCCGCGCCCTCGATCTCGCCGGTCTCGATCTCCAGGTTGGGCACCGAGTCGGCGCGGGCGCCGTCGGTGAGCACCAGGTTGCGGTTGAGCTCGAAGGTCTCGGTGCCCTCGGCGGCGGCCCGGATCAGCACGTCGCCGATCCACACGGTGTGCGCGTCCTCGCCCTGGAGCGCGCCCTTGTAGACCACGTTGCTGCGGCAGTTGGACGCCGAGTGGTCGATGAAGGTGCGGTGCTCCAGGTGCTGGCCCGCGTCGGCGAAGTACAGGCCGAGCAGCTCGGCGTCGCCGCCGCGCCCGGTGTAGGTCACCACCGGGGTGAGGCGCACGACGTCGCCACCGAGGGTGATGACGGTGTGCTTGAACGTGGCGTCGCGGCCCAGCTTGGCGTGGTGCGAGGACACGTGCACCGCGTCGTCGGCCCAGTCCTGGATGGCGACCACGGTGAGGTGCGCGCCGTCGTCGACGACGATCTCGATGTTGTCGGCGTACGCGCCGGAGCCGCGGTGGTCGATGACGACGACGGCCTCGGCGAACTGCTTGGCGTGCACGTGCAGGTGACCGTAGGCGACCCGGCCCTCGCCCGGGCCGGTCACCGTGACGGTGGTCGGCTCGGACTTCGCGTCACCGGGGAGGGTGACGACGGTGGCCTCGGTGAACGACGACCAGGCCTGGGCGGCGACGCGGTCACCGGGGGTGCCCGCGACGCCGAGCCGCTGGTCGCCGCGCGCCGCGGTCTCGACCGTGACGCCCTCGGGCGCGTTGACCTCGACCTTCGCGGTGCCGGTCGCCTCGGCGCCGTTGTGCAGGTTCGCCAGGCGCTTCATGGGGGTGAAGCGCCAGATCTCCTCGCGACCGCCGGGCACCTCGAACGCGTTCACGTCGAAGGACGTGAAGTGGTCGGCGCGCGAGGAGATCGGGACGGCACCCGTCTTCCCGGCGCCACCGTGCGAGTGGGCCGTCAGGCCGTGCTGCTGCTGTTCGGTGGTGACGGCCATGTCAGCCGACGGCCCCTTCCATCTGAAGCTCGATCAGGCGGTTCAACTCCAGCGCGTACTCCATGGGCAGCTCGCGCGCGATGGGCTCGACGAACCCGCGCACGATCATCGCCATGGCCTCGTCCTCGTTGAGGCCGCGCGACATCAGGTAGAACAGCTGGTCCTCGGAGACCTTCGAGACCGTGGCCTCGTGGCCCATCGACACGTCGTCCTCGCGGACGTCGACGTAGGGGTAGGTGTCCGAGCGGCTGATGTTGTCCACCAGCAGCGCGTCGCACTTGACCGTGGACTTCGAGTGGTGCGCCCGCTTGTTGACCTGCACGAGGCCGCGGTAGGAGGTGCGGCCACCGCCGCGCGCCACCGACTTCGACACGATCGTGGACGACGTGTACGGCGCCATGTGGACCATCTTCGCGCCCGCGTCCTGGTGCTGGCCCTCGCCCGCGAACGCGATCGAGAGGACCTCGCCCTTGGCGTGCTCGCCCATCAGGAACACGGCCGGGTACTTCATGGTGACCTTGGAGCCGATGTTGCCGTCGATCCACTCCATGGTCGCGCCCTCTTCGGCCTTGGCGCGCTTGGTGACCAGGTTGTAGACGTTGTTCGACCAGTTCTGGATGGTCGTGTAGCGGCAGCGACCACCCTTCTTGACGATGATCTCCACGACGGCGGAGTGCAGCGAGTCCGACGAGTAGATCGGCGCGGTGCAGCCCTCGACGTAGTGCACGTAGGCGCCCTCGTCGACGATGATCAGCGTGCGCTCGAACTGGCCCATGTTCTCGGTGTTGATCCGGAAGTAGGCCTGGAGCGGGATGTCGACGTGGACACCCTTGGGCACGTAGATGAACGAGCCGCCCGACCACACCGCGGAGTTCAGCGCGGAGAACTTGTTGTCACCCGATGGGATGACGGAGCCGAAGTACTCCTTGAACAGCTCCGGGTGCTCGCGCAGGGCCGTGTCGGTGTCCAGGAAGATGACGCCCTGTTCCTCGAGGTCCTCGCGGATCTTGTGGTAGACGACCTCGGACTCGTACTGGGCCGCGACGCCGGAGACCAGGCGCTGCTTCTCCGCCTCCGGGATGCCGAGGCGGTCGTAGGTGTTCTTGATCTCGTCGGGCAGGTCGTCCCAGGTCGCCGCCTGCTTCTCGGTCGACCGGACGAAGTACTTGATGTTGTCGAAGTCGATGCCCGACAGGTCGGAGCCCCAGGTCGGCATGGGCTTGCGGTCGAACAACCGCAGCGCCTTGAGCCGGAACTCCAGCATCCACTCGGGCTCGTTCTTCTTCGCCGAGATGTCCCGAACGACGTCCTCGTTCAGGCCCCGGCGAGCGCTCGCGCCTGCCACGTCCGAGTCGGACCAGCCGAACTCGTAGTTGCCGATGCTCGCCAGGGTCTCTTCCTGGGTGAGCGGGGCTGTGGTGGTGCGCTGCTCGGCAGCGGCAGTCATGCGGGCTCCCCTCCATCTGGGATCCGGGGTGTGTTCGGGATGTGCGTCGTGCACACGGCGTCGCCGCGGGCGATCGTGGCCAGGCGCTGGACGTGCGTGCCGAGCAGGTCGGCGAACGCCGCCGTCTCGGTCTCGCACAGCTGCGGGAACTCCGCCGCGACGTGCGCCACGGGACACAGGTGCTGGCAGAGCTGCTCGCCCGCCCCCACGTGACGCGCCGAGGCAGCGTAGCCCTCCCTGGTCAGCGCGACCGCGAGGGCCTTGGCCCGCTCCGCGCCGTCGGGCTGGGCCACGATGGCCGAGCGGTGCCGGTCGACGAATGCGGACACCCGTCGTTCGGCGAAGGTTCGTACCGCCTCCTCCCCGCCCTGTTCGGCGAGGAACCGCAACGCGGCCACGGCGAGGTCGTCGTAGGCGTGCCCGAAGCGGGCCCGCCCCTGCTCGGTCAGCAGGAAGAGCTTGGCCGGGCGACCCCGGCCGCGCTGACCCCTGCGCGGGGCCTCCCTGCTGGTCGCCTCGCCGTCGGCCACCAGCGCGTCGATGTGCCGGCGCACCGCCGTGGGGCTCAGGCCCAGCTGTTCCGCGACCGAGGCCGCGGTCACCGGGCCCTGCTCCAGCAGGAGCCGTGCGACGGCGTGCCGGGTACGCCCGTCGTGCCCGGACGGCACCACGGTCGAATCGGTCCCGGCGTTTTTCACAACACCAGTGTTGCGTATTTCGCGGGCGGTCGCAAAGATCGACGGGTATCGGGTGACCCGAGTCACCCGCGCGGGCCGGTCGCTACCCTTCGGACGTGACGGCGGGCGGATTGGTGATGACTAACCGGAGCGACATCGGCGAGGCAGCACCTCTCGACGCCGTCGAGACGCGGCAGCTCGACGTCATCCGCCGCTGGGGCACCGTGGGGGCGTTGCTGCTGGCCGTGGGCTCGCTCGGGTCGGGCGCCGCGCCGGTGTTCAGCCCGCTGCCGGGCACGCCGCTGCTGGGGCTGTTCGTCCGGATGCCCAGCGCGTCCATGGCCGTGGTGTGGACCGGCATGTTCCTGATCGTGTCGGCGTGGCTGTGGCTGGGCCGGTTCGCCCGACCGGGTCGTCCCCGGCTGATGTCGCGCAGCCAGCTGGACCGCACCCTGCTGATGTGGATCACGCCGCTGGTGTTCGTGCTGCCCATGTTCAGCCGGGACGTGTACAGCTACCTGGCGCAGTCGCAGATCGCGGCCAACGGGCAGGACCCGTACGAGCTCGGTCCGGCGACGGCGCTGGGCGTCGAGCACGACCTGACGAAGAACGTGCCGAACATCTGGCGGGAGACGCCCGCGCCGTACGGGCCGCTGTTCCTGGCCGTCGGGCGGGTCATCTCGATGGTGACCGGGGACAGCGTGCTGCCCGGCATCTTCCTGCACCGGCTGCTGGGGCTGCTGGGGCTGGCGATGATCGTGTGGGCGCTGCCCAGGCTCGCGCGGCGCTTCGGCGTGCCGCCGGTGGGCGCGCTGTGGTTGGGCGCGGCGAACCCGCTGGTGTTGTTCCACCTGGTCGTGGGCGTGCACAACGAGGGCTTGGCGATCGGCCTGATGCTGGTGGGCCTTGAGCTGGCGTTGCGCCGGTTGTCGCTGGTCACGGGCGCGCCTATGACGCGTGAAGAGCTGTTGTGGATCATCCTCGGCGCGACGATGATCACCATGGGCGCGGCGGTGAAGATCCCGGCCGCGCTGGCCCTCGGGTTCCTCGGCGTGATGATCGCGCGGCGGTGCGGTGGGCGGTTCTCCGACCTGGTGAAGTCGGCGCTGTTGTTGCTGGTCGTCTCCGGTGTGGTGATGGTGGGGACGTGCGTGGGCACCGGGCTCGGGTTCGGCTGGGTGGAGACGTTGAACGTCGCCGGCACGGTGAAGAGCTGGATGTCGCCGCCGACCGCGATGGGGTTCATGGGCGGCGGGCTGGGGCTGCTGCTCGGGCTGGGCAACCACACCGAGTCGATGATCGTGCTGATGCGGATCGTGACGCAGGCGGTGTCGGTGGTGATCGTGGCGACGCTGCTGTGGAAGGCGTTCCGGGGTCGGATCAAGGCCGTGAACGGGTTGGGCGCGGGCCTGGGCGCGGTCCTCGTCCTGGGGCCCGTGCTCCAGCCGTGGTACGTGCTGTGGGCGGCGTTGCCGCTGGCCACGGCCGTGCTGGCGCGCCGGTTCCGGGTGTTCGCGACCACCGTCAGCGCGGTGATCGCGGTGATCCTGCCGCCGACGGGTTCGGCGTTCGACGGGCGTGCCTACATCGTGCCCCAGGCCGTCACGGGCGCCGTGATCGCGTTCGCCGTGTGCCTGATCTTCGCCCGCAAACAGGTGATCCCGCTGATCAAACGCGACCCCCTCCCCGGCTCCGCCTAACCCCCACTCGCCGCGTGTCCTACCTCCAGAACGCGAGAGTCCAACGCTCAGAACGCGAGAGTCCAACGTTCAGAACACCCGAATTCAACGCTCACGACGAGCGGCACGCCGCCGGGCCTGCGCCGAGCGTTGAATTCACCCCGCGCGAACGTAGGACTCTCGCGCGTTGGAGGTAGGACTCTCGCGCGGGTGGTGTAACGGGTGGGGTGGGCGGGCGAGGTAACGGGTGCGGGAGGATCGGGCGCGGGAGGATTCGGGCGCGGTCCGGGGAGGGAGTGCCTGATGGTCGACGTGCCGAGGGAGCAGATCCGGTTCGCGGTCGTGCTCAACGGGGGTGTGAGCCTCGCCGTGTGGATGGGCGGGGTGGTGCTCGAACTCGACCGGCTGACCAGGGGTGACGGTCCGTACGCCGCCCTGCTGGACATGGTCGGCAGCACGGCGCGCGCGGACGTCATCACGGGCACGTCGGCGGGCGGCATCAACGGTGCCGCCCTGGCGTTGTCGCAGGTCAACGCCAACGCCCGGCTGGAACGGCTGCGTGACCTGTGGGCCGAGCAGGGCCGGATGGAACAGCTGCTGCGCACCCCGTTCCGCGGCCAGCCGGTGTCGCTGCTCAGGGGCGACGAGTTCTTCCTGCCCCGCCTTCAGGAGGCGTTGGGGCGCCTGACCACCGACTTCAGCCCGCAGGAGGACCGGCCGGTCGACCTGCGGATCACCACCACGCTGCTCGCGGGCGTGCCCACGGTCACCCACGACGACCTCGGTCAGACCATGGTGCAGGCGACCCACCAGGGCAGCTTCTCGTTCCGCCGCGACCCCGGCGGCCGCGACGACTTCACCGCCGACAAGCTGCCGACGCTGGTCAGCCGGATGGCGTTGGCCGCACGGTCGTCCGCGTCCTTCCCGTTCGCGTTCGAACCCTCGTTCATCCCGGTGGCGCCCGGCGCGCCCGACGGCGACAAGCCGAACATGGCCGAGGTCGCGTCCTGGGCCAACGACACCGACAACCGGTCCCGTTACGCGGTCGACGGCGGTGTCCTGGTCAACACGCCCACCAAGGAGGCGTTGGAGGCCATCGACCGGATGGCCGCCGAAGGCCCCGTGCGGCGGGTGATGCTGCTGGTGTTCCCGCACGCCCCCGAGGCGGTGGTGGAACCCGTGGCCCCGGTGGACGGCGCGCTGCCCAGCACCATCGCCACCGGCGGCAAGCTGCTCGGCGCGTTGACCAGCCAGAGCGGGCGCACCTACGTGGACCGCATCGAGGAGCACAACCGCAACGCCGCCTCCCGCCGCGGCGGCCGCAACGCCCTGCTGGACCGGCTGGCGTCGGGCGGCTCGGTGACGGAGAAGCTCTACGCGCTGGCCGCCACGCTGCACGACCACTACGAGGACGTGCGCATCCGGCACGCCGCCCGCGACGTCACCACCCGCCAGTTCGAGGTGCCGGGCGCGAACGCCGCCGGCTGGACGTTCGAACGGGTCCGCGCCGCGGCGGAGGCGGCGCAGCGCGAGTACCGCGCGCAGCACGGCAAGCTCCCCTACGTGCCGACGCGACCGCAACCGGCCGCGCCGCCCGACCACGGCTGGCCGTGGGGCGTCACGATGGCCGAACGGCTCGCGTCCGCCGCGATGGACGTGCTCAAACGCCTGGTGTGGGTGATGCCGGACGCCGGGCGGCTGGCGATGGCCCGCACGAACCTGTTCGACGTGCGGGAGAAGCTGCGCGCCGCCCGGATCGAGCTGGACGAGCAGTGGACCACCAGCGAGCAGGAGGACCTCGACCAGGAGTACTGGGAGCGGCGGGTCCGCCGGTTCGCCGCGAGGATGCTGGACGAGCCCGACGGCGTCGGCCGGCGGGTGCGCGAGCAGGTGGACCGGATCGCGGGCGTCCTCGGCGACGCGCACGACATCCTCGACCAGCTGGACGACGAGCAGCTGCGGGTCGGTGAGCTGCGGTCGTGGCACCGGTTGCTGACCGAGTCGCGGACCGCGGCGGAGGCCGAGGCAGGGCTGGTGGCGGGCGAGCTGTGGCTGGCGCGGGTGCTGGCGCTGGAGGTCGCCACGACGTGCCTGGCCGACGACACCCGCGGCGGCCTCGACCAGGCCGTGGAGCTGGTGCAGATCAGCCTGCAGACGCGCAACGCGTTCGCCGAGTACAGCCTCACCGCGGAGGACAAGGCCGGTGGCGCGTCGCTGCACCGGTTCTCCGGGTTCCTCAAGCGGTCCTGGCGGGTCAACGACTGGATCTGGGGTCGGCTCGACGGCGCGACCATGCTGTGCAAGGTGTTGTTCGACCCGAAGCGGCTGCTGCGGGTCGACCGGCTGACCGGTGAGGGCGGCGATCCCGTCGAACGGGCCGCGGCGAAGGTCGACGAGCTGGTGGAGGAGCTGTTCGGCGACGGTCTGCCGGACGAGCTGGCGCCGTACGTCGAGCGGGCGAAGGCGGCGCTGGGGAAGATCTACGCGAACCCGGACGGCGACCACCCGCCGACGTGCACGGCGTTGGCGGAGCTGGCCGCGTGGGGCCTGCACACCCGGATCATCTGCGAGGAGCTGCCCGCGTTGCGCGCGGCGATCCTGGCCGACCGGCACGAGGGCGCGGATCGGCGCTCGCGCGGCGAGCTGTTCCTGGAGGAGCAGGCCGCGCTGCTGTCCCGGCTGCCGGCGCGCACGGACGCGGAGCGGGTCGAGGTGGGCGTGCGGGGGCTGGCCGCGTTCGACCGGGCGGGCATCGGGCGTGAGCCGCTGGTGCAGGAGGCGAGCAGCGACCAGGTGATCCGGACGGCGGCGACGGCCGCGGCGGTGGCGATCACCGTGGCCGACAGCGACAACTCCGGGTTGGGCACGGCGAAACCGCTGACCAGGACGTTGCGCGGGGCGGCGCTGCTGCCGTACTGGACGATCACCGGCTTGACCCGGGGCGGTCGGCTGGCGCAGTTCCTGGGGCTGCTGGGGTTCGCGCTGGGCGGCGCGCTGCTGGTGCTGTCGCTGTTCGACCTGCTGCCCCCGTGGGCGGTGGGGCCGGCGGCGGCGTTCGGCGGCGGCACGTTGCTGGCCGCGTTCGGCTACGCCGCGCTGCGGTCCGGCACCTTGCTGCACGGGCTGGTGCTGCTGTCGCCGGTGATCCCGCTGGTCACGGTGGCGATCGACCGGACGCGGGACGCGATGGCGTCGGGTGAGACCGGCGACCAGGCCGTGACGGGCATGGTGGCCGTCGGTGGCGTGCTGCTGGTCGTGGTGGGGTTGTTGATCATCGGCAGCCTGCCCGCGCCGGTGGGCACGCCGCTCGCGGTGCTGGGCAAGATCCGGCTCAAGCCGCGGCTGCTGGTGCGGGTGCTCGTGGCGGCCGGGATCGTGGTCGGTGTGTGGGCCGTGGTGCGCTACCGGCTCTACGACCTGGACCCGGCGCTGGTGGTCGTCGGCACGGTGGTGGCGATCGTGTTCGGCGCGGTCACGTCGTACGTGCTGGGCAGCTCGCTGCGCCGGTGGCGGCAGGTGGACGGGGTGTGGGACACCGAGCCCGCCGAGCCGCCCGCGTCCGCGACCGCCGGGTGGGCCGCGGTGTACGGGTCGGTGCTGCTGGTCATCGGCGCGGTGGTGCAGGTGTTCGCGCTGCGGTTCACCGGGTGGGAGGCGGTGCTGGGCACGGCGTTGGCGTTCGGGTTGGTGCTGCTGCTGGTGACGACGTGGTGGGTGCCGTTGCGGGCGAGGCGGACCATCGCCACGTCGCTGGTGGAGCAGATGTCCATCGTGGACTTCGAGTCCGAGGACGTGGCGGACGCGCTGCTCAAGCGGCTGGAGGGCCACGGGATGCTGTTCAGGTTCCTCACCGAGCTGGACGACGGCGGCAAGCCGCGGTTGAACGCGAGCGGCCACCGCGTCGCCCACCGCGCGGCCCACCGTTCCGCCACCGGCACCGACATCGACTGACCAGCGTGTCCTACGTCCAGAACGCGCGTGTCCTACGTTCGGAACAGGCGAGTTGAACGTTCGGAACACCGGGCACGTGGCTCGCGTGTTCTGAGCGTTCAACTCACGCGTTCCGAACGTAGGACACGCACGTTCCGAACGTAGGACACGCGCGTTCTGAAGGTAGGACGCGGGGGGTTAGGCGGCGAGGGCTGGGGCCTTGTCGGCGGTGGGGAGGCCCAGGGCGCGGGAGTAGAGGGACTCGAAGGTCTCCAGGGTGGTGTCGATGGCGTGCGCGGCGATCATCTCGCTGCTGGCGGCGCCCATGCGGGCGGTGATGGTGGGGTCGGAGGTGACGGCGTGCAGCCGGTCGGCCAGGCCGCGCACGTCGCCCGGCGTGAACAACCAGCCGTTGCGGCCCGGCTTGCACAGGTGCGGCAGCGCCATCGCGTCGGCGACCACGACCGGCTTGCCCGCGGCCATCGCCTCCATGGTGGCGAGGCTCTGGAGTTCGGCGATGCCCGGCATGCAGAACACGTCGGCGCTCGCGTAGGCGTCCAAGAGCTCGGACTCGCTGACGAAGCCGCGGAACCTCACCCGATCGGTGATGCCCAGGTCACGCGCCAGCAGCTCCCACTCCGCGCGGCACGACCCGTCGCCCACGATCTCGGCGTGCAGGCGCGGCACGAGGGCGAGGGCGCGCAGCAGCTCGTCGACCCGCTTCTCCTCGTCCAGCCGCCCCACGAACAGCACGGTCGGCGCGTCGGTGTGCCGCACGGGCTTGCGCGACCGGTACCGGTCGATGTCGATGCCGCACGACACCGGCACGGCGCGAGCCGGGAACCCGTTGTCGTGCAGCAACCGCACGGCCCGCGGCGTCGGCGCGGTCACCACGTCGGCCTGCCCGAACACCCGACCCAGGTCGCGCCACGCCCACCGCGACGCCATGCCCTGCAACCACGCCGGCACGTGGGCGTGCCCGAACAGGTTCTCCGGCATGAAGTGGTTCGTCGCCACCGTCGGGATGCCCGACGCCGACGCCTGCCGCAGCACGTACCGCCCCACCACGAAGTGCGCCTGCACGTGCACCAGATCCGGCCGCAGCTGCTCCAGCAGCACGCCGACGTCCTTGCGCACCGCCCACGGCAGCCCGACGCGGAACGTGCGGTGGAACGGCGTGCGGTGCGAGCGCAGCCGGTGCACGGTGATCCGGTCGGCGCGTTCGGTGCGGGCCGCACCGTCCGGCGACACGGCGATCACGTGCACGTCGTGGCCACGACCCGCGAGTCCGGTGGCGAGGCGGTGGGCGAACCGGGCCGCGCCGTTGACGTCCGGGGGGAACGTCTCCGCGGCGATCACGATCCGCATGGCGCGTCCGTTGGTCACTGTCGTCTCCGATCTGGTGGGAACTGCGGGAAGAGTGCGAGTGCGGGCCAGCGCGACGACGCCGCCGACGGCGACCGCGGCGCAGGCCAGTTGGGCCGCGCCGACGAGGACACCGGTCCGGTTCGCCTCGCCGAGCAGCCCCGCGCCGATGCCGACGGCGACGAGCGGGTCCACCACGGTGAGGCAGGCGACCGCCACGTGCGGCGGTCCGCTGGCGTAGGCGTGCTGGATGAACCAGCCGCCGACGACGAGGGCGGCGACGATGCCCGCCGCCGAGAACGCGGTGGTCCACGCCAGGCCGCCCTGCTGGACGTCCTGGGACACCGACCGCATGAGCACGGAGACGAAGCCGTAGGCGACACCGCCCGCCGCGCCGAAGCCGAGGGCGCGCACCGCCGGGCGGCTCGACAGCACGCCGACCAGGCCCGGGACCGCGATCAGGCCGAGCGCCAGCAGCGCCGCCCGCACCTCGGCCTCCGGCGCCACCTCGGTCGACGTGGCGCTGCCCGCGGCCAGGAGCACGAACGCCCCCACGCCGAACGTGGTCCACGCGACCGCGGGCAGCTCACGCCGGCGACCGTCGAGGACCGCGGTGATGCCGATGGCCACCACACCGACCGGCTGCACCACGCTCAACGGCGCCATCCCCAACGCCGCCGCGTGCACACCGGCGCCGAGGACGAGCAACACCAGGCCCAGCAGCCACCGCGGCCTGCGCAGCAGCTCCAGGACCCGCAACGCGCCCTCGCTCGCCCGCACGGCGTCGTGCTGCATGCGTGCGGCGAAGGCGAAGAACACGGCCCCCAGGACCGCGAGCAGCACGGCGAGCCAGGTCATGACCTCACCCCGCGACGCGGCACGGCGGCGGCGAGCGTGAAAAGCAGGCAGTAGAGCAACGCGAACAAAACGCGTTCGAAAAGTCCGAGCACGACCGCGCCACTGCCCGGGCTCAGCACCGCGACGTGACTCACCATGAATGCCACCGAGGTGAGACCCGCGGCGACCGAAAAACGTCGCAGGGTGGTACTGGAGATGAACGTGCGGGAAATCAACCAGCCCGCCAGCGGCAGGCTCGCGAACATCACCGCGCCCGCGTACCGGTGCACCGCGCCGGAGAACGACGTCGGCGTGCCGGTCGGGTCGGTGGGGAACACGGTGGCCACGGTCAACCCGGTCGCCCACAGCCCCATCAGCACCGCGACCGGCCCCCGCCTGGGCAGACCCGACCGGACCAGGGCGACGAGCAGGCCGACCGACGCCGCGGCCAGGGACAGCGCGGTGACGGCGAGCAGCCCGCCGCCGTCGTCCACGAAGATGTAGTCGCTGATGGTGTGGGTGATCGGGCTAAGCTCGCCGATCGACGCCACGTGCAGGTAAACAATCGGGAACAGCGACAACACCAGGCCCGCAACAACCAACGGCACAAGCCCCGCGACCGCCGCCGGCAACACCGCCGTCGTTCTTTTCCCCCGGATCTCCACCACGAGGAAAATCCTCGCCCGGAATGGAGTCGCAGGATATCCGGAACACCCCCGAGGCAACCCTGAAGCCACCCGGAGAACCCTGGTGGGGTTGACCCCACCACCGGGGTGGGGCGGGCCACGCCCTAGGCTTCCGCGTCGTGAGCCCGCATCCCCAGCACCCTGCCGTGGAAGTGTCGGGGCTGGTCAAGCGCTACGGCTCCACCGTGGCGGTGAACGGGCTCGACCTCACCCTGGAGACCGGCACGGTCCTCGCGCTGCTCGGTCCCAACGGCGCCGGGAAAACGACGACCGTCGAAGTGTGCGAGGGATTCCGGGCCGCCGACGGCGGTGAGGTGCGCGTCCTCGGGCTCGACCCCCACCGCGACGGCGACCGGCTGCGGCCGCGCGTCGGCGTGATGCCGCAGGGCGGCGGCGGGTACCCCGGCGTGCGGGCCGACGAGATGCTGCGCCTCGTGGCCGCCTGCGCCGCCAACCCCCTCGACCCCGCGTGGCTGCTCGACGTCCTCGGGCTGTCGTCCTCGGTGCGCACCCCGTACAAGCGGCTCTCCGGCGGGCAGCAGCAGCGCCTGTCACTGGCGTGCGCCCTCGTCGGCCGCCCCGAGCTGGTGTTCCTCGACGAACCGACCGCCGGCATGGACCCGCAGGCCCGCCGCCTGGTGTGGGAGCTGGTGTCGGCGCTGCGCGCGGACGGCGTCAGCGTGCTCCTCACCACGCACTTGATGGACGAGGCGGAAGCCCTCGCCGACCACGTCGTCATCGTCGACGCCGGCCGCGTCGTGGCGCAGGGCAGCCCCGCCGAGCTCACCGAGCACCACGCCGACGACCGGCAACTCCGCTTCCGCGCCCGCCCCGGCCTGGAGCTGACGCTGTTGCGCGACGCCCTGCCGGAAGGCCTGGAAGTGCGCGAAGCCAGCCGGGGCACCTACCTCGTGCACGGCAACATCGACCCCCAGGTCCTCTCCACGGTCACCTCGTGGTGCGCGCAGCAGGGCGTGCTGGCCGAGGAGCTGACCGTGGCCAGGCGCAGCCTGGAGGACGTGTTCCTGGAGCTGACCGGCAGGGAGCTGCGCTCGTGACGCGACCACCGACCTTCGCACCGGGCACGTTCACGCCCGCGCCCGGCCGCGGGAAGCTCGGCCGGATGCTGCTCGCCCAGGCCCGCACCGAAACCGTGCTCACCCTGCGCAACGGCGAGCAGATCCTGCTGACCGTACTCATCCCGGTGGCGCTGCTGGTCGCGATGACCCTCATGGACGTCATCCCGGTGCCCGAACCCCGCGTCGGCTCCGCCACCGCACGCATCCTCGCGCTGGCCGTGATCTCGTCGGCGTTCACCGGGCAAGCGATTGCGCTGGGCTTCGACCGGCGCTACGGCGTGCTCAAGCGGCTCGCCGCGACCGCGCTCCCCCGCTGGCTGCTGGTCGCCGGACGGGTCGTGGCGGCACTGGCCGTGGTGGCCGTGCAGGTCGTGATCATCTCCGTGGTCGCCCTGCTGCTCGGCTGGCAACCACCGTCGGTGACCGGCTTGCTGTGGGCGTTCGTGCTGATCGTGCTCGGCACCCTGTCGTTCGGCGCGCTCGGCGTGCTGCTCGGCGGGGCGTTGCGGGCCGAGGTCGTGCTCGCGCTGGCCAACATCGCGTGGTTCGTGCTGCTGCTCATCGGCGGCGTCGCGCTCGGCGTGGACGCCCTGCCGGGGTGGCTCGCGACCATCGTCGACGCCCTGCCGTCCGCCGCGCTCGCGCTCGCGCTGCACGACGCCGTGGTCGAGGGGACCGCGCCGGGGTTCGGTCACGTCGCCGTGCTGGTGATCTGGGGCGTGGTCGCCGGCGCGCTGGCGGTCAAGACCACCAGGCTCGGCTGACACCCCCGGGCGGCGGTTCTCAGCCAGTGGTACCTACCATCGGGTCGTGTCCGCCCCATCCTGGCTCACCTCGTTCCTGAGCACGTTCCAGCGCGCGTTCGCCATCGCCGTCGTGATCGCCCAAGGCGGCATCGCGGTCACCGGCTCGATCGTGCGGGTGACCGGATCGGGCCTCGGCTGCCCCACCTGGCCGCAGTGCTTCGAGGGCAGCCTCGTGCCGGTCGAGCACCCCGAGGTGGCGTCGCTGCACCAGTGGGTCGAGTTCGGCAACCGGACGTTGACCGGCGTGGTGGGTGTCATCGCGGGGTTGTGCGTGCTGGCGGCGTGGTTCAACCGGCCCCGGCGAAAGCGGGTCGTGGTGCTGGCGCTGGTGCAGTTCGGCGGGGTCGTGCTGCAGGCCGTGATCGGCGGGTTCACCGTGCTCACCGGTCTGCTGTGGTGGACGGTGAGCGTGCACTTCCTGGTGTCGATGCTGCTGGTCTGGTTCGCCGTGCTGCTGGTCGCGGCGCTGGGTGAGGGCGACGAGCCCGCCCGGCCGCGGGTGCCGCGGGCGTTGCTGGCGTTGCAGGTCGTGCAGGCGGTGACGTTGGGGCTCCTGCTGATGGCCGGCACGTTCGTCACCGCGGCCGGTCCGCACGCGGGCGACGCGGCGACACCGCGCCTGGACGTGTCGGTGGACACGTTGTCCCAGGTGCACGCCGACCTGCTGTTCCTGTTCCTCGGCATGCTCGTCGCGCTCGGCTTCGCGTTGCGCGGCCACGCCGTGCCGCGGCGGCCGTACTACGCGTTGGTGGCCGTGGTGCTCGCGCAGGGCGCGCTGGGCATGGTCCAGTACTGGACCGGCGTGCCGGAGGTGCTGGTGTCACTGCACGTGCTGGGCGCGGGTGCGGTGGTCGTCGCCACCGCCGCCCTGTGGGTGTCCACCCGCGAACGGCCTCACCGCGAGGACGAGGGCCTGCGCTCCCAGACCGCGGGCAGTTCGGTCGCCAGCCACGTGTAGATGTCGTCCACGGTGCGCAGCCGCACGGCCCGTTCGGGGTCGCCGCTCATCAGCCGCATCCCGGACTCGGTCAGCTCGCGCACGCTCACCAGCGCGTCCAGCTTGCGCTGGATCAGGTCGACCCACCGCTTCTCGTTGATCCGGTACTGCGCCGCCTGCCGCCCGCGCCGCGTCCGCTTCGTCACCAGGCCGGCGTTCACCAGGAACTTCAGGTTCGTGCTGATCGAACCGCTGCTGGCCTCCAGCTCCTGCGACAGCTCGGCGGCGGTCCGCTCCGTCGGCTGGCACACCAGCAGGTAGCCGAGGATGCGGCCGCCGATCAGCGGGATGCCCTCCTCGGCGAAGTGCGCCGCGAACCGCTCGATCCACGCCGACAGCCGCGTTTCCCGTCCGACGCTCAATGCGACCCCCTGTGCTCCGCGTCGACACTTCGGCCGACACTGAAGGCATAGTAGGTCGGGTGCTGATCATCACACAACGGCGCCGCGCCGTCCTGAGCGTTGAACTCGGGTGTTCCGAACGTAGGACTCTCGCGTTCTGAGTGTTGGACTCTCGCGTTCTGGGGGTAGGACATGCGGGGGTCAGAGGCGGCGAAGGCCGGAGAGGACGCGTTCCATCAGGCCCAGGTCCGGTTGGGCGCCGTCGGTGGACGCGGTGCTGTGGACGTCGATCAGGCCGCGTTCGGCCATGTCGCCCAGGAGGACCTTGGCCACGCCCAGGGGCAGGCGCAGCAGCGCGGCGATCTCGGCGACCGACCGCGGCCTGGCGACGAGGGAGATCACCTCGTGGTACTCCGACTTCATGGCTCCCGGGTAGTCCCAGTCCACCGCCGACACCAGCGTCTCGATCTCCAGCTGGTACGACGACGTGGTGCGGCCGCCCGTCCACGAGTAGGCGCGGACGATCGAGGCCGCCTCCTCGCGCGGGTACTCGAAATCGTCGTCATCGTCGAAGACCGGGCGGTGGGGCTTGGTGTCCCCGGTCGCGGTGGGTTGCTCGGGCTTCGGCTTCTCCTGCTTGCGACGGCGGGAGGAGTCGAGGCTGAACCCGTTCAGCAGGGCGGCGAACGTCTCGTCCGACGCCCCTGGCTCCTCGTTCCGGTCCATGACCACCTCACGCAGACGGGCGGGCCATCATCCGCTTCGCGCCGTGGAGCTGGGCGCGCAGCTCGGGGGTCAGGAGCTGGCCGACCTGATCGACGACCACGGTCATCTCGTAGGCGACCTGGCCGACGTCGGCGTCCGGCGCGGCCAGCACGGCCAGGCACGAACCGTCCCGGATCGACATCAGCAGCATGATCCCGTACTGCATCTCGATCACCGAGCGCAGCACGCCGCCGCCGTCGAAGCACCGGGCCGCCGACTCGGTCAGGCTGGCCATGCCCGCCGCGATCGCGGCGAGCTGGTCGGCCCGGTCGTCGGGCAGCCCGTTCGAGGCGGTCAGCAACAGGCCGTCCACCGAGATCACCACCGCGTGGGCCACCCCGGGCACGCGATCGGCGAAGTTGCTCACCAGCCAGCCGAACTGGTCGACCTGTCGCGACTTCTGCGTGCTCATCCGTTCTCCTGCCCAGCTCGATTCTCACCGGAACCCCGCACACCTTGCCGGATCCCGGTCTGGTAGCTGGCGAGGAACCCGCGTGTCGCCTGAGGATCCCTCCGGACGGGTGCCACCGCGTCGGGCGCACTCGGCCGTTCGGCCACCAGATTGGTCCGCGGCTGCCGCTTGGGCAGCTCCGCCGGAATGTCGTTCACTGGCTTGTCTTGCCCAGGCTTGTCGTGCACTGGCTTGTCGTTCACGGGCGCCTCCCCGCGCGCGTGGATGTCCGCGGCGCGGTGCCGCGCGGGTTCCGCCGGTCCGGACGGCACGGGGGCGCCGCCGAACCAGGTCGAGGCCGTGCGCCGGGGTGCGGGTGCCGGCGGAGTGGCGGGCGGTGAGTCGACGGTGCGGCCCTGGAACGGCGCCCAGCCGTCCTCCTTCAACGGCACGACGGGCGGCAGGACCGGCTGCGGCAGCGCGGGCCGTGACGTGCCGTTGCGCGGCAGAGCCGGCTGCGGGCCGGTCGAGTGGGGCAACGCCGGCTGCGGGCCGGTCGAGTGCGGCAGAGCCGGCTGCGGACCCGTGGTGCGCACGCCCGTCGTGTGCGGACCCGCGGTGTGCGGACCGGCCGTGTGCGAGGCAGTGGAGTGGGAGCCGCCCGAGTGGGAGCCCGCCGAGTGGGAGCCCGCCGAGTGCGGCACCGCGGGCTGCGGGCCGGTCGACACCATCGGGATCGAGGCCTGCGCGGGTACCGGGCGGGCCGGTGACGCGCCGGTCGCGCGCACCAGTTCGGCCGGCAGCGCCACGACTGCGCGCAGCCCGTCGCCCTGCTCGCGCAGCATGACCTCGATGCCGTGCCGCCCGGCGAGCCGGCCCACCACGTACAGGCCGAGCTGGCGGGACACGGGCAGTTCGCCGGAGTCCTCCGACGCCGCCAGCGCGATCCGGCGGTTGGCCTGCGCCAGGTCCTCCTCGGACATGCCGACGCCGAGGTCGATCACGTCGACCAGCACGCCGCCGCCGGGCCGCGGCCGGCCGCCGACGACGACCTGCGTGCGCGGCGGCGAGAACGTGGTGGCGTTGTCCAGCAGCTCGGCGACGAGCCGGACCAGGTCGCCCGCGGCGTAGCCGACGACCTCGACCGACGGCGTGGTCTGCACGACCACCCGCTGGTACTGCTCGATCTCGGACGCGGCGGCGCGCAGCACGTCGCCCAGCGGCACCGGACGGGTGAAGCGGCGGGCCACGTCGCTGCCGGAGAGCACCATCAGGTTCTCGTTGTTGCGGCGCATCCGGGTGGCGAGGTTGTCCAGCTTGAACAGGTTCGCCAGCTGCTCGGGGTTCTCCTCCTGCCGCTCCAGCTCCTCCATGAGCTTGAGCTGCCGCTCCACCAGGCCCTGGCTGCGGCGGGACAGGTTGATGAACGCGTTGCGCATGCCGGTGCGCAGGTCGGCCTGCTCGGCCGCGGAGCTGACCGCCTGCCGGTGCACCGCGTCGAACGCGCGCGCCAGCTGACCCAGCTCCTCCTTGGTGTCCACCGGCACCGGCGCCACGGTGACGTCGTGCGCGGCGTTCTCCCGCAACTGCGCCACCAGGGTCGGCAAGCGGTGTTCGGCGACGTCCAGCGCGGCGGTGCGCAGCGCGCGCAGGGACCGCAGCAGGTAGCTGCCGATGACGTAGCCGACCGCGGCGGCGGCGAACATCGACGCCAGCAGGATCACGGCCGCCGCGCCCGCCCGGTCACTGGTGGAGTCCTGCAAGCGCCCGGCGGCCGAGATGAGCTGGCCCTCCAGGGACCGCAGCACGACGCCGAGCTGCTTGAGGGTGCTCTCCGAGCCGGTGTTCCAGGCTTCGGCCTCGACGAACAGCTTCACCGCGCTGGAGTTGACCCGGACCTGCTGGAAGAGGCTGTTGCGGAGGTCGACCTCCTGGCCCGCGACGGTGCTGCGGTAGTCGGCCTGCTGCTGCGGCGTGGCGACGGCGGAGAAGTCGGCCAGCTTGTCCTGCTGGCGGGTGTAGGACTGCTCCAGCGCGGTCACCTCGGTGTCGAGCAGCACGCCGCGGCTGATGCCGGCCAGCACCGTGGCGTGCTGCCAGGACACCTGCTCACCGGCCATGGCGAGGTTGTGCAACGCGGTCGCGGTGCCCGACAGCGCCGGGTCGCCGAAGTCGCCGACCATGGCCTGGTCGAAGTCCAGCAGGGCACGCGTCACCACGGTGTAGCCGCCGATGGCGCCCTCCAGGTCGACGCTGCCCGACAGCACGCGCTCGCGCAGCTGGGGCAGGCCGTCGAGCTGGACCGCGACGTCGCGGAACCGGGCGTTGGCGACCTCGCCGAGGGTCGTGGTGCGCTCCATCAGGTTCCGCACGCCGGCGGCCGCGTTGTCGGTGGCGCTGATCAGTTCGCGGAACTCGCGCTCGGCGACGCCCGCGCCCTCGGCCCGCTGCGCGGACAGCGCGCGTTCGGCCTGCACGCCCGCGATCAGCGGGTCGATGCCGGCACGCAGCGTCACGATGCGCTGCATCGAGGCGTAGGTGTCGGCGCTCTTGACGTACCCGCGGATCTGCACCAGGCCCGCGCCGACGGCGACGAGCACGGGCACCGCCAGCACGGCGGCGAGCTTGACCGGCAGACGCCAATTCCGCCAGTCCGCGACGGCGCTCCACCACTGCCCGCGCACGTTGTTGTCGCCAGTCACCAGACAAGCCCCGGAAAGTCCGTAGTTGTTTCGAAGTTGAACGACGTCGACGTATTCAGGACCGACGAGCGTGGATGTTGCTGGGCGGATAGTAGGTGGTGGACAGGCGTGGGACAACGACCTTGCGGTCGGTCCTCATCCGATCGGCGCAGCGTGACGACATCGGGTGCATCGGAGGCCAATCGAGACGACGGTCCGGCGTCGACTGGGCAGTCGTGACCCGACCGATGGCCGCATCCCGTTGACTGGCGGCCCATCGCGGTTACGCTGAGCGCTCGCCGCCGGCCCGTGCATCCCCGTGCGCGGCGAAGGTAAATCCCCGTGGAGGATTGATGACGAAGGCGATCCTGCCTCCGACGGATTCGAGACCCGCTCGCGGCGGGCGTGGCTTCGCCACTTTCGACGACCCGGGGTCATCCCTGTTGGTCGACGAAGCGGGCGACCCCGACTTCGTCGCGCTCCAAGCGAGCGCCGATTTCCGCGAGTTGCGCCGGCGGATCAAGATCTTCGTGGTGCCGGCCACGTGCGGCTTCCTGCTGTGGTACATCGGGTACGTCGCGCTGTCGGCCTACCTGCCCGACTTCATGGGCACGCCGGTGTGGGGCGTGCTCAACGTCGGCCTGCTGTTCGGGCTGCTCCAGTTCGTCACCACGATCGCGCTGACGCTGACCTACGCCCGCTACGCGCGGCGCAAGCTCGACCCGCAGGTCGACGCGGTCCGCTCGCTCACCGCGGAGGACCGGGCCTGATGGGCGGCAACACCGCGATCAACCTGGGCGTGTTCGGCGTCTTCGTGTTGATCACCCTCTACATCGTGTACCGGGCGGGCAGCCGCAACGCCACCGCGTCGGACTACTACGCCGCGGGCAGCAGCTTCACCGGGCCGCAGAACGGCATCGCGCTGTCGGGCGACTTCCTGTCCGCCGCGTCGTTCCTCGGCATCTCCGGCAGCATCGCGGTCAACGGCTACGACGGCTTCCTGTACTCCATCGGCTGGGTGGTGTCCTGGCTGCTCGGCCTGATGATCATCTCGGAGCGGTTGCGCAACACCGGCCGGTTCACCCTCGGCGACGTGCTGGCGTTCCGGATGCGGCAGCGCCCGGTGCGCGCCGCGGCGGCCAACGTCACGCTGGTGATCTCGCTGTTCTACATGATCGCGCAGATGGCGGGCGCGGGCGCGTTGATGGCGCTGCTGCTGGACGTGCACAGCAAGGTCGGGCAGTCGGTCATCATCGCCGTGGTCGGCATCGTCATGGTGCTGTACGTGCTGGTGGGCGGCATGAAGGGCACCACGTGGGTGCAGATCATCAAGGCCGTCTTCCTGATCATGTGCGTGACCCTGATGACGGTGTTCCTGCTGGGCAAGTTCGGCTTCAGCCTGTCCGCGATCCTGGAGACGGCCTCGCGCAACACGCCGCTCGGGCCGGAGGTGCTCCAGCCGGGCGTGCGGTACGGCGGCACCCCCACCAGCCAGCTTGACTTCATCTCGCTGGCCCTGGCCCTGGTGCTCGGCACGGCGTCGCTGCCGCACGTGCTGATGCGGTTCTACACCGTGCCGAACGCCCGCGAGGCGCGCCGCTCGGTGGTGTGGGCGACGTGGATGATGGCCACCTTCTACCTGTGCACGCTGGTGATCGGCTTCGGCGCGCTGGCGCTGGTCGGCTCGAAGGCGATCACGTCGGCGCCCGGCGGCGAGAACTCCGCCGCGCCGCTGCTGGCCTACGAGATCGGTGGCGCGGTGCTGCTGGGCGTGGTGAGCGCGGTGGCGTTCGCGACGATCCTGGCCGTGGTGGCCGGTCTGACGTTGACGGCGTCGGCGTCGTTCGCGCACGACGTCTACGCGAACGTGATCAAGCACGGCCAGGCCGACCCGCGGTCGGAGGTCCGGGTCGCCCGGCTGACCGCGGTCGTCGTGGGTCTGCTCGCGATCGCGGGCGGTATCGCGGCGAACGGGCAGAACGTGGCGTTCCTGGTGGCGCTGGCGTTCGCGCTGGCGGCGTCGGCGAACCTGTCCACGATCATCTACTCGATGTTCTGGAAGCGGTTCAACACGCCGGGCACGCTGTGGGCGGTGTACGGCGGGCTCGGGTCGTGCATCGTGCTGATCGCCTTCTCCCCCGCCGTGTCGGGCGCGAAGTCCTCGATCTTCCCGGACGTGGACTTCGCCTGGTTCCCGCTGGGCAACCCGGGCCTGGTCTCGATCCCGTTCTCGTTCCTGTGCGGCTACCTCGGCACGGTCCTGAGCAAGGAGAAGGCCGACCCGGTCAAGCAGGCCGAGATGGAGGTCCGGTCGCTGACCGGCATCGGCTCCGGCTTGAAGTAGGGCACCACTCGCGTCACGACGCCGAACGCCGGAGCCCAGTGCTCCGGCGTTCGGCGTGCGGGCGTCGTCGAGGGCTACCGCCGGGCGAGGGCGGCCCGGACGGCCGAGGCGAACCGGAGGGGCGCGGTGGCGTCGGTCTGGCGGAAGCCCAGCGAGGGTTCGACCAGTTCCAGTTCGAGCAGCAGCGGCGCGTTGTCGGTGCCGGGGATCAGGTCCACCCGTGCGTACAGGAAGTCGTCGCGGCGCAGGCCGGTGAGCTCGGCGGCGGCGTCCACGACGTCCTCGGCGACCCGCCGTTGCGCGGCCGACGGTGCCGCGCCGGACAGGCGTTCCACGATGTACAGCCCGGATTCGTCGTACTGGGCGTCCTCGGTGAGCATGGCGCCCTTGGTGAACGCGTGCGAGTACAGCCCGCCGAGGAACACCATGGCCGTCTCGCCGACCGAGTCCACGTTCGCCTGGTAGGGCTGCACCAGCGCCGGCACGTCCAACGCGGCCAGGTGCGCGGCGGCCGCCCCGTGGTCACCGGCCGCGACGCGCAGCGCGCCCCGCGAGCCGGCGCCGACGGTCGGCTTCACCACGAACTCGCCCTCCGGCCAGTCGGTGAAGCCGGGCTCGGCCACCGCCGTCGGCACCACCGGCACGCCGTGCCGCGCGAGGTCGACCAGGTAGGTCTTGTCGATGTTCCACCGCACGACCGACGCCGGGTTCACCAGCTTCGGCTCGGCGTCGCACCAGGCCAGGAACTCCGGCAGGCGCTCCGGGTAGTCCCAGGTGGACCGCAGCACGACCAGGTCGGCCTCGACCGGCGTGCCCCACTCGGCCCACGCGGCGTGCACGCCGACGTCGGCGAGGGCGTCCACCAGCGCGTCGTCGTCGCCGTCACCGGCGGGCAGCGACGCGCAGGTCGCGAAGACGACCTTCATCGGCCGGCCATCTTGCGCCGGTGCGCCGGGCCGATCCTCACCGCCGCCGTCGTCTCGCGGTCCCACTCGTGCCGCTCCAGGTCCGCGACCGCCTCGACCACGGCCTCCGCCGACGCCACGTCGGGCAGCACCACGTCGCCCATGGCGCCGTCGTCACCGACCAGCACGACCCGCGCGCCGGCCCGACCGACGTTCTCCACGACCGCGCGGGCGGGCTTGCCGTGCGCGGCCACGAACGCCGTCGCCGTCTTCACCGCACGCCCGATCTTCTTGTCCTCTGCCACGTCGGCCAGACTAGAACCTGTCGGTAACTTCCGCGCACGTGACGACGCCCACGGTCCGCGGACGGCAAGATCACCGCCTCCCGGAGCACGCCGGCGCGAGGTAGCTTGCGGTTCGTGACCGATACTCCTGAGCTCACCCACCTGGTCGAACGGTTCCTCGCCTGGCACTTCGACCACAGGCCGGGCAACGCCGCGATGCTCGGCTCGTTGGCGCACGACCACACGCTCGGCGACTTCAGCGCGAGCGCGTTCGCCGACTACGAACGCGGCGCGGACGCGTGGCTCGACCGGTTCACCGCGATCGGGGTCGACGACCTCCAGCTGTCGGTGGACCGCGACCTCGTCGTCGCCGTGCTGCGCGGTGTGCGTGCGTCGGCCACGTGGCCCGCGTGGCGGCGCGACCCGTCGCTGTACACCGGCGCGGTGCTCTACCCGTTGTTCAGCGCGTTCCTCAACCGGCTGCGGCCGGAGCCGGAGCTGGTGGCGAGCGTGGTGAAGCGGCTGGCCGAGGTGCCCGGGGTGCTGGCCGCGTGCCGCGCGAACCTGGACGCCGAGCTGGCCGCGCCGAAGATCGTGCGCCGTGCCGCCGACCAGGCCCGCACCGGACGGGCGTTCCTCACCACCACGCTGCCCGCCGAGGTGTCCGACCCGGCGTTGCGCGCGGAGCTGGCCGAGGCCGCCGAACCCGCGGCGCGGGCGTTCGACGAGCTGGCCGTGTTCCTGGACGAGTTCGCGCAACGCGCCGCGGGCGACTGGCGGATGGGCGAGCGGCTGTACTCGACGCTGCTGCGCGAGCAGGAGGTCTTGGGTTACGGCGCGGCCGAGCTGCACGAGCGGGGCAAGGCCGCCTACGCCGAGTTGGACGCCGAGATGCGCGAGCTGGCCGGGTCGGCCGACTGGCATTCGGTGATGGCGTCGTTCCAGGACGACCACCCGCCGACGCCGGAGGCGATGCGGGCCGAGTACGAGGCGGAGACGCGGCGGGCACGGGCGTTCCTGGTGGAGCACGGCCTGGTGACGTTCGCCGAGGGCGAGGAGTGCCGGGTGGTGCCGTCGCCCACGTTCCAGCGCCCGGTGCTGTCGGTGGCGTCCTACATGTCGCCGCCGCCGCTGACCGACCTGCGGACGGGCCACTTCTTCGTGCCGTTCCCGCCGGACGGGTTCACCGCCGAGCAGACCACCCAGCGGCTGCGCACCAACTCGCGCGCCCAGCTGGCCACCATCGCGGTGCACGAGGCCTACCCCGGCCACCACTGGCACCTGTCGTGGCTGGCCGCGCAGGACCGGCCGGTGCGCAAGGTGTTCCGCACCCCGTACTTCTCCGAGGGCTGGGCGCTGTACGCCGAGAAGCTGCTGCGCGAGCACGGCTACTTCACCGCCGAGGTGGTCGGCGACGCGGCCAAGGCGCGGGCGCAGGAGCTGGCGCACGTCGAGGCGCGGTTGTTCCGGGCCGCGCGGATGATCGTGGACACGGCGCTGCACTGCGGCGACATGGGGGTCGAGGAGGCCGAGGAGTTCATGACCACCAAGGCGTCGTTGACGCCCGGCACGGCGGCCGGCGAGGTCAGCCGGTACTGCGCGTGGCCGACGCAGGCCCCGTCGTACCTGACCGGCGCGTTGGAGATCGAGCGCATCCGGTCGGAGTACACCGGGTCGCTGCGCGACTTCCACGACACGATCGCGGGCGCGGGCGCGTTGCCGCTGGGCCTGGCGCGCAAGGTCGCTCTCGGCAGGTGAGACGCGCCGGGACGGGCGGGTTTCGCGGAACACGCCGGCCGTCGCGGCGGTTGGCGTACTGACGTACGGACATCGCTACAGGAGGACGACACATGCCCAAGGCAGTGGTGGTGCGCGCGACCGGCGGACCGGAAGCGCTGGAGTTCACCGACGTGGCGGCGAAGTCGCCCGGCGCGGGCGAGTTGCTGGTGGACGTGGCCGCGGCCGGGGTGAACTTCATCGACTGCTACCACCGCGAGGGCCGCTACCCGCTGGCCCTGCCGTTCGGGCTCGGCCTGGAGGGGACCGGCCGGGTGAGCGCGGTCGGCCCGGACGTGACCGGGTTCGCGGTGGGTGACCGGGTGGCCTGGGCCCAGGCCCTCGGCAGCTACGCGGAGCAGGCCGTGGTGCCCGTGAAGGACGCCGTGCCGGTGCCGGACGGGGTGGACGACGACACGGCGGGCGCTCTGCTGCTCCAGGGCCTCACCGCGCACTACCTGGTCGCGTCGACGTACCCGGTGCAGAAGGGCGACACGGTGCTCGTGCACGCCGCCGCCGGTGGCGTGGGGCTGCTGCTGGTGCAGTTGGCCAAGGCGCGGGGCGCGCGGGTGATCGGCACGGTGTCCACCGAGGCGAAGGAGGCGCTGGCCCGCGAGGCGGGCGCCGACGAGGTGATCAGGTACGACCTGGCGGACTTCGCGCCCGTGGTGCGTGAGCTGACCGACGGCGCCGGTGTCGCGGCGGTGTACGACGGCGTGGGCGCGACGACGTTCGACGGCAGCCTGGCCAGCCTGCGGCCGCGTGGCGTGCTGGCGTTGTTCGGCGGGTCCAGCGGCGCCGTGCCGCCGTTCGACCCGATGCGGCTCAACCAGGCGGGCTCGGTGTTCCTGACCCGGCCGTCGCTGGGCGCGCACGTGGCCACCCGCGAGGAGCTGGAGTGGCGGGCCGGTGAGCTGTTCGCGGCCGTGGCGGACGGTTCGCTGACCGTGCGGGTCGGCGGGCGCTACCCGTTGGCCGACGCGCGGCGGGCGCACGAGGACCTCGAAGGCCGCCGCACCACGGGCAAGCTGCTGCTCGTCCCCTGACACCGAGCTCGAGCCGGCTGACGGGCGGAGGGGCGGTCCCGACCCGGGACCGCCCCTCCGGACTGTTCGCGGCGGACTGCTCGCGGCGGTCCGGTCAGCCGGTGACCTTGACCGCGTCGACCACGAAGATCAGGGTCTCGCCGGGCCGGATGTCGCCCTGCCCCTGCGGGTAGCCCTTGTCGGACGGCACGACGAGCAGCCGGCGGCCGCCCTCCTTCAGGCCGATCAGGCCCTCGTTCCAGCCCTTGATCACGTTGGCCTGGCCGATGTTCTTCAGCTCGAACGGCTCGCCGTTGTCCCAGGACGCCTCACGGGTCTGCTGGTCGCGGAAGGTCGCGAGCACGTAGTGCACCTCGGCGGTGGAGCCGGGCTTGATCTCGGGACCGGTGCCCTCGGTCAGGTCCTCGACGACCAGCCCGTCCTGCGGCGTGCAGCCGGTCGGGACGGTGATCGTCGGCTTCGCCCCCGCCGCACCGGTCACCTGGTACTGCGCCACCTGGCACGGCGGGCCGCTCGGCTCCGGCAGGTCCGCCTCGGTGGGCTGATCCTCCGGCTGGGCGGCGGTCGCGGACGGTGTGTTGGTGAGGGTGGACGGCCGGTCGCTAGCGGTGCACGCGGTCAGCGCCAGACCGGCGGACAACAAGGAGACGAGGGCCAGGGCCGTACGGCCGACAGTACGCATGGTTGCCGAGCTTAGGGTTCACCCCCGCGCGGCCCGTCGCGGCCCCACCAGCAGGCGCAACGCGGTCACCGTGCGCTGCTGTCGATCTACGAATCAATCCGCAAATGTGCCACTAATTACCGCTTCCGCCGTTGCGTACTCGCGCGTACAGTAACTCCGCGCACTTGATCGCATACCGAGAGCATTCGGCCGATCGAGTGCCCACCAAGGAGGTGACATCGTGTCCGCGGAGCCGAAGGGCGTCCGCAGTAACCTGTTACAAGAATTGTTCTGGACCAGAACGGGTCTGCTCCTGCTGGCCCTCATCGTCACTTCCGGCGTCAGTCTGGCCATTTCCAGCACAATGGATCAAGGAGCGCTCCGCACGTTCCTGACGTCGGTCGGCACCGGCACGTTGATCTCGGCCGTGGTCGGGTTCGGGCAAACGTTGATCACCAGTTCGGCGGCGCAGCGGGCGCTGGTCACGCCGGTCGTCGAGGAGAGCCGCAAGGCGCTGCGCGACCTCACCGCCGAGTACCGGGCACTGGACCGCGAGTTCTTCCCCACTCACGTGTTCGAGCCGACCGCCCGGCCGGACCCGGCGTTCAACCAGGTCATGATGCAGGACCTGGAGCGGACCCGGTTGTTCGTCTTCCGCGGCTTCGCGGGCCGTTACGCGGCCTGCCGGCTGCTGCTGTCGCAGTCGGAGTGCGAACTCAAGGCCGTCCTGGCCGATCCCCGGGACGGTGACGCGATCAGCGGGCGGGCGCGGTACCTGCTGCGCAACGAAGGCGCGGACGGCGACTACGACGTGATCGCGGCGAGGCTGCGCGAGCAGATCTCCATCGGCCTGGTCGGCCTGTTCCTGGCCCGCGGCCGGTGCTCGCGGATCGACCTGACGATCGTGTCCGACCCGCCGCTGGACCGGCTGGAACTGTTCGACGACAGCGTGTGGCTCACCCTCTACAGCAACACCAGCGCGGGCGTGATCCGTTTGTACCCGCGCACGGTGCGGTTCGCCGAGGGCTCGTTCATCTACGGGATGGAACGCGCCGAGTTCCTGCGCATCAGCAATTCCAAGGCAGGGCTCCACGTCGTCATCACACCGGGCACCAGTCGGGCGGACTTCCTCGCCCTGTTCGAGAAGATCACCGGGACCACGCTCACCGACGACGGGTTCCGGTCGCTGGAGGAGAAGTTCCACCGGTTCCGCAAAGAATTCTCCACTTCCGCTCAGCTGGGGAGCTGATAAGCCGTGCTCACCGAGTTCACCGGGTTCTCCGCCCTCGCGGAGCTCGCCACGCTCATCGCCGTGGCCGACCCCCCTGTCGTCGACCACTGGGGACACGTCGAGAGGCGTTTCCAGGAGTGGGCGGGCCGACCCGGCCTGCGGGAGAGGCTGCGCGGGCACCTGCGCGCCCTCTCACCGCAGGACGAGATGCGCGTCGTGGCCAGATCCCGCGAGACGACGACCCACTTCGCGTGGTGCCTGCGGGACGAGCCGGCCGAGCCGTTCACGTTCTGGCTGCACGAGTACAAGCCGCAGCGCGACTGGCGGGCCGGCTACGCCGACTCCATCCACAACCACCGCTACCACTTCTGCACGACCATCCTGTCGGGCTCCTACCTGCACGAGCGCTTCACCGCGGACGTGGCCGACGACGGCGGGGCGATCCTGTCCACCACCCTGCTGCGCAGTGCCGAGGCCCACGAGGGCGCCTCGGGCACCATGCTCGCGCACGAGTTCCACCGCATCCCGAAGGCCGCGGACGACACCATGACGTTCCTGGTCAAGTCGCGCGCGGTCAGCCCGTGGAGCCTCAGCTACGACCCCGACACCCGGACCAGCCACCGGCACGTGCCGGTCGAGGCGAGGTTGGAGGACCTGACGAACAACCTGTAACCGGCGCCAAGGATCATCGCGCGCGCCTACCATCGGCCCACCCGGCACGGGAGGGTCCAATGAGTACTGTCACCAGGACGGTCACGGCGCAGGCGATCTCCGAGGTCGAGGGCGAGGTGTGGCGGCTGTGCCGCGACCTCGCCGCGAAACTGCAGTTCCACGGCTGGCACCACGTCAGCTTCGTGCGGGACAAGGCCGTCCACTTCGCCCGGCGCAACGGCTCGGACGTGGCGCTGGTCGAGGTGGCCGCCCTGGTCCACGACGTGAACTACATGGTCCGGCGCAACTCGCTGCCGGTCGACGGCAGGCGGCTGCGGCTGGACATCCTGGCGCGCGCGGGCGTGCCGGACGAGGTCGCGGCGCGGGTGGACGCGGTGGTCGAGGAGGCCGAGATGCGCACCCGCCACCGCGACATCTCACCCGAGGCGCAGGCGCTGTCGGACGCGGACACGCTGTTCAAGGCCCTGCCGGTGACGCCGGTGGTGCTCGCGCCCAAGTACCTCGAAGAGAACGGGATCACGCTCAAGGAGCTGGCGCACAAGATCGTCGGCGAGCAGCGGGGCAAGCACGACGACGGGTACTACTTCTACGACCCGGAGGCGGCGGCCACCTACTCGCGGTGGGCCACCGCGAACCTGGAGCTGTGGTCGTGCATCGTGGAGTCGCTGGACGACCCGACCGTGAACGAGCTGCTGTCGGCGGTGTCCTAGGGCTTCAAGGCTTCTCCCAGACCAGCAGGGTGGACTCGAACACGGCCCCGTCGATCATGACCACCACCAGTTGGGCCCACCGCCCCTCGGACGTCTTCACGCAGAAGGCGGAGCCGTGCCCCACCTCCTCCAGCCCGACGGTGGTGACCGACTTCGCGGAGGTCGTGCAGCTCCGGTACGACGGCGGCTCTTCGATGACGACGAGGTGCCCGGCCTGGAGACCCTTGTCGAAGGTGAGGTCGGTCTGCGGCGTCCGGTAGGCGGACACGCCACCGTTCTCGGTGGTGATGTCGAAGTCGATCGAGGTGCCCGCGGTCAGCCTGATCGACTCCTCGCGGAACGCGGCCGGGGCCGTCCCGTCCTGGGGTGCGCTGTTCTGGGCCGCACTGTCCTGGGGTGCGGCATCCCGGGGTGCGGCGGGGCGGAGTTCGAGCCAGCCGAGCACACCGGCCGTGACGACGCCCACCACCGTGACCGTGACGGCCGGCACGAGCCCCTTGGCCGTGCGCTGCGGGTTTCGGCGCCACCGGAAGAGCAGCCCGACACCCAGCACCATGACGACACCGGCCGCGATCAGCCCCAGCGGAGCGAGGTTCCGGAGGCCGCCGACCAGCGACAGGAGCAGGGCGGCCACGCTCGCCACGCCACCGAGCACCTGCCAGCGGTCGACGGTGGCCTTGCTGAACGAACCGCGGCCGGACGGCGTCCCGTCCCCCTGCTCGGACATGGCGTCAGGCTAGCTATCCGCAAATATGCGGAAGGTGCATCAAGGGCGGGATCGAGCCCGGACGGGGACCGGGTTCAGAACGGCCAGCCGAGGACCGGCAGGCCGATCACGGCGTCCACGGCCAGGCCGCAGAACACGAGCATCAGGTACAGGTTCGACAGGTGGAAGAACTTCATCGTGTTGGTCGACCCGCCGCGGCGCACGACACCGTGCAGCCGGTGCGCGAACACCGCGAACCACACGCCCGACGCCGCCGCCACCGCGACGTAGATCCACGACGTCACCGGCGCCAGCAGCAACGTGCACACGACCGTGATCCACGAGTAGATGACGATCTGACGGGTGACCTGCTGCGCCGTCGCCACCACCGGCAGCATCGGCACCCCGGCCCGCGCGTAGTCCTCCTTGAACTTCATCGCGAGCGCCCACGTGTGCGGCGGCGTCCAGAAGAAGATCACGCCGAACATCACCAGCGCGGGCCACGCCACCGTGCCGGTCACCGAGGACCAGCCGATGATCACCGGCATGCAGCCCGCCATGCCGCCCCAGATGATGTTCTGCGAGGTCCGGCGCTTGAGCACCAGGGTGTAGACGAAGATGTAGAACAGGATCGTGGCCACCGCGAACACGGCCGAGATCAGGTTCGTGGTCAACCACAGGAACCCGAACGACACCACTCCGAGCACGATGCCGAAGACCAGCGCGTTGCGCGGCGGGATGGAGTCCTTCGCCAGCGGCCGGGCGCTGGTGCGCTTCATGACCGCGTCGATGTCCGCGTCGACGTAGCAGTTCAGCGCGTTCGCCGAGCCCGCGGCCAGGGTGCCGCCCGCCAGGGTGCACGCGATCAGCCACAGCGGCGGCAGGCCGCGGGCGGCCAGCAGCATCGCCGGGATGGTGGTGATCAGCAGCAGCTCGATGACCCGTGGCTTGGTCAGCGCCACGTACGCGCCGACGACCTGCCGGGGCGACCGCGCCGGAGCCTCGGTGACGGCACTCATGGCGTCGCGCTCCTCGTCAGGTCTGGGGATGGGCAGATCGTAACCGCGCGTTCTCCGAGCAGCCCGTTCGGGTACTCCCCTGAACGCACGACCCCTGTCTGTGCGTACACCCACAGAGCGTGAGTGGTACGTGTGTCCGCTAGTCGGACTAGGCTGGCCGGCGGACCTTGGGAGCCGCGGATCGGGTTTGACGGGATCGATTAAGTTCACCGCCGGCCGTCACCACCGCCGCCTAGTGAGTTTGGAGCTGGAAGTCAGTGTCCGTCACCGATGACATCGCCCGGTTGACCGAAGCCCACCTGCCTGAAGACTGGACCGACCTCGACAAGCGCGCGGTGGACACCGCGCGCGTCCTCGCCGCGGACGCCGTGCAGAAGGTCGGCAACGGCCACCCCGGCACCGCCATGAGCCTCGCGCCGCTCGCGTACACGCTGTTCCAGCGGGTCATGCGGCACGACCCGGCCGACGCCGACTGGATCGGCCGCGACCGGTTCGTGCTCAGCGCGGGCCACTCCAGCCTGACGCTGTACGTGCAGCTGTTCCTCAACGGCTACGGCCTGGAGCTGGACGACCTCAAGGCGTTGCGCACCTGGGGCTCCAAGACCCCGGGCCACCCGGAGCACCGCCACACCAACGGCGTGGAGATCACCACCGGCCCGCTGGGCCAGGGCCTGGCCGCCGCGGTCGGCATGGCCATGGGCGCGCGCCGCGAGCGCGGCCTGTTCGACCCGGACGCCCCGGTCGGCCAGAGCCCGTTCGACCACCACATCTTCGTGATCGCCTCCGACGGCGACATCGAGGAGGGCGTGACGTCCGAGGCGTCGTCCCTGGCGGGCACCCAGAGGCTGGGCAACCTGACCGTCGTCTACGACGACAACAAGATCTCCATCGAGGACGACACGACGATCGCGCTGTCCGAGGACACCGCGAAGCGCTACGAGGCCTACGGCTGGCACGTGCAGGTCGTCGAGGGCGGCGAGAACGTCGCCGGCATCCTGGAGGCGCTGGAGAACGCCAAGGCGGAGACCGAGCGCCCGTCGTTCATCCTGCTGCGCACGATCATCGGCTACCCGGCGCCGAACAAGCAGAACACCGGCGCGGCGCACGGCTCGGCCCTGGGCGCGGACGAGGTCGCCGAGGTCAAGCGGATCCTGGGCTTCGACCCGGAGCAGACCTTCGAGGTCGCCGACGAGGTGCTGGAGCACACCCGTTCGGTGATCAAGCGCGGCGAGGCGGCCAAGTCGGAGTGGCAGCGCTCGTTCGACGCGTGGGCCGAGGCGAACCCGGAGCGCAAGGCGCTGCTGGACCGCCTGGTCGCGCGCGGCCTGCCCGAGGGCTGGACCGACGCGCTGCCGTCGTGGGAGCCCGACGCCAAGGGCGTGGCCACCCGCAAGGCGTCCGGCGAGGTGCTGAACGCGCTGCGCGACGTGCTGCCGGAGCTGTGGGGCGGCTCGGCCGACCTGGCCGAGAGCAACAACACCACGATGAAGGGCGCGGACTCGTTCGGCCCGGAGTCGATCTCCACCAAGATGTGGTCGGCCAACCCGTACGGCCGCACGCTGCACTTCGGCGTCCGCGAGCACGCCATGGGCTCGATCCTCAACGGCATCGCGCTGCACGGCCCGACCCGCCCGTACGGCGGCACGTTCCTGGTCTTCAGCGACTACATGCGCCCCGCGGTCCGGTTGGCCGCGCTGATGAAGTCCGCAGTCACCTACGTGTGGACGCACGACTCCATCGGCCTGGGCGAGGACGGCCCGACGCACCAGCCGATCGAGCACCTGGCCGCGCTGCGCGCGATCCCCGGCCTGACCGTGCTGCGCCCCGGTGACGCCAACGAGACGGCCGCCGCCTGGCGCGCCGTGGTCGAGAACCCGACCGGCCCCGCCGGCATCGCGTTGACCAGGCAGAACCTGCCGGTGCTCGAAGGCACCAAGGAGAAGGCCGTCGAGGGTGTCGCCCGCGGCGGCTACGTGCTGGAGGGCGAGGGCGAGCCGGAGCTGATCCTCATCGCCACCGGCTCGGAGCTGCAGATCGCGGTCGAGGCCCGGAGGGTGTTCGAGGCCGAGGGCGTGGCCGCCCGGGTGGTGTCCATGCCGAGCGTCGAGTGGTTCGACGCGCAGGACAAGGGCTACCAGGAGCAGGTGCTGCCGTCGTCGGTGAAGGCGCGGGTGGTGGTCGAGGCGGGCATCGCCCAGCCGTGGCACCGGTTCGCGGGCGACGCGGGCGAGATCGTCTCCATCGAGCACTTCGGCGCGTCGGCGGACTACCAGACGCTGTTCCGCGAGTTCGGGTTCACGACCGAGAACGTCGTCGCGGCGGCCCGCCGGTCGCTCGCCAAGGTCAAGTGAACCCCGGACCGTTGGACGCAGAGACCTCATTGGAGTTGACGAGATGAGCACCAATCCGCTGGCCGAGCTCAGCGACGCGGGCGTGTCGATCTGGCTGGACGACCTGTCCCGCGAGCGCCTCAACACCGGCAACCTGGCCGGGTTGATCGCCGACAAGCACGTCGTCGGCGTGACCACGAACCCGACGATCTTCGCCTCCGCCCTGGCCAAGGGCGCCGCCTACGACGAGCAGGTGCGCGAGCTGGTCGCGCGCGGCGCGGACACCGAGGCGGCGGTCCGCGAGATCACCACCGCGGACGTGCGCCACGCGTGCGACCTGTTCCGCGACATCTACGCCGCCACCGACGGCGTCGACGGCCGCGTGTCGATCGAGGTCGACCCGCGGCTGGCCAACGACACCGAGGCCACCGTCGCCGAGGCGCTCGACCTGGCCAAGGCCGTGGACCGGCCGAACCTGCTGGTGAAGATCCCGGCCACGGTCGAGGGCCTGCCCGCGATCACCCGGGTGCTCGCCGAGGGGATCAGCGTGAACGTGACGCTGATCTTCTCCGTCGAGCGCTACCGGCACGTGATGGAGGCGTTCATCGCGGGGCTGGAGCAGGCCAAGGCCAACGGGCACGACGTGCGCGGCATCCACTCCGTCGCGTCGTTCTTCGTGTCCCGGGTGGACAGCGAGATCGACAAGCGGCTCGACGCGCTGGACACCCCGGCGGCGGCCGGGCTGCGCGGCAAGGCGGCCATCGCGAACGCGGTGCTGGCCTACGCGGCGTACGAGGAGACGTTCGCCGGCGAGCGCTGGGAGGCGCTGGCGGCCGCGGGCGCCCGCGCGCAGCGTCCACTGTGGGCGTCGACCGGCGTGAAGGACCCGCAGTACTCCGACACCCGGTACGTGGACCAGCTCGTGGTGGCCGACACGGTCAACACGATGCCGGAGAAGACCCTGCACGCGGTCGCCGATCACGGCAAGATCGAAGGCGACGTGGTGACCGGGCGCGCGGCGCAGGCGCAGGAGGTCTTCGACGGGCTGGTCGAGGTCGGCATCGACCTGGACGACGTGTTCGTCGCGCTGGAGACCGAGGGCGTCGACAAGTTCGAGAAGTCGTGGGCCGAACTGCTCGACACGGTCACCGGACAGCTGAACCAGGCCAAGGGCTGAGGACGAGGACGCAACGATGACCGAGGTGATCTCCGTGGAGATCGTCCGCACGCCGAACCAGAACCAGGTCGACACCGTCGTGGGCGACCTGGTCCGGGATTCGGCTCCGAGCAGGCTCACCGCAGGCGACGCCACGCTGTGGGGTCCCGAGGCGGAGCCGGAGGCGTCGATCCGCTTGGCGTGGACGACGTTGCACGAGACGTCCCGCCCGCTGGTCGCGGAGATCACCGCGCTGCGCGACGAGCTGCTCGCCGAGGGCGTGGACCGGGTGGTCCTCGCCGGCATGGGCGGCTCGTCGCTCGCGCCCGAGGTGATCACGGGCACGGCGAACGTGCCGCTGGTCGTGCTCGACACCACCGACCCCGGTCAGGTGGCCGAGGCGTTGGCGGGCGACCTGCACCGCACGGTGCTGGTGGTGTCGTCCAAGTCGGGCGGCACCGTCGAGACCGACAGCCACCGGCGGATCTTCGAGGCCGCGTTCACCGCCGCGGGCATCGACGCGGCGTCGCGGATCGTCGTGGTGACCGACCCGGGCTCGCCGCTGGAGGCGGCGTCGCGGGAAGCGGGCTACCGCAAGGTGTTCCTGGCCGACCCGCACGTGGGCGGCCGGTACTCGGCGCTGACCGCGTTCGGCCTGGTGCCCTCGGGCCTGGCCGGCGCGGACGTGGGCGAGCTGCTGGACCAGGCCGCCGCCGCCGCGCCGCTGGTGTCGGCCGACTCGGCGGACAACCCGGCGGTGGTGCTGGCCGCCACGTTCGCGGTGGCGCACGCGCACGGCGCGGAGAAGATCGTGTTCGCCGACACCGGCTCCGGCATCGCCGGGTTCGGCGACTGGGCCGAGCAGCTGATCGCGGAGTCGACCGGCAAGAACGGCACCGGCCTGCTGCCCGTGGTGGTCGAGGGGCCGGGCGCACCCGGTTTCGTGGACGCCCGCACGGACGCCACGACCGTCGCGATCGGACCGGCCACCGGCTCGTCCACCCTCGCGGTCGAGGGCACGCTCGGCGCGCAGTTCCTGGTCTGGGAGTACGCGACCGCGCTCGTCGGCCGGGTGCTGGAGATCAACCCGTTCGACCAGCCCGACGTGGAGGCGGCCAAGAAGGCGTCCCGGTCGCTGTTGGACTCCGCCGCGCCGCCGTCGGTCGAACCGGCCTTCGTGGACGGACCGATCGAGGCCCACCCCAGCGAGGGGTGGCTGCCCGCGGACGTGAAGACCGTCGCCGAGGCGTTGCGGGCGCTCATCGCCGCCGCGCCGGAGCACGGCTACCTGTCCGTGCAGGCCTACCTGGACCGGCTCGACGACGCGTCGTTCGCCCTCGTTCGCCCCGAGTTGGCGCAGCGTTCACACCTGCAGACCACCTTCGGGTGGGGGCCGCGGTTCCTGCACTCGACCGGCCAGTACCACAAGGGCGGTCACCAGAACGGCGTGTTCCTCCAGCTGAGCGGGGCGTCCGAGACCGAGTTGGACGTGCCGGGCAGGCCGTACGACCTCAGCACGTTGCAGTCGGCCCAGGCGCTGGGTGACGGCCAGGTGCTCGCCGAGCGCGGTCGCCCGGTGCTGCGGCTGCACCTGACCGACCGCGTCGCCGGGCTGGCCCAGCTCGTCGAGGCAATCCAGGAGGACGGTTCGTGAGCGAGCTCGCGAGGTCACGATCCAACGCAGCAGTGTGCGCTCATCTGTCCGACGAGCTCGGCGAGGAGGTCCGATGAGTGCTCCCACGAGGCGCAACCCGCTGCGCGACCCGCGGGACAAGCGGCTACCGCGCATCGCCGGGCCCTCCGGCCTGGTGATCTTCGGCGTGACCGGTGACCTGTCGCGCAAGAAGCTCATGCCCGCGATCTACGACCTGGCCAACCGCGGCCTGCTGCCGCCGGGCTTCGCGCTCGTCGGCTTCGCCCGCCGCGACTGGGCCGACCAGGACTTCATGCAGGTCGTGCACGACGCGGTCAAGGAGCACGCGCGCACGCCGTTCCGGCAGGAGGTCTGGAACCAGCTCGCCGAGGGCATCCGGTTCGTCCAGGGCACGTTCGACGACGACAGCGCGTTCGACTCGCTCGCCGCGACCCTGTCCGACCTGGACCGCGACCGCGGCACGGGCGGCAACCACGCGTTCTACCTGTCGGTGCCGCCCAGCGCGTTCACCACGGTGGTCAACCAGCTCAAGCGCGCGGGCCTGGCCACGCCGCCCGCCGACAAGCCCGACCAGTGGCGCCGGGTGGTCATCGAGAAGCCGTTCGGCCACGACCTGGCCAGCGCCAAGCAGCTCAACAAGACCGTCAACGACGTCTTCCCCGAGGAGTCGGTGTTCCGCATCGACCACTACCTCGGCAAGGAGACGGTGCAGAACATCCTGGCGCTGCGCTTCGCCAACCAGCTCTACGAGCCCATCTGGAACGCCAACTACGTCGACCACGTGCAGATCACCATGGCCGAGGACATCGGCCTCGGCGGTCGCGCGGGCTACTACGACGGCATCGGCGCGGCCCGTGACGTGATCCAGAACCACCTGCTCCAGCTGCTCGCGCTGACCGCGATGGAGGAGCCGGTGTCGTTCCGGCCGAGCGACCTGCGCGCGGAGAAGGTCAAGGTGCTCTCGGCGACCCGGACGATCGGGCCGTTCGACGCGACCACCGCCCGCGGCCAGTACACCGGTGGCTGGCAGGGCGGGCAGAAGGTGCTCGGGCTGCTGGAGGAGGGCGGGTTCGCCAAGGACTCGGTCACCGAGACCTACGCGGCCATCACCTGCGAGGTGAACACCCGGCGCTGGGCGGGCGTGCCGTTCTACCTGCGCACCGGCAAGCGCCTGGGCCGCCGCGTCACCGAGGTGGCCGTGGTGTTCAAGCGCGCGCCGCACCTGCCGTTCGACGACACCTCGACCGAGGAGCTGGGGCAGAACGCCCTGGTGGTCCGGGTGCAGCCGGACGAGGGCGTGACCATCCGGTTCGGCTCCAAGGTGCCGGGCAACTCGATGGAGGTCCGGGACGTCACGATGGACTTCGGCTACGGCCACGCGTTCACCGAGTCCTCCCCCGAGGCCTACGAGCGGTTGCTGCTCGACGTGCTGCTCGGCGAGCCGTCGCTGTTCCCGAAGAACGACGAGGTCGAGCTGTCCTGGGAGATCCTGGACCCCGTCCTGAGGCACTGGGCCGCCACCGGCGCCCCGGAGAAGTACAAGGCAGGCACCTGGGGGCCGGCGTCGGCGGACGAGATGCTGGCCCGCACCGGCAGGCACTGGAGGCGTCCGTGATCATCGACCTGCCCTCGACGACCACGTCGCAGGTCAACAGCAAGCTCGTGCGGCTGCGCGAGGAAGGCGGCGCGGTCACCCTCGGCCGGGTGCTGACGCTGGTCATCGTGACCGACGACGGCACGAAGACCGAGGAGGCCATCGACGCGGCCAACGACGCCAGCCGCGAGCACCCGTGCCGGGTGATCGTGGTGGCGCGCGGCGCGCGCAAGGCCGCGCCCCGGCTCGACGCGCAGATCCGCGTCGGCGGTGACGCGGGCGCGTCCGAGGTGGTCGTGCTGCGCCTGTACGGCGAGCTGGCCAACGAGGGCGCTTCGTGCGTCGTGCCGCTGCTGCTGCCGGACACCCCGGTGGTGGCGTGGTGGCCGAACGAGGCGCCCGCCGTGCCCGCGCAGGACCCGATCGGGCAGCTCGCGCAGCGCCGGATCACCGACGCGGCGGCGGAGAAGAACCCGATCAGGGCGTTGGAGCAGCGCAAGGCGGGCTACACCCCCGGTGACACGGACCTGGCGTGGACGCGGCTGACGTTGTGGCGGGCGATGCTCGCGTCGGCGTTCGACCTGCCCCCGTACGAGAAGGTCACCGAGGCCGAGGTGAGCGGGGAGAGCGACTCGCCGTCGACCGACCTGCTGGCCGCGTGGCTCGCCGGGTGCCTGCGGGTGCCGGTGAAGCGGGCGAAGGCCAGCCGCGGCGAGGGCATCGTGGACGTGCGGCTGGAGCGCCGGTCCGGTGTGGTGGAGCTGTCGCGCCCGGACGGCAAGGTCGGCACGTTGACGCAGCCCGGCCAGCCGGAGCGGCGGGTCGCGTTGCAGCGCCGCCAGGTGCGTGACTGCCTGGCCGAGGAGCTGCGCCGGCTCGACCCGGACGAGGTGTACGAAGCGGCGCTGCGGTCGTTGGGCAAGGTCGTGCGCGGTCGGACCGCGCCGAAGGCCGCCACGGTGGCGCGCAAGCCGGCGCGGGCCGCGTCGGGCGCCGCCAAGGCGAAGCCCGAGGGCGGGCTCGTCACCCAGGTCGCCGACACCGCCGCCAAGCCCGCCGCTGGTCCGGTGGACGGCAAGGCCCCGGTCGACGCCGAGGTGGCCGCCAAGTCGGACGGCCGGACGGACGGCAAGGTGGACGCCAAGTCGGCGAAGGCCGCGGTGAAGTCCACCGTGAAGTCCGCGCCGAAGGGCTCGGCCAAGACCGCCGCGAAGACCCCGGCCAAGGCGGCGCCCAAGGCGGCGAAGTCGAAGGCCGGCTCGTGAGCCGTCCCGAGGTGGTGGTGCACCGCGACGGCGACCTGCTGGCCGCCGCCACGGCCGCACGCCTGGTCACCAGCCTGGTGGACGCGCAGACCGCACGCGGATCGGCGTCGCTGGTGCTGACCGGCGGGCGGACCGGCATCGCGGTGCTGGAACACCTGCGCGCCACGCCCGCCCGGGACGCGGTGGACTGGAGCCGGGTCGACCTGTACTGGGGCGACGAGCGGTTCCTGCCCGCCGGGCACCCGGACCGCAACGAGACCCAGGCACGGGAGGCGTTGCTGGACCACGTGCCGGTGCCGGCTGAGCGGGTGCACGTGATGGAGCCGTCGGACGGGCGGTTCGGTGACGACCCGGAGGCCGCCGCCCTGGCTTACGCCGAGGTGCTCGCCGCCGCCGCGCGCCCGGAGGACCACGGGGCCGTGCCGTCGTTCGACGTGTGCCTGCTCGGCGTCGGCGAGGAGGGGCACGTGGCCTCGATCTTCCCCGAGTCCCCGGCGGTGCAGGAGCGGGAGCGCGGCGTCGTCGCGGTGCGCGACTGCCCCAAGCCGCCGCCGACCCGAGTGAGCCTCACCCTGCCCGCGATCCGCGCGGCCCGGGAGGTGTGGCTGATGACGACCGGTTCGGCGAAGGCCTCGGCCGTCGCCACGGGTCTCACCGACGCGGGCGAGGCGCTGCTGCCGGCCGCCGGCGCCCGTGGGCGGCAGCGCACCCTGTGGCTGCTCGACCAAGCCGCCGCGGCGAAGGTGCCGTCCTCCGCCTGACCCACCGCGTTCCGCTGCCGCCGTCGTCCGTCCTCCGGGCACGGCGGCAGTCGGCTTTCTCGGGGGTGATCTGCCGCACTCGGGACCGGCTTTCCCGCACGTTGTCCGCTCACCGGACGTTCGCGCTCGCAATTTTGTGCGCCGCCCGGCGTCCCGTTCGGGTAATCAGAGCATCTCGAAGGGTGAGTGGGGTCGATCGAGCACGTCGGGGGCGGGAAGGCGGGTCATGCCAAGCGTGATGACAGCGCAGTACGGTGAGGACCGGCGGATGGCTGACACAGGAGGTCGGACCCTGGCCGGCGACGCTGTCAAGGGGCTGCCGAGCGGTCGGGACAACGGCGTTGCGACCGAACGGGTGCCGCGTGCTGCGTTCCTCCGGGTGCTCGGGCGGTTGGCGGGGCGGTTGCTCGGCCGGCACCGGCAGCTGGCGTTCGACGCGGCGGCCGTCGGCATCGCGGCGCTGGACGTGTGGCTGCGGGTCGTGCCCGAGGCCGAGCCGTACAACTACGTGCTGTCGATCATCTCGGTGGCGGCGGTGGCGTTGCGCAGGCGGTTGCCGTTCCTGGTCGTGCTGGTCACCGTGCCCGGGTTCCTGGCCGGGTGGGCGCAGTTGGCGGCGATGATCGCGCTGGGCACGTTGGCGCGGCAGACGTTGTTGTCGCGGCAGACCTACATCGGGGCCGGGTTGGTGTGGCTGAGCAGGTTCTTCGTGTGGCCGCCGGACGAGTTCGTGGCGTTGGACTGGAAGACGCACGTGCACAACGCCATCTACGGGTGCATCGTCGCGGGGATGCCGATCGCGATCGGGTTGCTGGCGCACGCGCGGGAGGAGTTGTCGGCGCGGATCGGCGAGCTGGCGGCGAGCCGGGAGCGGGAGCGGTTTCTGCACGCCCACGCGGTGCGGGCGGACGAGCGGGCCAGGTTGGCGCGGGAGATGCACGACGTCGTGTCGCACCAGGTGAGCTTGATCGCGATGCAGGCGGGTGCGCTGCGGATGGCGGCGGCCGATCCGGATGCCAGGCAGGTGGCCGGGACGATCCGGATGCTGAGCACGAGGACGTTGGACGAGCTGCGGCAGCTGGTGAGCGTGCTGCGGACGACCAACGGTGACGACTCACCCCAGCCGAGGATCGAGGACCTGCCGCAGCTGGTGAGCACCACGGGCATCCCGGCGACGTTGACCGTGCAGGGGCCGGTGGACGACCTGCCGGCCTCGGTGTCGGGGGCGGTGTACCGGACGGTGCAGGAGGCGTTGACGAACGTGCGGAAGCACGCGTGCGGCGCGCCGACGTCGGTGTTGGTGGTGGCCGATGCCGACCAGCTGCTGGTGGAGGTCCGCAATGACGCGCCGGACGGGGCGGAGGGTTTGGGCGACGGCGCGATGACGCCACTGCCCGGCGGTGGTCACGGGCTGGTGGGGCTGAGGGAGCGTGCGGCGCTGTTGGACGGTGAGTTGGAGGCCGGCCCAACGGACAGCGGCGGCTTCGTCGTCAGGGTAACGTTTCCCCTGGTCAGGACTTTGGAGGCCTGAGGGTCCGGGTCGCTCAATCGGGTGATCTCAGAACAATCGAAACCAGAAACGCTGTTATCATCGACCTGAAACGTCGGTTGGAACAACGAGGAGCGCCGACCGACCCCGGGCCCTTGCACCACGACCGACACCCTCGGGCGACGACCACGCGCCGGCCGGTGGCCGTCGCCGGAGCCAGCAGGCGGGCGGCCGGCAGCCGGAGACGGGCGGCTGACGGACGGGCGGCCGAACGCGGTCGGCCGCCGGCAGGCGAGCAGGGTCAGCGGCCGCCGGACGCGGGGAGAAGGAACGCGCGGTCAGCCGGCGGACAGCGGCCGTACGGGGTCAGCGGAGGGCCGAGCGCCGGGTCGCCACGGCCGTGCACACGGCCGCCGCCACACCCAGGCCGCCGCACACCAGCGCCGGCCACAGGTCGGGCGTGTGGCGCAGCAGCACGGATGGCAGGAGCCACACCGCCACGCCGAGCCCGAACCCCAGCGGCGCGGCCGCGATCACCGCTGCCGGACCCGCCTGGTGCCGGCGCAGGGATCGCAGGATCGACTCCAGGTAGGCGAGCGCGAAGAGCAGCAGCACCACGCCGCCCGCGCCCATGATGCTGATCAGCGGGTGCGTGAGTGGCTGGAGGGAGTAGTCGGTGGACTTGCCGTCGGCGGTCACCGTGGCCACCACCGCGCCGCCCACGATCCAGCGGCTCGCGCCGGGAAGCTCGAAGGCCAGCGGTGAGGGTGAGGTGGCGGAGGTGGCGGGAGCGTCGGAGGCCTTGGGGGTGGCGGGGACGTCGGCCAGCGGGATGCCGGCGGCGGTCACGGTGAGTCTCGCGGTCGCCGGGTTGCCGCCCTCGCCGATCAGGACCGGCTTGCTCAGGTCGGCGGCGTGCACGGGAAGGTCGCGGCCGGGTGCGGCGAAGGGGAGTGCGATCAGCAGTGCCGCCGCAAAGGCGGCCGCGAAGGCGAACCAGCGGGCGGGTTTCGGTGCGGCCATCACCTGGGCCGCAGGCACGAGGGTTTGCGCGCCCAGTCGCGCGGGCGTCGGCGGTGTGTCCACCAGCGTCGCCCGAACGGGGATGTCCAGCGTTTCCCGCGGCACGGAGAGACCCGTCCCGGCGGGCCGGGTGCCGGCGGCGGCCACGTGCGGGGTCAGGTGGACCGGCGTCCCCAGTCGGAGCAGCCAGTCCCGGCCGAACAGCTCGGCCGCCGCGCCCGCCAGGTCCACCGCGAACGTCTCCGCGTTGCGGTACCGGGCCTGAGGGTCGCGTTCAATCCCCCGCATGATCACTCGGGCGAGTGGATCTGGTACCTCGATCAGGGGTCTGGGCTGCTGGTGGACGTGACGCTGGATCATCGCCAGCGCCCCACCCCCGCTGTCGAACGGCAGCCGGCCGCTCAGCAGCTCGTACAGCACCGTCGCCGCGCCGTAGACGTCAGCCGCCGGGCTCAGCGGGTTGCCCAGGGCCTGCTCCGGCGACAGGTACGCGGGCGTCCCGAGCACCTGCCCGCCGTGCGTCACCAGCGTCGCCCCCTCGCTCACCACCTGCGAGATCCCGAAATCGGCGACCTTGAGCACCCCACCCGCGGTGAACAGCAGGTTCTTCGGCTTCACGTCCAGGTGCAGCACACCGGCCCCGTGCGCGGCGTGCAGGCCGGACAGCATCGCCAGGCCGAAAGCACACGACGAGGCCGGGGTAACGCCTGATCCGGTGAACTTCGACCACACCGTGCCACCGTCGAGCTTCTCCATCACCAGCAGGTGCTCGCCGAGGTCCTGGACGTAGTCGTACACGGGCACGATGTGCGGGTGGTCGAGCCGCGCCAGCAACCGCGCCTCGTGCGCGAACCGCGCGCTCATCCGCTCGTCCGACGCGAGCACGCCGGGCAGCCGCTTCACCGCCACCGCCCGCCCCAACGGCCGGTGCACGGCCGCGTACACGACCCCCATCCCGCCGCGCCCGATCTCACCGCCGATGTCGTACTGGGGCAGCGCCGCGACGACGTTCGCCGACACCGTCACGCGACACCGCCGGGCAACGGCCGGGTGATGCGCTGCGTGCTCTCCGGGTCGGTCGGCACCTCGTCGGCGGCGGGGTGCGGTGTCAGGTAGCCGAGCGCGAACGCCGCGGCCGCCGAGCCGAGGATGAACGGGATCTCGGCGGCCGGTGACGGTGCCATGATCCGCAGCACGGACAACGAGATGACCGCGACGAGCCCGGTGCCGACGCCGGCGGGCAGGAACCGCATCGCCCGCTGCCACCGGTTGGCGGGCAGTCGGCGGCGGGCCAGCGCGATCAGCGCGCCCGCCCACGCCAGCAGGGTCAGCCCGAACACCGCGAGCCCGAACACCCCGTACACCGACCACATCGACCCGCGCACGTCACCGGTCGCGCCGATCGACGCGATGACGTCGCGGTTGGTGTCGAGCACTTCCAGCTCGGTGGGCAGCAGGCCGGTCGCCTGGGCGCCGAGTTGCCCGAGGTCGAGCACGAACCCGCGGGTGACGCTCTGCTTGGCGGGCACGTCGAACGGCACGGTGGTGTCGTAGGAGAAGAAGGTCAGCGCCAGCGCCGTGCCGGACAGCCGGATCGCCTTGACGTGCCGCACCGTGTCCGATCCGTTGTGGACGGTGACGGAGATGCGGGAGGAGCCGGACGGGTCGAGCAGCAGCGCGTCCTCGCCGACCGGGGTGCCGTCCACTGTGGCGTCGATGGTGACCGCGTCCCCGGCGGCCAGGACGGCCGAGTCCCCCGCCGCGATCGTGACCGCGTCCCCGGCGGCGTGGGCCGGGGCGACGCCGAGGAAGATCCCGCACAGGAGCAGTAAACCGACGCTGCTCATAATGCGTCTCACAAGGGCACCTCATCGGTGGGTAGCGGACTGGTCCGGGGGTCGGGTATGCGATCGGCAGGAACACTAGCTCTACTCGGTGCCCTGGCACATGGCGTTGCGGTGCTTGTAGCGGCACCGGTATCGGCGCAGCCGCAGGGTGTCGCGACGGCGAGCCCGGACTCGGGTCCGGCGGGGACCACATTCACGGTGAGCTGGTCCGGTGTGTACCTCGACCCGGACTGCTCGGACTACGCGGTGCAGATCGTCTGGGACGGCAGGCGGGTGGTCGGCGGCGGCCGGCACGCGGGTCGCGGCGCGGGGTCGGGCACGGCGACGGTGCCGTCGGACGCGGGTGTGGGCGGGCACCGCGTCACGGTCCGCCCGGTGTGCGCGGCGACGTCGAACCCGTCGGACGGCTTCACGGTCACGCCGACACCGACCACGACCACCACCGCGCCGCCGGTCACGACGACGACCGCTCCCCCGGTGACCACGACGACCACCACACGTCCGCGCGTCACCACGACGATTCCGTCGACCACTACCACCACCACGACGACCACCACGACCACGACCGACAGTTCGCCCGCGTCGACCACGACGACGCCGTACGACGGTGACGGCGCCCTGACGCTGGACAAGGACAACATCCAGCCGGGCGACCCGTTGACCGCCACGGGCACGGGTTGCGACCCCGGGTCGTCGGTGCGGCTGAGCTCGCTGGGCGAGGACGTCGGCACCACGAAAGCGGACAACTCGGGCACGTTCAGCACGAGGGTCGAGTTCACCACGATCCAGCCGGGCCGCCACGTGATCCGCGCCGACTGCGGGGTGGTGCTGGTCGGCAGCGTGGACGTGGCGTTGACCAGCTCGACCGGCGGCACGACGTCCACCTTGGTGGTGCTGGTGTTCTTCCTGCTGGTGGGCGCGATCCTGGTGCGGCGGCAGTTCACGGGCCTGTTCACCAAGCGCCGCTGAGCACGACGCGACAGCCGAGCACACACGACGGCCCCCGCGGAAACTCCCGCGGGGGCCGTCGTGCCGTTCTCGCCTGGACCTGACTAGGGCTCTTCGCGCTGCTTGCGCAGCTTGATGAGCGCCTCTTCGAGGATCGCCTCACCGTCCGCGTCGGAGCGCCGCTCCTTCACGTACGCCAGGTGCGTCTTGTACGGCTCGTTGCGCGGCGGAGCAGGGGGTGCCTGCTCGTCGCGCCCCGCCGGAAGACCGCACCGGGGGCAGTCCCAGTTCTCCGGGATCTCGGCTTCGACCGCGAACGACGGCCGAGACTCGTGCGCGTTCGCACACCAGTACGACACCCGACGTCGGGGCGCGGACTCGCCGCGCTCCGATTCGCCCATCGGGCCTGCGCCGACGCGGGTACCGCGAATCGCGTTACCACCAGCCATCGACCCTCACACCCCCACCACGTGGATTCCCTGTGTCCGCGTCGGCCGACGCCGTCGGCGCCCGCCGACCTGTGTCAGTTGACCTTCATCAACAGCCCGATGCCCACGATGGCGATGACCCAGACCGCGCCGACGAACAGCGTCAGCCGGTCGAGGTTCTTCTCCACCACGCTGGAACCGGACAGGCTGGACTGCATACCGCCGCCGAACAACGAGGACAGACCGCCGCCGCGCCCGCGGTGCAACAGCACGAGCAGGATCAGCAGCAGGCTGGAGACGATCAACAGGATCTGAAGGAACAGGATCATTTCTTCCTCGCTGTCAGGCAGGTGACGCCACAGAGTACCCGGTCGACTGCCGACCGTGGACCACCGCGGGGGGAGTGCGTGTCAATCACATCAGGGTAGAGGTCCACCCGCGGCGAGCGCGCACAGCTTGGCGAACTCGTCCGCATCCAGGCTCGCACCACCGACAAGGGCACCGTCGACGTCCTTCTGGGCGATCAGCTCGGCGATGTTGCCGGACTTGACCGAGCCGCCGTAAAGCACTCGAACGGCCGAAGCGACGTCCTCGCCGTAGAGCTCGGCGAGCTTGACCCGGATGGCGGCGCACACCTCCTGCGCGTCGGCCGACGAGGCGACCTTGCCGGTGCCGATGGCCCACACCGGCTCGTAGGCCACGACGACGTCGCGCACCTGCTCGGCGGTGAGGCCCTTGAGGCCCGCGACGAGCTGGTCGGTGCAGTGCTCGACGTGCCCGCCGGCCTCGCGGACGTCGACGTGCTCGCCGAGGCAGAAGATGGGCGTGACGCCGTGCTTGAGGGCGGCCTTGACCTTCTTGTTGACGACCCCGTCGTCCTCGTTGTGGTACTCGCGGCGCTCGGAGTGGCCCACGGTGACGTAGGAGCAGCCGAGCTTGGCCAGCATCGGGCCGGAGACGTCACCGGTGTAGGCGCCCGAGTCGTGCGGCGACAGGTCCTGCGCGCCGTACTTGAGCAGCAGCTTGTCACCGTCGACGAGGGTCTGGATGGAGCGGATGTCGACGAACGGCGGCAGCACCGCCACCTCGACCTTGGCGAAGTACTTCTCCGGCAGCGAGAAGGCGATCTTCTGCACCAGGGCGATGGCCTCGAGGTGGTTGAGGTTCATCTTCCAGTTGCCCGCGATGAGGGGCTGACGCTGAGCCATCACGCCTCCAACACAGACACGCCGGGGAGCTCTTTGCCCTCCAGGTACTCCAGGGACGCCCCACCGCCGGTGGAGATGTGCGAGAACCCGTCCTCGGGCAGGCCGAGGGCGCGCACGGCCGCGGCCGAGTCGCCACCGCCGACCACGGTGAACGCGTCGCTCTTGACCAGCGCCTCGGCCACCGCGCGGGTGCCGCCGGAGAAGGCCTCGAACTCGAACACGCCCATGGGGCCGTTCCAGAACACGGTCTTGGCGTCGGCGAGCTTGGTCGCGAACAGCTCGCGGGTCTTCGGCCCGATGTCCAGGCCCTGCCGGTCGGCGGGGATGGCGTCGGTGGCCACGACCTCGAACTCCGCGTCGGGCGCGAAGTCGGTGGCCGCGAGCACGTCGACCGGGAGCACGAGCTCCACGCCGCGCTTCTCGGCCTCGGCGAGGAAGCCGCGGACCTGGTCGAGCTGGTCTTCCTGGAGCAGCGAGCCGCCGACCTCGTGGCCCTGGGCCTTGAGGAAGGTGTAGGCCATGCCGCCGCCGATCAGCAGCCGGTCGACCTTGGTGAGCAGGTTCGCGATGACGCCGAGCTTGTCGGAGACCTTCGCGCCGCCCAGGACGACGACGTACGGGCGCTGGAGGTCGTCGGTGAGCTTGCGCAGCACCTCCACCTCGGCCAGCACGAGGCCGCCCGCGTAGTGCGGGAGCTTGTGGGCCACGTCGTAGACCGAGGCCTGCTTGCGGTGCACGACGCCGAAGCCGTCGGAGACGAACGCGTCGGCCTTGGCGGCCAGCTCGTCGGCGAGGGCGGCGCGCTCGGCGTCGTCCTTGCTGGTCTCGCGGGCGTCGAAGCGGATGTTCTCCAGCAGCACGACGGTGCCGTCACCGGCGGTCTCGGTGCCGATCTCGACCGTCTGGCCGAGCAGCTCGCCGAGTCGCACCGCGACCGGCGCGAGGGAGAACTTGGGGTCGGGCTCGCCCTTGGGGCGGCCCAGGTGGGCGGCGACCAGCACGCGGGCGCCCGCGTCCACGAGCGCCTTGAGGGTGGGGACCGACGCGCGGACGCGGCCGTCGTCGGTGATCCGGTCGCCGTCGAGGGGGACGTTCAGGTCGGCGCGCACGAGGACGCGCCGACCCGAGACACCCTCGCTGAGCAGATCGTCGAGAGTCTTCACAGCGAGTGATCCGTCTCTTCGCTCAGAGCTTGCTGGCGACGAGGTTGACCAGGTCGGCGAGGCGGTTGGAGTAGCCCCACTCGTTGTCGTACCAGCCGACGACCTTGACCTGGTTGCCGATGACCTTGGTCAGCGGCGCGTCGTAGATGCACGACGCCGGGTCGGTGACGATGTCGGCCGACACGATCGGGTCGGTGTTGTAGCGCAGGTAGCCCTTCAGCGGGCCGTCGGCGGCGGCCTTGTAGGCGGCGTTGACCTCGTCCACGGTGACCTCGCGGCCCACGGTGACGGTGAGGTCGGTGGCCGAGCCGGTGGGCACGGGCACGCGCAGGGCGTAGCCGTCGAGCTTGCCCTTGAGCTCGGGCAGGACCAGGCCGATCGCCTTCGCGGCACCGGTGCTGGTGGGCACGATGTTCAGCGCGGCGGCACGGGCGCGGCGCAGGTCCTTGTGCGGCGCGTCCTGGAGGTTCTGGTCCTGGGTGTAGGCGTGGATCGTGGTCATGAGGCCACGCTCGATGGTGAAGCTGTCGTGCAGCACCTTGGCCAGGGGGGCCAGGCAGTTCGTGGTGCACGAGGCGTTCGAGATGACCGTCTGCGAGCCGTCGTACTGGTCGTCGTTCGCGCCCAGCACCACGGTGAGGTCCTCACCCTTGGCCGGCGCGGAGATGATGACCTTCTTGGCGCCACCCTCGTCGACGTGCTTGCGCGCGGCCGAGGCGTCGGTGAAGAAGCCGGTCGACTCGACGACGACGTCGACGCCGAGGTCCTTCCAGGGCAGCTTGCCGGGGTCGCGCTCGGCCAGGGCCTTGATGACCTTGCCGTCGACCGCGATGCCCTCGTCGGTCACGGTCACCTCGCCGTCGAGGCGGCCGAGGATGGAGTCGTACTTGAGCAGGTGGGCCATGGTGTTGACGTCACCGAGGTCGTTGAAGGCGACGATCTCGATGTCGTGCCCGCTGGCCTGAACGGCGCGCCAGAAGTTGCGACCGATGCGGCCGAAACCATTGACACCTACGCGAACCGTCACGGTGAGTCTCCTCGGTACTCGACTGGCGTTGTCCGCCAGGGGCGTGCAGTCATGGGCTGACCAGGCAGCCGGGAGTCAGCCTAGCCTCCGGCATGCGTCCCTGGTCACGTGGACCTCCAGGATCTCTTTATCGAACAAGAAAATCCAGCTTGACCGGCTTGTTACCTCGGAGTAACCCGGTCGCGGCGGGAACGCGACTCCGGAGTGCGGCTCACGGCGCCTCGGCGTGGGGATCGCCCGCACCCAGCGTATGACGCTCCGTGCCCGGGTGCAGGACACGTGCCCGGTGCCGCACGGTGCTCGTTCTGAGCGTTGAACTCGGGTGTTCCGAATGTAGGACACGCGCGTTCTGAACGTAGGACACGCGCGAGGTGTACGTATCGTCACGATGCGTTGAACGGGCTACGTCCAGAGCTACACCACCGAGTTAAGCTGCGCCGCTTTTTCTTCGAACTTGTGGCGGTGGGTAGTGGCGCTGGTAACTGACGAACCGTCTCCCGCGCTGGTCCGCGCCGCCCCCGACCGCCCCACCGCCCGGGCCGACATCCAGGGCCTGCGGGCGTTGGCCGTCGGGCTGGTCGTGCTCTACCACCTGCGCCCCGACCGGCTGCCCGGCGGCTTCGTCGGCGTCGACGTCTTCTTCGTGATCTCGGGCTTCCTGATCATCGGCACGCTCACCGGCGAGATCCGGCGCACCGGCCGGGTGCGGCTGCTCGACTTCTACGCCCGCCGCATCCGCAGGCTGCTGCCCGCCGCCACCGTCGTGCTGCTGGGGGTCACGGCGGCGGTGTTCGCGCTGCTGCCCACGTCGCGGTGGCCCGTCGTGCTGCGGGAGGTGGTGTTCTCCGCGGTCAACGCGCAGAACTGGCTGCTGGCCGTGCTGTCGAACGACTACGGGCACGCCACCGCGGGCGCGTCACCGGTGCAGCACTTTTGGTCGCTGGCCGTGGAGGAGCAGTTCTACCTGGTCATCCCGCTGGTGCTGCTGGGCGCGGCGGTCCTGGCGGCACGTCGGGGCGGCCGGCCGGTGCGGTACGCGGCGGTCGCGGTCGGCGTGATCACGGTCGCGTCGCTGGCGTTCTCGGTCTGGTACACGCCGGTCGACCCCGGCGCGGCGTACTTCGTCACGCCGACCCGGATGTGGGAACTCGGCCTGGGCGGCCTGGCCGCGATGGCGGGGCCGCGGCTGCGGCTCGGTGCGGCGGCACGCCTGCTGCTCGCCTGGGGCGGCCTGACGGCGGTGCTGGTGAGCGCGTTCCGGTTCGGCACGGACATGGCGTTCCCGGGCTGGGTCGCGGTGCTGCCGACGGTCGGCACGGCCGCCGTGCTGGTCGCCCGGGACGGCTCGCTGGCCCGCGTGCTGGGCCTGCGGCCGCTGACCTACGTCGGTGACGTCTCCTACAGCCTGTACCTGTGGCACTGGCCGGTGATCGTGTTCCTGCTGGAGGTGACCGAACGCGAGGTGCTGAGCCGGACGGAGGTCCTGGTCGCCGCCGGGGCGAGCCTGGTGCTGGCGGCGTTGTCCAAGCACTTCGTCGAGGACCCGTTCCGGCGACCCGCCGGCCGCAGGCGCACGACGTACGGGATCGGCGCGGCGCTCGTCGCGGTGACCGTGCTGGTCGCGTCGGGTGGTTGGGCGTCGGCCGAGTCGACGCTGGCCGCGCTGCGCGGCCGGTCGGTGATCGACGCCGAGCACCCCGGCGCGGTGGCCCTGGACCCGAGCCGCCCGCCGGCGGTGCCGGCCGGGGTCCCGCTCGCACCCGCGCCGGCCGTGGCGGAACAGGACTGGCCGCACGACGACTGCGTCACCCGTGACCTGGGCGACGGGCTCTCGTCGTGCGTGTACGGCAAGTCCGAGGCGGCCAAGACCCTGGTGGTCGTCGGCGATTCGCACGCCGGGCAGTTCAGCACCGCCCTGGCCGAGTTCGTGCGGGGCGGGACGGGCGCGGACTGGCAGGTGCACGTCATGGTGCGCAGCGGCTGCCCGTTCTCGACCGTGCCGCCGTCGAGCGCGGGCATGCCGCTGACGGTCTGCTCCGAGGACAACCTGAAGAAGCTCGACCACATCCGCGAGCTGAGGCCCGACCTGGTCGTCACCGCCGCCATGTCGCCCGAGTCCTACCTCAAGGACCTGGACTGGACGTGGGACTCGCCGGCGCGCATGGTCGACGGCTACCGGACCGTGCTCGCCGCGTTGGCCGAGGCCGCCATCCCGGTCGCGGTGATCCGGGAGCTGCCCAGGCCGGGTGTCCCGGCCGTGCCGTGCCTGCAACGCCACGAGGACGACCCGGGCCACTGCGACACGCCCCGCGCGAAGGCCGTCGGCTCGCCGACCGACCCGCTGGCCGACGCCGCGGCCGGGCTGCCGGGCGTGCGGGTGGTGGACCTGACCGACTGGATCTGCCGTGCCGACACGTGCCCGGCCGTCGTCGGCAACGTCGTCGTCTACCGCGACAACCACCTCACCGACACCTACGTGAGGTCCCTGTCGTACCCGCTGGTCGCCGCCCTGGGACTCCGCTGAGAACGCGCCTCGGGCGACCACGGCGCGTCCTGAGCGTTGAATTCGGGGGTCCTGAACGTAGGACTCACGCGTTCTGAACGTAGGACTCACGCGTTCTGGAGGTAGGACACGCGTGTTCTGGAGGTAGGACACGCGGGGGTGGAGGTAGGACACGCGGGGGTGGAGGTAGGACACGCGGGGGTGGAGGTTGGGGCTCGGGGGGTGGAGGTGGTGCTTGGGGTTAGACCTCGGCGTCGAGCATGTCCGCGGTCACGGCGGACTCGGTGTCGGGCATGCCCAGTTCCTTCGCCCGCTTGTCGGCCATCGCCAGCAGGCGGCGGATGCGGCCCGCGACGGCGTCCTTGGTCATCTGCGGGTCGGACAGCTGGCCCAGCTCCTCCAGCGACGCCTGGCGGTGCGCCAGCCGCAGCGCGCCGGCAGCGGCCAGGTGGTCGGGCGCCTCGGCACCCAGGATCTCCAGCGCGCGCTGCACCCGCGCGGCGGCGGCGACCGCGGCACGGGCCGAACGGCGCAGGTTGGCGTCGTCGAAGTTCGCCAGCCGGTTCGCCGTGGCACGCACCTCGCGGCGCATCCGGCGCTCCTCCCAGGCCAGCACGCTGTCGTGCGCGCCCAGCCTGGTCAGCATCGCGCCGATCGCGTCGCCGTCCCGCAGCACCACGCGTTCCGCGCCGCGCACCTCGCGCGACTTCGAGCCGATGCCCATCCGCCGCGCCGCGCCGACCAGCGCCAACGCCGCCTCCGGCCCCGGGCAGGTCACCTCCATCGACGACGACCGGCCCGGCTCGGTGAGCGAGCCGTGCGCCAGGAACGCGCCGCGCCACGCCGCCTCCGCGTCGCACACCCCGCCCGACACGACCGGCGCGGGCAGCCCGCGCACCGGACGTCCGCGCGGGTCGAGCAGACCGGTCTGCCTGGCCAGGCCCTCGCCGTCCTTGACCACGCGCACCACGAACCGGGTGCCCTTGCGCAGGCCGCTGGAGGTGATGGTGAACACGTCCGACTGGTGCCCGTACAACTCGTGGATCTCCCGGCGCAGCCGCCGTGCCGTGGAGCCCAGGTCCAGCTCCGCCTCGACGACCACCCGTCCGCCGACGATGTGCAGGCCGCCGGCGAAGCGCAGCAGGGAGGCGACCTCCGCACGTCGGCAGCAGGTCTTCGAGACGGCCAGCCTGCTCAGCTCGTCCTTCACCGCCGACGTCATCGCCACGGCGCCTCGCCTCCCCTGCTCGTCCGGTCTTCCTGGAGGGTTGTACTCGACGCCCCGTCGGTCCCGACAGCAGGGCCGGCCAACGCCCGGGTGATGCTCGACGCCAGCGCGGTCGGGTCGTGCCGGTCCGGCGCGCCCGCCACCGCGATCGGCGCGAGGTGCGCCGCAGCGCCGAGAGCTGCGGCGGCCCGGCGCAGCCGGTCCGGCACCGGCACCGCGTCGACGTCCGCGATCACCGCGTCCACCCGCAGCGCCGGCGCGTGCTCGCACAGCACGTCGAGGTGCAGCTCCGGCGAGAAGCCGTCGGTTTCCCCCGGTTGGGGGACGAGGTTGAGCACGACGACCTTGCGCGCCGACGTGCGGACCAACGCGTCGTGCAGCTCGGGCACGAGCAGGTGCGGCAGCACGCTGGTGAACCACGAGCCGGGTCCGAGCAGCACCACGTCCGCCGCCAGCACCGCCTCCACCGCCTGCGGGCAGCCGCGCGGCGCCTCACCGGGACCGCCCGGGCCGTTGAGTCGGATCCGCTGCACGCGCCCCGGCGTGGTGGCGATCGCCACCTGGCCACGGATGCGGCGCACCACGTCCGCGTCGTCGTCCAGCCCGGTCACGTCGGCCTCGATCGACAACGGCTCGGTGCACATCGGCAGCACGCGCCCGCGCACGCCGAGCAGCCGGCCCGCCGCCTCCAGCACCGCGACCGGGTCGCCGAGCTGCTCCAGCAGACCGGCCAGCACGAGGTTGCCCACCGCGTGCCCGGCGAGGGCGCCGGTGCCGCCGAACCGGTGCTGGAACAACGTCGCCCACAGCGCGCTCGACGAGTCACCACCGGCCAGCGCCACCATCGCCTTGCGCAGGTCACCGGGCGGCAGCAGGCCCAGTTCGCGGCGCAACCGCCCCGAGGAGCCGCCGTCGTCCGCGACCGTCACCACGGCCGTCACGTCGTCGGTCACCCGGCGCAGGGCGGTGAGCGTGGCGTGCAGCCCGTGCCCGCCGCCCAGCGCTACCGCTCTGACGCTCACTCGCGTCCCAGGTCCCGGTGGACGACCTTGACCGCCATGCCGTCCTCGCTGGCCAACCGGCCCGCCAGCTCCTCGGAGATGGCCACGCTGCGGTGCTTGCCGCCGGTGCAGCCGACCGCCAGCGTCAGGTACCGCTTGCCCTCGCGCCGGTAGCCGGCGCCGATGAGCCGCAGCAGCTCGTGGTAGCGGTCCAGGAACTCGTCCGCGCCCTCCTGGGTGAGCACGTAGTTGCGCACGTCGCCGTCCAGGCCGGTCTGCTCGCGCAGCTCCGGGATCCAGAACGGGTTCGGCAGGAACCGCACGTCCATCACCAGGTCGGCGTCCATCGGCAGGCCGTACTTGTAGCCGAACGACAGCACCGTGACCCTGGTGCGGGTCGCCGACTCGGTGCCGAAGGTGTCCTCGATCTTGGCCCGCAGCTGGTGCACCGACAGCCCCGAGGTGTCCAGCACCAGGTCGGCCTCCTCGCGCAGCGGCGTGAGCAGGATCCGCTCGTTCTCGATGCCGTCGGCCAGCCGGCCGTCGGCCTGCAACGGGTGACCGCGCCGCACCGACTCGAACCGGCGGATCAGCACCGCGTCGGTGGCCTCCAGGAACAGCACCTTCGGCTTGTAGCCGCGCGCGTCCAGGTCCTTGATCACCGCCGCCAGGTCCTCGGTGAACGCGCGGCTGCGCACGTCCATCACCACCGCGACCCTGGTGATGGCGCCCCTGGCCTGCGCGCCCAACTCCACCATGGTGGCGATCAGCTCGGGCGGCAGGTTGTCCACCACGAACCACCCGAGGTCTTCCAGGCACTTCGCCGCGGTGCTGCGGCCCGCCCCCGACAGGCCCGTCACCACGGCGACTTCGATGCCGGACTTCTCGCCGGCCGGTGCGCTCACTTCTGCTCCTGTCGGTGTTCGATTCCTGGCTCGGCCGTCAGCCGCGCGATTGCCGGCGTCGCCGACGGTCCTCCGGTCTCGGCCGTGCTCAACGACGCGTGCACGGCCTCCGCGGTGCGCCGGCCCACTCCCGGCACCCCGCTGATCTCCTCGATGCTCGCCTCGCGCAACTTCTTCAGCGAGCCGAAGTGCCGCAACAGCGCGGCCTTGCGCGTCTGCCCCAGGCCCGGCACCTCGTCCAGCGCGGACGTCGTCATCCGCTTGGACCGCTTCTGCCGGTGGTAGGCGATGGCGAACCGGTGCGCCTCGTCACGCACCCGTTGCAGCAGGTAGAGGGCCTCGCTGGTGCGGGGCAGGATCACCGGGTCCGGCTCGCCGGGCACCCACACCTCCTCCAGCCGCTTCGCCAGGCCGACCACCGCCACGTCGGTGATGCCCAGCTCCGCCAAGACGTCGGAGGCTACCTGCGCCTGCGGCGCGCCGCCGTCCACGACCAGCAGGTTGGGCGCGTACGCGAACTTGCGGGGCTTGCCGGTCTCCGGGTCGATGCCGGGCGTCGGGCCGTCCCGGTTGTCGCGCAGGTAGGCCTGGAACCGCCGCCGCACCACCTCGGCGATCGAGCCGACGTCGCCCTGGTCGGCGCCCTCGCGCACGGCGAACCGGCGGTACTCGGACTTGCGCGCCAGACCGTCCTCGAACACGACCAGCGACGCCACCACGTCGGTGCCCTGCACGTGGCTGATGTCGGTGCACTCGATCCGCAGCGGCGCGGTGTCCAGGCCCAACGCCTCCTGCAACTCCTGCAACGCCGCCGACCGGGCCGTCAGGTCGCCCGCGCGGCGCAGCTTGTGCTGCTGGAACGCCTCCTTGGCGTTGCGCTCCACCGTCTCCATGAGCGCCCGCTTGTCGCCGCGCTGCGGCACGCGCAGGGCCACCCGGCCGCCGCGCAGGCCCGACAGCCACTTCTCGACCGCCTCGGCGTCCTCGGGCAGCTCCGGCACCAGCACCTCGCGCGGCACCGGCGCCGACTCCACGCCGCTGACCCGCGCCGACTCGACCTGCTCGCCGTAGAACTGGGTGACGAACTGGTCGACCAGGCCCGTCACGCCGGTCTCGTCGACCTTGTCGACCACCCAGCCGCGCTGGCCGCGCACCCGGCCGCCGCGCACGTGGAACACCTGGACCGACACCTCCAGGTCGTCCTGCGCGAACGCGACCACGTCGGCGTCCGTGCCGTCACCGAGGACCACGGCCTGCTTCTCCAACGCCCGCTTGAGCGCGGCCTGGTCGTCGCGCAGGCGGGCGGCCTTCTCGAACTCCAGCTCCTCCGCGGCGGCCGTCATCTCCCGCTCCAGCCGGCGCACCATCGAGTCGGTCCGGCCCGCGAGGAAGTCGCAGAAGTCCTCGACGATGTCGCGGTGCTCGTCGGCGTCGACCCGGCCCACGCACGGCGCGGAGCACTTGTCGATGTAGCCGAGCAGGCACGGGCGGCCGATCTGGCCGTGGCGCTTGAACACCCCCGCCGAGCAGGTGCGCGCGGGGAAGACCCGCAGCAGCAGGTCCAGCGTCTCCCGGATCGCCCAGGCGTGCGCGTACGGGCCGAAGTAGCGCACGCCCTTGCGGCGCGGGCCGCGGTAGACGTGCAGGCGGGGGAACTCCTCGTGCAACGTCACGGCGAGGACCGGGTAGGACTTGTCGTCGCGGTAGCGGACGTTGAACCGCGGGTCGAACTCCTTGATCCAGTTGTACTCCAGCTGGAGGGCCTCGACCTCGGTGCCGACGACCGTCCACTCGACGCTCGCGGCGGTGGTCACCATCTGCCGGGTGCGCGGGTGCAGGCCGGCGATGTCCGCGAAGTACGAGTTCAGGCGTTGGCGCAGGCTCTTGGCCTTGCCGACGTAGACCACGCGCCCGCCGGCGTCGCGGAACTTGTACACGCCGGGGGCTTCGGGGATGGTGCCTGTCGCAGGGCGATAGGTCGACGGATCGGCCACGGAGCAAGCCTACGTGCCACGCTGTGTTGGATTGCGCCGCCTTCGGCGTCGCGGGCTCGGTCGCCGGGAAGTCGGTCGTTCGCGCCCTGATTTCCCGACGATCGAAAAGCGTGATCGCCGGGAAATGAGGACGCGAACGACCGACGCGACCTCGCGTGCGTGTTCAGGCCGGGACGATCTGGCCGGCCTCGACCTTCACCGGGACCTCCTTCAGGCCGGTGGTGGCCGGGCCCTTCGTGACCGTGCCGTCGGCGGCGTTGAAGGTGCTGCCGTGGTTCGGGCAGGTGATCACGCCGCCCTCGGGCGGTGACACGGCGGTGCCCTGGTGGGGGCAGGTGGCGTCGTAGGCCTTGACGGTGTCGCCGGTGCGCACCAGCACGAGCGGCTTGCTGTTGGTCGGGTTGCCCGCGATCAGGCCGCCGCCGTCGGGCACGTCGGCCAGCGGCGCGATGATCGCGGGACCGTTCGGGGTGGTGCCGGCGCCGCCCGGGGTCGTGCCGCCGCCGGTCGTGGTGGTGCCGCTCGGTGTCCCGCTGCTGCACGCGGCCAGGCCGCCCGGGACCGCCAGCGCGACCAGCACGCCGCACATCATCGAGCGTCGGGACAGCCCTGTCTTCTCCACGGAACTCAAAACAGGTCCTCCGCTATTCGTGGTGGTGGGTGGTCGTTCGGCCACACAGGCAATACGACACCACGTGAAGCGGGGTTCAACACTCCACCCCTTGGGACGCGATCTTCAGGAAAGCAACACGTCCGACCCCGACACGGCCACCGCCACCTCGGTCAGCCCGCGCGGCGACGGTCCGTCCAGCACCGCCCCGGTCGTCGGGTCGAACGCGCTGCGGTGCGTCGGGCAGGTGATCACGCCCCCGGCGGGCGGGTTCACCGTCGTGCCCTGGTGCGGGCACGCCGGGTGGAACGCCCGCACCTCCGCCTCCGACGGCCTGACCAGCAGCAACTGGCCGTCACCGCCGACGTCGACCAGCGCGCCGGAGCCCACCGGGAGCTCGGCGAGCCCGGCGACGCGGTCCCCCGCACGGGCCGAGCCGACGCCGGGCCGACGCGTCGGCGCACCCGTGCCGCAGGCGGTCGCGGAGGCGGTCAGGGCGAGCAGTCCGCACAGCAGCGTCCGTCGGTCCACCCGCCCATCCTCGCCTACCGGTCCCTGGCCACCGCCGTCCGGGCCAGCGCCAGCACCGCCGTGAACGGCGGGAACCAGTGCCGCGAGTGCGACGGCGGGTTCGCCCAGCGCAGCGACCCGTACCGGGTCATCGTGGGCGGCAGCGCGATGCGCTGCGGCGAGCGGACGAACTGGACCTCGGCGGGCGCCTTCAGGTGCGTGGGCAGCAGGGCGACCAGTTCGGCGAGGAAGATCCAGTGCTCCCGCGGGCCGGGGATGACGGTGACGGGACCGGCGAGCATCCGGGCCTTGAGGTCGGCCAGGACGCGCGAGCCGATGCGGGCGGGCATGGCCAGGGCGGTGGTGGCGGGTCCGAGCGGCAGGAAGACGCCCTGCTCGGTGACGGACACCTTCCAGCCCAGCAACCGGTAGCCCGCGATCGCCTCACCGAGTGCCTGCTGGTGCGCGCGGTCGCGTGGCCCGTAGCGCGGGCCGTTGTCGGCGGTGGTGGCGGCGGTGATGCTCATCGGCGGAGGTCCCTCCCCGGTCGGGTGGAGCGGGCGGCGTGCGCGGGCCGCGGGGTCGTCCCGGCACTGGCACACACGCAGGGTCCGACCGATCCGGACGTTGCACCACACCGTTATCGGGTCGGATCCATGCAGCCGGCGGATCCCGCTCATCCACCACCGGTCGTCACGGGGGCCCCGACCAGGTGCCGACCCGTCCTTATGCACGAAATGCATGGACTCCTGATCACATCTCTATACACTGGTGACCACGCTCAGTGACGGGAGCGAGCCATGGAACGGAAAGCTCGAAGAGCAGCCAGTACCAGGCGCGCATGCCCGACGTGCGGGGCGTTGATCGCCGCCGACAACACCGACCGGCTCTGCCAGCGTTGTCGCCGCAACGCGCGGACCGAGCTCTACGGACCACCCGAGGTCCCCGGGGATTTCTGGGACCAGGAGGCGATGGCCGCCGCGTTCGCCGACCGGAACATGGGTGCCCTCCTCGCCGCCTACCGGCACCACCCCCAGCACGTCAGCCGCGTCACCCAGGACCGCATGGCGGCCTGGTTGGGCATCTCCCAGGCGCAGCTGTCCCGGTACGAGACCGGTGAGAACCCGATCGACCGGATCGACCGCCTCCGCCACTTCGCGCGGGCGCTCGGCATCCCGGCCGACCGGCTGTGGTTCGACCGCGTCGGAATCCCAAGCCAGGCGGACGCCGATCGCGGCGCCCCGCCCGATGTGCTCGCCGCGGCGTGGGACGCGTCGAGCATTGCCAGATCGGTCGAGGAGACGGCGAGGAACGACTTGGCGATCAGCAGACGAGCGGCGCTCACCGGAGCCGCCGCGGTGGCGATGGGTCCCGCACTGGTCGAACCGCTCCAGCGGTGGCTCCACCCCTTGCAGCCCCTGTCCAAGTGGTCGTCCAGCGCGGCGATCAGCGAGGAGGAGTTGGCGGCGTTGCAGCACGTCGCCGACGGGCTGCGCGGGTGGGGCGGACGAGGCGGGTACGGACTGGCGCGCAAGGCGGTGCTCGGGCAGTTGGAGGAACTGGCCGAGCGGTTGTCGCGCGCGCCGGCGGGTCCGACCACGGAACGGGCCTTCTTCATCGGGGCCGAGTTGTCCAAGGTCGCGGCCAGCATGTCGTGGGACGCGGGCATGCACGACGCGGCGCAGCGGTACTACGTGCTCGGCGTGCGCATGGCGAAGGCCGGGCGCAACGACCCGTTCGCCGCGCTGTGCCTGGCGGCGATGGCCAGGCAGATGTTCGACCTGGGCCGTCCCGAGGACGGTTTGGAGCTGGTCCAGCTGGGCCAGTACGGCACCAGGCGCAACGCCACCCCGACGTTGCAGGCGCTCCTGCTGACCCGCGAGGCGTGGGCCTACGCCCAGATGGGCCGCGTCCGGGAGTTCCACCGGGCGGTCGGGCAGGCGCAGGACAGCTTCGCGCAGCGGCGGCCCGGTTCGGACCCGTGGTGGCTGGACACGTTCGACGAGGCGGAGCTGGAAGGGGTCATCGGCGCCCGGATGCGGGACCTGGCCGGGCACGACCCGAAGCAGGCGCCGCTGGCGGAGCAGCACATCCGGCGGGCGCTGTCCCTGCGCGACCCGGCACGGGTGCGCAACCGGGCGTTCGACGTCATCGGGTTGGCCCGCACGAAGATGGTGGCGGGCGAGCCGGAGGAGGCGTGCGGGTTGATCCAGCAGGTGCTGCCGACGGCGGCGGGCCTGGCGTCCGGGCGGGTGGTGCGCAAGTTGCAGGACTTCGCCAAGGAGGCCGAGCTGCACCGCGACCTGGCGGTCGTGCGCGACACCCGTGAGGCGATCCGCGGGGTGCGGACGGCCTAGCGATGCGGGTGGGAGTCACCGGGCACAGCAAGCTGGCGCCCGATTGCGTCGACGCCGTGCGCGAAGCCATCCGCGCGGCGTTGGAGGCCGAGGCGGCGGGCGGGTCATCCCTGGTCGGGGTGACCTGCCTGGCGCCGGGCGCGGACCAGCTGTTCGCGCGGGTGGTGCTGGAGCTGGGCGGCCGGGTCGAGGTGGTGCTGCCCGCGATGGACTACCGGGAGAAGCTGAAGCCGGAGAAGCGGGCCGACTACGACGAGCTGCTGGCGCGGGCGCACGTGGTCAGCGTGCTGCCCAACGAGCTGTCGGGGCGGCACGCGTACGTGATGGCGAACGAGCGGATGCTCGCGTCGGTGGAGCTGCTCATCGCGGTGTGGGACGGGCAGCCGCCGGACGGGCGCGGCGGCACGGCGGACGTCGTCGAGACGGCGCGCGCGTCGGGCGTGCCCGTGGTGGTCGTGTGGCCGGAAGGTGCCCGACGCGGCTGAAACGAGGACAGGAGCCGTCCTCGATGGCCGGCAGACTGCGGTGCATGCTGGAAACCTCGGCGCGTCTGCTCAAGCTGCTGTCGTTGTTGCAGGTCCGCCGCGACTGGACGGGCGCGGACCTCGCGCACCGGCTCGGTGTCGACGTCCGGACCGTGCGCCGCGACGTCGACAAGCTGCGCACCCTCGGCTACCCGGTCAACGCCGCGCCGGGCGTGTCCGGCGGCTACCAGTTGGGCGCGGGCGCCGAGCTGCCCCCGCTGCTGCTGGACGACGACGAGGCCGTGGCGGTCGCGGTCGGGTTGCGCACGGCGGCCAACGGCACCGTGGCTGGCATCGAGGAGACGTCGGTGCGCGCCCTGGCCAAGCTGGAACAGGTGCTGCCGTCCCGGCTGCGGCGGCGGGTGAACGCGTTGCAGGCGCACACCGTCGCGCTGCCGGCGCGCGTGTCGCAGGTCGACTCGGGCACGTTGACCACGATCGCGGGCGCGTGCCGGGACAACCAGCGGCTGCGGTTCGGGTACGCGGGGCGCGACGGGTCCACCCGGCGGCACGTCGAACCGCTCGGGCTGGCCCACACCGGGCGGCGGTGGTACCTGGTCGCGTGGGACGTGGACAAGTCGGACTGGCGGACGTTCCGGGTGGACCGGATCGAGCAGGAGCCGACCCTGGGCGCCCGCTGCACGCCGCGCGAGCCACCGGCGGACGACCTGGCGTCGTACGTGTCGCGGCAGCTGTCCGTCGCGGCGTACCCGCACGAGGCCAGGCTGATCATGCACGCCCCGTACGACGTGGTCGCGGCCCGGACCTCGTACACCTCGGTGCAGCTGGAGCGGATCGACGACGAGCGGACCCGGTTGACCGTCGGCACGTCGGCGCTGGAGGACGTCGGGCCGTGGATCGCGACCATCGGCGTCGACTTCGAGGTCGAGAGCCCGGAGGAGCTCAAACAACACCTCCGGGCCACCGCCGAGCGCCTGCTGCGGGCCGCCGGTGGGGCGCCTACACCCGCAGGGTGATCCGCCGGCCCTGCTCGGCGTGCCCGACGACCACCGCCTCGGTCCGCACCCCGAACCGGACGTGCTCCCGGTTCGCGCCCGCGCCGTCCGGTCCGTACAGCTCGTTGGGCACGGTGGCGTCCAGGTCGGGGAAGTCGTCCAGCTCGAACCACAGCCCCGAACCGTGGTAGCTGCGGACCGCGCCGCGCACGGACGTGCCGACCGGCAGGGACCGCTTGACCTCCTCCCACGCGCGGGCGCGCGCTCCGGCCTCCGCGAGCACCGCGCGGACGAACTCCGCCGGCGGCCGGTAGTGGTGCCGTTCGACGTAGTGGCACACCAGGTTCGGCGCCGCGTAGACGACGCCGTCCGCGCCGGGGACGTGGATCTCCGCGCCGCCGAGCGAGACCTCGCCCCCGGACGCGTGCTCGAACGGCACCCGCACCGGGTACGTGCCCTCCGGTCCGCACAGCTCGCAACCGTGCCAGCCGCGGGTGACGTGCATCCGGTGGAACGAGGCCAGCTCCAGCAGGGCCCGCACCAGGCCGGGATCCGGTTCGCCGACCTCGAACCGGGACCCGCGGCCCAGCCAGCCGACGTTGACCGTCGGCGCCGTCTCCTCCGGCTCCTCGCGCCAGTACACGTAGGGGGTCAGGTCTTCGTAAGTCGTCATGCCGTCCCGTCGTTCAGGCGCGTGTGCAGGCCAGACGGTAGGCGGCGGCGCCGATCAGCTCCAGCGAGACCTGGAGGCGGTCCGGGCTCACGTTCTGCGCGATCGTGTCCTCGGGGGTGTGGTAGAGCGGTTCCAGCTGGTGCGGGCCCTCCTCGCCGCGCCAGCTGAAGTTCGCCGCGGCGATCTTGCGCTCGTGGAACGGCACGTGGTCGCTGCTGCCGCGCGCCACCGGGCCGTGCACCTGCGCGCCGTAGCCCAGGCGTGCGGCGGCCGCGGCGACCTGCGCGGTGGTGGCGTTGTCGCCGCCGTCCACCGAGAGCAGCCAGTAGGCGGAGGCGGGGCCGTGGCTGGTGGCGACCATGTCGTTCTGGAACACGCCCGCGATGCGCGCGGCGTCCGCGTCGGTCAGCTGGTTGACGTAGTAGCGGGAGCCGAGCAGGCCCTGCTCCTCCGAACCCCACAGCGCGAACCGCAGCGCCTTGTGCGTCGGCAGGTGGCGCAGGACGCGGGCCAGTTCGAGGGCCAGCACCGTGCCGCTGCCGTCGTCGTTCGCGCCGGGCGAGCCGGGCACGCTGTCGTAGTGGGCGGTCACCATGACCACGCCGTTGTCCCGGGGGAACGTGGCGGGGCGTTCGGCGATGACGTTGTACGAGGTCAGGCCCGCGAGGTGGGTGGTGGACACGGTCACCGTGACGGCGCCCGCCGCCCGCAGGCGCTCCACGTGCACCTGCGCGATGCCCAGCACCGGCACGGTGACGTTCGCGGTCAGGGTCGGGGAGAACGCGCTGGTCTTGCCCGCCGGCGGGACCGACACCCGACCGATCAGCACCGCGGCCGCGCCCAGCCGTGCCGCGTCCAGCACCGCCGTGGAGCCGCTGGGCACGTTCACCAGCAGCGCGACCTTCCCGGTCAGGTCCGCGGGCAGGGAGGCGCCGTTGTCCAGGTCGACCACGGGGCCGGTGGCCGTGAGGCCGAGTGCGCCGAACCGGGACGCGCCCGCGTGCCACGTGTCCGACCCCACCGTCAGCTGGGACAGGTACTTGTCCGGCACGGCGAACGGCTGCAACGTCACCTGGTAGCGCAGGTCGCGCAGCACGGAGGCGAGGTAGTCGCGGGCCCGGTGCTCGGACTCCGTGCCGCCGATGCGCTGGCCGATCCGGTCGCTGAGCACCCGCAGGTGCTCCATCGCCTTGCGCGCCCGCACCCGGCCCACCACCGGGTAGTCACCGATGTCCAGGTCGGGCAACCCGGCCGCGCCCGGCCGCTGTGCCCGTGCGGCCGGGTTCAGCCCGAGCGTCACCGCGCCGGCCACGGCCGCGGCACCGGTGAGGAGTGAACGTCTGCGCATGTGCGGACCCCCGTGAGCTCGTAGATCACCCGAACCTAGGCAGGGGGCCGAACCCCTACAAGAGTGCCGTTGGCGGACACCGGTCGGCCAACGGCACCACGACGATCAGCGCTTACGCTCCGAGGCCCGACCGGCTACGCGAACGTTGAACTCGGGGGTCCCGAACGTAGGACTCACGCGGCGCGAACGTAGGACTCACGCGTTCTGAACGTAGGACTCACGCGTTCTGAAGGTAGGACACGCGCGTTCTGGAGGTAGGACACGCGGGGTGGTGGGGTCAGCGGGTGGCGGCTCGGTGCAGGTCGCGGAGGGCGCGGACGGCGGCGACGGCGTGGTCGCGGTCCACCGCCTGGACGGCCATGATCGACACGTACTCGTCGTCCGGCAGCTCCAGCCGAGCCCACGACGCGCCGTCCGGGAACGACACGTGCAGCACCTGCGACCAGGCGAAGCGGTGCACCGTCACCACGTTGCGCACCTCCACCCCCTCGGCGTCGGCCCGCACGCGCGGCCTGGCCAGCAGCAACATGCCGCAGGCCAGCAGCACACCCAGGAAGATCATCGCCACCTGGTCGGACGTCCGGAAGATCACGCCGGTCGGCGTGTCGCCCAGCAGCAGACCCACCACGGTGAACACCGCGACCAGGAACACCGCGCTGGCCCACGACACCACGCGGATCCTCTTCGGCCGGAACTCGACCACGTCGGCGGCCACGGCGGTCCTCACGAGCCCGCTCGCAGCCCGCGCAGCACGAGAGCCGTCTCCAACGCCGCCACGCACGCCTCGAACCCCTTGTCCTCCACCGACTCGGGGAACCCGGCGCGGGCCAACGCCTGGTCCTCGTCGTTGGTGGTGAGCACGCCGTTGCCGACGGGCGTGGACGAGTCCAGCGCGACCCTGGTCAACCCCGCGGTCACCGCGTCGCACACGTACTCGAAGTGCGGCGTGCCGCCCCGGATCACCACGCCCAACGCCACCACGGCGTCGTGCGTGCGGGCCAGTTCCTGCGCCACCACCGGCAGCTCCACCGCCCCCGCCACCCGCACCACCGTCGGCGACGCGACACCGGCCTCCGCCGCCGCGGCCAACGCCCGCTCGACCAGGTTGTCGGTGATCTTCGTGTGCCAGCGCGTGGCCACCACGCCCAACGTCAGCCCCGCCGCGCCGGGGACGACGTCCTCGGGTCGCCCTTCGCCGCTCATTCCGCTCCCTCCGTGGTGGACACCACCGCGCCACCCTGGCCCAACGCCTCGTACTGTTCGAGCTGGTGCAGCTCGTGGCCCATCCGGTCGCGCTTGGTGCGCAGGTACCTCAGGTTCTCCGGGTTGGGCGAGATCGGCAACGGCACCCGGTCCAGCACGGTGAGCCCGTAGCCCTCCAGCCCGACTCGCTTGGCCGGGTTGTTGGTCAACAACCGCATCGACTTGATGCCCAGCGAGGACAGGATCTGCGCGCCGGTGCCGTAGTCGCGCGCGTCGGCCGGCAACCCCAACCCCAGGTTCGCGTCCACCGTGTCCGCGCCGCGGTCCTGCAACTGGTACGCCTGGAGCTTGTGCATCAGGCCGATGCCGCGGCCCTCGTGCCCGCGCATGTAGAGCACGACGCCGCGCCCCTGCGCGGCCACCGCCTCCAGCGCCGCGTCCAGCTGCGGGCCGCAGTCACAGCGCAGCGAGCCGAACACGTCGCCCGTCAGGCACTCGGAGTGCACCCGGACCAGCACGTCCTCGCCGTCGCCCAGGTCGCCGTAGACCATCGCGATGTGCTCGATGCCGTCGAGCTTGCTGTCGTAGCCGACCGCCGTGAACGTGCCGTGCGCGGTCGGGATGCGCGCCTCCGCGACCCGCACCACCTGCGTCTCCACCCGCCGCCGGTAGGCGATCAGGTCGGCGATGGTGACCAGCGCCAAGTCGTGGTCGTCCGCGAACACCTGGAGCTCGTCGCGGCGGGCCATGTCGCCCTCGTCCTTCTGCGACACGATCTCGCACAGCACGCCCACCGGCGCCAACCCCGCGAGCCTGGCCAGGTCGACGGCCGCCTCGGTGTGCCCGGCGCGACGCAGCACGCCACCGTCACGCGCGCGCAGCGGCACCACGTGACCGGGCCGGTTGAAGTCCTTCGCGGTGGCGTCCGGGTCGGCCAGCAACCGGATCGTGTAGGCCCGGTCCGCCGCCGAGATACCGGTGGAGATGCCCTCCCGGGCGTCCACGGTCACGGTGTACGCGGTGCCGCGCTGGTCCTGGTTCGTGTGGTACATCGGCGGCAGGTCCAGCCGGTCGCAGTCGCTCTCGGTCAGCGACACGCACACGTAGCCGGACGTGTAGCGGACCATGAACGCCAGCAGCTCCGGCGTGGCCTTCTCCGCGGCGAAGATGAGGTCGCCCTCGTTCTCGCGGTCCTCGTCGTCCACAACGACGACGGGTCTGCCCGCGGCGATGTCCGCGATGGCCCGCTCGATGTCGGCGAAGTCCTTCACCGGGCCTCCTCGGCGCGCAGGTGGGGCAGCGCGAGCCGCTCGACGTACTTCGCGAGCACGTCCACCTCCAGGTTGACGTGATCGCCCGGCACCCGCCGGCCGAGGGTGGTCAGGTCCAACGTGGTCGGGATCAGGCTGACCGAGAAGTCGTTCTCCGAGGCCGACACCACGGTCAGCGACACGCCGTCCACGGTGATCGAGCCCTTCTCCACCACGTACCGGGCCAGGCCCGGCGGCAGTCCGATGTGGACGACCTCCCAGTGCTGGGCCTTCTCCCGGGCCAGCACCACGCCGGTGCCGTCCACGTGGCCCTGCACGATGTGGCCGCCCAGGCGCTGGCCGACGGCGGCGGCGCGCTCCAGGTTGACCGGGTCGCCCTCGGCGACCTTGGCCAGGCTGCTGCGGGTCAGCGTCTCGCGCATCACGTCGGCGGTGAACGCGCCGTCGGCGACGTCCACCACGGTGAGGCACACGCCGTTGACCGCGATCGAATCGCCGTGCTTCGCGTCGCTGGTCACCAACGGACCCGCGATGGTGACGCGCGCCGCGTCCGGCAGGTCGGTGACTGCGACGACCTCACCCAACTCCTCGACGATCCCGGTGAACACCGTTCCTCCTTAGCGTGCGGCCACTGCGGAAACCCGCACGTCCGGCCCGCACATACTGACCTGCTCGACGACCAATCCGACCGCCTCGGTGACAGCCGACACCCCCGTGCCGCCCCGCAGCTGCGGGGCGAGGTAGGCGAGCACCCGGTCGACGCGGCCCGCTCCCGCGAACGCACCCGCCAGCGTAGGCCCGCATTCCAGCAGCACGTCGACCACGCCTCGCGCGGCCAACGCGGCCAGCACCAGGTCCGGGTCGTGCGTGCGCACGTGCATGGTCTCCGCCTCGTCGTCCGGCGCCGGCAGGTCGCCCACCACGACCCGCACCGGCTGCCCGCCCACATCCTGCCCCGGACGCGTCGCCCGTGCGGCCGGTTGGGCACCATCGGCCCGAACCGCGCCCGCACCCAGCACGATCGCGTCAACCTTCGCCCGCAACTCGCCCATCTCCGCGCGCGACTCAACAGAACCGATCGCCGCCCCGCCGTCCAGGGCGGCGACGTAGGTCCACGTCACGTGCGGCCGCCCGGTCCGCGCGAAGTGCAGCCAGGCACGCAGCGGACCACGCGCCACCTCGCCCGCCAACACCCCCGACCCCACTTCGACGCCGGCCGCCCGCAACACCTCGGCACCACCCGCGGCCTTCGGGTTCGGGTCGGCGACCGCGTGCACCACCCGCGCCACACCCGCCCCCAGCAACGCCTCGGTGCACGGCGGCGTCCGCCCGTAGTGGCTGCACGGCTCCAACGTCACGACCGCCGTGCCACCCCGCGCCCGCTCCCCCGCCCGCGCCAGGGCGACGACCTCCGCGTGCGCCCCACCGGGAGGTTGGGTGGCGCCCTCACCGACCACGCGGCCGCCGGCGTCCAGGATCACGCAACCCACCGGCGGGTTCGGACTGGTGCTGCCGCGGACCCCTTCACCGGCCGCGATGGCCAGCGCCATCGCCTCGTCCAGGTTCACCGGGCGCGCGTCGCCTGCTCGCGCAGCCGCTCCAGGGCAACACCGGGATCGGCCGCGTCGTACACCGCCGACCCGGCCACGAAGCAGTCCACCCCCGCCTCGGCCGCCTGCTCGATGGTCTCCGCGTTGATGCCGCCGTCGATCTCGACCACCAACCGCAGGTGCCCCGTGTCGACCAACCGACGTGCGGTCCGCACCTTGTCCAGCACCTCGACCATGAACGACTGACCGCCGAACCCCGGTTCGACCGACATCACCAACAGCGTGTCGTAATGCTTGAGCACGTCCACGTACGGCTCCAGCGCGGTGCCCGGCTTCAGCGACAGACCGGCCTTCGCACCCGCCGCACGCAGGTCCTTCGCCAACCGCACGGGATCCTTCGCGGCCTCCACGTGCACGGTCACGTTGTACGCGCCCGCCTCCGCGTACCCGATGGCCCACCGGTCCGGGTCGTCGATCATCAGGTGGCAGTCCAGCGGCAGGTCGGTCGCCTTGCGCAGCGACTTCACCACCGGCAGGCCGATGGTCAGGTTCGGCACGAAGTGCGCGTCCATGACGTCCACGTGCAACCAGTCCGCGGACGGCACCGCGGCGGCCTCGTCGGCGAGTCGGGCGAAATCGGCGGACAGGATGCTGGGGGCGATCATCGGCTGGTGGACCACGGCTGCCGAGTCTAGGCGTCCACCATTGCCCGGACCTGCGCGGGAGGCATATTTCACCCGCGCACCCGAGCCGCCCTTTCCGACTACTCACGCGGGTAGTTCCCTAGCCGTGTGGTGGCCATTACGTTCAACACCGGGGGCAGCAACTGGGGAGCACTGGGGATGAATGCCGACGAATTCCACCACAAGATCGCACTGATCACCGGGGCCTGTTCACCGCTGGGCGCCGAGGTGGTCGAGTCACTGGCCAGGCAGGGCGCGCTGGTAGCGGCCGTGGACAGCGACGGGGCCAGACTCGCCGACCTCGTCGAGCGGCTCCAGGCCCAGGGCCTGCGGATAGCGGGCAGGCAGATCGACGTGACGTCGAGCGCCGCCGTGGACGCCCTCGTGGACCAGGTCGAACGCCAGTTCGGCGCCATCGACGCCCTCGTCGCCATGGCGGGCGCCCTGCGACCGGGCCCGGCCCTGTCCATCAGCGACGACGACTGGGCGCACAGCTTCGCCGTCAACGTCAACGGCGTGTTCAACGTCTCCCGCGCCGTGGCCACCAGAATGGTCGACCGGGGCCGGGGAACCATCGTCATGGTGCCCGCCCACGTCGTCGCGGTCCCCCGCTCCGGCATCGCCGCCTACGCCGCATCACGCGCCGCCGCCATCGCCTACACCGAGTGCCTGGCCGTCGAAGTAGCCGCCCGCGGCGTCCACTGCGCCGTAGTCGCCCCCGCCGACGTCCGCCGCGTCGCCGACGAGGTCAGATTCCTCCTGGCCGACTCCTCACCCCACCACCCCATGTCCAACGCCCTCGGCGCCTAACACCCACCCACCGACCACAACCCCGCCCACCAAGGCCCCCAACCCACCCACAACGGCCCCGGCACACCCCCACCGAGGCTCGATTTGACATGGGTTCGGGTGCCATAGGCTGGACGAAGCCGGGCAGGCTTGGCGGGCGCTTTATCCGCCAGGCCTGCCCGGCTTTGGCCTGCCTGGGGTGCCCGTAAGGGCCCCATGTCAAATCGAGCCGGACCCGACCACCGACCCGCCGACCTCACCCGCCGACGTCTCAGCACTCTCCTGCTCGTGCGCAAACCGCGCCAACTCCACCCGCGAGCTGATGCCGAGCTTCTTGAAGATCCCCCGCAGGTGGTAGTTCACCGTGTGGGGCGACAGGAAGAGCTGCTTCGCCACCTGCCGGTTGGTCATCCCGGCACCGACCAACCGGGCGATGTCACGCTCCGGCACGGACAACCGAAACCACTCATCCCCACCGCGCTCCCCACCGCGCTCCCCACCGCGCTCCCCACCCCGCTCTCCACTCCGCTCCCCACCCCGCCCGACTTCACCCCTCTCCCCCGCGACCACCCCACCCCGCAACCGAAGCGACTCACCCTCCGCACCCATCCACTCGAAGATCCGCAACGCCAACGCCGTGTGCGCCTCCGCCCGACCGACCTCCCCCGCCGCCGCCAACAACCCCGCCAGGTCCTCGTTCGCGATCGCCTTCGCCCACGGGTGCCGGTGCCGCCCCGCCACCGCCGCCAACTGCTCCGCGTCCCGCTCCACCAACGCCCGCGCATGACCGGCCGCCACCGCCACCGCCGCGAACCCCGGGTTCCGCGTGGCCAACCGCTCCGCCGCTCCCAGGACACCACCGGCCAACTCGTCGTCCCCGACCACCACCGCCTGCCGCACCAGCCACGGCGCCGCCCCCGGCTCCTCGATCAACATCCGCCGGACACCGGCGTGATCGGCCATCCGCTCACGCGCCAACTCCACGGCCATCCCCGGTCCGCCCCGCGCGTGCGCCAACAACAGCTCCACCCAGTCGTACTGCCCGGAGTGCAACACCGCCTCACCCCCGGCCAGGTCCGCCCGGTACCGGCGCACGTGCTCGGCCGCCGCCGCGACCTCACCCCGGTGCAACGCCACCGTCGCCAACACCGTCGACGCGAGCGGCACCAGGATGCGCAACCCCCGGTCGCGCGCCGTGGACAGCCCTCGACGTGCCGCCGTCGACGCCTGGGTCAACTTCCCGGCCTGCACCAGCACCCTGGCCCGCGCGATCGCCCGGGCCGTCGGCGCGCCCGTCTTCACCGCCTCGTCGGCGCAGTTCTCGTCGTCGCAGCCCTGGTCGCACGACTCGCCGTCGCACGACACGCCATCCCGCACCAACCTCTCGGCGCGCTCGAACTCGCCCAGCGCGGCCAGCTTCAACGCGTACGACACCTCGGCCTGCGACTGCCACCACGCCCTGGGCCGGTCGAGCTCCCACCGGGTCGACTGACGGGCCCAGTACACGCCCTCGGCGAGGTTCCCGGCGTTCCACTCCAGGCACGAGTGGACCGTCGCGGCCATCACCACGTCCGCGTCACCCGGCTCCCGGTCCCGCGTGGTGAGCACCGACAGCGCGTGCGCGCCCGCCGGGCTCCCGGTGGCGAAGTACAGCGACAGCAACCGTCCCGCCTCGGCCAACCGGCGCAGCGGCTCGCGCACGCCCCGCGTGACGAGCACGTGCTCCATCTCGGACGCCGCGTCGGCGGGCCGCCCGTCGGCCAGCAGGATCCCCGCCAGCACCACGTGCAACTCCGCCGCCGCACCGGCGGGCACGCCGCGCACCAGGCTCTCCCGGGCCAGCGCGATGGCGGAGCCGAGCTTCCCGTTGGCGACCAGCGTGCGAACCCGGCACACCAGATCAGCCGCCTCGGCCGCACCCAAGCCACCCGCACCGTCGCCACCCAAGCCACCCGCGCCATCGACAACCTGCGCCTCGGCAGCCGAACGAGCCGCCTCCTTCGCCGCGCGCAACTCCTCCGCGTCGTGCCGGAGGGCGTGCAACACCGACCGGGGCATCGAGTCCACCACCGCCCGCCACACCAGGTCGGACCCGAACTCCAGTCGCTCGTCGACGCACACCACCAGCCCGGAGGCCAGCACCTCGTCCACCGCCAACAGCAACGCGCCCGTGGTCTCGTTCATCATCGCGGCCACGTCCTGCAACGGGAACGACTTGCCGATCACCGCCGCCACCCGCAGCACCTGCGTGGCCTTGGCCGACCACGCGTCGACCTGACCGCGCACCACGGCGCCCACCCGCCGCGGCAGCCACCCGCCGCGCGGCCGCGCCACGCCGTCGCGCACGTCGAGCCGTCCTTCTTCCTCCAGCCCGGCGACCAGCGCGGCGACCAGGCGCAGGTTGCCGCCCGCGCCCACGGCGAACGCGGCCAGGTCGGGGTGCGGCGTCGCGTCCAGCAGGTCGGTGAGCATCCGCAAGACCGCGTCGTCGTCCACCGGCCCGAGCCGCAGCACGTCACCGCGGGCCGCCACCGCGTCGCGCACCTCCGCCCCGGCGAGATCACCGGACAGCGCCAGCAGCGCCGGCACCCGCCGCCGCGCCAGCCGGGGCAGCACCGCGAGCAGCGCGGCCGGATCCCGGTGCGCGTCGTCGATCACGATCAGCGCCCGCGAACCGCGACCGCTTTCCCCCCGGCCGCCATCCATCCACCCACTATCCAACCGGACGCCGTCCATCCGACCGCTATCCAACCGGCCGCCGTCCATCCGGCCGCTATCCATTTGGCCGCTATCCACCCGACCGCTATCCACCCAGCCGCCACCCACCCGACCGGTTTCCGCCCGATCGAGTGCTCCCGCCACCTCGGCCGACGCCGCCAGGTGCTCACCGGAGACCGGGACGACGGCGTACCCGCGGGCACCAGCCACCGCGACCGCCTCGCGCAGCAGCGAAGTCTTACCGGAGCACGGCGGGCCGTCGATGGCCAGCAGGCCACCGGGCGCGGACAGGAAGCGGAGAACCGAAGCCCATTCACGATCCCGGCCGTACAATTTCGACACAATCAAGACTGCTACGCATCTCGACTGACTGTCAATTCAGCCACTCGCGCCGTTACCGCGATTTTCACCTGAACCGACGAATGGCGCGACCCGATCCAGTTCACGCGCCACCGACCCGGGATCGGCCGCGAGGACCACTCCGGCGGCGCGCAACACGGCCAAGTGGCCGCCGAACGCCGGATGCGCCGACTGGTCCTCGGACACCTGCGGCAGCGCCACGAGCGGCGTGCGGCGGCCCAACGCCTCGCACAACACCGTGAGCGCCTGGTTGTCCGCGATCCCCAGGGCGAGCTTGGCCAGCGAGTTCGCCGTCGCCGGCGCGAACACGAACGCGTCCGGCACCGGGTGCGGCTTCGGCTCCCGGGGCAGGCGCGAGGTCCACCGCACCGGCAGCTCCGTCAACTCCGCGAGCGACGGCAGCTGCGGCTCCAACCACCGGGCGACGGTGGGCGTCAACGTGATCGCCAACCGCCACCCCTTCGCCGCCAACGGCCGGGCGAGGCCGTCGACCAGCCAACTCTCCACCCCGCCCGCCGCCGACACAACGACCCCGAGCACCGGCGCGCCCACACCGTCGCGACCACTCCCGGCGCCGATCACCTACGCAGGCCGCCGCAGCATCGCGCAGAACATCGCGTCCGTCCCGTGCTTGTGCGGCCAGAGCTGCACCTGCGGCCCGTCACCCAGGTCGGGCACCTCGGGGAAGAACTCGCGCGCGTCCAACCACTCGGCCTCGGTGCGCCGCGCCACGTCGGCGACCACGCCCACCGTCTCCGACAGGTGCGGCGTGCAGACCACGTACGCCACCACACCCCCCGGTCGGACCAGCGACAACGCCGCCGTCAACAGCTCACGCTGCAACCGCGCCAGCGGCGCGACGTCCGAGGGCTGCCGCCGCCACCGGGCCTCCGGCCGCCGCCGCAACGCGCCCAACCCGGTGCACGGCGCGTCGACCAGCACCCGGTCGAACCCGCCCTCCGCCAGCCCGGACTCCCGGCCGTCGGCCACGTGCACCGTGATCGGCAGGTCCCCGGCCGCCTTCCGGATCAGGTCCGCCCGGTGCGGCGCCTTCTCGACCGCGTCCATCGACGCGCCCGCCATCCGGGCCAGCGACCCCAGCAGCACCGCCTTGCCACCCGGACCCGCGCACAGGTCCAGCCACCGCTCGTCCCGGCCCTCGACCGGCACCCGCGTCAACGCCACCGCGCACAGCTGGCTGCCCTCGTCCTGCACCGCCGCCAGCCGCTCGCGCACCGCGTCGAGGTCACCCGGGTCACCCGCACCCGCGTCCAAGTGCACCCCGTAGGGCGAGTACGGCGCGACCGTGCCGCCGGTCATGGCGGCCAACTCGTCCGCACCGCACTCACCGGGCCTGGCCGCCAGGTGCACCGCCGGCCGCGTGTCGTCGGCGACCAGCGCCTCGCGCAACGGCTCACCGCGGCTGCCCAGCGCCTCCGCGAACGCCTGCGCGATCCACCGGGGGTGCGCGTTCGCCATGGCCAGGTACCCGATCGGGTCGGTGTCCTCGTCCGGCGCGACCTCCTCGACCCAGGCGGCCTCGTCCTGCCCGGTGACCCGGCGCAGCACCGCGTTCGCGAAGCCCGCCGCGCCCGAACCCCGGTCGGCCCGGACCAGGTCCACCGTCGACGCCACCGCCGCGTGCGCCGGGATGCGCGTGCGCAGCAACTGGTAGGCACCCAGCCGCAACGCGTCCAGCACCGCACCGTCCACTTCGGACAGCGGTCGGTCGGTGCACGCCGCCAGCACCGCGTCCAGCAGCCCCTGCGCGCGCAGCGACCCGTAGGTCAGCTCGGTCGCCAGGGCCGCGTCACGCCCGGTGATCCGACGTTCCCGCAGGATCCCCGGCAGCACCAGGTTCGCGTAGGCGTCGCGCTGGCGGACGGCGCGCAACGTGTCCAGCGCGGCCTGCCGCGCCGGGTCCTCCACCGGCGGTCGGGCCGGGCCGGTGCGCCCGCGCGGTGGGTGTGCCCGTTGCGGCCGGGATGGACGCGAAGACCTCTGGGTCATGAAATCCGCTCCCCCGCCTCGATCCGGACGCCGCGCGCCCAGTCGGTCGCCGACATCCGCTTCTTGCCCTGTGCCTGCACGTCGCCCAGCACCACCGGGTCGGTGGCCGTGCCGACGAGCACGCGCTTGCGCTCCACCCGGATCTCACCGGGCGCGAGCGGTTCCTCCGCCTCGGCCGGCACGACCGGACCGAGCTTGAGCCGTTCGCCGCGGAACTCCGCCCACGCGCCGGGGTCCGGCGTCACCGCGCGGGCCACCCGGTCGATCGCGGCCGCGGGCGTGCCGAAGTCCAGCCGGGCGTCGTCCACGGTGACCTTGGGCGCGTAGCTCACACCCTCGTGGGGCTGCTCCACCGGCCGCAGCGTGCCGTCCGCGATGCCGTCCACAGTGGACAACAGCAGCTTCGCGCCGGACTCGGCGAGCCTGCCGAGGAGCTCACCGGCGGTGTCCCGCTCGCGCACCTGCTCGGTCACCACGCCGTAGACCGGGCCCGCGTCCAGCTCCTTGACGATGCGGAACGTGGTGGCGCCGGTGATGTCGTCGCCGTGCCGCACGGACGCCTGCACGGGCGCCGCACCGCGCCAGGCGGGCAGCACCGAGAAGTGCAGGTTCACCCAACCGTGGGTCGGGATCGCCAGGGCGGACTCGGGCAGCAGGGCGCCGTAGGCCACCACGGGGCACAGCTCGGGCCGCAGCTCCTTCAGCCGCGCCTGGAACGCCGGGTCGCCCGCCTTGGCCGGGGTCAGCACCTCGATGCCGCGTTCGTCGGCCAGCGCCGCGACCGGGGAGCGCTCGACCCGGCGGCCGCGGCCGGCGGGCGCGTCCGGCCTGGTGACGACGGCCACCACCTCGTGCCGGTCGGAGTCCAGCAGCGCGCGCAACGACGGCAGCGCGACCTCGGGCGTGCCCGCGAAGACCAGCCGCATGTCAGACCCCTCCGCAGGACAGGTCGGGACGGGGACGGGACGGCCGGGATTCTTGGACGAACACGCACTCTCCTCGCATCTCCTGCGGAGCCGCAGACCTCAAGTCTAGGAGAGCCGCCCGAGCCCACCACTCCGCGAGGTCGCAAACCCACAGCCCGGCCACCCCAGCCACCCCCGCGAGGTCGCGTCGACCGTTCGCGACTCATTTCCCGGCGATCACGCTCTTCGATCGGCGGGAAATCAGGCGCGAACGGTCGACTTCCGGGCGACCGAGCCGCCGTCTGCGGAGCAGCGGCAATCAGACACCGAACAGGGGATGCGGTGACTGCTTGATCGTCGGCACACCGCCGTCGAACCACGACTGCTGCCGGATGGCCCGCATGGCCTCCTTGCGGGTCCGGTCGTCCAGGCGGTCGAGGAAGAGCACGCCGTCGAGGTGGTCGGTCTCGTGCTGGATGCAGCGCGCCAGCAGGTCCGTGCCCTCGACCTCGATCGGCTCGCCGTGCATGTTCCAGCCCTTGGCCACGACGTGCTGGTGGCGGCGGCAGTCCCACGACATGCCGGGGATGGACAGGCAGCCCTCGGGACCGTCCTGCTCCTCCTCGCCGACGACGTCGAACGTCGGGTTGACCACGTGCCCGGCGAACCCGTCGCAGTGGTAGGTGAACACGCGCAGCCCCACACCGAGCTGGGGCGCGGCGAGCCCGGCGCCGCCGGCGTCGCTCATCGTGTCCCACAGGTCCTTGACCAGCTTGCGCAGCTCCGCGTCGAAGTCGGTGACCTCGACGGCGGGCGTCCGCAGCACCGGGTCGCCGAACAGCCGGATCGGTTGGACGGTCACGCGCACTCCTCGAAGCCTGGGGAGGTTCCAGTCTACGAAAGTCCGCTCAGTGCTCCAGGTCACGGCCGAGGAACGCGACGCCGACCAGCGCCGCCAGGAGGTGCCCGAGGAACCGGGTCGCCGTCACGACCGGAGTCACCGCACCGGCCACGGGCTGCCTGGCCGTGAACTGCCCGGCCGCGAACTGCCTGGCCGTGGTCGTCCCGGATGTCGGCCTGGATGTCATGGTGATCGTGGTCATGCCGGCTCCTCAGCTCCTCGTGTTCCCCCAGCGTGCGCTCCCCGGCCGTCGGCGGGCGTCCGCTCGGAGTAGCGGACCGACCTCATCCCCCGGTATGAGGTCGACTGCAACACCGGGGGTGGCTGCGGCTACCTACTGGCATGACTGCTGCGACATCGGGCCGGCAGGGGGCAGCACGGGTGCCAGACACCGACGCCGAGCTGTGGGCGCGCGGCGACAAGCCGGCGTTCGCCGCGCTGTTCGACCGGCACGCCGAGGCGGTGTGGAACCACGCCTACCGGTTGACCGCGTCGTGGTCGCTGGCCGAGGACCTGACCTCCGCCACGTTCCTGGCCGCGTGGCGGCGGCGGTCCGACATCACCCTCGTCCGGGACAGCGCGCTGCCGTGGCTCTACACCGTGGCGGGCAACCTGGCGCGCACCGAGTTCCGCCGCCTCGGCCGGTTCAGACGCGCGTTGCAGCGGGTTCCGGGGGACGACGTGGTGCCCGACCACGCCGAGCGGGTCATCGCCTCGGTGGACGACGACCGCGCGTTGCGCCGGGTGTTGGACGTAGTGGCTTCGTTACCCCGGGCCGAACGGGAGGCCGTGGAGCTGGTCCTGCTGGGCGAGCTGTCCACGGCCGAGGCCGCCGAGGTGCTCGGCGTCGCCGAGGTGAGCGTGCGCTCGCGGATCTCGCGGGCCCGCGCCCGACTGCGTGCCGTGGAGGAGCGATGAGCCAGCCGGACCTGACCTTGCCGGACCTGCCGCCGCGCCGTCCCATGCCACCTGACGTGCGCGAACGCGTGCGCCGACGCGTCCTGGGCACGGGCGGGGCCCGGGCGCCGCTGGCCGCCGCGGCGGCTGCGGCGGCCGTCGCGGTGCTGGCGGCCGGTGGGGTGATCTTCACCCAGTCCGTCCAGTTCGCCCGGTCCGAACTGGGCCACGACACCGGCGCGGTCGCGCCGCCCACCTCCCCGCCGGTCACGCTGGGCGCCCACGCCGTCGTCTCGGTCGTGCCGAAGGCGACCGGGGACGACGCGGCGCGGTGCGAGTTCCCCCCGGCGGACGTGCGGTTCACCATCGGCCTGCCGGGTCGGCGGATCCTCGTCACCGGCGACGACCGGTTCTGCGAGATCACCTACACGTCGATCACGCACAACAGGGCCGGGATCGGCCCGGTCCCGCTCGCGGGCTCCGCCGCGTCGCTGCTCTGGAGCTCCGGCAGCGGTGTGCTCATCGGCCGCAAGGGCCCCGGCACCAGCCGGGTGGAGGCGGTCACGGGCTCGCAGGTCGGGGCGGTGCTGCCCGTCGCCGTCTCGGAGGTCGAGGACCTGTTCGTCATCCCGCAGAGCGCCACCTGGATGATGCTGACGTTCACCACGCCGTCCGGACCGGCCGACGCCGAGATCTCGACGGCGAAGCTCCCGGACCAGGCGTCGTGGTCGGTGCGCGAGGACGCGATGCCCCAGGGTGACCCGGCCGTGGCGCAGTGCCTGGACGAGTCGATGCGGGACGGCGAGTCGTGGGTGGGTGATCCGCAGCGGTGGCGCCCCGGCGCGGCCACGGCCGCCGACGTCAACGCCCTGCTGGTGATGCACGACGGGACCGGGCGGACCGCGTACTGCCAGGTCTACCACGGCCGGGGCAGCAGCGCGGTCCCCGAGGACGACCCGCCGCACCAGGGCGACGCCATGTTCCGGTTGCGGCACACCACCGGCTTCGCGTCCGACCCCGGCCAGTCGAGCGTGCTGCTGGGCGGCACGGTCGACGCCACGCAGGTGATCGGGTTGGAGATCACCGACCCGCAGGGCCGGACCGCGCAGGCGGTCCTGCGGGACGGCACCTTCGCGGCCCGCCTGGACGGTCAGCCGCCGCTCACGGCACGCAGCCTCACCAAGGGATTCGTGGTCCGGGTCCTGTTCCGGCAGAACGTCAGCACGACCGTCACGCTGGAATGAGACGCGTGTGGCCCCACCCGCACGAGGGGGCGGGTGGGGCCACACCACCCGGGGTCACGGCACGAGCCCGCCCACCCACGGCACGAGCCCGCCCACCTCACGGCACGGGGCCCGCTACCACGTCACGGCGTCGGCCACACCGCCCGAGCCGCCCCACCGCCGCGCCTCGACGTCTCCGCCGCCGCACGCCACCGGCCGTCCGGGAGCCGTTCGACCGCCGTGACCGCGCCGATCTCGCCGGCCGAGGTGAAGCGGTGGCCCAGGCCGCGCAACGACTCGGCCTCGGCGCCCGCGAGGAACGCCGCCTCGGCCTGCGTGGAGGTGGCGTTGCGCTGGGACGCCCGCGGCGCGGCGATGGCCTCGACCAGGCCCGTGCCGCGGTCGAGCCGCCGGGTCAGCACCTGGAGCACCGTGGTGATGATGCTCGCGCCACCGGGTGAGCCCAGGGCCAGCACCGGCTTGCCGTGGTGCAGCACGATCGTCGGCGTCATGGACGAGCGGGGGCGCTTGCCGGGGCCGGGCAGGTTCGGGTCCGGCACTCCCGGCGTGACCGGGGTGAACGAGAAGTCGGTCAGCTCGTTGTTGAGCAGGAACCCGCGGCCGGGCACCACGATGCCGCTGCCGCCCTCCTGCTCGATGGTCAGGGTGTAGGCGACCACGTTGCCCCAGCGGTCGGCGACGGTGAGGTGCGTGGTGTCCGTGCCCTCGTACGGTGTGGCGACCGGCTCACCGGCCACCGCGCAGGGCGCCGGGTTGCGCGGATCACCCGGCGCGACCGGGCCGGTCATGGCCGCCGTCGGCGAGATCAGGCAGGCCCGGCTGTCGGCGAACCGCTGCGAGAGCAGCTCCCGGGTCGGCACGTCGCTGAACGCCGGGTCGCCCACCCAGCGGTTGCGGTCGGCGAACGACAGCCTGCTCGCCTCCAGGAACCGGTGCAGGTACTGCACCTGCGTCTCGGCCGAGAGGTCGGTGGTCTCCAGGATGTTCAACGCCTCGCCGACGGTCGTGCCGCCGGACGAGGGCGGCGCCATGCCGAACACGTCGAAGTCGCGGTAGCGGACGCGGGTGGGTTCACGCAGCGGTGCGTCGTACCGGGCGAGGTCCGCCTCCGTCATGTCGCCCGCGCGGACCCGCCGGGTGGCGCCCGCCACGACCGGCGGTTGCCGGACCGTGCGGACCAGGTCGCGGCCCACGTCACCGCGGTAGAACGCGGACACGCCGTCCTCCCGCAGCTCGCGGTAGGTGTCGGCGAGGTCGGGGTTGCGGAACGTGCTGCCGATCGCGGGCGGCGTGCCGCCGGGCAGGTACAGCGCGCCGGTCGAGGTGAAGTCGGCGAACCGGGCCGCGTTGTCGGTGACCTGGCGGTGGAACGTGGCGTCGACGGTGAAGCCGCGCCTGGCCAGCTCCTCGGCGGGGCGGACGGCCCGGTCGAGCGACCACGTGCCCCACCGTTGCAGCGCCCGCTGCCACGTGCGCGGCGTGCCGGGGACGCCGACGGACAACCCGCTGGTCACGGCCTCGGCGAACGGGATCGTCGCGCCGTTCTCGACGAACAGCTCCGCGTCGGCGGACGACGGCGCCGTCTCCCGTCCATCCACCGTGGACACGCGGTGGGTGCGGGCGTCGTAGTGCACGAGGAACCCGCCACCGCCGATACCGGCCGAGAACGGGTCGGTGACGCCCAATGCGGCGGCCACGGCGACCGCGGCGTCGACCGCGTTGCCGCCGCGGCGCAGGACGTCGACGCCGATCTGCGAGGCGTCGGGGTCGACGCTGGACACCACGCCGCCGAAGCCGACGGCTTCGGGGACGCGCGGCGCGTCGGTGGCGGCCCAGGCGGTGGCGGGCAGGAGCGGTGCGACGAGGAGCGACGCGACGAGTGATGCGAGGACGCTGGTGACAGTCGACCGGAGCATCGTTCCCTTCTACTCCACGCCGGCACAAAGCAGAACCACCCGAAGTGCCCTTGTGGGTCGCGTGTCAGAGCACTTCGAGCGGGTCCACCTTCACCCGCACCACGTCCGGCTCCTTGCGGGCGCTGCGCACGGCCAGGACCTCGGCCAGCACCGTGGCCAGCGCGCGGCCCTCGGTCCTGGACACCCGGACGAGGGCGCGTTCCTTGTCCTCCGACAGCGGCACCGGGCCCAGGACCTCGCCCGTCGGCGGCAGGCGCAGCTCCTCCAGGACACCGGCCAGCGCGTCCGGCGTGCCGTCCACGGTCGCCATCCGCACGGCCGGCGGGAACCCCAGCTCGGCCCGCGCCGCCAACTCCTGCCGGGCGTGCCACACCGGGTCCCAGCGGACCAGCGCCTGCACCGGGGCCAACGACGAGTCGGCGACCACGACGACCCGGCCCGCCGCGTGGACCAGGGCCGCCGCGGTCATCCAGCGGCGCAACGCCTCCTCCGCCGCCCGCAGGTCGGCCCGACCGAGCAGCGCCCAGCCGTCCAGCAGCAGTGCGGCGCCGTAGCCGCCCTCGGCGAGCGGCTCCGCGCCCGGCGTGGCCACCACCAGGGCGCGGCCGCCCGGAACGGTGGACAGCACCTCGTCGCCGCCCGACGTGCGGACCGGGACGCCGCTGAACGCCCGCCCCAGCTCCTCGGCCGTGCGGCGGGCGCCGATGACCTGGCCGCGCAGCCTGCGCGAACCGCAGTTCGGGCAGCGGTACGCGGCTTCGGTGGCGCCGCACCAGCGGCAGTACGCGGGCCTCGGCACGCCGTCCTGGGTGCCGCCCGGCAGGGCCAGCGGGCCCGCGCACCGGCGGCAGCGGGCGGGCGACCGGCACTGCCCGCAGGCCAGGGCGGGCACGTACCCGCGCCGGGGCACCTGGATGAGCACCGGGGTGTCGGCCGACAGCGCGGCCCGTGCCGCGTCGAAGGCGATCGACGGCAGCCTGGCCGACCTGGCCGCCGGGTCCTTCACCTCCTGCCACTCGTGGTCGCCCACCGCCGCCACCCGCGGCGCGACCGACCGCAGCGTGTCGCGGGCCGCGACCACCTCGTGCGCCCAACCGCTGTCGACCAGCAGCTGCGCCTCGGCGGTGCGGGCGAAACCGCCGATCAGCAGGGACGCGCCGGTGAGGTGCGAGCGCTGCACCAGCACGTCGCGCACGTTCGGGTAGGGCATCCGCGGCTCGGCGTGCAGGTCGTCGCCGTCGTCCCAGACGGCCACCAGCCCGAGGTCGTGGACCGGCGCGAAGGCCGCACCGCGCGTGCCCAGCACCACCCGCACCGACCCCCGCCGCACGGCCAACCACCGCTTGTACCGCTCGGACGGCCCGAGGTCCGCCGACAACGTCACCACGCCCGCCTCGCCCACCAGCGCCGCGCACGCGTCCCGCAGCCTGGCCAGGTCGCGGTGGTCCGGCACGACCACCAGCGCGCCCTTGCCGGTGCTCGCCATCGACGCCACCGCCTCGGCCACGCGGGCGGGCCAGTCCTCGGCGGGCAGCGCCTGCCACACCGCCCGCGCGGCACGGCCGGAGCGCAGCGCGTCCAGCAGGTTCGGGCCGAACGGGTACCGAGCCCACCCCTCCTCCGACGGCGCCGGCGGCACCGGCACCGGTTCGGCCGAGGGCTTGGCCTCCACGCGCGCGTGCCGGGGCGGGATCGCCATCCGCAGCACGTCGATCAACGACCCCGCGTACCGGTCCGCCACCGCCCGCGCCAGCTCCGCCACCTCCGGCGACAGCACCGGCTCGGGTGAGATCACCCGGTCCAGGAAGGTCAGCTTGCGGCCGTACTCGGAGGACTCCACCCGCTCCAGCAGGTAGCCGTCCACCAACTGGCCCGCGAACCGCACCCGCACCCGGCAGCCGGGCACCGCGTCCGCGTCCTGCTCGGTGGACACCTGGTAGTCGAACGGCCGGTCCAGGTGCGCCAGCGGCACGTCCACGCACACGCGGGCAACCGGCAGCGCGGCGGCGGGAACCTGCTCCCCGCGCCTGGTAGTCGCCTTGCCCGCCACGGGTGGAGGTCTACCAGAGACCGTGGTGGGCGCTCATGGGACATCGACTCACGGAACCAGTATCGAACACCTGTTCGAGGTTTGCAAGATCACGAACGGGTGGTCGACGTCGCCGCCGTCCCGGTCAGGAGGTCTTGCGGACCAAGCCGGTGAACCCCGCCACGAACAACGTGGCGAAAGCCCAGGCCAGCAGCTGCAAGGCCCAGGTCGTCACCACCACGGCCTGGCCGAGGCCGGTCGTCGTGACGACCTGGCAGCGCACGCCCTCCGGCTTCGCCAGCGGCGTCACGGCGTTCAGCGCGTGGCCGACCTGCTCGACCGCGGAGCACGACCGCACCAGCCCGGCCGGTCCGGCGACCCCGGCGATCAGCACGACCGCCGCGGCCAGGGTGCCGAGCAGCCACACCAGCGCGACGGCGGGCCGGTAGCCGTACCCGACGGTGGCACCGGTGATCCGGTGCCACACCCGCCCCCACCTGGTCAGCCGACCGCGCCGGAGCAGGTCCCGCTGCTGCGCGACCCGGATCCGCCGCACGTCCCGCTCGTTGCCCGCGGCCTGGTTCGCGGCGGCGAGGTGCACGTAGGGCTGGCTGGCGTACACCGGCGTGCGTCGGCCGAGCACCTCCAGCCACTCGTCCACGGTCGCGTCGCGCGGCACGCCCGAGTACGTGAGCCCGTCGAGGTCCACCAGACCGTCCAGGCCGCCCGGCGGGAGCAGCACCTCCGTGCCCACCCGGACCTGCTTCACGTCCAGCGCGACCGCGCCGCGCAGCTCGGCGTCGCGCAGCACCAGCTGACCGCCGATCCGGGCACCTCGGATGCGCACCGCCGCGTGCCGGTCGGACCCGGTCGTGACGCGCGCGTCGCGCAGGACCACGCTGTCGTCGAGCTGCACGTCCACGCCGAGCAACGCCGAATCACGCTCGGCGTGCAGGTGCGCGCCGCGGGCGTCGAGGTTCCCGCCCAGCCGCGCGCCGTCGAGCCGGACCGTGCCGACCACCCGGACGTCGGTGAGGTACAGGTGGCTGCCGGTGCGCAGCTTGACCGCGTGCACGGCGTACTCGTGCTCCGACCGCACGTGCGCTCCGGACAGGCTGACGTGGCCGCCGATCGACGCCTCGCCCAGGTCGAGCGCCCAGCCGGCGCCGCCCGCCAGCCGGACCTGCTTCATCAGCAGGTAGTGGTCCAGCTTGAGCCACGGCGCGGACACCGCCGGCGCGACCAGGCCGCTCAGGTCGAGCGACGTCAGCCGCGCCCGGTCCAGCAGCACCGGCTCGTCGGTCGTGCAGTCCCGCAGCACCACCGGCCGTGAGACCACGACGTCCGACAGGTCCAGCTGCCCGGAAACGCGCGCGCCGCTGATCCGCAGGCCCCGCTGGTCGAGTTCGTCGGTCAGCAGGTCCCGGATCAGCGACGCGGGCAGTTCGGTGCCGTCGAGGTCCACGGCCTCGCCGCGGACCAGGCGTGCGGTTAGCGCGTCACGCACCCGCGGCGGCGCGCAGGGCGTCGGCGCGGTCGGTGCTCTCCCACGGCAGCTCGACGTCGGTGCGGCCGAAGTGGCCGTACGCGGCGGTCGGCGCGTAGATCGGGCGCAGCAGGTCCAGGTCGCGGATGATCGCGGCCGGGCGCAGGTCGAAGACCTCACCGATCGCCTGCTGGATCTTGGTCGGGTCCACCGTCTCGGTGCCGAAGGTCTCCACGAACAGACCCACCGGGGCGGCCTTGCCGATGGCGTACGCCACCTGCACCTCGATGCGCGTGGCCAGGCCCGCGGCCACCGCGTTCTTCGCCACCCAGCGCATCGCGTACGCCGCGGACCGGTCCACCTTCGACGGGTCCTTGCCGGAGAACGCGCCGCCGCCGTGGCGGGCCATGCCGCCGTAGGTGTCGACGATGATCTTGCGGCCGGTCAGGCCCGCGTCACCCATCGGGCCGCCGATGACGAACCGGCCGGTGGGGTTGACCAGCAGCCGCACGTCGGAGGTGTCCAGGCCGAGCTCGGCGATCTCCGGGGCCACCACGTGCTCGCGCACGTCGACGCCGAGCAGCTTCTCCAGGTCGATCCCGTCCGCGTGCTGGCTGGACACCACGACGGTGTCGAGCCGCACCGGCTGGTCGCCCGCGTACTCGATGGTGACCTGGGTCTTGCCGTCGGGGCGCAGGTACGGCACGGTGCCGTCCTTGCGGACCGCGGTCAGCCGGCGCGACAGCCGGTGCGCCAGCGCGATCGGCAGCGGCATCAGCTCGGGGGTGTCCGTGCAGGCGTAGCCGAACATGAGGCCCTGGTCGCCCGCGCCCTGCTTGGCGATCTCGTCCTCGGTGCCCTCGACCCGCTTCTCGAACGCGGTGTCGACGCCCTGCGCGATGTCGGGCGACTGGGAGCCGATGGCCACGTTCACGCCGCACGAGAAGCCGTCGAAGCCCTTGGCCGACGAGTCGTAGCCGATCTCGACGATCTTGTCCCGCACGATCGACGGGATGTCGGCGTAGGCCTCGGTGGTCACCTCGCCCGCCACGTGCACCTGGCCGGTGGTGACCATCGTCTCCACCGCGACGCGCGAGCGCGGGTCCTTGGCCAGCAGCGCGTCGAGGATGGAGTCGCTGATGGCGTCGCAGATCTTGTCGGGGTGCCCTTCGGTCACCGACTCACTGGTGAACAGCCTGCTGCTGTGCTGACCCACGACACTCCCTAACTGTCGATCTGCGAATGGCTTTCAAGCTTACTCAGCGCCCGGGGGCGCTCTGTCACCGTTCGACGGTCGGTGCGACCGCGTCCCACAATGCGGACGCAAGTCGCGACTTCGAACCGTGCGGGATGGGGCTCTCGGCCCCGTCGGCGGACAGCAGCCACCCGGCGTTGTCCTCGACCTCGAACGCCCGGCCGTCGCCCACGGCGTTGACCACGAGCCAGTCGCAGCCCTTGCGCTTGAGCTTCGCGCGACCGTAGTCGAGCACCCCGGCGCCCGCGTCACCGGTCTCGGCCGCGAACCCCACGACGACCTGCCCGGGCCGTCGCGCGGCGACCAGCTCGGCCAGGATGTCGGGGTTGCGGGTGAGCGCGACGGGTTCGGGGTCCCGATCGGTCTTCTTGATCTTGTGCTCGACCAGGTCGACCGGCCGGAAGTCGGCGACGGCCGCGGCCATCACCACGACGTCGGCCTCGGCGGCGACGGAGTGCATCGCGTCACGCAGCTCCAGCGCGGAGCCGACGCGCACGACGTCCACCCCGGCGGGCGCGACCAGGTCGGCGGTGTGCGCGGCGACCAGCGTCACCCGTGCGCCGCGCTGGGCGGCGACCCTGGCCAGCGCGTAGCCCTGCCGGCCGGACGAGCGGTTGCCCAGGAAGCGCACCGGGTCCAGCGGCTCGCGGGTGCCGCCCGCCGACACGGCCACGTGCACGCCTTCCAGGTCGCGCGGCAGCGCGTCGGGGCGCGCCAGCAGCAACCGGGCCAGGTCCACGATCTCGGCGGGCTCGGGCAGCCTGCCCTTGCCGGTGTCCTTGCCGGTCAGCCTGCCGCTGGCGGGCTCGGCGACGACCACGCCGCGCGAGCGCAGCAGCGCCACGTTGGCCTGCGTGGCCGGGTGCTCCCACATCTCCGTGTGCATCGCCGGCACCAGCAGCACCGGGCAGCGCGCGGTCAGCAGCGTGTTGGTGAGCAGGTCGTCGGCCAGGCCGTGGGCGGCCTTGGCGATCAGGTTGGCCGTGGCGGGCGCCACGACGACCAGGTCGGCGGTCTGCCCCAGCTTCACGTGCGGCACGGACGGGACGTCGGCGAACACGCCGGTCTGCACGGGCTGACCGGACAGCGCCTCGAACGTGGCCGCGCCGACGAACTTCAGCGCGCCGTCCGTGGGCACGACGCGCACGGCGTGGCCGGACTCGGTGAGCCGGCGCAGCACCTCGCACGCCTTGTACGCGGCGATGCCCCCGCCCACGCCCAGGATGACCCTGGGGCGGTCGGGGGCGTCAACGGCCTCGGTCACTCGCCCTCGGTGTGCTCAAGGAGACCCGCGTGGATCTCCCGGAGCGCGATCGACAGCGGCTTCTCGCGCGGGCCCGGCTCGACCAGCGGGCCGACGTACTCCAGCAAGCCCTCACCGAGCTGCGCGTAGTAGTCGTTGATCTGCCGCGCGCGCTTGGCCGCGTAGATCACCAGCGCGTACTTCGAGCTGACCTGCTCCAGCAGGTCGTCGATCGGCGGGTTGGTGATGCCCTCCGGAGTACCCGAGAGCGGGCCCAGCTCGGTGTGCGTGGTCACTCGTCAACGCTCCTGCGGTTCAGGGGTGGGTCTGTGTCGCCCCGAGTCGGGACGATGGTGCCGGGACAACCGTCCCGTGCCTCGCGACGCGCGTGCTCACGCGTCGGGCACCGGGCCGACCACCAAGTTTAGCAAGCTCACGGCGGCGATCTTCACGTCGTCGTTCACCACGACCTCGTCGAACTCCGGCTCGGCCGCCAGTTCCTCCCTGGCGATCTCCAGCCGGCGGGCGACGACGGCGGGGTCCTCGGTACCGCGGCCGGTCAGCCTGCCGACCAGGTCCTCCCACGACGGCGGCGCCAGCATGACCAGCTGGGCCTGCGGCATCGCGACCCGGACCTGCCGCGCACCCTGCAGCTCGATCTCCAGCAGGGACGGCGTGCCGGCCGCGAGCGCCCGCTCCACCGGCTCCCTGGGGGTGCCGTAGCAGTTGCCCGCGAACTCGGCGTGCTCCAGGAGCTCGCCCGCGGCGACCATCTCGCGGAACTCGGCGGTGTCGACGAAGTGGTAGTGCACCCCGTCGACCTCGCCCGGCCTCGGCTTCCTGGTGGTCACCGAGACGCTGAAGTGGATCTCCGGACCCATCCGGCGCAGCTCGGCCAGCACGCTGGACTTGCCGACGCCGGAGGGCCCGGACAGAACGGTGAGGCGGGGCCGGGCGCGAACGCCCGACCCCACCCCGGTGCCATCACTCACTCGCCGCTGAACTCGGTGAGCAGCGCCTTGCGCTGCCGCTCACCCAGGCCGCGCAGCCGACGGGACGGAGCGATCTCAAGGCGCTCCATGATCTGCTGCGCACGCACCTTGCCGACGCCCGGAAGCGCCTCAAGCAGCGCGGACACCTTCATCTTGCCAAGGACCTCGTCGCTCTCAGCGGCCTTCAGCACGTCCGTCAGGGTCGTGCCGCCACGCTTGAGGCGCTCCTTGAGCTCAGCCCGAGCGCGACGAGCGGCAGCAGCCTTCTCCAGCGCTGCGGCCCGCTGCTCCTCGGTAAGCTGGGGAAGGGCCACGATTTCCTCCGTGGTGTGGGAATGTCAATTCTGGATCGGTGCCGCGACCGTACCGAGCGCAATTGCCTGGGTACAACGTGGGTCCCAGTCAGGTGAATCTTTGTCAGCGCTGGAGTGGTAGCGGCGGGTGGTAGTAGTACCAACACCCCCCAACAGGTCTATCACCGCCACCGGTAACGCCTTGCGCACGCCGGGTGTGGTATGCGCTCGATGGGTGATGGACCCGCCGGTGGCCAGGACCGTACCAGGGACCGTTTGCGCAGGTGAGCGGACCACGCGAAGCGTGTCGCGATTTGATCGTGATCACATCTCCAAGGAGGCCCGAACGGCCTCCACCGACGACCGCAGTTTTGCGGTCTCCGGACCGTGCTTGAGCACGTCCCGGGACGATGTCGGGAGCACTCCGCGCAGGTCCGCGCCGAACAGCGCGCGCAGGTCCGCGACGGTGGCGCCTTGGGCGCCGAAACCCGGCGCCAGGACGGGTCCGTGCAGGTCAGAGAGGTCCACGCCGAGTTCGTCGAGCGTCGCGCCGATCACCAGGCCGACGTCGCCGAGCGGCTCGGCGCCCGCGTTCGCCCGCGCCGCGGAGTCCACGATCGACTGCGCCACGGAACGCCCGTCGGAGCCCGTCGCGCGTTGCACGGAAGCCCCCTCGGGATTCGAAGTCAACGCGAGCACGAATATTCCTCGACCGCTCTCGGAGGCCGCCGCGAGCGCCGGATCGAGCGATCCGAAGCCGAGGAACGGCGACACGGTGACCGCGTCGCCGGCCAACGGCGAGCCCTCGGTGAGGTAGGCCGCGGCGTAGGCGGCCATGGTCGAGCCGATGTCGCCGCGCTTGGCGTCGACCAGCACCAGCGTGCCGCTGTCGCGCAGGTCGGCGATGACGCGTTCCAGGACCGCCACGCCCCGTGAGCCGTGCGCCTCGAAGAACGCCGCCTGCGGCTTCACCACCGCCACCCGGCCGCCGAACGCCTCCACGCAGGTCAGCGCGAACCGCTCCAGCCCCGCGGCGTCCTGGGAGAGCCCCCAGGACGCCAGCAGGCCGGGGTGCGGGTCGATGCCCACGCACAGGGGCCCGTGCTCGGAGACCGCCCGGGACAGGCGTGCGCCGAACCTCATCCCTCACCCCGCAGCGCCGCCTGGAGCGCCTGGAGGGGCCGCACGCCGATGTCACCGCGGATGGCCGCCTCGATGCCGTGCACGGCCGCCGCCGCGCCCTGGATCGTGGTGACGCAGGGGATGTCCTTGGCCACGGCCGCGGTGCGGATCTCGTAGCCGTCGACGCGCGGCCCGTGGTTGCCGTACGGGGTGTTGATGATCATGTCGACGGTGCCCGCGAGGATGGCGTCGACGATGTTGTCGGCACCCTCGAAGTGCTTGCGCACGATCGTGCAGGGGATGCCGTTGCGGCGCAGCACCTCGGCCGTGCCCGCGGTGGCCAGCACCTCGAAGCCCAGGTCGGCGAGCCGCTTGACCGGGAAGATCATGGCCCGCTTGTCCCGGTTGGCCACCGACACGAACACCCGCCCCGACGTGGGCAGGGAGCCGTAGGAGGCGGTCTGGGACTTGGCGTAGGCCATGCCGAACGACACGTCGATGCCCATGACCTCGCCGGTCGACTTCATCTCCGGGCCGAGCAGCGAGTCCACGCCCTTGCCCTCCGGCGTGCGGAACCGGTGGAACGGCAGCACGGCCTCCTTGACCGCCACCGGGGCGTGCGCGGGCAGCCTCGCGCCGTCGCCGGTCGCGGGCAGCAGCCCTTCGGTCCGCAGCTGGGCCACGGTCGCGCCGAGCATGATCCGGGCGGCGGCCTTGGCCAGCGGCACCGCCGTGGCCTTGGAGACGAACGGGACGGTGCGCGAGGCGCGCGGGTTGGCCTCCAGGACGTAGAGCACGTCGTCCTTCAGCGCGTACTGCACGTTGAGCAGGCCGCGCACGCCGATGCCGTCGGCGATGGCCAGCGTGGACCGCCGGACCGCCTCGATGTCGGACTCGCCCAGCGTGATCGGGGGCAGGGCGCACGCCGAGTCGCCGGAGTGCACGCCGGCCTCCTCGATGTGTTCCATCACACCCCCGATGAACACCTCGGTGCCGTCGTAGAGGGCGTCCACGTCGATCTCGATGGCGTCGTCGAGGAACCGGTCGACCAGCACCGGGTGCTCCGGGCTGACCTCGGTGGCGCGCTGGATGTAGCTGCGCAGGGTCTCCTCGTCGTAGACGATCTCCATGCCGCGCCCGCCGAGCACGTACGACGGCCGCACCAGCACCGGGTAGCCGATCTCGTCGGCGATGGCCTTGGCCTGCGCGAACGACGTGGCCATGCCGTACTTCGGGGCGGGCAGCCCGGCGTCGGCGAGGACCTGGCCGAACGCGCCGCGCTCCTCGGCGAGGTGGATGGCGTGCGGCGGGGTGCCCACGACCGGCACGCCCGCGGCCTCCAGCCGCCGCGCCAGGCCCAGCGGCGTCTGGCCGCCCAGCTGCACGATGACGCCCACGACCGTGCCGGAGCGCTGCTCGGAGTGGAACACCTCCAGCACGTCCTCGAACGTCAGCGGCTCGAAGTAGAGGCGGTCGGAGGTGTCGTAGTCGGTGGAGACGGTCTCCGGGTTGCAGTTGACCATCACCGTCTCGTAGCCCGCCTCGCGCAGCGCCATGGCCGCGTGCACGCACGAGTAGTCGAACTCGATGCCCTGGCCGATCCGGTTCGGGCCGGAGCCCAGGATCAGCACCTTCGGCTTGTCGGGCTGCGCGGCCACCTCGGTCTCGGCGTCGGGGTCCAGCTCGTAGGCCGAGTAGTGGTACGGGGTCTTGGCGGCGAACTCGGCGGCGCAGGTGTCGACCGTCTTGAACACCGGCCGCACCTTCAGCCGGTGGCGCAGCGAGCGGACGCCGTCCTCGCCGGCCAGCTCCGGGCGCAGCGCGGCGACCTGCCGGTCGGACAGGCCGGCCCGCTTGGCCTTGCGCAGCAGGCGCTCGTCCAGCACGGGGGCGTCCTCGATCTCACCCCGCAGCTCGACCAGCCAGGCCAGCTGCTCGATGAACCACGGGTCGATCCGCGACGCCTCGTGCACCTGCTCGATGGTCGCGCCCAGGCGCAGCGCGCGGTCCACCGTGTACAGGCGCCCGTCGTGGCCCTTGCGCAGGGCGTCCAGGGTGGACTCCAGCGTCTCGCCGGCGCCCGAGGGGTCGGGCACGGTCCAGAAACCCGCCGCTTTCGTCTCCATCGAGCGCAACGCCTTGCCGAGCGCCTCGATGAAGCTGCGGCCGATGGACATGGCCTCGCCGACCGACTTCATGGTCGTGGTGAGCGTGCTGTCCGCGCCGGGGAACTTCTCGAACGCGAACCTCGGCACCTTCACCACGACGTAGTCGAGGGTCGGTTCGAAACTGGCCGGGGTCTCGCCGGTGATGTCGTTGCGGATCTCGTCCAGCGTGTAGCCGATGGCGAGCTTCGCGGCGATCTTGGCGATCGGGAAGCCGGTCGCCTTCGACGCCAGCGCCGACGAGCGGGAGACGCGCGGGTTCATCTCGATCACGACCATGCGGCCGTTGCTCGGGTTGATGGCGAACTGGATGTTGCAGCCGCCGGTGTCCACCCCGACCTCGCGGATGACCGCGATGCCGACGTCGCGCATGTGCTGGAACTCGCGGTCGGTGAGCGTCATCGCCGGGGCCACGGTCACCGAGTCGCCGGTGTGCACGCCCATCGGGTCGATGTTCTCGATGGAGCAGACGACGACCACGTTGTCGTTGCGGTCGCGCATGAGCTCCAGCTCGTACTCCTTCCAGCCGAGCACGCTCTCCTCGATCAGCACCTCGGTCACCGGTGACTCGGCCAGGCCGCTCGCGGCCAGCCGCTCCAGCTCCTCGGGCGTGTGGGCCATGCCCGAACCGAGGCCGCCCATCGTGAACGACGGCCGGATGACGACCGGCAGGCCGAGCTCGGCCACGGTCGCGCGGACGTCCTCCATGGTCTTGCACACCGCGCTGCGCGGCACGTCCGCGCCGATCCGGCGGACCAGGTCCTTGAAGATCTGCCGGTCCTCGCCGCGCTGGATGGCGTCGATGTCCGCGCCGATCAGCTCGACGTCGTACTTCTCCAGCACCCCGCGCTCGTGCAGCGCGATGGCGGTGTTCAACGCGGTCTGGCCGCCCAGCGTGGCCAGGATGGCGTCCGGGCGCTCGGCCGCGATGACCTTCTCGACGAACTCCGGGGTGATCGGCTCGACGTAGGTCGCGTCGGCGAACTCGGGGTCCGTCATGATCGTCGCCGGGTTGGAGTTGACCAGGGAGACCCGCAGGCCCTCCTCGCGCAGCACCCGGCACGCCTGGGTGCCGGAGTAGTCGAACTCGCAGGCCTGGCCGATGACGATCGGGCCCGAGCCGATGACCAGCACGTGCTTGAGATCAGTCCTCTTCGGCATCAGCGACCCTCGCCCATCATCGTCACGAACTCGTCGAACAGCGGTGCGGCGTCGTGCGGACCGGCCGCCGCTTCCGGGTGGTACTGCACGCTGAACGCGGGCACGTCCAGCGCCCGCACGCCCTCGACCGTGCCGTCGTTGGGGCAGTAGTGGCTCAGCAGCACGCGGCCGAAGTCGGAGGTGAACTCCTCCCCCGGCTCGCCCTCCAGCGCGAAACCGTGGTTCTGCGACGTGATGGCCACCTTGCCGGTGGACACGTCGATGACCGGGATGTTGATGCCCCGGTGGCCGTAGCGCAGCTTGTAGGTGTCGCGGCCCAGCGCGCGGCCGAGGATCTGGTTGCCGAAGCAGATGCCGAACAGCGGGATGCGCCGGTCCAGCACGGTCCGGGTCAGCTCGACCGCGTGCGCCTGGGTGGCCGGGTCGCCCGGGCCGTTGGACAGGAACACGCCGTCCGGCTTGACCGCGACCAGGTCGTCCGCGGTCGAGGTCAGCGGCAGCACGTGCACCTCGATGCCGCGGGCGGCCATCATCCGCGGCGTGTTGGACTTGATGCCCAGGTCCAGCGCGGCCACCGTGAAGCGGCGCTCGCCGACGGCCTCGACCACGTACGGCTCCGCCGTGGTCACGTCGCCGGCGAGGTCGGCGCCCTTCATCGCGGGCGAGCTGCGGACGCGGGCCAGCATCTCCTCGACGTCGCCGAGGTCGTCGCCGGAGAACACGCCCGCGCGCATCGCGCCCTGCTCGCGCAGGTGGCGGGTCAGCATCCGGGTGTCGATGCCCGAGATGCCGACGACACCCTGGCTGACCAGCGCGTCGTCCAGGCTGCGGGTCGACCGCCAGTTGGACGGCACGCGGGCCGGGTCGCGCACCACGTAGCCGGAGACCCAGATGCGGCCCGACTCGTCGTCCTCGTCGTTCCAGCCGGTGTTGCCGATCTGCGGCGCGGTCTGCACCACGATCTGGCGGTGGTAGGACGGGTCGGTCAGGGTCTCCTGGTAGCCGGTCATGCCGGTGGAGAACACCACCTCGCCCAGGCTCGCGCCGACCGCGCCGTAGGCCTCACCGCGGAACACGCGGCCGTCTTCCAGGACCAGTGCCGCGTTCGTCATGAGTCGCCTCCCAGCGCTTGCACCCACTGCTCGTACACGTCCTTGTCGTCGCCCCGGAACCCGGTGTCGAACACCCGGTCGCCGAGGTGCCAGCGCACGACCAGCAGGCCGTCCGCGGTCATCACCTTGCCCGCGAGGCCGCGGGCCGTGCGGGCGCCGTCGACCTGCGCCGTGGGGATCCACAGCGCGCTCGCGCCCGTGCGCTCCACGAGCACACCGGTCTCGGTCAGCTTCAGGGTCGCCTCGGCGCGGTGGCCGATGTCGCCGACCGCGACCCGGTCCTGCCAGTCGTCGCCGATGGTGGTGCCGACGTACACGCCGGTCGTCTCCAGCATCGTCGCGCCGGTCTCGGCGGGCGGCCGGGGGAACTCCGGCAGCACCCCGGCCTGCCGGCGGGCCCGGCGCCGCCAGCCGCGCCACATGCCGTACAGGCACAGCAGGAAGATCGCCAGCACGGCGAGGGACAGCAGCACGCGCGTCATGCGGGGATCCTTCCGCCGACCGCCGTCACGCGCCCGCGCAGCAGGGTGGCGACCACCGCGCCGGGCAGCTCCATGCCCTCGAACGGGGTGTTGGCCGCGATGCTGGCGAACTCCGCGCCGCGCACCGTCCAGGTGGCGTCCGGGTCGACCAGGGTGAGGTTGGCCGGCTCGCCGACCTCGATCGGGCGCCCCTGGTCGGGCAGGCCCGCGATCTCGGCGGGCCGCTCGCTCATCACCCGCGCCACGCCCCGCCAGTCCAGCAGACCGGTCCTGACCATGGTCTCCACCACGATCGACAACGCGGTCTGCAGGCCCAACATGCCGGGCCGGGCCGCGGCCCACTCGGTGTCCTTGTCCTGCACGGCGTGCGGCGCGTGGTCGGTGGCCACGCAGTCGATGACGCCCTCGGCCAGCGCCTCGCGCAGCTTCAGCGCGTCGGCGGCGGTGCGCAGGGGCGGGTTGACCTTGTTCACCGGGTCGTAGGTCGCCAGCCGCTCGTCGGTCAGCAGCAGGTGGTGCGGGGTGACCTCGGCGGAGACCCGCGTGCCGCGGGCCTTGGCCCACGCCAGCACGTCGGCGGTGCCCGTGGTGGAGACGTGGCAGACGTGCAGCCGGGCGCCCGCGTGCAGCGCCAGCAGGCAGTCCCGGGCCACGATCGACTCCTCGGCGGCGGCCGGCCAGCCCTGCAGGCCCAGCCTGGACGCCTGCTCACCCTCGTGCGCCTGCGCGCCCACGGTCAGCCGGGGCTCCTCCGCGTGCTGCGCCACGACCACGTCCAACGCCTTGCTGTACTCCAACGCACGGCGCATGATCAGCGGGTCGTGCACGCAGTGGCCGTCGTCGGAGAACACCCGCACGCCCGCCTTGGCCATGGTGCCCAGCTCGGCGAGCTTCACGCCCTCCAGGCCCACGGTGACCGCGCCGACCGGGTGCACGTCGACCAGGCCGACCTCGCGACCGCGGCGGGCGACGTGCGCGACGACGACCTCGTTGTCCGCGACCGGGTCGGTGTTGGCCATGGCGAACACCGCCGTGTAGCCGCCCAGCGCGGCGGCGGCCGAGCCGGTGGCGATGGTCTCGGTGTCCTCGCGGCCGGGTTCGCGCAGGTGGGTGTGCAGGTCGACGAAGCCGGGCAGCAGCACCGCGCCGTTGCCGTCGACCACGTCCGCTTCCTCGGTGACCTCCCCGATGGCCGCGATCACGCCGTCGCGGATCAGCACGTCAACCGGGTCACCCTCGCCGTACGGTCGTACTCCCTTGAGGATCAAGGGCTTCACGCGGTTTCCTCCTCGTGGGCGAGCAAGTGGTAGAGGACGGCCATGCGCACGTGCACGCCGTTGCGCACCTGGTCGGTGATGGCGGCACGCGGCGAGTCGGCGACCGCCGAGGCGATCTCCATGCCGCGCAGCATCGGACCGGGGTGCAGCACGACCGCGTGCTCGGGCAGCAGCTTGAGCCGCCGCTCGCTCAGGCCGTAGGCGATCGAGTACTCGCGGGCCGACGGGAAGAAATGTCCGTTGCCTCCCGCGCCGGCGGGCCCGCTATACATCCGCTCGGCCTGCACCCTGAGCAGCATCACCGCGTCGAGGCTGGGCAGCTCCGCGTCCAGCTCGTGCGAGACGGTCACCGGCCAGTTCGACACCCCGACCGGCAGCAGGGTCGGCGGTGCGACGAGCGTCACGTCCGCGCCCAGGGCGGTGAGCAGGTGCACGTTGGACCGGGCGACCCGGCTGTGCAGCACGTCGCCGACGATCGCGATCCGGCGGTCGCGCAGGTCGCCGAGCCGTTCCCGCAGGGTGGCCGCGTCCAGCAGGGCCTGGGTGGGGTGCTCGTGCATGCCGTCGCCCGCGTTGACCACCGACGTGCCCGCCTCGCGCAGCCAGCCGGCCAGCCGGTGCGCCGCGCCGGACGCCGGGTGCCGCACGATGACGCAGTCCGCGCCCGCCGCGGCCAGGGTCAGCGCGGTGTCGCGCAGCGACTCGCCCTTGCTCACGCTGGAGCCGGAGGCTGAGACGTTCACCACGTCCGCGCTCATCCACTTGCCCGCGATCTCGAAGCTCACGCGGGTGCGGGTGGAGTTCTCGTAGAACATCGTGATGACCGTGCGGCCGCGCAGCGTCGGCAGTTTGCGCACTTCACGGCCTTCGAGGGCCTGCTTGAGGCTCGCCGCGGTGTCCAGGATGGCGGTCGCCTGCGCCGGGTCGATGCCCTCGGTGGTGAGCAGGTGCTTCACCGCAGCACCACCCCGTCGCGCTGGTCGAACTCCTCCAGCAGCACGTGGACCTCCTCGGTGCGGGCCGTGGGCACGTTCTTGCCCACGTAGTCCGCGCGGATCGGCAGTTCGCGGTGGCCGCGGTCGACCAGGACGGCCAGTTGCACCGCGCGGGGGCGGCCGTGGTCGCGCAGGGCGTCGAGCGCGGCGCGGATCGTGCGACCGGAGAACAGCACGTCGTCCACCAGGACCACGAGCTTGTCGTCGACGCCGCCCTCGGGCAGCTTGGTCGCCTCCAGCGGGCGGGTGGGGCCCCGGCGCAGGTCGTCCCGGTAGAGGGTCACGTCCAGCGTGCCGGTCGGCACCTCGACACCCGAGAACTCGGCGATGCGGACGGCCAGCCGGCGGGCCAGCGGCGCTCCCCGGCTCGGAATCCCCATCAGGACTACTGCGGGTGCGCTCGGTGCATCAAGAGCGGTCTTCTCGATGATCTGATGGGCCATTCGGGCGACGGTGCGCGCGACGTCGCCGGCCGACAGGAGCTCGCGCTCCCCGGCCGGGTCCGTCGCGCCACGTTGACGTGGCGCCACGGTTGGACCTCCTTCCCCGCCTCGCTGGACGGGTCCTTAAAGGACGTCGGACACCCGGCTGCGACCGGGCTGACCAGCACCGTATCAGGCGGGAGGAGTCAATCTTCCGGGTGGTGTGCGTGGTCTCGCCCACCTGTCCCAGCGAGATCAGCTTGACCTGGTGACCACGGAGAGCAATCATTACTCTGCGTATTGATCTAAGCCTCCCCGCGGCAGTCCCCTACCGGCTGACGGGGCGAATGAACGGAGAACCGCCACATGGGCGACTACGCCAAGGCGCTGGGGGCAAAGCTCCGCGCGATCCGCCAGCAGCAGGGCTTGTCTTTGCACGGCGTCGAGCAGAAGTCCGGCGGTCGCTGGAAGGCCGTGGTCGTCGGCTCGTACGAGCGCGGCGACCGCGCCGTGACCGTGCAGAAGCTCGCCGAACTGGCCGACTTCTACGGCGTCCCGGTGGCCGAGCTGCTGCCGGAGGGCCGGGTGCCGTCCGGTGCCGAACCCGCCACGAAGATCGTCATCAACCTGGAACGGCTGCAACAGCTGCCGGCGGAGAAGGTCGGGCCGCTCGCGCGGTACGCGGCCACCATCCAGAGCCAGCGCGGCGACTACAACGGCAAGGTGCTGTCCATCCGGACCGAGGACCTGCGGTCCCTGGCGATCATCTACGACATGACGCCGGGCGAGCTGACCGAGCAGCTCATCGACTGGGGCGTGCTGCCCCCCGAGGCCCGACCGGCCAAGGAGGACTGAGCACGCGAAGAGGGCCACCCGCCGGTTCGCCCCACGGGTGGCCCTTTCGGCCTGGACTTCGCCCGCGCCCGCGCGGGCACGTCGTGCGGTGGCGTGCGCCCTAGAGCACGGCCCGGAGCTGGTCGGCGATGACCGCGATCCGGCCGAGCACGCCGTTGACGAACCGCGGCGAGTCGTCCGTGGACAGGCCCTTGGCCAGCTCCACCGCCTCGTCGATCGCGACCGCGTCGGGCACGTCGGCCGCCCACAGCAGCTCGTAGAGCCCGATCCGCAGCACCGCCCGGTCGACCGCGGGCATCCGCTGCAACGTCCAGCCCTCGGCGTGCTCGGAGATGAGGTCGTCGATCCGCGCGCGGTGCGCCGTGACGCCTTCCACGAGCGAGATCGTGTAGTCGTTCACCGGCGGCACGTCCGTCGAACCGACCCGGTCCGCGAGCAGCGTCACCGGGTCGATACCCCGCTGGTCCGCTTCGTAGAGGACGTCGACCGCGCGTTTGCGCGCCTTGCTCCGTGCGCCCATCTCAGCCGTTCACTCGACCCAGGTAACGGCCGTCGCGGGTGTCGACCTTGATCTTCTCGCCGGTGGTGACGAACAGCGGCACCTGGATCTCCGCGCCGGTCTCCAGCGTGGCGGGCTTGGTGCCGCCGGTGGAGCGGTCGCCCTGCAGGCCCGGGTCGGTGTGCTGGATCACGAGTTCGACCGAGGTCGGGAGCTCGACGTAGAGCGCGACGCCCTCGTGCAGGGCGACGACCGCTTCCTGGTTCTCCAGCATGTAGTTCGCCGCGTCGCCGACCGTCTCGCCCGGGACGTTGATCTGGTCGTAGGTGTCGCCGTCCATGAAGACGAAGTCGGCGCCGTCCTTGTACAGGTAGGTCATGCCGCGCTTGTCGACGGTGGCCGTCTCGACCTTGGTGCCCGCGTTGAAGGTCTTGTCCACGACCTTGCCGGACAGGACGTGCTTCAACGTGGTGCGCACGAAGGCGCCACCCTTGCCCGGCTTCACGTGCTGGAACGCGGTGACGGTCCACAGCTGGCCGTCGAGGTTCAGCACCAGGCCGTTCTTCAGGTCGTTGGTGGTGGCCACGGTGGTGGGCTCTCCTGTTGCGTGAGTGAGGCGCCGACGGCAGGGCCGACGATCCGACTGACGTCGGCCAGGCCGACGATCCGACTTCAGACGACCACGAGTTCCTTCGTGGTCAGGGTGAGGAGCTCCGGGGCGCCTTCGCGCACCACGAGCGTGTCCTCGATGCGGACACCACCCTTCCCGGCCAGGTACACACCGGGCTCGACGGTGACCGCCATGCCGGGCAGAAGTGTACCGTCACCCGCCTTCGACAGCGCTGGAGCCTCGTGGATCTGCAGGCCCACGCCGTGCCCGAGGCCGTGCAGGAAGTCGTCGCCGTGCCCGGCCTCCTCGATCACCGCGCGCGCCGCCGCGTCCACGTCCGAGACCCGCGCGCCGACCGCCAGCGCGGCCCGGCCGGCCGCCTGCGAGGCCGCGACCAGTTGGTACAGCTCGCGCTGCCAGTCGGAGGCCCGGCCGACGACCAGGGTGCGGGTCATGTCGGAGTGGTAGCCGTCGACCAGCGCGCCGAAGTCCAGCTTCACGAAGTCGCCGTCGCGGACCACCGCGTCGGTCGGCCGGTGGTGCGGCACCGCCGAGTTCGCGCCGGTCGCCACGATCGACTCGAACGACGGTCCGGCCGCGCCGTGGTCGAGCATCCGGTTCTCCAGCTCGCGGGCGATCTCCTTCTCGCTGCGGCCCGGCCGCAGGCCGCCGTGCTCGATGAGGCCGGCCAGCGCCCGGTCGGCCGCCGCGCACGCCATGCGCAGCGCCTCGACCTCGGCGTCGTCCTTGACCAGCCGCAACCGCTCGACCAGGTCGGCGGACCGGACCAGTGCCGCGCCGTCCGCCGCGTCCGCCAGCGCGTCCAGGCCGTCCACGGTCACGTGGTGGCTCTCGAAGCCGACCCGGTCCGACTTGCCCTTGGCGGCGCGCTTGACCAGCGCCACGTCGCACGGCCGGTCGATGACCCGTTCCAGGTCCGGCACCTGGGCCGCGGCCTGGGTGAGGTAGCGGCCGTCGGTGCAGAACACCGCCGCGTCGTCGGAGTCGGCGTGCACCAGCAGCGCCGCGTTCGACCCGGTGAACCCGGTCAGGTAGCGGACGTTGAGCAGGTTGGTCACCAGCAGGGCGTCCAGCTCCCGGTCCCGGAGCATGGCACGCAGGGCGGCGCGGCGCGTGGAGTGCGGCATGTCAAGCAGCGTAGAGGCCGGCGGACCGCCTCACCCTGACGCTCGTTCGGGTGAACCGTGCCGGATCGTGCGACAACTTGTGTGACGGACAGTGCGGACGTGCCCTGGTGACCGGCCGTCGGCCCGACCTAGGGTGGACGCATGCGCGCGTGGCTGGTCCGAGGGTTCTGGATGGGGTTGTTCCACGGCGGGGTGCAGACCGGCACCTCGGCGGTGAGCGTCCACAGCCCCGAGGCCGCCTCGTCCGTCCGGTACATCGCGATGGGGCTGGTCGTCGTCATCGGCGTGCTGTGGGGTGCGCTGGACGCGTGGCGCGGGCTCGACGGGCGGGGCATGGTGTGGTTCGTCGCCGCGCTGGTCGCCGGGCCGCTGGCCGGGGTCGTGGGCGTGGTGGGCCGGTCGCTGGTCGACCAGACCGGGCTCGAATCGCTCGGGCCGGCGCTGACCGGGGGCGCGGCGTTCACCGCGTTGCTGGTCATGGCGACGGCCGCGATCGGGATGGGCATCGGCAACGCCCTGCCCCAGCCCGACGGGTCGCGGCAGGCCGACGGTTCGGCCTAGCGGCGCAGTTCGCCCGCCTTCTCGAACGAGTCCCAGTCCTTCTTGGTGACCTGGCTGAGCTGCGAGGAGTTCAGCGTGACGAGCTCGATGGCGGCCTCGCCCGAGCCGAGCACCCACAGCCGGTCGGCCACCAGCAGCCCGATCCGGCCGTCGGGCGCGCGCACCGCCTTGGCGCCCGCCGGGATCTCCGCCACCACGGGCAGGTCGTCCACGACCGGCGGCCGGCGGGCCAGCACGCCGACCGCGAGCCGGTCGGTCACCGAGCGGCGCTCCAGCCGCACCACCTCGCCGTCCAGCACGAGGTCCGTGGTGTTCGCCGGTGACGGCACGGCGTAACCGTGCAGCAGCGCCGCCGAGTCCTCGGTCGCGCAGCCCGGCACGCCCGCGAGGTCGAGGCCGAACTGGCCGAGGTTCGTGGGTGCCGCCGCCGCGCCGTCGACGGTCGCGCGGATCACGTCCACCGCGATCCGGCCGCACGGGTCCTCGGCGGTCACCGGCGCGTGCCCGAGGGGCGTGCGGACCAGGCCGGGGCCCTCCCGCCACGGACCGGGGATGTGGACCTGGGGGTGCGGGTTCGCGGTGAACGCCTTGTTCCAGAACGTCAGGCTCGTGCCGTGCTCGGTCTCGTGGGCGATGACGAACGCGTGCAGCGCGTCGACGTACATCCAGTCGGCGCTGAACGCGTCCACCACCGAGCGGGTCCGCTTCGAGCGCGTGTCGGGCACCTGCTGGAAGCCGGACGGGCCCAGCGCCTGCACGCCGGAGGCGAACGTCGGGTCCTTGGAGCGCAGCACGAACTGGCCCGCCCCGTTCCACCCGGCGGCCTCACCGGTCGTGTCGGTGAACATGAGGTGGAACCAGCCGTCGACGACCAGCACCGACGGCTGGCCCGCGCCGTAGGTGTTGTCCCTGGTCCTGTCGTAGGACGGGCTCACGATCGGCTTCCCGCCCGCCGCGCGGGTCCACGTGATGCCGTCCGGGCTGGTGGCGACCCCGATGGCGTTGCCGTTGGCGTGATCACCCGCCGCGCCCGTGTAGTAGAGGTAGTAGGTGTCGCCGAGCCTGATCACCGACGGGTCGCAGGTGTGCACGCCGTCGAAGCCGTTGACGCTGCCGGAGAGCACCGGCACGGCGGGCGCTCCGCCGGGTGCGCCGAACGGCCCGGCCGCCGAGGCGCTCTCCGCGTAGAGCAGGTCGTCACCGGGAGGTGCGGCGGCCATGAGCTGGCTGCACCACCACATGCGGTGCCTACCGCCCTCCAGCAGGACCGTCGGCCCGTAGTTGTACGGCGCGTCGCCACCGTGGGCCACCACGCCACCGCTCTGCCTGCCCCGATCGGTGGCCAGCGGCACCGGCTTCGGCGGCTCCTTGGCCGCGCTGCCGCTGGGCGCGGTGGACGTGGGCGCGGCACTGCTCGCGAGGGGTTCCGACGCCGGGTCGGCGGCACTCGGGGCACAGGCCGTCACGAGCACGACGGCCAACGCGGACCCGAGGAACCTCACCGCTCCCACCTCGGAACTGGACATGGCAGGGCCGATCTCCCACTTCTCCCGGCATCAGGACACCGGGAATACGGCGGCGCCCCGGTTCCGGTTCAGTGTAGAGATCGACTCCGCCCATCGAGTGTCAACCGGACGAGGCCACCAACTCCACCTCGAAACCGTCCGTGTTCTCCAGGTAGGCGGCGTAGTGATCCGGACCACCTGCATGGGGGTATCTGTCCGCGAACAGCGGGGACCAGCCGTGTTCGACCCCGTCGGCCGCCAACCGGTCGACCTCCGCGCGGCCCGCGACGTGGAACGCGAGGTGGTTGAGCCCGGTACCGAGGCGATGGTGCGCGTCCAGCGCGGGCGAGTGCTCGACCACCACGTAGGTGGGGCCGAGCCGCCAGCTGACCCCGGCCGGCCAGCGCTGGTACTCGACCCAGCCCAGTTCGCCGAGCAGCCAGCCGATGCTGTGCTCGGCGCGGGCGAGGTCGGGCACCCACAGTTCGACGTGGTGCAGCTGTCCTGCCGTCACGTGCCCGCCACCGTCAGCCGCGACTCATCCCCCGACCGCCGTCACAGCAGCACGCTCCCACCCGACTTCGGCTCGGCGGCCACCGCGGAGTACGCCGCCGCGATCAGCGCCGGATCAGGCCCCTCCAACCGCCCGGGCTTCGCCAACCCGTCGAGCACCACGAACCGCAGCACCCCGGAGCGGGTCTTCTTGTCCGTCCGCATCCCCTCCAGGAGCTGGCCGAGCGCGTCCGGGTCGTAACCGGTCGGCAGGCCGAGCGAGGTGAGGATCGAACGGTGCCGGTCGGCGGTCGCGTCGTCCAGCCTGCCCGCCAGGCGCGCCAGCTCCGCCGCGAACACCAGACCGACGCTGACCGCCGCCCCGTGCCGCCAGCGGTACCGCTCGCGGCGCTCGATGGCGTGCGCGAGGGTGTGGCCGTAGTTCAGGATCTCCCGCAGGTCCGACTCGCGCAGGTCGGTGGACACCACGTCGGCCTTGACCTGGATCTTGCGCCGGACCAGCTCCTCGATCACGTCGCCGGACGGGTCCAGCGCGGCGTCCGGGTCGGCCTCGATCAGGTCGAGGATCACCGGGTCGGCGATGAACCCGCCCTTGACCACCTCGGCCATGCCCGCGACCAGCTCGTTGCGGGGCAACGTCTCCAGCGTGGCCAGGTCGACCAGCACGGCGTCCGGCTCGTAGAACGTGCCGACCAGGTTCTTGCCCGCGTCGGTGTTGATGCCGGTCTTGCCGCCGACCGCCGCGTCCACCATGCCCAGCAGCGTGGTGGGCACGTGCACCAGCTTCACCCCGCGCATCCAGGTGGACGCGACGAACCCGGCCAGGTCGGTCACCGCGCCGCCGCCCAGGCCGATCACGACGTCCGTGCGACCGAGGCCGATGCGGCCGAACACGTCCCAGCAGTACCCGGCGACCCGCAGGTCCTTGCCGTCCTCGGCGTCGGGCACCTCGACGCGGTGCGCGTCGATCCCGGCCGCCTCCAACTCGCCGCGGACCGCGTCGGCGGTCTCGGCCAGCGTGGGCGTGTGGACGATCGCCGCCTTGGCCGTGCCCTTCAGGGTCTCGACCAGGTCGCCGAGCAGGCCGCGGCCCACCACCACGTCGTACGGTCGTTCCGCGGCCACGCGGATCCGCACCGGCTCGCCCATCACCACTCCCCTCGTCGGGTCACCATTCGACCACGTCCGCTCCGAGCACGTCGCCGCCCCACACCCCGGCCAGCACGTCGGCCTGGTCCCTGATCGCCCGCCGGGCCGCGCCCTTGACCTTCGACCAGCCCGTGACCTGGAACGTCACCGTCCGGCCGCTGAACTCGTGCCGCCACGCGCCCGCCACCCGGCCGTGCAGCACGAGCGCGCCGGGAGCGCCGACGGGCCGCCACACCCGCTTGGCCACGTCCGGGTCGGCGACCAGGTGGCGCGGGCCGAGCAGGTACGGGTCGCGCGGGAACAGCAGCAGGCCGGCGGGCGGGTCGGGCGTCGCCTCACCGCCCGCGGCAGCCGGGTCGAGGACGTCCTCGTGCGCGAGCAGCCGCTTGCCGTCGACCCGGACCGGGCGCAGGTCGGGCCACGTGTCCTGGGGTCCCGCGCCGAGCCACTTCTCCGCGTCGGCCTTGGCGAAGGGGCCGACGAGCCGCGCGTAGTCGCGCAACAGGGTCGGTTCGCCGGGGTCTTCGACGGCGGGTTTCGCGGTCGGCCGGCGGAAGACCAGCTTCGCGCCGTGGTGCTCCAGCTCGATGCCCGCGAGGAGCGTGCCGAGTCGGAACAGGTTCTCGATGACGTGGTCGGTGCCGCACGTCGGGCAGTGCGGCCGGGCGACCTCGGGCAGTCGGGGGCTGATCGCGGCGGACAGCTCGCCCTTGGTGGCCGTGTCGCCGGGGAACTCGCGGTGCATGAGGTCCACGACCAGCTCGACGTGCTCCAGGTCGGGCACCGGGTACGCGCCGCACCACGCCGCCAGCTGCCGCGGGGTGCGCGGTCGGAGCTGACGGCGCAACGCGGGCAGGTCCTCGCGGCGGTGCAGGTGCGGCGCGCCGCGCAGGCTCAACACCCGCACCAGGTCGTCGGTGCCCGCACGGCGGCCGCGCACGCCCAACGCCGCCGCGCCCGTCTTGGGCGGGCTGTCCACCACGCCCAACGGCAGCACCGCGTCGGGGTCGTCGCCGTGCAGACCCTGCACCGCGGCTCGGTGCGCGAGGACGCGGGCACCGGTCACGTCCACCGGGGATCAGGTCCCCGGCGCAGGCGTGCCCAGCACGGCGTCGACCACCTGCTCTGGGCCGAGGTCGTCGGTGGCCACCTCGATCGTGGCGACCTCCCGGTACAGCGGCAGGCGCGCGTCGAGCAGGGACTTGAACGTCGCACGCGGGTTCACGCCGGCCAGCAGGGGCCGTGCGCTGGACATGCCGGTGCGCTTCACGCCCTCGGCCATGCCGACGTTGAGGAAGACCACGGCGTGGCCCGCGAGGCGACCGCGGGTGGCCGCGGACAGCACCGCGCCGCCGCCGAGCGCCAGCACGCCGTCGTGGGTCTTCAGGCCCTCGGCGACGGCTTCCTCCTCCAGCGCGCGGAACGCCGGTTCGCCGTCGTCGGTGAAGATGTCTGAGATCGGCTTGCCCGCGGTGGCCACCACGTCGTCGTCGGTGTCGCGGAAGGCGACGCCGAGGCGTTCGGCGAGCAGCCGGCCGACCGTCGTCTTGCCGGCTCCGGGTGGGCCGAGGACGACGAACCGAGGGCTCACATCCCCTCCCAGCGGGCTTCCAGCGACTCCAGGTAGGCGACGACGTTGCGCTTGGTCTCGGCGATCGAGTCGCCGCCGAACTTCTCCAGCGCCGTCTCGGCCAGCACCAGCGCCACCACGGACTCCAGCACCACGCCCGCGCGCGGCACCGCGCACACGTCCGAGCGCTGGTGGATCGCCACCGCGGGCTCTCCCGTTCGGACGTCCACGGTGGACAGGGCACGGGGCACGGTGGAGATCGGCTTCATGGCGACGCGCACGCGCAGCGGCTCGCCGTTGGTGATGCCGCCCTCCAGGCCGCCCGCCCGGTTGGAGCGGCGCGTGACGCCCTTCGGCCCGGTGCCCCGGTCGATCTCGTCGTGCGCCTGGCTGCCCCACCGCTCGGCGGTGGTGAAGCCGTCGCCGATCTCGACGCCCTTCATCGCCTGCACGCCCATCAGCGCGCCGGCCAGCCGTGCGTCGAGGCGGCGGTCCCAGTGCACGTGCGAGCCGATGCCCGGCGGCAGGCCGTAGGCGATGACCTCGATCACACCGCCGACCGTGTCACCCGCCTCCTTGACCGCCTCGACCTCGGCCACCATCGCCTCGGTGCCGCGCGCGTCGAAGGCCCGGACCGGGCTCTCGTCGACGGCGGCCAGGTCGTCCGGTCCCGGCACGGGCGCGTCGGCGGGCGTCCTGGCCTTGCCGATGGAGACGACGTGGCTGATCACGTCGACGTCGAAGACCTGCTTGAGGAAGTGGCGGGCGACGGTGCCGAGCGCGGTGCGGGCCGCGGTCTCCCGGGCGCTGGCGCGCTCCAGCACGGGCCGGGCCTCGTCGAAGCCGAACTTCTGCATGCCGGGCAGGTCGGCGTGGCCGGGCCGGGGCCTGGTCAGCGCCTCGTTGCGGCCGGTCGGCTTGAGCTCGCCCGGGTCGACGGGGTCGGGGGACATCACCTTCTGCCACTTGGGCCACTCGGTGTTGCCGATCCGGACCGCGATGGGGCCGCCCTGGGTGAGCCCGTGGCGGACACCGCCGAGGATCTCGACCTCGTCGGCCTCGAAGCCCATGCGCGGGCTCCGGCCGAACCCGAGGCGGCGGCGCTCCAGTTGAGCGGTCAGGTCGGCGGTCGTGACCTCGACCCCGGCGACCATGCCTTCCAGCACGGCGACGAGGGCCGGTCCATGGGACTCCCCAGCGGTGATCCAGCGCAGCACGAGGCGATCCTTCCACAGTGTGAACGCGGGCCGAGCGCCCAGGTGAGGTGTGCCGACGTCCCGCCGCGCGGCTCAGCCGGCCGACACCGCGACCAGCCACGTCGCCGCCACCAGGCCGGGACCGTGCGGGATGCCGTCGTCCGGCCACCACCGGCCCAGGACGAGGGTGAGCGCGCTCGCCAGCAGCGCGCCGACCGGTAAGGCGAGCCACGACACCGAGGCCAGCACCGCGCCGAGCGAGCCGGCCAGCTTCACGTCTCCCCCGCCCATCGCCGCCGGTGCCACCAGGCGGACGAGCAGGTGGAAGCCACCGAACAGCAGGCAGCCCGCCAGCGCCCGCCACAGGTCCGCCCCGCACAGCCACAACGCGACACCGATCGCCGGGTACGCGGGCAGCGTCAACGCGTCCGGCAGGCGGCGGTGGCGCAGGTCGGTCACCGTCAGCAGCACGCCGAGCCACGCCACGAGCAGCGGCACGGGCAGCCACCGCGGCGGCGCCAACGCCCAGGCCACGAACCACAACACCGCCGTCGGCGCGGCGCACCACAGCCAGTGCACGTCCGCACCGCGCGGCAGGCGGCGGAGCAACCCGGCGCCCACGGCGCCGGCCACGAATCCCGAGATCACCATGGGACCAGCGTCGGCCCGGGAACACCGGTGGCACAACGAGAAGTGCGGGTGAACGGTCCATTCACCCGCACTCCCACCGGGAGGTCAGCGCTGCCAGGAGAACAGCGCGTCACCCGCCACGACCGGGCCGCCCGCCTGGTCCAGCACCACCTCCGGCGCCGCGTCCAGCGCGATCACCGGGCAGATCGGCGCGAAACCCGCCGCCTCCACCTCGGCCGGGTCCCACGTCACCACGGGCTGCCCGGCGCGCACCGCCTCGCCCTTGACCACGTGCAGCGTGAAGCCCTCGCCCTTGCGCTTCACCGTGTCGATCCCCAGGTGCACCAACACCGCCGCGCCGTCCGCGGTGGCCACGACGAACGCGTGCGGGTGCAGCGTCACCACCGTGCCGTCCACCGGCGACACCACGTCGGCACTCACCCGGTCGGGCTCGACCGCCACCCCCGGACCCACCATGGCCTGCGCGAACACCGGGTCCGGCACCTCGGTCAGCGGCACCACGCGACCGCTGACCGGACTGGTCACGCGCAACGTCACAGGAGGTCCTCGATGTCGCTGGCGATCGTGTCGGCCTCGGGGCCCACGACCACCTGGACGACGTTGCCCGCGCGCATCACGCCGTGCGCGCCCAGGCCCTTCAAAGCCTTCTCGTCCACCAGGGAACCGTCTTCCAGCTCACAGCGCAGGCGCGTGATGCACGGCTCGATCTCCACGATGTTGTCCGCACCGCCGAGCGCGGCGAGGATCCGCGCTGCCTTGTCGTCCGCCACTTGAAGTCCTCTCTCGACACCTGGCCTGAGGGTGCCACCGCTCGGGCACGGTCCCGTAACGGCGGTTGACACCCGGTTGGCGCGCGGAGCATCCTCCCCGCACCAACTGGTCTAGACCGGAAAGTACCAATCCGGGTCTACCGACGCGAGCACCGGGGAGGTGTCATGCACCGCGGCGAGATCGTCGACGGGCCGAAGCCCAAGCACGCCCAGCTCCGCGACATCCTGCGGCGCATGGCCGAGCAGGAGCTGCCCCCGGGCTCGCCCATCCCGTCCGAGCGCGACCTCGCCCAGCAGTACGGGGTGTCCCGCATCACGGTCCGCGCCGCCGTCGGCCAGCTCGTCGCCGAAGGCCTGCTGACCAGGGCCAAGGGCCGGGGCACGTTCACCGCCCGGCGCCGCCTGGACGTGCAGCTGTACCTGGAGTCGTTCACCGACGACATGCGCAGGCGCGGCCTGACCCCGGCGACCGAGGTGCTGGCCTGCGCCGAGGAGGAGCCACCGCCCGAGGCGGCCACCGCGCTCGGCCTGCTGCCGCACGAGCCGGCGTGCAAGCTCGTCCGCCTGCGCCGCGCGGACGGCGTGCCGCTCGCCGTCGAACGGGGCTGGTACAACCCGCGGGTCGTGCCCGACCTCGACCGGCACGACCTCACCACCTCGCTCTACACCCTCATCGCCGACACCTACGGGGTGCAGCTCGACCACGCGGGCCAGACCGTGTGGGCCGAGGACGCCGACCCCGAGACGGCGACGTTGCTGGGCATCCGACCCGGCAGCTCGCTGCTGGTCTTCCGCCGGGTCTCCAGCTCACAGGGCAGGCCCGTCGAGGACATGACGTCCTGGTACCGGGGCGATCTCTACCAGGTGACCATGCAATTGGACCGGACCGTCCCGGAATCCGGCCCGCACCACTCCGCCAAGGGAGGTACCCCATGAGCGCCAGCGCCCCACAGGCGACCGGCGGTCGTGAGATCAAGGGACTGGCCGGTCTCCAGCGCTTCGGTCGCAGCCTCATGCTGCCGATCGCCGTGCTGCCCGCCGCCGCCCTTCTGCTGCGACTGGGCCAGCCCGACATGCTGGGCAAGGACGGCCTCGGCTGGAACCAGGTAGCCGCCGTCATCGGCAACGCGGGCGACGCGCTGTTCGCCAACCTGCCGCTGCTGTTCGCGGTCGGCATCGCCGTCGGTTTCGCCCGGCGCGGCGACGGTTCTACGGGTCTGGCCGCGGTGGTCGGCTACGTGGTGCTGCAAGGCGTGTTCAAGGCGATGTCGCCGCTGGTCCTCGACCAGCCGACGGACCCGACCGCCGACCCGGTGCTGATCGACTACCGGGTGCTCGGCGGCATCGTCGTCGGTCTGATCACCGCCGTGCTGTGGCAGCGGTACCACCGCATCAAGCTGCCTCCCTACCTGGCGTTCTTCGGCGGCCGGCGGTTCGTGCCGATCCTGGTCGCGGGCGTCATGGTGGTCGTCGGCGTGCTGATGGGCCTGGTGTACCCGGTGTTCGCGGCGGGGTTGAACAACGTCGGCGAGGCCATCACCGGCAGCACGATCGTCGGCGCTGGCATCTACGGCGTGGTGAACCGGCTGCTGATCCCGCTCGGCCTGCACCACATCGTCAACAACGTGCTGTGGTTCCAGTTCGGCGACTACGAGGGCAAGACCGGTGACATCCCGCGCTTCCTCGCGGGCGACCCGACCGCGGGCACGTTCCAGACCGGCTTCTTCCCGATCTTCATGTTCGCCCTCCCGGCGGCGGCGCTGGCCATCGTGCACACCGCGCGGCCCGGTCAGCGGAAGATCATCGCGGGCATCATGGGGTCGGCGGCGCTGACCTCGTTCATCACGGGTGTGACCGAGCCGCTGGAGTTCGCGTTCATGTTCGTGGCGTGGCCGCTGTACGTGATCCACGCGGTGCTCACCGGCACCTCGCTGGCCATCAGCAACGCGTTGGGCATCCACGACGGCTTCGGGTTCTCCGCCGGTGTCATCGATTACCTGCTCAACTTCAACATCGCGACCAAGCCGTTGCTGATCCTGGTGCTGGGCGCGATCTACGCGGTCATCTACTACTTCTTGTTCCGCTTCGTGATCACCAAGTGGAACCTGAAGACGCCGGGGCGTGCCGAGGACGAGGATCCCGAGGACGACCAGAGCGTGGTCGACGGCGGCGAGAAGACCGCCAAGACCGACAGGCGTGAGAAGGAAGGCCGGTCGGACGCCGCGGCGTCCTGACGGCGAGCAGAAGGACGAGAGGACGGGTCATGCCTGAGCGACGGGTCACCGTGGCGAGCAAGGTCGGACTGCACGCGCGCCCTGCCGCACTGCTGGCGAAGGCGGCGGCCGGGCAACCGGTGCGGGTCACCATCCGCAAGGACGACGGCCAACCGGTCGAGGCGGCGAGCGTGCTGGGTCTGATGACGCTCGGCGCGATGCACGGCGACGAGGTCGTCCTCGCGGCCGACGGCGACGGCGCGGACGCCGCGCTGGAGGCGATCGCGGAGATCATCGCCACCGACCTCGACGAAGGCTGATCGCCTCGGCACGTCACCGGGCCCTGCTCGCACTTCACGCGAGCAGGGCCCGCGGCGTGTTCTGAGCGTTGAACTCGGGGGTCCTGAACGTAGGACTCTCGCGTTCTGAACGTAGGACTCACGCGTTCTGAACGTAGGACTCACGCGTTCTGAACGTAGGACTCACGCGTTCTGAACGTAGGACACGCGCGTTCTGGAGGTAGGACACGCGCGTTCTGGAGGTAGGACACGCGGGGGTGGGAGGAGGCGGGTGGGGGTTAGGAAGGGGGGAGGGAGCGGAGGGTTCGTTCGACTTCGGCGGCTTCCAGGGAGCGGCTTTGGCGGTGCAGCAGCACCAGGGCGGCTTCCCAGGTTCGCTTGGCCTCGCAGTGGGCGCCGCGGGCGAGGTGGGCGTCGGCCATCCGGACCAGGGTGTCGGCCTCCTGGTAGGCGCTCTCGTCCTCGCGGAACAGGCGCAGCGCCTGCTCGAAGTGGTCGATCGCGACGTCGTGCCGACCGGCGTTGTAGGCGATGAAACCCAGGCTCTCCAGCGTGTTCGCCTCACCGTTGCGGTCGCCCGACTCGCGGTACAGGGCCAGGGCGAGACCGCAGTGCTCGGCGGCCTCGTCGAGCCGGCCCAGCCTCGACTGGTACCACCCGATCGCGTTCAGCGCGGCCGCCTCGCCCGGCCGGGAACCGGAGGACCGGAACAGCGGCAGCGCGGCGAGCGAGTGGTCCAGTGCGGCGGCGTCGTCACCGTGGCGTTCGAGCACCCAGGCGAACGCGATGTGCGTGCGCGCCTGCTCCAGCTCGTCGCCCGAGTCCTCCAGCAGCCGCACGGCCTGCCGCAGGTGCTCGATCGCCTGCGGTCCGAAGTCGTGCCGGGCCGCGATGTGCCCGAGGAACCGGTGGCACTTCGCGGCGAGCCGGCGGTCACCGAGCCGTTCCGCCGCGCCCAGCGCCTGCTCCCAGGTCGCGCGGCCGTCGGCCGGGTCCGGCGGACGCCGCAGCTGGTAGCTCCGCAACACCTCGGCGAACTGCCACACCTGCGGGTCCCAGCCGTACCGGGCGGCCGTCCGCTGGGTGTCGAGGATGACCTGGTGCTCCTCGTCGTACCAGGTCATGGCGGCTTTCTCGGTGTCGAACGACAGCGGCTCGCTGCCCGGGACCGCCGGGCTCAGGACGAGGACGGCCCCGGAGTGGTCCATGTGCCGCTGCGCCGCCAACGCCGTGTGCAGGTAGAAGTCCACGAGCCGGCGCACGGCGGGCACCAGCGACTCGCCGGGCTCGTCGTGGCGCGCGCGCTCGTCGGCGTACAGGCGCACCAGGTCGTGCATCCGGAACCGGTCCGGCACGTGCTCGTGCAGCAGGTTCGCCTGGCACAGCTCGGTCAGCTCGACCCGTGCCCGCGAGGGCGCGACGCCCAGCAGCGCGGCCACCGCCGCCAGCCCGATCTCCGGGCTGCCCGCCGAGAGCAGCCGGAACGCCCGCGCCGCGCCGGCGGGCAGCGCCCGGTACGACGAGGCGAACACGGCGCGGACGCTGGCGGTGATCTCGCCCGCCTCGAACGCGTCCAGCGGAGCCGCCGCGTTGTCCAGCTCCCTGGCCAGCTCGGTGAGCGACAGGTCGGCCCGCACCGTCGCCCGGGCGCCGATCACGCTGATCGCCAGCGGCAGCCCGGCCGACCGCTCGGCCAGCGCGGGCACCTCGCGCCCCTCGCGGTCGGCGCGCTCCGGGCCGATGTGGCGGACCAGCAGGTCGCGCGCCTCGGCCGCGGGCAGCACGTCCAACGTCAGCTGGCGGGCGCCGTGCGTGGTGACCAGACCGGTGAGGTGCCGCCTGCTGGTCACGACCACCGTGCACGCCGGGCCGCCGGGCACCAGGTCGGCCACGTGCTCGGAGTCGCGGGCGTTGTCCAGCAGCACGAGCAGCTGCTTGTCCGCGGTCAGGCTCCGGTACAACCCGATCCGGGCCTCGTCGTCACGCGGGATCGCGTCGGTGTCGACGCCGAGCGCCTGGAGGAACGCCCGGATCACCGCGGACGGCGACGCCGGCGTGCCGGACGGGGTGAAGCCGCGCAGGTTCGCGTACAGCTGGCCGTCCGGGAAGCGCCCCGCGTCCCGGTGCGCCCAATGCAACGCCAACGACGTCTTGCCCACACCACCGGGTCCGCTGATCGCCACCACGGCCGACCGGCGGTCGCGCCCGGACGACGCGGGCACCGCCCGGTCCAGCCAGGTCAGCTCCGCGGTGCGACCGGTGAACAGCGGCGGCGGCAGCGGCAGCTGGCGCGGCACCGGCGCGGTCGACCGGCTCGGCGCCGGCGCGGGCGGGTGACCGCCGAGCGCCGGGTCGGCGGGTGGGTGACCACCGAGCGCGGGGTCGGCGGGTGGGTGACCACCGAGCGCCGGGTCGGCGGTGAGGATCCGCTGGTGCAGCCGCCGCAACGGCGGGCTGGGGTCGGCGCCCAGCTCCTCCACCAGCCGGCGCTGGACGCGGCGGTAGGCGTCGAGCGCCTCGCCCTGCCGACCGGAGCGGTACAGCGCGAGCATCAGCTGGCCGGCCAGCCGCTCGTCCAACGGCCGGTCGGCGGCCTGCGCCGCGATGCCCGCCACCGCGGCCGCGTGCCCACCCCGGCGCAGCAGCACGTCGTTGCGGTCGAGCTCGGCGAGCAACCGCTCCTCGTCCGCCCGCGCCCGCACGCCGTCGATCCACGAGCTGTCCATCTCGCCCGCCACCGGTCCGCGCCACAGCCCGAGGGCCTGGTCGAACAGCCCGACCGCGCGCTCGTCGTCCGCCGCACGGGCGCGCGCGACCGACCGGCGGAACGCGTGCAGGTCCACCGCGTCCTCGTCGCCGACCAGCACGTACCCGCCGCCCCGCCGGACCAGGTCCACGTCGTCCACGGCGCCCAGCACGGCCCGCAACCGGGACAGGTAGCTGTAGAGCGAGTCGCGTGCCGTGCGCGGCGGCGCGTCCCACAACCGGTCGACGAGCTGGTCGAGCGACACGGCCCGGTTGAGGTCGACCAGCAGCGCGGCGAGCACGTGGCGCTGCCGCGCGTGCCCGATGTCCAGCCGGCGACCGTCGACGTGCACCTCGACCGGTCCCAGCAGCCTGAACCGCACCTCCATCACGCCCCCGGAGCCGGATCCGCCGGACGCGCGGGCGGCGGCACCCGGCGCCTCAGGATCGCCACAAGATCGCTACAAGATCCATTGGCTAGCATCGAACCACGGCCGCGGTGAGCCCGCCGGCACGGGTCGGCGCCCGGGTCGGCCGGTCCGCCCCGGGGGTGCGGACCGGGTGCCGCGCCCGGAAGCGCCGGCCCGGTTCGACCGGGAGCTGATCACGAAAGGGCTCGGTGGAGTGACTGTTCACGTGCGCGGGACGAGACCGGGGCCGGGTGCGGCGCCGGCGCGGTCGAACACATCGCGCTGGCCCGCCCCGGCTAGCACGGCAACGGCAGGACGTGGTCCGTCGCGTCCCGCAGCGCCCGGCGCATCGCCTCGCGCGGCGCGGGCAGGCCGGTGAACTGCTCCGCCTGACCGAACGCCTGGTGCAGGAGCATGTCGAGGCCGGTCGCGAGGGTGCGGCCCCGCTGCGCCACCGCGAGCGCCAACGGCGTCGGCCACGGGTGGTAGATCACGTCCAGCACGCACGGCGCCTCGGCCAACGCCGTGGCGACCGGTTCCGTCGCGCCCGGCGGCACGGTGCTGACCAGCACGTCCGACGCCGAGGCCAGCGCGGCGAAGTCCGCGGTGTCCCAGGTGACCACGTCGAGCGCCAGCCCGAGCCGGGACGCGCACGACTCGGCCTCCGCGGCCCGGCTCACCGAGCGGACCACCAGCGACACCTCGCGCACACCGGCCGACGCCAGGGCCACCAGGGCCGCCGTGGCCGTGCCGCCCGCGCCGAGCAGCACCGCCCGACGACCGGACGTGAAGCCGCACGACGCGCGCAACGCGCCCAGCACGCCGTCCACGTCGGTGTTGTCGGCCCGCCACCCCTCGGCCGTGGGCACCAGCGTGTTGGCGGCGCCCACCCGCACCGCGCGCGAGGTCGCGCCGGCGGCGACCGCGAGCGCCGCGCGCTTGTTCGGCATGGTCACCGAGAGTCCCGCCCACGTCGAGTCCAGGCCCGTGACCAGCGACGGAACCTCCTCGGCCGTGCACTCGACCCGCGTGTACGCCCAGTCGGACAGGCCCAGGGCGGCGAAGGCGGCGTTGTGCAGCACCGGTGACAACGAGTGGGCCACCGGCGAGCCGATGACCGCCGCACGGCGGGCCACGGTCAGAAGACGCCTTCCGCGCGAGCCTTGTCCGACACGGCCCGGTGCTCGTCGTAGTTGTTCGTGAAGCACGACGTGCCGTCCTTCTGGCACTTCACGAAGTACATCCACGGCCCGTCCTCGGGCGTGATCGCGGCGGTGATCGCCTCACGGCCGGGCGAGCCGATCGGCGTCGGCGGCAGCCCCTGCACCTTGTAGGTGTTGAACGGCCCGGACCTGTCGCGGTCGGCGTCGCTGGTGGTGATGTGCGGCCGGTCCAGCTTGTAGTTGACCGTGGAGTCGAGCTCCAGCTTCTGCGGCAGCGCGAGCCGGCTGTAGATCACCCGCGAGATCTTGCCGAAGTCCTTGGTCAGGCCTTCCTTCTCGATCAGGGAGGCGACCACCAGGACCTCGTACGGGCGGAAACCCGTCTTCCCCGTGCCGCTGGGGATGCCGTAGCCCTGCATCCGGCCCAGGGACGTGGCGATCACGCTCTTGAGCAGCTCGACGGCGTTCGCGCCGGGCTTGAGGTGGTACAGCCCGGGCAGGATGAGGCCTTCGAGCCGGTTCTCCTTCGGCGCGGCGACCACGTCGGGCAGCGCCCACTCGGGGATGCCGAGGGCGGCCGGGTCGGCGTTGTCCGCCGCGTCGCGCAGCTGCTCGGGCGTCACGCACTGCTTGGCCCCGCCCAGCTCCACGCACGAGGCGTCGGACAGCTTCGACAGGATGCCCTTGGTGATGCTGCCGTCCTGCGCGGTGAGGTCGTGCAGCACGTAGCCGCCCTTGACCTCCAGCGGCACCACCTTGGCCGCCGGGTCGACCATCCGCGCCACCGCGGCCGCGCCGGACATCTTGGTCTTCATCAGGTAGAAGCCGGGCTGGATCGCGGTGACCCGCGAGTCGTCCGCGCCCGCCTCGGTGAACGCGCGCGCGCTGGCCACCACGCCCTGGTCCTTGAGCGTGGTCGCGATGGTGGTGACGAGGTCGCCGTCCTTCACCTCGACCACCACGTCGGCCTCGCCGGAGCCGGCGAAGTCGTCGAACGAACCGATGCCGCTCAACGTGCGGTACCCGTAGTACGCGCCGACGCCGCCGCCGGTCAGCACCAGCGCCACGACGACCCACAGGATCGTCCGCTTGCGCCTGCGCTTGGCCCGGCGGGCCGCGGCGTCGCTCTTGCCACGCGCCACCCGCTCGTCGTGGCGCGTGTCGGGATCGGTGAACAACCCGAGGTCGTCGTTCACGAGCCGTCCTTAGCTCCGGGGGCCCGCTCCGCAGCGGATCGAGCCACTTGTCGCGCCCGTGCGTCCAGCCAGGACTGCAGGATCTCGACCGCGGCAGCCTGGTCCACGACGGCGCGTTGCTTCTTGCCTCGCACCCCGCGTTCGGCGAGCACCCGGCTCGCCGTGACGGTGGTCAGCCGCTCGTCGGTGAGACGCACCGGAACCGGTGCGACGCGCTCGGCCAACGCCGCAGCGTACGCCGCCGCGGTCGCCGCCGCCGGCCCGTGCTTCCCGGCCAGCGTGCGAGGCAGGCCGACCACGACCTCCACGATGTCGTGCTCGACCACCAGGTCGGCCAGTTCTTGCAGGTCACGGCCGGTCTTCGCGTCACGTGCCAAGGTGACGAGCGGTGTGGCGAGGAACGCTCCCGGATCACTCGACGCCACCCCTACGCGCACCGCGCCGACGTCGACGCCCAGCCTCCGGCCGAGGCCGGGGTCGTCGACGCCGGGGCGATCGGCCGAGTTCACCGCGCCCTCACCGGGAGGAAGCACTTCGGCCGGTTTCGAGGGCGCGGTCCACCTCGGCGCGCAGGGCGGTGATGGCGGCACCGACACCACCCGGGTTCGTGCCGCCGCCCTGGGCGAGGTCCGGCTTGCCGCCGCCACGACCGCCCACGGCCGGGGCGAAGGCGGGCACCAGCTTCCCGGCGGCCAGCCCCAGGTCGCGGGCGGCGGACGTGGTGGCCACCACGAAGCTGACCTTGTCGCCGTCGGGGGCGAACAGGCCGACCACGCCCGGCTTGTCGCCGAGCCGGTTGCGCACCTCGCCGGCGATGGTCCGCACGTCGGCGCCGGACGTGCCCTCGGGCAGCTGGAGGGTCACCAGGGACACCCCGCGCACGTCGATGGCCTGGTCGGCCAGCGAGCCGGCGTTGGCCACGAGCTGGGCGGCCCTGACCTTCTCCAGCTCCTTCTCGGCCACCCGCAGCCGCTCCACCAGGGCCTCGACCCGGGCGGGCACCTCGGCGTCGGGCACCTTCAGCATGGCGGCGACGTTCTGCACCAGGGCCCGTTCCTGGGCCAGGTACTTGAAGGCCTCGATGCCGACGTAGGCCTCCAACCGGCGCACGCCGGAGCCGACCGACGACTCGCCGATCACCGTGATGGGGCCGATCTGGGACGAGTGCTCGACGTGCGTGCCACCGCACAGCTCGCGCGACCACGGCCCGCCGATCTCGACCACGCGCACGGTCTCGTCGTAGGTCTCGCCGAACAGGGCCACCGCGCCCATCTCCTGGGCGCCACCCATGTCGGTGTACACCACCTGCACCGGCAGGTCCTTGCGGACGGCCAGGTTGGAGACCTCTTCGATCTCGCTGCGGGCCTCCTCCGACAGACCGCCGGTCCAGGCGAAGTCCAGCCGCAGGTAGCCCGGCTTGTTGTACGAGCCGCTCTGCAGGGCCGACGGGCCGAGCACCTGGCGCAGGGCGGCGTGCACGACGTGCGTGCCCGAGTGGCCCTGGCGGGCGCCGACGCGCCACTCCGGGTCGACGCGGGCCTCGACGTGCTCGCCCTCGGCGATCTCGCCGCTGACCACGCGCACCTGGTGCACCCACAGCTTGCGGGCCACCTTCTGCACGTCCACGACCTCCAGCTCGGCACTGCCGGAGACGATCACGCCGGCGTCGCTCTCCTGGCCGCCGGACTCGGCGTAGAGCGGGGTGCGGTCGAGCACGACCTCGACGATGTCGCCTTCCTTGGCCGAGCGCACCCGCTTGCCGCCGCTGACGATGCCGCGCAGGGTGGCCTCGCTGGCCAGCTCGGTGTACCCGGTGAACTCGGTGGCGCCGAGTTCGAGCAGCTCCCGGTACACGGTCTGGTCGCCGTGGCCGGTCTTCTTGCCGGCGGCGTCGGCCTTGGCGCGGGCGCGCTGCTCGGCCATCAGCTTGCGGAACCCGTCCTCGTCCACGGTCAGGCCGGCCTCGGCGGCCATCTCCAGGGTGAGGTCGAGCGGGAAGCCGTAGGTGTCGTGCAGCTGGAAGGCCTTGTCACCGGGCAGCGTGGCGCGGCCGTCGGACTTGACCTCGGCGGCGGCGTTCTCGAAGATCCGCGACCCGGCGTCCAGCGTGCGCAGGAACGTGTCCTCCTCGGCCTTGAGGACCTGCTCGATACGGGCGAAGCCGGACACCAGCTCGGGGTAGGACGGGCCCATGGCGTCGCGGACGACCTCGGCGAACTGGGTCAGCACCGGCTCGGTGACGCCGAGCAGGCGGGCCGAGCGGACGATGCGGCGCAGCAGGCGGCGCAGCACGTAGCCGCGGGCCTCGTTGCCGGGCGTGACGCCGTCGCCGACCAGCAGCACGCCGCTGCGGGCGTGGTCGGCGATGACCCGGAAGCGCACGTCGTCGGTCTCGTTGGCGCCGTACGCGCGGCCGGACAGCTGCTCGGCCTTGGTGATCACGGTGCGGACGAGGTCGGTCTCGTAGACGTTGTCGACGTCCTGGAGCAGCATGGCGACGCGCTCGACGCCCATGCCGGTGTCGATGTTCTTGTCCGGCAGCTCGCCCAGGATCGGGTAGTCCTTCTTGGCGCCGCCCTCACCGCGGACGTTCTGCATGAAGACCAGGTTCCAGATCTCCAGGTACCGGTCCTCGTCGACGACCGGGCCGCCCTCCTCGCCGAAGGCGGGGCCGCGGTCGTAGTAGATCTCCGAGCACGGGCCGCACGGGCCGGGCACGCCCATCGACCAGTAGTTGTCCTCGATGTCGCGGCGCTGGATGCGCTCGGGCGGCAGCCCGGCGACCTTCTGCCACAGGTCGGCGGCCTCGTCGTCGTCCAGGTAGACGGTCACCCAGATGCGCTCGGGGTCCAGGCCGTAGCCGCCGTCGTCCTGCGACCTGGTGACCAGGTCCCAGGCCAGCCTGATGGCGTCTTCCTTGAAGTAGTCGCCGAACGAGAAGTTGCCGGCCATCTGGAAGAACGTGTTGTGCCGGGTGGTCTTGCCGACCTCGTCGATGTCCGGCGTGCGCACGCACTTCTGGATGCTCGTCATGCGCGGGGCGGGCGGCGGGGCCTCACCCAGGAAGTACGGCTTGAACGGCACCATGCCGGCGTTGACGAACAGCAGGTTCGGGTCGTCCAGCAGGAGCGAGGCGCTGGGCACGTACTTGTGGCCGGCGTTCTCGAAGTGCTCGCGGAAGCGCTTGATGATCTCGTGGGTCTGCACGGGTCTTGTCCTTCAGGGAGTGTGGAAACCGCCGTCGGCTTGGCCGACGATCGGGCGAGGGCGCGGCGAGGCGAACGAACGACCTACTTGGCGTCGTTCGCCCCGCGCGCTCGCCGACCCGGCGTGAAGCCCGTCTGACGTTCCACGTTCTCTTGCAACTCCTGTTCGCGCTCCGACATTCCGGCGCGCACCTCGGCGCCGAAGGAGCCGATGGCGCCCGCCAGCTCGCGCAGGCCCTGGCCGACGTTCTCGCCGATGCCCGCGGGCGTGGCGGCGTGCGCGGCCTGACCGGCCTTGCGGGCGGCGAACACGCCCGCGGCGATGCCGAGCCCGAACCAGAACAGCCGCCTCATCGCCTGCCCCTGCGCCGGGTGTGCTTGCTGGGCGCTTCCTTGGCCGCGCGGCGGGCGCGGATGGCCTTGCTCAGGCCGTAGGACAGCGCGGCGGCCTTGACCAGCGGCCCGCCCAGGGTGGCGGTGAACAGCGAGGTGAGCGCGGAGACGTTGCCGGTGACCGCGCGGGCGTTGGCGGTGATCCCGTCCACCCTCTCCAGCTGCGTGTTCACGTGCGTGATCGTCGTGTTCGCGCCGGTGAAGATCGGGTCGCTGTTCTGGTGCGCCTTGCGGATGGCGATCGTGGCCTCGTCCAGCGTGCGGCCCAGTTTGACCAACGGGATCGCCAGCAGGAGCACAAGCAGCACGAACGCGCCGGCGGCGACCAGCGCGGCGATCTGCCCTGGCGACACGGATCCTCCTGGTGGATTGCTGTGACCGGATTGGCCGGGACTCCAGCGTGGTGGCCAAGGTTACCGCGACCGCCGAGTGGCCCCGGAATGAGATCGGGCTTGGCGCGCGGCGGGTCGTGCCACGTGGTGGGACGGTCGGCCCAAGACCCCCCATTTGGCGTCAGTTCGATCGTCGTCGCGGCGGCTAGCGTGGTCACGCGAGTGATCGTCACACCACGGATGGTCACGGAGGGCTTGACACACACCACACCGAGTAGATGAGGTAAGCCTAGCCTTAGTCGATCGTCGGAGGTGCCGTGTTCGCCGCCAGTCCCTCCGGCCGACCGATTCCGCCGGGCCGGCCCGCCGACGTGCTGGCCAGGGCCCACCGGGTGCTCGGCGACCTGCCCGAGCACGGCATCGGCGCGGACGCCGCGCTGGCCCGCGTCACGACCGTGCTCGCCGATGGTGGAGTGGACCTGACCAACCCGTTCGCCGCCGCTCACCTGCAACCGCCGCCGCTGGCCGTGGCCGTCACGGCCGACGCGCTGGCCAGCGCGGGCAACGCCTCGCTGGACACCTACGACTCCGGGCCGGCCGCGCTCGCGGTGGAGCGGTGGGTGGTGGCGGCGCTGGCCCGGCTGGCCGGGTTCGACGCGGACGCCGACGGCGTGTTCACGCCCGGCGGCACGCTGTCGAACCTGACCGCGCTGCTGCTGGCCCGTGACGCCGCGGCCGCCCGGCTCGGCCTGGACGTGCGGTCCGACGGGGTGGCGGCGCTGCCCGACCCGGTGGTGCTGTGCTCGGAGCTGGCCCACTTCTCGGTGGCGCGGGCGTGCGCGGCGCTGGGCATCGGCGAGCACGCCGTGCGGCCGGTGTCGGTGGACTCGCGGCGGCGGATGCGGCCGGACGCGGTGGCGGCGGTGCTGCGGGCGGGCGGCACGCCGGTGGCGGTCGTGGCGACCGCGGGCACCACGGACTTCGGCTCGGTCGACCCGCTGCCGGAACTGGCCGCGATCGCCCACGAGCACGGCGTCTGGCTGCACGTGGACGCCGCGTACGGCTTCGGCGCGGTGTTCTCGGCCAAGCTGGCGGGGCTCGTGGACGGGCTGGCGCTGGCCGACTCGGTGACCGCGGACCTGCACAAGATCGGCTGGCAGCCCGCGGCGGCGAGCGTGCTGCTGGTGCGCTCGGCGTCGTCGTTCGCGCCGCTGGAGCGGTCGGTGGCCTACCTCAACCCCGAGGACGACCGGGCCGAGGGCTACGACGGCGCGCTGGGCCGGTCGTTGCAGACCACGCGCAGGCCGGACGCCGTGAAGGTGGCCGCGACGCTGCTCGCGCTGGGCCGGGCCGGCTTGGGTGCGCTGGTGGACCGGTGCCACGAGCTGGCCGGCCACGCCGCCGCGCTGATCGCCGCCGACCCGTCGTTCGAGCTGGTCGGCGGTGCCACGTTGACCACGGTGGTGTTCCGGTACCGGCCGGCGGACGACTCGCGGGCGGACGAGGTGAACGCGCGCTTGCGCCGGGCGTTGCTGCGGGCGGGCGCGGCGCTGATCGGTCGGACCGAGGTGGACAAGGTGACGTGCCTGAAGTTGACCCTGCTCAACCCGAACGCCCGGGAAGCGGACCTGGCCGCGCTGCTGGCCCTGGTCCGCGAGGCCGGTTCCGCCGCCGAGCGACTGGTAGAAGGAGCGGCATGAGACCAGATCCGCTGGAAGGCGACCCGCGGTCGACCGCGGAGCACGCGCACTTGGAGGCGTTGTTGCGCTGCTGGGTGCGGGAGCGGAACGTGGCGGTGGCGGACCGGGTGCGGATCGACGTGCTGGGGCTGCCGCTGGAGGCCGAGGTGCGGTACGCGTCGCCGACCGGGCGGCACCGGTTCGGGGCGGTGACGTTGGCGGGCAGACCGGCGGACCCGGTGGTGGCGGTGGCGTTGGTGGGCGCGGAGTTGACCGCCGGCGGAGCCGGAGATCCGACAACCGCCGGCGGAGCCGGTGGTCATGCCGCCGATCTGGTGGAGCGGACGGCCGAGTCGGTGCGGCGGGTCGCGGAGTTCGTGGCGTACCGGCGACGTGAGCCGGTGGGGCCGGCGGACCGGTTCCTGGACAGCGAGCAGCGGTTGATGCTCGGGCACCTGCACCACCCCGCGGCCAAGAGCCGGGACGGCCTGTCCGACGCCGACAACGCCCGGTATGCGCCGGAGCTGCGCGGGTCGTTCCCGCTGTTCTGGTTCTCGGCCGCCGAGCAGGTCGTCTCGCACGGGTCGGTGGCCGGGCCGGACGCGGTCACGTTGATGTCGACGTTGGCCGGGCGCAGCCCGGAGCCGGGCCGGGTGCTGGTGCCCGCCCACCCGTGGCAGGCGCACGACCTGCTGCGCCGGCCGCGGATCGCGTCCCTGGTCTCGCGCGGGCTGCTGGAGCCGCTGGGCGAGTTCGGGCCGGCGTGGTCGCCGACGTCCAGCCTGCGCACGGTGTACCGCACCGGCGCGCCGGTGATGCTGAAGCTGTCGCTCGGCCTGCGGATCACCAACTCGCGGCGCGAGTCGACGGCGACCGAGCTGCGCCGGGGCTCGGAGGTCCACCTGCTGCTCGAATCGGGCTACGCGGAGGGCACGGAGAAGGCGCACCCCGAGTTCAGCGTCGTGCGCGACCCGGCCTGGATCGCGGTGGACGAGGGCGGCGAGGTCACCGGGCTGGACGTGGCCGTGCGCGAGGTGCCCGAGGACATCGGCGACTCGCGGTGCCTGGCCGGCATGGTCGCCCCGCGACCGGGGATCGGGCGCTCCCTGCTGGGTGAACTCGTGCTGCGGCTCAACGCCGCCGAGTGGGTCGCCGACTACACCGACCGGGTGCTGGTGCCGATGCTGCGGCTGTACGCGGAGACCGGCATCGGGTTGGAGGCGCACCAGCAGAACACGCTGGTGCGGCTGGACCCGGCGGGCCGGGTGGTCGGCGGCCGCTACCGGGACAACCAGGGCTACTACCTGGCCGCCTCGCACCTGCCGAGGGTGTTGGCGCGGCTGGGTGTCGAGGAGTCCACGCTGGCCGTGGTCGACGACGCGATCGTGGACGACCGGCTCACCTACTACCTGCTGCGCAACCAGGCGTTGGCGGTGATCGGCTGCCTCGGCGTGGAAGGGCTTGCCGATGAACGGGACCTGTTGGGCGTGATGGCGGCCCGGCTGGAGGCGGCGCTGCCCGCGCTGGCCGAGGCGGGCCCGGACGGTGACCGGTTGGCGCGCCGGTGGCTGGAGGCGGACGTGCTGCCGTGCAAGGCGAACCTGCTGACCAGGCTGGAGGGCATCGACGAGGTGCTCGCGCCGCTGGACGCGCAGTCGGTGTACTTCGACGCGCCCAACCCGTTGCGGGAGGGCAGGTGCGCCCGGTGACCCACCTCGACGCCTACCGGCAGACCGACGACCTGTCCGCCGTGCCCGCTCCCCCGCTGCCGGCGCTCACCGACGGCTGGCACGCCCGCGTGGTCGACCCCGACACCCGTGACCTGGACCTGGTGCACCGCTGGATGCAGGCGCCGCACGTGGTCGCGTTCTGGCACCAGGCGTGGCCGCGCGAGCGCTGGGAGCAGGAGTTGCGCCGGCAGTTGTCCGGCACGCACTCGTTGCCGGTGCTCGTGAGCCGGGGCGAGGACCCTGTGATCTACCTGGAGGTCTACCGGGCGGCCCGGGACGTCGTCGCGGAGGTCTACCAGGCCCGACCGCACGACCTCGGGCTGCACGTCGCCGTCGGCGAGCTGTCGATGACCGACCAGGGGCTGGTGCGCAAGCTGCTGCCGGTGCTGACCGCGGCCCTGTTCGACGCCGATCCGCGGTGCACCAGGGTGCTGCTGGAGCCGGACGTGCGCAACCGGCGTGCGATCGCGTCGTTCACGGCGGGCGGGTTCGCGCCGGTGGGCGAGGTGCTGTTGCCGGACAAGGTGGCGCTGCTGATGGTGCGCACGCGATGAACGCCGGGCGGCCCGTCACCGACGTGGTGGCGATCGGGTGCGGTCCGTTCAACCTCGGCCTGGCCGCGCTGGCGTCCACCGTGGACGACCTGGACGTGGTGGTGCTGGAGGCGCGGCCGGAGCTGCGCTGGCACAGCGGGGTGATGTTCGCCGACGCGGTGCTCCAGGTGAGCTTCCTGGCCGACCTGGTGACGTTGGTCGACCCGACGCACCCGTTGTCGTTCCTGGCCTACCTGCGTGCCGCGGACCGGCTGTACCCGTTCTACGTGCGGGAGAGGTTCCACCCGACGCGGCGCGAGTACGAGGACTACCTGAGGTGGGCGACGTCGCGGCTGCCGGTGCGGTTCTCGCACGCGGTGACGTCCGTGCGGTGGGAGGACGGCCGGTTCGCGGTGTCGGGGCCGGGGTTCTCGGTGGACGCCCGGCACCTGGTGCTCGGGGTGGGCACCACGCCGTCGGTGCCGCCCGCGTTGGCCGGGCTGGGTGATCGGCTGGTGCACAGCTCGGACTACCTGCACCGGTCGCCGTCGGCCGAGCGGGTGACCGTGGTGGGGTCGGGGCAGTCGGGCGCGGAGATCGTGCTGGACCTGTTGCGGCGCAACCTGGACGGCGGGCCTGCGGTGACGTGGCTGACCCGCACGCCGGTGTTCGCGCCGCTGGACTACACCAAGCTGGTGCTGGAGATGACCACGCCGTCGTACGTGCGGCACTTCCACTCGTTGCCGCAGGACCGGCGCGACGCGTTGCGCGCCGAGCACTGGCGGCACTACCGGGCGATCTCGTCGGAGACCTTGGAGGAGCTGCACGACCTGCTGTACCGGCGGGAGTGGGAGCACGGGCTCGCGCCGGTCGAGCTGCGGCCCGGCGTGGCGGTGGCGTCGTCGGCGGTCTCCGGCGGCGAGGTGGTGCTGACGTGCGCGCACCGGGACACCGGGCGGACGTTCCGGCACCACACCGACCTCGTCGTGGCGGCCACCGGGTACGGGCAGGCGCCGACCCCGTTCCTGGAGCCGCTGGAGCCGTTCGTGCGCCGGGACGCGCGGGGCCGGTACGTGGTCGCGCTGGACCACTCGATCGCGCTGGACCCGTCCGTCACCGGCCGGGTGTTCGTGGCGAACGCCGACCTGCACAGCCACGGCGTGGCCGCGCCCGACCTCGGCATCGGGGCGGTGCGCAACGCGACCATCGTCAACGCGGTGACCGGCCGCGAGGTCTACCCGCTGCCCAAGCACACCGCCTACACCAGCTTCGGCGCTCCGGGCGACGAGGGTCGACCGGGGGACGCGGGGCGACCAGGAGACGACGTTGACTGACCTGTGGCGCGAGTGCTCGGCGGCGTTGCTGGCGAAGGCGATCGGCGAGCTGTGCTTCGAGGAGCTGCTGACCCCGACCGCGCTCGACGACCCGGCGGGCTACGAGCTGCGGTTCGACGACGCGGTCTACACGTTCTCGGCGACGCGGACGGCGTTCGGCGGGTGGGCGGTGGAGCCGGGCTCGGTGCGCCGGGCCGCGGCGGGCATCCTCGGCGACGACGTGGTGGAGCCGTGCGACGACGTGCAGCGGTTCGTGGTGGAGGCGTTCCGGTCCCTGCGGGTCGATCCGGCCACGACCGCCGGGTTCCTGGCCGAGGTGACCGCGACGCTCGCGGCCGACGTGGTGCTGGCGTCGACCGCGTGGCCGGTGGCGGAGCTGGCGTCGTTGCCGCGGGCCGAGCTGGACGGGCACCTGACCGGGCACCCGTGGCTGATCGCGAACAAGGGGCGGGTCGGGTTCTCGGCGGACGACCTGGCGCGGTACGCGCCCGAGGCGCGCACGCCCGTGCGGCTGCCGTGGCTGGCCGTGCACCGTGGGTTGGCGGAGTTCCGCGGCACGTCGTCGCTGTCCGAGGAGGGCGTGCGGGCGCGCGAGCTGGACCCGATGACGGTGGAGCGGTTCACCGAGGCGTTGCGGGAGGCGGGGGTCGACCCGGCGGCCTATGTGTGGCTGCCGGTGCACCCGTGGCAGCTGGACCACGTCGTGCGCACCCTGTGGGCGCCGGAGCTGGCCACCGGTCGGATCGTGGAGCTGGGCGAGGCGCCGGACTGGTACCTGCCGACCCAGGCCGTGCGCACCATGACCAACGTGGACTCGCCGGACCGGTACCAGGTCAAGCTGCCGCTTCGGGTGCTGAACACGTCGGTGTACCGGGGCATCCCACCGCACTGCACGCTGGCCGCGCCGGTCGTCACGCAGTGGCTCACCGGGCTGTGGCGGGCGGACAAGCTGATCGGCGAGTGGGGCACGGACCTGCTGGGCGAGGTCGCCTCGGTGACCGTCCGGCACCCGCGGCTGTCGCATGCGGGCGACGTGCCGTACCAGTGGCTGGAGACGATGGGGTGCATCTGGCGCGACCCGGTCCCCGTGCGCACCGGTGAGCGTTCCTGGTCGCTGGCGGCCCTGCTGCACGTGGACCGCGCCGGTCGGCCGCTGGTGCTGGAGTACATCGGGGACACGGACCCGGAGGTGTGGTTCGCCGCGCTGCTGCGCGCCCTGTTCCGGCCGCTGCTGCACGTGCTCTACACGTACGGCATCACGTTCAACCCGCACGGCGAGAACGTCGTGGTGATCACCGACCGCGACCACGTGCCGGTGCGCGTCGCCCTGCTCGACCTGGTGGACGACGTGAACGTGTCGGTGGACCACGTGCCCGCCCGCGGCCTGGAGCCGGACGCCCACGACCCCGTGCTGCCGCGCAAACCGTGGCCGGTCCTGCGGCAGTACGTCGTGGACGCCCTGCTGGTCGGCGTCTTCCGCCCGCTGTCGGCCCTGCTCCCGCTGCCCGAGGACCGCTTCTGGGGCATGGTGCGCGGCGAGGTGGACGCCTACCGCAACCGCTTCCCGACCCTGGCCGGCCGCATGGACGCCGGCTCCCTGACCGCCGCGGAGTTCCTCCGCTACCCGCTCAACGGCTACCGGATCACCCTGGGCTACCGGGACCTGACCGCCCGCCCGCCGGTGCCGACGACGGGCACGCTGCCGAACCCGCTGCACCGGGTGGCCCCGGTGCCGCCGTCGGACGGCTGGTGAAGGTTCGGCCGCCTCGTCCGGTATCCCCGGCCGGGCGAGGCGGCCGGGGTCCTAGAGGCGGGCGAGGGTGAGGTAGGCCAGGCCGAACTCGCCCCGGTAGCCCTTGAGCCAGCCGTCGCGGTGGTCGTCCACGACCGCGCGGACCTCGCCGGCCTTCGGGTCGTCCGGGTGCTCCAGCAGCCAGCGTTCCCGGGCCGCGCACCAGCGGGACTCGAAGCTGTCCCACTCGTCCTGGTTGGCGGTGGTGACCGACAGCAGCCGGTAACCGCAGGCCATCGCCAGGTCGACCAGCTCGGCGAGGGTGCCGAACTCGTCCTCGCCGAAGATCTCCAGCGACTTCGGGCCGGGTGGCCGGTCCCAGAAGCCGTCGCCCAGCAGGAGCGTGCCGCCGGGGCGGATGCGGGCGTGCATGGCCGCCAGGGTCTGCTCGGTGCCGCCCCAGGCGTGCGACGCGCCGATCGAGATCGCCACGTCCGCGGGCTCCGCCCGCCACGCGGTGACGTCCGCCTGCTCCAGCGTGACGCGCGAGGTCAGGCCCCTGGCCTCGACGTTCGCCTGGCCGCGGGTGATGGCGTACTCGTCGCTGTCGACCCCGAGCCCGGTCACCCCCGCCTGGTGCTCGACCGCGCGCAACAGCAGCTCCGCCCACCCGCAGCCGTAGTCGACGACCCGCTCACCGGGACGCAGGTGGAGGCCGCCGATCAGGTCGTACGCCTTCGTGTCCGAGAGCGGTGTGTTGAAGTCGAGCAGGGCGTGGCCGTTCAGCGGTGCGTCTGTCACGGGCACACCGTGTCAGAACTCGAACGGATCGGAAATGGATTTACTCCTGGCCCCGGATGACCTTGCGCAACTTCGGCAGGCGTTCGGCCAGCACGCGCTCGGCTCCCCGGCCGGTCGGCTCGTAGTAGTCGCGCCCGACCAGGTCGTCCGGCGGGTACTGCTGGGTCAGCACGCCCTCCGGCACGTCGTGCGGGTAGCGGTAGCCCTGGGCGTTGCCGAGCTTCGCCGCGCCCGCGTAGTGGCCGTCGCGCAGGTGCGTCGGCACCGAGCCGATCGCGCCCTTGCGCACGTCCGCCATGGCCTCGCCGATCGCGGCCGCCACGGCGTTCGACTTGGGCGCGGTGGCCAGGTGGATGGTGGCGTGGGCGAGGTTCAGCGCGCACTCCGGCAGCCCGATGAGCTGCACGGCCTGCGCCGCGGCCACGCAGGTCTGCAACGCGGTCGGGTCCGCCATGCCGACGTCCTCGCTGGCGTGGATGACCAGCCGCCGCGCGATGAACCTCGGGTCCTCCCCCGCCTCGATCATCCGGGCCAGGTAGTGCAGCGCGGCGTCCACGTCCGAACCGCGGATCGACTTGATGAACGCGCTGGTCACGTCGTAGTGCTGGTCGCCCTGCCGGTCGTAGCGCACGGCCGCCTTGTCGACCGTCGCCTCCAGCGTCGGCAGGTCGAGCACGCCCCCGGTGCCGACCGCGTCCGCCGCCGCTTCGAGAGCGGTCAGCGCGCGCCGGGCGTCACCGCCGGCCAACCGGACCAGGTGGTCCTCGGCGTCCGGCTCGACGGTGACCGTGCCGCCGAGCCCGCGTCCGTCCTGGACCGCGCGCTTGACCAGCACGCGCACCGCGTCGTCGGTCAACGGGCGCAGTTGCAGCACCAGCGACCGGGACAGCAGCGGCGAGACGACGGAGAAGAACGGGTTCTCCGTGGTCGCCGCGACCAGCAGCACGATCCGGTCCTCGACCGCGCCCAGCAGCGCGTCCTGCTGGGTCTTGGAGAACCGGTGCACCTCGTCGATGAACAGCACGGTCGACTCGCCGGAGCGGACCAGGCGGCGGCGTGCCTCCTCGATGACCGCGCGCACCTCCTTCACGCCCGCCGACAGCGCCGACAGCGCGGCGAACCGCCGGCCGGTGGCCTGGGAGACCAGCGTGGCCAGCGTCGTCTTGCCGGTGCCCGGCGGGCCGTAGAGCATGACCGAGGCGGGCGACGAGCCCTCCACCAGCCTGCGCAGCGGCGCGCCCGGTCCGAGCAGGTGGTCCTGCCCGACCACCTCGTCCAGGGTGCGCGGGCGCATCCGCACGGCCAGCGGCGCGTTGGCGGCGATGCGCGCCGCCTTCTCCTCCGGGTCGACGCCGAACAAGCCGTCGTCGAACAGCCCTTCGTTCACGTGTTCGACTGTAGCTTCCCCGTGCACAGCCGCTGTCCGAGCGTGCAACGGCGGTTCCGCCGCAGGTCGCGAGCGGTGCAGGGTGTGCGGCATGAGCAAGTTGAGTCCGGAGCAGATCGCCCGGCACGCGCACGACGCGGGGTTCCGCGGGCAGGACCTGACGATCGCGGTGGCGGTCGCGCTGGCCGAGTCCGGCGGCGACCCCCGCGCGCACAACGCCACCCCGCCGGACAACTCCTACGGGCTGTGGCAGATCAACATGCTGGGCTCGATGGGGCCGGCGCGGCGGCGCGAGTTCGGGCTGGAGTCCAACCGGGAGCTGTTCGACCCGGCGGAGAACGCCCGTGCGGCGAACAAGATCTCCGGTGACGGCCGGTCGTGGACACCGTGGACCACGTACACGAGCGGTGCTTACAAGCGCCACCTGGACGAGGCGCGGCGAGGCGTCGAGGGGATGAAGCGCGGCGGTTCGCGGGGAGGGTCGGGAGGCGGCGGCTCGGGCGGCGGTTCCCGTGGCGGCTCGGGTGGCGGTGGGTTCTCCGTGGACGTGGGGGTGCTGCGGGACTACGCGCGGCGCACGCGGAACTCGGCGGACGACCTGACCGCGTTGGGTCGGCGGCACGTGCGCGAGGTGCGGGAGATCGCCGAGGACAGCTTCGGGCGCATCGGCAAGCAGTCCGGGTTCGCCGACGCGCTGGACAACTTCGGCGCGGCGCTGCGCAAGCAGGTCAAGGCGGTCGCGCACAACACCGACGCGCTGGCCACGTCGGCCGGCCGGTCCGCCCGCGCGTACAAGGAGCAGGAAGACGACATCGCCGGATCGTTGCGCGGCGGGAACCGCGGCGGCATCAGCGGTGGAGGGGAAGGCTAGTGGACACGCGGGAGATGGCCCGGCACTTCGCCGAGAGCATGATCGGCCACCGGAACTCCCTGGCGGGCAAGGCCGAGGACGCGGTGAAGGCGCAGTACGCGCTGCACCAGACCGCGTCCGGGCTCACCGACCAGCACGAGGACCAGCGCAAGGCCGCCCGGACGGTGCTGGAGCACTGGAAGGGCGACAACTCCGAGGGGTTCGAGAAGCGCGCGAACCGGCTGGGCAGGCAGCTGCGGGTCACCGCGGACGCCGCCCGTGACGCGGAGAAGATCGTCGCGGGCGTCACCAGCGCGTTGACGACCGGGCACGCGCGGGCGCGGCAGGCCGTCGACGAGTACCTCGACACGGCGACCCGGCTGCTGGACGCGGGCAAGGCCGTCGGCACGCAGGCCGCGTTGCTCAAGGCCGTGGCCCAGGCGGCGGACCTGGAGCCGAAGTACACCAAGGAGACCACCGCGACCGTCCGGCACGTGCGGGGTGAGCTGGAGGACGCCGCGCGCAAGCTGCGCGCGTTGGAGAAGGAGGTCGAGCACGACGGCGTCGCGGACGGGCGGGCCGAACGCACTCGCGGCCGCACCGGGCCGTCCCGCGCCCGCGCTCGCGGCCGTTCGCGGACGGTCATCTCGGCCGCACGGCGTGAGCTGGGCACCCGGGAGAACCCGCCGGGCAGCAACCGCAACCCGTACGGGCCGACGGCGGCGTGGTGCTCGTCGTTCGCCACCGCGATGTGGCGCAAGGCCGGGGTGGACATCCCGATCCTGCCGTTCACCGGCGACGTGTTCCGGTGGGGGCAGCGGCACGGGAAGGCGTACACGTCGTTGAGCGCGGTGAAGCCGGGTGACGTGCTGCTGTTCGGGAGCGGGCCGAGCAGCCCGGCGACCAGCACGCACATCGGGATCGTGGAGAAGGTCTCCGGTGGGACCGTGACGCTGATCGAGGGCAACTCCGGCGACAGCGTGCGGCGCAACACCCACCGGCTCAGCTCGGCGACGTTCTACGGAGGGGTGCACCCGTGATCACGGCGCACGCGCACGACCCGGACACGGGGATTTCGGTGGAGGTGGGCCCCGGCGGCGGGTTGCGCGACCTGGTGCTGGACTCGCGGTCGTTGCGGCTGGGGCAGTCGGGGTTGGCCCGCGCGATCCTGGCGTTGGTCGACACGGCGACGGCGCGGGCGAACGCGCGGGCCCGGCACGCGATCGGTGACGACGCGGCGGCGTTGGGGCTGGACGTGCGGGCGCGGTTGGTGGAGTCGGTCGAGGACACGACCCCCGAGACGTGGCGGGTGTGATGGGGCTCGGGGAGCGGTTGGACGCGGTGCGGCGGGAGGCTTCGGCGTCCGGGGTGACGGTGGTGGTCGACCTGCACGGGAAGCCGGTCGACCTGTCGTTCACGCGGGAGGCGTTGGCCGTGCGGCCGGACGAGCTGGCCGGCTTGATCCGCCGGTTGGCCGACGAGGCCGCCGCGGCGGCCGTGGCCGAGGGCATGTCGATCCTCGCCGAGGTCGTCCCACCGGACCTGCTCACGTCCTGAGCGTTGAACTCGGGGTACCTGAACGTAGGACACGCGCGTTCCGAACGTAGGACACGCGCGGCTTGAACGTAGGACTCTCGCGCGTGTCCTACGTTCGGAACAGGCGTGTCCTACGTTCAGGACGGGTGAGTTCTACGTTCGGGGTGGGTGCGGCGAGGGGTTAGGGGTGGGGTTGGGTCAGCAGGGTGGTCAGGTGGCGGGTCAGCCACGGTGTGTCGGCCGGTGAGAGGTGGACCCACTCGGTGTCCGCGGACTCGTCCGTGGTCAGGGCGTAGCGGCCGGCGGCGGTCTCGGTCCAGCTCAGGACGCGGGAACGGCCGGCGGGGCCGGTGGCGGCCAGTTGGCCGGTCGACTTGCGCGGCGAGTCGACCAGCGTGGTGATCGCCCGGGTGGCGCGGCCGGTGATGTCGGCCCGGGCCAGGGTGCGCTCCAGCGCGAGGTGGCCCGACTCGGCGTAGGCGTCCATCGCGGCGGCGAAGACGGACCTGGGCATCCGCACCTGCTCGCCGGGACCGGCGGGCGCGTCGCCGATGACGCGCGTGATCGCGGACGTCAGGTCGGTGACGGGCTCCAACGCCACCTCCCGGTCGTTGAGCACGGCCAGGACGCCTTGCCGGCCGCGGGCGGTGGCCAGCACGCGCCACGGGTGCGGGCGGAAGACCAGCGCGTCCACCGAGACCTCGCCGTGCGCGAGCAGGGTGAACAGGTCCTCCAGCTCCGGTGAGACGTCCTCGCCGTCGGCCAGGCCCGCCTCGGTCAACGTGCGGAGCACCTCCGCGCCAAGGGCGTCCCGGTCGTCCATCGTCTCACCGTGGGACGGCACTTCGAGCGGATAGGGCGGCTCGCCCACGCCCAAGTCCTCCCACAGCAGGTCGAACTCCAGGTGGGACAGGACGACCGCGGTCGCCGAACGTCGCGCCATGAGGCCAGAAGGTAGCGCCCGGCGCCCGCCTTCCGCGGCCGGTTGGGCAACACCGGTGGCTACGCTGCTCCCCGTGGACGTCGCCGGCGGGTTCCTGACTGTGCGGGCTTCCGGCGCGGCGGCGGCCAAAGCCGCGCTCAGCGGGGGTGCGCCCACCCCGGAGCACATCCAGCTGCTCGTCGGCTGCACGGTCGCCGAGGGCGTGCCCCGCCACGGCACCGCGCTTCGGTTTCCCGATTGCGCGCTGCACGTCCTGCCCGACGTGGTGATGCTGACCGTCGCCGAGGCCCGGCTGACCGTCGGCTTCGGCGAGCTCAAACCGCTGATGTTCCAACAGGTCCCGGTGGACGCCGCGCTGCGCTCGGTCTTCTCCGTCGCGGTGGCGCAGGTGCTCGCCGCCGCGCCCGCGCTGGACCCGCACGGCCTGTCCCACCACCTGCTCGGCCTGGCCGAACTGGTGCTGCGCAGCGCCCTGCGCGCCGAACTGGAGCGGGTGGACTCGCTGGTCGCGCGAAGACGCGAGGCGTTGGAGTACATGCGCGAGCACCTCTCCGACGCGAACCTCACCGCGGACCGGGTCGCCGAGGCGTTGTTCATCTCCCGGCGCCGCCTCTACCAGCTGTTCGACGACGGGCAGGGCGTGTCCGAACGCATCCGCGGCCTGCGGATCGACCGGGCCAAGGCGTTGCTGGCCGATCCGGCGAAGGCGGCGCGCGGCATCGGCGAGATCGCCAAGGACTGCGGTTTCGTCAGCGCCGCGCACTTCTCCCGGACGTTCCGCCAGGTGGTCGGGCAGACACCGAGCGAGTTCCGTAGTCGCTGAACGTCATGCCCGAGACGAACCGGCCCGCGACGCCCGCCACGTCGAGCCAGCCGCGCCCGGTCGGCGAGTGCAGCGTGAACACCGCGATCCGCGGGTGGTCCGGGTCGGTCACCACGACCTGCAACTGGGCGCCGGGCCCGGTCACCGGGATACGTTCCACGATCACCACCGGGTAGCCGGTCGCCGTCTCGCCCCGGGTGACCTCGCGGATCGCCGGGCCGTCGAGGTGGAAGCCGAGCTCGCCGGGATCGGCGGGCCGGTCGACCCCGACCACGCCCGCCATCAGCAGCGCCGGGTCCGCGTCCCGGTGCTCGACCACGGCCAGCAGGCCGGCGCCGTGCCGGTGCGCCAGTTCCGCGGCCTGCGTGGCGGACACTTCGAGACCGGGGTCGCGGGCGCCCTTGAGCCGTTGCAGCACGACCAACAGCTCCGCCGCGGTGCGTTCAGGAGTGCCGAGTGCCACCGGGGTCACCCCCGGCACGGGAGCGAGTCTCACCCCAGGCCCGCCCGGAACGCCGCCGCCGCGCCCCTGGTGGACGCCGGTCGAGGTGGACCGAGCAGCACGGAGGCCAGCTCGGCGGTGATCGACGAGAAGCCCGTGAGCGTGTCCGCGATGGCCGTCGACGGCTCCTCGGCGCGCAGCCGTTCGGCGACCCGCCTGGCCTCCGCGCGGTGGTCGCGCGCCAACAGCCGGGCCTCCTCCAGCACCTCGTCCAACTGCCGCCTCACCTCGTCGTGCCGGGCCGTCGCACGTTCGTGCGCCTCGCCGTCGGCGGCGGTGAACGCGGCCATCGCGCCGGTCCGGTCGACCTCGTCGGCGGCGTCGGCGAGCGCGCGCCGCAAAACCAGCGCGCGCCGGTCCAACTCCTCGGCCCGCCGCTGGTTGCCCAGCAGCGTGGTGGCCCACCCGTCGAGCACCTCGGCCGCCGCCCGCATCGCGCGCCGCACCGCCGTCAGCTCCGACACCACCGCCTCCAACCGCGTCCTGAACCCGTCGGCCGCCGCACCCGTCCACTCCCTCGGTGGCTCGCCGGGCACCCCGAAGGCGACGGAGAACCGCTCGCTCGCCGCCGCCACCGCGCCCGCGTGGCCCGGTGTGGGGTCGAAACCCAGACCCCGGTAGTCAGTCATGGCGCAGCTCGTCGGCCTGCCGATAGGTCTCACCCGCCGCGCGCAATGCGTTCGCCACCGCGTCCAGCTCGACACCGCGCAACACCCGCGCCCATTCCACCACCAGCTGCTCGACCGCCTCCGTGACGCCCTCCGGCCCCAGGTCGCCCGGCGGCTGCGCCACGGTGGACCCGGCGGCGCGCACCTCGTCGGCCGCCTCGTCCAACCGGCCCGCGAACGCGGTCAACGCGTCCGGGTCGACCAGGTAGCCGCCGCTCATTCGCCGAGCACCGGCGGGAACGCGGGCGGCAGGTCGTCCAGCAGGTCCAGGCCGTTGTCGTAGCGGTTGCGGTGCTCGCCGTCCTCCTCGCGGTTGGCCGGGGCCATCGGCGGGTACATGCCGAAGCCCTGCGGACCGCCCGTGCCGAGGACGGGTCCCACGCCGCCCCGGGCCGCCGCGCCACCCGGCACCGCGCCGAGCACGCCGGAGGAGCCACCCGGGCCGAACCCGCCCTGACCGAACCCACCCGGACCGAACCCGCCCTGGCCGGCGCCCTGACCTGAGCCGTAGCCGTGGCCGAACGAGCCGCCGCCCGGTCCGAGCCCGGCCTGCGAGCCGAACCCGCCGGGACCGCCGTGGGCGGTCTGACCGGGCGCGGGCCCACCGGCGGCGGCGACGGAAGTGGTGCCCTCCGGCCGCACGCCCGGCTGGAGCGGCGAGGGGTCCGCGGGTCCGGGCGTCTGCCCGGGCGTCTGCGGTGACGGCGGTGGCGCGGTCCAGGGCGGCGGCGTCGGCGTGGGCCGGTGGTCGGCCGTCGGCTGCGCGACGGTCGGCGCCTCGTCGAACACCGGCAGCTCGCGGCCGATCCCGTGGCTGGCCGCCTCGTACTGCTCCATCACCCGGACGGCCTGGTCCATCGCCTCCTGCTGCTCCCGCTTGGACGGCATGTGGTCGTCCAGGAGCTGCTTGAGCATGTACGCGCCCTGCGGCCCGTCGAGCGTGGTCACGTCGTACCCCTCGCGGAACCACTTCTCGGCGTCCGGGTGCACCGGCTCCGGGATCGCCCGCGCGGCCTCCGTCACCGCCGAGGTGTAGCCCTCCAGGCCCTCGCCCACCTGGAACGCCTGCTTCGAGGACTGCGCGCCCCACTTGGTGAGCTCCGAGACCGACGCCGCCGCGGTCACGGCCGACGGTCCGCGCCACGACAGCGCCAGGCCCTGCACGATCTTGCGCACGTCCGCGGTCGCCTGGTCGATGTCGGCGGCCAGGCGCTGCCACTCGTAGGTGCGGGTGGCCATCTGCGCGGCGTCGGCCGACTTCACCATGTCCCAGAGCTGCCGGTGCGTGTACGCCCGCCAGTTGATCTTGCCGAAGGCCTCCGGCTCCCGGTTCGCCCGGCGCTGCTTGAGCCGCTTCTCGTTGCGCCGACGGGTGGCCCGCGAGTAGTCGTGGAAGTCCGACCAGTACCCGCCCTTGCGCTCGCGCTCGTTCACCGCAGCCGCCCCAGGTCCTGCCGCACCTGCTCGTCCTGTGCCTCGTGGGTCCGGCCCACCTGCTCCAGCGAGTCGCGCAACCGCTCCAGCTCTTTCAGGTAGGACCGCAGCGCCGTGCGCACGCCACCGCCGAGGTCGCCGCCGCGCAGGCCGAACGCCCGGCGCATGTTCAGCGCGACCGGGCCCTTGCCGTCGCCGAGCGGTTGCTCCATCTCCCGGTCCGCGCGGGCCAGCAGCTCGGTCAGCACCCCGTGCAGCCGTTCCAGGTCGGACACCGCCGTGGTGAAGGAGGCCAGGTCGAGCTCGATGAAGTCACCGCCCTCGGCGACCACGTCCGCCGCACCGGCGCCGGTCGGCTCGGGCACCACCGCAACCGCGACCGGCCCCGACTCGCGCTGCTCATCGCGCAGCTCTTCGCGCATCCGCTTGGCGTCCTCGACGCCGCGCACCCTGACGACCATGGACCACATCGTGGTGTGCCCGCGCGCGGGTGACCAGACCGGGTGCACAGCGGGAGCAGCGTCGGTGCACGATCGGACAAGGCGAGCGCACGACGAGGGTGCGGCCGAAGCGCACGATCGGACAAGGCGAACGCGCGGCGGTGGTGCGTGATCGGGTGGAACGTGTGCGAAAATCGCGTCCCGTGCCGTCACCTGCCGTTCACGCGCGCGCCGTGTTGCTCGCCGGTCCTTCCGGCTCGGGCAAGTCCACCCTCACCACGCACCTCGGCCTGCCCGTGCTGCGGCTCGACGACTTCTACCGCGAGGGTGACGACCCGCTGCTGCCCCGGGACGAGGCCGGCCGCCCGGACTGGGACGCCGAGGGCTCCTGGAACACCTCCGACGCCCTCGCCGCCGTGGTCGAGCTCGCCACCACCGGGACGGTCCGGGCGCCGGTGTACGCGCTCGGCGAGGACCGGCGGGTCGGCTGCCGCACCGTGACCGCGCCCGGCCTGTTCATCGCCGAGGGCCTGTTCGCGGACCGGCTGGTGGCCGGCTGCCGCGAGGCGGGCGTGCTGGCCGACGCGATCGTGCTCGCGCCCAACGCCCTGGTGACGTTCGCCCGCCGGTTCGCCCGGGACGTGGCGGAGGCGCGCAAGCCGGTGCCCCTGCTGGCCCGCCGCGGCCTGCGGCTGCTGCGCGAGCACCCCGGCGTGGTGCGCCGCTGCGTGGACGCCGGCATGCGCCCGATGCGCCCGCACCACGTCCGGCTCGCCACGATCGGGGGCATGGCGCCCGCGCCGGTGTAGCCGGACCGCGCCGGGGGTACTGCTGCCGGCATGGCTGAGTTCGAGCACGAGCAGGCGATCCCGGTCGACGCGCGGGTGGTGTTCGACCTGGCCCGCGACGTCACCGCGATGGAGGCGTGGCTACCCGACGGCCTCCAGGTCGAGCGGAGCGGTCCGGAGCGGGTCACCGGGCGGGTGTCGATGGGCGACGAGATCGACGAGGCCGAGGGCTACCTGGCCGCGGACACCGAGCAGCGCCGGCTGGAGTGGGGCGACCTCGACGGCGGCGGCTACTCGGGGTGGCTCCAGGTGGACGACGAAGGCCCCGGTCGCAGCCGCGTGGTGCTGCACCTGGACGTTCGCGGCGAGCACCACGCGGCGGAGGGCGGCGAGGCGCACGAGATCACCGACGAGCACCTCGTGCAGGCGCTGAACCGGCTCGCATCGCTGGCGACACAGAGCGTCACGTGAGCGTTTTCACTGATCATCAGGTTTGAACGCGGAAAAGCGACATTTAGTGTGAGCGCCGTTCACCTGGGCACGTCCGCACGTCGAGGCCCCGGATCGTCTTCGAGGGAGCTTCGATGTTCCGCGCGCTGCGCGGCCGCAACTACCGCCGCTGGGCGTTCGCCGACCTGATCTCGGTGACCGGCTCGTGGATGCAGTTGATCGGCCTCAACTGGGTCGTGCTCGAACGGACCGGCTCGGCCACGTCCGTCGGCCTCTCGGTCCTGCTGGGCACGCTGCCGTCGGTGCTGCTCGGCCCGTGGGCGGGCGCGCTGGCCGACCGGCTGCCGGTGCGCCGGATCATCCTCACCTGCCAGGCCCTGCACGCCGCGCTGGCCGCGCTGCTGGCCCTCGCGGTGTGGCAGGGCGCGTCGATCACGGCGGTGTTCGCGCTGACGTTCGCCTCCGGGCTGGTGACGGTGTTCGACGGGCCCGCGCTCGGCCGGTTCGGCGGGCAGGTGGTGTCCCGGGAGGACCTGGGCAACGCGGTGGCGCTCGGCTCGGTGCTCAGCTCGACCGGCCGCATCCTGGGCATGAGCAGCGCCGCGGTGCTGGCCGCCGCGTTCGGCTCGCCCGCGCTGTTCCTGATCAACGCGGTGAGCTTCCTGGCCGTGATGGTCGCGGTGCTCACCATCCGCCGCGCCGAGCTGCACCCGTTGGAGCGCAGCCCGGCCGGCCGGGTCGGCGTGACCGCGGGCCTGCGGTACGTCGCGGCCAGCGGGCGGCTGCTCCTGCTGTTCGCGCTCGGTTTCACGCTGTCCAGCCTCGGCCGCAACTACCAGGTCACGATGGCCGCGATGAGCCCGGACGCGACCGCGTACGGCCTGCTGTCGACGGTGTTCGCGATCGGCACGGTGCTCGGCGGGCTGGCCGCGGCGGCGCGCAGGGCGCTGACCGTGCGGCTGCTGCTGGTGGTCGCCTGCGCCACGAGCCTGCTCCAGGTGACCAGCGGGCTGGTGCCCGGTCTGCTGGGGTTCGCCCTCGTGCTGCTGCCGATCGCGGCGGGCGCGGTGGTCATCGACACGACCATGAGCACGCGGATCCAGCTCGACACCGCCGACGGGATGCGCGGCCGGCTGCTGGCGGTCAACTCGGCCGTCGGCGCGGCGGCGGGCGCGGTGGGCGCCCCGCTGCTCGGCTGGCTGTGCGAGCGGATCGGCGCACCGGAGACGCTCGTGCTGGCGGGCGTGCTGACGCTGCTGGCGACGGCGTGCGCCGCCTCCGTGCTGGCCGCGCCGCCGCACCGCCGGACCGCGTTGGCGCACCGCGTGCTGCGCCGGCCGCACCAGCCCGCCCCGCCCGCCGGTCATCCGCACGGACCAGTGCGCCCGGGGAAACGCCTCAGGCCGCGTGCGCGCGTCCGGGTGTAGCTCCGCAGGTCCGGAGAGCGGTATGGATTGGGCCGCTCGGATGCACTGAGTAGTCGCCCATTCACAGATCGAGGTGGCCCCCGTTACAGTCATGGCTGCTCCTGGGAGCGCTCCCAGAACCTCAACGAGGAGGTGAACGACGTGACGGCCCGACGATGGATCGCACTGGCCGCGGCTGGTGCGGCAAGCCTGCTGATTGCCACGCTCGTGAATGTGGTCGGCCCCACCACCGCGTCCGCGCACGGCGCGATGATGACGCCGGGCAGCCGGACCTTCATGTGCTGGAAGGACGGCCTGAGCCCGACGGGCAACATCCAGCCGCAGAACCCGGCCTGTACCGCCGCGGTGAACGCCGGTGGCACCAACGCGCTGTACAACTGGTTCGGCGTGCTGCGGTCCGACGGTGCCGGCCGCACCAGCGGCTTCATCCCCGACGGCAAGCTGTGCAGCGGCGGCAACCCGACGTTCTCCGGGTTCGACATCGCCCGCAACGACTACCCGGTGACCCACCTCACCTCCGGCGCGAACTTCGGCTGGACCTACAACAAGTGGGCCGCGCACCCCGGCACGTTCCACCTGTACGTCACCAAGGACAGCTGGAGCCCGACCCGGCCGCTGGCCTGGAGCGACCTGGAGAGCACGCCGTTCCACAGCGTCACGAACCCGCCGAACAGCGGGGCCGTGGGCAGCGTCGAGGGCAAGTACTACTGGAACGCGAACCTGCCGTCCGGCAAGTCCGGTCGCCACATCATCTACTCGGTGTGGACCCGTTCGGACAGCACGGAGACGTTCTACAACTGCTCCGACGTCGTGTTCGACGGCGGGAACGGCCAGGAGACCGGCGTCGGCAACGGTGGCGGCACGACCACCACGACGACGACCACCACCACGTCGACCAGCACCTCGACCAGCACCACCACCACGACCCCGACCAGCACCACCACCACGACCCCGAACAACCCGGGCGACCCGAACTGCATGGCGATCTACAAGATCACCAGCTCGTGGTCGGGTGGCTTCCAGGGCGAGGTCGAGCTCATGAACCACAGCAAGAGCGCGTACAACGGCTGGACCGCCACCTGGACGTGGGGCGGCAACCAGGCCATCAACAGCCTGTGGAGCGGCGTCAAGTCCGGCTCCGGCTCGCAGGTGATCGTCAAGAACGCGGCGTGGAACGGCACGGTGGCACCGGAGGCATCGGTGAAGTTCGGCTTCACGGCCAACTACTCCGGCGCCAACTCGCTGCCCACGGTGACCTGCACCAGCCCCTGATCCCCCTGTCGGGCTGATTCGGGCGGTCGGACTGATCCGGGCTGTCGGGCCGATCCGGGGCCGTCAGTCCAGGCGGAACCCGAACGGGAGCTCCAGCCGGTGCCGGGCGAGCAGCTCGGTGTCGGCCAGGAGCTCCCGCGTCGGTCCGTCGGCCACCACGACACCGCCGTCGATCAGCACGCTGCGCGGGCACAACTGCAGGGCGTAGGGCAGGTCGTGGGTGACCATGAGCATGGTGTGATCCAACCCCAGCAACACCTCGGCCAGCTCTCGGCGGGCCACCGGTTCCAGGTTCGCCGAGGGCTCGTCGAGCACCAGGATCTCCGGGTCGCAGGCCAGCACGGTGGCCAGCGCGACGCGGCGGCGCTGCCCGCCGGACAGGTGCAGCGGCGACCGGTCGGCGAACCCCTCCATGCCGACCGCGGCCAACGCGCGGTCCACCCGTGCGTCGAGCTCCGCGCCGCGCAGCCCGAAGTTCGCCGGGCCGAACGCCACGTCCTGCCGCGCGGTCGGCAGGAACAGCTGGTCGTCGGGGTCCTGGAAGACCACGCCGACGCGCCGGCGGATCTCCTTGAGGTGCGCCTTCTCCACCGGCAGCCCGGCCACCTCGACCAGGCCGGAACCGCCGCCCAGCACGCCGTTGAGGTGCAGCACGAACGTCGTCTTGCCCGCGCCGTTGGGACCGAGGACCGCGACCCGCTCACCGCGTTCCACCCGCAGGTTCACCCCGTAGAGGGCCTGGTGGCCGTCCGGGTACGCGTACGCCAGCTTCTCCACCACCAACGCGGGCGCGGACCGCCGCGGCTCGACCGCCGCACCGCCACCGGCGCCGTCGGGCATCCGGCCCGTCCAGCCTCGCGACACCATCGCCAGGTGCACCCTCTCGCCGCGTTCGTAGGAGCGGATGAACAGGCTGCCCACGCCGCGCGCGGTCGCGCCGAGCTGCCAGAACAACCGCGGGTCGTCGCCGCGGGAGATCCGGGCCACCCGCATCCGCCTGGCCTCGCCGACGATCACCTCGGCGTAGCGCAGCATCAGCGTGGCGATCGTGACCAGCACCGACGGCATCCGCAGCCGTTGCAACCCGAGCAGCAGGTCCTGCGGCGCGGTGGTGGCGGCGAGGGTCAACGACGTCAGCAGCCCGAGCGTGCCCTTGGCCAGGATGTTCCACCCGGCCAGCGCGCCCTCCACCGACACGGCCACGCCCAGCACGTCGACCCGCTCCCCCGCGCCGGTGAACGGCAGCAGCAGCACCAGCAGCACGAACGGCACCTCGATCACCGACCGCGCGGCGAACCACCGCACCGGGACGCGGGCCACCGCCCAGACCGCGGTGAGCGCGAGCAGGTACGCGCCGAACGCCCAGAAGGCATCGCGCGGCGTGGCCACCACGCACAGCACGGCCACCACCGTGGCGACGATCTTCGTCTGCGGTGGGAGGCGGTGCACCGGCGAGTCGCCCGGCCGGTGCAGGAAGCCGTGGTGCCCGGCGCTCACCCCACGTCGGTTTTCACGTCGGAACGCACGTCGGTGTTCCCGGCGGTGTTCCCGTCGGAACGCTTGCGCAGCAACCGGAACAACCCGGCCGCGACGGCCAGCGTGAGCACCACGCCGAGGATGCCCGCGAGGCCGGTGAACCGGTCGTCGCCCGCCACCGCGTAATCGGCCAGCGGCCACCCCGCCAGCGGGTGGTCCTGGGCGTGCTCGGCGATGCCGTGCTGCTCGGTGACGTGGTCGAGCCCGTCCGGGTCCGGGTCGGCGAAGTAGGACACGACCCCGGCCAGCAGCAGGCTGACCACCGCGAACCCCAGGAAGAAGCGCTTCACGCCCTCAACTCCAGCTTCTGCGGCACGCCGCGCAGCAGGTGCACCAGGTCCGGCCGGGCGGCCGCGACCGCGGTCACGGTGACCGCCGTGATCAGGCCCTCGCCGATGCCGATCAACACGTGCACGCCGAGCACCGCCGCGGCGACCGTGCCGAACGCGACACCGCCCTGGCCGCCGATCGCGTACTCCAGCACGAAGCCGAACGCCGCGAGCACCGTGTTGACCAGCGCGGACACGAACGCGACGGCGGCCAGGCCGCCCTTGTTGCGGGTGGCGAGCCGGCGCAGCGCCACCGCCGTGAGGTAGCCGACCGCCGTGCCGACGAGGGCCATGTTGGTGATGTTCGCGCCGAGCGCGGTGACGCCACCGTCGGCGAAGAAGAGGGACTGCACGACCAGCACGATCGTCACGCACAGCGCGCCGACCCACGGCCCGACCAGGATCGCGGCGAGCGCGCCGCCGAGCAGGTGCCCGCTCACGCCGGGCAGCACCGGGAAGTTCAGCATCTGGGCGGCGAACACGAACGCCGCCACCAGCCCCGCCATCGGCGCGGTCCGGTCGTCCAGGTCACCGCGGGCCTTGGCCAGCGCCACGCCCACCCCCGCCACGGCGACCGCGACGAACAGCAGCGAGGTCGGCGCGTTGAGCAGGCCGTCGCTCATGTGCATTGCCACCTGTTCGGACACGCACCCCACGCTAGTTGCACATAGACCGCAATGGCCAGCTCGATGCAACAACGACGTGGATCACACCGTCCGCCGCCGCAACGCCGCACGAACGGGATCGCGTGCCGCTCACGTGGTCGGGACCGCGGGCTCGACCTCCCGGGTGAGCGCGGTCAGCGTGGCGAGCAGGCCGGGGAACCGCTGGTCGAACTCGGCCCGGCGGAGGCGGACGAACGTCCCGTTGCCCGCGTCGCGCTGCACGATCAGCCCGGCCTCGCGCAGCGCCCGCCAGTGGTGGGTCTTGGTGGACTTCGCGACCGGCATGGGGAACGAGGAGCACGCCCGTTCGGCGTCGTCCGGGTCGGCGGCGAGTTCGGCCACGACCGCCCGGCGCATGGGGTCGGCGAGCGCGCGGAACACCACACCGAGGTCGACCTCGGCGATCGGCGGCACGGCCATGTCCACGGGCGACCCTCCTCGACAAAGGTACGAAGTTCGTCGTACCTTTTGAGTGCGACGTCCATCGTACCTCCGGAGGCGGCCGTGCTCTGCGTGCTCGACGTCAACGAGACCCTGCTCGACCTGGCCTCGCTGGACGACTTCTTCGCCGACCTCACCGGCGACGCCGGGGCCCGGCGGGAGTGGTTCGACCTGTTGATCCACAACGCGCTGACCACGACCGCCCTGGGCGGGTACAAGCCGCTCGGCGAGATCGCGGGCGCCTGCCTGGGGTCGGTCGCCGCCGCGCACGGCGGCACGGTGACCGGCGAGCACGAGAAGGAGCTGGCCGGGCTGCTGCGCGAGCTCCCGGCCCACCCCGAGGTGGCCGACGCGATCGCCCGGCTGCGCGAGGCGGGCTTCGGCGTGGTCACCCTGACCAACTCCGTCGCCGCCGTCGTCGAGGACCAGATGGTCAACTCGGGCCTGCGGCCGCTGATCGACGCCATCTACGCCGCCGACCAGGTCCAGCGCCTCAAGCCCGCGCCCGAGCCCTACCGGCTGGTGTTGCGCGAGCAGGGCGTCGCCGCGTCCGACGCGGTCCTCGTCGCGGCGCACGACTGGGACGTGGCCGGCGCCGCGGCGGCCGGTCTGAACAGCGCGTTCGTCGCCCGCGAAGGGCGCAAGCCACTGCCCGCCGCCGACGCGCCGACCATCGTCGGCGACGACCTGGACGACGTCGCCACCCGGCTCATCGCCAAGTACGGGAGCTGACGGCCCGCACCCGCCGGTCGGCCCCGCCACCGGGACCGGCCGACGCCCGCCGCCGTCGCCTACCGCCACCGGAGGTTGCCACTATGCTCTGCCTGCGATGACTCTCACCGACCGCCTGCCGGCCACCCCCGACCCCGACGTGCTCTACGACACCTTCGCCGAGTGGGCGCGGGAGCGGGGGCTGTCGCTGTACCCGGCGCAGCAGGAGGCGTTGATGGAGATCGTCTCCGGGTCGAACGTCATCCTCAGCACGCCCACCGGCTCGGGCAAGTCGCTGGTCGCCATCGGCGCGCACTTCACCGCCCTGGCGGAGGGCAAGCGGACCTTCTACACCGCGCCCATCAAGGCCCTGGTGTCGGAGAAGTTCTTCGCCCTGATCGACACCTTCGGCGCGGCGAACGTCGGCATGATGACCGGCGACGCCAGCGTCAACGAGACCGCGCCGATCATCTGCTGCACCGCCGAGATCCTGGCCAACATCGCCCTGCGCGACGGGACGCGGGCCGAGGTCGGCCAGGTGGTGATGGACGAGTTCCACTTCTACGCCGAGCCGGACCGCGGCTGGGCGTGGCAGGTGCCGTTGATCGAACTGCCGCAGGCCCAGTTCCTGCTGATGTCCGCGACCCTGGGCGACGTCGCGTTCTTCGAGAAGGACCTGACCCGCCGCACCGGCCGCACCACGTCGGTGGTGCGGTCCGCCGAACGACCGGTGCCGCTGAACTTCCAGTACGTCACCACGCCGCTGCACGAGACGATCGAGGAGCTCCTGCACGGCCGCGAGGCCCCGGTCTACGTCGTGCACTTCACCCAGGCCTCGGCCCTGGAACGCGCGCAGTCGCTGATGAGCGTGAACGTCGCCACCCGCGCGGAGAAGGACGCCATCGCGTCGATGATCGGCCGCTTCCGGTTCACCTCGGGGTTCGGCAAGACGTTGTCCCGCCTGGTCCGGCACGGCATCGGCGTGCACCACGCGGGCATGCTGCCCAAGTACCGGCGGCTGGTGGAGCAGCTGGCGCAGGCGGGCCTGCTCAAGGTCATCTGCGGCACGGACACCCTGGGCGTCGGCATCAACGTGCCGATCCGCACGGTCGTGTTCACCGCCCTGTCGAAGTACGACGGCCAGCGCACCCGCCACCTCAAGGCGCGCGAGTTCCACCAGATCGCGGGACGGGCGGGCCGCGCGGGCTACGACACCGTCGGCACGGTCGTGGTGCAGGCGCCCGACCACGTGGTGGAGAACGAGAAGGCGCTGGCCAAGGCGGGTGACGACCCGAAGAAGCGGCGCAAGGTGGTGCGCAAGAAGGCGCCCGAGGGCTTCGTGTCGTGGAGCGACCAGACCTTCGAACGGCTCAAGACCGCCGAGCCGGAACCGCTGACGTCGAGCTTCCAGGTCAGCCACGCCATGCTGCTCAACGTGATCGGCAGGCCCGGCGACGCGTTCGGCGCGATGCGGCACCTGCTGGAGGACAACCACGAGGACCGGCCCGCGCAGCGCAAGCACATCCTGCGCGCCATCCAGATGTACCGGGGCCTGCTGGCCGCGGGCGTGGTGGAGCGGCAGGGCGGCGAGATCCGGCTCACCGTGGACCTCCAGGTGAACTTCGCGCTCAACCAGCCGCTGTCGCCGTTCGCGCTGGCCGCGATCGAGCTGCTGGACCGCGAGTCGCCGTCGTACCCGCTGGACGTGCTCTCGGTGGTCGAGTCCACTCTGGACGACCCGCGCCAGGTGCTGTCCGCGCAGGAGCACAAGGCGCGCGGCGAGGCCATCGGCGCGATGAAGTCCGAGGGCATCGAGTACGACCAGCGGATGGAGCTGCTGGAGGAGGTGACCTACCCGAAGCCGCTCGCCGAGCTGCTGGAGGCCGCGTTCACCACCTACCGGCGCGGGCACCCGTGGGTCGCCGACCACCACCTGTCGCCGAAGTCCGTGGTGCGGGACATGTTCGAGCGGGCCATGACGTTCACCGAGTACGTCTCGCACTACCAGTTGGCGCGGTCGGAGGGCCTGGTGCTGCGGTACCTGGCCGACGCGTACAAGGCGCTGCGGCAGACCGTGCCGGAGGACGCCAAGACCGAGGAGCTCAGCGACCTGCAGGAGTGGCTGGGCGAGCTGGTCCGCCAGGTCGACTCCAGCCTGCTGGACGAGTGGGAGAAGCTGCGCAACCCCTCCGCCGACGACACCGCGGCGGCGATCAGCGACGCGCCACCGGCGGTCACCGGCAACGTGCGCGCGTTCCGGGTGCTGGTGCGCAACGCGTTGTTCCGGCGGGTGGAGCTGGCGGCCAGGCGCAACTACTACGAGCTCGGTCAGCTCGACGGGGACGCCGGCTGGTCGGCCGAGGACTGGCAGGACGCGCTGGAGCCGTACTTCGAGGAGCACGACGAGATCGGCATGGGGCCGGACGCGCGCGGGCCGGCGCTGCTGGTGATCACCGAGGAGCCGGGGCTGTGGCGGGTCCGGCAGATCCTGGACGACCCGGCCGAGGACCACGACTGGGGCTTCACCGCCGAGGTCGACCTGGCCGAGTCCGACGAGATCGGCACGGCGGCGCTGCGGATCACCGAAGTGGGCAGGCTGTAGCAGGCCTGGGGTCCATCCGGTGGTACTGCGGTCCGGACCTGCGTACGAGCATGTCAAGGTCGGGAGAGAACGGAGGCGGTTGACCCTGTCTCAGGACGAGTTCGGCGTGCTGGGGTCCCTCGTGGTCCGCCGGGACGGCCGCTCGGTCCCGGTCACCGCCGCCAAGCACCGCATCGTCCTGGCGACACTGCTGCTGGACGCGAACCGCTCGGTGCCGGCGAGCGACCTGATCCGCCGGGTGTGGGGCGAGACGCCGCCGGACCGCGCGGCGCAGACCCTGCCGGTGTACGTGATGCGGTTGCGGCGCACGCTCGGCGAGCCGCAGCTCATCCACACCACGCCGACCGGCTACCGGATCGACCTGCCGCCCGGGGCGCTGGACCTGCACCGGTTCGCCACGTCGGCCGAGGAGGGCGCGAAGCTCGCCGCCGCCGAGGACCTCACCGCCGCCGCCCAGGCCTACGAACGCGCGCTGGAGTGCTGGCACGGTCCGCCGCTGGCCGACGTGCCGTCGGAGTCGCTGCACGAGACGGAGGTGCCGAACCTCGCCGAGCAGCGGCTGCGGGTGATCTCCGAGCTGGTCGACGTGAAGCTGCGGCTGGGCCGGTCCGACGAGGTGATCGCGGACCTGCGCCGGCTGACCGCGCAGCACCCGTTGCGGGAGCGGTTCTGGTCGCAGCTGATGGTGGCGCTGTACCGGGTGGACCGGCAGGCCGACGCGCTGGACGCCTACCGGCAGGCGTCGACGGCGTTGGCTCGGGAGCTGGGCGTGGACCCGAGCGACTCGCTGCGCGCGGTGCAGCACGCGATCCTCACCGGCGACCCGGCGCTGCACCAGCCCGCCGCGAGCACGTGGGCGCCGGTGTCGCAGCTACCTGCGCCCGTGGGCAACTTCGTGGGCCGCGGCGCGGAGCTGACCCGGGTGACGGGGCTGCTGACGCGGGCGACGGCGACCGTGGTGGTGTGCGGGCCGCCGGGGGTGGGCAAGACGGCGTTCGCCATCTCGGTGGGGCACGCGGTGCGCGACCGGTACCCCGACGGGCAGCTGTACGTGAACCTGCGCGGGCACGCCTCGTCGCCGCCGCTGCCGACCGCCGCGGTGCTGGCGCGCTTCCTGCGGGCGATGGGGGTGCGGGCCGACCACATCCCGGTGGACACCGAGGAGCTGGTCCGCGGCTACCGGGCCCGGCTGCGCGGCAGGCGGGTGCTGATCACGCTGGACAACGCGGCGTCGGTGGAGCAGGTGCTGCCGCTGCTGCCCGGCGACCCCGGCTGCTCGGTGGTGATCACCAGCCGCAACGAGCTGCGGCTGCGTGCCACGACCGTGCGGCTGGACGTGCTGCGCGGCGACGAGGCGTGGAAGCTGCTGGCGCGGTCGTTGGGGCCGGAGGCGGCGGTGGCGCAGTTCGACGCGCTGGGCGAGCTGGCCCGGCTGTGCGGGTACCTGCCGCTGGCGCTGCGGATCGCGTTGGGCAACCTGGTCGGCGCGCCGCACGTCGACGTCGCGTCGTACGTCGAGGAGTTGCGCGGCGGTGACCGGTTGGCGGCGCTGGCGGTGGACAACGACGACACCGCGGCGGTGCGGCGGGCGTTCGACCTGTCGTACGCGGCGTTGACGCCGCAGGCGGCGCGGCTGTTCCGGTTGGCCGGGCTGCTGCCGGGGCCGGACTTCAGCGTGTTCGGCGCGGCGGCGCTGCTGGACGCGTCGCAGGACGTGGCGCGCGAGCTGCTGGAGGACTTGGCGTCGGCGCACCTCGTGCAGCGGGTCGGGGTGGACCGGTTCGCGCTGCACGACCTGCTGCGCGACTACGCGGCGGACCGCGCCGAGGCGGCCGGTGAGGACCTGGTCGCGGCGCGGGGACGGCTGTTCGACTGGTACCTGCGCACGTCGCTTGAGGTCGGCGACGTGCTGTACCCGGAGCTGGGCGCGTCCGGGCCGCCCCGGATGGCGCCGGACGCGGCCAGGGCGTGGCTGGACGCGGAACGGCCCAGCGTGCTGGCGGCGACCGAGCACTGCGCGGCGCACGGTCCGCTGCCGATGGCGTGGCGGCTGATCGACGCGGTCGGCGGGTACTTCGGCTCCCACGGCCACCACGTGGAGTTCGTGCACGCGATCGACGCCGCGCTGGGCGCCGCGCGGACCGCGGGCGACCACGACGCGGAGACGTTGATGCTGGTGTGGCTCGCGGCCGAGCACCGCAACCTGGGCAACCTGCGGTCGGCGCAGCGGTACCTGCGGTCGGCGCGGCCGGTCGGGCGGACGGTGTGGCTGCACGCCGGGTTGGACGGGGTGGTGCACCTGGAGCTGGGCGAGCTGGCCCCGGCGTTCGCCTCGTTCGAGCGGCTGATGGCGTTGAGCGGGCAGGAGTGGGCCGGGCCGCACGTCCGGATCGGGGCGCTCGCCGGGCTCGGTGCGCTGCGGCTGATGCGCGGCGAGTCGGTGGCGGCGAAGTCGTTGCTGGCCGAGGGGCTGGAGCTGGCGAGGTCGGCCGAAGGGGTGAACCTGGAGGCGGCCTGCGCGGCGTTGCTGGGGCGGTGCCACACGGCGACCGGTGAGTACGAGCGGGCGGTGGAGCTGCTGCGGCACGCGTTGGCGGGGTGGTACCGGACCGGCGCGCGGCACGCGCGGGCCGAGGCGATGGCGCACCTGGCGGCCGCGCTGTGCCTGGGCGGTGAGCACCCGGAGGCGTTGCGGACGGCTCAGCGGTCGTTGGCGCTGGTGCAGGAGCTGGGCGGCAGCCCGCGCATCGAGTCGGAGGTGCACAACGCCCTCGGCCTGGTGCTGTGCCACCTGGGCAAACCGACCCGCGCCGTGGCGGCCCACCTGCGTGCGCTGGAACTGGCCACGTCGTCGGACTACCGCTACGGCATCGCCCGCTCCCACGTCCACCTGATCCGCGCCATGGCCAACGACGGCCGCCGCACGGAAGCCCTGCGCCACGCCCGCGTCGGCCGGGACCTGGCGTTGCGCTGCGGCTTCGGCGAGTTCGAGGCCATGGCCACCACCGCCCTGGCCGACCTGACCTGAGCCCGCGACCTGACCCGAGCGGTGGCGAGGTCAGCAGTCAGCCGTCCTCGCGACGAGGCGTCGCTCGACGTAGGCCAGGTCTAGGGAGCAGTGGTCGGCCAGACGCTCGTGCTTGCGCCGCAGCAGGGGATCGATCTTCTGCCCCTCGCGCGGGGTGACCACGACCATCGGCCTCGTGGACATCTCCACGGCCGCGTTCACGGCCGCCCACAGGAGATCCCGGAAGGTCCCGGGCTTGCCCCAGCACACGTACCTCCGCGCACCCCTGAGGACCGCGTGGCAGTGCATTGGCTTCTCCCGGATCGTGTTCGACACGATGGTCCAATCGTCGCCCAAGGAGCGGCGCACCAGCTCCGCCGGGTCGGTGAGGCGCTTGCTGGTGTACTCGGCGAACGGTCCCACTCCCTCGAGCGCACGGGCGTATTCCTTCAGTGGGCCGTCCTTCAGCCAGACCCTGATGTGCTCGGCGGTGTACCAGTCCGCGAGTTCACCGCCGATGGCCGGATCCTCGATCCACCGGGCGTATTGCCGGGTCTTGTCGCGCGCCGACATCCCCTCCCAGTCGAGCGACTCCACCTGCAGGTACAACTCCCGGACCACCGCCTCGCGAATGGTCTTCGGTATCTCAAGAGCCGCGGTCAACACTCCCCCTCCACGTCGACGCGCATGACGTCAGCGCGCACCAGCGGTTCGGACGGCTCGGGCCACCTGCTCGGCGACGGTCTCCGGGTCCTCGTGCTCCCACGCCCGAATCACCGTCCAGCCGGCATCCCCCAACAACCGGTTGGTCGTCTCGTCGCGCTGCTTGTTGCCTTCGATCTTCCGCCGCCAGAACTCCGCGTTGGTCGATGCCGGTCGGTGATGCTCCGGACAACCGTGCCAGTAACAACCATCGACGAACACCGCGATCTTGGCGCGCGGGAACACCACGTCGGCGGTCCGGCGGACCTCTGCCACGGGACGGGTTGAGACCCTGTACCGCAGGCCACGCGCGTGGAGCAGTGAGCGCAACCGCATCTCTGGAGCCGTGTCCCGCCCCTTGTTGCCGCGCATCGAGGCGCGCACATTGGGCGAGGAAGCCCACGACCCCTCCGCTCGCGTCTCGTCTCGCACGAGCCCTTCTATCCGGGCGTGCTCCCATCCGGCGGCGAGGTTCCTGATCCGCGAGGGCCGGTCCACGGCGCAGAGGTATCTGGCGCGCACCCGCCCGCCGTCGGTCCAAAGCAAGTAGGCGTGCACGGAACCGGAGACACGGCGCCTCAGTTCGACGGTGCCCAGCGCCTCCCTTCCCTCGACGGGGACGACCCTGCGGTGACGGCCTCCAGCGGCCCGGTCCTGCTCTGCGGACGCGGCGGTGCGACTCCGCCCCCTGGGTGCCTTCCACGCCCGTTCGGGCAGGGGGCGGTCATCGACGCGGGCGGCCGCGGCCCGTCCCCCACTGGTCACGATCCGTTCTCCACCTCGTCGAGGCTCTGGGCGACCGCCTTTGCGAACACCTCGCCCAACCGAACCGGCACGGCGTTGCCAAGTTGCCGCATCTTCTCACCCCTCGGGCCGCTGAGCTTCCAGCTGTCCGGGAAGCTCATGACCCGCGCGGTCTCCCGGACGGTCATGTAGCGGTGGCGGTAGACCCGATTCCCGGGCAGCGCGGCCTCGTCGAGGAGGTCGTCGGTAAGCATCACGGACTCGCCGCCGGGTACACCGTGGACACCGGCCTTCACCGTCTTGGCCGGCCGGTCCAGCTCGTTCGGGGTGTGTCCAGGGTAAATTCTCGCGTCCGGCCAGCCGATGTGATCGGTGATCGGCCCTTCGGGGCAGTACTCGCGACGATCCAGCCTGTCCCAGGCGATCGACTGAAGCGGTTCACCACCGTCCACGCCCATGATGGCGTCCCTGAGCGTCCGCCAGGGTAGGAGGCCGTCGTTCGCCAGTGGAACCTGGGTATACCGCTTCATGGCTCGCTCACGCACGTGGTCGGGTACCTCCGGGTGCCTCGCCCAGTACTCACCGCTGTGCATGGAGTGGACCAGCGCGGCTTCCGAATGAGTCGGTCGCACGGCATTCCTGAAGGCGTCCAGATCGACCCCGAGGTCCGCGCGGAACGCGACGATGATGACCCGGTTCCTGATCTGAGGAACGCCGTAGTCAGCCGCGTTCACCTGGGTCATGACGACCTCGTAGCGCATCTGGGGGTCGACGGAATCCTCGTCGGTCTCCTTCAGCACGGCATCGTGCTCCAGCCACGTCGACGCCGGGTCGCGTTCTTTGAAGGGGAGAGACAGCTCACGGAGGATGTAGTCGAAGTACGGCCTGAACGAGGGGCGGAGCAGACCGCGAACGTTCTCACAGATCACGGCCTTGGGCTGGATCTCGCGCACCGCGCGGAACATCTGCGGGAACATGTTGCGCCGGTCCTCGTCACCCTTGGCGACGCCGCCCAGGCTGAAGGGCTGGCACGGTGGTCCGCCGGCGATGATGTCGACCTTCCCGTGCAGGTAGCCCATTTTCAGCTCCTGCACGTCCCCGGGCACGACCAACCAGGGATCCTTCGGGCCGGGGATCCGTTCCTCCTCGCCCCGCAAATCCATGTCGTTGGCCAGCAGGGTGTCACAGGCGTGCTTGGCGAACTCGTTGAGCAGCAGGGGCCGAAACCCAGCGTTGTGCACGGCCATGGCGAGACCGCCACCCCCCGCGAACAACTCGACCGATGTCCGGTCCTGCGCGGGCTTTCTCGGGCGTCGCGGCACGGCGGGCAGCCTAGCGCAGACCATCCCGCCGACCTGCGAAGTGGGGGTGGTACCCCAAGCCACGGGACCTCCGTCCCTCTCCTTGTGGGTCAATGACGGCGGCCCCGTCACACCGGCTCTAGCCCTCGTCCAGGACGGAGTACGGTGGCCGGCCGGAGTCCTGCGTCCTGTAGGCGAGCGGCCTCCTGTCCGACGGCGCGGCGTCCCCCGGAAGTTCCAGTCGAATCGCCATCACGACTTCCCGGGGATCCTGGTCGACCGACCCGGGATCGTAATCCGGTTCCGTGCTGACAACCGGGTACAGGAGCATCACACCGCTGGAAGGGTTCTGGGCCTTGAGCGATTCGACGCCAGCGCGGTCGGCGCTCGTGGAGTTACCGCGCAAACGCCGTGTGCCCGCCGTCGGGTCCAGTGCGCGACCGTGCAGGCTCAACGGACCGATACCCCGGAGGATTCCCCGGCGGCCGCCCTTCTGCTGCGGCATGACGACCTTCCAGTCGCGGATCTGATCCTGGTCCAGGCCGATGAGCCAGGCCAGGTCGGGCTTGAAGGTGTCCTCGTGCGCCCATTGCAGTTTGCTGAGAGCACCGATCATCTCGTGGTGTGTAACCGTGCCCACAAAACCCTGGGTCGTGCCCCTCAGCGAGACCAACCTGCCTTCGTCCACAGCGGCCACCAACAGTGGGACACAGGCATCGATGTTGCTCTCGAGGACGTCCGTCCTGCTGAGTTCCGGGTAACCGGAGCTGGGCTCCTTGGTGAGAGTGCGACGCTCCACCAATACCGCGTTGTACATCTTCGCCGCCGCCGTGGGACGCAAAATCCTGCTCGTCACCAAAGGAGGCACCTGCGCGGGCGTTACCGCCGGGTGGCCGTCGATGATCTTGGCGTACTGGCGCAACTCGGCGCGGAACTCCTCCTCATCGCGACAGATCGACTCGAACGCGTCCCTGAGCCCTCGCGTGACGTACAGGCGGACAAGGTCTCGGTACCCGGCTCGGAATCCGAACCAGCGACCCATCTGCATCAACGCGTCGGCGTCCTTCACGTCACGTCGGTAGTACGACACGGTGAGGCCCTCGACGGTGAAGCCACGCGCCAGCTTGTTGCCTCCGACGAGGATCCGCCAAACGTCATGCTGTCCGAAGTCGAGGTCGTCCTGTTCGATGTCCTTGTCACTGTTGACCACGAGGACAGGGTTGCCCTTGGGGCTGATGCGTCGGATCGCGTCGCCGAGGTGGCGTCGTGCCAACTCCTCGAACGAGTCAGGCGTGGGCAACTCGGGCTCGACCGCGCGCGACACGGGCAGCAGGTCTCGCTCGTACAGCTCCCGCAACCGCGGGTGGCTGCTCGGGCTGTAGTAGGCGGCCTCCGCCCAGGTCCGCTTGATGATCCCGGCGGTGTCCCGGTGCACGGCCGTCCTCATGGCCTCGTGGACGAGCATCGTGTGGTGCTTGTACGAACCGGTGCCCCGGTCCTTCCGGAACAGCTTGACCGCAGCCGCCAGGACGAAGAAGTCCATGGCCTCCTGGAGGTCCGCGTGCTCGTCACTGGCGGCGAGCAGCCGTACGTGGGCCTTCTCCTTCGAGTTGGCGTAGGTCCGTTCCTCCGGAGCGACCGCGAGGTCGAGGTCGTGGAACTCCGCCGCGCCCATGTAGGCGGGCGGACGTTCCAAGGAGATGAGGAAGTCCTTCGGGAAGATGTCCTGCGCGTCGCCCGGATCCACGAAGACGTTGGCGAACGGCGTGGCCGTATAGCCGACGTACTGGCCGCGCGGCAACATCCCCAGCAACTTGGAGATGAGCCGGTTGATGCTGGTGCGCTCGGTCTTGCCGTCGGCCCAGCGCTTCGGGTTGGTCGTGTTGATCGATGCCTGGTCGGACTCGTCGTCGATGATCAGGGTGGGGATGTCCTGCAACTTCGCGGTGATGGCGCCGAGGTCCTTGGCGAGCTTCTCCAGAACACCGCTGTTCTTCTTGACGATCACCAAGCGTGCGTCGGCGCGGAACAGGTTGTCCGGGTGGTTCAGCGACTTGGCGCGGTCGAACCGCTCGAAGTCGAGCGCCTTGATCCCCTGCTTGAGGCTGCGGTAGTCGAACCGGTACGTCGTCATGCGGTGGATGTCGGGCCGCCCGATGTCGGCCGGTTGCGCGCCGTGGCTGACGAACCGGCCGTCCGCCCAGTCCTGATCGGCTTGGTAGTCGACGTCCACGAGGGCTTCGGGGTTGTTGAGGTCGATGCCGCGCAGGATGTTCTCGCGACCGACGAGTTCCATGTCGATCCGGCGCTGAGTCTGCTCCCGCAGGAGGTTGGTGGTACCGGTGAGCACGATCACCAGTCGGTACCCCGCGTCGACCGCCTTGGAGATGACGCCCGTGAAGTTCGCCGTCTTGCCGCTCTGCACGTAACCGACGACCAGGCCCTTTGCTTGGTACGGCGCCTTCCTTGTCGGGTCGCTCAGGCGTTCGACGACATGGGTCGTGGCGATGTCGAGCTTGGTCACGGCCTCGGGTGACCAGCCCCGCCGCTCGGTCAGGTAGTCGGCGTAGTGGGTCCAGTAGAAGTCGCGCTTCTGCCGCACCTGAGTCGAATACCAGGGCTCCCAGTCGTCCGCGATGACCACGGTGCCATCCGGGTCGGCGATCGGGAACAGCTCGTCGAACAGGTTCGCGGTGGCCTCGTCGACCTTCAATCGGCGGGTGATCACCTCGCGACGCGCGCGGGTGTGGGGTCCGGTGTTCTCGGCCCAACGCACGTCCTCGGCACGAGCACCGTCCCAGGCGGCGATCCTGAGGTGCAGAGCCAGTCGTAGTTCGTCATCCGGGCCTGCGTCCGCGAGATAGTCGCGCAGGGCCGCGTCGGACGTGTCGACGAAGGCGTCGAGCTCCTCGGCCGCGCTGCCGGCCTTGTCGTGCAGGTTACCGGGGCCGAGTCGCCTCATGGCGTCGAGCGCGCTGATGTAGGCGTCGGCGAGTGGCTCCGTCATCACTGTCCTTCGAAGGCCAGGGCCGAGCGCAATACGTCGACCGGCTCGTCGTGGGCGACCCCGGTGAGGTCGACTCGGTACTTGATCTCCGGCACGTGGACGAGACCGGCCACGCCCGCGGCGAAGCTTTCGCGTGTCAGCCGCGGGAATCCGCCATCCACCGCATAGACGAGCGACGGCGACCGCCTGGTCCACCTCGTGTCGCAAGTCGGTGCGAGGCGGTCGGTCCACCCGACCATGTCGAGGCCGGCCTCGAACCGGTCACTGGCCGCTCCCGCGCCGACCGCCCGGCGAAGCGCCTCGATCAGTTCGGGCAGACTGGTTCCGGAGCCGAGGCCCGCCTGGGTGACTTGGTGGGAGACCAGCCACAGCGGTCGGTCACCGGTGGGCAGCAACTGCGTCCACGACTCGATCCAGTGGCTCCTCCGCTCACCACTGGTCGTCTTCACCTCGACGTCGAGAGCCGCCAAGCCGAAGTCGTGCTCCTCGAAAGCGCTGCCCCGCCACGCGCGCACGGCGTCGTCCGGTCCCAAGGAACCGATCAGCCCACCGAGCACCAGAAGTTCGCCGAAAAGGCCGATCTCCTTCTCCGGCGAGAAGCGCTCGGTCCGTTGCAGCAGCAGCGAGAGCTGTCGCAACGTGAGGCGCAGCGCGTCAGCGGGACGCATCCCGTCGAGTTGGATCCTGTCGGACATGGCGCACAGCAACGGATAAGCGTCGCGGTACAGCGCCGGATCGGTGACGACCACCTCCAGGCACTGGTGGCCGTCGTTCCAGGTGCGTCGCGCCACCAGGTGCCTCAGGTTCGTCTCGGGCGGTCGGTCCTCCGAGGTGGTGCGCACCCGCAGCCCCAGTTCACGGGCACTCGGGGTGATGAACAGCACCACGTGCGGATCGCCCGAGACACGCAGGACGATGGGGATCCCTTCGTCCAGGTACCTGCGCAGTCCCGCCGGTGAGAGGTGGCGTTCATCGTTCGGAGGGCTCACTGGCGCTCGGCTTTGACCGCCGTGGTGAGGAGTTCCTGCCACAGGTCGATGTTGTCCTTGTCCCTCGCACCGAGCCTGTCACCTTCGAAGACGTTCTCCACCACGAGGTAGAGAAGTGTCTTGATCAGAGGTAGGTCGTTGAGCCCGCCATGCTTGCCACCCAGGAGCACCTTGCGATAGCGCTTGTTCAGCCACAGGGTGTTCGCGGCGCGGTCGATCTCGAAGAACGACTCGTCGGTGAACTGGCGCCATCGGATGTCGATCGGCTCCCCGCCGGCCAACGCCGGGATCTCGTGTTCGATCGTGGCACGCACCCGAGGGGGCAACCCGGAACCGGGCATGATCATCGCCTTGCGGTTCTTGTCCCGCTCGCGCGACTTCCGGTACACCTGCTCGGCGATGTCGAGGTAGCCGGTGAACGACATGCCGTCGTCGGATCGGGCTGCCTCACAGAGGCTCGCGAACTCCGGCCCGACCTGCACTCGCGACTTCTCGGGGTTCATCCGGAAGAAGCCGACAATGTCGTCGTCGATGTCGACCTCGACCCTGGCCAGTTGCAGCCTGGGGTGGGGCGCGTGGACGCCATCCCAGCCACCGGCGTGCAGCAGTCGGTCGTGGCGGTAGAAGTACAGACCTTGTCGCTCGACGTGGCCGCCTGGCAGCTTGAAGGCCGGGCTCGTGGAACGTCCTGGCCAGATATGGCACCGCAACGACACCTCGACGCCGCCACTCGTCGCCCTGACGACCTTGGGGAAATCGACCCGGCCGGGACGGGTGTAGCCGAACGGGTCGAGCGGGGCGACGGGTACCCGAACGCCGCTGTACCCCGTCTCGGCGTCGCGGACCTCGAACTCGATGTTGACGCGCCCCTTCTCCAGGAACCTGTGGAAGATCAGTCCGAGGTGCTCGCCCACCGCGGTGATCGTGTGCTCGATGAAGCGCTCGACGCGGGCCGGTTCGTCACTGACTGGGAAGGCGCTGACATCGTCCCAGCGGATGACGGTGCCGCTGCCGGACATGGGGATGCCCCAGTCACCGTCGACTTCGTCGGCCGCGAACCGCTCGGACACGATGTCGCAGTAGAAGCCGGTCGCCGTCCCGTCCAGCCGCCACCGACGCCCCACGGCGGCGCACCCGACGGCCCGCGACATGACCGAGAACGCCCTTGACTGGCTGAACGAGGCCGCCTTGAGTCCCAGGCCGAAGTGACCGAGGTCATCCGCGCCGTACGACCGGCGGCCGCCTACGGTCATCGCCGAGTTGATCGCGTCCGGAGTGATGCCGCGTCCGTTGTCGACTACGTAGAGGGACCGGAGCCTGCCGGCAGCCCGCACGATCCTGATCAAGACGTGCGAGGCACCGGCGTCGATGGAGTTGTCCACGAGGTCCGCGAGAGCGGTTTCGAGCCTGTGGTTCCTCCCGATGGCCTCCAAGGCGCGGGGATCGGGCGGCAGTTCCACAGTGCCGTCCGTCGGAACGCCCTCAGTCCACCCACTCATGACACTGACCTCATGTTCTCGCCGCTCACGGCGCGAGCGGCCTGCGCGGAGCCGCGTTCACGACGCGGAACTCCGACTTCGACCCGGTACACGCACCACCCTGTCGATGCATATAGTCGCGCCCCATTGGGGTGTTACCAGCACGCCAACGACACGTGACCAGCCAACTCGACGACCAGGACTGTTACCCAGTCGATGAGTTGGGTTCCACCCGAATGGGCTACAAATCCCTGACTTCCCAACACGACCGAGCCGATTCGAGGCTGCACGGAGCGTGACGGGCCATGCCTCGCCAGACACCGCGACCGATCGGCTGCTCACGTCCAGCCTGGCTGGGATGCTGGAACTCGAGCGCATCGGATGGGCCCTGCAGCCGGGCAGTACATTTTGCCGGCGCACACCAATCGAGACCACTCCCCCGGGTCGTTGACCGGTGTGTCGATCAACGGGAGCATCGGGTTTCGATACTTCGGCGGCTCACTCGTGGGGGATGTCATGGAATACGATCCGCACGTCGACCTGGCGCGGATCGCGGACCCGACGCCACGCACTTCCGCCGAATTGGTCTGCGCGCTCACCGAGTTGGCGCGGCTGGCCGACGAGTGGTCCGACGTGGTGCGCGGCCTGTACGAACCGACCCGCCGACTGGTGGGCAGCGCGGCGGCGGCGTCGGTGTCGCTGGCCGCGCGGCGGGCCGAGGAGGCGTTCCTCGAACTGGAGATGACGCTCGGTGACGCGCAGGCCGCGCGGCGGTCATTGCCCTTGGCCACCCCGAAGGGCGAGGATAGGCGTCCGGTGGTCTAATCGCCGACGCTGCCGACCCGCATTGGAACTCCATGACCTCAGGACTTCCCTGCCCTCTCTGCGAGGGCCCGGAGCGCCGTGGGGCGCTTGAGCGCACGCTGCGGGTGCTCGCCGTGGACGACGAGGCCCCCGCGCTCGAAGACCTCGTCTACCTGTTGCGCTCCGACCCGCGCGTCGCCCACGTCGAAGCCGTCACGGACGCGACCAAGGCGCTGCGCACGCTGCACCGCGCCATGGACGCGGGCCAGCCGGTCGACGCGGTGTTCCTCGACATCCGGATGCCCGGCCTGGACGGCCTGGACCTGGCCCGGGTGCTGTCCCGGTTCGCCCAGCCGCCGCGGATCGTCTTCGTCACCGCGCACCAGGAACCCGCGGTCGAGGCATTCGAGCTGAAAGCGCTCGATTACCTGCTCAAGCCGGTCCGGGCGGAGCGGTTGGCCGAGTCGGTGCACCGGATCGTGCACGAAGTGCTCCATTCGAAGACGGCGGAACCGGCCGTCGCCGCGCCCGTCGAGAAAACACCCGATGTGGGCGACGAGGTCATTCCGGTCGAATTGGGCGGTATCACCCGGTTCATCCGGTTGGCCGACATCCGGTACGTCGAGGCGCACGGCGATTACGCCCGGCTGCACACCGCCACCGGAAGCGGATTGGTCCGCGCCGCGCTCAACGGGCTGGAGGAGCGGTGGCGCTCCGCCGGGTTCGTCCGCATCCACCGCAGTCACCTCGTGTCACTCGGGCACATCGACGAGCTGCGGCTGGAGGACGGTCACCTGAGCGTCAACATCGGCGGCGCGGTGCTGCCGGTCAGCCGGCGGCACGCCCGGCACCTCCGGCAGCTGCTGGTGCGCCGCAACCGGCAGCCGTCGTGACCTCGCCGCAGCGACCGCCAACCCAGCGCGTCGTGGTGACGAGCCCGCGCACCCGCGCGCCGCGCGCTCCCCGGCCGTACCCCGCGTCACGTGAGATCGACGAGCAGAGCGAGCTCGGCGCGGTCTACATGCGGTCGCTGATCAGGACCCAGCGGCGGCTCGGGCTGCTGCTGTGCGCGGTGGTGTGCGGGAGCGTGGCCGCGCTGCCGCTGGTGTTCACGTTCGCGCCGCAGGTCGGCGCGCAGCGGCTGCTCGGCCTGCCGCTGCCGTGGCTGCTGCTCGGCTTCCTGGTGTTCCCCGTGTTCGTGCTCGCGGGCTGGTTCTACGTGCGCCAGGCCGAGCGCAGCGAGCGCGAGTTCGCCGAACTGGTGGAACGTTCTTGACTTCCTCCCAGCCCCGGAAGGTGGGAGCCCGACGCGCTTCGCGGCGCGTAGCGCTCATGCGCTGCACCTCGCGGTGCCCGCTTCCTGGTTCACAGCCGATCGCGGAAGGGAGGACCTTGCCGTCTGACATCAGCTCCGCAGGCATCGCCCGAGTCGCCTCGGGCTACGGCTCGACCAGCCGCGAGGATGTTCCTGGCCGCGTTGAGGTCCCGATCGTGCCGGGTGCGGCAGTCCGGGCACGTCCAGTGCCGGACCGAGAGCTTCAGCTCGGCGAGCAGGTGTCCGCACGCCGAGCATGTCTTGCTCGACGGGTACCAACGGTCGATCACCACGACGGCGCGTCCGGCGCGGGCCGCCTTGTACTCGAGCTGTCGGTCCTCGATCGCGATGAGAACCGCCGAGCGCACCAGCTTCGTGCTGGTGCGGTGCAGGAAGTCGTGCCTGGTGTCGCGGACCTTCCGACGGGCACGAGCGACCTTGGCTTTGACCTTGCGCCGGTTGTTCGAGCCGCGTTGGCAGCGGGCGAGTCGGCGTTGGTGGCGGGCCGGGTTCCGGGTCTTGCGCACCAGGCGACGGGGGTTGGCGACCCGGTCGCCGTCACTGGTCACGAGAAAAACCTTCAGCCCGAGGTCCACACCGACCTCGTACCCGGTGGCAGCCCTCGGTTCGGGTTCCTCGGTCTCGATGGCGGAGGTCGCGTACCAGCGGCCATCCGGCTCACGGGACACCACGACCACCGTGGGGCTCAGCGCGGCCACGTCGACTTCGGCGAAGGACCACACGAACTCCAGTGGGGCAGCGGTCTTGGCCGGCCACAGCTTGCCGTCACGCTCCGGAGGCTGCGGTGAGCAGTGGGTACGGCATCGTCGCGGTGCTGGTCGTCGCGGTCGGCACCATGCTGGTGGGCACGTACGGGTTGCGGATCTCGCGCACGACGTCGGACTTCTTCGTCGCCTCGCGCACCGTCTCGCCGTGGTGGAACGCCTCCGCCATCGGCGGCGAGTACCTGTCGGCGGCGTCGTTCGTCGGCATCGCCGGGCTGATCTTCGCGCACGGCCCGGACATGCTGTGGTTCCCGGTCGGCTACACGGCGGGCTACCTGGTGCTGCTCGCGCTGGTCGCCGCGCCCCTGCGCCGCAGCGGCGCGTACACGTTGCCGGACTTCGCCGAGGCGCGGTTCGCCTCGCCCGCGGTGCGCGCGGTGGCCAGCGTGTTCGCGCTGGGCATCGGGTGGCTGTACCTGCTGCCGCAGCTCCAGGGCGCGGGGCTGACGCTGCACACGGTCACGGGCGCGCCGGACTGGGTGGGCGCGCTGGTGGTCGCGGTGGTGGTCACCACGAACGTGATCTCCGGCGGGATGCGCAGCATCACGTTCGTGCAGGCGTTCCAGTACTGGCTCAAGCTGACCGCGATCGCGGTGCCGGTGGTGTTCCTGGTGATGGCCTGGCACGCGCACGGCGCGCGTGACCTGACCGGGCCGCAGTTCCCGGAATTCCCGGAGCAGACCACGGTCACGTTCGACACCGACACGGCGTTCGACGCCACCCGCGCCACGCCCTACACCGGCGCCGGCCGGGTCGACGGGCAGCCGGTCGAGGGCGGCGGCGAGCTGACCGCGGGTCGGCACGAGGTGGCCGCCGGCACGCGGCTCACGTTCCCCGAGGGCGCGGCCGTGCCGCACGTGCGGTCGATCCCCGCGAACACCAACGACGTGTGGGCGCTGCCGATGCGCGGGGGCGAACGGTTCCCCCTGTACGCGGTGTACTCGCTGATCATCGCCACGTTCCTGGGCACCATGGGCCTGCCCCACGTGATCGTGCGCTTCTACACCAACCCGAACGGCCGCGCGGCGCGGCGGACCACGCTGATCGTGCTGGGGCTGCTGGGCGTGTTCTACCTGATGCCGCCGATCTACGGCGCGCTCGGTCGGCTGTACACACCGGAACTGCTGATGACCGGCGCCACGGACGCGGTGGTGCTGGTGCTGCCGAGCCGGATGATCGACGGGCTGGGCGGGCAGCTGCTGGGCGCGCTGGTGGCCGGTGGCGCGTTCGCCGCGTTCCTGTCCACGTCGTCCGGGCTGATGGTGTCGCTGGCGGGCGTGCTGAGCCGGGACGTGCTGCGGTTGCGCGGTGTGCGCGGGTTCCGGGTGTCGACGGTGCTGGCGGTGCTGGTGCCGTTGGGCATGACGTGGCTGGTCGGCAAGGTGCCGGTGGCGGACATGGTGGGCCTGGCGTTCGCGGTGGCCGCGTCCTCGCTGTGCCCGCTGCTGGTGCTGGGCATCTGGAGCACGCGCATCACCACGGTGGGAGCGGTCGCCGGGATGGTCGCGGGCGGGATGCCCGCGCTGGTGGCCGGGTTGGTGACGATCAGCACCGGTGGCCGCGGCGAGTGGTACCACGTGTTCCTGGCCCGGCCCGCCGCGTGGACCGTGCCGTTGGGCTTCATCGTGATGTACGTGGTGTCGCTGCTGACGCCGCGCAAGGTGCCACCGGGGGTGAACCACGTCATGGTGCGCTTGCACGCGCCGGAGAACCTGGGTCTGCGCAGTCAGGACCGGTTGTGACCGCGCTGTGGACGGCGGGCGCGATCCTGCTCGTCGGCCTGGCCGTGGTGATCACGCTGTGGTGGACCTCCCGCACCCGCAACGACTTCCTCACCCACGAGCAGCGCATCACGTTCGAGACCCTGCACACCGCGTGGTCCGCCGCTCCCCCGCTGCGCGCCGGGCTGGTGCCGGAGGCGGCGAAGAAGTCGGCCAAGCACCTGCGCACGCTGCTGGGCACGCCCGCGCTGGCGTTGACCGACGAGACCGAGGTCGTGGCGTGGGAGGGCGAGGGCGAGCACCACGCGGCCGAGGCGATGACCCTGGCCGCCGACGTGTTCGACACCGGCCGCACCCGCGCGTTCGACATCACGTGCGACGCGCCCGACTGCCCCGTGCACACGGCCGTCCTCGCGCCGCTGACCGTGGAGGGGCGGGTGGTCGGCGTGCTGGCGGCGTACAGCCGTGAGGCGTCGGCGGGGCTCGTGCGGGCGACCAACGAGGTGGCGAGGTGGGCGTCGGGCCAGCTGGAGCTGGCCGAGCTGGACCGGTCGCGGACCCGGTTGGTCGAGGCGGAGGTGCGGGCGCTGCGGGCGCAGATCTCGCCGCACTTCATCTACAACTCGTTGTCCGCCATCGCGTCCTACGTGCGCACGGACCCGGAGCGCGCTCGCACGCTGTTGCTGGACTTCGCCGACTTCACCCGCTACTCGTTCCGCCGGGCGGGTGACTTCACCACGTTGTCGGAGGAGCTGAAGTCGATCGACCAGTACCTGGCGCTGGAACGGGCCCGGTTCGGCGAACGGCTCAAGGTGACGTTGCAGATCGCGCCCGAGGTGCTGCCGGTGACCGTGCCGTTCTTGTGCCTGCAACCGCTGGTGGAGAACGCGGTGCGGCACGGGATGGAGGGCAAGGTCGGGCCGGGGCACATCTCGATCCTCGCGGCGGACGCGGGCGCGGAGGCCCACATCACCATCGAGGACGACGGCATCGGCATGGACCCGGAAGCGTTGCGCCGCACGCTGGCCGGTCAGGTGGGCGAGACGGCCGGGATCGGGTTGGGGAACATCGACGAGCGGCTCCGGCGCTGTTACGGCGACGACTACGGTCTGGTCGTGGAAACGGCGCAGGGGCTCGGCACGAAGATCAGTGTGAGGGTGCCGAAGTACCAGGCGGGCGTGCACGCCTAGCCGCGAGGACCGGGGGTGAGCGGATGGCGCGACGGGGCCGCGTGGTGCACCGCACCATCATCTTCATCGACAGCGACTCCTCCCCGCTGCCACCTGGCGTCGTCCCGGCAGGCGACCTGTCCGCGGTGGTGCGGCAGTCGTTCCGCGACGTGGGCATCGCGCATGCCGTCGAGCCGGACGAGGATGACGACGGACTGTTGCGCGTGCTGCTGGGGCCCGGTGTGTCGAAGACCCTGGTGGCTCGGGAGTGGCCGGCCGCGCTGGAGCGGTTGCTCGACAGGTACAACGACGGCCTCCCGGAGTCCGGCCGGGTCCGATTGCTGGTGTCGCTGCACGCGGGCAAGTTGGTGTACGACGTGAACGGCGTGGACGGCTCGGCGCTGGCCACGGCCCTCGGGCTGCTCGACTCGGCCACCATGAAGGCGGCCGCCAAGGCGAGCCCGAACGCGTTGAGCGTCATCGCCTCGAACCCCTTCTTCGAGGAGGTCATCAAGGGCACCGAGGACGCCGGGGCGTACCGGCGGACCTGGATCGGGACCGAAGGGCCCGGCGCCGTCGCCTGGATCCGGACGGGTGAGGTCCGCGCGGCGGGGCGCGATCGCGCGGACTTCGGGGTCCTGTACAACCCCGCGGACGCCGAGTGGGCCGAGTGGATCGCCTTCCAGCTGCGGCAGGCCGGGTACTCCGCCGTGCTGGACGCACGCGCCCTGCGGTCGCCGGAGATCCACCTGGCGCCCGTGGACCACCGCGTCCACCAGGTGTTGGTCGTCGTGTCGAACAACCTGTCCATCGCGGAGATCTTCGTCGCGCGGGAGCTGCCGGGTGAGGTCGTCGCGGTCCAAGTGGCGGTGCGGACCACGACGAAGCTGTTCGGGCACACCTGCGACCTGGTGGGGCTGAGCTCGCGGGCGGCCCGCGACTCGTTGTTCGACGCGCTCGGCATCGCGGTCAGAGCCGGGGAAGCGCCGGGATACCCGGGAAAGCCGGGTCCGACGGCCCTGCCCGTGGTCCGCGACGGGCCTCGCGCGCCGAGGCTGGTCGTGGTGGTCTCCAAGCCGGACCGCGTGTTCGCCAAGGCGTTGGCGGAGTCGCTGGCGGGGCTGCTGTCGGAGGGCGCCCTGTCGGACGTGGCCCTGCGGTTCGTGGACGAGAGCTTCGACTTCGACACCGTGGTCGTGCCGGGGGTCCGGGACGCGGGCCTGGTGCTGCTGATGGTGAGCCGCCACCTGCTGGCCACCGGGTACGGGGCCAGCCGGGAACTCGGCGTGGCCATGCAGCGGCACCGGCGCGAGGCCGCCGTGGTGCTGCCGGTGGTGCTCCGACCGACGTCGTGGGAGGGACAACCGTTCGGCTCCTTGGCGCCGCTGCCCACGGGTGGTCGGCCGGTGGTCGACTGGGACAGCCAGGACGAGGCGCTGCTCAGCGTGGTGGAAGGGGTGCGGTTCGCGGTTCAGCAGTTGCGCGGTGAGCCGCCCGTGCCCGTGGACGCGAGGACCATCGCGGAGCCCCGGAGCCTGGGCGAGGTGTTCACCGTGGCCGGGGTGCCGACGGTGACGTTCGTGGAGCCGGACGACTTCGCCGAGTTCCGGATGTCCCTGCGCCAACCGGGGTTGGGCATCGTGCTCGAAGGGCCGTCCGGCATCGGGAAGACGACGCTGCTGCGCAAGGCCGTCGCGCTGGACGGTGACCGGCTCGGCGAGGTCACGGTGTTGAGCGCGCGCAACCCGGCCGACCTGTCGACCATCGCCGCGTTACCCGCGAAGCACACCGGTCTGGTCGCGGTGGACGACTTCCAGCGATTACCCGAGAACCTCCAGAACGAGCTGGCCGACTACCTGAAGTTGTTGGCGGACAACGGTTCCTCCGACCGTCGGCTGGTGCTCCTCGGCATCCCCGGCACGGCGCGCAACCTGGTCTCCGTCGGCACGGACGTCGCCACGCGGATCAGGGTGTTCCGGCTCGGGGCGGCCGTCGAAGGGCTCGTCGTCAAGATGATCGAGCAGGGCGAGAACGCGCTGAACATCGTGTTCGACCGCAAGGCCGAGATCTCCCGCGCCTCGGCGGGCAGCCTGCTCACCGCGCAGATGCTGTGCTGGCAGGTCGCGGTCACGGCGGGGGTCGAGCAGACCGAGCCGAGCCGCAGGTCGGTGCGCACCGACCTCGCCCACGCCCGCGCCAAGGTCACCGAACGGCTGAAGCTCAAGTACCACGACGTGGTGGTCGACTTCATCACGCGCGACCGGCCGGACGAGGCGGTGTGCGTGGACCTGCTGCTGGAGCTGGCCCGGACCCCGGACGGGATCCTCAAGCTGGACGGGCAGCGCACGGACCTGTTCGAGGGCCTGCGCGCCGACCACCTCTTCCACGACCCGCGCGGGCACCGGCTGGTCGCGGACGACCCGCAGTTCCGGTTCTACCTCGGCCAGCTGCACCGCGACGACCTGCTCGACCTGGCGGGCAAACGCCTGCCGGTGCCGCGTGACCAGGTGTTCGTCTGCTACAGCCACCAGGACGCCCACTGGCTGAGCCGGCTCCAGGTGCACCTCAAGCCGTTGCGGCTGGACGTCTGGTCGGACCACCGGATCGAGCTGGGCGAGAAGTGGCAGCAGGAGATCACCCGGGCCCTGGCCCGCGCCAGGGTCGCGTTGGTGCTGGTCAGCGCCGACTCGCTGGCGTCGGACTACATCAACTCCGAGGAGTTGCCGCGACTGCTGGCCGCCGCCGAGGAGGGCGGCTGCCGGATCATCCCGGTGCTGGTCGGCCCGAGCCTGTTCGACGAGACGCCCGCGCTCAACCGGTTCCAGGGCGTGCCCGCGAAGACCACGCTGAGCGAGTTACCGCCGCACGACGGCGAGCGGGTGTTGGCCGACCTGGCGGCCAAGCTGGCGACACTGCTCGGCTGAGCCCGTCCGGTCAGGCCGCGAGGACCGCCAGGCCCAGGGCCGCGGCGCCCGCGGCCGTGAGCCGGGCGGGTGCGCGGTCACCCGGCGCGACCGGGCTCGACGCCTCGATCAACCCGGCGTGCACGAGCGCACGCGCCGCGGTCGGGTCGCAGAACGGCAAGCCGTCCACCCGCACGTCCGGCTCGGCGCTGCGGGTCAGGTCGACCCGGTTCGCGACGGTCGCCCTCAGCAGGGCGATCTCACGTCTGGACAGCTCCTTCATGACCAAACACCTCCATGGGGACGAACGGCGCAGCGGACGTCCCGGTTCACTTCGTGGGACGTCCGCGTTGCCACCGTCGTTCCCGTTGAGCTCAACCCGCGGCGCGCGCGCCGCGTCGTTCTGCCGCTTCCAGCACCAGCCGCAACCACTCGGCGTCGGCCGCCGCGCCTTCCATCGCCACCCGCCGCAGCCGCAGCCACAGCCCCGCCTCGCTCCACTCCTGGAACCGGCGGTGCACGGTCGGCACGGTCACGCCGAACGTCGGCGGCAGGTGCCGCCACGCGCAACCGCTGGTCAGGACGAACACGATCGCGGTGAAGATGGCCCGGTCCGACACCCGGCCCCGGCCGCCGCCCTGGCGACGCACCTTCGCGGGTGGCAGCAGCGGCTCCACCACCGCCCACAACGACGGCGGCACCAGGCGCACGGCCAGCTGCTCGATCACGTCGGCGTGCGGCGGACGGGGAGGCGCTTCCGGCGCCCGGCGCACCCACGGCTCCTGCCGCTGGGCGTCGCCGCGCTGGCGGGCGCGCAGCAACATGGCCAGGGCGGCGTCGTCCGTGCGCCGGGGAGCGACCGCGGGGTGCGAGTGCTGTTGCACCTGGCGGGCGATCTCCGCGCCCACCGTTCGACCGAACGGCTGCGCTGGTCGTACGTAGTTGGTCATCAGGTCCTCCGCCCAGGACTGTCGTGATGGCCATCACGCTAGGAACACCGAAGCTCCCTGGTAAGGGAACGCGCGACGAACGGGAGTGGTCCAGCGTCACGCGGCCACCCGAACTCCGCCGAACGGCAACGCAGGAGCGACGAGCGGATGAGCGGTCGTCACTCCCCGGAGGCTGCCGACCACGGATACGCTCGAAAGCGTGACCACGCCGCCGCGTCTCCTCGCCACCAGTGACCTGCACGTGACCTATCAGCAGAACCGCGACTTCGTCGAGGCGATCCGGCCGCGCTCGCCCGACGACTGGCTGATCGTGGCGGGTGACGTGGCGGAGAAGTTCGACGACGTGGAGTGGGCGCTGGGCGTGCTGCGCGGCCGGTTCGCCCGGGTCGTGTGGTCGCCGGGCAACCACGAGCTGTGGACCACCAGGGACGACCCGGCGCAGGCGCGCGGCGAGGTGCGCTACAAGCAGCTGGTGGAGCTGTGCCGGAGCATCGACGTGCTCACGCCCGAGGACGAGTTCGCGGTGTTCGAGGGCCAGGGCGGGCCGGTGGCGGTGGCGCCGCTGTTCACGCTCTACGACTACACGTTCCGCCCGGCGGGCACCACGGACAAGGAGTCCGCGCTCGCCGCCGCCCAGGGGGCCGGTGTCATCTGCACCGACGAGTACTTCCTGCACCCCGACCCGTACCCGAGCCGTGAGGCCTGGTGCGCGGCTCGGGTCGAGGAGACCGAACGCCGGTTGCGCGCCGTGGACCCTTCGTTGCGCACCGTGCTGATCAACCACTGGCCACTCGTCCGTGATCCCACGTTCGTGCTGCGGTACCCCGAATTCGCCCTGTGGTGCGGCACGGAGCGGACCGCGGACTGGCACCTGCGGTTCCGCGCCGCGGTGATGGTCTACGGCCACCTGCACATCCCGCGCACGATCCGCAAGGACGGCGTCCGCTTCGACGAGGTGTCGCTGGGCTACCCGCGCGAGTGGCAGCCTCGTGGCTGGACCGCCGCGCCGCTGCTGGACGTGCTGCGTGAGGGGGACGCGCGATGATCACCGACCTGCTCAGGCCGCCGGTGTCGGCGTTCGAGTCGTTCGGCGACCCCGACGGGGTGGTGTTGTTCCCCGAAGAGGAGGAACACATCGCCCGAGCGGTGGACAAGAGGCGCCGGGAGTTCACCACCGGGCGGCACTGCGCGCGCACCGCGTTGGCCGAGCTCGGGTTCCCGCCCGCGCCGCTGCTGCCCGGTCCGAAGCGCGAGCCGGCGTGGCCCGACGGGGTCGTGGGCAGCATCACGCACTGCAAGGGCTACCGGGCCGCGGCCGTCGCCCGCACGTCCGAGGTGTGGACCATCGGGATCGACGCCGAACCGAACGAGCCGACCCCCAGCGGGGTGCTCGACGCCATCGCGGTGCCCGGCGAGCTGGCCAGGATGGGCGAGCTGGCCGCGGGCGGCGACAAGGTGGCGTGGGACCGGCTGCTGTTCAGCGCGAAGGAGTCGGTCTACAAGGCGTGGTTCCCGCTGGCGCGGACGTGGCTGGGGTTCGAGGATGCGGAGGTGACCATCAACCCGGACGACGGCACGTTCACCGCGCGGATCCTCATCGAGCCGCCGGTGGTGCACGGCGCGCCGCTGGACGGGTTCACCGGTCGCTGGCTGGCCCGGGAGGGGTTTGTGGTCACCGCGATCGCGGTACCCGCGCGCTGATCGGGGTTGGGGAGGCGGCGGTATGGGCGACGAGGTCGGGCGACAGGAGTTCACCCGCGATGACCGGACGCGGTACCGCACCAAGGTGCGCCGCTGCCTGGACGTGTTCGCCCGGATGCTGCGGGAGTCGCGGTTCGAGTTCGACCGGCCGACGACCGGGTTGGAGATCGAGCTCAACCTGGTCGACGACGCGGGCGACCCGGCGATGCGCAACGCCGAGGCGCTGGAGGCCATCGCCGACCCGGACTTCGTGACCGAGCTCGGCCAGTGGAACCTGGAGATCAACGTCGCACCCCGGCTGCTGACCGGCGGCGGGATCACCGAGTTCGAGGACGTGGTGCGCCGATCGCTCAACGAGGCCGAGCACAAGGCCCGCAGCGTGGACGCGCACATGGTGATGATCGGGATCCTGCCGACGCTGCAACCCAAGCACCTGGCGGTGAGCGCGCTGTCGGGCAACCCCCGGTACGCGCTGCTGAACGAGCAGGTGCTGGCCGCGCGGGGCGAGGACCTCCAGATCGCGATCAGCGGGGTCGAGCGGTTGCAGATGACGGCGGACTCGATCGTGCCGGAGGGCGCGTGCACGAGCACGCAGTTCCACCTCCAGGTCTCGCCCGAGGACTTCGCGGCGTACTGGAACGCGGCGCAGGCCATCGCCGGGGTCCAGGTCGCGATCGGCGCCAACTCGCCGTTCCTGATGGGCAAGGAGCTGTGGCGGGAGACCCGGATCGCGTTGTTCCAGCAGGCCACGGACACGCGCAGCGACGAGCTGAAGGAGCAGGGCGTCCGGCCGCGGGTGTGGTTCGGGGAGCGGTGGATCACGTCGATCTTCGACCTGTTCGAGGAGAACGTGCGGTACTTCCCGGCGTTGCTGCCGATCTGCGACGAGGAGGACCCGTTGCAGGTGCTGGAGCGCGGGGACACGCCGTCGTTGGCGGAGCTGCGGCTGCACAACGGCACCGTCTACCGCTGGAACCGGCCGGTGTACGACGTGGTGCGCGACCAGCCGCACCTGCGGGTGGAGAACCGGACCCTGCCGGCCGGGCCGACGGTGGTCGACATGCTGGCCAACGGCGCGTTCTACTACGGCCTGGTGCGCGTGCTGGCCGAGGAGGAGCGGCCGCTGTGGTCGCAGATGTCGTTCAGCGCGGCGGAGGAGAACTTCACCTCGGGCGCGCGGGCGGGGATCGACGCGCAGGTGTACTGGCCGGGTCTCGGCACGGTGCCGGTGGCCGAACTGGTGCTGCGCCGCCTGCTGCCGATGGCGCACGAGGGCTTGGTGCGGATGAAGGTCGAGGCGGCCGAACGCGACCGCCTGCTGGGCGTGATCGAGCAGCGCTGCCTGACCGGCGTGAACGGGGCGACGTGGCAGGCGCGTTCGTTCCACCGCCACTACGACCACACCGCCCTGGACCGGCCCGAGGCGTTGCGCCGGATGCTGCGCACGTACCGGGACCTGATGCACAGCAACGAACCCGTGCACACCTGGCCGGTCTCCTGACACCAAATTGTCAGACCCCGCCGGCAGAATGAAGAACAGGGGTCCCCTGGGCGAGGACCCCTGCGAAGCATTCGGGTCGGGTGGTGCGCGAGCGGCCGGGCGGGGTTGCGGGCCGAGGTTCGCAACCCGGCGGCGATGGTGGTGTGGCCGGTCAGGCGCAGGGCGTTGGTGGCGAGGTTGCGCAGGTATGCCATGGTCCGGGGCGCGTTGCCGTGGACTCCCCGGCGCCGCGACACCCGCAGGTCACAGACCTGCTCGACAGCGACCAGGGCCGGCCGGCCGATCCACAACCACGGACATCGGGCGGCCGGGTCAGGGGTGGTCAGGTGGGGGTTGCGGGGCGGTCAGTGCCTTCATGGCGTCGGCCTGTCGGGCTTCGACGGCGCGGTTCCACCACCGGTCGCCCTCCTCAAGGCCCTTGTGCAGCGCGGACAGGCTGAACATCGCGTCCGGGTGGCCCGCCTCGGCGGCCCGGCGGAACCAGGTCTCCGCCCGCTCCGACGGCGGCTCGACCCGCCGGCCCGGACGGTGGGCCGCGGCGCGGGTGCTCGCACTTCCCCACCGCGTCAGCAGCATCCCCAGCTCGTACATCGCCTGCGTGTCACCCGCCTCCGCGGCGCGCCGGAAGCAGTCCTCGGCCTCGTCGAGGTCGCCGCGCCGCCGGGCCAGGGCGCCGAGCACGACGAGCACCCGGTGACGGGTGGCGGCGTCGCGTCGTCGGCGGGCGAGGGCGGCGGGGTCCAGGGGCGGCAGCGAGGCCCACAGGTCGTGGTCCACCTCCACCCCGGCCGCGTTCGACGCCCGCTCCAGCCAGGTCTCGGCCGCGGCGGTCTCGCCCCGGTGCACCAGCAGCAGCGCGAGGTCGGCCATGGCGGACGTCCGACCGGCGCCGGCCGCCCTCCGGTACCACTGTTCGGCCTCGTCCGCCCGACCCGCGGCCACCAGCACCGCGCCCAGCTGTCCCATCGCGTCGACGTCACCGGCCTCGGCGGCACGCCGGTGCCACGTCTCCGCCTCGTCCACCGCACCACGTCCCGCGAGCACCGAGCCGAGCTCGGCCATGAAGAACGGCTCACCGGTCGTCTCCACCGCCCGGCGCAACCACCGCTCCGCCTCGTCGGTCTCTCCCCTGGCCCGCAGCCGGGTGCTGATCACCGCGAGGGCCCGCGGGTTGCCCGACTCGGCGGCACGGCGGTACCACTCGTCGTCACCCGACCGGTCCACCGCCGAGATCAGGTCGGCCAACGCCATCATGGCCTCCTGGTCACCGCGTTCGGCGGCTTCCCGGTACCAGCGCTCGGCGTCGTCCGGGCGTCCGTCCTGCCGGGCGAGACGGGCCAGGCCGTGCATCGCGACCGTGTCGCCCTCACCCGCCGCGCGGGCGTACCAGCGCGAGGCCTCGGCGAACGCGCCGCGCCCCTCGCAGGCCAGCGCCAGCAGGTTCATGCCGTCGACGTCACCGCGGTCGGCCGCGGCGCGGTACCAGACCTCCGCCTCCGCGGTGTTGCCGCCGCGCGCCGCGGCCACCCCGAAACCGACCACCGCAGCCGTGTCACCGCTGCCCGACTTGTCTCCCACGTGCGCCCCCCGGATGTCGCCTCCCCACCGATGCTCCCGCACCACCGGTGTCCGCCGCACCCCCGTCGGCGGCACCGCATCGTGGCGTGCCGCCGACGGGTGGCAACCCTCAGCTGGTCGGGAAGTTGTCGGGTGTCCGCATCCGGTCACGGATCCAGGCGCCCGCCGGCTTGAGGACACCAGTGCCGGTGAACGTGGAACCGGCGCACGTGCCCTCCTTGAACACCGCGCCCGAGCGGAAGTCGTCGGAGAAGTTCCAGTTCGTCCAGCCGATCTTGTTCGCGGCCAGGAAGTCCAGGTACTTCTGGCTGTAGGCGAAGTCGTTGCCGCCGTCACCGGTGTAGGTCTGCGTGCCGAACTCGGTCACGAAGATCGGCAGCCGCGCCGCCGCCCGCTGCAACGCGGCGAAGTACTCGTCCTGGTGCGACGCCGCGTAGAAGTGGAAGGTGTACATGAAGTTCGTGGCGTTGATCGGGTTGGCGATGATGTCCTGCTCGCTGCGCCCGTCGGAGATGCCCAGCGATCCCCAGCCGTGCGTGCCGACGAACACCACGCCGTCGGGGTCCTGCGCCCGGATCACCGGGATCATCTGCTCGGCGTAGGACTTGATCCCCGCCCACGACACGCCGTTCGGCTCGTTCGCGATGTCGTAGATGATGTTGGTCTTGTCCCGGTGGCGTTGCGCGACCTCGGTGAAGAACGTGCGGGCCGACGAGATGTTCGCGTTCGGGTCGCCCGGGTCGAGCTGGTGCCAGTCGACCAGCGCGTACATGCCGCGCCGGGTCGCCTCCTCGATGTAGCCGTGCACCATGTCGGTGAACCGGCGGGGGTCGGTCTCGTACCCGCCCTCCTGCACGTACATCGAGATCCGCAGGACGTCGGCGCCCCAGTCGCCCGCCAACGCGTCCAACGACGCGGGCTTCACGCACTGGGCGTACCACTGGATGCCGTGCGTGCTCATGCCGCGCAGCTGGATCGGCTTCCCGTACTGGTTGCACAGCTTCACGCCGCACACCCGCAGCTGCCCGTTGACGTCGGCGGGCCGACCCGCGCCGACCGTGCCGGTGTCGACGGTGAGCCGGTCGAGGTTCGGGCCGCCGTTGGCCGTGGTCGCGGTGACGCGCACGCGGTTCGCGCCGGCGGTCAACGACGCGGTCGCGGAGCCGGTGCCCCAGGTGGACCACGCGCCGGTGCCGGGGAACGCGATGCCGGCCGTGCCGCCGCCGTTGACCGTGACGCTCACCGGCCGGTTGGCGGTGGTGCCGTTGGCGTACCGGAAGGTCAGGGTCGCGGGGCCGGCCGCCGCGGCGGTCACGGTGAACTCGACGTACGAGCCGGACTCGTTGTCGTAGTTGACGAAGCCGCTGCCGGTGTAGCCCGCGTGGTTGGACTCGACCAGGCCGTTGGAGATCGTCGCGCTCTCCGCCTGGTGCTCGGTGACGGCCGCCGCGCCGACGTCCGCCGAGGCCGTCGGCACGGCGAGGAGGGCCGCGACGAGCGGCGCGAGCAGGGTGGGTACGGGCCATCGGGGTGCCACAGGGTGCCTCCCACGGGTCACGGGGATGAGGTGGAACACGCTGGCGGCGGCACAGTTAGGAAAGTTTCCTATCTGTTGCGTGGATCACAGCACCCCGGGACACCACGTGTCAACGATTCAGGGCGTCGACACCGACAGCTTGGTCACCGGCGGCTCGGTCACCAGCTTGGTCACCAGCGGCTCGGACACCGGTACCGCCACCGGCACCGGCCGACGCACCCGCAAGTGGGTGCTCGCGCTCCACGCCGACACCAGACCCGGCAGCAGCACGTGCCACGGGAGAGCGACCAGCACGTCACGCCGCACGGCCAGCACGATCCGACCCACCGCGCCACCGTCGAACCACACGACCCGCAGGGGCGCCTGACCCGGCACGTCCTGCACGGCGGCGAACGGCACCAGACCCGGCGGCAGCACCACCCGGTGGACGCACGACTCGGCCGTGACACCGTCGGCCCGCAACACCTCGTGCCGCACGAACAGGGACCGCACGGCGGCGACCAGCCGTCGTTCACCCAGACCCGCACGCACCTGGACGGTCATGCACTCGTACCCGGCTACGGACACAGGCCGTGTGGTCACGCGGTGAGCCCTTCCTCGCACTTAGGTAAACCTAAGTTAGCACCACCGCTCATCGCCGCATCAGTAGTCGTCCCCGCCGAAGAACGTCTCCTCCAGCCGGTCCGCCGTGCCCGCGAGCAACGCCAGCGGCTCGGTGAACTCGTGGATGTCCAGGTCCACCAACGGCAACGAGTGCCGCAGCACCACGTGGTCACCCATGATCGCCGCGCCGCACGCGATGGTCGAGTTGCCGACCTCGGTGAGGAACGCGTGCAGGTCGACGTTCGCCGCCAGCCCGATCGGCGACGCGATCTGCACCCACTCGTGCAGCTTGTCGAGCACCTCGCGGACCAGGACGACCACCTGGGTCCGCTCGTCGTCCTCGTCGAACTGCTCGAAGTTGAACAGGATCCGGATCTCGTCCTCGTTCTCCGCGATCACGTCATAGGTGTCGTGCACGTATGCGGCGAGGTCGCCCCAAGTGGCCATGCGATCACCCTACGGGCGCGACCGCCGCCCACACCGCATCACCGACCACATCGGTGGCCGCGGCCAGGTCGAGCGCGCCCATCAGGTGACGCCGGGCGCACTCGTGCGCGGGGCCCATCACCACGGGATCCAGCGCCCACAAGGGGAACTCGCGCACCTCACCCGCCGCCATCCGCACCGCGAACCAGCGCGCGACCGGCTCGAACACCTCGGCCTTCACGGCCGGGTCGGCGGTGGACGGCGCGGCGTAGAGCAACCGGGCCCGACCGGGGTGCTCGGCGACCCACCCCAGGTACCGCGCCACCACCGCCCGCACGGCCCGCTGCGCGTCACCGGCGTCCAGCGCCGGGACCATCGCGGCGACGCAGTGCGCGAAGCTCTCCCCGTACAGCACCGAGAACAGGCCCGCCCGGCTGCCGAAGTGGTGGTAGACGCTGCCGTTGGACACCCCGGAACGGGCGGTCAGCGCGCTGATCGTGACCGCGTCCAGCCCTCCTTCGTCGACCAGCGCGAGCGCCGCGTCCAGCACGGCTCGCCGACCAGTCGATCCCATGGGGTTAGAGTACCGCTCTAGAGCGTCGCTCCCCAGGAGGTCACCGTGGCCCGTTCCATCCCCGATCTGCTGCGCGAACGCGTGCGCGAGACCCCGGACGCCGAGGCCCTGCGCCACCGCGTCGGCGACACGTGGACGTCGTTGACCTGGGCCGAGGTCGGCGAGCACGTGCGCAGGCGGGCGCTGGGATTCCGGGAGCTCGGCGTGCGCGACGAGGCGCGGGTCGCGATCATGGCGGCGACCAGCGTGGACTGGATCCTCACCGACCTGGCCGTGCTGGCCGCGGGCGGCGTGACGACGACCATCTACCCCAGCAGCACGCCGGACGTCGTCGCGCACATCGTCCGCGACTCCGGGAGCGTGCTCGTCGTCGCCGACCCCGAGTTGGCCGGCAAGGTCGACGCGAAGGTCGTCACGCCCGACTGGGAACCTGCGGACCCGCAGGGCGACTACGACGCGATGGTGGACGAGCTGACGCCGGACCGGCTGGCCACGCTGATCTACACCTCCGGCACCACCGGCACGCCCAAGGGCGTCGAGCTGACCCACGACAACTGGCTCTACACCGCCGAGGCGATCCGCGAGCTGGGTGTGCTGACCCCGCAGGACCTGCACTTCCTGTGGCTGCCGATGTCCCACGCGTTCGGCAAGGTGCTCCAGGTCGGCATGCTCGCGACCGGCGTGCCCACCGCCGTGGACGGCGACGTGGACCGGATCGCGGCCAACCTGCTGGAGCTGAGGCCGACCGTGGTGGCCGCCGCGCCGCGCATCTTCGAGAAGATCCACCAGCGGGTCGTCGCGTCGATGCGCGAGACGGGCGGGGTGAAGGCGAAGCTGTTCGACTGGGCGTTGACCGTGGCCGAGCACCCGGAGTGGGCGCTGCGCCGCAAGATCGCCGACAAGCTGGTGTTCAGCAAGCTGCGCGACCGGGTCGGCGGCCGGATCAAGTACTTCGTGTCCGGCTCGGCGCCGCTGTCGCGGCCGGTCGGCGAGTTCTTCGACCGCGCGGGCATCACGATCCTGGAGGGCTACGGCCTGACCGAGTCGTCGGCCGCGTCGTTCGTGAACCGGCCCGGTGCGAACAAGCTCGGCACGGTCGGCAAACCCCTGGTCGGCACCGAGGTCCGCATCGCCGACGACGGCGAGGTGCTGATCGGCGGTCGCGGGATCATGCGCGGCTACCGCGGCCTGCCCGAGGAGACCGCCGAGACGCTCCAGGACGGCTGGCTGCACACCGGCGACATCGGCGAGCTGGACGAGGAAGGCCGGTTGCGCATCACCGACCGCAAGAAGGAGCTGATCAAGACCTCCGGCGGCAAGTACGTCGCGCCGCAGGCGGTGGAGGGCCTGGTCAAGGCCAACAGCCCGTACATCGGCAACGTGCTCGTGCACGGCGACGGCCGCAAGTACTGCGTCGCGCTGGTCACCATCGACCCCGACCTCGCGCCCGCCGACCTCGACGCGGACGCCGAGGTGGGTCGGGCCGTCGAGGCCGCCAACACCAAGCTGGCCCGGCACGAGACGATCAAGTCCTTCGCCGTGCTGCCGGAGGACTTCTCGGTGGACGACGGCACCCTCACCGCGAGCCTGAAGATGCGCCGCAAGGAGATCGAGACCCGCTACCGGGACGTGTTGGACAGCTTGTACTCCTGAACCCCGGGCTGCCGGGCTCCGACTGCCTCGACGGGCCGGTGGGCCACCGCGATCGCCCACACACCGGCCACCAGCACGGCCACCACCTCGGTGAGCACCAGCAACCGCTCCACGTACCCGAGCGGGAACACCCGCCACCACGCCGTGCCGACGACCGCGTGCACGCCGATCGCGTACAGGATCGGCGAGAACGCCAGGGCCGACAGCAGGCCGAGCCGGAACGTCCGGCGGGCGTGCGCGCCCCACACCGGGTCGCGCCGCCACGGCCGGGCCAGCAGCGTCGCCGCGATCGGCAGGGCGACGAACGCGACCAGGCTGGCGAAGCGGTGGATGCTGCCGCTCGTGCTCGGGCCGAGCGCCCAGTCGTTCTTCGGGAAGATCACCACCAGCGTCAACCCGACCGACCACGCGGCGAACGCCACCGCGCCCACCGAGTTCCACTTCGCCACCCCGTGCTTCACCAGCACCCCGAGGATCGCGACCGACCCGGCCACCAGCAGCAGCACGGCCGTGTCGAACACCCAGCGCTGCGGCCCGAGGGCGTACTCGCTGATGGTGCGGCGCAGGTGTCTGGTCGACTCGCCGAGCCGGTAGAGGTCCATCCCGCCGACGAGGGCGACGGTCAGCAGCACGGCGACGGCGCCCCCGAGGGCGACGAAGCGGGCCGGGGAACGGGTCGGGGCGGGCTCAGCGGTCAGCACAACGGACAGAACGGACGGCGACCACCACGTTGTTCCGCAGCCGGCGAATCGACAGCTCGCTGACAGCCGCCCCGCCCTCTGCACTCACTCGGCCGGGCGAAGTGTGCAACCCAGGACAACCTGAACCGCATGTCTCACGTTAGCCGGATAAAACGGCCGGCCCGGCGGCGACCACCCCGCCGCAGGGACATCAGCTGGACTGGCGGACCACGAGCGTCGGCGCGAACACGACGGAGCTGACCGGGCGGTCGGGCCGCTCGACCCGTTCCACCAGCAGGCGGGCCATCTCGCCGGCCATGTCCTCCACCGGCTGGCGCACCGTGGTCAGCGGCGGGTCGCACTCGACCGCCGGGCTGCTGTCGTCGAAGCCGACCACCTTGACGTCCTCGGGCACCCGCCGACCGCCGTTGCGCAACACCGGCAGCGCGCCGGTCGCCATCAGGTCGGAGGCCACGAACAGGCCGTCGAAGTCCACCCCCGCCGGCAGCTTCCGGGCCGCCTCGGCCCCGCCCTCGCGGGAGAAGTCGCCCTCCACCACCACCGGCTCGGGCAGGCCGTGCCGGGCCACCGCCTCGCGGAAGCCGCGCAGCCGGTCCTGACCCGCGGGCGTCTCCAGTGGACCGGTGATGGTCGCCAGCCGTCGGCACCCGGAGGACACCAGGTGGTCGGCGGCCAGTCCCGCGCCCGCGGCCTGGTCGACGTCGACGTAGGTGATCGACATGGGCCGGACGGGGCGCGCGGCCAGCACCACCGGCAGGTTCGCCTCGATCAGCTGCCGCGGCAGCGGGTCCGCGCCGTGGGTGTGGATCAGGATCACGCCGTCCAGCCTGTGCTGCCGGATGTCGTCCACCACCTCGCGGTGGTCGCCCGTGGTGAGCACGAGCTGCACGCCGAGCGGTCGGATCACCGGCAGGACACCGCTGACCACCCGCCCGAAGTACGGGTCGTGCACGGTGCGGCCCTCCTCCGGCAGGACGAGCCCGATCGCACCCGCCCGGCGGGTGACCAGGGAACGCGCCGCGCGGTTGGGCGTGTACCCGGTCGTGGAGATCGCCTTCTCCACGACTTGGCGCAGCTCACGGTCCACCGTGGCGACCCCGTTGACGACCCGGGACACCGTGGCCCGGGAAACCCCCGCGATCCGCGCGACCTCTTCCAACGTGACTGGTCTGCGGTCCACGTCCGTCTTTATACCGGGAGGTGCGGCCACGCGAGGCGTGGCCGCACCCACCCCGTCACTGGTAGACGCGGACGTAGTCGACCAGCATGCGCTGCGGGAAGACCGTGGTGGCGTCCGGCGGACCGGGCCACTCACCGCCCACCGCGTTGTTGAGCAGGATGAAGAACGGCTTGTCGAACACCCACGGACCGCGGGTGGCCTCGACGGTCGCCTTGTCGATGGAGATGACCGTCACACCGTCGATGCCGAACGTGATGCCCCGGCTGTTCCAGTCCACGTGGAACGTGTGGAAGGCGTTGGCGAAGTCCTGGCCGATGTCGCGCATCCGGCCGATGCCGCCACCGCCGAAGTACGCCGGGCCGTGGATCGTCTGGTACGCCGTGTTCGGCTCGCGACCGAGGTGCTCCATGATGTCGATCTCGCCGCTCGCGGGCCACGGCGTGCCCTTGAAGATGTCGTTGCCGAGCATCCAGAACGCGGGCCACAGGCCCTTGGTGCCCGAGACCTTGATGCGGGCCTCCATGCGGCCGTAGGTCCAGGACGCCTTGCCCTCGGTGATGAGGCGGGCGGAGGTGTACTGGCACGTGCCGGAGCCGCTGACGGGGTCGACCGGGCACGCCGAGCCCGGCGTGACCTCCCGCCTGGCCTCCAGCACCATGTTCCCGGCGCCGTCGGTGAACGCGTTGCGGTTGTCGGTGTAGTACTGCAGCTCCGCGTTCTGCCCGGTGCCGATCTCCGGCCGCCACTTGCCCGCGTCCGGCCTCGTGCCCGAGGGCGCGTTGAACTCGTCGCTCCACACCAGCCGCAGCGGGTTGCCGGGGTCCGGCGCCTGCGGCGGTGGCGGCGTGGGGTTGCCGCCGGTGCCGTAGACCTGGAACTCCCACAGCGAGTAGCCGTACTGCCCGCTGCGCTTGGTCAGGTTCACCCGGACGTACCGACCCGTACCCGACACGGTGAACGTCTGCTTGAAGCCGGTGCCGTTCGCCACGGTGTGGATCGTGGTCCAGCTCGACCCGGTGGCCGAGGTCTGGATCTCGAACCCGGTGGCGAACGCCGGGTCCCACTGCAGCACGACCTTGCTGACCTGCGCGGTCGCGCCCAGGTCGACCGAGATCCAGCCCGGGTCGACCCAGCCGGTGGTGGCGCTGGTGGCCCACCGCGTGGCCGGGTTGAAGTCCAGCGCCTTGGCGGGCGTGCACCCCGGGCAGGCGCCGTCGTCCTGGAACGACGAGGCGGACGCGGGCTTGTTGTAGGACAGCAGCTGCTCGCCGGGCGGGTTGCCACCCGTCGTGCCGGTTCGGACGGCGAACTCCCACAGCGACACGCCGTACTGCGTGGCGCGCGCCGTGGTGTGGACGCGGACGTAGCGGCCCGTGCCGGCGAAGGTGACGTTCTGCGTGCCGCCCGTGCCGGTGGTGGTCTGGTACACCGTGGTCCAGACGTTGCCGTCGGCGGAGGTCTGGACCTGGAAGGCCGTCGCGTGGGCGGCCTCCCACTGCAACGTCGCGCCGCACACCTCGCGGCTCGCGCCCAGGTCGACCCGCAGCCACTGCGGGTCGCTGAACGCGCTGGACCACCGGGTGCCCGCGTTGCCGTCCACGGCCGAGGCGGCCACGAACGGGCTGCCGGTCTCCACCGAGGAGGCGGTGACCGGTGCGTTGAGCGCGGCGTTGGCCGTGCCGCACTCGGCCGCCCGCGCGGTGACCACGGGCACGACCAGCGCGCCGAGCAGGGCGATGGCGGTGATCAGGCGCTTCACGGGCGGCCGTCCGCGCCGCACTTGATGATCGGGTTGATGCAGTCGCGCACCCGGCGGGCGAGTTCCGCCTCCGGCCACGCGTTGAAGAAGTCGCCGTGCATGGTGAACCCCGCGCCGGAGGCCAGCCGCAACCGCGACGGGTCGCCGTTCACCGGGTAGCGCAGCACCTGGCGCAGCTTCGGCACCGGCACCGGGTGGGTCGACGGGCAGTCCGCGTTCACCGGGTAGGCCATGTGGCTCTTGTGGTCCGCCGAGTCCAGGTCGCGGCCGTTCCAGCACTGCGGGAAGTCCAGGTAGGACTCCAGCATCGTGCCCGCCGGGCAGTTCACGAAGTCCTTGGACGCGCCCACGTGCCCGGCGTGCAGGCAGGACCAGCGCGAGATCGTGCTGGCGTCGGGCTGGGTGGCCTTGGCGTTGCCCGCGACGATCCGCAGACCCAGCGGGAACGGCTGGATGCGTGCGATCACGTCGTCGCGCACGCCCTCGCCCAGGTAGTAGAACGTGGTGCCGGTCGGCTCCACGGGCTGGTTGTCCCGGTACATCGTGGGCACCCAGTAGGAGGACAGGTCGGTGCCCGGGTTGCAGTTGCTCGTGCCCGCCAGGAGCGACTGGACGGTGGAGCGGGCGTTGGTGGTGGTGTTGCCGAAGAAGCTGTGCATGTGCGACCCACCGGGCAGGTTCGGCGCCACGATCGGGTCGTCGGGCAGGCGGTGGCTGTACGGGCAGTCGGCCAGGAACTCGGCGACCCGCACGATCGGGCCACCGGCGTTGCGGACGCCGAACACCTGGAACTCCCACAGCGACACGCCGTACTGGGTGGCGCGGGCGGTGGTGTGGACGCGGACGAACCGGGTGGTGGCCGAGACGGTCAGGTTCTGCACGCCGACGTTGCCGGACGCGGTGGCGATCGTGGTCCAGGCGTTGCCGTCGGCCGAGGTCTGGAGTTGGAAGGAGCGCGCGTAGGCGTTCTCCCAGTTCAGGGTGACCTGGCTGATCGCGGTGGACGTGCCGAGGTCGACCCGGATCCACTGCGGGTCGGCCGCGGCGCTGGACCAGCGCGTGCCGGCGTTGCCGTCGACGGCGGCGGAGGCGGGCGTGCCGCCGTTCTCGGTGGAGGAGGCGGCGACCGGCTTGCCCTGGGACAGCAGTTCCGGCGCCGCGGAGGCGGGAGAGGTGACGAAGGTCAGTGCGGACGCGGTCAGCGCCGCGACCGTGGTCGCGGTGACCAGACGACGCCATCGGCGAATGGTGGGGATCACGACTCCCCTTTCGTAGGGCGTAGCAGGGAGATTGGGAGAGCGCTCTCACAGCGGAACGTAAGACGGCCCCCTGTATCAGTCAAGGAAAGGAGGCAGTTCCGGTCATCCCGGAACACCGACGGAGAGAGCGCTCTCTCACTCCTGAGCGTTGAACTCGGGGTACCTGGACGTAGGACACGCCTGTTCCGAACGTAGGACTCTCGCGAGAGTCCTACGTTCAGGACGCGAGAGTCCTACGTTCAGGTAGGCCGAGTTGAGCGTTCAGGAGAGGCGGGCGGCGGCGGGGAGGTTGGTCGGCGAGGCGGTGGGCCAGGTCAGGGGGTCCGGGCCCAGGGTCCACAGCTCGGCCACCTGGAGGGCGCACCACGGCGAGACGGGGCGGGCGCCGGCCAGGACGGCCGGGGCGAACTCCGCCCACGGCACCCACTCGAACGAGTCCACCTCGTCCGGGTTGGGCACCGGGTCACCGGAGACCAGGCCGCGGAACACCGGGCACATCTCGTTCTCGGTGACCCCGTTCTCCATCTCCGCGCGGTAGCGGAACGCGGGCAGCACCAGGTCGAGGGTCACCTCGGCCAGGCCGAGCTCGTCGGTCAGGCGGCGCGTCACGGCCGACACCATCGACTCGTCCGGCGCGGGGTGGCCGCAGCACGAGTTCGTCCACACCCCCGGCCACGTCTTCTTGTGCAGGGCACGCCGGGTCAGCAGCAGCCGGCCCGCCCCGTCGAACAGGTAGGACGAGAACGCCAGGTGCAGCGGGGTGGACGCGTGGTGCACGGAGGCCTTCTCGGCCACACCGATCCCGGCACCGGACTCGTCCAGGAGCACGACTTGTTCCACCCGCCCACCTTCCCACACACCCGATCAACGCGCGTCGGCGAGCACCTCGGGGTTGCGCACCAGCTTCCCGCTCGGCGTGCGCGGCAACGCCCGCAGCACGTGGATCCGCGCCGGCTGCTTGAACTCCGCCAACCGCTCGGCGCACCACCCGGCCAGCACCTCCGGGGTGAGCGCCCGCGACCCGGTCGAGACGTAGGCCTCGATCGCCGCGTCGTGCACCGCGATCGCCTCGGTGACCAGCGGGTGCGACCGCAGCGCCGCCTCGACCTGCGTCAGGTCCACGTTGCTGCCCCGCACCACGACGAGCGAGTCCGCCCGGCCGAGCAGCCGCAGGTTGCCGCGCGCGTCGAACTCGCCCCGGTCACCCGTGCGGAACCACCCGTCCAGGTAACGGCCGGGCTCGCCGGCGCCCAGGTACGGCGACTGGTCCAGCGCCACCTCGACCAGGCCGTCGCGCACCCGGATCGTGGTGTCGGACAGGGGCTTGCCCACCGACGGCCGGGTCGCGCCCGACACGTCCATGGCCAGCGCGCCGGTCTCGGTGGTGCCGAAGCACTCGCCGACCATGAAGCCGTGGGCGGCGGCGAACCGGTCGGCGACCTCGGGCGGCATCAGCTCACCGCCCGCGAACGCACCGCGCACGGTCCGCAGCGCGTTCCGGTCCGCGGCGGCGGCGAGCAGCTCGAAGTGGAACGGCACGCCGGTGATGAAGTCGACCTCGTGCCGCACGGCGGTCCGCAGCACGTGCTCGGCCGACGGCCGCTCGGCGAACACCAGGTGCACGCCGGCCGCCAACGCGTGCAGCAGCCCGCCCACCAGGCCGAAGCTCTGCGCGGTGGAGTTGAGCAGCAACAGCCGCTCGCCGCGCTGCGGCATGCCCTCGGCCGCGCCGAACCGCATCACCTCGCGGATGATCGACTCGGTGCTGCGCCCGACGACCTTGGGCCGCCCGGTGGAGCCCGAGGTGAACTGGACCAGCCGGTGCCGGGTCGCCGCGGGCTGCCCGTCGGACGTGGGCTCGATCACCAGCTCGTGGCGCTCGCGGAAGGCGCCGTCCGACCGGCCGGACGCGCGCACCACGAACTGCGGCCTGGTCAGGTCGCGGAGCACGTCGACCTCGGCGGGCTTGAGCCGGTGGTCGACCGAGATCACCCGGGCGCCGAGGCTCCACAGCGCCAGCGCCACCTCCAGCTGGGTGAAGCTCGGGGGCACGTGCAGCGCGACCGCGCTCCCCTCGCCCACCCCTGCGGCGGCGAGCAGGCCCGCCTCGGCGGCGACCGCGGCGCGCAACGCGCCGTGGGTCACGGTGTGCTCGTGGCTGAACACCGGCACGTCGTCGCCGTGGCGGCGCAACAGGTCGGTGACGAACTCGCGCATCTTGGCTCAGGTCTCCTTGCAGAACTCGCCGATGGGGATGCCCACGTGCCGCTGTTCGGTCGCGATGTAGCCGAGCAGCTCGTCACCGCGTTGCAGCTCGGTGACGTTGCGGACCTTCCCGCCGGGGCCGAGCACCCGCACGTGCCAGTCGTCCTGCACGGTCAGGCTCACCTCGACGCCCTCGGGCGAGTGCGCGGTGATGGTCAGGATCGGGCGGGATTCGAGCTTGGCCCGGCCGACGGTGAGCTTGCGGGTGCGGCCCTCGGAGTTCACGGCGAGCACCGTGCTGCCCGAGCGCAGCTCGGACAGGTAGTTGGTGCGGTTGTCCGGGCCGAGCACGTAGGAGTGCAGGGCGCCGGCGTTGACCCGGAACGGCCGGGTCGGCATGTAGGGCAGCGGGTGGGTCTCGCTGCAGCACAGGATGAAGCCGGAGGAGAACGAGCCGACGAGGATGCCCTCGTCCTCCTGGAAGTGCGAGGCGGTGTCCACGCAGACGCGGTCGCCCAGGCCGTTGTGGGTGATGCCGTCGACGGTGAGCGTGGTGAGGTCCAGCGGCGCGGTGGTCGCCTCCAGCAGCCGGGCCAGCTTGAACACGTCGTTCGCGTCGCGCGGGGCCATCAGCACGCCGTCCGAGCCGTGCTCCAGCACGTCCAGCACGATCGCGGCCTCTTCGAGGTCTGCCACGACGGTGACCAGCTTGCCGGGCGCGCCGTCGGCGGCGGCGATGACGATCTCCAGCGGGATCTTCGTCGGGTCGGTGAACGCGACCACGGTGTGCCCGAGCCGCACCGCCGCCGCGCACGCGAGCTTGAGCGTGCGGTCGTCGCGGACCTGCACGAACGCCGCGTCGGTGGTGAGCCGGTCCAGCGCGTCCTGGTCGTCCACGACCGCGGTGACCAGGTGCGGGCTCTCGACCGGCGCGTCGGTGACGAGCACGCGGGTGATCGTGGGCGGCAGGGTGTCCAGCAGCGCGGGGTCGTCGGACACGACGCCGGCGAGGCGGGCGTGCACGGCGGCGTCCACGACGGCCTCGCGGTGCGCCTCGGTGACGGTTCGGAGGTCGATCCAGGCGAACTTCAACGGTTCTCCAAGGGGTGGTGAGTGCCCGATCGGCAGGCGACGGCCGAGGCCCGGCCGGTCCGGTGGCCGACGGCGGACGTCGGCGGCGTGGTCATGACGAGGCCACGACACCCGTCATCGCGCGGACCAGGTCCGATCCGGTGTGGTGGTGGACGATCGACGCCAGTTCCGCGACCAGCGGCATCGGCGCGGGCGCGGTGAACACGCGGCGGCCGACGGCCAGGCCCGCGCAGCCCACCGCCATCGCGGTGCGGGCGTGGTCGACCACGCTGCCGCCGCCGGTCGCCGGACCGCCCGCGACCAGCACCGGGATCGGGCAGCTGGCGATGACCTCGGCCATCCGCTCGGCGGGCAGGGCGAGGTTGGTCTTGACGATGTCGGCGCCCAGGTCGACCGCGATGTTGACCACGTGCGCGAGCAGCGCGGGGTCGTTGGGGTCGGCGATGCGCGGGCCGCGCGGGTAGACCATGGCGATCAGCGGCACGTTCCACTCGTCGCACGCCTTGGCGACCACGCCGAAGTCGGTGAGCTGGCGCTCCTCGGTGTCCGACCCGATGTTGACGTGCACGCTCACCGCGTCGGCGCCCAGCCGCAGGGCCTCGTCCACCTCGCCGACCAGCACCTTGGCGTTGGTGTCGGCGGCGTGCGCGGTGCCCGCGCTGAGGTGGACGACCAGCCCGCAGCCCGCCAGCACGTCCGGGTCGATCGTGCGCACCCGTCCTTTGTGGACGATGATGGCGTCGGCGCCGCCCACGACGACCGCGTCGATGAGCTCGTGCCACCGGTCGCGCGGCACCACCGGACCGTCCGAGACGCTGTGGTCGAGCGGGACGAAGAGGTACCTGTCGTCGCGCGGACGGGAAAGGCGTCGCAGCCGCAACGCTTTCCTCATGTCGCTCACTCCTCCTCGGCATTCGGCGATGGCCAGTCAGCAGAGTGGTCGAACCAGCGAGCGCGGCGGGAGGTGTGAGGTGGCGATAACTCGCCAGTTATGCACCTGTTGGAGCAACGGGACCCCGCGGCCCGGCGACGCGGCGTAGCCTCCTACTCCACACGCACGGAGACGCTCGGTTCGTTCGGTTGCCCTAGGCTGCCGCAGTGAACATGGAGCTCAGGCACCTCCACGTCGTGCTGACCGTGGCGGAAGCGGGCAGCATCAGCCGAGCCGCGTCACTGCTGAAGATCGCGCAGGCCGGTCTGACCGCTCAGCTGCGCCGCATCGAACGAGGGTTCGGAGGCCCGTTGTTCGTGCGGCGCACCGACGGCGTCGAACTGACCGAACTCGGCCGCCACGTCGTGCTGCGATCCCGTGACCTGGTGGAACGGTTCGACGACCTGCTGGTCACCGCGCGCAAGCTGGCCGCGGAGAGCGACGTGACGGGCATCCGGCTCGGCGGTGTCGCCGGATCGCTGACCCCGCTGCTGGTCGGCGTGGTGCGCTCGTTGCTGCCCACGCACCCGCAGACCACGCACATCGAACGCACCAGCGACGCGGTGCTCGACCTGGTCCGCACCGGGAAGCTCGACCTCGCGCTGGTGACGGAGTTCCCGCAGAGTCCACTGCGGATTCCCGAACAGGTGGACTGCCGCACCGTGGTGACCGAACCGATGTTGGTCGGGATCGCCGCCGGGCACCGGTTGTCCACGCGCGGTGAGATTCGGCTGTCCGAACTGGCCGACGAGGAGTGGGCCGTGCCCGACGAGAGCTACGGCGGCGGGCGGCTCAACCTGCACCTGGCCTGCGAGGCGGCCGGGTTCACGCCGCGGTGCGCGCACTTCGGCGTCGACCCGGCGTCGGCCGCGGAGCTGGTGCGCTCGGCGCGCACGGTGGCGTGCTTCTTCCCGACCGGGCACGACCTGCCGGGCGTGGTGCTGAAGCCGATCGTGGGCAACCCCGTGCACCGGCGCGTCACCGTGGTCTGGCGGCGCGACGGCACCGCGGCCGAGTACGTCGACGACGTCCACGCGGCGCTGCTGCGCGCCTACCAGGAACGGACCTGGGGTCACGGCGCGCGGACGGCGAAGCTCGCCGCCACCGGGTTGACCGTGGCGGCCAGCTGACCGTGCTCGTCGGCTGACCGTGCCCGCCGGGTGACCTTGCTCGTCGCGAGGTCCGGGCCGTGGGCCTTGTGCCGCCCAGCACCGACCCACGACCCGGGTCCTCGTTCACCGGGCATCCGGCGGCGCGAAGCTAACGACCTGCGGTAAAGCGGCGCCTAAACGCCCAGCGCATCGCGGTAGAGCTCGCGCAGCTGCGGCCCCGGCGGCACGCCGAGCTCGGCGGCCAACGTGCGGCGGGTGTCCTGGAAGACGCGCAGCGCCTCGGTCCGCCTGCCGCAGGCCAGCAGCGCCGTCATGAGCTGGTGGCGCAGGTTCTCCGAGAACGGGTGCTCGGCCACCAGCGGGGTCAGCGCCTCCACCGCCTGGGCGTACCTGCCCAGCGCCAGGTCGGTGTCGATGGCCGCTTCGAGGGTGGCCAGGTGGTGGGCCTCCAGCGGCGCGCAGAGCCAGGCCCGCAGCGGTTCGGACTCCGCGCCCGCCAGCGGCGTGCCGCGCCACAGGGCCAGGGCGCGGGTGTAGAGCTCGCGCCGGTGTTCGAGGTCCGCGGTGCCGGCGGCTCGTGCGGTCAGGTCGCGGAACCGGACGGCGTCGACCTGGTCCGGCTCGGCGCGCAGCACGTAACCCGCGTCCTGGTGCGTCACGGGCACGCCCGCGCCGCGCAGCGCGGAGATGTGCACCTGGAGCGACTTGCGCGCACGGGGCGGCAGGCCGTCGCCCCACACCAGGTCGAGCAGCCGGTCCACCGGCACCCGCTTACCGCAGTGCACCGCCAGCACGGCCAGGACCTGGCTCGGCTTGCGGCGCAACGGCAACGCCTGCCGCTGCGCGCCACCCGGCCGGACCTCGACCGGGCCCAGGATCCGGAACTCCACTCCGCCCCCAGCCGCGTTGAAGCTTCACCAACACTGACGCGACTGTGACGACACTTCCCTTGCCGTGGTTCCGCCGGACGGGCGATTCAGGACGCGTCCTCGTCGCGGGCGCTGAAGCGCTCGGCCATCTCCACGTCCCACCAGGCGGCGAAGAACTGGAAGTCGGCCTCGCCGTCGTTGACCAGCCGGTGCCGCTCGTACGGCCGGAAGTGCACGATGTCGCCGGCCGCGAACGGCACCCGGCCGTCGTCGGTGACGATCTCCGCCGCACCGGACACGGCCACCCAGACCTCGTGCTCGCGGTGGGCGTGCGTGCTCGACGCCGCGCCCGGCTGCACCACGCACCACGAGCCGTCGAACGGCGCGTTGACCAGCGGCCACGGCATCAGCCTGCGGGCCACCAGCCCGCTGTCCCGGACCAGTTCCGCGGGATCGAGTCGGCGGATCTCCACGGCTATCGCCCCACCTCGGCGGCAGGCTCCACGTGTTCCACGGCGCTCCCCCGGCGTCGACCGATTCCGACGTTGCAATTGGCGAACGCTCGGGCGTGGCCGCCGGAGATTATCGCCACGGCACGTCGGGGCGGGAAACCACTGCCACCGAACGGCCCATCGCCAGAACCTATAGACCGAGGTGCTCGGCGGCCACACGCTTGGGCACGCACATTCGCCAAGCGTCCACCACGAGTTCGGTCAGCTCGTCCGACCCGATCTCCGCCAGGGTGCACTCGACCCAGTTGTAGCGCAGGTCGGACGCGGCGGGCAGGTGGAACTTGGCCGGTTCGGCGGCCACCAGCGCGGCCCGCTCGTCCTTCGGGAACGCGAAACCCAGCGTCCGCTCGTCGCGCGACAGCGCCAGGTACACGATCCGCCCGATCCGGAACTTCACCCGGTCCCGGACGACCGCCTCCTCGGTGCGCGGCAGGGACCGCGCGATGCGGCGCACCTCGTCGACGGTCGCCACCACCGACTACCGCCCCGAGTGCCGGAGCACGCTCTCCACCTCGGTGCGGAACGCGTTGACGCCGTCCTCGCCCTCCGGCGCGCCGTGCGCCTGGAGCAGGTGCAGCAGCGCCACCCCGTTCGCGGAACGGCGGGAGAGCGACCGGAACGAGAACGCGGACTCGTAGCCGGTGATCGCCGTCGCCAGGGCGGCCGCGACCGTGGCCAGGAACGCCCAGAGCGCGCGCTGCCGATCGTCGGCCACGGCGACCGCGCCGAGCGCCGCGGCGGCCGTGAACAGCAGCACGGTGAGGCCGGTGGTCCAGCGGCGGGCGGCCGTGTAGCGGGCCTGGGCCTGCTCGAACCCGGCGAGCCGTTCACCGATCCGGTGGCGCAGGTAGGCGCGGAGGAACTGCTCGCGGTGGTCGTCGACCACCGTCGGCGGAGCCGACGATCCGACCACCGTCGGCGGAGCGGGGGATCCGACGCGGGTCATGAGCGGCTCACCGATTCGTGGCGGTACCGCGCCACGGCCGTCGCCAACTCCCGCGAGCGCTCCTCGCGCTCGGCGTCGTCGGCGGCGGGTGGTGCGGCGAGGTGGTCGAAGTACAAGGCGCGCAACTGCTCGGCGCGGACCTGCGCGTCCGGGTCCTCACCGCCGCGGGCCACGACCGCGAGCACCGCCGCGGCCGCGCCGGACACCGCGAGCAGCACGCCGGGCCACGGCGCGTCCCGCAGCCAGACCTGCAACGCGGCGAACACCGTGGTGCCGAACCCGGCGGCCAGGGCGAGCACCACCAGCAGGCGCGCGCGTTCCCGTGACCTGAGGGCGGCGACCTCGCACTCGTGCAGCACGGGCGCGACCACCTGGTTGGCCTCGTGGATCGCGTCCGCGAGCAGCGGGTAGTCCAGCACGTAGCCGGGGTCGATCACGGGGTGCGGCTCGGGTGCCCGGAACCGCACCCTCGGCCACACCGCCGGCGGCGGCACGTCGGCGTGCAGCTTGGCGCCGGGCCGGTTGCCCAGCACCCGCCGCAGCACCGCGACCACCTTGTCCGCGCCCTCGTCCAGGTGGACCACGGCCACCTGACCGCTCCGGACCAGCACGGCGAGGTCGTCGTCGCGCGCCGCGGCCGCGGTGTGCTGCGCGGTCGCGACGGCGGTGTCCACCGTGACGTCGGCGGCCGGGTCGACGACCTCGGTGGCGGCGCTGCCGGCGTCGGTCCGCACGACCGCGCCGACCTCGGTGTCGCCGACCTGGGTGTCGCGGGCCTCGCCCAGCGCGATCTCGTCGGCGAGCGCCCCGGTGCCGGCGAGCACGAGCAGCGGCCGGTCGCGGCCGAGGTGGTCCACCAGGGCCGCCCGCGCCACGTCGCCACCGCCGATCAGCAGCGCGAGCGCCGGCCGCTTCGAACCGGTCACGGCGTCCACCGCGCGGAACAGAGCGGGCAGTTCCTCGCCCCACTTCGAGCCGGGCACGACCACCGCCGTGTCGTGGTTCACGTTGAGCCGTACCTCACCCTCCGCCGGCTCCGCGTCCTCCGCGGCGACCCGGCCGGACGGGGCGACGCCCACGAGCCGGGGCCACCGGCCGTCCAGCGACTCGGCGGCCAGGCCGACCAGGTGGGTGACGCCGACGTCGGCGCCCGCCGTGACCACGACCGCGTCCGCCCTGGCGGCCGCGGCGAGCACCGCACGCAGCACCGGGAGCACGGTGGCGGCCAGTCCGGTGTCCAGGGCGTCGGCCGAGCCGAACACCGCGAGGACCGGGCGGCCGCGGGGCAGGCCGAGGGCACGCGCCCGGATGTCGGCGTCCGGGTGGGCCAGTCGCCGCACCCGTGGGCCGGTACCCGCTGTAGGCATGCCGGGCACCCTAGCGGTGCCTCACGTGAATTTCACCCGTCCGGGGGCGAATTTCGTCGCAGGTAGAGTGCTGGGCGTGTCGATTGACCCCGCCGAACTGGAAATCGCCCTAAGGGTGCTCGCCCAAGTGGACGAACTGGACACCGAGCACCCCGACGCGGTAGCCGTCCGCCGGGCCACCGCCGGCATCTGGAAGAGCCTGCGCAAGCGCCGCAAGGCCGACCGCCGAGCCTCGGTCAGCGCCGCCGACCGCGCCGTCATCGAGGCGACCGCGACCGGCTCGCCGTCCCGCATCGACGACGAGACCCGCGGCCTGCTGCTGCGCGAGCCGGAGCCCGGCGCGATGGCGGGCACGCTGCTGCGCGCCCGGTCCTGCTACACGTGCAAGAAGCGGTACACCGAGGTGGACGCGTTCTACCACCAGCTGTGCCCGGACTGCGCGGCGCTGAACCGGGCCAAGCGCGACCAGAGCGCGGACCTGACCGGCAAGCGCGCCCTGCTCACCGGCGGCCGCGCCAAGATCGGCATGTACATCGCGCTGCGGCTGCTGCGCGACGGCGCGCACACCACCATCACCACCCGGTTCCCGCGCGACGCGGTGCGCCGGTTCGCCTCCATGCCCGACAGCGCCGACTGGCTGCACCGGCTGCGCGTGGTCGGCATCGACCTGCGCGACCCGGCCCAGGTCGTGCAGCTGGCCGACTCGGTGGCCGCCGCCGGGCCGCTGGACATCCTGATCAACAACGCCGCGCAGACCGTGCGCCGGTCGGCGGGCGCCTACGCGCCGCTGGTCGCGGCCGAGTCCGAGCCGTTGACCGCGGGGCACCTGCCGTCCGGCGCCCTGCCCGAGCTGGTCACGTTCGGGCACACCATGTCCGCGCACCCGGTGGCGTTGGCGGGCACGTTGGCCGAGACCATCCCGGCGGTGACGGCGCTGGCGCTGACCGCCGGGTCCCGGGAGATCGACGCGGGCGGCCTGGTGCCCGACGAGGCGGCGGTCAACAGCTGGGTGCAGCGGGTGGAGGAGGTCGACCCGGTGGAGCTGCTGGAGGTGCAGCTCTGCAACAGCACCGCGCCGTTCATCCTGATCTCCCGGCTGCGCCCGGCGATGGCCGCCGCGCCCGCGCGCCGCAAGTACGTGGTCAACGTCTCGGCGATGGAAGGCCAGTTCAGCCGCGCCTACAAGGGGCCGGGCCACCCGCACACGAACATGGCCAAGGCCGCGTTGAACATGCTGACCCGCACCAGCGCCGAGGAGATGCTGACCACCGACGGCATCCTGATGACCGCCGTCGACACCGGCTGGATCACCGACGAGCGGCCGCACCCGACCAAGATGCGGCTGGCCGCGGAGGGTTTCCACGCGCCGCTGGACCTGGTCGACGGCGCGGCCAGGGTGTACGACCCCATCGTGCGCGGTGAACTGGGCGAAGACCTGTACGGCTGCTTCCTGAAGGACTACGCACCCGCGGCTTGGTGAGGCGATCACCCGACTATTCCGTCCATTCCCGACAGTAGTAATGCGAATGGGCCGATCGGGTATCAGGGCTCACGGAATCGCGCCGGTGTGCGACTCTGCGTCGGTAAGGTGAAGCTTTCGGTGTGCCGCCGCGAGGCGACGGGGGTGGGCATGGACCGCGGGCGGGCCGGTCGAGCCGCCGCGCTGCCGCGCGTGACCGGGACGGGGGCGTCGTGGTGACCGGGTCGCGCGTCAACCCCTTCCCGCTGCCCGGGTGGGAAAGCACGCCGATGCGCCCGTTACGCCCTTGGCACCGGCCATCGCACCGCGACTACTACGTGGCCGTGGACGGCGCCGAAGAGGCGTTCCAGCAGTTCCGGCAGGACATGGGCGACCTGGCCGTGCTGCTGGAGTATGGCCGCCTGGTACTCGTCACCGGCGAGTCGGGCTGCGGCAAGACCGCGCTGGTCAACCGGTGCGCGGACTGGGTCGCCGGCGAGCTCGCGCGGCGCGGGATGCGCGGCGTCGTGCTCGACCTGACCGGCTGCCTGCCGACCGACCAGGAGCTCTCCATCGACGAGCGCACGGTCGAGGTCTGCGACCAGATGTTCGACCTGCTCGTCGACCACGACGCGCTGCGGCCCGAGGCGGCCGACCGGCTGGCCGACGACCGCAACGTGCCGCGCCGCGTCTTCCCCCGGCTGGGCCGGGCGTTGCGCGCGGAAGTCGCGCTGATCGTGCTGCTGCCCAGTCCGAACGAGCTGGTGGACGAGGTGATCCGCTATGCGCGGGTGCTCAGCAACGCGAAAGTGTTGTTCCTGACCGAATCCGCGTACCTGGGCACGGACGAAGTGGCGGACGTCGTGCGCCAACTGGAAACCTGGGTGCCACCGATCACGCTGCACGTGGGTCCGCTCGATCCCGGTGACGCACAGCGATTCGCCGAAGACCGGCTGTCACGTCACGCGGCAGCGGGAACTTATCCACGGATGAGTGATGACGCGATCGAATTGGTGGCCAAGCACTGCCAATCGGTCGCGATGCTGCAAAGGTTCCTGCACGGCACCTACGAGCACAAACTCGAAACGGGGCTAGGCTACACCGAAGCCGATCTGGTGACCGTCGAGGACATCAGAGCGTTCTTGAACACGAAGTCCCGGAATGGACTGGGGAATGGGCCATGAGCGGTAGCAGCGATCTCCCGCCCCCGCGGAAGAACCCCTTCTCGCCGATGGCGGTCGCCCGGATCACGGACTTCGACGCCGACCCCGACGCGGTCGACGTGGCGATCACCACCGACGCGACGCGGCAGGCGCTGGCGCACCTCACCTCCTACCTCGACGCGCCACCCGCGCGCGGCGGGCGCGACCGCACCGGGACCGTGGTGGCCGTGCTCGGCGACTACGGCACCGGCAAGACGCACCTCGCCGTGCGGCTGGTCCGGCACGCCAGGCAGGTGCTGGCCGACCCGACGCACGCGCTGTACCTCGACGCGACGGCGGAGAGCTTCATCGAGCTGTACCGGCGGTTCATGCAGAAGCTCGGCCGCGAGGGGGTGCGCGCGCAGGTCAGCGAGTACTACGCGGACATCGTCGCCGACTCGCTCCAGAGCAGCGGGCTGACCAGCGACATGCTGGAGTGGCTCGGCAGCAGGCAGCTGGAGCCGCAGGAGGTCGTCGAGCGGCTTGGCCTGATGGAGAGCGCGCTGCTGCGCAAGGTCCAGGACACGCTGCGCGAGGTCACCAACAACAAGGACTTCGGCACCGCGCTCACCCTGCTGCTGCGGCCGGGGTTCGAGCACTCGGTGTGGTCGTGGCTGCTCGGCGGCGCGCCGGACCAGGTGCTGGTGGAGCGGGGCATCGCCACGCCGATCGACACCGAGGTGGCCGCGCTGGAGGCGATGGGCGTGTTCGCCCTGCTGTTCGGCGGCAGGCAGCGGCGGTTCGTGCTGGCCGTCGACGAGCTGGACAAGATCTTCTCCGCGGACAGCCGCCCGCAGGCCCGCACCATGGCCGCGTTCCAGACGTTGCTGCAGGTGTTCGCCAAGGCCGGGGCGTGCCTGGTGCTGTGCGGACTGCCGGACTTCACGTCCGTGCTGCCGCCCGCCGTGCGGCAGCGCATCCCGTACACGGTGGTGATGTCCGGGCTGAGCCAGGGCGAGGTGCGCGAGTTCGTCAGGCTGGCGCAGGAGCAGGTGTTCGGCGCACCGCAGCTCACGCCGTTCACCGTGGACACCACGCGGTACCTGCGGGACATCGCGCGGGGCAACGCGCGCAACGTGATCCGGTTGTGCCACCGGGTGTTCCGGATGGCCGACGACCTGTCCCGCGCGCCGGGGCACGAGTTCGCGGTCACCGAGGACATGGTGCGGCAGGCGGCGCGCGACCTGTTCGGCTCGTTGAGCGCGGACGACATCGACGGCGTGGTGCGCAGGCTGCTCGACGCCAACGGCTGGGACTACCTGCACCGGCACCTGCTCGGCGTGGCCGCGGAGTCGCTGGTGGACTTCTGGGTCACCTTCCCCGAGCACACCGGCGGGTGCGCCGTGCTGATCACCCGGTCGTTGCTGGACAACACCGACCTGGGCGTCGTGCTGCGGCGGGTCTCGGCGGTGCGCGAGGCCGACCCGGACGCCGAGCTCATCCTGGTGGTCAACGGCGTGGTGGCGGACGGCGTGGCGATCCAGCTGCGGGAGCTGCTCGGCCGTGAGCCGCTGGTGTACGTCGACCGGACGTTCGCCGACGACTTCAAGGCGCTGGTGGGCGCGACGAGCAGGCGGTTGGGCGGGGAGGCGGACCCGTTGACCGCGCTGCGGTTGCGGATGGAGCAGTTGGCCAAGCAGCAGTCGAGCATCTACGGGTTCATCGAGCACCTGACCGAGCACGTGGACGGGGTGCGGGCGTCGTCGGACCGGCAGCTCGGCGCGATCCAGCGGCAGCTCGGGGTGCTGGTGAGCGGCACGTCGACGCGGGAGGGGTCGTCGGCGGCCTCGTCGTCGACGAGCAGGCTGCCGGGTGAGGTGGAGCGGCTGTTCCGGGACGCGGTGGACGCGTTGGAGGACCTGACGCAGGCCGACGCGATGTTCCAGGAGGCGTTCGACCACGGGCCGTCCGACACGCAGGAGGCGGTGCACCGGCGGCTGCGGACGCCGGAGTTCACGCTGGCCGCGACGCAGGCGGTGTTCCTGCAGAAGGCCGTGCAGGCGTTCCGGGCGGCGGTGTCGCAGTGGTACCAGTCGCCCGGGGACACCGACGCGGAGGACCGGCTGGAGGAGCTGTGCGGCATCTACGACGGGATCGTGGAGTTCCTGCCGCTGTTCCTGCTGGAACCGCTGTTCAAGCTGCCGCCGTGGTCCGCGCGGGTGGGCGGCCTGGTGGCCGAGGTGAGCCAGGGTTCCCGCCGGACCCGCGTGCAGCAGGCGTTGCGCGACCTGAGCCCCCGCGTCCGCCGCGCGGTCTTCCGCTCGTCCCGCCTGACCTGAACGTTGAACTCGGGGTACCTGAACGTAGGACACGCGCGTTCCGAACGTAGGACACGCGCGGCGTGAACGTAGGACTCTCGCGAGAGTCCTACGTTCGGGGGGCGAGAGTCCTGCGTTCGGGATAGGTGAGTTCGACGTTCAGGGCGTGGGTTTGACCTGGTAGGGCGCGGCGATCTGCGGTGCGGGAGCCGGGTTGAGCGGCACGCGGGGTACCGGCCTCGACCGGCGGACGGCGGGCGTGGCCGAGACGTCGAAGTCCCGCTGGGCGACCGCGGGCGGGAAGGGCAGGCGGTCGTAGGCGCCGTTGGCCAAGGCGTGCAGCAGGTTCACCACGACGACGGCGGGCGCGACCACGGCGATGGCGCCCGGGAACGTCGGTTCCAGCAGCAACGCCAGGATGATCGCGGTCAGCCCGTTCTGCTGGCCCAGCGCCAACCGCACCCGGTCGCCGCGCCACCGCTTCGGCACCGTCAGCCCGAACGCCACCACGGCCTGCGCGCCGAACGCCGCCACGCCCAGCACCGCGCCCACCCCGGCCAGCACCCAGCTGAACTCGGCGGCCAGCACCAGCCCGACCGCGGCGATGGCCAGGAACATGCCCGCCTCCGCCAGCCCGTCGACCCACCGCCCCAGGTTCGGCCGGAAGAACAGCCCCAGCAGCGCCAACGCCAGCAGCAACGCGTACTGCACCGCGACGAAACCGACGGCCAACACCGCCACCACCATCACCGCGCGCACCGCGTACCGGACCGCCCGACCGCCCGCCTCGGCCCGCCGCACCCGCCCGCGCACCAGCGTCCACAGCATGAACGCCACCCCGGCCAACGCCAGGTTCAGCACCAGGTTGACCGCGAACGACCCCGCGCCGCCCACCGCCCCGCCCCGCAACGCGAACGCGGTGATGTACACGGTCAGCAGCACGGTGATCGGGTCGTCGAACGACGCCCACGCCGACAGCAGCGCCTTCGCCGAGTCCGACATCCGCGACTTGGCCCGCATCGCGGCCACCGACAGCGGGTCGATCTGCGCCACCGCCACGGCCAGGATCAGGTGGTTCGGCTCGCGGAACACGAAGAACATCACGCCGAAGATCAGCGCCACTTTCGCGAGCACCCCGAGCGTGACCGCGATGACCACCGTGCGCAGTTGTCTGCGGAATTCCGCGATCACAATACCGCTGGTGCTCGCGTACAAACCGAAACCGAGCAGCGCGGTGATGAAAAACCCGTACACCGGTGACTGGTCGACCTCGTGGAGTCCGAACTGCCACGCGGCGAGCCACCCCGCGCCAAGGGCCGAGAGGAGCGCGGCCGAACGGATCACGGGCGTCACCATTCCACGGTAGGCAGGCGTGTGCGGGCGTTCAAGGACCGATTGGAGTGAGTTCGACGGCCAACGCGGACATTCGATCATCCGCCGCCCGCACCCGTGCCTGGTCGATCGTCACGCCTACCAGGTATTCCCCGGCGCGCAACCGGTAGTAGTAGATCGCGCCCATCTCGACGTCCAGCACGAACCGTTCCATCAACCCGCCGACCACGGGCTTCACCGCCCGGTTCAGCTTGGTCGTCAACGCGCCCAGCTCCTGCACGAACCCGTGGTAGAACCGGCGCCGCGCGTCCACGGTGATCTGCTTGAAGAACGGCGCCAGCGACGGGTCGGCCAGGCAGTCGACCATCGCCCGCACCTCGCCGTCGACGACGTGCGCGACCAGGTGCAGGTCCTGCGGCCGCACGGCGGCCAGGCACGCGGTCAGCGGCCCGTCGCCCGCCGTCACGTGCGGGTGCACGTCCTCGTCGGTGGTCGACACCGGCACGACGTCCACCGCGCTCTCCCACCCGCCCGGGTTGAGCGAACCGAGGCTGAGCTGGGCGCGCAGCCGGGTGGCCAGTCCGGCCACGGCGCGGTCCGCCTCGTCCACCGCCGGGTGCCCGAACAGCGGCCCCGCGCCGGCGTGGTCGAGCACCAGGCCGACGACGTGCTCGGTCGGCACCACGGAGTCGCAGAACAGCGCGCCCTCCTCGGTGTGCAGCACGGCGCGGATGAGCCGGCCCGTGCGCACCTCCTGCAACGTCCGGTCCACCGTGGCGACCTGGAACGTCAGGTGCCTGCCGAGCCGCTTGAGCTCCTCGCGGCGGGTGCCGCCGGGCAACGCGTCCGGCGCGGGCGCCGGGTCGCCGAGGGCGTCGACGCCGAAGTCGAACACGCCGCTGCTGTAGTGCGCGAGGTAGTGCAGCGCCGGGCTGTCGGTGATCGTCTCCCGGCACGCCTGCCTGGCCAGGTCGAACTCGGGGCCGACGTGCTCGGCCTGGTCCTCGTGCAGCTCCACGCCGGTCCCTCCTGCGCGCTCAGGTGTGCGGGATGTCGACATCGCACTCCCGCCAGTCCTGGTCGGTCGGGTGCGCCGCGAGCCGCGCGTCGTGCGCCGCCACGGCGGTGTGCGGGTGATCCTGCCCCAGGAACTCCAGGCAGTCGGTGTGGGCTTCGGCGATCAGCTCGGCGGCCCGGTCCGCCTCGCCGGCCGCGGCGAGCACCCGTGCCTCGTCGACGGCCGCCGCCAGCGTCCACGGGTGCGTGTCGCCGAGCCGCGCGCGCAAGGTCCGCGCCGCGGCCTCCACCTGGTCGACCGCGCCGGTGACGTCGCCCGCCGCGCGCATCGCCAGGCCGAGGCCCAGCTTGCACAGCGCCACGAACGGGTGGTCGTCGCGCAGCCCGACGTGCTGCTGGAACCCGTTCAACGCGGTGCGCGCGAGCTCGACCGCCAGCTCGGGGTCGACGCCGACCCGGCGGTGGTCGGCGGCGAAGCTCAGCGCGCAGCCCAGCGTGTACGGGTGGTGCGGGCCGAGGAGCTCGCGGTAGTCCCGCAACGCCTTGCCGGTGCGTTCCTTGGCCTCCTTGGCCCGGCCCACCAGCCGCAACGCGATCGCGCGGTTCCACTGCACGCCGATCTGGACCTGGTTCAGCTCGTGCCGCAGCGCCTGCAACTGCTGCGACGCGAACAGCAGCGAGTCCAACGCCTCCGGGTAGCGGCCCAGTTCCCGCTGGTACAGGCCGATCTGCGCGAGCGTGGCCCACGTACGCACGTCACCCGTGCCGAACAGGCGGCGGCGCCTGCGGTAGTTGTCCTCCTCCAGCGCGAGCGCACCCGCCGCGTCACCGGACAGGAACATCGAGGACGCCAGGTTGTTCGCGGCGCGGCGGGTGTCCGGGTGGTCCTCGCCGAGCACCGAGCGCAGACCCTCCCAGGTGGCCTGGTCCTCGGCCAGCGCCTCGGCGAACAGGCCGAGCCCGCGCAGGTCGCCACCGCGGCCGCGGGCGGTGATCAGCGGACGCGGGTGGGTCAGGTCCAGCGCGCGCCGCTGCTGGGCCAGCGCCAGGTCGTCCAGCCTCAACGCCTCGGCCGGGTCGCCGAGCACGCGGTGCACGTTGGCCAGTTCGGTGGCCAGCCGGTTGCGCAGCGGGTCGGCGGTGCCGAACTTCCCGGTCCACTCCTCCAGCAGGTCGCGCGCCGGCCCCAGCGCGGCCCGGCGCACGCCCGCGCCGCCGTCGGTGAACAGGAACCGCACCTGGTTGACCAGCCAGCGACGCACCTTCGGGTCGTCGCTGCCCAGCGCGCCGGACGGGATGACGTGCTTCTGCAGCTCGGTGAACCGGGCCTTCCTGGTCGGCGAGGTGTCCTCCACCTCGGTCGGCGCCAGCGCGGCCAGCGCGCCGAGCACGTCGGCCCGCCGCTCCTCCCGTTCGGCCGGGGTCATCCGGCCGCGCAGCGCGCGCTGCACGACACGGTGCGGGCGCAGCGAGTACTGGTCGCCCCAGTCGACCCGGAACAGCCCGTACCGCGCGCCGTACCAGAGCACGCGGTCGATCTCGGCGGCGTCGAGCTCCAACGGCTCGGCGTCCACGCCGCCCGCCGCGATCACCCGGGCGAGGAACGCGGGCGAGCGCACCAGCGCCAGGTCCGCGCCCTCCGGTGACAGGAACGCGCACAGCTGGGCGACCAGCACCGCCAGCCGGCCGGTGGCGTTGGCGCGCAACGCGTCCACGGCGACGTCGACGACCCGCGCCACACCGTCCACTTCGGACCGACCGAGGCGTTCGAACAGGGTGCGGGTGGCCCAGGTCGCGGCGTCGGCGTCCCGGGAGCCCGCGCCCACCTCGGCCCGCGCCGTGCCGGCGAGCCAGGACGACACCAGGTCCAGCGCCAGCGGCAGGTGGTCGACGGCGTCCGCGACCCGTCGCGCGTCTTGCGCGGTCAACCCCGACACGCGGTCCAGCAGCAGGCGCACGCTGTCGTCGGCGCGCATCGGCACCAGTTCGACGGCCGGCCCGGTCGCCGGCCCGGAGGTGATCAGCACGTGCCCGGTGGCGCCCGTCGGCAGCAGGTCCGCGATCAGGTCGGGGTCGTCGGCGTTGTCGTAGACGAGCAGGAACCGCGCGTACGCCGGGTCGTCGGACAGGCGTTCCAGCGCGGACAGGGTGCCGTAGTCGGTCGAGCCGGGTTGGCGCAGCCGGACCGCCAGCTCGGCCAGGCCGCTCAGCACGGACTGCCGGTCGTGCGCGGACAACCACCACACCGCGGCGTAGTCCGACGAGAACCGGTAGGCGTACTCCAGCGCCAGCTCGCTCTTGCCGACGCCGGGCACGCCGTTGACCGTCACCACCGCCCGCGCGTCGCCCGCCCGGGCGAACCGGTCGCGCAACGCCTCCAACTCCTCGTCACGGCCGACGAAACCGGGGTGGCGCGGTGGCAGGTCGAACACGGTCGGGTCGCTGCCGGGCACCCTCATACCGGGCTCGTGCACCGTGCCGGGCCGGTCGATCAGGCCGAAGTGGCTGAGCAGCCGGGCGCTCAACGTGTCCGGGGTGTGGTCGTGCACGGCCAGCGCGCCCGCCGCGGGCTCGTCCTCCGACAGCTGCAACCGCAGCACCGTCAGCGGCACGGCGGGCAGCTCCACCGGGCCCAGGTGCGGCGAGGACAGCACCACCACGCCCGGCGGCACGTCGGCCTCGAACCACTCCCCCGCGTCGGGCAGGCGGCGGACCTGCGCGCCCGCGCGTTCCAGCTGGCCGCGCACCCAGTCCGCCCAGGGCCGGTCACGCGGGGCGTGCACGACGACCACGCGGTCCGGCTCGGTCGTCGACGTCAGCCCGAACACCCGCCGGTAGCGGGCGCGCAGCACCGGTGACACCGGGACGACCTCGGTGACCGCGCCGTCGGTCACCGCCGCGGCGAGCCGGCCGTACTGGGCTTCCAGCGCGCCGCCGCTCGTCGGCTCCTCGACCAGGATCGCCAGCAGCGGGTCGAACGCGTCGAAGGGCCGGTACGGGATCTCGATCGTGCCGCCGTCCGGCACCCGTTTCGCCTGGCCCGCGAGCAGTTCGGCGAACGCGGCGTGGATCGCCGACCGGATGCGCTGCGCCCGTGACAGCTCGTCGGCGTCGTCGAACAGCGTGGCCACCGGCACCACGTCGATCCGGATCGGCGCGCGCTTGCGCAGCCGTGCGGCCAGGTCCGCCGCGTCGGCGATGGCCCGGGGACGCGGGCGGAAGCACACCACGGCCAGCTCGCACAGCGTCGCGATCAGCGTCAGCGACTCGTCCCCCGCGCCCGTCGGCGCGTCGATCAGCACCTGGTCGTACTCGGACTCGGCCAACCGCGCGCGCAGTTCGGCGATCACGCCCGCGTCACCGTGCCTGCTCTCCGGCTGCGGGCGGCCCGCCGCGTCGGTCGGCATCGGCGACACCACGTCGACGTGACCCGGCTCGGCGACGTCGCCCGCGGGCGGCGCGAACCGCTCGACCGCGGGCACCGACTCCTCCTCGCGCAACGGCTCCGCCCGGTACGCGGCGAGCAGGCCGCGACCTAACGCGTCCGGCAGTCCCCGCCGTGCCACCAGGAACGGCTCCAGGTACTCGCGCACCCGCGGCACCTCCGAGCCCCAGTCCACCACCAGGACCCGTTGCCCGGCCGCGGCCAACGCCCACGCCAGGTTCGCCACCGCGCTGGTCCGGCCGGTTCCCCCGGTCGCGGACAGGAAGGCGGTGACCCCGGTGTGGCCCGAGGTGGTGCGCGGGGTGCTCATCTGCTGCTCCAAGGCGGCGGGGGACTCGGGAATACCGGGAACGCGGGTCGCGCGTCCGCGACTCAGCCGCGTTTCACCCGATCGGCAGCAGTCACAGGGAACTCTCGAACGCGGCGAACCGGTTGGGCAGTTCGGCGTTCTCCGCGAGGATCCGGTGCAGCGCGGCGCGCAGCGCGGTGTCCGGCAGATCCGCCAGTCGGGCCAGGTCCACGCCCGTGACGTCCAGCAGTTCGGACTCCAGGACGGGTTCGGAAGCCATGTGCGACGTACCCCCTCACCGCAATGCTGCGGGTTTCCCCGCTCCTCGCCTGATTGCCGGCCGACACCGGTGGCGCACTTCCATCGTAGTGAACGACAACGGTCACCGTCGGGAATCCTCCGATCGGCGGAGGCAGCGGGCGGCGGGCCGTGTTTGATTGCAGGTGGGTCTTGATTGCCGGCGGATCTCGATTGCCGGTGGCGTGGCCGGAAAACGCGGGGGGTTGCCGACTGTGAACCCGGGGAATGGGTTGCCGTTCCGCCAGTTCGTCCTGAAGGTGCACGGCAGGTGCAACCTGGCGTGCGACTACTGCTACGTCTACGAACTGGCCGACCAGCGGTGGCGTTCCCGGCCGAGGGCGATGTCGCCCCGGATCGTCGCGCACACCGCCGAACGGGTGGCCGAACACGTGCGCGGGCACGGGTTGTCCGAGGTGGAAGTGGTGTTGCACGGCGGTGAGCCGCTGCTCGCCGGACGTGCCGCGATCGAATCGCTGGTCGGGGCGTTCCGCTCGGTGGTGCCCGCGCGGGTCCGGTTCACCGTGCAGACGAACGGGACGCTGCTGGACCGCGAATTCCTGGACTTGTTCTCCGCGCTCGACGTTCGGGTCGGGGTGAGCGTGGACGGCACGCCCGAAGCGCACGACCGGCACCGCGTGCGGCCGGACGGCACCGGGAGTTGGGCGTCGGTGCGCGCGGCGTTGACGTCGTTGCGTTCGTTCCCGGAGGTGTACGGCGGTTTGCTGTGCGTGGTCGACGTGCGGGACGACCCGGTGCGCGTCTACGAGTCGTTGCTGGAATTCTCGCCGCCCGCGGTGGATTTCCTGCTGCCGCACGGCAACTGGTCGGCACCGCCGCCGGGCCGGGTCGCGGGTGCCGGCTCGACGCCGTACGCGGAGTGGCTGATCGCCGTGTTCGACGTCTGGTACGGCCGGCCGCGGACCCGCGTTCGGCTGTTCGAGGAGTTGTTGGCGGTGCTGCTGGGCGGGCGTTCCGGGGTGGAGGGCATCGGGTTGACCCCGTCGGCGCAGGTCGTGGTGGAGACCGACGGCACGATCGAGGCGTCGGACATCCTGGCGTCGTCGTCACCCGAGGCGTCGGCGACGGGGCTGCACGTGGCGCGCGATCCGTTCGACGCGGCGTTGGACCTGCCGGACGTGCGCGCCGGTCGTTCGGGGTTGGCCGGGTTGTCCGACGAGTGCCGGCGGTGCCCGGTGGTGTCGGCGTGCGGCGGCGGGTTGCGGGCGCACCGGTTCCTGGAGGGGGCCGGGTTCGACCGGCCCTCGGTGTACTGCGCGGACCTGGCGCGGCTGATCGGGCACGTGCGGTCGCGGGTGGCCGCGGACCTGGCGGCGCTGGCGTGACGGTCGCGCCGTTCCGGGTCTCCGCCGCGGACTTCGCCGCCCTCGCCCGCGGCGGGGGTGGGCCGTCGGTGGTGCGCACGTTGCGGCTGGCGCGGCGCAGCCGGACGTTGCTGCTGATCCGGTCCATCGCGGCGGATCCGGCGGCACGGCCCGCGTTCTCGCTGTTGCGCGAGGTGGCGCGGGTGGCGCCGGGTGCGGTGGACCGGGTGCTGGACCACCCGTCAGTCGGTGCCTGGGCGACGCGGACGGCGTTGGCGGGTGCCGCGGCCCGTCCGGCGGAGTTGGCGTTCACGGCGGCCGCGGCGGCGGTGCGGGCCGGGGTGGCGGTGGAGCTGGAGTTCCCGCCGGTGGAGGTGTTCTCGCTGCCGTCGTTGGGCGTGGTGGTGGGGCCCGGGTTGGCTTACGAGCCGTTGCCGGAGATCGACCTGGGCGGTGTGGCGCTCCAGGTGGACCTGTGGGCGGGCGGCGGGGTGCCGGACGGGCTGCCGGTGGCCGCTTCGGTGGACCTGCCGTGGTGGCGTGACGCGGTCGGTTCGGCGTGGGGGTTGCTGCGGCGCGACCACCCGGCCCTGGCCGCGGAGTTCGCGGAGGTCGTGTCGGTGCTGACGCCGATGCCGTCGTCGCCGACGGGTACGAGCAGCGCGACGTTGGCCGACGCGTTCGGGTGCGTGTTCCTGTCGCCGATGCCGGACGCGGAGACGTTGGCCGTGACGCTCGTGCACGAGGCGCAGCACAGCAAGCTGGTGGCGTTGATGGACCTGTTCGCGCTGGTCGAGCCGGGTCGGGAGGCGTTGTTCTACGCGCCGTGGCGGGAAGACCCCCGGCCGGCGGCGGGCCTGCTGCACGGCACGTACGCGCACCTGGGCGTGGCCCGGTTCTGGCGCTCCCGGCCCGGTGCGGCCGCGCGGGTCGAGTACGCGCGCTGGCGCTCGGCCGCCCTGATCGCCGCCGAGACGCTCCTGGCCAGCGGCCGGCTGACCCCGACCGGCACCGCGTTCGTCACCGAGATGGCCACCGTCCTGCGCGCCTGGTGCGCCGAACCCCTGCCACCGGCGGCCCTGGCCGTCGCCGAAGCCGAGGCCACCGCCCACCACACCCGCTGGCAAGCCGCCCACGGCCACACCCGAACGTAGAACTCGGGGTACGCGAACGTAGGACTCTCGCGTTCCGAACGTAGGACACGCCCGACCTGAACGTACGACTCACCCCCGCCGAACGTAGGACTCTCGCGCGTGTCCTACGTTGGGAACGCGCGTGTCCTACGTTCAGGACGCGAGAGTCCTACGTTCAGGACGGGTGAGTTCTGCGTTCGGGGTGGGTGGGTTCTGCGTTTGGGGTGGTGGGGGTCGCAGTCGGGCGACTCGCCGGGTGTGGTCCGCCGGGTTGGCGGGGTCGGCCGCGATACTGCCCGCCATGCTCAACGCCGACGGCCACAAGGTGCACTCCCCGGCCGACCTGGTGGACCTGTTGGAGTGCGAACACCGCACCCGGTTGGCGCTGGCCCTGGCGGCCGGGTTGCCCGGCGCACCCGTGCCGGACGAGCGGACGAACGGCCTGGCCACCCGGCACGGCATCGCGCACGAGCAAGCCGTCCTGGCACGGTTGCGCGCCGAGCACCACGTGGTCGAGATCCCGCAGCCCGCGCCGACGCACGAAGCGCTCACCCGGGCCGCCGAGCAGACGAACGAAGCCATCACCGCCCGGGCACCGGTCATCTACCAGGCCGTCTTCTACGCCGACGGCTTCCACGGCCGCGCCGACTTCCTGGTCGCCACCGACCGCGGCTACGAGCCGCACGACGCCAAGCTCGCCCGGCACGCCACCCCGGCCGCCGTCGTCCAGCTCACCGCCTACGCCAACGCGCTCAAGCACCACGCGGGCCCCGCCATGCACCTGCTGCTCGGCGACGGCACCACCAAGACGTTCCAGGTCGCCGACTTCCTCCCGCTGGTCCGCGACCTCCAGACCCGCCTCACCGCCCGCCTCGCCGCACCCGCCACCCTGCCCGAACGCCTGTGGGACGACGAACGCCCCGCCTGCGCCACGTGCCGGTTCGGCAGGCACTGCGCCACCGGCCGGGACACCGACCGCGACCTGTCCCTGGTCGCCGGCATCCGCACCGACCAGCGCCGCAAGCTCGTCGCCGCCGGCCTGGGCACGATCGACGCCCTGGCCAACGCCACCCGCGCCGACCGCCCCGCCACGATGTCCGCCGCCACGTTCACCGGCCTGCGCGCCCAGGCCGCGCTCCAGGTCATCCAGGACGACTCGCGCACCGAGGACGACCCGATCGGCAAGGTCGCCTACGAGGTCGTCGCCCCGGAAGCCCTGGCCGCGCTGCCCGTGCCGAGCCCGGGCGACCTGTTCTTCGACATGGAGGGCGACCCGTTCGCGCTGGGTGGCGAGGGCCTGGAGTACCTGTTCGGCGTGGTCGACGCGGACGAGAGGTTCACACCGTTCTGGGCGCACACCCGGCCGCAGGAGAAGGCGGCGTTCGAGCGGTTCGTCGACCTCGCCACGACGACCCTGGAACAACACCCGGAAGCGCACGTCTACCACTACGCGCCTTACGAGGTGAACGCGCTCAAGAAGCTCGCGGCCCTGCACGGCACCCGTGAGGACGCCGTCGACCACCTGCTGCGGTCCGGCGCGCTGGTCGACCTCTACTCCGTCGTGCGCAAGGCGCTGCGCGTGTCCCAGCGGTCGTACTCGATCAAGTACCTGGAACCGCTGTACATGCCGCGGGCACGGGCGGGCGAGGTCACCAACGCCGTCTCCAGCATCGAGGCGTACGAGGAGTTCCTGGCGTTGCGCGACGTCGACCCGGCGCGCGCCGAGGAGGTCCTCACCGGCATCGCCGACTACAACACCTACGACTGCGCCTCCACGCTGCGGCTCTACCGGTTCCTGCTGGAGGTGCGCGCCGAAGCGGGCATCGAGCCGCACGTGCCGGAGCCCTCGTTCACCGAGGAGATCGAGGACGAGATCGCCGCGCAACGCCGCGCCGAACGCGCCGAACGCCTCGCCGCCGTGGTCGACCCGCTGCTGGCGGGCCTGCCCGACAACCCGGCGGAGGCGACCGACGACGAACGGGCGCGGGCGTTGCTGGCCGCCGCCGTCGGCTACCACCGGCGGGAGACGAACCCGGCGTGGTGGGACTTCTTCCGGCAGATGGCTGCCCCGTTGAGCGAGCTGGAGTCCGACAGCGCGTGCGCGGTGCCGGTGTCGGTCCGGGCGCAGGACTGGGCGATGCCGTCCGGGCGGGTCCGCAAGGCCAAGCGCGAGGTGCGCTTGTGGTGCGACCCGGACCGGCCGCACCCGTTCGCGGCGGGTGACCAGGTCCGGCTGCTCTACCCCGGCACGCCCGCGAACGTGACCCGTGACGCGGTGGTGCTCGCCGAGTCGGCCGAGGACATGGTGGTGCTGGAGAGCGTCGCCACCGACGAGGTGCACGGCGAACGGCCCGTCGCGGTGCTGCCGGGCAGCCCGGTCCGGCCCACGCCGAAGGACGAGGCGGTCTACGACCTGGCGCGCGACGTGGTGGACGGGTTGCCCGAGCTGCCGCCGCACCCCGGCATCGACCTCGTCCGCCGCACGCCGCCGCGCCTGAAGACCGGTGCGCTGCCCCGTGGCGACGACCTGATCGCGGACGTGATCGCGGCGGTGGACGCCCTGGACGGCTCCACGCTGGCCGTGCAGGGTCCGCCGGGCGCGGGCAAGACCTACCTGGCGGGACGGCTGATCGCGCACCTGATCCGCGGCGGGCGCAGCGTCGGCGTGACGTCGACCAGCCACAAAGCCGTGGAGAACGTGCTGAGCGCGGCGTTGGCGGCCGGTCGTGAGCTGGGCGTGCCGATCCCGACGGCCAAGCGCGCGAAGGGCACGCCCGCGAAGGACTGCGCGTGGGAGCAGCCGCGCGACAACCCGGCCCTGGTGCGCTGGCGCAACGACCAGGGCGGCGGGCACCTGGTCGGCGGCACCGCGTGGACGTTCGCCAACACGGCGTTGCGCGAGCAGCCGTTCGACGTGCTGATCGTGGACGAGGCCGGGCAGTTCGCGCTGGCCGACGCGCTGGCCGTGTCGACGTGCGCGCGCAACCTGGTGCTCCTGGGCGACCCGCAGCAGCTGCCGCAGGTGGTGCAGGGCACGCACCCGGCCGGTGCGGAGGCCTCGGCGCTGGGGCACCTGATCGGTGACGCCGACGTGATCCCGGCGGAGCTGGGCTACTTCCTCGACCAGACGCGGCGCATGCACCCGGCGGTGTGCGCGCCGGTGTCGAACCTGTCGTACGCCGGGCTGCTGCACGCGCACCCCAGTGCCGCCGAGCGCGGGATCGCCGGTGTGCCGTCGGGTGTGTACCTGCACTCGGTGCCCCACTCGCACAACACCACGTCGTCGATCGAGGAGGCGACGGCGGTGGTGGGCGTGGTGCGGTCGCTGTTGGGTCGCATGTGGACGGACGGGCCGAACGCGCGGGCGCTGGACGACTCGGACGTCCTGGTGGTGGCGCCGTACAACCTCCAGGTGCGCCTGGTGCGGCGTGAGCTGGAGAAGCACGGCTACGAGCACGTGCGGGTCGGCACCGTGGACCGGTTCCAGGGCCAGGAGGCGCCCGTGGTGATCACCACGATGACGTCCTCGGCGGCGGTGGACCTGCCGCGCGGGCTGGACTTCCTGTTGTCCCGCAACCGGTTGAACGTGGCGCTGTCGCGGGCGCAGGCCGTGGCGGTCGTGGTGTGCTCGCCGCGGTTGGTGGAGGCCGACATCCGCGACGTCGACCAGCTGCGCCTGGTCTCGGGGATGATCGGCCTGATGGCCGACGCCGATCGGTGGGACATCGACGGCGTCTATGCCCAAACCCTATGACCCCGGAGGTTCATCCGCTCTTAATGTCGTAGCACACGAGAACCTTCCTACCCTGCACCGAAGGAGATCGTGTGACCAGAAAGGTGCCGCGCCTCGTCCTCGGGGCGTTGATCACGACCCTCGCACTGGTGGCGACCGTCCTGGTCGGTCCGGCGTCGGCAGCTCCCGCGCCGCCGTCGGCCCTGGCCAGGACCGTCTACTACAGCGCCTCCGGCTACTCGGCGGAAGCCGACCAGGCCGCGCAGATCTGGAACTCCAGGGTGCCGAACCTGCGGATGGTCCGCAGCGGCAGCGCCACCATCCGGATCTACGCGACCACCGGCGGCGGTTCCCGGGCCTATCCCTGCGGGCTCGGGTGCGCGACGATCTACATCGACTCGCGTGACGTCGCGGCGGGTCACTCGTCGCTGCGGATCGTGGCGCACGAGATCGGGCACGGCCTCGGCCTGCCCGACACCTACAACGGCATCTGCTCGTACCTGATGTCGGGCGGCAGCGCGGGCACGTCCTGCCGCAACCCGTACCCGAACGCCCAGGAGGCGAACCGGGTGAACCAGCTCTTCGCGGGCGGCTTCGGCACCTCGACGCCGATGACGACCGACGTCTACGCGAAGGGCTGACGACGGCGGGCGGTGTGGTGCCCGGTCGCACTCCCGGCCACCACACCGCCCGGTGTCACCCGAATTGACCAAGCTCCGGTGTGAACACTTGGTCCGTGGCGTCCGTATAGGGGGATGCGTTCCCCGCCGCGCCACCGCCGTTCACAGGAGCAACCATGCAGTTCGCACGGTCCGTCCGGGCACCCCTCTGCGTCGCGGCGGTCGTCGCGGCGGTGGGCCTGCTGGCCGCCGTCCCCGCCGCCGCCCACACCCCGTCGCTCAAGACGGGCTGCCTGGACGGCAACGCCGTGCTCACCGTCGGGCTGACCCGGTACGACGGTCGCCGGCCCAATTCGGTCACCGTCGAAGACAACGGGCAGATCATCGACAACCTGAGGTTCGGCGGGTCGTTCCACAAGTCCTACAGCAAGCCCGGGACCGCGGAGCACGCCTTCACCGTCACCGTGTGGGCGTGGGACGACCCGCGCTGGGAGCGCGGCTGGTCGTTCAGGAGGACGCTGACCGTCCCGGCGTGCGTGAGACCGACGACCACCACCACTGTCCCGACGACGACAACGACCACTCCGGTCCCCGTCACGACCACCACGACCGTCACGACGACTCCCGTGGAGACCACCACCACGACGACCACGACCACCACCACGCCGTTGACGTTCGACTGGCCCACCACGCGGCCGAAGGCGGTCGTGGTGCCCGCGGCGAACGACAGCGACCTGCCGGACACGGGCGCGGACGTGACCGTCCCCCTGGTGCTCGGCGTGCTGCTGCTCAGCGGCGGTGTCGTGGTGCTCGTGGTGTTGCGCCGAAGGCTGCGGCGCTAGGTAACGGATCTACGGAAAGTAGTTACCGAACCCCGGATCGTGTTGTTACAAACCCCCCGATATGGTGGCGCGGTTCTCCTCAGCCCTTCCCTCAGGAGTCTTCACATGCAGTTCGCCAGAGTCGGTGCCCTGGTCGGCGCCGCAGTCGCCGCCGTCGCCGCGACTGTCTTCGCCGCTGTTCCCGCCTCCGCACACACCCCCGTGCTCATCGCGAAGTGCGAGGACGGCAAGACCAGCCTCAGCGTGAAGCTCACGGCCTACGCCCAGAGCACCGAGCAGAAGTCCAACCACGTCAAGGTCACCCTTGACGGCACGGACGAGTTGGAGAACAAGGACTTCGGCCGGACCTTCGAGGGTTCCTACTCCGCCAGCGGCGACGTCAAGCGCGTGTTCGTGGTCGAGGTGACCGCGCACGACGACTCCAAGTACTCCTTCAAGGAGACGAAGACCGTCGAGGCGTGCGTCGTGCCGACGACCACGACCACCACGACGACGACTACCACCACCACGACCACCACGACCGTCGGCACGCCGACGACCGGCGTCACGACCGAACTCCCGTCGGAGACGACCGACGCCCCGGCGCCGACCACCACCACCACGACCGTCGCGGTGGTGCCGGTCGGTGACACGAGCCCGCTGGCCAACACGGGTGCGAGCATCGCGGTCCCGCTGGTGATCGGCGTCGTCCTGCTCGGCGGTGGCGCTGCCCTGCTGGTCGTGCTGCGCCGGCGCGCGGCCAAGGACTAGCACCGACCGACTCGGCCCCGGTCGCGACCACGCGACCGGGGCCGAGTCGTGCTACGGCACCACTTGGATCTTGCGCCCCTGCCCCGCCCGGAACCGCGCCAGGGCGGGCGCGTAGTCCGCCAGCGGCAGGCGGTCGCTGATGAACACCTCGGGGTCGAGCACACCGTTGGCGAACAGGTCGGCCGCCCGTTCGAACGAGTGCAGCACCGCCATCGACCCGGTGATGGTGATCTCCTGGTTGTAGATGCGGTACGGGTCGATGGTCACGCGCGCCGCGTAGTCGGAGACGCCGAACTGCAGGAACGTGCCGCCCTTCGCGACCCGGCCGAGCCCGTCCTGGATGGCCTCGGCGTTGCCGGTGGCGTCGATGACCACGTCCCACCCCTGCGGCCGGTCCAGCTCGTCGGGCGACGTCGCGGTGGCCGTGACACCCAGCCGCGCGGCGGTGGCCAGGCGGTCCGGGTTGAGGTCGACCACCTCGATGGACGACGCGCCGGTCAGCTTGCCGAGCTGGAGCATCATCAGGCCCATCGTGCCCGAGCCGTAGATCAGCACCCGGCTGGCCAGCCGCGAGCGCAGCACGTCGTACCCGCGCACCGCGCACGACAGCGGCTCGATCAGCGCGGCGTCCTCCGTGCGCACGTGGTCGGGCAGCCGCACGCAGTTCGCCACCGGCGCCACCGCGTACTCGGCCGCCCCGCCACCGGTCGTGACGCCGATCGCGGCCCACCGCTCGCACAGGTTGCTCCGCCCCGACCGGCACATCCGGCACTCGTGGCAGTACAGCGACGGGTCCACCGCGACCCGGTCGCCGACCACGACCTCGGTGACCCCGGACCCCACCTCGACGACCACGCCCGCGAACTCGTGCCCCGGCACGACCGGCAGCGTCGGCGCGAACTCGCCCTGCAGGATGTGCAGGTCGGTGCCGCACAGCCCGCACGCCGCGACGTCCACGACGACCTCGCGCGGGCCGGGCGCCGGGTCCGGCACCTCGGCGACCTCCACCGCGCCGACCCCGGTGATCACGGCTGCTCTCACTTCACGGCTCCCAGCGAAAGGCCCTGGACCAGCTTGTCCTGGGCGGCGAACCCGGCGACGAGCACCGGCAGCGACACCACCACGGCGGCGGCGCACACCTTGGCCAGGAACAACCCCTGGCTGGTGACGAACCCGGTGAGGTGGACCGGCGCGGTGCCCGCGACCACGCCGGTGAGCACCCGGGCGAACAGCAGCTCGTTCCAGCTGAAGATGAAGCAGATCAACGACGTCGCCGCGATGCCGGGCAGGGCGACCGGCGCGACCACCCGGCGCAGCGTGGTGACCAGGCCCGCGCCGTCCAGCGCGGCGGCCTCCAGGATCTCGCCCGGCACCTCGGCCAGGAACGACCTCATCAGCCACACCGCGATCGGCAGGTTCATCGACGTGTAGAGCACGACCAGGAACGAGATGTTGTCCAGCAGCCCGGTGTGCTGCGCGACCAGGTAGATCGGCAGCAGACCGGCCACCACCGGCAGCATCTTGGTGGACAGGAAGAAGAACAGCACGTCCGACCACTTCTCGACCTTCTTGATCGAGAGCGCGTACGCCGCCGGGATCGCCAGCAGCAGCACGAGCAGGGTCGAGCCGATCGACGCGCTCAGCGAGTTGATCAGCGGCGGCCACGGTTGCGAGTCGAAGAACTCGGCGTAGCCGTCGAACGTGATGGGCGCGGCCAGGGACGGCGGGTTCGTCGCCGCGTCCGGCTCGCTGTGCAGGGAGGTGAGCACCATCCACGCCACCGGCGCGAAGAACAGCAGGCCCGCGGCCCACGCGGCCAGGCCGAGCAACCGCCTCATCCCCGCACCCCCGTCCGATTGACGGCTCGGCCGCCGTCCTCTCTCAGCAGCGACGACACCACGCGCAACGCGAACGTGGCGATCACGATCGACCCGACCACCACGACCACACCGGCGGCGGACGCCTGGCCGTAGTCGTGCGCCTGGTAGAAGGTCTGGTAGATGGTGTAGGGCAGGTTCGCCGTGCCCAGGCCGCCGGAGGTGATGGTGAAGACGGCGTCGAAGTTCTGCACCACGTAGATCGAGCCGAGCAGCGCGCCCAGCTCCAGGTACTGCCGCAGGTGCGGCAGCGTCAGGTAGCGGAAGACCTGCCACGCCGTGGCGCCGTCGATGCGCGCGGCCTCGACCGCGTCCTGCGGGCGGCTTTGCAAGCCGGCCAACAGGATCAGCATCATGAACGGCGTCCACTGCCACACCAGCGACGCCTCGACCGCGAGCAGCGGCATGCCGCTGATCCACTCCGGCTGCGGCGCGCCGTCGCCGAACAACCACGTCAGCACACCGTTGAGCAGGCCGTACTCGGGGTTGTAGAGCGCGTGCTTCCACAGCAGCGCGGCGGCGACCGGCACCACCAGGAACGGCGCGATGAGCATCGTGCGCACGACACCGCGCCCGGCGAACTCCCGGTCCAGCAGCAGCGCCAGCCCCAGCCCGAGGGCCAGGCTGACCAGCACCACGGTGGCGGTGAGCACGACCGTGGTGCCGATGGCGCCGCGCAGGTCCGGGTCGGTGAACACGGCGGTGTAGTTGTCGATGCCCGCGAACCCCCGGTTGGCCGGGTCCAGGGAGTTCCACCGCAGCAGCGAGATCACCAACGTGGCGACGAACGGCAGCTGGGTGACCACGATGGTGAAGACGAGGGCCGGCAGGAGCGGGGCGCGCCGTGCCCAGCGCGCCGCCGCCGACAACCGTGCGGCCCGCGCCGGGGGCCTGACCGGCGCCTCCCGCACCGCGGTCACCGGGTGCTCCCGAGGGGGGTGGGGTTGCCCATCAGTTGCCCCGGTACTTCTTGGCGACCACCTCGGCCAACGCCTGGCTCTCCGCCAGCGCGGCGTCCACCGTGGTGGCGCCGGCGATGGCCGCGCTGATCTTCTGCGACACCTGCGTGCCCAGGTCGGTGAACTCCGGGATGCCGACGAACTGGATGCCGCTCGCGGGCCGTGCCTGCACACCCGGGTCGGTGGGCCGGGCGCCCGCGATGGCCGCCTCCGCCTGCTCGGCGAACGAGCCGCCCGCGGCCAGGTACTCGGGCCGCTGGTAGGTCGACTTCCGCTTGCCGTCGGGCAGCTTGGACCAGCCCAGCGTCTTGCCGACCAGCTCCTCGTAGCCCTTGCCGGACGCCCAGGACACGAACTTCCACGCGTTGTCGGCCTTCTTGCTCGCCTTCTGGATCCCGAACGCCCACGTGTACAGCCACGCCGAGCTCTCCGTCTTGACCACCGGCGCCTGGGCGAAGCCCAGCTTGCCCTTCACCGGCGAGTCGTCGGCCTCCAGCAGACCGGCCGCGACCGTGGCGTCGTACCACATGGCGACCTTGCCCTGGGTCATGTTGTTCAGGCACTCGGCGAACCCGGCCTGCGGCGCGCCCGCCTCGCCGTGCGCGCGGACGAGGTCCACGTAGAACTGCGTGGCCTCCTTGAACTCCGGCGCGTTCAGCCGGGCCTGCCAGTCCTCGGTGAACCACGTGCCGCCGAACGTGTTGACCACCGTGGTCAGCGGCGCCATCAGCTGGCCCCAGCCGGGCTGGCCGCGCAGGCAGATGCCCTTCATGCCGGGCCGTGCGCCGTCGACCTGCGCCGCGATCTCGGCGACCTGCGGCCACGTCGGCCTGTCCGGCATGGTCAGGCCCTTGGCGTCCAGCACGTCCTTGCGGTACATGAGGAACGACGACTCGCCGTAGAACGGCTGGGCGTACACCTTGCCGTCGGCGGCGGTCAGCGACTGGCGGATCGGGTCGAGCACGTCGTCCTGGTCGAAACCGGTGTCCTCGGCGACGTGGTCGTCCAGCGGGGTGAGCCAGCCGTTCCCGGCGTAGATCGGCGTCTCGTAGTTGCTGATCGTGGCCACGTCGTACTGGCCGGCCTGGCTGGAGAAGTCCTGGCTGATCTTGTCGCGGACGTCGTTCTCGGGCAGCACGGTGAAGTTGACCGTGATGCCGGTGTCCTTGGTGAAGTGGGCCGCGGTGAGCTTCTGCAGGTCCTGCATCTGCGGGTTGTTCACCATCAGGACGTTGACCGAGTTCCCGGCGCCGCCGCCCCCGCCTCCCGCGCCGGCGCACGCGGTCGTGGCCAGGAGCACCGCGGCCAGCAGGCCGCCATACCGCAATGACTTCATCGTCTTGCCTTCCTACGCGCGAGCGGAACCAGACCCCTGGTGCGTCGGGGCCTTCGGGTTGGCAGGTGTGCGGTTAGGTCCGGACCACCTTGGGTCCGAGCAGGGCGTAGCGGTGCGCCTCGCCCGCGGGCAGCACGGAGTCGGTGACGACCGCTTCGAGGTCGGCGATGCCACCGAACCGGTGGAAGCTCGCCACGCCGAACTTCGTGTGCACGCCGACGAAGATCCGCCTGCGGGCCGAGGCCAGGGCCTGCGCCTTGACCGCGCCCACCGCCGGGTCGGGCGTGGTGAGGCCGTACTCGCGGGAGATGCCGTTCGCCCCGATGTAGGCCAGGTCGATCACCATCTCCGACAGCATCCGGGTGGCCCAGTGATCCACCGTCGCGAGCGTCCGGCCACGCACCCGACCGCCGAGCAGCAGCACGGTCGCGGACGGCACCTCGGACAGCACGGCGGCGGTCGGCAACGACGCCGTGATCACGGTCAGCGGCCGGCCGACGGGCAGGGACTCGGCGACGAGCTGGGGCGTGTAGCCCTCGTCGATGAACACCGTCTCCGCGTCACCGAGCCGGTCGGCCGCGGCGCGGGCGATCCGCCGCTTCTCCGGCACCATCGAGGCGGACCGGAACTTCAACCCGGTCTCGTACCCGGCGCTCTCCACCGGGAACGCGCCACCGTGCGTGCGGTGGACCAGGCCGTGCTCGTCCAGCAGGCGAAGGTCACGCCGCACGGTCTCCGGCGCGACCTCCAACTCGGCCGCGATCTCGGCCACGTCGACCCGGCCGTCCGCCCGAGCCCTGGCCAGGATGCGACGCTTGCGCTCGTCCGCCCGCACATCGCCTCCCTGCCCACTCGGACCACCACTGCCCGTTCGGGCCGCGCTTAAGGTCTAACACCGCGCAATTGGTGTGGCCACCACCACAGCCGGCCAACCGATGCCCGACTTCCGCCCGCTTCCCCTGACCGAACGCACACGCCCGGTCCCGAACGTGCCCGAACCACCCCTGATCGCTGCCCGATCGCACTCGCTCATGCACACGAAACGGCCCCCGAGTCGCGTGACTCGGGGGGCCGTTTCGCCGTTCTGAACGTTCAACTCGGGTGTTCCGAACGTAGGACACGCCTGACCTGAACGTAGGACACGCGCGAGAGTCCTACGTTCGCGCCGCGCGTGTCCTACGTTCGGAACGCGCGTGTCCTACGTTCAGGTACCCCGAGTTCAACGCTCGGGTCAGCCGGTGAGGGCCGGGTAGTCGGTGTAGCCCTTCTCGGTGCCGCCGTAGAACGTGGCACGGTCCGGGGTGTTGAACGGGCCGCCGGTGGACAGCCGGGTGGGCAGGTCCGGGTTCGCCAGGAACATCGAGCCGAAGCTCAACGCGTCCGCGGTGCCGTCGTCCAGCAGTTCCAGGTGCTCGGGGCCGGTGACGCCGTCGGGCGTGAACGGGTTCAGGATCAGCGTGCCGGAGAAGCGCTCGCGCAGCCGCAGCGTCAACGACCGCGGGCCGACCTCGCCGATGTGCAGGTACGCCAGGCCGACCGGGTCGATCGCGTCCACCAGGGTCGGGTAGAGCTCGTGGTGGGACTCCTCGGCGATGTCGTTGTACGGGTTGGCCGGGGAGATCCGCAGGCCGACGCGGTGCGCGCCGATCGCCTCGGCCGTCGCCCGCACGACCTCGACCACGAACCGGATGCGGTTGTCCACCGAGCCGCCCCACTCGTCGGTGCGCAGGTTGGTGTTGTCGGCGAGGAACTGGTGCAGCAGGTAGCCGTTGGCGCCGTGCAGCTCGATCCCGTCGAACCCGGCGTCGACCGCGTTGCGCGCGGCGGTGGCGAAGTCGGCGATGGTGGCCTCGATGTCCGCCGGGCTCAGCTCCACCGGCGTGACGAAGTCCTCCATCCCCTCACCCGTGAAGACCTTGCCCTGCGCGCGCACCGCGGACGCGCCCACCGGCTGCAACCCGTCGGGCAGCAGGGTGGGGTGCCCGACCCGGCCGGTGTGCATGAGCTGCGCGAAGATCCGCCCGCCCTCGGCGTGCACCGCGTCCGTGACACCGCGCCAGGCCTCGACCTGCTCGTCGCTGTGCAGGCCCGGCGTGTGCGGGTAGCCCTGGCCCACGACAGACGGCTGCGTGCCCTCGGTGATGATCAGCCCGGCACCGGCCCGCTGGCGGTAGTACTCGGCCATGGCGGGCGTCGGCACCGTGCCGTACGCACGGCTGCGGGTCATCGGCGACATCACGATCCGGTTGGGCAGCTTGGTGCCGGCCAGGTCCAACGGCTCGAAGGCGGTGCTCATGACTTCCTCCAGATGGCTGTTTACCTGTTCGAACAGCTATCTGGCCCGAGTTCATTCCAACCTGCCGATGTGACCGCGCTCACGATGCCGGGCAGCTAGACTGGAACCATGGCCACGACTCGACAAAACCCCACGTCACTGCCGGTTCCCCAGACCGCCGAGCACGGTCGGGTCAGCCACACGATCTTCCGCATCGCCCGGCTGCACCGCCTGCTGGCCGCACAGCTGCTCAGGCAGGCAGGTCTGCACCCCGGGCAGGAACTGGTGATGATGCACCTCTGGGACTGCGGCCCCCAGCGGCTGGCCGACCTGTGCGGCGTGCTCGGCACGGACTCGCCGACCATGACCAGGACCGTGCAGCGCCTGGAACGCGCGGGCTTCGTGCGCCGCTCGCCCGACCCGACCGACGGCCGTGCCGTGCTGGTCGAGCCGACCGCCGCCAGCCAGGCGCTGCGCCACGAGGTCGAGCGCATGTGGCGTGAGCTGGAGGAGGCCACGCTCGGGGACATGGACGAGGACCAGCAGGCCGAGACCATGAGGGTGCTCGGCCTGCTGGAGTGCAACCTGGCGGTCCGGACGAACCGGTACGCACCGCCCGACGGCGCTACCGGGCCTGCCTGATCCAGGCCGCGGTGTCCGGCGGCACGGCGCCGTCGACCAAGGGCCCGCTGGTCAGCAGCACGGCATCGTGCGCGGGCAGGGCGACGGGCCGCGCGGACAGGTTGAGCACGCAGGCGAAGTCGTCACCGCGGCGGAACGCGATCACGTCCGGCCCCAGGTCCAGCCACTCCATCGGGCCGTCGCCCAACGACCGCTCCGACCGCCGCAGCTGCAGCACGGTGCGGTAGTGCGCGAGCATCGAGTCCGGGTCACCGGTCTGCGCGGCCACCGACAGCGAACGCCAGTGCGCCGGCCGCGGCAACCACGACGGCCCGTCGTCACCCCACGGGATCGGCACCCGGCACCCGTCGCGTCCCCGGTCGGTGTGGCCGGAACGCACCCACACCGGGTCCTCGCGCAGCTCGTCGGGCAGGTCGTCGACCTCCTCCAGCCCCAGCTCCTCCCCCTGGTAGACGTACACGCAGCCGGGCAGCGCGGTGGTCAGCATGATCGCCGCACGGGCCCGCTTCGCGCCCAGCTCCAGGTCCGTCGGCGTGAGGTGCTGCCGCCGGCCGAAGTCGAACGACGTGTCCTCCCGCCCCATCCGCGACACGTGCCGCGTCACGTCGTGGTTGGACAGCACCCACGTGGGCGGCGCGCCGACCGGTGCGTGCGCGGCGAGCGTGCCGTCGATGACCCGCCGCAGCTCGCCGGGCTCCCACGGGCAGCACAGGAAGTCGAAGTTGAACGCCGAGTGCAGCTCGTCCGCGCGCAGGTAGCGGGCGAACCGCTCCGGGTCGGGCAACCACATCTCGCCGACGAACACCCGCTCGTCCGGGTACTCGTCCAGCACCTCCCGCCAGGACCGGTAGATGTCGTGCACGCCGTCCTGGTCGGAGTACGGCAGCTCGGCGTCCGGCTTGGCGAAGTCCTTGACGAGGCCGTCGGCGACGTCGATGCGGAACCCGTCCACGCCCCGGTCCAGCCAGAACCGCAGGATCGACTCGAACTCGGCCCGCACCCGCGGGTTGGTCCAGTTCAGGTCCGGCTGCTCGGGGCTGTACAGGTGCAGGTACCACGAGCCGTCCGGGGCCTGGCTCCACGCGGGTCCGCCGAACCGCGACTGCCAGTCGTTCGGCGGCTCGTCGCCCTCGTGGAACCAGAACCGGTCGCGCCCGTGGCCGGCCAACGCCTCCTGGAACCAGGGGTGCCGGTCGGAGCAGTGGTTGGGCACGATGTCGATGATCACCCGCAGGCCGACCGCGTGCGCCTCGCCGATCAGCTTCTCCGCCTCCACGAGCGTGCCGAACACCGGCTCGATGTCGCGGTAGTCGGCGACGTCGTAGCCGCCGTCCGCCAGCGGCGACGGGTACCAGGGGCTGAGCCAGATCGCGTCCACACCCAACTCGGCGAGGTAGGGGAGCTTCTGGCGAAGTCCCGCCAGGTCCCCGATCCCGTCGCCGTTGCCGTCGGCGAAGCTGCGCGGGTACACCTGGTAGATGGCCGCACCGCGCCACCAGTTCATGTGGATCCTCCCTCGGTTGTGGCGTCAGCCCTTCACGCTGCCGGCGGTGAGCCCCGCCAGGACGTGCCGCTGGAACACCAGGAACAGGCCGATCACGGGCACGCTGGACAGCACCAGACCGGCCAGCAGCAGGTTGACCGGTGTGTCGGGGGCGAAGCGCTGCAACGCGACGCTGAGCGTCTGCCGCGCCGGGTCGGAGAACACCAGCAGCGGCCAGATGAAGTCCTTCCACGCGGCCACGACCGCGAAGATGGACACCACCGCCAGGATCGGCCGGGACAGCGGCAGCACGATCCGCCACAGCATGGTGAGCTGACCGGCGCCGTCGATCCGCGCCGCCTCCAGCACCTCGACCGGCAGCTGGTCGAAGAACCGCTTGAGCAGGAACACCGTGAACGCGTTCGCCGCGCCCAACAGCCACAGCGCCACCGGGTTGTTGAGCAACCCGAGGTCGGCGATGGTCAGGTAGGTGGGCACCAGCAGCACCGCGGCGGGCATCATCAGGGTCAGCAGCATCATGCCGAGGATCCCCTTGCCCAGCACGGGTCTGAGCCGCGACAGCGCGTACGCCGCGGGCACGTCCACCGCGAGCTGCACCGCCCACACGCCCACCGCCACGACGATCGTGTTGAGGAAGTACCGACCGAGGTCCATCAGGTCCCACGCCTCGGCGTACGTGCCCGGCGTCCACGTCCGCGGCAGGATCGTCGGCGGCACGCGCGCCAGCTCCGCCGCCGGTTTCATGGCCGACAGCACCACCCACACCAGAGGCACCACGAAGACCGCGGTGAGCACGACGGTGGTGAGCACGAGCGCGACCTTGTAGCCGACACCGGCCCGTCCCGGCGCGATCAACGTCCTCACGCGTCCGCCTTCCGCGTCACCCGCAGGTACAGCGCGGTGAACGCGCCGAGCACCAGCAGCAGCAACAGGCTCAGGGCACTCGCGGTGCCGAAGTCGTTGTAGTAGAAGGCGTACCGGTACAGCAGGAGCAGCACGGTGACCGTGGAGTCCTCCGGACCGCCGCCGGTCATCACGTACGGTTCGGTGAACACCTGCATGGTCGCCACGACCTGCAACAGCAGCAGCACCAGCAGCACGAACCGGGTCTGCGGGACGGTGACGTGCCACAGCCTGCGCAGCACGCCCGCGCCGTCCAACTCCGCCGCCTCGTACAAATCGCCCGAGATGCCCTGCAACGCGGCCAGGTAGATCAACGTGGCGGTGCCCAGGTTGGCCCAGGTCGACACGATCACCAGCGACAACATCGAGGTGTCGGAGCTGTCCAGCCACGGCGCCCCCGCCAGCCCGAGCCCGCGCAACGCGGTGTTGAGCAGGCCCGGACCGGGGTCGTACATCCACTTCCAGATCAGCGCCGCCACCACCGGCGGCAGCATCACGGGCAGGTACACCACGAGCCGGAAGTACGCCTTGAAGTGCCGCAGCTCGTTGAGCACGACCGCGAGCAGGAACGGGACCACGAAGCCGAACACCAGCGCCAACGCGGTGAACAGCAGGGTGTTGCGCCACGCCGTGGCGAACAGGGGGTCGGCGAAGAGGCGTTCGAAGTTCTCCCAGCCGACCCACGTGGGGTCGGTGACGAAGTCGACCTGCTGGAAGCCCAGCACGGCCCCACGCGCGATGGGGTACCAGGAGAACACCGCGAAGCAGATCAGCGCGGCGGACAGGAACCCGTACGCGGTCAGGTTCTCCGCGACGCGGCGGCGCATCACTTGACCTGGGCCAGGACGGGGTTCACCTTGGCTTCCGCGTCGGCCAGGAGCCGGCTGACGTCCGCGTCGCGGTCGGTGAGCACGGCCTGCATGACGTTGTCGAGGATCGCGTACACCTGCTGGGCGTTCGGCGGCTCGATCCGCCCCTTCGGCGTGGCGTCCACGTAGGACTGGAAGTTGGCGACCGGCACCGTGGCCAGTTCTTCCTTCAGCTCGGACTGCCTGGCCGCGATGTCACCGGTCCAGAGGTCGGCGACCGGGGGCACGGGCAGGCCGATCGGCTGGCCCTGTTCCTTGTACCGCTTGAGGTTCTTCTCGAACCGGTCCGGGTTGAGGTACTTCCACTGGATCCACCTCAAGCCCGCCTTGATCTTCTCCGGCGTGGCCTTCGGGTTGATCATGTAGCCCTCGCCGCCGATGAGGGTGCCCTCGCCGTCGGGGATGCCGGTCAGGCCGTAGTTCGCGTAGTCGCCCTTGAACTGGTTGACCAGGGTCGGCACGTTGTCCGGCGCGGCCAGGTACATGCCGAGCTGGCCCGCGCCCATCATCTGCTGGACGTCCTCGATGACGAGCAGCTGCTTCTCGCCCATCGTGTTGTCGGTCCAGCGCATGTCCTTGAGGTGCTGCAGCGCCTCGCGGCCCTTGTCGTTGTTGAAGTCCGCGACCCACTTGTCGCCGTCCTGGCGGGCGACCTGCCCGCCGACGGAGTACATCCACGCGGTGAAGTGCCAGCCGCCCTGGTTGTTCTTGCTGTACTCGGCGAAGCCGACCTTGCCGTCGCCCAGCGCGGCGATCTTCCTGGCCGCCTCGCGGACCTCGGCCCACGTCTTCGGCGGCTGGTCCGGATTCAGGCCCGCCTGGGTGAACAGCGCGCGGTTGTAGAGCAGGCCCATCGAGTAGTTGGCCGTGGGCACGCCGTAGACCTTGCCGTCCTTGCTGAAGACGTCACGCAGCTCCGGCCGGATGGCGTCGTAGTGCGGCACGTCCTTGACGTGCTCGGTGATGTCCGCGGCCTGCCTGCGGGCGATGAGGTTCGCCGGGTCGGTGAAGTAGGCGTAGAAGACGTCCTCCAGCTGACCGCCGGCGAGCTTCGCGGAGAACGTCTTGGGGTCCATGAACCCCTCGTGCGGCTCGATGTCGACGTCGGGGTTGGCGGCCTCGAACTCGGCCACGTCCTCGTCGAAGATCTTGCGCTCGAACGCCTGGGTCTGCGGCGGCTGGCCGTTGACCGAGATCGTGACCTTGCCGCCGGGGGCGGCGCCGTCGTCGGCCTGCGAGCACGCGACGGCGGTCAGGCTCAGGCTGCCTGCCAGCAGCAACCCCGCCGCTCTGCGGAGGCTGAATGAGTTCATGGGGGCGGACCCTCCTCGGCTGTGGTGTGGCGCACACGGTAAGTCGCCCCACCACGGGTGCGCAAGATGTCTACTAAACCTCGCAACTTGTCGACATCAGTTTGTAAGCTCCGCGGGCACGACCCGAATCCACGCAGGCGAAAGCTGCCGCCCACCGAACGGTGGACGGCAGCCGAGGAGTGCGGACTAGCGCGGAGCGGGCGCGGTGGAGGAGCGGACGACCAGCTCCGGCTCGAAGAGCAGTTCCTCGTCCGGGACGGGGGTGCCCGCGATCTGGTTCGCCAGCAGCTCGACCGCGGCGCGGCCCATGGCCTCGATCGGCTGGCGGACCGTGGTCAACGGCGGCTCGGTGCACGTCATGAGCGGCGAGTCGTCGTAGCCGACGACCGAGACGTCGTGCGGCACCTTCAGGCCGTGCCGCCGCACGGCGCGCACCGCGCCCAACGCCAACGGGTCCGACGCGCAGACGACCGCCGTGACGCCGCGGTGCAACAGGCGGGTGGCCGCGGCCTGCCCGCCCTCCAGCGAGAACATCGCGTGCTCCTCGAACAGCTCCACGCCCGCGGCCGCCGCGCACGAGGTCAACGCGGTGAGCTTGCGCCGCGAGGGCATGTGGTCCGACGGCCCGAGCACCGCGCCGATCCGCACGTGCCCCAACGCCACCAGGTGGCCGAACGCCTGCTCCACGGCCACCGCGTCGTCGCACGACACGCGGGGGAAGCCGAGGTCGTCGATGGCGGCGTTGACCAGCACCGCGGGCAGCTTGCGCCGCGTCATCTGCCGGTAGTGGTCGTGCGAGGCGTCCGCCTGGGCGTACTGCCCGCCGGCGAACACGACCCCGGACACGTGCTGCTCGAACAGCAGCTCCAGGTAGTCCGCCTCGGTCACGCCGCCGGCCGTGCGGGTGCACAGCACCGGCGTGAAGCCGCGCTGGGCCAGGGCGTTGCCGACCACGTCGGCGAACGCCGGGAAGATCGGGTTCTGCAGCTCCGGCAGCACCAGCCCGACCAGCCGGGCCCGTTCGCCGCGCAGCTGCGTCGGCCGTTCGTACCCGAGCACGTCCAGCGCGGTGAGCACGGCCGACCGCGTCGCGTCGGACACCCCGGGCTTGCCGTTCAGCACCCGGCTGACCGTCGCCTCGCTCACCCCGACCTTCGCGGCCACCTCGGCCAACCGCCGTTGCGTCATGGAGCAACTATACGGCAGGACTTACGTTCCGCTTGCGTTGATTTGCACTCGTTTGCGAGCTGGACGGCGGTCGGCACCACCGCGGCCGGCGGCACGACCCGGTCCACGAGCCCGGTGCGCAACGCCTCGTCAGCGGTCACTCGGCGTGCCACCAGCACCCGACCGCCGGTCACCCGCCCGTCTGTCACCCATCCGAGCCCGCCGTTCGCGGCCAACACCCGGCGGTCGCACGCCATCGCCAACTCCGCCGCCTCGCCGAACGGGCTGCCGTCGATCGCCGCGACCACCGGCACGGGCAGGTTCGCCACCTCGTCGCGCACGCCCCGCACCGCCGCCGCGAACGCCTCGCGCTGCGCCGTCGACACCCGGACCAGCCGTTTGATGTCGACGGCGCACAGGTGCGGTCCGACCAGGAGCACGACGGCGCGTGCGTCGGCCACCGCGGGCAGCAGCGCTCGCACCGCGGGCAGGACGGTGTCCGACGGCTCGTCGATCCGGATGACCGCGATCCCGTCGCAGCTGTCGAGTGAGACGGTCATGAGGCGGTAATCGTGGCCGAGGGTTACCCCGTTTGTCATGTTCCGCCCCCCTATCGAGTGACGGCGGGGTACAAATCCCCTGTGAAGCGGTGGTGGGTGGCGGTGGCGTTGGTCGGCCTGACCGGGTGCGCGGTGCCGGTGGCGGGGCAGCCGACGCCCGGCCCGACGTCGTCGGTCGCCGCGGCGGAGCCCGAGGTCGTGCGCTGGTTGAACAACTTCTGCGGCGTGGCGAAGTACATGGTCGCCTCAGGCGGGGTGCAGCTCGACGAGACGCAGACCGACCCGGCCGCGGCGAAGAAGTCCGTCAGCGACTCCCTCGGTCGCGTGGTCGACGTGCTCAACGTCGTGCTGCACGACCTCGACGGCCTGACCCCCGCACCCTCGCCCGCCGCCGACACCGCGGTCGAGGTCATCAGCGAGCCGCTGACCAGGGCGAGGGACAAGTTCGTCAAGGCCAAGGCGAGCGTCGACGCCGCACCGGAGATGACCGTCGACACCTTCTCCGCCGTGATCCAGGACATGACCGAGGCCGTCACGGTGATGAACGAGGCCGTGGAGAAGATGGCCGTGGTCTCCCTGCCGGACGACTTCCGCGCCGCCGCCGCCCAAGCGGAGAACTGCGCCTGATCGCCGCCGGTGGTCGCCGGCCGTCGGCTACAACCAGCCCTTGCGCATCGCTTGCACGCCGGCCTGGAACCTCGTCCGCGCGCCGCACCGGTCCATCAGCTGCCGCACCCGCCGCTGCACGGTGCGCGGGCCCAGGCCGAGGTGGCGGGCGATGCTCTCGTCGGTCAACCCCGCCGCGAGCAGCGCCGGCAACCGCGTGTCGACCTCGCCCCCGGACCCGTGCGGGCTGAACGGGATCGCGTTGTCCCAGTACAGCTCGAACATCGACACCAGCACGTCCAGCAGCGGTGACGGGCGGATCAGCAGCACCTGGTCCACCAAGCCGCGCACGGCCACCGGCAGCACGGCCACCCGCGCGTCCACCACGCCCAGCTTGAACGTCAGCGTCGGCGTGACCCTGGCCCGCTCCCCCGACGCGACCAGCTCACCGATCTCCGCCGGCCGTCCCGGCAGCTCCACGCTCGACCGGTCGTAGATGACCCGCCACTGGACGTGCCGCCGACGGGTGTCGACCTCCATCGCGGTGTGCTCCTCCACCGGCGACAGGTACGGCGGCTGGTCGAGCACGCACACCTCGGACCGCGCACCGGCCAGCAGCGCCTGCCACACGTCCCGCACCGCGCCGGCGCCGTTGACCACCTCGACCATCGACGTGTCGTGGTGCTGCTCGGCGCGGTTGCGCAGGTAGACCTCCATCAGCGGGGCCGCGGACGCCCGCGCCCGCCGGTGCCCGTCCTCGCGCGCGGCGATCAGCACCTCCACCGCCAGGTCGGGCGGCACGGCCTGCCACACGTCGTCGCCCAGGCGCCGCACCACGCCCAGCCGCACCAGCTCGTCGAGCACGTCGGGTGACGCGCCGGCCTCCCTCGCGGTGCACGAGCCCGTGCGGACCAATCGCTCGTAGACGCGCGCCTGCTCGGCGGAGGCACCCAGGTGTTCGAACACCACCGCATTGTCCCCGATACCCCCGACAGCCCAGTCACCGTAGGCCGTCCGGCCCAGTGCGATGACGGAAACACGTCAGTGACGCGAAACTGCCGCGTTCCGGCCCTGGGCCGGGCCCCGTCCGCGTGCCTACCTTTCACGCACTTCGCAGCCGGTTCAGACCCCTGACTCCCTCGACGGCAGGCGAAGTCCCTGTAGTCGGAAGGAACCACCCCCGTGAACGGATTGCGACGCACCGCGCTGTGCGCGGCGGCCGTCTCGGTCACGCTGCTGTCCGGCGTGACGACGGCCGCCGCCGCACCCGCGACGTCCCCGGTCGACCCGTTGGCGCAACCCGCCGCCGGCGACGCCCGCCCCTACGAGCGGCTGATCGTCGGTTACCGGGCGACCGCCGCGGAGGCGAGCTCGGACACCGCCGCCGCCCAGGACGCCGAGGCCAAGGGCGACAAGGTCGGCCGGGACCTCACCCTGCGCCGCCGCCTGGGCACCGGCGCCACCGTGGTCGACCTCGGCGGCACGGACGGCTCGGCCGCGGCCGCGGCGATCGAGGAGTTCAGGGCCGACCCCGACGTGGCCTACGTCGAGCCGGACCTGATGATGCAGCCGCTGGCGGACCCGAACGACACCGACTACGCCAAGCAGTGGGACCTGTTCGAGCCGACCGCGGGCATGAACGTGCCCGGTGCGTGGGGCACGGCCACCGGCCAGGGCGTCACCGTCGCGGTCATCGACACCGGCTACGTCGCGCACTCCGACCTGGCGAACAAGGTCGTGGCGGGCTACGACTTCGTCTCCGACGCACCCCGGGCGCGCGACGGCAACGGCCGCGACGCGAACCCGGCCGACAACGGCGACTGGGTGAAGGCGGGCGACTGCGGCACCGACCTGTTCGGCAACCCCGTGCCGCCGAAGGACCAGAACTCCAGCTGGCACGGCACGCACGTGGCGGGCACGATCGGCGCCGCCACCGGCAACGCCAAGGGCATCGCGGGCATCGCCCACGACGCGAAGGTCCAGCCGATCCGGGTGCTGGCCCAGTGCGGCGGCAGCACGTCCGACATCGCCGACGCGATCGTGTGGGCCTCCGGCGGCGCGGTGTCCGGCGTGCCCGCCAACGCGACCCCGGCCAAGGTGATCAACATGAGCCTGGGCGGCCAGTCCGCGTGCTCCTCCACCTACCAGAACGCGATCGACTCGGCGGTCGGCCGGGGCTCGACGGTCGTCGTCGCGGCGGGCAACTCCAACGCCGACGTCGCCGGCTTCACCCCGGCGAGCTGCAACAACGTGATCGCGGTCGCGGCGAGCAGCCGCGAGGGCAACCGCGCGTTCTACTCGAACTACGGCACCAAGGTCGACATCGCCGCACCCGGCGGCGAGACCCGGCGCGGCACCGACACGCCCGGCACCATCACCACGCCGCAGAACGGCATCCTCTCCACGGTGAACGCGGGCACCACCACGCCGGGCGCGGAGAGCTACGCGCCGTACCAGGGCACCAGCATGGCCGCGCCGCACATCGCCGGCCTGGCCGCGCTGCTCGCGCAGGCCAACCCCGCGTTGACCCCGGCGCAGGTGGAGGCGCTCATCAAGAACAACGCCCGCCCGCTCGCCGGCACCTGCACCGGCGGTTGCGGCGCGGGGCTGGCCGACGCGGCGAAGACGGTCGCGGCGGCGGGCGGCGGCACCACGCCACCGCCCGGCGGCACGTTCGAGAACACCACCGACGTGCGGATCGTCGACCGGGGCACGGTGACGTCGTCGATCGCGGTGACGGGCCGGACCGGGAACGCGCCGTCGACGCTGAAGGTCGGCGTCGACATCAAGCACACCTACCGCGGTGACCTGGTCCTCGACCTGCTCGCCCCGGACGGCACGGCGTACCGGCTGAAGAACTCGTCCTCCGGCGACGGCGCGGACGACGTGGTGGCCACCTACACCGTGAACGCCTCCACCGAGGTCGCGAACGGCACGTGGCGGCTGCGCGTGCAGGACGTGTACTCCGGCGACACCGGCCACGTCGACGCCTGGAACCTGACCTTCTAGACCGGCCGAGGGGGTGTGGTGCCCGGTCCCGCCTGCACGGGGCCGGGCACCGCGCCGTCGAGACCCGTTCACCGCCCGGCCGTGCGCCGGTGACCTGCGGTCCGACGATCTCCGCACATGTGCGGTCCGCGCGCCCGTCCGCCCGCAAATCTGGGGGCGGTGCCCCCATGTGCGCCACCGGACGCCATGACACGTTGTGCGCGTGTTCCCCTCCGCCGTAGACCGGCCCCCGGCAACGTGGTGGCACAGCGGTGTGCACGGGAACGCCCGAGAGCTGGTCGTCCCCCGTGGACGGCCCTCATGGGCCGCGTTCGTGGAACGCGCCACCACGACCGCGGCCCGTGCAGACTTACCCGGCGACAGCTGGGACGCCGACGACCCGACCGAGGCGTTCGCGTTCGCGCTGAGACCGCTGGTGCACGCGGCCGCGGCCCTCGACCCCCGGCTGGACGCGGACTTCGCCCGCGCGCTGGGCAGGCGGCTGGCCCGGATCGCCGCACGCACCCTCGTGCTGGAGCTGAACCTCGAACGGGTCGGCGGGCGGCTCGCCGGTGACACGCCGCGGGAGCGGTTCGCCGACTTCGTCCGCCAGGTCGACCTGCCCGCGCTGTTCGCCAGGTACCCGGTGCTGGCCCGGCTGCTCGGCCAGACCTGCCTGCACGCCGTGGACGCGCACCGCGAGCTGCTGGACCGGTTCGCGCTGGACCGGCCGGAGATCGTGCGGACCCTGCTCGACGGCCGCGACCCCGGCCCGGTCGCGCACGTGGAGACCGGTCGGGGCGACCCGCACGCGCGGGGCCGTTCGGTGGCCGTGCTGACCTTCGCCGACGGGCGCCGGGTCGTCTACAAGCCCCGGCCGGTGGCCCTGCACCAGGCGTTCGCGGACCTGGTGACGTGGTTCGACGGGCACACCGGCCTTGGCCTGCGGCTGCCGCGGGCGCTGGCCCGACCCGGGCACGGGTGGCTGGAGTTCGTGGCGCACCGCCCGTGCGCCGACGTCACCGAGGTCGGCCGGTTCTACCAGCGGCTCGGCGCGCTGATCGCGCTGCTGTACGCGGTGGACGGCACCGACATGCACTACGAGAACCTGATCGCGGCGGGCGACCAGCCGGTGCTGGTCGACGTGGAGACGTTGTTCCACCCCACGGTCGACGTCCCGGCGGACCCGGCGGTCCGCGCGCTGGCCCGGTCCGTGCACCGCACCGCCGTGCTGCCGCGCGTGCTGCTGGGCGAGCACGGCGCGCTGGACGTCGGCGGCATGGGCGGCGACCACGGCGAGCGGCCGCCGTCCGACGGGGTGGCGTGGCTGCACCCCGGCACCGACCGGATGCGGCTGGTGCGCAGGCCCGCGCCGCTGCCGCCGGCGCACAACCGTCCCGTGGTGGACGGTCGCGAGGCCGAGCCCGCCGACTACCAGGGCGCGCTGCTGGCCGGGTTCCGGATCGGCTACGACGCGCTGTACGACCACCGCGCCGAACTGCTCGGCCCGGACGGCCTGCTGCACGCCTTCGCGGACCTGCCGGTGCGGTTCGTGCCGCGGATGACCCAGCTGTACGCGACGTTGCTGGACGAGTCGACCCACCCGGACGCGCTGGGCTGTGCGTCGGCCCGCCAGGACGTGCTCGACCTGCTGTGGGACGGCGTGGTGGCCGACGAGGTGCTGCACGCCCTGGTGCCGCACGAGATGCGCGACGTGTGGGCGGGCGACGTGCCGCTGTTCACCAGCCGGCCGGGCAGTCGCGACGTGTGGACCTCCGCCGGGCAGCGGCTGCCCGACCTGCTGCCCGCGTCCGCGCTGGACGCGGTCACGGCCAAGGTCGCCGCGCTGGACGAGGTGGACAAGCACGACCAGCAGTGGCTGATCAGCGCCGGGCTGGCGAGCAGGCCGCGCCCCGTGGACCACCGCACCGGCCGGGGCGTGTCCGCGCCGGTCGAGGCGGGCGTCCCCGACCCGCAGCGGCTGCTGGTGGCCGCGTGCGGCATCGCCGACGAGGTGCTGGCGCACGCCACGACCTCCGACGGCCGGGTCAACTGGGTCGGTTTGGAACTGGTGGACGACCGGCACTGGGCGGTGGCCCCGATGGGCGCCGGGCTGTCCAACGGCTACACCGGCGTCGCGTTGTTCCTGGCGCAGCTGGGCGAGCTCACCGGTGCCGCCCGCTACACCGGGTTCGCGCGGGACGCGCTCGCGCCGATCCCCGGTCTGCTGGCCGCGTTCGCGCGGGACGCCGAGATGGCGGCGGCCGTGGGCAGCGGCGCGTTCCACGGGCTCGGCGGCATCTGCTACGCGCTGGCCCGGCTGGCGAACCTGCTGGGCGACGCCGAGATCACCGACTGGCTTGGCGCCGCGCTGGACGTCGCGACCGCCGTGTCGGCCGCGGGCGACGAGCCGGCCAACGTGGTCGAGGGCTGGGCGGGCGGCCTGGCCGCGATGCGGGCGGTGCGGGCGGAGAGCGGATTGCCCGCCGCCTCGGCGTTGGCCCGCGCCTACGCCGACCGGCTGCTCACGGCCGCTCCCGGCGGTGACGGCTTCGCCCGCGGCCGCGCGGGTGTCGGCTGGTCGCTGCTGCGGTACGCGCGAGCCGTGGGCGACGACCGCTACGGTGTGGCGGGCCGCGCGCACCTGCGCTCGGACCACGCGCTGCGGCAACGCCTGCTCGACGTGACCGAGGCCGACCACAGCTGGTGCTCCGGGTTGTCCGGCGCCGTGCTCGCGCACTGCGCCCACCCGGGCCAACCGGTCGACGCGCACACGCTGCACCTCGACCGGTGCCTGAACGCCCTGGCGGTGCACGAACCGCTGCGCGACCTGAGCCTGTGCCACGGTGAGCTGGGCGTGGTCGAGGCGCTGACCGTCGTCGCGGAACGCGGGCACGGCATGGCGGCGGCCATGCGCAACCGGCGCGCCGGGTTGGTCCTCGGCGCGCTGGACCAGTACGGGGCGCGCTGCGGCACGCCCGGTGGCGTGCCGTCGGCCGGTCTGCTGACCGGGCTGTCCGGCATCGGCTACGGCTTGCTCCGCCTCGGTTTCCCCGAGCAGGTTCCCTCCGTGCTCCTGCTCGGATCAACGCACGACATCCACCCCCGCGAGGAGAACACCCGATGATCGACGCCAACCACGACGAGGTCCCCACCTGGCGCGAAGACCAGGACGGCGACCACCCCGCCGGTGAGATGGCGCTGTCCCGCAAGGCGAAGGCGGGCGCCCGCGCCCGCGCGCTGGCGGGGCTGACCATGGCCGTCGGCGCGTACGCCGCGGTTGCCGTCAGCGAGAGCACGATGACCACCGTGAGCGCGCCGGGGCTGCCCCTGTAACGAGCCGCGCCCACCGCCGAACTGCCCGCACTGGGGGTGTGGGCAGTTTGGCATGCGGCCGATCGGCTTGACTAAGGTCGGCGCATGCACACCCGCGCGCCGGTCGTGGTCGGCCGCGACGAAGAACTCCGCGTGCTCGAGCGAATGCTGGCCGACGCAGGCCGCCACCGCGGCCGCGCCGTGTTCCTCGTCGGCGAGCCGGGCATCGGGAAGACCCGGTTGGCGCGCTTCGCCGCCGGCGCCGCGTTCGACCGCGGCATGCGGGTGCTGCGCGGTCGCGGCAGCACCATCGGGCCGATCGTGCCGTTCCGGCCGCTGGCCGAGGCCCTGATGTCGTTGCTGCGCTCCAGTGACGGCATCGACCTGCGCGAACTCGGCCCCTACCAGCCCGCGCTCGGCCGGTTGGTGCCCGAGTGGAGCCCGGAGACGGGGTCACCGGAGGACCAGCGGCCAGCGCAGTCGGTGCTGGTGCTGGCCGAGGCGGTGCTGCGGCTGCTGGCCGTGGTGGGCCGGTCCCAGCCGTGCCTGGTGGTGCTGGAGGACCTGCACGACGCGGACGCCGAGACGCTGGCGGTCGTCGACTACGTGGTGGACAACCTCGACCAGGCGCCCGCCGCGCTGCTGGTGACCACCCGTGCCGACCCCGGCCCCACCCTGGACGTGGTCCGGCTGGCCGCCCAACGGCAGGCGGGCGTGCTGCTGGAGCTGCGCCGGTTGGACGAGCGGCAGGTGCGCCGGATGGTGGGGCTGTGCCTGGAGGCGGAGGACCACGAGGTGCCCGCCGAGGTCGTGCAACGGCTGTGGGCCGACAGCGCGGGCAATCCGTTCGTGGTCGAGGAGATGGTGCACGGCCTGGTCAACGGCGGTCTGCTGGTGCGCGGGCCGGGCGGCTGGCAGGTGCTCGGCGAACTGCGCATCGACGTGCCGTCGGCCGTGGTGCGGTCGATCGCGCACCGCACCGACCGGCTGGGGCCGCAGGGCCGCGAGGTGCTGTCGGTGGCCGCCGTGCTGGGCCACCGGTTCCCGCTGTCGGTGCTGCGGCGGGTGACCGGCATGGACGACCGGGGCCTGCTGTCGCACCTGCACGCGGGCGTCGCCGCGCAGCTCGTGACGCCGGACGAGCCGGTGCCCGACTGGTACGCGTTCCGGCACCCGCTGACCGCCGAGGCCCTGCTGGCGCAGATGCCGCCGCCGCACCGGGCGGAGCTGGCGCGGCGGACCGCCGACGCCGTGCACCAGCTGCACCCCGACCTGTCGGGTGAGTGGTGCGCGTTGGTGGCGTCGCTGCGCCTGGACGCCGGGCAGACCGCCGAGGCGGGCGCGCTGCTGGCCGAGGCGGGACGGCGGGCGCTCGCCGGTGGCGCGGCCGGGTCGGCGGTGCGGCTGCTCGACCACGCGCACCGGCTGCTGGCCAGCGAGGTCGACGTGTCGATCCGCGCCGACGTGCTGGACTCGCTGCTGCCCGCGCTGGCCGAGGCGGGCCAGTTCGAGCGGGCGTTCGCGCTGGTCGACGCGGTGACCGAGCTGAGCGCCGCAGGGCTGAGCCGGGTCCGGCGGGCCGAGCTGCACACCAAGCTGGCGCAGGTGGCCAACACCGCGGGCCGGTGGACCGACGGCATGGCGCACGTGGAGACGGCACGCGCGCTGCTCGGCGCGGACGCGGCCGACGAGCACACCGCGCGGCTCGACGCGGTGGCGGCGTTCCTGACGTTGAACCTGGAGGCGCCGGACCGGATCTCCTCGGCCGAGTTCCTGGCCCGTCGCGCGGCCGACGCGGCCAAGCGGGTGCCGCTGCCCGAGGTGGGCTGCGAGACGTGGCAGCTGCTGGGCGTGCTGGCCCGGGACCGCGACCTGGACGAGGCGGCCGAGTGCTTCAGCCGGGCGCGGGCGCTGGCCGAGGAGCACGGGCTGCCGATCCAGCGGGTGTACGCGGTGATCCGGCAGGCCGGGCTGGACTGGCTGGCCGAGGGGAAGTCGGTGGAGCTGGCCGAGGCGCGTGAGGAGGCGTTGCTGATCGGCGCGATCAGCGTGGCCTACAACGTGGACGCGATCCTCGGGCTGGACGCCGTGCTGCGCGGTCAGTACGCGGTCGCGGCGGAGCGGCTGGTGCACACCGTCGCGGACACCCGGCGGTTGCAGCTCAAGCACCTGACCCTGTACGGGTTGATGGCGCAGGCGACGGCGGCCGCGCACCAGGGCAGGCGGGCCGAGATGGACGCCGCGATCGAGGCGTTCGACCAGGTGGGCGGGGTCGGCTCGCAGGAGCGACCGCTGTGCTTCGGGTTGGCCCGGGCGTTCTGCGCGCTGCTGGAGGAGGACCGCGCGGCGGCCGGGCACGACCTGGCGCGGGCGATGGCGCACGAGTCGGAGACGCCCACGGTGTACCACCTGTCCGGCAGGCACGGGCTGCGGTTGCTGCTGGACGCGCTGTCCGGGGCGTTGGACCTGGACGGCTACCTCGCGGTGACGCGGTCGGCGGCGGCCCGGATGCGCTGGAACCGGGGGTTCGCGCAGTTCGCGCTGGCCGTGCTGCTGGGCAGGCTCGGCCGGGAGGCGGAGGCGGCGCAGGCCGTGCGCGCGGCCCGCGAGGCGGCGGCGATCCACCCGCTGGCCCGCAACCTCGGGCTGCGGCTGGTGGCCGAGGCGGCCGTGGCCGACGGGTGGGGCGAGCCGGTGGCCTGGTTGCGCAGCGCCGAGGAGTACTTCCACCAGGCCGGTCAGCCCGCGGTGGCCAGCGCGTGCCGCGGGCTGCTGCGGCAGGTGGGCGCGTCGGTGCCGCAGCGGCGGACCGGGTCCGACCAGGTGCCGCGCGAGCTGCGGGCGCTGGGCGTGACCGTGCGCGAGTTCGAGGTGTTCCGGCTGCTGGCGGGGCGGTTGGGGAACAAGGCGATCGCCACCCGGCTGCACATCTCGCCGCGGACGGTGGAGAAGCACGTGGCCAGCCTGATCACCAAGACGGCCCAGCCGGACCGGGAGTCGCTCAGCGCGTTCGCGGCGTCGCTCGGACCCGCCGACCGGCCCTAGCAAGGCGGTCGCGGGTCCGTTAGACCTGGTGCGGTGAGAATCCTGGTGGCAGTGGCGCTGACGATGGTCCTCGGCGGCGGGGTGGCGCAGGCGTCGCCGGCCGCTCCGGAGGCGACGGGCACTGAGACGACGAGCACCGAGACGACGGAGACGGAGGCGGTGGGGACGGATGCGACGGGCACGACTCGCGGTCCGTGCGCGTACACCGTGACGCCGGACGAGCCCGCCGCACGCCCCGTGCCGCTGCCGCCGGACCCCCGGCACACGCCGGACCGCGGCCACCCCGAGGTGCTGCTGAAGACCAACCAGGGCCCCGTGCCGCTGGTGCTGGACCGCGCGAAGGCGCCGTGCACGGTGCAGAGCTTCCTGCACCTGGTGCGCAAGAAGTTCTACGACGACACGACGTGCCACCGGCTCACGGCGTACCCGACGCTGAAGGTGCTCCAGTGCGGCGACCCGTCCGGCACCGGTGAGGGCGGTCCCGGTTACCGGTACAAGGACGAGCTGCCGACCGACCTCGCGCCGGCCCCGAACGACCCCACCGGCCTGCGGCGCATCTACCCGCGCGGCACCCTGGCCATGGCCAACGCGGGCCCCGACACCAACGGCAGCCAGTTCTTCCTGGTCACGTCGGATTCCGTGCTGCGGCCCAACTACACCGTGTTCGGCCGCGTCACCGCCGCCGGGCTCGCCACCCTGGACCGGGTCGCCGCGGGCGGCATCGCGCCGAACCCGGACAGCGAGGTCGACGGTCGACCGGCCCTGACCACGGACATCCAGCGCGCCAAGCGCACCTGCTGAGCCTCGGCGGACCGCGCCTCAGGAGACGGGCGCGGTCACGCGGATGTCGGCGTTCCAGTCGGTGAAGCGGTGCAGGCTGCTATGGAAGACGTTGTCATCCAACGTCTTCAGCACCTGCTCCACCCGCACCGGCAGGTCGCCCGGGCCCACCCACACGGTGGCGGAGGCGGTGAACCCCTTCTCGTAGGCCGCCAGCAGTTGGGCGCGCCGCGAGCTGTCGGCGGTCCGCTCGGCCTGCTGCCTCAGGTCGACGAGCATGGTGTAGCGGTGCGTCGGCACGCCGTCGAGCTCCTCGTCGCCCTTGGCCACGACCAGGCCGCCGGCGAGGGACTCCACCACCGACACCGGGTCCACCTCGTCGGCCAGGCCCGCCACCGTGGTGTCCGCCCGCACGGGCACGCGTTGGGTCAGGGCGAGCCTGGTCCACGCGCCGCCCTCGGTGCGCGAGTAGCCGGCGTCGGCCAGCACGACGACGTCGGTGGACGAGCCCTGCCGCAGCGACAGCAGCCGGCCCTCGCGGGCGCGCAATAGGCCGCCGGAGAGCGTCACCCGCAACCCCGACGTGGTCGTCTCGGCGTCGAACCGGACCGACCGCTGCTCGTCGGCGCGGGCGGCCAGCGAGGTGATCAGCGTGGCGCTGTCGTCCACCGCCGGGCCCAGGGTGGGCGTCGGCAGGGCCGTCCGCTCCGCGCAGCCCGCCAGTGCCACCGCGGCCAGCACCAACGCGACGACGGACCTGCGCATGACTCCCCCCACGGATGGTGAACCCACATCTTCCCGCACCCGCGACCGATAAGGAGTACGAACCCCGAAAGTGCCTCGGCTACCGTCGGGGCCATGCCCCACGTGCTCTCCGTCAACGTCGGCTCCCGCACCGAGTTCGACCAGGCCGACGTCGGCCACACCGGCATCGGCAAGCGCCCCGTGCCCGGTCCCGTGGACGTCCGCGCACCGGGCCCGCGCGGCACGGGCGGCAGCGGCGTCGTCGGCGACCACATCTCCGACCTGCGCCACCACGGCGGCGCGGACCAGGCCGTCTACGCCTACGCGCGGGAGGAGCTGGACGAGTGGTCGGTGGAGCTCGGCCGCGACCTGCCGCCCGGCCTGTTCGGCGAGAACCTCACCACGGTCGGTCTGGACGTGTCCGGCACGCGCATCGGCGAGCGGTGGCGGATCGGTGCCCTGCTGCTCCAGGCGACCAGCCCGCGGGTGCCGTGCCGGACGTTCGCCGGCGTGATGGAGGAACGCGGGTGGGTGAAGACGTTCACCCGACGAGGGCTTCCCGGGGCGTACTTCCGGGTCTTGGAGCCCGGCACGATCACCACCGGTGACGAGATCACGGTCGAGCACCGGCCCGACCACGACGTCACGGTGGCCCTCGCGTTCCGCGCCCTGACCCTGGAGCCCGCGCTGCTGCCGGACCTGCTGCTGGTCGGTGACGACCTGCCCGAGGACCTGCGACGCCGGGTCGAGCGGCGGACGTTCGACCCGGCGTAGCGGTCGGCGGCGCTCAGGCCAGCGCGGACAGCTTCTCGAACTCCTCGTCGGTCAGCTCGATCCCGGCCGCCGCCACGTTCTCCTCCAGGTGCGCGACGGAGGACGTGCCGGGGATCGGCAGCACGACCGGCGACCGGCGCAGCAGCCACGCCAGCGCCAGCTGCGCGGGCGTGGCGCCGTGCTCCTTGGCCGCCGCGTCGAGCACCCCGCCCGGTCGGGCCAGCTCGCCGGTCGCCACCGGGAACCACGGGATGAACGCGATGCCCTGCTCCGCGGTGCGCTCCAGCACGGCCTCGTGCCCGCGGTTGGCCAGGTTGTACAGGTTCTGCACGCTCGCGATCGGCGCGACCGCCTGGGCGGCCTCCAGCTGGGCGACGTCCACCTCGGACAGCCCGATGTGCCGGATCTTGCCCTCCTCCTGGAGCTTGCGCAGCTCGCCGACCTGGTCCTCCAGCGGGTAGTCCGGGTCGATGCGGTGCAGCTGGTAGAGGTCGATGCGCTCGACGCCCAGCCGGACGAGGCTGGTCTCGACGGCCTGGCGCAGGTAGGCGGGCTTGCCCAGGACCGGCCACTCGTTCGGGCCGGTGCGCAGCAGGCCGCCCTTGGTCGCGATGACCAGGTCGTCGGCGTACGGGTGCAGCGCCTGCCGGATCAGCTCCTCGTTGACGTGCGGGCCGTAGGCGTCCGCGGTGTCGATGAAGTTGACGCCCAGCTCGACCACGCGGCGCAGCACGGCGATCGCGTTGTCGCGGTCGGCGGGGTATCCCCAGATGCCCTCACCGGTCAGCCGCATCGCGCCGTAGCCGAGGCGGTTGACGGTCAGGTCCCCGCCCAGCGAGAAGGTCTCAGACACCTCTGGTGCTCCTTGGAACTCGGGTGACGCTCGGATCTCCTCTCGCGCCAACCCGGCGGAGCGCGTCGGTTGTTCCCGGTCGGGCGAACCGACCGACGCGCGTCCACCTGGTGGAACCCGCTACTGCTTGGCGACCAGCGTGAGCACGTCGTACTTGGCCACCGACTCGCCCTTCTGGTTGACCAGGTCGGCGTCCCAGCGGACCTCGCCGTAGTCCTGGTCCTCACGCGGCGTGATCTGCTTCGCGGTCAACGTCACGGTCAGCTCGTCGCCGGGGAACGTGGGCGTGAGGAACCGCAGGTTCTCCAGCCCGTAGTTGGCCAGCACCGGCCCCGGCTCGGGCGAGACGAACAGGCCCGCCGCGAACGACACCACCAGATAGCCGTGCGCGACCCGGCCGCCGAAGAACGGGTTCGCCGCGGCGGCCTCTTCGTCCATGTGCGCGTAGAACGTGTCGCCGGTGAACTCCGCGAAGTGCTCGATGTCGGCCAGCGTCACGGCCCGCGGCCCGGCCACGACCGTGTCGCCGATCCTCAGCTCCCGCAGCGACTTGCGGAACGGGTGCACGTCCGACTCGGTGCGCGGCGCGCCCGCCACCCACCGCCCGGTGACCGCGCTCAGGATCCTCGGGCTCGCCTGCACGGCCGTGCGCTGCATGTGGTGCAGCACACCGCGGATGCCGCCCATCTCCTCGCCACCGCCCGCGCGGCCCGGCCCGCCGTGCACCAGCATCGGCAGCGGTGAGCCGTGGCCGGTGGACTCCTTGGCGTCGTCGCGGTCGAGCACCAGGACGCGGCCGTGCCACGGCGCCACGCCCAGCACGACGTCCCGCGCGAAGTCCTCGTCGTGCGTGACGACGGAGCCGACGAGGCTCCCCGCACCCCGTGCCGCCAGCTCGACCGCGTGGTCGGCGTCGCGGTAGGCCATCAGGGTCGACACCGGCCCGAACGCCTCCACCTCGTGCGGCTGGGCGTGGTCCGGGTCGGCCTTGAGCAGCACCGGCGACAGGAACGCGCCGCGCTCGGCGTCGGCGTCCACCACGTCGACCCGGTCGAGCGAGCCGTACACGACGTCACCGACCTCCAGCAGCGCCTTCAGCGACCGCCGGACCTCCTCGCGCTGCTCCAACCCGGCCAGCGCGCCCATCCGCACGCCCTCGTTCGCGGGGTTGCCGATGACGACCTTGGCGAGGCGCGCGCTCGCCGCGTCGGCGACGGCGTCCAGCAGGGAGGCGGGGACCAGGGCGCGCCGGATCGCGGTGCACTTCTGGCCGGCCTTGGCCGTCATCTCGCTGACGAGCTGCTTGACGAACAGGTCGAACTCGGGTGTGCCCTCGACCGCGTCCGGGCCGAGGATCGAGCAGTTCAGCGAGTCGGCCTCGGCGTTGAACCGCACGCTGTTGCGCACCACGGTGGGGTGGGTGCGCAGCACCTGGGCGGTGGACGCGGAGCCGGTGAAGCCGACCAGGTCCTGCCCGGTCAGGTGGTCGAGCAGGTCGCCCGCGCTGCCGGTGACCAGCTGCAACGAGCCCTCCGGCAGCAGGTCCGAGGCCAGCATCAGCTCGACCAGCTTCTCGGTGACGTAGGCCGTCTGGGAGGCGGGCTTGATCAGCGACGGCACGCCCGCGATGAACGCGGGGGCGAACTTCTCCAGCGGGCCCCACATGGGGAAGTTGAAGGCGTTGATCTGGACCGCGACACCGCGCAAGGGGGTGGCGATGTGCTGGCCGACGAACGTGCCGCCCTTGCTCAGCGGCTCGACGTTGCCGTCCACGTGCACCTTGGCGTTGGGCAGCTCGCGCTTGGCCTTGCTCGCGTAGCCGAACAGCACGCCGATGCCGCCGTCGACGTCGATCAGCGAGTCGGTCCTGGTGGCGCCCGATCGGGCGGACAGGGCGTACAGCTCGTCGCGGTGTTCCCGCAGGTTCGAGGCGAGGGCCTTGAGCAGGGCCGCGCGCTGGTGGAACGTCAGCTCCCGCAGCGCGGGTCCGCCGACGCGCCTGCCGTGGTCCAGCGCCGCCGCCATGTCGATGCCGTGCGACGAGATGCGGGTGATCTCCTCGCCGGTCACCGCGTCGTGCAGCGGCACGCCTTCGACGGACGGAACGTGCCAGCGACCGGACACGTAGCTGCGCAGCATGGCCATCGGGGGTCGACCTCCTCGTCGGGCCGGTGGGTGTCCCGGCATGACCCGACAGTAGAGCCTCCCTACTTTCATCGTGACTTGATTCAACCCATGCAGTAACTTCTGCCTGGCCGCCGCCTCCAGTGAAGGGAGTGTCGATGAAGACACGAACCGTGGTGGGCGCGATCGTGCTCGCCTTCAGCGGGCTGGTCGTGCCTGCCGCACAAGCCGCCCCGGCACCGGCCGCCGACGTGGGCACGATGGCGGTGACGTTCGCCGAGGAGTTCAACGGCCCGGCGGGCACGCGGGTCGACGGTGCCAAGTGGAACACCGAGGTCGGCGACAACAACGGCAACAACCGCGAGCACCAGTACTACACGACGTCGGCGAGCAACGCGGCCATGGACGGCGCGGGCAACCTCGTCATCACCGCCCGCCGCGAGAACCCCGGCAACTACAACTGCTGGTACGGCCGCTGCCAGTACACCTCGGCCCGGATCAACACCGCGGGCAAGTTCACCACGACCTACGGCAAGGTCGAGGCTCGGATGAAGATGCCGCGCGGCAAGGGCATCTGGCCCGCGTTCTGGATGCTCGGCCAGGACATCAACTCCGGCAACCCGTGGCCGGGCAGCGGCGAGATCGACATCATGGAGTTCTTGGGCCACGACCAGGACACCGTGTACGGCACCATCCACGGTCCGGGGTACTCCGGTGCCGGCGGTATCGGCATGGCGTACAACGGGCCGAACTTCGCCGACGGCTTCCACACGTTCGCCATCGAGTGGTCGCCGAGCGGTATCGCGTGGTCCGTGGACGGCAACGTCTACCAACGCCGCACGCCCGCCGACGTCGGCGGCAACCAGTGGGTGTTCAACAAGCCGTTCTTCATCATCCTCAACCTGGCGGTCGGTGGCGAGTGGCCGGGCTACCCGGACGCGAGCACCACGTTCCCGCAGCAGTTCGTGATCGACTACGTGCGCGTGTCGACGCTCGACGGCAACCCGCCCGCAGGCGGTGGCCGGATCACCGGCATCGGCGGCAAGTGCGTGGACGTGGCCGGCGCGAACTCGGCCAACGGCACGCCCGTGCAGCTGTGGGACTGCAACGGCACGGCCGCCCAGCAGTGGTCGCGCCCCGGTGACGGCACGATCCGCGCGTTGGGCAAGTGCCTGGACGCGACGTCGGGCGGCACGGCGGACGGCACGTTGGTGCAGTTGTGGGACTGCAACGGGACCGGCGCGCAGCGGTGGGCGGTGAGCGGTGCGAACGACATCGTGAACATCCAGGCCAACAAGTGCCTGGACGCCCAGAACAGCAGCTCCGCCAACGGCACGAGGCTGCAACTGTGGACCTGCTTCGGGACCGCGAACCAGAAGTGGACCGTCGCGTGAGCAGCGCGGCGTGAGCGGGGTATGCGGACCCTGAACGGGCCGGAAGCGACCGAAGCCGACCACGACCGCCGACTCTCCCCGGCGATTGTGACGGCCGCAGGTCGAGGCGGGCGCGACGCGACTGCTCGCGCCCGCCTCCTTCTACGGCGGTACCCCGACGACCGTGATCCCGGCCCGGCGCACCCCTCAGTCGGAATGTCACGCCGCCCCTGGCGGTTGACCTCGTCGTGAGGCTTTCCGTGCTGGACCGGTCGCGAGTGCGGGCCGGGCACAGCCATGCCGAGGCGCTGCGCGACACGGTCGCGTTCGCCCGCCAAGCGGAGCAGCTCGGCTACCACCGCTTCTGGGTGTCCGAGCACCACGGCGTGCCCGGCGTGGCGGGCTCCGCGCCCACCGTCCTGGCCGCCGCCGTTGCCGCCGCGACGTCCCGGATCAGGGTCGGCACCGGCGGCGTGATGCTGCCCAACCACCAGCCGCTCGTCGTGGCCGAGCAGTTCGGTGTGCTGGAGTCGCTGTTCCCGGGCCGGATCGACATGGGCCTGGGCCGTTCGGTCGGCTTCATCGAGGCGGTCCGCCGGGCGTTGGGGCACGACAAGGAGGACGCCGCCGAGTTCGGCCCACGGCTCACCGAGCTGCTGGGCTACTTCACCGGCGACCAGGCGGTGCGTGGCTACCCGGCCGACGGCCTGCGCGTGTCCCCGTTCGTCCTGGCCACCGGCGCCGGTGCCCGCGTGGCGGCGGCACACGGCGTCCCACTCGTCATCGGCGCGTTCCGCGGCGAGGACGCCATGATCGACGCCATCACCACCTACCGCGCCGAGTTCCGCCCCTCGACCTGGGCGGCGGACCCGTACGTGGTGGTCTCGTCGACGGTCGCCGTCGCGGACACCACCGAGGACGCCTGGCGACTCCTCGTGCCGGAGGCGTGGTCGATGGCCTACTCACGCACGCGGGGCGAGTTCCCACCCCTGAGCGCGCCGCACGACATCCTCGCCCAGCCCATGACGGACCGTGAGAGGACGCTGTTCGAGCAGTCGTTGCAGGGACAGATCTACGGCACACCGTCGGAGGTGGCCAAGGCCCTGGACACCCTGATCGACCACACCGCCGCCGACGAGGTCCTGGTCACCACCAGCACCCACGACCGCGCCGCGATGCTCGACTCGTACCGCCGACTGGCCGAGCTGTACCCCTGACCGATCCACCCCCGACCGATCCACCCCTGACCGAGATCTACCCCTGGCCGCGCTCGACCAGCCCTGGCCTCGCCGGCGCCGAACCTTGAGCGTGTTGAGCCAGCTCGACCTCGATGAACGCGCCGATCATCGCCCGCCACACCGCTTCCGCGACCGCGGGCTCCAACCCGGCGTCCAACGCCCGCTCCCGCACGGAAGCGATCACCTGGGCGACCCGGTCGGGCGCCCGGACCGCCTTGTCGTCCGCCTTGAACGACGCCGCGGCCCGCACCAGCCCTTGCCGTTGGGCCAGCAGGCGCACCAACTCCGAGTCGATCAGGTCGATGCGCGCACGGACCTCCGCCAGCGACGTGGGTGGTGAGGACGATGCGGGTTCGGACACGCCCGCCATCATCCACGACCCACACCACAGGCGGCCACCACAGGCAGGCACCAGCAGCGATCGCCACCGGTAACCATCGCCGGCGACGCACCCAGGTCAGTGGTCGCTCAGTGGTCGCGCTGCCGTTCGACGCGCCCGAGTCGGTGGTCGCGTCGCAGTGGTCGCGTTGTCAGTGGTCGCGTTGCTGTTCGGCGAGGAATCGCTCGAACTCCGCGCCGAGCTCATCCGCGCTGGGCAACGGCTCGTCGTCGGCCACCAGCAGGTTCTCCGACGCCTCGGTGAACGCGTCGTACTGCCGCTCCAGCGCCTCGACCACCTGCCCGACCTCCGCCGACTCCGCCACCTGGCGGGTGATCTCGGCGTCCGTCCGCCGAGCCGCCTCGTTCAGGGCGGCGGCCTGGATGACCAGCCCGGTCGACTTCGTCAGAGCCTGGAGCAGGCCCAACGCCGCCGCCGGGTAGGTGCCCTGCGCGAGGTAGTGCGGGACGTACGCGGCGAAGCCCATCGCGTCCAGACCCGCCTGCCCCAGCCGGAACTCCAGCAGCGCCGACAGGTTGCCCGGCACCTGCACCCGGCTGAACGGCGAGCCGTCCACGACCAGTTCCGGCCTGGTCGCGTGCGAGATCACCGACAACTTCCGGGTGTGCGGAACGCCCATCGGGATGCCGTGGAAGCTGACGGCAAGACGCAGACCCCACCGCTCGATGAGCGACTTGACCGCCGCCACCACCGCTTCCCACCGGCGATCCGGCTCAGGGCCGGTCATCAGCAGGAACGGCGTGCCCACCGCGTCGTGCAGCAGGTAGACCACCAACTCCGGGGTGTCGTAGGACTCCCACCGGTCGGTTGCGTAGGTCATCGTCGGCCGCCGGGCGCGGTAGTCGATCAGATCGTCGACGTCGAACCGGGCGATCACCCGATGCTCGTGCACTTCGAGCAGGTGGGCGACGAGCGCCCCGCCCGCCGCACCGGCGTCCATGAAGCCGTCGAAGTGGTGCAACAACACCGCTCCGGTCAGGTCCGGGACGTCGGAGTCGACCTCGTACAGATCCTCCGGGTCCAGCGCCACCGCATGCCTCCCCAAGTGCTCACATGACAGTCCTCCCCTCCTCCAACGTCGAGTGACCACTGATCCATTCCCCGATCCCGTCGAGCATCCGGGCGAGACCGAATTCGAAGAGCGTGTCCAACTCCATGTCCAGCTCAGCGCCCACGGCCCGGCTGAACCTCGGGAACCTCCCGGAGGCGGCGATGTCCAGCAGGGCCGGCGCCTGCCAACTCACCCACTCGCCCCCGGTGATCCCGGTGTCCCGCCGCTGTTCGGCTCCGCGCCCGACGGGCTCGACGGGCCCGACGGGCTCGATGTTCACCGCGACACCTCGCACGAAGCCGAACACCGTCACCGCGGCGCGCATCATCTCCTCCAGGCTCAACCCCTTCCCGTCGAGCGCACTCAACATCCACTCGGTGTGCGCGACCGCGCTGGGCAGCAGTTGCGGCCTCGTCATCGACATGGCCGGCGCCAGCCACGCGTGCTTCCGGAACAACTCCCACTGCACCCTCGCGCACACCTCCAGCCGCTCCCGCCAGGTCTCGGGCGCGGGGTCGGGCAACTCCTCCTCCCGCAACACGTGGTCGATCATCCGAAGGACCAGTTCGTCCTTGTTCTCGACGTGCCGGTACAGCGACATGGTCGCCACGTCCAGCTGTGACGCCACCCTCCGCATCGACACCCCGTCGAGCCCGTCCGCGTCCGCGACGCGGATGGCGGTGAGGACCAGCCGCTCGCCGGTGAGGTCGGTCTCCTGCGCGCGCGGCCGCGCAGCTTCCCCACCCTCCGGCGACACGACCGTGCCCACACCGGCCACGGGACGCACGAGGCCCTCGGTGCGCAAGGTGACCAAGACCTTGGTCGCCGTGGCCATCGCGACGTTCCACTCCACGGTGATCTCGCGCGTCGACGGCACCCGATCACCGGGGCGCAGTTGGCCCGACTCGATCCGATCGCGGATCTCGCGCGCTATCCGCTGGTAGATCGCGTCAGTCATGCCCGCCTCCTCGAAGGTAGTGCACCAGAGCCTAGCGCACTAGTGCACCATCGGGTGATTGCCGAGATCAGCCCGCAATGTACGGTGTACATGTGAACAGCGTACAAATCAGCCGCCAAGCATGCCCGGCCCCTCACGACCAGAGCAGTGGGCGTCCGCGGCCCGATGCCGAAGTCGTGGACGAACGGAGCGAGGACCGCCGCCCGCGGAGCTTGACCTCCAGCTCACTGCAGGTCTTACGTTCCCGGCATGGACATGGAAACCACCGCCTGGATGTCGCTGTACCACGTGACGAACGCGCAGGACGACAAGCGGCCGTTCTCCGTCGCCACCTTCCGCCGGATCTGGCTGTTCGCCCGCCCCCACCGGGCGCGGCTGGCCCGGTACCTCGGGTTGAGCGTCGTCGTGGCGGTGCTGGCGGTGGTGACGCCGGTCCTCGCGGGCCGGATCGTGGACGCGATCGTCAACGGCTCGACCTACCAGGTGGTGCTCGGGCTCGCGGCCGTGATCGCGGGCATCGCGATCGCCGAGGCGGGGTTGGGCCTGGTGACGCGGTGGTTGTCGGCCGGCATCGGCGAAGACCTGATCCTCGACCTGCGGACCACGGTGTTCGACCACGTGCAACGGATGCCGATCGCGTTCTTCACCCGCACCCGGACCGGGGCGCTGGTGAGCCGGCTCAACAACGACGTGATCGGCGCGCAGCGGGCGTTCAGCGACACCCTGTCCAGCGTGGTCGGCAACCTGGTCACGCTGGCGCTGACGCTGGCCGTGATGATCAGCCTGTCCTGGCAGATCACGCTGCTCGCGCTGGTGCTGCTGCCGGTGTTCGTGGTGCCCGCACGGCGGATGGGCACGCGGCTGGCGCGGCTGGAACGTGAGGCGGCCAACCACAACGCGGCCATGGGCACCCAGATGACCGAGCGGTTCTCGGCGCCGGGCGCGACGCTGGTGAAGCTGTTCGGCCGGCCCGCGCACGAGTCGGCGGAGTTCGCGAACCGGGCGCGGCGGGTGCGGGACATCGGTGTGCGCACGGCCATGGTGCAGACCGTGTTCCTCACCGCGCTGACGCTGGTGTCGGCGCTGGCGTTGGCCGTGGTGTACGGGTTGGGCGGGTTCTACGCGCTGCGCGGCGAGTTGGACCCGGGTTCGGTGGTGGCGCTGGCGTTGCTGCTGACCAGGTTGTACGCGCCGCTCACGGCGCTGGCCAGCGCGCGCGTCGAGGTGATGAGCGCGTTGGTGAGCTTCGAGCGGGTCTTCGAGGTGCTCGACCTGAAGCCGTTGATCGCCGAGAAGCCCGACGCGCGGTCGGCGCCGGACGGGCCGGTGTCGGTGGAGTTCGACCACGTCCGGTTCGCCTACCCCGCCGCGGACAAGGTGTCCCTGGCGTCGTTGGAAGAGGTCGCGGTGCTCGACAACCGCGGCGGGGTGGAGGTGCTGCACGACGTCTCGTTCCGGGCCGAGCCGGGCCAGGTGGTGGCGCTGGTCGGCTCGTCGGGAGCCGGGAAGTCCACGATCGCGTCCCTGCTGCCCCGGCTGTACGACGCGGACTCGGGTGCGGTGCGGCTGGCGGGGGTGGACGTGCGCGACCTGACGGCCGACTCGATCCGCGACGTGCTGGGCATGGTCACCCAGGACGGCCACCTGTTCCACGAGTCGATCCGGTCGAACCTGCTGCTCGCGCAGCCGTCGGCGACGGAGGAGGACCTGTGGGACGTGCTGCGCCGGGCACGGCTGGCCGACCTGGTGGAGTCGCTGCCGGACGGGCTGGACACCGTGGTCGGCGAGCGCGGCTACCGGCTGTCCGGTGGTGAGCGGCAGCGGTTGACGATCGCCCGGCTGCTGCTGGCGAAGCCGCGCGTGGTGATCCTGGACGAGGCCACCGCGCACCTGGACTCCACCTCCGAGGCCGCGGTGCAGGCCGCGTTGGGTGAGGCGCTGCACGGGCGGACGGCGGTGGTCATCGCGCACCGGCTGTCGACGATCCGGGCGGCCGACCTGATCCTCGTGGTGGAGGGCGGTCGGGTGGTGGAACGCGGCACGCACGCCGAACTGCTCGCCGCGGGCGGGCGTTACGAGGAGCTGTACCGGACCCAGTTCGCGGAGGAGGCACAGATGTCGTAGTGCGAGCAGTCCACGACGAGGCCGCGTGCACAGCTCGCGGGGCGTGCCATGCGGCACGGTGCGGCCGGTGTCCGGGTCGACGGCCTCGACCTCCACGACCGCCCGCAACGTGGCGGCGGGCTCGAACGCCGGGGCGGGGAGCACGACGCACGCGCCGAACAGCTTGCCGACGAAGAAGACGTGGTCGTAATTCCGGTTGCCCGGGCACGGCGGTCGTCGACAATCGTCGCCATGCGGACCATCGGGTTGATCGGCGGGATGAGCTGGGAGTCGTCGGCCGAGTACTACCGACTGCTCAACGAGGAGACGCGGCGGCGGCTCGGTGGCCACCACTGCGCGCCCAGCCTGCTGCTGACCGTCGACTTCGCCGAGATCGAGCAGTTGCAGCGGACCGGGCAGTGGCGGCTGTCGGGCGAGCTGCTGGCCGAGGCCGCGCGCAAGCTCGAAGGCGCGGGCGCCGAGCTGGTGCTCTTGTGCACCAACACCATGCACAAGGTGGCCGACGCCATCACCGACGCCATCAAGGTGCCGTTCGTGCACATCGTGGACGCCACCGCGGCCAAGCTGACCGACTACCGCAAGGTCGGCCTGCTCGGCACCCGGTTCACCATGGAGCAGGACTTCTACCGCGACCGGATGCGCGAGCACGGCATCGAGCTGATCGTCCCCGACGAGCCGGACCGCACGCTCGTGCACGACGTGATCTACCAGGAGTTGACCAGGAACCGGGTGGAGCCCGCTTCCCGCGCCGCGTACCGGGAGGTGATGGCACGCCTGGTCGACCGCGGCGCGGAGGCGGTGATCCTGGGCTGCACCGAGATCACGTTGCTGGTCGACCGGTCCGACAGCACCGTGCCGCTGGTCGACTCCACCCGGCTGCACGTGGAGGCGGGCGTCGACCTCGCGTTGACCTGACCGTCGTCACCGGGATCCCGTTCACCGGCCCGGACGGGGATCGGTCCGTCAGGGATGTCCCTGAGGTCTGGAACGGCCGCATGCGGCAGAGTGGACGGCATGGAGCTGACCCCGCGCGCCCTGTTCGGTCTGGCCAGGACCACCGTCGAGACCGCCGTGTCCGTGCCCGGCCGGGTGCTCGACCTGTTGGGCGCGGCCGAAGCCGTCGTGCGCCGCGCGGACGAGCTGGTCACCCGCACCGAACGCGTGCTGGGCGAGACGGAGGCGCTGGTCGGGCGGGCCAAGGCGGTCACCGCGGTGGCCGAGGGCGTGACGACCGACGTGGGCCGCACCGCCCGCATGTCGCGCGAGCTGCTCGACGACTACGCGCCGATCGCGCGCAAGGCGCAGCCGTTGGCCCAGCGGTTCGTGGACGACCTGTCGCCGCACGAGGTGGACGCCGCGGTGCAGCTGGTCGACCAGCTGCCGGTGCTGACCAAGCACTTGATCGACGACGTGCTGCCCATCCTGGCCACGCTGGACCGCGTGGGACCGGACATCCACCAGCTGCTGGAGGTCACCAACGACGTCCGGCAGGCGATCCTGGGCATCCCCGGCTTCACGTTCATGCGCCGTCGCGGTGAGGCCAAGCAGGAGGACTAGAGCGCGCGCTTGATCAGCCGCAGGGGTGCGTGGCTGATGATCGGCGCGAGGAGTCGCCACGGCCACGCGGGCACGCACGCGCTCGTCACCTCGCGTTCGACGGCGCGCACCATCGCCCGCACGCCCGCCGCCGTGTCCACCAGCAGCGGCGCGCGTTGTTCGGGGTTCATCTCCGACCTGATGTAGCCGGGCAGGATCGCGCTGACCTTGATCGGCGTGCCCAGGGTGTCCGCCCGGATGCCCTCGGCCAGCGCCGACACCGCCGCTTTCGACGCCGCGTACGCGGTCATGGACCTCGGCATTCCACGCACCGCGCTCACCGACGAGATCAGCACCAGGTGGCCGTGCCGCTGGCGGTAGAACAGTTCCATCGCGGCCTCGCACTGGGCGAGTGCGGCGACGAAGTTGGTCTCGGCGGTGCGCCGGTTGGCGTGGAAGCCGCCCGTGCCGATGGGGCGGCCCTTGCCGATCCCGGCGTTGACCACGACCCGGTCCAGCGCGCCGAACTCCTCGGCGAACGACCGGAACACGTCGAACACCGCGTCGTGGTCGGTCACGTCCAGCCGGCGGGTCGAGACCTTGACGCCGGGGTTGGCGGCGGTGAGTTCGTCGCGCAGGGCGTCCAGCCGGTCGGTGCGCCGGGCGCACAGGGCCAGGTCACGGCCCATGGCGGCGAACTGGCGGGCCATCTCCGCACCCAGGCCCGCGCTCGCGCCGGTGATGAGGATCGTTGCGCGCACGCCGGCCAGCCTAGCAACGCGGCGAACCCGTTGTGCGGCAGCGGGAACCGGTGACCGTCCACTTGGTACCCCGATCGCGTCAAGCTGCTTGTGCCCCGACGAACTCCGCCGCCGCGGGCACCCGGAGGCGTGGACCGGTGACGAGGCGTCCAGCACGACAGCGGCCACGGCGGCGGTGCGCGGTCGCCGGGACCGAGGGCGAGCGCGCCCCGCCGCACGACGTGATTTCGCGTGTTCCGCACCGGACCGCGCCGAAGTCGTGGGGGTTCTTCGGAGAGGGCGGGGTCGCCGGGAAAATTCGCTTGTCCACGAGTGGCGCGCGCCGCGTTCTTGTCACATCGTGAGTGTCGCGACCAGCACCGGCTCAATGTCCGACACGGCGTTTAGCGGATTTCGAAGGTTTTTCGGAGAACCCTTGCCCGCTCTCCGCGCACCTCGTTAACTTCCGCCGGGTCGGCATATTTCCGGCTGATTTCGAGGAAGGAACACCCGTGAGGCTGAAGACAATACTGGGCGCGGGCGTGACGACCGGGCTCGTCGTGGCCGGTCTGCTGGCGGGCGTCGGCAACGGCGCCGCGGCGCCCGTGCGGGTCGACAAGACGCTGACGTTCACCTGCCCGTTCCCGCTGATCGGCAACCAGGTGCTGTCGACCCGGATCCGGGCCACGATCGACGCGCCGACCACGGTCGGCGGCGAGTTGAAGACCACGGACTTCTCCGCGACGGTCACCGTGCCGCCGACCGCGACCCAGGGCCTGACCCTGGTCGGGGCCGCGACGGTGGAGGGCTCCGCCGAGGCGGGCGTGACGCTGGACAACGCCGGCAGCAAGCTCGACATCAAGATCCCCGGCCTGACCGTGCCGAAGACCCCCGTGCCCGCCGAGGGCGCGTTCGACGTGGTCGCGAGCGGTCCGGTGCCCACCGCGGTGATCCCGAAGGCGGGCACGACGACCGTGACGGTCGGCAACTACGCCACGACGCTGACGCCGAAGAAGGCCGACGGCACCGACACCGGCCTGGGCACCTTCACGTCCAACTGCACCCTCGACCCGGGCCAGAACCCCGAGCTCATCCGGTTCGACGTGACGGGCGGCGGTCCGACCACAACGACCACGACGACCACCACCACCGCCACTACGACCACCACCACCGTGCCCACAACCACGACCACCACGCAGCCTCCCGGCGGCATCAAGTACGCCTACGCGCTCAACGGCACCTCGATGATCAAGAAGCTGGGCGGTTCGGTGGCGCTCGGCCCGGGCAGCCTGAACGCCGACCTGGAGCTGGCCACCGGCAAGTTCACCGGTGATCTGGTGCTGCCGCCGACCTCGGGCAAGTTCACCCTGTTCGGCATCGTGCCGGTGGAGTCCAAGATCGAGTTCGTGCCGGAGGGCAAGACGACCGGCACGCTCGCCGCGGGCGCGGTGAGGTCGACCTCGAAGGTCACCATCAAGCTGCCGTCGGTCACCGCGTTCGGCATCCCCATCAGCAACGACCCGAACTGCAAGACGACCACGCCCGCGGACATCGCCCTGGCCTCGGCGGCGGGCTTCGACCCGCTCAAGGGCGGCAAGCTGGCGGGCACGTACACGATCCCGCCGTTGGCCGGCTGCGGTCCGCTCAACGACTTGGTCAGCGGGTTCGCCGCGGGTCCCGACAACACGATCGACCTGACGCTCACCGCGAAGTCCGCGTAGACCCGACGCGAACCCCGGAACATGAACCCCGGAACGTGAACCCCGGAGGAGGGGAACGCCCCGCCACAACGGGCTGAGCACCGGAGACCGCCGCGTCCGACCGCGGCGGTCTCCTCGTGCACCGGGCATCAGCAGTCGGACGGCACCGGCCGGCCCGCGATCCGGTCCGCGGTGAACGCCTGCGCCGCCGCGTTGCCCACGTACACGGCGGTGATGTGGTCGGTGGCGTAGGTCTTCCACTCCACCGGCACGCCCAGCCCGCAGTACGCGTCGCGCAACGCCTTGGCCTGGGCGAAGTCCACCAGGTCGTCCCCGGTGGCGTGGTAGGCGTGCACCGGCACGCGGATGGCCGTGCCGCCGAGCTTGTTCTCCGCGACCCGGGCCAACCACGGCGGGGTGAGCACCGGGCTGGACGTGGTGTAGTCGGCCAGCCTGCGGCCCTGGTAGTCGACCAGCAGCTCCAGCGTGCAGGCCTCGCGCTGGATGCGGGCGAACTCGGCGCGACCCGCGTCGTTGAGGTAGTCCTCCAGGTCGAGCTCCGGGTAGGCGTTGTCCAACCCGATCAACGAGTAGGCGAGCAGGCCGAAGCCCTTGCGGCCGTCCAGCGGCAGCGCGACCTGCACCAGGTCCGCGGGCACGCCGCCGCCGACCACGCCGACCAGGTCGAGCTCCGGCGCGTACTCCGGCTGGAGCTGGCCCGCCCACATCGCCGCGCCGCCGCCCTGCGAGTAGCCGCGGAACACGACCTTCGCGGCGCGGGACAGCCCGGTGTCCGGCAGCCGTTGCGCGGCGCGGACCACGTCGATCACCGCGCGGCCCTCGGACCGGCCGGTGACGTAGGTGGTCCTCGGGTCGGGCCGGTAGCCCTCGTAGTCGGTGATGGCCACGGCGTAGCCCGCGCGCAGCAGGTCGTTGACCGCGGGCTGCTCGTAGAGCGCTCCGATGCGCACCATCTCCGACGGCGTGCACTTGAACGCAGGCCCGTGCGTGCCCACGGCGAACGCCACCACCGGCGCGGTGGCCGGGTCGACGGACCGGGGCACGAGCACCGTGCCGGTCACCGCGTTGGGCTGCCCCAACGCGTCGGTCGACCGGTACATCACCTGCCACGCGCGCACGGCGGAACCCAGGGCTCCCGCCTGTGACGCGCGGAAGCGGATGACGTCGCCGGGCGCGCCCGCGGGCAGCGGGCTCGGCGGCACGTAGAACGACTCGTCCGCCGCCGCCGAGGGCGCGAGACTCGTGAGGCCGGCGGCCAGCACGACCCAGACCGCCGATAATGAGAACATCTTTCGCAAACCGACACCTCCCAGATAAATACGACCGCAGACAATGCACAGTGCATTAGCCCGGACCGGCCGGTCCAGGCCGATCGACCGACTTGTCACCGAGGTGCGCATTTCCGAAACCGAAGTTGTAAAGCTCGTACAACAAGCATCATCACTCGAAAGAGTGAACGCATCAGGATGGCGCGAATAATATTTGACACACCATCGCGGATGATTTTATGGTCAGCCGGGCGAAGTCCCAGGGCGGTACTTCGCGCGGCGGAGGCAGCATGACGATCCCACTGAACGGCGGGTTGGTGCGGCAGCGGACGTACAGCGCGGCGCGGCAGCTGTGGTCCACCATCCCGGGCGACCTGGCCGAGAAGATGGCACCGCTGTCCGGCGTCCTGGTGCGGGACGTGGTGCGGGAGATCCGCCGGACCGTGCCGGCCTACGCGCAACCGTTGGAGGGCAAGTTCCGCGAGGTGCTGGTCGGCGCGGTCGAGATGGCGATCGTCAAGTGCTTCGACAACATCTGCAACCCGGACGCGGCGCAGGCCGACTGGCAGGCCGTGCTGCGCTACAGCGGGCGGATGGAGTACCTCGAAGGCCGCACGATGGACTCCCTCCAGACCGCGGTGCGGGTCGGCGCACGGGTCGTGTGGCGGCACCTGAGCGAGCACGGCCGCGAGATGAACGTGCCCACCGACACCCTGTTCGTGGTCGCCGACGCGATCTTCGCGTGGGTGGACGAGCTGTGCCGGGTCGCGATCGAGGGCTACTCGGAGGCGCGGGCCAACGCCAGCGGCGCGTTGGAGCGCAGGCGGCGCCAGCTGCTCAAGCTGGTGCTGGCCGAGCAGCCGCCGTCACCGAGGTCGCTCGCCGACCTGGCCGGGACCACGGACTGGCCGTTGCCGGAACGGGTCGCGGTGGTGGCGCTGGAGTACCGCGAGGACCAGCACCAGTTGCCGTCGGTGACGCTGGCCCGTGACGTGCTGGTCGACCTGGAGAGCTCCACGCCGTGCCTGGTCGTGGCCAACCCGCCGGCCCGGCTGGAGCTGGAGCTGCGCGGGCGGCGTGCCGCGGTGGGGCCGACGGTGCCGTTGGCCGAGGCGCGGCAGTCGTTGGCGTGCGCGCGGCGGGCGCTGGGGTTCGTGCGGCGCGGTCTGCTGCCCGCCGTCCCGGTGACGTGGTGCGACGACCACCTGGCCACGTTGGCGCTGCTGTCCGACGAGTTCCTGGTGGGCGAGCTCAGCAGGCGTGCGCTGGCGGCGTTCGCCGGGTTGACGGTGAAGCAGCGGGAACGGCTGGAGACGACGTTGCTGGCGTGGTTGGAGACGCGCGGCGGCATCGGCGAGATCGCCAACCGGCTCGACGTGCACCCGCAGACCGTGCGGTACCGGATGCACCAGCTGGAGGAGTTGCTCGGCGACCGGCTCGCGGACCCGGACGAGCGGCTGACGCTGGAGATCGCGTTGCGCGCCCGCCGGCTGCTCGGCCGGGCCCGCGACGCCCAACCCCAGCAGGGCCAGTCCCAGCACGGCCAATCCCAGCAGGGCCGGCCCCAACCCGCACAGCCGCAACCCGCACCGCCCCAGCCCTCGGTCAAGCGGGCCTGACCGGGCGAACGCCCGCTCGCGGTGTCCGGGCGGAAGACACCGCGAGCGGGCGTTCGAGCGGTCAGCAGGTGCCGCGTGCGGGCACGCCGGTGAAGCGGGCCTCCAGCCAGGCGAACGCCTCCGCGTAGGCCGCGACCATCGCGGCCGCGTGCGTCGGCACGAACGACGTGCTGAACCTGACGTTCGCGCCCAGCGCGCACCACCGCCGCACCATCTCCGCGCCCTGCGCGTAGGGCACGATGTCGTCCAAGGCGCTGTGCACCACGAGCACCGGCGCGCCGGGCCTGCGCACACCGATCCGCTGCTCCTCCACGCGCGAGGCGTACGGCTCCTCGTCCAGGTACGCGGCCAGCGGCCGACCGTCCGCGGTGAGGTCGACCGACCTGCGGAACGCGTGCGCGAGGAGCGCTTCACCGGTGCACTGGTGCGCCACCCGGGCCAACATCTCCCGTCCCGCGTCGTTCAGCAGGCCGGGGATGTCCAGCTCCGGGTACGCCGCGTCGAGGCTCAGCAGCGAGTACCCCAGGAACCCGGCCGCGTAGTGGCCGTCGAGGTGGCGTGCCACCACGCCGAGGTCGGCGGGCACCGCGCCCGCGTACGAGCCCTTCAGCGCCAACTCCGGCGCGTAGGTCGGGTGCAGTTCGGCGGCCGCCGCGGACGCGCCGCCGCCCTGCGAGTAGCCGGCGGTCGCCACCGGCCCGTCGTCCGGCAGGTCCGCCTCGGGCAGCCGTTGCGCGGCCCGGATCGCGTCCAACACCGCGTGCCCCTCGGCCGCGCGGTTGACGTAGGTGTGCGTGCCGGGCGTGCCGAGGCCCTCGTAGTCGGTGATCACCACGCCGAAGCCGCGGGCCAGCAGACCGGCCAGGAACGGGCCCTCGTACTCGGTGCCCATCGCCATCAGCCGGGACGGCGCGCACTCGTCGCCGACGCCCTGCGTGCCCGGCGCGTAGCCCACGACCGGCCTCGGCCCGGGACCGGACCACCGCGCGTGCGGGGTGAGCACGGTGCCGCTGACGTCGATCGGCCGGTCGTGCGTGTCCGTGCTGCGGTACAGGACGCGGCGCGCGGTGGCGGGTGCGCGCAGCAGCTTGGCCGGGTCGAGGAAGAAGTCGGTGGCCTCGGACCGCAGCACGTCGCCGTTGGCCGGCGCGGAGCGTTGTGCCGAGTGGGACATCTGGGCGGTGGCGACGGCCGTGCCGGACGCCATCAGGGCGGCGCTGAGCGCGACGGCCCACCCGCGGTGCAATCGCATCGGTTGCTCCTCGTCGAGCTCGGGCGAATACCGCCGAACCATTGCGCGAGCGGTTCGCGCAGGTCAAGCGGCCTGTGAATTCTTGTCACCCGAGCGCAAAAAGGAGAGCCAACAATTGCACCGTGGTGCTATTCCGGCCCGGCTTCCGCCAGCAGGAGCGCCCGCATCGACCCCATGCCGTACCGGTCGACGTCGCTGGACATCGCCGCGACCTCGCGCAGGATCGGGCCGATGTCCACGCCCGCTCGGCGCGCCTCGTCGCAGACGTCCCGCAACCGCAGGATCTCGTCCCGGGTGTCCCGGCCGTGGTCGCGGACGGAGAGGTGCAGCAGGTCGGTGCGGCCCCCTTCGGGCGTCGCGGCGGACGGGAGGTGGACTCCCCAGGCGAACGAGCCGTACCGGTCGAACATCGCGCGCAGCGCCGGCCGCGCGGCCTCGTCCTCGGCGTACCGGGCGAGGATCTCGGTCAGCACCGCCTCCGCCTCGGCGCGGACACCCGCCTGGTCCATCGCGCTCGGCTCGGCCCGCATCTCGGCGACCCACCGGTCGAAGTCGTCGAGGCGGCTGATGTCCACCGGGGCCTGGGCGATGGGCTCCAACGCGGCGTCGAGGTGCGCGACGTCCTCCTCGATCGCGGCCAGGTCTCTCGTCATGGCGCGAAGGTTATGCCGCGCGGGTGTCCTCCGGGGGCGGTTCCGTTCGTCGTAGTGGTGGAATGCACCGGAGGACAGGAGTCACCCATGAAGTACATGCTGCTGATCTGCGTCGACGACGCCATCGAGCCCACCGAGGGCGACCCGACGATCGAGCAGTGGCTGGCCGAGGTCGAGGGCAAGCGGCTGGACGGGTCGCAGCTGCGGTCGGTCCAGGACGCCACGACCGTGCGCACGCGCGGTGACGAGGTGCTGCTCAGCGACGGGCCGTTCGCCGAGACCAAGGAGCAGATCGTCGGCTACGACGTGGTCGACTGCGCCGACCTGGACGAGGCGATCCGGATCGCGTCGCGGCACCCGTGCGCGCGGTACGGCTCGGTCGAGGTCCGGCCCTTCTACCCGGGATGACGGTCGACGCCGAGGTCGCGGAGCTGTTCCGGGCCGAGCGGGGGCGGATCGTGGCCACGTTGATCCGCCTCACCCGCGACTGGGACCTCGCCGAGGAGTGCGTTCAAGACGCTTTCGCGCGGGCGCTGGAGTGCTGGCCACGCGAGGGCGTGCCGCGCCGACCGGGCGCGTGGCTCACCACGACCGCGCGCAACCGGGCGCTGGACCGGTTGCGGCGGTCGGGCGTGGAGGCGGCGAAGCTGCGGGAGGTGGCGGCGGTGCCCGACGACGAGCCCGCGGAGATCGACGGCTTCCGGGTCGACGGCTCCGGCGACCGCTCCGGCGAGGAGGGCTTCGGGGACGACCTGCTGCGGCTGATCTTCACGTGCTGCCACCCGGCGCTGACGTTGGAGGCCAGGGTCGCGCTGACCCTGCACACCGTCACCGGTCTGACCACGGCCGAGATCGCGCGGGCGTTCCTGGTGCCGGAGGCGACGATGGCCAAGCGGCTGGTGCGGGCGCGGCGGAAGATCCGCAACGCCCGCATCCCCTACCGGGTGCCGCCCGCGCACCTGCTGCCCGAACGCACCGGTGGCGTGCTGGGCGTGCTGTACCTGCTGTTCAACGAGGGGTACGCGGCCGGCGGTGGCGCCGACCTGGTGCGCCGCGAGCTGTGCGCGGAGGCGATCCGGCTCGCCCGCACGCTGGTCGACCTGATGCCCGACGAGCCGGAGGCGGTGGGGCTGCTCGCGTTGACGCTGTTGCAGGACTCGCGGCGGGAGGCGCGGTTCGACGGCGCGGGCGATCTGGTGCCGCTGGACGAGCAGGACCGGTCGCGCTGGGACGGCGGGCAGGTCGAGGAAGGCGTGGTGCTGCTCGACGCGGCGTTGCGGCGGGGCCGGCCGGGGCCCTACCAGGTGCAGGCCGCGATCGCCGCGTGCCACGCCACGGCCGCGCGGGCGGCGGACACGGACTGGCCGCAGATCGCGCTGCTCTACGGCGAGCTGGTCAAGCTGGTGCCGTCACCGGTGGTGCGGCTCAACCGGGCGGTCGCGGTGGCGATGGCGGACGGCCCCGCGGCGGGTCTGGCCCTGGTCGAGGACCTGGCGGGCGAGCCGACCGGCCACCTGCTCCCGGCCACCCGGGCGGACCTGCTGCGCCGCCTGGGCCGGACCACCGAGGCGCGGGCCGCCTACGAGCAGGCCCTCGCCTCGGCCCCGACCGACGTCGAACGCCGCCACCTCGCCCGCCGGATCAGTCGCCTCGACCGGGCGTGAAGCTCAGAACCGGAGGTTCCTCAGGTAGTCGTAGCCGATCCGCGCCGTCGCGAGGGCGTCACGCGGTTGGTCGTTCTCCACGATGTACTCGGACACGTTCGCGGCCCGGAAGATGGCCGCGAAGTCGATCGTGCCCGTGCCGGGGTCGGCGAACGACCCGTCCGCCGCGCGGTCCTTGACGTGGAACTGCCGGACCCGGGGGAAGTTCGCCCGGTACACCGCCACCGGGTCGACGCCGCCGGCCACCGCCCAGTACAGGTCCAGCTCCAGGTGCACGTTGCGCCGCGTCGTCCCGGCCGTGATCACGTCGAACGGCCGCTCGCCCTCCACGAGCGCGAACTCGTGCGCGTGGTTGTGGTAGCCGAGGCTCAGCCCGGCCCGCCGCAGCCGGTCCCCCGCCGCCTCCAGCCGGGTGGCGAACGCCCGCCACTCGGCCAAGGTCGGGTAGTCCACCCACGGCACCACGACGTACTTGTTGCCGAGCGTGCGCGCGTCCGCGATCACCTTGTCGAGGTCGCCGTCGATGCCGGTGTGGCTCGACGTCGCCCGCAGCCCGCACCGCCGCAGCACGGTCGCGAACTCCGCGGCGCTGCGGCCGTACGTGCCGGCCAGCTCGACCTTGCGGTAACCGATGTCGGCCAACGCCGACAGCACGGGCTCCGGGTCGTCGCCGATGATGCCGCGCAACGTGTAGAGCTGGATGCTGATCGACTCCCTCGGCACCCGGCGGCACGGGCGCCCGGAGGCGGACGCGGTGGCGGGCAGGGCGACGGCCGCGCCGGTGGCGAGGGCGCTGCTCAGGAACGTGCGGCGGGACGGCATGGGTGGCTCCTCGGTCAGCCGGCCCCGGTCATCTGGCCCCGGTCATCCGGCCTGGGGTGTCTGGACGGTTCCTCGGCACCGCCGGAACGCCTGCTGCCCGGTGTCGTCGAGGAGTCGCCGACTGCGGAAGCGCAATTCTGTTCAGGCCTGACCGAAGATGGCAAGACTTCTGCCGATTTTCGACAAAAGTCGAGCTGACCCGCGCCGGACGACGGGCGGCCGCGGTCGACGCCGTGCGGCATGATGTCCGCGTGCGCGAGACGACGGCGGGCCGGTGACCGGCGGTTACCTGAAGGGCCGGATCCGCCGCGAGGACATCATCACGGCGGCGGTCGCGGTCTACGGCGAGGCCGGGTATCACGGGTCGTCGCTGCGCGAGATCGCCAAGCGCGCCGGCATCACGCACGCCGGGCTGCTCTACTACTTCCCGACCAAGGAAGCGCTGCTCGCGGCCGTGCTGGAGCGCCGTGACGCGGAGGACGCCGAGCGCGAGCAGCTGCAAGCCACCCCCGGCCTCGACGTCCTGCGCCACTTCCTGGCCCTGGCCGAGCACAACGTCCGCCACCCCGGCATCGTCGACCTCTACTCGCGGCTGGCCGCGGAGGCCGTCGCGGCGGACCACCCGGCGCACGACTACTTCGTCCGCCACTACCGCGGGGCGCGCGACGGCGTGGTCGGCTCGTTCCAGGCCCTCGCGGACCGCGGCCAGTTGCGGCCGGACGTCGACCCGGCGGCCGCGGCGCTGGCGTTCATCGCGTTGATGGACGGCTTGCAGGTCCAGTGGTTGACCACGCCGGACGAGGTGGACCTGGTCGGCTCACTGCGGTTCTACCTGCGCACCCTGCTCACCGTCCCGCTCGACTGAGCGTCGTCACGCGTACGGGTCCCAGTCCGCCGGCAACGGGGGCGGCGGCTCGACCGTGCTGCCGACGTCCACCGGACGTCCCGCCTCGATGGACTCCTGCACCGCCAGCATCGCGTCGAGCACGTGGTAGGCGAGCTCGCCGGACGCGCGTTCCGGCTCACCGGCCCGGATCGCCCGCGCCAGCTCCAGCACGCCCGTGCCGCGCGTCGCGGAATGGCCCTGCGGCGCAAGCGTTTGCACGCCGTCGAACAGGTGCAGCGCGGTCTCGCCGTCGAACCGGTTGGGGTCGGGCGGCACGACCGTGCCGAGCGTGCCGGCGACCTCCACGAAACCCGTCCGCGGCAACGCCGAGTCGAAGCTGAACACCGCCTGCGCGGACCCGCCGCGCTCGAACTCCACCAACGCGCTCACCGTGGTCGGCACGGTCACCTCGAACTCGACGCCCGCACGCGGTCCGGACCCGATCACCCGTGTGTCCCGCGACCGGCCGCCGGTGGCGGTGACCCGGCTGATCGGGCCGAGCAGGTGCACCAGCCCGGTCAGGTAGTACGGCCCCATGTCCAGCAACGGCCCGCCGCCCGCCTGGAACAGGAACTCCGGCGCCGGGTGCCAGCGCTCCGGCCCCGGCGTCTGGAAGAGCGCCAGCGCGGTGCGCGGCGCACCGATCCGACCGGCGTCGACGGCCCGCCGCGCGGTCTGCCAGCCGGCGCCGAGCAGGGTGTCCGGGGCGCACGCGACCCGCAGACCCCGTTGCGCGGCACGGTCGAGCAGGTCCCGGGCACCACGCCGGTCCAGCGCCAGCGGCTTCTCCACCCACACGTGCTTGCCCGCCTCGATCGCGGCCGTGCTCACCGCGACGTGCGCCGCCGGCACGGTCAGGTTGACCACGATCCCGATGCCCGGGTCGGCCAACAGCTCGTCCACAGTGGACGATCGGGGCACGCCGTGCCGTGCCGCCCGTTCGGCCGCGCGCGCCGCGTCGAGGTCCGCGACCGCCAGCACCCGCACGTCCGGGAACGCGGTGAGGTTGCGCAGGTACTCCTCGCTGATGACGCCGGTGCCGACGACACCGACCCCGGTCGGCGCGCTCACGCCCCGACCTCGCCGAGGAACGCGTGGCTCGCGGCCAGACCGGCGAACACGTCGCCGTCGTAGGCGTCGAACTCGACCACGCGCAACGCGTCCGGCGCGGCGGCCAGCACCTCCGCCACCGGCACGCGCCCCTGACCGGCCGGCACCTGGCCCGAGCCGTCCCGCGCGAGACCGCCGTCCTTGACGTGGATCGCGTGCACCCGCGAGCCGAGGCGGCGCAGCAACGAGGGCGCGTCCTCGCCGCCGACCGTCGCCCAGTAGGTGTCGACCTCCAGCACCACCTCGGGGTCGAGCCGGTCGGCCAGCACCTCGAACGCGCTGCGGCCGTCGACCCGGGACGCCAACTCCCACCAGTGGTTGTGGTAGCCGACGCGGACGCCGTGCCCGGCGGCGAGCGCGGCGGCGGCGTTGAGCGCGGCCGCGGTGGCGGCGATGTCCGCGGGGTCGTGCCACTTCTCCGCGCCCACGTGGGGGTCGATGACGACCTCGATGCCGCAGTCGGCCGCGGCGGCGAAGACGGCGTGCTGGTCGGCGCCGATGAGCTGCGCGTGCGCGGTCGGCGCGGTGAGGCCGTGCTCGGGCAACGCGGTGCGCAGCACGTCCGCGTGCTCCACGACCCCGTAGGGCTCGACGTGGGTGAAGCCGATGGCGGCGAGTCGCCGCAGGGTGTCGGTCGGATCGGCCGCGAACGCGTCGCGGACGGAGTAGAGCTGGACGGACGTTCCGCTCATCACGGGCTCCTGACGTCGGCGTCGGCGTGCATGGAAGCGCTCCCATAAATCTCTACCAGGTGGTAGAAATTCACGCCAGAGCCTAGGCGCTCACTCGTCGGGGGAACAGACTTGAACCTGACGTCGCGTGAGGTTCTAGGGTCCGTCCCATGAGCGCTGAGGGGGGCTTGGACCAGCCGCGGTGGAGCGTCGGGGCGCTCGCCAAGGTCGCCGGGATGACGGTGCGGACGCTGCACCACTACGACGAACTCGGCCTGTTGCGGCCGAGCGAGCGCACGCCCTCCGGCCACCGCCGCTACACCGAGGCCGACCTGCACCGGCTCTACCAGGTCCGGCTGCTGCGGCGGCTCGGCATGTCGTTGGACGAGATCGGCGGCGTGCTGGCCGACGTGGCCGACCCCGGACCGCTCGCCCGGGTGCTCGCCGGGCACCTGGAACAGCTGGACGAGCAGGTGTGGCGGCTCAACGCGCTGCGTCGCCAGACGAGGGGTCTGCTCGTCCAGCTGAACGGGCCGACCCGACCGGATTCCGACCGGCTCCTCGCGCTGCTGGGCAGCACCACGCTCTTCGACCGGCACCTCACCCGGGACCAACGCGACTTCCTCGACCAGCACGCGTTCGACATCGGCCCGCAAGCCCGGGAGCGACTGGACGAGGAGTGGCCCGAGGTGCTCGCGAAGGTCGTCGAGCACTACCGCGCGGGCGACCCGGTCGACGGTCCGGAGGTCCGCCGCACCGCGCGGCGCCTGGTCCACGTCGGCGAGACGTTCGCCGCCGGCGACCGGGAGATCCTGCGCTCGATGGGCGCGTTCTTCCGCGAGCACGGCCGGGGCGTGCTGCGCGACGTGCTGCCGGGTCAGCCGCTGGACGACCTCGGCGACGGCCTGTGGGACTACGTGGCCCGGATGTACGGCGCGCTGTCAGCCGAATAGATCAATTGGGGGGAAGAGATGTCCCATCGGACGACCGCCGCACTGGCGGCCCTGGTCCTCACCGCCGGCCTGACCGGCGGCCCGACCGGCGTGGCCGAGGCCGAACCCGACCTCACCCTGCGCCTGCCCGCGCCGACCGGCCCGCACCGCGTCGGCGTCACCACGCTGCACCTGGTGGACGGCGCTCGCCCGGACCCGTGGCCGGCTCCCGTGAGTCGGCCGCGTGAGGTGGTGGTCTCGGTGCACTACCCGGCGCTGGACGTCCGCGACCACCCGGTCGCACCGCAGCTGACGCCGGGTGCGGCGGCGGCGCTGCCGGCGGTCGTGCCGTGGGTGTACCCGAACCTGCCGCCGAGCGGCGTGGACTGGGGCGCCACCCTCACCCACTCGCACGTGGACGCCCCCGCGCGCCCCGTGCGACGACCGGTCGTGCTCTACAGCCCCGGTCTGGTCGACCCGCGGGCCTTCGGCACCACCACCGTCGAGGAGCTGGCGAGCCGCGGGTACGTCGTGGTGACGATCGACCACCCCGGCGAGACCTTCACCGTCGACCTGCCCGCCGGGCCGCGGCCGATCGGGTTGCCCGGCCTCCCCCACACGGATCCGCAGCTGTACCGGGCCGTGATCGCCACCAGGCTCGCGGACACCGACTTCGTGCTCGACCGGCTGGAGTTCCTGGCGGCGGGCGGCAACCCCGACGCCGAGGGCCGCCCCCTGCCGACGAACCTCGCCCGTGCCCTGGACCTGCGCCGGGTCGGCGTCTACGGCCACGGCTTGGGCGGCACGATCGCGGCCGAGGCGATGTACGAGGACCGGGACCGCATCGACGCCGCGATCAACCTGGAGGGCTTCCTGGACTACCACCCGGATGAGCCGGGCCAGGACGGCGAACTGCTCCCCGTGGCCCGCTACGGCGCCGACCGACCGTTGCTGCTGCTGGGCACGGAGGGCTTCCAGAACGACCGCTACCGGCGCGCGTGGTCGGCGGCGCTCTCGCACGGCCGCGTCCGCCACCACGTGATCGCCGGCGCGAACCACTGGGCGCTGACCGACTTCGCCGCCATGGCGCCGCAACTGCACGCGGCCGGGCTGATGGACGACGCCGGACTAGCCGCCATGGTCGGTGCCCTCGACCAGACCGCCTCGGTGCGGGCCGTGCGCCGGCACGTGGTCGCCTTCTTCGACCGCCACCTGCGCTGACCGGTCAGGACCCAGCGCCGCCTCCACGGCGGCCAGGTGGTCGGCCGTGATGCCGGTGGCCGGGTCGACCGCGATCAGCGCGGTGAGGTCGCGGCGGCGGTCGAGGAACGCTCGGCGCGCGGTCGGGAACAGGTCGAAGTCGTCGTCCAGCCAGGCCAGCGGCCTACCCCTGGCGAACCGGCCGACCGCGCCGAACTTCCAGTCCGCCTTGCCCTCGTAGGCACGCACCCCGACCACCGGCAGCGGTGGCAGGCCGAGCGCCGGTCCGACCGTCGTGTTGGCCCGGTGCTCCCACGTGGTGGCCCAGGCCAGCTCGGCGCCGGTCCGCCGGGCCAGGGCGAGCAGCGCCGGTCCGTGCGCGGGGTTCAGCCAGGCCCGCTGCACCGACCGCCCCCACCGGGACAGCCGCCACCGGTGCTCCGCGTAACCGGGCGGCGGGGTGCGGGCGGCGAACGGGTGCAGCGGCCCGTCGATGTCCACCAACAGCAACGGCCTCACCCGATCGACGTTACCCCGGCGGTGGCCCCGCGCGGCCGTCGAAGTCCGGTGTGGACATGTCGTTCACGCGGCGCGACGGGTCGCGTGGGCGACCAGCTCCGCCAACGGGGCCTTGGCGGCCGGGTCCATCGACGACGCGCGCAACGCGCTCAACGCCCGGTCCACGCGGATGGCGATCAGCCGCTCCACCCGTTCGGCGGCCCCGGTCGCGATCACCACCTCCCGCAGGCGTGCGGCCGCGTCCTCGTCCAGGTCGGGATCGCCGTGCCGGGACGAGATCAGCTCCCGCTGCTCCGGGGTCGCGTGCTGCCACGCCAACGCCATCAGCACGGTCGGCCGGCCGCCGCGCAGGTCGTCCGGGGCCGGCTCGCCGGTCACCCCCGGGTCGCCGAACACGCCGAGCAGGTCGTCGCGCAGCCGGAACGCCTCGCCGACCGGCCGGCCGTAGGCGCCGCACGCCCGCATCAGCGCCGCGTCGGCCCCGCCCAGCGCCGCGCCGATGCGCAACGGCAGCTCCACCGTGTACCGGGCGGTCCTGAGCCGGATCACCCGCCACGCCGACCGCACCGGGTCCGCCGTGGACCGCGGGTCGCCGCCCAGGTCCAGGTACTGCCCGGCGATGAGCTCGGTGCGCATGGTGTGCAGCAGCGACCGCACCTCGCGCCACCGCGCCCGGTCCGCCACCTCCGCCCGGTCCAGCATCTCGTCGGTCCAGGCGAAGCACAGGTCGCCCACCAGGATGGCCAGGTTCACGCCGAACCGCTCGGCCGCACCGCCGCCGCCGTCGTCGCCGTGGTCGCGGAAGCCGCCGGCGAACCGCTCGGCGAGCACCCGGTGCACGGTGGGACGGCCGCGACGCGACGCGCGGCGGTCCATGATGTCGTCGTGCACCAACGCGAAGGTGTGGAACATCTCCAGCGCGGCACCGGTCCACCCCACCGCGCGATCGTCGGGCGAGCCGCCCGCGGCGAGGAAGCCGCAGTGGCAGAACAACGGCCGCAATCGCTTGCCACCGGCCATGAACTCGCGCAGCACGTCGACCAGCGGCGGCAGGCACGGGTCCGGCGCGGTGCGCGCCTTGCCCGCCAGGAACCGGTCGAGCGTCGCGTCCACCTCGGTGCGGACCCCGGCGAGGTCGCCGCGCACGGTGTCGATGGCTGTCATGGTGCTCACCTCCCGGCGATCCGAAGCTAACACCGGTGGGCGCGACCGGCGGTCCACGACCGGTGGCACTCGGTTGCCCGATCGGGTGGAACGCGGCGGTCACCGGTGATCGGTCGCGAACACCCTCGTCAGGTGGCGCTCCACCACCGGCACCACCTCGGCCACCCCGACCGGGCGGCCGAGCTCGGCGGACAGGGAGGTCACGCCCGCGTCCTCGATGCCGCACGGCACGATCCGGTCGAACGCGGTCAGGTCCGCGTCGCAGTTGAGGCCGAACCCGTGCAGGCTGGTGCACCGCTCGACGCGGACGCCGATCGCGGCGATCTTGCGGTGCTGCCCGTGCTCGCGGGCGGCCGACGGCGGCACGTCCGGCGCGGGCGGGCGGTCGCCGAGCACCCACACGCCGCTGCGCCCGGCCAACCGGGCCGCCTCGACGCCGAACTCGGCGCACGTCCCGATCAGCGCGTCCTCCAGCTTGCGGACGTGGCCGACCACGTCCAGCGGCACCGGCAGCCGCACCACCGGGTAGCCGACGAGCTGACCGGGGCCGTGCCAGGTGATCTCACCGCCGCGGTCCACGGTCAGCACCGGGACGTCGTCGGCCGGGAACGCGGTGGGCTTGGTGCGCTTGCCCGCGGTGTAGACCGGGAGGTGTTCCTGGAGCACGCACACGTCCTGGATCTCGTCCGCGACGCGCAACGCGTGCAGCCGCCGTTGTTCGGCGTACCCCTGCTCGTACGACACGGCGTCCGGGCCGAACCCGGCGTGCACGAAGCGCAGCGCGGCACCGGTCACGAGTCCGCGCCCCCGGGCCGGAGGTCGGCGGCGGCACGTGCGGTGGTCACGACCCGGCCGACCGTCATCACCACCTGCCCGTTCGCCTCCGACCGCCCGGTGAACGCCACCACGTCGCCGCGGGCGTCCAGGACCCGCACCGAGTGCCGCACCACGCAGCCCGGCGCGACGGGCCGGAGGAACTCCACGTCCGTGATCGCACCCAGCAGCACCACGCGGTCGCGGTCGGGCTCCTCCCACGACGAGAGCAGCACGGCGGCCTGGCACCACGACTCCACCAGCAACGTCGACGGGAAGTCACCGGGTTCCGCGCACCAGGGCTCGTTGGCGCTGACCGCCTTGAGCGCGGTCAACGACTCCCCCGGCACCACGTCCACCACCCGGTCCACCAACAACATCGGGTAGCGGTGCGGCAAGCGGCGCAGGACGTCGGTCAGCACGCCGCGTCCTCGTACCGGAGCCCGACCCGGGCCACCACGCCGTCGGCGTCGCTCACCACCGCGGCACACCGCCCGCCCTCCAGGGTCAACCGGACGGTCAGCTCGGCGCCGGGGAACGCGGGGCGCAGGAAGCGGGCCGACTCGATCGCGGCCAGTCGCGCCGTGCCCCGTGCCGCGACCCGGTGCGCGAGCTCCACCACCGACAGGCCCGGCAGGATCGGCAAGCCCGGGAAGTGGCCCGTGAACACGGGGTCGTCGGCGGCGACCACCACCCGGGCCACGACGGTGGTGTCGGATCGCTCCAGCACCTCGACTCGCGCCTCACGCGTCACCCCGCACCCCCAGCGTGCCGAAGTCGGCCGTCACGTCCGGCCACACCAGTGTGGCCGCACCCCAGGTCAGCCCGCCGCCGAAGGCGACCGTCAGCACCCGGTCGCCGGCCTTGAGCCGACCCTGCGCGGCGGCGTCGGCGAGCAGCACGGGGATCGACGCGGCGGCCGTGTTGCCGACCGCTTCCAGGTCCGACAGCACCCTCGCCCCGTCGATCCCGAGGTCGCGCGCGACCGCGTCGCAGATGCGCCGGTTCGCCTGGTGCGGCGCGAGGTGGTCCACGTCGTCGGGTCCGAGGCCGGTGCGCGCGAGCGCCTCCAGCGCGACCTCCGACATCCGTTCGACCGCCTGCCGGAACACCTCCTTGCCGTTCATCCGGAAGTGGTCCTCGCCGGCCGGGACCTGGATGAGGTCGGCGCCGGTGCCGTCGCTGCCCAGCACGCACGGACCGATCCCGCCCACGCCCTCACCGACGACCACCGCCCCCGCACCGTCGCCGAAGATCACCGCCGTGCCGCGGTCGGCCGGGTCGAGGATGGTGGAGAACGTCTCGGCGGCGATCAGCAGCACGGTCCGCGCCGCGCCGCTCGCGATCAGGCCCACGGCGTTGGCCAGGCCGTACAGGAAACCGGTGCACACGGCGGCCACGTCGTGCGCGGGCACGCCGATCATGCCGAGCCGGGCGGCCACGGCGGGCGCGACCGCCGGGCACGACCGGTCCGGTGTGGTCGTGGCCACGATCACCGCGTCCACCGCCGCGCGCCCGGCGGAACGCAGTGCCCGCGCACCGGCGTCCGCGGCCAGATCGGAGGTGGTCGTGCCGGGGTCGACCCACCTGCGGGCGCCGATACCGGTGCGCGACCGGATCCACTCGTCGGAGGTGTCCAGGCCGGTGGCCAGGTCGTCGTTGGTGACGACCCGTGCCGGCAGGCTCGCGCCCACCCCGAGGATCACCGCACCGCGGTAGGTCATCGTCCCTCCCCGCTCACGCCCTGGCGATGGCGAGCACCGCGTTCTGCCCGCCGAACCCGAACGAGTTGCTCAACGCCAGGTCGACCTCACGCGGCACGGCGGCGGTGGCCACGTCGAGGTCCAGCCGCGGGTCCGGCGTCTCCAGGTTCGCCGTCGGCGGCACCACACCACGCTCGACCGCGAGCACCGTGAACACCGCCTCCGCCGCGCCGGCCGCGCCCATCATGTGCCCGGTCACGCCCTTGGTCGAGGTGACCAACGGCCGCGACGGCAGCAGGTCCGCCAGTACCCGCCCCTCCGCCAGGTCGTTGAGCTGCGTCGAGGTGCCGTGCGCGTTGACGTGGTCGACTTCCTCGGGCATCGCGCCGGCGTCCGCCAACGCCGCACGCACCGCCGCGCGCACGCCTCGTCCTTCGGGGTCGGGATTGGTGATGTGGTGGGCGTCGGCGCTCGCGCCGTACCCGACGACCCGCGCCCGGACCCGCCGCCCGTCGGCTCGCGCGTCCTGCGCGCGCCGCAGCACGAGCACCGCCGCGCCCTCCCCCGCGACGAACCCGTCCCGGTCGGCGTCGAACGGCCGCGACGCCGTCGCCGGGTCGTCCCGCCGCGACAACGCGCCCATGCGGGCGAAACCCGCCATGGTCAACGGGGTGAGCAGCGCGTCGACGCCGCCCGCCACCACCACGTCGCAACGCCGTGCGGCGAGCAGGTCGCAGGCCACGCCGATCGCGGTGGCGCCGGACGCGCAGGCGGTCGACACCACCAGGTTCGGGCCGTGGAAACCGAACTCCATCGCGATCTGGCCGGCGACCATGTTCGGCAGGTGCATCGGCAGCAGCAGGGGCGACACCCCGGTCGGACCGTCGGCCAGCAGCACGCCGTGCTGCCGCTCGACCGTCTCGCCGCCGCCTGCGGAGGTGCCGATCACCACGCCGACCCGCGCCGGGTCCCAGCCGGCGCGGTCCTCCTCGGCGAGCGCCTCCCGTGCCGCGACCAGGGCCAACCGGGTGAACCGGTCGAGCCGGACCGCGCGGCGCGCACCGAGCAGCGCGTCGGCGTCGAAGTCGGGGACGCGGCAGGAGATCGTCACCTCGTGGCCAGCCAGCACCGGGTCGTGCGCGGCGGTCGAACGGCCCGCGAGTACCGCCGACCACCCGGCCTCCACGCCCACGCCGCCCGGTGTGACCAGGCCCAGCCCGGTGACCGCGACGTCGAGGCCGGTCACCGGTCGGTCCCGGCCCGCTCCTCCATCAGCGCCACGATGTCGCCGACGGTCTCCATGTCGAACAGCTCGTCGTCGCTGATGTGCAGGTCGTGCTCCTTGCCCAGCACCATCGACAGCTCCACCAAGGCGAGCGAGTCCAGGTCCAGGTCGTCCTTCGTGGCCTCCGGGGTGATCTGCTCCGGCGCGACCTTCAGCGTGTCCACGAGGATCTGCTTCAACGTCTCGTACACGGTCTCTCCTCGCTCACCCGGTCCTCCCGCCATCGAACCTCATCGGTGGGACCGGCGGCCAACCAGGTGCGCCCGTCACTACGGCACCTGGCGGCGGGCGTCGTCGGCCGATCCGGGTCGTGCTGGGCCGTGGGGACCAACGGGATCTTCCGCGACGGCGAGCGGGTTCCCCGGTGGCGCCGCTGGGTATCCCGCCGGCATGAAGTGGCGCATCGGTGTGGCGGCGGCGGTGCTGGTGGTGGTCGGCGTGCTGGTCGCGGCGGTGGTGGTGGTGCCGCGGTTCTTCGCGGGCACCGACACGATCGACCGCAGCCAGCCCGCGTTGTTGCAGTCGTTGCGGGACTTGAGCCAGTACCACGCATCGGCGGGCGAGTTCCAGGTAGTGCTCGACATCGAGCGCGACGTCCGGTACGTGCCGTCGGCGTTGGCCGGACAGCGGACGTTGTTCGTCGCGGCCGGGACGGTGAACGCCTACGTCGACTTCGGCGGGATGGCCGAGGACGCGTTGCAGGTGTCGCCGACGAACGCCTCGGGCGAGGCGCGCAAGGTGCGGTTGGCGTTGCCGGGGGCGGTGCTGGACAAGCCGAACCTCGACCAGGAGCGGTGCTACGTGTTCGCGCAGGAGCGCGGGTTGTTCGACCGGCTGGCGTCGTTGGTCGAGACGCAGGACCAGCAGCCGTTCTACGTCGCGGCGGAGCAGAAGATCGCGGACGCGGCGCGGGAGTCCGGGCTGGCGCGGCGGGCCGACGACAACACGCGCAAGATGCTGACCGGCATGTTCGGCGCGCTCGGGTACCAGGTGGAGTTCACGAACCTGGACTGATCCAGCCGGCCACGGCGTCGAGGATCACGTCGAGCCCGAACCCGAACTCGTCGGCGAAGTCGTTGCCGGGTCGCAGGACGTGCTCGGTGGCCATCTCCACCAGGTACGGGTAGTCGTCCCGCGCGAGGTGCGCCAGGATGTCCTCGGTCACCTCGGTGGCGGAATCGGGGCCGTTGAAGGGAAGCGCGGCCTCTTGCAGCGCGAACCCGTACACGTAGCTGTCCAGCAGGGCGTAGGCGTGGGCGGTCATGGCGACGGAGAAGCCCGCGCGGCGCAACGTGCCGATGGTCGCGTCGTGGTGGCGCAACGTCGCCGGGCCGGGCGCGGTCCGCGACTCCAGCAGGCCGATCGCCCAGGGGTGGCGCTTGAGCACGTCACGCGCGGAGTGCGCCCGCTTGACCATCTCGTGCCGCCAGTCGCCGCCCGGGGTCGGCAGTGCGATGCGGCTGAAGACCAGGTCCACGATGCCGTCGAGGATCTCGTCCTTGTTCGCGACGTGGTGGTAGACCGACATCGGCTTGACCCCGAGCGCGTCGGCGAGCGACCGCATGGTCAACCCCCCGATCCCGCCCGCGTCGGCGATCGCGACGGCGGCGCGCAGCACGCGTTCCCGGCTCAGTGGCGCACCCGACTTCGACATCCGACCTCCGGCGGTGACAGCTTCGTACTTAGTACGGTACCGTTCGCCTTACTTAGTAAGGCTGGCGCGTCGCGGTCGAAGGGAAGACCCATGTCATCGAGAGCCACCGGACGGTCCGTGGGGGCGCTGTTCCTCCTCGCGTTCGTCGTTTACGGCGGCGGCAGCGCCCTGGTCGACGCGGGGTCCAACGCGGCGGGAGGCCTGCTCATGCTGGTGAACTCGGGCATGGTCGCGGGCATCGGCGTGCTGGTGTTCCCCGTGCTGAGGCCGCACAGCGAGCTGACCGCGCACGCGTACCTGGTCGGCCGGGCGGTGGAGGCGGCGCTGCTGGCCGTCGGCGTCGTGTTCGTGCTGCTGCCGGAACCGGTGGCGGCGGGCAACCACTACAGCTACCAGGTCGCGATGATGGCCGTGGCGACCGCGGGCGTGCTGTTCTGCCGGGTCCTGCTGCGAGCCGGCCTGGTCCCCCGCGCCCTCGCGGTGTGGGGCGTGATCGGCTACGCCGTGTTCCTGGTGGGCGCGGCGCTGGAGGTCCTCGGCCACGGCGTCGGCGTGCTGCTCTCCGTCCCGGGCGGCCTGTTCGAGCTCGTCCTGGGCGTGCTGCTGATCGTCAAGGGCTTCGCCGCGCCCGCCACCCACCCCGAGGTGGCCGTGGCGCGCTAGCGGATCGTCGCGCCGCCCGCCCTGGCCGCGACGAGGACGGCCTCGTCGGCCCGGAACAGCAGTGCGACCAGAGTCCGTCGGCAGCAGCCGGTGGGCGGCCTGATGAGCGGCGGCGCCGGGGATCCCGCCTTCGAGCAGGCTCAGGTGCTCCATCAGCGCGGCACGCGGCGAGACCGCGCGCCGGGCGGTCAGCCGCTCCTCGTCGGTCGCCGAGCGCGGTTCCCGGTCGGCACCCGGTTCCCCGGTCATGGCGCCGCTCCCCGTCCGGACGCCCCGACCGCGTCGAGGACCAGGGTGCCAGAGAACACCGGGGCGCCCGCGCGGCTCGGGCGTATGCTGCCCGACGATGAGGCGCAAGCTCCGGCCGCCGCTCGACCAGCGCCACGGCCTCGACCCGGCACGTCTGCGGTTGCCCGACGAAGGGCCGTGGACGACCGTGCGCGACCACCTGGTCGAGCGGTTGCCCCGGGTGGCGCCCGAGCGGATCGACCTGATGCTCGCCGAGGGCCGCGTCTACGACCTCGCCGGACCGATCGCGCCGGACGCCGCGTTCACGCCCGGCGGCTCGGTGTGGTTCCACCGCGACCTGCCCGACGAGGTGGCGGTGCCGTTCGAGATCCGGGTCGTGCACCGCGACGACGCCATCGTCGTGGTCGACAAGCCGCACTTCCTGGCCACCATCCCGCGCGGCAAGCACGTGGTGGAGACCGCGCTCGTCCGGCTGCGCCGCGACCTCGGGCTGCCGCACCTGAGCCCGGCGCACCGGCTGGACCGGGTGACCGCCGGGCTGGTCATGTTCGTGGTCGAACCGACCCTGCGCGGCCGGTACCAGACGCTGTTCGCCGACCGCGCGGTGCACAAGGAGTACGAGGCGATCGCGCCGCACGACCCCGCGCTGACCCTGCCGACCCGCGTGAGCAGCCGGATCGTCAAGGTCAAGGGCGTCATCACGGCCCAGGAGGTACCGGGTCCCCCGAACGCCGAGACGCTGGTCGATCTGGTCGAGCACCGCGCCGGGTGGGGCCGGTACCGGCTCGTGCCCGCCACCGGCCGCACGCACCAGCTCCGCCTGCACATGGCCTCGCTCGGCGTGCCGATCCGCCACGACGACTTCTACCCGGTCCTGCGGGAGAAGCCGTTGGACGACTTCACCGACCCGTTGCAACTGCTGGCGAAGGTGCTCGCGTTCACCGACCCGGTGACGGGCGAGCACCGCCGCTTCACCAGCAACCTCCGACTCGACCTCTAGTCGAGGTAGCCGAGCATCTGCGCGATCTGCGCGGTGCGGGAGTCGAAGATCCGCGCCGCCAGGTCTTTCGCCTGCGGGTTGATCCCGCCCTCCTTCTCCAGCTTCGCCATCGCCACCGCGTTGTGCTGGTGGGCGATGAGCAGGTTCAGGAACGCCTTCTCGAACTCGCCGGACCCGGTCGCGGCCAGTTCCGCGACGGCCTCCGGGCTGGTCGAGTGGTCACCACCGTGACCGGCGTGCAGCTGCGGGTTGTCGCCAGCCGACTCCGGCTGCCCCCAGTCCGCCAACCACTTGGTCATCGAGTCCACTTCGGACAGCTGGGTGACCTCGATGGCCGCGGCCAACGTCTTCACCTCCGCGCGCACGGCCCGGTCCTCGGCCAGGCGCACGATCTCCAGGCCCGCCCGGTGGTGCGGCACGGACATCTGGAGGAACATCACGTCGGTCTCGTTGAACTCGTTGCTCTCCACCGGGGTCGACGCCGGCGGCGGGGTCGTCGCGGCGGGTGAAGGGCCGCCGCATCCGGCGAGTACGAGCAATCCGGCCACCAGGGCCGCCAGACGTCGCAAGGTCGTCCTCCTTCGCCGAGGCGGCCCGCCCGCGCCGTCACAGGGTCGGCGCGGACGGGCCGCGGTCACATCGGCTCCACGTCAGGGTTTCAGAGCCGCTGCCACAGCGACGCGGTGTTCGGCGGTTCCCAGCCCACGAGGGACGTGTGGGCCTGGATGCAGCGGTAGTTGACGCCGCCGTAGCTCACCTGCGAACCGACCGAGTACGCGGTGTTGGGCGCCCACGTGCCGCCCACCGGGGGTGCGGTCGTGGTCGTCGTGGGCCGCGTGGTGGTCGTCGGCGTGGTCGTGCTGGTCGGTGTGCCGCCACCGGAACCCACCTGGAGGTCGACGCACGAGTAGAACGCCATGGGCGTGTCGGCGATGTTCCAGACGGCCAGCAGCTTGATCCGGCCGGTGCGACCGCCCAGGCTCACGTTGTGCGTCACGGTGGCCGCGGGCTGGCGACCGCCGTCGTTGAACTCGGCGATCTTCGAGCCGCCGACGAAGTACTGCCACGTCGAGGTGGAGTGCCGGGCGGTGAGCGTCCAGTTGAACGTCACGCTGTTGCCCACCGAGGTGGTGGGCCACGGCCGGCTGTCGTCGTTGAGCTGGGCGAACTGGCTCAACCCGGCGTGGCAGTTGGACTGCCCCTTCGGGCCTTCCACGCTCTGCGGCTCGTAGACGATGGGGCCGCAGTTCGAGACTCGGCCCTGCGCGCACATCGCTTGCCTGCTGGGCGGCGACGAGATGTAGCCGTGCGCGCTCGCCGTTCCCGCCGACACCACGACGATGAACGGGGCGATGCCCACGCCGGCGAGAACCGCCGCGAGCTTGCGTTTCAGGCTCATGTGTCCAGCTCCTTCGGAGGAGACCCGGAGGGGGTCTCCAAGGCAGGGTCCATTTCCGCGGCGGCCGGATCACGCGGTGCGTGACGCACGGAGAGCAGTGCGTCACGCCTCGCGATGTGGTCTAGACCATAATCGTGAACGTCATCCGGGTCAAGGATCTGAACCGACTGGTCCAGCCACCCGTAGCCCTCACCGTGAACGGACATCCCGGTAGGCGTGCCGCCGCACTGGCCGCGGCCGTCGTCGCGGTGCTGACCGTGCCGACGCCCGCCGTCGCGCAGCCGAACGCCTCGGACGCGCTGGCGAGGTACGAAGAGCTGTCGCGCGAAGCCGAACGGCTGCACGAGGAGCACCTCAGAGCGCAGGACGACCTCAAGGCCAAGCAGGGCGAACTCGACCGGGCCAACGCCGACCTCGCCGAGGCCACCCGGCTCGGCGACCAGGCCCGGGCCGACCAGGAGGCGTTGCGCGGCCAGGTCGACCTGCTCACCGAGGCCTCGTTCGAGGGCGCCCGGTTCACCCAGCTGTCCGCGCTGCTCGTCAGCGACTCACAGCAGGACTTCCTGAACCGGATGAGCGCGTTGGGCGTGCTCGCGGCGGACAACGACGAGGCGTTGGACCGGATGTCGGTCGCCGTCGACACCGCCGAGCGCGCCACGGCGGGCGCGCGGGACGCGCAGGAACGCGCCGCCTCCGCGGCGGGCGAGGCGGACCGGCTGGTCACCGACCTCGCCGACCGCGGGACGGCGGCGGACCGGCAGGTCGCGGACGCGCGGGCGCAGTACCGCTCGCTCAGCGCGGCCGACAAGGCGGTGCTCGCGGCGCCCGGCGACACGTCGAACGTCGCCGTGCCGTCGGGCGCCGCCGGCGTGGCGCTGAACTTCGCCCTCGCCCAACGCGGCGAGCGGTACGTGTTCGGCTCCAACGGGCCCGACACGTGGGACTGCTCCAGCCTCACGCAGGCCGCCTACCGCGAGGCGGGCGTGACCATCGGGCGCACCACCTACGTGCAGGCCACCGCCGGTCGAGCGGTGACGAGGGCGCAGGTCCAGGCCGGTGACCTGATCATCTACTACGCCGGCCAGTCGCACGTGGCGATGGCCGTGGACAACGTGCGGGCGGTGCACGCGTCGACCGAGGGCGTGCCCGTGAAGATCGCCGACATCGACTCGATCGGCCCGATCAGTGTGATCCGACGCCTGGTTGGCTGACACTGGTCCGCATGGAGGAGCACAAGGTCATCGCGGACGACGGCCGCGTGTTGTGGGCGGCCGAATCGGGGCGCGGCGTGCCGCTGGTGCTGTGCCACGGCGGCCCCGGGTTGTGGGACATGTTCGACGGGCTCGCCGCACTGCTCGCCGACCGGGTGCGGGTGATCCGCTGGGACCAGCGCGGCGGCGGCCGGTCCGCTCACGGCGGTCCGTACACGATGGACCGCACGCTGGCCGACCTGGACGCCGTGCGAGTCCACTTCGGACTGTCCAGGATGGCGCTGCTCGGCCACTCCTGGGGTGCGGAGGTGGCGCTGCACTACGCGTTGGACCACCCCGACCGGGTCTCGTCGCTGGTCTACGTCTCCGGCACCGGCTTGGGCCGGGACTGGCACGAGGAGTACCGGCGCAACCTCGCCGACCGGCTGGGCGACCAGCCGCCGGGCGTGGGCCGGGACGCGGCGATCCGACTGTGGACCGCGGACTTCGCCGACCCCTCGACGGCCCGACAGCACGCCGAAGACCTGGCCACGCCGTGGTTCGGCGTGAACGAGGACGCCAACGCCGCGCTGAACGCCGAGTCGCACGCGCGGGACGAGGCGGAGCTGATCGCACGCTGCCGCGCGCTGGCCGTGCCGACGCTGATCGTGGACGGCGCGGCGGACATCCGGCCCCGCTGGGCGGTCGACTCGCTGGCCGAGGCCCTGCCGGACGTGGCACGGGTGGTGCTGCCCGGCGCGGGCCACGTGCCGTGGGTCGAGTCGCCGGGGTCGTTCGGGTGGGCCGTGCTCGCGCACCTGACCCGGTGACGGGGAGGGGACGGGAGCCGCGCGGCGGACGTGGACCTGACCGGGAGGGCGTCGGATCCGACTCGTGGTGCCGGTTCGGTCAAGCGGAGCGGCGAGTTCTCCTCGATCCCGACTCCGCCGGTTCGACCGCGACGGATCGGTTGTCGCCCGCCTCGGCCACGGTCCGGATCTCGATCTTCGGCGGCAGCAGGTGGACCTTGACCTCGGTACCCGCGCGCCTGGCGTGCACCACCAGCCCGACCAGCAACAACGCGAACAGCATCACCAGCACGGCGAAGGCCAGGAACCCCCAGACCGGTAGACCGGTAAGTGCGCTCATGCCACGAGCGTAAGGCTCGAAATCGGCCGACCAGCCCGGGCACAAAACATGAAAGATATTTCCTGTACCGGCCCGCGGTCGCCCTGACTGAGGGATACGACCACTCCCGGATCATGACGCGTTATCAAACTACTGCCCGCTGCTTTCACCCGACGGGACGAACCACCGATGTCGGTCGCACGACCGCACAGGGCCAGACCGTTACCGAAACGTTCCCTTCACCGAGGACGGGGACGGGAGCCGCGGGCGCCCGTCCCCCGCCACCGTCAGCAGTACAGGTTGTTGCCCGCCGGCACGCCGAGGATGCCGACGAACCGCTGGTAGGCGTTCACCCGGCTCTGGACCTGCGCCGGGTTGCGCCCGCCACACTCCAGCGATCCGTTGATGCTGCGGATCGTCTCACCGAACCCGTGCCCGTTGACCATCGCGTTGTGCGGGGTCATCGTGCCGGGGCCGGACTGGGTGTTCCAGTACCAGAGGGCGGTCTTCCAGGCCACCGAGGCGTCGTTCTGCACCAGCCACGGGTTGGTCAGCAGCGGCAGGCCCAGCGCGTCGCCCGCCGCCTTGTAGTTGAAGTTCCAGCTGAGCTGGATGGGACCGCGGCCGTAGTAGGCCGCCTGACCCGCGGGGCACCCGTAGGGCTGGCCCGGGTCGCAGTAGTGCGGGTAGTTCGCCTGGTTCTGCTCGACGACGTGCACCAGGCCGCCGGTCTCGTGGTTGGCGTTGGCCAGGAACGCCGCCGCCTCCTGCTTGCGGACGGTGTCCGTGCCGGTCTTGGCGAACCCGGGGTACGCGCCGAGCGCGGCCGTGAGGCCGGCGTAGGTGTAGAAGGGGTTGCGGTTCGGGAACATCTGCCGGAACTGCGCCTCGCTCACCACGAACCCGCCCGGCGCGGGTGTGCTGGTCGTGGTGGTCGGAGTGGAGCCGCAGTCGTGGGGGTTCCAGTACCAGGTGCTGATGATCGGGTCGTAGCCCGGGTTGTCGTGCTCGGCGATGTAGTACCTGCCGTCGGTGTAGCGCACGATGCTGCCGGCGGTGTACCACTGGCCCTGCACCCACGCGGGGTAGTCGCAGGCCGGCGGCGGCGTGGTGCCACCGCCGCAGACCCCTTGATCGGCCCAGACCGCGGCCGAGCCGGGTGTCTCGTTCTGGGTCCACCACTTGGCCTGCCAGTTGTGCCCGCCGTGCGAGGCCGTCGTGCCGCCGGTGTAGACGGCCGACGGGCTCCAGGCGGCCGCACAGGCGGCCGCCGCGGCGGTGTTGGCCACCACGACGGTCAGTGCCGCCCCGACCACGAAAGCGGCGATCGCCGCCACTACGCGGAATCTCGACACAAAGATCACTCTTTTCCGTTCGAGCGCCCTCGGACGTGTGACGGGGCCCACTCAACCGGAAATGGTCTATACCAGTCAAGACTGAAGGTGGAATTCCTCTCACGTTCCGCCGGCATGCCGTCGATTACGCGTGGCAGGTCTTGAACACCAGTGGGCGGTGTTTGAATGGCAGGCGTGCAGTGGACGCGGTACTGGCGCGCGGCCGATCGACCGGTCGAGGCGATGCACGCCCACTTCACCTCCCACCGGTACCACCGGCACAGCCACGACGCGTACTCGTTCGGCGTGACCGAGCAGGGGGCGCAGGCGTTCCGGTGCCGGGGCGGCACGCACACCAGCGCGGCGGGCATGGTGCTCGCGTTCAACCCCGACGAGGTGCACGACGGCCGCACCGCGACCGAGGACGGCTTCACCTACCGGATCGTCCACATCGGACCGTCGCTGGTCGCCGAACTGCTACCGCGCCTGCCGCTGTTCCGCGACCCGGTGGTGCACTCACCGCGCCTGGCCGACGCCCTGCGCCACCTGCACACCGCGTTGCAGGACGGCACCAGCCTCGCCCGCGACGAGCACTTGATGCACACCGTGCGCGCGATGGCCGCCCACGTCACGCCCCTGCCCACCACGACCAGGGCCCCGGCCGACCCCACCGCCGCCCGCGACCTGATCGAGGCGCACCACGCCGACGACGTCACCACCGAGGAGCTGACCGCCGCGACCGGCCTGAGCCGCTTCGCGCTCTACCGGGCCTTCCGCGCCGAGTACGGCCTGTCCCCCAGCGACTACCAGCGCCAACGCCGGTTGCGCTCGGCCAGGCGACTGCTCGCCACCGGCCACTCGGCGGCCGAGACGGCCGCGCTGACCGGCTTCGCCGACCAGGCCCACCTGACCCGCTGGTTCCGCCGCTGCTACGGCATCACCCCGGCCGCATACGCCCGCGCTGTGACCTGAGCCACAGCAAGGAACGCCAACCGCGACCGCCCGTCTCCTTGTTGTTGACGCGATCGCGTCGGGGGGAACCGGTGCCACGAGGTGTCTTCGTGGTGCCCGAAATCAGGGGGATCCATCGTGTTGAAGGCATTTGCGCCCGCGTTCGCACTCGTCGCCGCGGTCCCGGCACTGTGGGGCGCGCCGCCCGCGGCGGGCGACCAGTCCGTCACCGCGGACCTCGACGGCGACGGCCGGGCGGACCGGGCCTGGGTCCGCGTGGTCGAGGGCGACCCGGACAGGCAGGAACTCGTCGCCGCCATCCGCCACTACCGGATCACCGCCCGCATGCCGCTGTACAGCAGGACCGGCGTGCTGCCGCTGCGCGTGGTGGACCTGGACGACGACGGCCGCGACGAGGTGGTGGTGACCGAGTCCGCCGGGGCCAACACCGACCTCTTCACGGTGTGGGGCGTGCGCGGGATGCGCCTGCGGACCGTCACCACACCCGAAGGCGGTCCGCTCGCGCTCGCCGAGGGCGGCGGTGTGAACGCGATCAACCGGTACGGGTGCGAGGTCGTCGACGGCGCGCGCCACCTGGTGACCGTCACGGGCCAACTGGTGTGGCCGAGCGATCCGATGGTCTACGAGGGCACTCGGGTCACCTACGCCGTCCACGAAGGAGTCGCCACGGCGACCTCCACCACCCCTGTGCTCGGCGAGCGGATCGACCCCGTCTACCAGGTCGATCCGCAGGCGTGCGCCTGATCCATGGGCCGTACGGGTGAGTCGAGTCGGCGATTCGGGCGAGCACGTCGCATAACTGTGTTGTGTATTCGTCCGATCGCCGCTCGACCAGCGGTTCTCCGGTCGGGACACTGATCACTATGCCGCACATCGAGTTGGACAACACCCTGCCCGGGATCGCCGGGCTGATGAACTACCGCCCCGAGACGGGCCGACCGCTGACCGAGATCGTCGAGGTGCTGCTGCGCGGCCCGAGCGACCTGTCCCGCGGTGAGCGCGAACTGATCGCCACCCACGTCTCCGAGTTGAACAAGTGCAAGTTCTGCGCGGGCTCGCACGCCGCCTTCGCCGCCGCGCAACTGCCCGAGGACTACACGCACACGCCGAAGCTGCTGGCGCTGATCGACATCGCCACCGCCGTCACCGACAGCGGGCGCTCGGTGACCGCCGAGCTGATCGCGAAGGCCAAGGAGCAGGGCGCCACCGACGTCGAGGTGCACGACACCGTGCTCATCGCGGCGGTGTTCTGCGCCGCCAACCGCTACGTCGACGGACTGGCCACGTGGGCACCGGACGAGCCCGAGGCCTACGAGCGGATGGCCGACCGGATCGTGCCCAACGGCTACCCCTCGATCATCGGCATCAGCTGATCACAACGCACCGACGTCACCAGCAAGCGCACCGAAGCCGCCGCGGGCCAACGCCCGTCCCGCGCACCCCGCGTTTAATCCACCAACTACCACTCGACCACGGTCTCTCCCCTCGCACCCCCCTTGCCGCCTGCGGACCTGTGGACGCTTCCGTTCACCGCACGCCCTCTCGATGAGGGTTTCGTGTCATCCCGCCGACCTGGCCCCGCCCAACCGCGCGTGTCAAGGGGGCACTCGCGACCAGACCGCACCTGACGCTGGTACGGCCCCCTTGACACGTGTGGTTGCCCTTGTGGAGGTCGGCGGGATGACACGGAACCCGACCCACGACGCAGCCGCACCGACGGTGCCATCCCCGTCATCCTGCTGATCTGCCCGTCCGGCGAGGACTCTTTAAATCCTTTCAGCCTCAAATCCCTTCACGCCCTTGTTAGCGCTCACACCACTAACAGCGCGTCACCTCCGCCTAACTGGAGGTCAAAGTCACCCTTGTGAATGTGCGCGGAGTCACCCTAGAGTCCCTGGGAGCGCTCCCAGGGAGCGCTCCCAGAAGCGTCGTCAACCGTCAGAGCAGACGGAGGAGACCCAAGTCCATGAGATCGCTTCCTTCTCCCCGGTGGCGCCGCCAGGCCACCGCGGCACTCGCAGTCGTGGCGGTGAGCGGCGCGCTTGCGTCCGGAACGGCTCACGCAGCCGACTACCAACGTCTGGTCAACGGCACCTTCAGCAACGGCTCCGCCGACCCGTGGTGGGCCAGCGCGGGCGTGTCCAACCGGGTCACGAACGGCGAGTTGTGCGCCACCGTCACCGGCGGCACGGTCAACCCGTGGGACGCCCTCATCGGGCAGAACGGCGTGCCGTTCGAGGCGGGCCAGTCCTACACGATGACCTTCGACGCCTACGCCTCGGTCGCCCGGCCGGCGGCGGCGGTGGCCGGTGAGGGCGTCAGCCCGTACCGGCAGATCGCCAAGCACGACGTCGCGCTGACCACGACGAAGCAGCGCTTCACCTTCACGTTCACGTCGGAACTCGACTTCCCGGACGCGGGGCCCGGGCAGGTGACGTTCCACCTGGGCGCCCAGGCGGCCGACACGACGGTCTGCGTGGACAACATCACGCTCATCGGCGGTGTGAAGCCGCCGGGCGGCGACACGGGCCCGCCGGCGAAGAAGATCAACGTGGACCAGGTGGCCTACGTCCCCGGCCTGCCCAAGCAGGCGACGCTGACCTCCGACGCGACGGTCGCGCAGACGTGGACGTTGAAGAACTCCGCCGGCACCACCGTGGCCACCGGCCAGACCGTGCCCAAGGGCTCCGTCGACCCCGATTCGGGCGACTCCACGCACCTGATCGACTTCTCGTCGTTCGACACCGCGGGCACCGGGTACACGCTGACGGTCGGCGCGGAGACGAGCTTCCCGTTCGACATCGCCACCGACGAGATCAAGCAGCTGCGGTACGACTCGCTGGCGTACTTCTACCACAACCGCAGCGGCATCGAGATCGAGGCGCAGTACGTGGGCGCCCAGTACGCGCGCCCGGCCGGCCACCTCAACGTCGCGCCGAACCAGGGTGACAACAACGTCCCCTGCCTCGCGACCGTCCCCTGCGGTTACACGCTGGACGTGCGCGGCGGCTGGTACGACGCGGGCGACCACGGCAAGTACGTGGTCAACGGCGGCATCTCGGCGTGGCAGGTGCTCAACACCTACGAGCGGGCGAAGCTGATCGGCGACGCCGCCGCGCTGGGTGACGGCAAGCTGGCCATCCCGGAGAAGGCCAACGGCGTGCCGGACATCCTGGACGAGGCGCGCTGGGAGGTCGAGTTCCTGCTGAAGATGCAGGCGCCCGACGGCATGGTGCACCACAAGATCCACGACCAGAACTGGACCGGGCTGCCCCTGCTGCCCCACCAGGACCCGCAGGCCCGGCGGCTGTCCGCGACCAGCACGGCCGCGACGCTGAACACGGCCGCGGTGGCCGCGCAGGCGGCCCGCATCTGGAAGACGATCGACCCGGCGTTCTCGGCGAAGGCGCTCGCGGCGGCCACCAAGGCGTACGCGGCGGCGAAGGCCAACCCGAACAAGATCGCCGACCCGAACGACGGCACCGGCGGCGGCGCGTACAGCGACCCGACGTTGACCGACGAGTTCTACTGGGCCGCGGCGGAGATGTTCACCACCACCGGTGAGGCCGCCTACCGGACCGACCTGACCTCGTCGACGCACTTCAAGGGCGCGAGCCTGACCGCCCGCGGCTACGACTGGGGCTCCACGGGCCCGCTGGGCGACATCACGCTGGCGCTCGTGCCCAACGGTTTGCCCGCCGCGGACATCGCGGCGATCAAGTCGGCGTTCACCGCCGTGGCCGACCAGCACCTGTCGCAGATGGCGGGCCAGGCCTACCCCGCGCCGTACCGCCCGACCCAGGGCTACGAGTGGGGTTCCAACGGCCTGATCGCGAACAACATCTCGGTGCTCGCGCTGGCGCACGACTTCACCGGCGCGGCGAAGTACCGGCAGGGCGTGTTCCAGGGCCTGCACTACCTGCTGGGCCGCAACCCGCTGTCGTACTCCTACGTCACCGGGCACGGCGACCAGGCGGTGAAGAACGTGCACCACCGGCACTGGGCGAACCAGCTGGAGCCGACCCTGCCGAACGCGCCCGCGGGTGCGCTCTCGGGTGGTCCGAACAGCTCGTTGCAGGACCCGATCGCGGCGCGGCTGCTCGAAGGCTGCGTGTCGCAGAAGTGCTTCGTGGACCACATCGAGGCGTACTCGCTCAACGAGGTCACGGTCAACTGGAACTCCGCGTTCGCGTGGATCGCCAGCTGGGCGGCCGAGAAGGTCACGACCGCGCCGCCGGTCGACACCACGCCGCCGTCGACACCGGGCGCCCCGCTGGCGTCCGACGTCACCACGACCGGCATGAAGCTGTCGTGGACGGCGTCCACCGACCCGGAGAGCGCCATCAAGGAGTACGACGTCATCGCCGTCGAGGGTGACGCGCTGCGCGTGGTCGCCACGGTCACCTCCCCGTCGGCGACGCTGACCGGGCTGCGGCCGGACACCGCGTACAACTTCGCCGTGGTGGCGAAGAACGTCGCGAACCTGCGGTCGGCGATGTCGCCGCAGACGACCGTGCGGACCAAGCCGGTCGTGGTGGCCAACTACTGCAAGGTGGTGTGGCGGGCCTCGACCTGGCCTGACGGCATGTCGGTGAACATCACCTTGACGAACACGAGCAACCAGACGTGGAACGGCTGGAAGCTGGAGTTCACCATGCCGGGCACGCAGAAGATCTCGCAAGGCTGGTCGGCCACGTGGACCCAGTCGGGTCAGGCGGTGACGGCGACGAACGCGTCGTGGAACGGCACCGTGCCGCCGAACGGCTCGGTCGGCATCGGGTTCAACTCGTGGGGTTCGGGTTCGAAGGCGCAGCCGACCGACTTCCGGGTGAACGGGAACCCCTGCACGGTGGGGTGACCTCGTGATCGGGCGGCCCACGGGCTGACCCACGCCACCGGTGGCGCGCTCCCCACGGAGCCCGCCACCGGTGGCTTTTTCGTGGCTTCAGCGCTTCCCGGGCCCCACACCCGGTTCACGCACCGGTTCACGAACCGCCGACGGCGTTCCTGGAGCGGCGGTCGGCCGAGATCGGGTCCACCACGACCTTGACCACCGTCATCAGCCGCTCCAGCGCGCCGCGCGGCGGCGGTGCGGCGACGCGTTCCCGCAGCAGCGGCAGGCCGTCACCCTCCAGCGCGTCGAGCCCGACCGCCCGGCCGCTCATCGCCAGCACCAGCGACTCCGCGTTGCCGCGCACCACCGCGCCGTTGCCCGAGGTCCACCCCGTGTCCACGGCCTCCAGCCGCAGGCCCGCCAGCCGGGAGCCCACCGCGTAGCCCGGCGACGGCTTGGCCGCCAGGTGCTGGAACGCCACCCACAGCCGGTCCTCGGGCATGTCGCGTTCGATGCCCAGCGGCACGCGCACGTCGTAGTCGTGCAACAGGATGTCGGTCAGGAGCGGGTCGTAGCCCGACCTCGGGATGGTGGTCTTCGAGGTCGCCCAGCGCCGCAACCGGGAGGTGAGCTCCGCGGTGGACTTCCGGGCCGCACGCGCGGTCATCTCCCGGTTGAGCCGGTCGAAGTCGGCCGTCTTGGTGGCGATGCCCCAGTAGATCTTGGCCTGACCGAACTTGAGGTACGTGGTCAGATGCGCGCCGACGTCGTGCACCGTCCACCCCCGGGACAGGCTGGGGGTGGCCAGTTGGCCCTCGTCCAACCCGTCGAGGAGATCCGCCATCCGCCGCCGCTCTTCGACGAGCATGTCGTGGACCTTCATCCGTTCACGCTATGAGCCGCCCTTCACCCGGTGCTACTCCCGACTTGCGGACTCAACAGGACAGCAGCACGCCGAGGAACCGCTCCTTCGCGTCGCGCACCACGTTGTGCCCGGCGGACCACGCCTCGACCCGCCAACCGGGCTCGTCGCGCAGCCGTTCGTACGTCCTCGCCAGCGGGCTGTCCGGGAAGTCGGCCATGAACAGGTACCGGCGGTCGGCCACCCGGTCCACCGCGCCGGTGATCGACGCCCGCTGGAGCAGGGTGGCCAGCGGGTGGGACGTGGCGCGCTCGTCGAAGATCGGCAGCGGCGCCATGGAGAACCCGTCGCCCATCGCGCCCTCGACGTACCACTTGCGCCAGTCCCCGTGCACGATGTCGTACGCCGACTCACCGTCACGCGGCACGAACGCGTCCACGTACACCAGCGACCTGACCCGATCGGGCACGCGGTCGGCCGCTGTGGTGATCACCATGCCGCCGTAGCTGTGCCCGACGAGCACGACGTCGCGCAGGTCCAGCCGTTCGAGCAGGCCCAGCACCTCGGCCACGTGGTCCTCCAGGTTGACCCGCCCGGTGCTCAACGTGACCGCGTGCACCTCGTGGCCCTCGGCGCGCAGCGGTTCGGAGATCGGGTCGAAGTACCAGCCGCCGTGGCAGGCGCCGGGGATGAGCACGTAGGTCGTCATGAGAACCACGCTAGGAGGCCTTTAGGACATAGGATGTCCGTGATGACGATGCCCGGGAGGATGCTCCGCCTGCTGTCCCTGATGCAGGGCAGGCGTGACTGGACCGGACCTGAGCTGGCCGAGCGGTTGGGCGTGACGGACCGGACGGTGCGGCGCGACATCGACCGGTTGCGCGAGCTGGGCTACCCGGTGGACGGCACGACCGGCACCGCCGGTGGTTACCGGCTCGCGTCGGGCCGCAACCTGCCACCGCTGCTGCTGGACGACGACGAGGCGGTGGCGGTGGCGGTCGGCCTGCGCACGGCGGCGGGCGTGCACGGCATCGAGGAGTCCTCCACCAGGGCGTTGGCGAAGCTGGAGCAGGTGCTGCCGTCCCGGCTGCGGCAGCGGATCGCGGCGGTGCGGGACGCCATCGCGGTGATGTCGGTGGACGGACCGGTGTCCGACCCGGCCGCGCTGGGCGTGCTGGCGGCGGCGTGCCGGGACCACGAGGTGGTGGCGTTCACGCACCGCGGGCAGGAGCGGCGGGTGGAGCCGCGCAGCCTGGTGACCGCCTACCGGCGCTGGTACCTGCTGGCCTACGACCCGGCGCGGGAGGACTGGCGGACGTTCCGGGTGGACCGGCTGGACTCGCCGCGCGCCACCGGCCGCCGCTTCACGCCGCGCGACCTGCCCGCCGACCCGGCCGAGTACGTCGCGCGATCCCTGACCACCGCCCCCTACCGGTACACGTGCACCGCGGTCGTCGCCGCGCCCGCACCCGTCGTCCGGTCACGGCTGGTGGTGGCCCTGCCGGGCCGGGTGGAACCGGTCGACGACCGGACGTGCCTCGTTCGACTGGGCGCGAACGCCATCGAGCACGTGGCCGCGGACCTGCTGCTGCTCGGCGCGGACTACACGCTCGACGCCCCGCCCGAGGTGCTCGCCGCGTTGCGGGACGTCGCATCGGGGCTCACCGGTAGGCGTCCTGACCCACCGGCCGCACCAGGATCTCGTTGACGTCCACCGTGGGCGGCTGGCCCACCGCGTACATCACCGCGCGGGCCACGTCCTCCGGCGCGAGCTTCGGGTCGGCCTTCCGCGACGGCGGGATGCCGCCGGTGTCGGTCAGGCCGGGCTGCACCAGCGTGACGCGGACGCCCGTGCCGACGCACTCCGCGCGGATCGCCTGCGCGAGCCCCGTCACCGCCCACTTGGTGGCCGCGTAGAGGTTCCCCGGCCGCACACCGCGCCCGGCGGCCGACCCGGTCAGCACCAGGTGCCCGCCGTGGCGCGTCAACGCGGGCATCGCCGCCCGTGCCGTGAACGCGGGGCCGCACACGTTGGTCAGCACCATGTCGCTCCACTCGGCGGGCGGCGCGCCGTCGGTCGTCGTGAACGAGGTGACCACGCTCGTGCCCGCGTTGGCGAACACCACGTCGAGGCTCCCCCACTCCTCCTCGACCCGGCCCACGAGCGCCGCGACCTGCTCGTACGCCCGCACGTCGCACGACGCCACCCACACCCGGTCCGGACCGCCCAGCCGCGCGGCGAGCTCGGCGAGGGACGACGCGTCCCGCGACGCCAGGACCAGCCGGTACCCGGCCTCGGCGGCCAGTCGCGCGGTCGCCGCGCCGATGCCGCGGCCAGCCCCCGTGATCAGGAATACCCCTCGTCGCATGGCCGCAGATTACCGCTGGTTAGATCGGATTCACTGGATCGGAGCAACGCCAGAGCTCGCTGTGGCGTCGTAAAGGCGTATCCACTGATTGGGGGCACATGAACATCAACCGCAGGTTCGCGCTGGGGCTGGGCTCGGTCGCGGCGGCGAGCGCCGTGCTCGGGTCGACGGCCGGGACGGCTCAGGCGCAGACCACCGAGGCGGAGTGGGACGCGTTGATCCCGACGACGGCCGACCAGGCCCGGCGCAAGATCGCGTGGAAGTACTCGGCGCTGACCTCCCGGGCGGGCGGCACGTGGTCGTCCTACATCGGCGTGGCCGACCCGGACGGCACCGTGAAGCCCGCCGTGGAGGCCGAGGCCGACCGCGTGGTCGAGGCGTACAGCGTGAACAAGATCGCGGTCGCGGTGGCCGTGCTGGACAAGGTCGACCGCGGTCTGATCACGCTGGACCAGCGGGTCGAGGTGACGCAGTCGATCGTCATCCAGGACACCGACGGGATCTTCGGGCTCGACGGCGCGTACCCGAGTTCGGTCACCGTGGGGCACGCGCTGGCGGCGTTGCTGACGGTGTCGGACAACACGGCGGTGCGGCTGTCCGGCCTGGTCGTGCCCGCGTTGGAGCTCAACGAGATCCTGCGCTCGAAGGGTTTCGTGCACACGCAGGTCGTGCCGGTGGCCAACCCGAACCGGTTCTTCCTGGGCACCACCACGCCTCGGGAGACGTTCACGCTGCTCCAGAAGCTCGCCGCGGGTCAGCTGCTGTCGCCCGCGTCGACCGCGCACCTGCTGAAGGTGCTGCGGTCGTTGACGTCGTTCACCGACGGGATCCGGCTCAACCTGTCGTCGGCGGAGCGGCTGAACGTGGCGACCAAGGCGGGCTGGTTCAACGACGGCCGCAACGAGGCGGGCATCGTCTTCGACGCGGCGGGCAAGCCGGTGATCACGTTCGCGCTGTTCGCGTCGGGCCAGTTCAGCGGCGACCAGGCGGCGAACGCGGACAACTACAGCGCCACCCACCCGGCGCTGCGCGCCCGCGCCTCCCTCGGCCGCACGCTGTACGACTCGGTGCTCCGCATCACCGCGAACACCCCGCGCACCTACCGCGCACAGCAGTACAAGCCGAGCAACGGCGGCTGATCGCGTCTCCGGCGCCCGCCCTCTTCCGGGGGCGGGCGCCGGAGATGCCGGTCGACCACACCGAACCGGGGGCTGATCCGTGATCGACGTGAAGACGTACCTGCACGACGACCTGCGCTGGATCCGCGAAGCGCTCCTCGCGAAGCTCGACGGCCTTTCCGAGTACGACGTCCGTCGTCCGCTGACACCGACCGGGACCAACCTGCTCGGCCTGGTCAAACACCTGTCGACCTCGGAGGCCAGGTACTTCGGCGAGGTCTTCGACCGCCCGTTCCCCGAACCGCTGCCCCGCTGGGACGACCAGGCCGAGCGCCGTGCCGACATGTGGGCCACCGAGCACGAGACCCGCACCGCCATCGTGGACCGCTACCGACGTGCGTGGGCACACGCCGATGCGACGATCGCCGCCCTCGACGCCGACTCCCCCGGCCACGTGCCGTGGTGGCCGCGTCCGAACGTGCTCCTGTTCAACGTCCTGGTGCACATGCTCACCGAGACGAGCCGGCACGCCGGGCACGCCGACATCCTGCGTGAGCAGATCGACGGCGCGGTGGGCACGGACGCCGACGGCATGGCCCTGCCGCAGGATGCCGCGTACTGGGAGGACCGCCGGGCGACGATCGAACGAGCCGCCAGGGCGGCCGACCCGCTCAGACCTTGACCTTCCGCCCGGCGAGGAAGCTCCGCCACTGCTTGGTGGTGAACGACAGCGTCGGCCCAGCCGGGTTCTTGGAGTCCCGCATGGCGAAGCCCTCACCCACCGGCGCCACCTCCACGCAGGATTGCCCCTCGTCGCTGTAGCTGCTCGTACGCCAAGCCGCGCCCGACAGATCCCCATGCTGCATGGTTGCCCGAACCTCCTTTGTCCCTAGCCGGCGGCGATCTCGGCGATCAACGCCACCGAGTCGTCAGGACTCTTCGCCACCGCTACCAGGTGATCGAAACGATCCCGGAAGCGCTTGACGTCGGCGTCCGACTCCAAGAATGTCTCACCTGCCTGGCTGTCGATGTAGATCAGGTCGGTGTCCATGGGGTCCTCGAAGTCCATGACGAGCATCTCGCCCGCCATCCCGGGGTGAGCGCCCGAGCCGAACGTGATGACCTGGATCGTGATGTTCTGGGCCTTGGCCGCATCGAGCAGGTGCTCAAGCTGGCGCCGCATGACGGCGGGGCCGCCGACCTCGCGGCGTAGCGCGGCCTCGTCGATGACCGCCCAGAACTCCAGCGGCTCCTCCTTGGTGAGGAGCGCCTGTCGCTCCAGTCGGGTGCGAACGCGGTCCTCCACCCACTCTTCGGTCATTTCGTGGACGATCCCGCGGATCACCGCACGTGCGTAGTCCTCGGTCTGGAGCAAGCCCGGGACAAACATCCCCGCGTAGTTGCGGACCCGCTGCGCCTCGGCTTCGAAGCTGATGTAGGTGGTGTAGCCCTCGCGGAGCGTCTCGTGCCACGGACGGATCCACCCCTCCCCCGCCGACTGCTTGTAGAGCGCCTTCAAGCGCATCTGCTCGTCCGTCGGCACTCCGTACAGCTTGAGGAGCATGTCGAAGGTCCGGTACTGGGGCCGGGACCGCGCCGTCTCGATGCGGTAGAGCGTGGTGGCGTGGAGCCCGGTCCGCTCTTCCACGTCCTCCCGGCGCAGACCGGTCCCGTCGCGAAGTCGTCTGAGCTGACCGGCCAACCTGCGCAGTCGGATGGTCGGCGTGCTCTTCTTCGCGGCCACGATGTCCGTCCTCCTCAGTGCTCCACCGCAATGCACGGCAATGCTGCACGGCAAATGCAAGGCACCTCTTTGCGTTTTTTGCAATCCATCCCGGATGTGTGGAGCCTTGCGGGCAGTCACGGTATCGGCGACGCAGCGTAACCACCACCGCCTGGACCGGTGGGGCGAGAGGAGCAACATGACCGAGCAGGAGTTCGCCACCTTGGTGCACGAGGTGGCGCACGAGGAAGCACCGAGGCTGTTCGCCATCGTGGAGGAGCACGGGCAGCAGGAAAGCGTTCGCGTGGCGGGTTACGGCGTCGCCTTCGAGGACCGGGCCGAGGTCAGCGCCGTGGAAGGCGGCTTCCGCCTCAGCTCGCAGAGCCCGGAGAACGCACGCGCCCTGTTCGAGCTCAGCTCGCGGTCGGCGGGCACGCGACGGGCCCACCTCGTGTGGCTCGACCGGTGACGAGCAGCAGCACCAGCCCGAACACCGTCAGCACGAACGCGATGGCGAACGCACTGCGGTACCCCAGGGCCTGCGCCAACCCCACCAGCGGCCCCGACACCATCGCACTCGCCGTCGTCGCGTTCGTGTACATCGTCGTCGCGTACCCGGGCCGGTCGGGGGCGAGGCCTTGGAAGTACGAGATGCCCACGCCCATCACCGCCGCGATGACGATCGCGTGCAACACCTGCGCGGCGGCCACCTGCCAGGTCGCGGTGGTCACCAGCAGCGCCGCGTAGTACACCAGCGCCACGACACCGCCGGTCAGCACGAGCAGCCCGTGGTCGACGCGCAGCGCCAGTGCGCCGAACCCCAGCATCAACGGGATCTCGACGGCGGCGCACAGGCCCATGATCAGCCCCGCGTCGGACGTCGTGCCGGACAGCACCTCGGTCACGTGCAGCGGCAGCACCAGGAAGCCCAGCATGTCCCCGCTGAGCAGCAACGCGAAAGCGACCGCCGCAGGCACGAGGGTCCGACGCGGTGCGGCGGTGCGTGACGGCGGCGGGGACGTGCCGCCCAACTCCGGCAGCACCACGACCGTCACCAGCGCCGCCACCAGGTACAGCCCCGCCGCCACGCCGAACAGGCCGGCGAACCCGCTGGTGTCGATCAGCACCGCACCGGCCGGCGGACCGACCACCCACGACACCGACATCACCGTGCGCAGCGCGCTGATCGCCAAGGGCGCCCTGGCCGCACCACCGCGCTCCATCGCCTGGCGCGCGTACGCGAAGGTCTGCGGCACCAGCGACGACGCGACCGCGGCCGACGTCAGCGACACGACGAGCAGCAGCCAGTAGTCACGTGTCACCGAGAACAGGCCGTAGGTCGCCGTCGCCGCCACCGCGCCCCACACGATCACCGTGCGCCGCACCGCCCGCGCGTCCGACAGCCGCCCGATCGCGGTGCCGGCCACCAGCGCCGCCACCGAGCCCGACAGCAGGAACGCGCCCACCGCCACCGGACCCGCCGCCACCTCCTTGATCAGGAACGCCGACAGGAAGGGCCCCGCCAACGCGTACCCCACGCCGGTCAACAGGCTCACCGCCAGCAGGGGGACGAACGGTCGTGGGCTCGCGAGGCGCACGGCTCGATCCTCGCGTGCCCGCCGGGTCGCGCACGGGAGCCGTTCGACGGAAAGCCGCTCGGCGGTCGGCGTCGGACGGCGTGGCGCGGGCACGCCGTCCGACGAGTCAGGCGACTACTTCGACGGCACCGTGGGCAAGGTCTGCGTCGGGCTCTCGTCCGGCGGCGGGTTCCGCGGGTCCGAGGGGTTCTTCTGGTCCGCGTTCGCCATGGCTGTTCCTCTCGTCGGTGATATGAGTGGTCGCAGGGCGGTCGGGGTGGGGGATGATCAGGACCGTGACGTCGTCACGGCTGCCGCGCTCTCGTGCTGCGGCGAGCAACGCGTCGGCGCACCGTTGCGGGTCGTCGCCGTGTTCGAGGAGCAGCCCTCGCAACTCCTCGCGGGGCAGCTTGAGACCGTCGGACGCGAGGACCAACAGCCGGGCTGTCGCCTCGAAGCCTTCGACGCCGTAGAGCGAGACGCGGCCCAGGCTGTGCCGCAACTTGTGGTCGTGGGCGGCGGCTTCCGCTTCGGGGGCTCCTTGGCTCCGCAGTTCCTCGCCGAGGGTGTGCGGGGTCGTGAAGCGGTGCAGGGTGCCGTCGTCCTTGAGGCCGTAGGCGGAGCTGTCGCCGGCGTAGGCGACGCGCCAGTGCCCGCCCACCCGCACCGAGGCCACGACGATCGCGCCGTTGGGCTGGACGTGGTCGGCCTCGTGGTCGGCATAGGGGGTCGCGGCCGCCACGACGCCGAGCACGGGTGTCTCGCGGGCGGCCATCCGCGCGGCGACGGAGGCGGCGACACCGGCGAACTCCGCGACCTCCGGTGTCGAACCGATCCCGTCCACCACCGCCGCCGCGAACGTGCCGCGGTACCAGTGCCAGGCATGGGCATCGGCGTTGAGCGGGCGGTTCGGGCCCCGGGAGGTCGCCACCCCCACCTGAACGCGCGCAGAGGTGTCAGCCGGCTCCGTCATGGTCGGATCATCTCGCGGTCGGCACTACTCGTGGGGTGCACCCGTATTACACAGCCGGGTGATTCCAACCCGGTGATTCCAACTCAGTGCGACGTATCCACCGCGCACCGTGACACTCCTTCAGGCAGGGGGTGATTCGATGTCCGACCTGCTGCACCTGCGCGCGCAACGGCCGGGGGCGCGTCCGCCGCTGCGCGAGTCCCACGAGATCCAGGGCAACGTGCTGGCCGCGTTCAACAAGGACCACCAGCTGTTCCGGTTCGTCCGCTTCACCGACGACGGGCTCGGCCGCACGTGGTTGGCCGCCATGCTCGGCCACCTCGCGACCACCGCCGACGTCGAGGACTTCAACGAGGTCTTCTCGCTCGGCCGCACGCTGTTCGGCGGCGACCCGGCCGGCCTCAAGGCCACCTGGGCGAACGTGTCCCTCACACCGGAGGGCCTGGTCGAGCTGAGCATCAACCCGGACGCCACGGCACAGGACCTCGAAGCCCACTTCCCGCACACCGCCGAACAAGCGGCGCGGGCCAACGGCGACACGGGCGACTCGTCGCCCGCCCACTGGCTGTTCGGACGCACGGACCAGCACGTGCACGCCGTGGTCACGGTCGCGTCCGACGACCCGGACCGCCTGGCCGTCGCCGCACGCGACCTCGACGTGCTCGACACCCTGCTCGGCGTCACCACCGTCCACGAGCAGCACGCCGCCACGCTGCCCGGTGAACGGCGCGGGCGCGAGCACTTCGGCTACAAGGACGGCATCTCGCAGCCCGGCGTGCGCGGCTTCCACCACGAGGACCCCGACCGTCCCGGGCACCGCTCCGGCCGGCCGGGAACGCTGCTGGTGAACGCGGGCGAGTTCGTCTTCGGCCACCCGACCGAGTCCGACCGGCCACCGGCCGCCGCGTGGCTGACCGACGGCTCGATCCAGGTCGTCCGCCGCCTCACCCAGGACGTCGACGGCTGGCTGGAAGCCGTCGAGGCCAGCGGGAGGGGCCCGGCGCTGATCGGCAGGCACCCCGACGGCCGCCCGCTGGCCGCCGCCCGGGGCAACGACTTCGACTACTCCGACGACCCGGCCGGCGCGACCACCCCATGCCCCGCGCACATCCGCAAGGCCAACCCGCGGTCGTTCACCCACCGGACGCCCCGGCAGCACCGGATCCTGCGCCGGGGCATCCCGTTCGGCCCGGCCCACAGCGGCTCAACCCACACCGGGTCCGCCGACGACAACGAGCGCGGCCTGGTGTTCGTGGCCCACTGCACGTCGCTGGAGGAGCAGTTCGAGCGGATCCAGCAGACGTGGGCGCGCAACCCGGACTTCGCACCGGGCGAGCGCGGCGCGCCCACCGGCGTCGACCCCGTCATCGGCGGCCGGTTCGTGCGGACCACCGGGGCGCTGTACGCGCTGGTGCCGTCGGTGAGCACGCTGCGACTGCTCGCCGCCGGCCGCGAACTGCCCCGTTAAGGGGTGACCGGGAGCCGGTCGTGGCCGCCGTCCACGACCGGCTCCCACCCCGTCGCGTGCCGGCGCACCAACTCCGCCGCGACGGCGTCGAACGGCCGCCCCCACACCTGTTCGTTGAACACCTCGACCTCCACGAACCCGTCGTACCCGGCGTCGGCGACGAGCGCGGTCAACCCGACCAGGTCGATGTGCCCGTCACCGGGCAGCCCGCGCCCCAGCAGCACGTCGGCGGGCAGCGGCGTCACCCAGTCGCACACCTGGTAGGAGTGGATGCGCGGACCGGCCCGCCGCACGTCGGCCGGCAACGCCGGGTCCCACCACACGTGCAGGGCGTCCACGACCACCCCGACCACCGACGCCGGGTACGGCGCGGCCAGTGCCAACGCCTGCCCCAACGTCGACACCACACCCCGGTCGGCGCAGAACATCGGGTGCATCGGCTCCAACGCCAACCGCACCCCCGCCGCCTCCGCGTACGGCGCCAGCACCTCCAACGCCGACGCGACGCGCCCCCGTGCCGCCACCAGGTCCCGGTCGGGCACCCCACCAGGCACCAGCACCAGGCACTCGGCGCCCAACGCCGCGGTCTCGTCGATCGCCCGCCGGTTGTCGTCCAACCGCTGGTCGAAACCGGTGAAGAACCCGCCCCGGCACAGCGACGACACCGCCAACCCGGCCGACGCCACCAGCGCCGCCGTCCGCTCCAGCCCGTGCTCGGCCACCGGGTCGCGCCACAGCCCGACCGCGCCGATCCCGTTGCGCACGCACACGTCGACCACCTCGGGCACGGACGCCCGCTTCACCGTGGCCTGGTTCAACGACAGCCTCACGTCAGCACGCCCTCACGTCAGCACGTCCAGCAGTCGTCCCCACCGCGCCGCCGCGAGGTCCGGGTCGGGCAGCAGCCCGGCCAGGTCCGCCAACCGCAACGCCTCCCCGAGGTGCACCACGTCCCGGGCCGACTGCAACCCGCCGACCATGCCGAACGCGTCCTGGAAACCGCCCAGCCACGCCAGGAACACCACACCGGTCTTGTAGTGGTACGTGGGCGCGCCGAACAGGTGCCGCGACAACGCCACCGTCGGCTCCAGCACCTCGTCGTACCGGGCGCGGTCACCCGCGTCCAACGCCCGCAGCGCGGTGGACGCGGCCGGCGCGATGGCGTCGAAGATCCCCAGCAGCGCGTCGCTGTGCCCGGCGGAGTCGCCCGCGATCAGCTCCGGGTAGTTGAAGTCGTCGCCGGTGTAGCACCGCACGCCCTCGGGCAACGCCCGCCGCAACCCCACCTCGTGCGCGGCGTCCAGCAGCGACACCTTCACCCCGTCCACCTTGTCCGGGTAGGACTTGACCAGGTCCAGGAAGTGCCCGGTCGCCTCGGGCACGTCCGGGGAACCCCAGTAGCCCGCCAGGGCCGGGTCGAACGCCGTGCCCAACCAGTGCAGGATCACCGGCTGGTCGACCTCCTCCAGCAGCGCCCCGTACACCTCCTGGTAGTCCTCGGGTCCGCGCGCCGCGGCGGCCAGCTTCCGGCTGCACATCAGGATCGGCTGCGCGCCCGCCTCCACCACGGCCGCCAGCTGCTCCCGGTACGCGGTCAGCGGGTCGGCCGTGTCGTGGTCCGTGCCGACGCCCGCCGCCAGCCGCCCGGACGCGATCGACGCGCTGCGCCGGATCAGCTCCAGCGCCGTGCCCCAGTCCAGGCCCATGCCGCGCTGCGCGGTGTCCATCGCCTCGGCCACGCCGAAACCGTGCTCCCACAACCGCACCCGGTAGGCCAGCGTGGCGTCCCAGTCCAGCACCGCGGGCGCGCCGGGAACGTTGCCGCCGAACGGGTCCGCCACGACGTGCGCCGCCGCGAACGCGACCCGCGACTCGAACGGCCCCGCCTGCCACGTCCTCGGCGCGCCCAGCCGGTGCCGCCGCAACGCGCCGTCCCGGCCGGGCAGCAGCACGGAGGTCATGCGGGCACCTCGATCCGCCGACCGGTGCGGGAGGACTCCAGGCCCAGCGCGGCCAGCCGCACCGTGCGCACGCCGGAGTGGAAGTCGTGCGCGTACGGCGCCCCGACGGCGACGTGCTTGAGGAACTCCTCCCACTGCACCAGGAACCCGTTGTCGAACACCTCGTTGTCCGGCACCTCCTGCCACAGCGACCGGAAGTCGATCGACTGCGGCACGTCCGGGTCCCACACCGGCTTGGGCGTGATCTCCCGCGACTGCACCTTGCAGTTGCGCAGCCCGGCCACCGCGCTGCCCAGCGTGCCGTCCACGTGGAACTCGACCAGCTCGTCGCGGTTCACCCGCGTCGTCCACGACGAGTTCACCTGCGCCACCACGCCACCGGTCAGCTCGAAGATCGCGTACGCCGCGTCGTCGGCCGTCGCCGGGTAGGGCTCGCCCTGCTCGTCCCACCTCGTCGGGATGTGCGTGACGGCGCGCGCGGTCACCGCCTCGACCGGGCCGAGCAGCCCTTCCAGCAGGTAGCTCCAGTGGCAGAACATGTCCACGACGATCCCGCCGCCGTCCTCGGCGCGGTAGTTCCACGACGGCCGCTGCGCGCTCTGCCAGTCGCCCTCGAACACCCAGTAGCCGAACTCGCCGCGCACCGACAGCACGCGGCCGAAGAACCCGCCGTCCAGCAGCCGCTTCAGCTTCCGGATGCCCGGCAGGTACAGCTTGTCGGCCACCACGCCGTGCCGCACGCCCGCCGCGTCGGCGTGCCGGGCCAGCCCCAGCACCTCCTCCGGCGTGGCCGCGACCGGCTTCTCGCTGTACACGTGCTTGCCCGCGTCGATCGCCGCGGTCAACGCGGACACGTGCGCCGACGTCACCTGCGCGTCGAAGTAGACCGACACGTCCGGGTCGCCGAGCGCCGCGTCGAGGTCGGTGGTCCAGCGCGGCAGGTCGTGCCGCTCGGCGATCTCCTTGAGCTTGGCGGGGTTGCGGCCGACCAGCAGCGGCTCGGGGACCAGCACGTCGTCACCGACCCGGACCCCGCCGCGCTCGCGGATGGCCAGGATCGACCGGACGAGGTGCTGCCGGTACCCCATCCGCCCCGTGACCCCGTTCAACGCGACGCCGATCGTGCGCACCGCCATGCGTACACCCCGCTCACAGTCCGTGGAAAGCGCTTTCCAACACGCTACGGTCGGCTCCTCGCGGACGTCAACCTCTCCGCGGGCTAGTCTCGGCCGATCAGAACGCTGAAGGAGGCGGCTTGACGTCGCGGCAGGTCACGCTGGCGGAAGTGGCGAAGCACGCGGGCGTGTCGCTCGCCACCGCGTCGCGCGTGCTCAACGGCAGCACCCGGCAGGTGAGCGAGGAGCTGCGCGAACGGGTGCTCGGCACCGCGCGCCGCCTCGGCTACCTGCCCAACGCCTCGGCGCAGGCGCTGGCGCGCAACTCCAGCGTGCTGGTCGGCCTGGTGGTGCACGACATCGCCGACCCGTACTTCTCCAGCATCGCCGCCGGTGTGACCAGGATCGCCGAGGACGCGGGCCTGGTCGTCGTGCTCGGCACCACCGGTCGCGACGCGCGCCGCGAGGTGGAGCTGGTCAACACGCTGCGCGCGCACCGGGCCCGGGCCGTGGTGATCGCGGGCAGCCGCACCACCGACCGGTCGGCGTCGCGGCAGCTGGCCGAGGAGATCACCGCGTTCACCGCGCAGGGCGGCCGGGTGGCGTGCGTCTCCCAGGCCAAGCTCGGCACGGACACCGTGGTGCCCGCGAACCGGTCCGGCGCCCGGGCGCTGGCCCGCCGGCTCGCCGCGCTCGGGCACCGCCGGTTCGCCGTCCTGGCCGGTCCGCCGGACCTGCTGGTGGCGCGCGACCGGCTGGCCGGGTTCAAGGCCGGCCTGGCCGACGCGGGCCTCGACCTGCCCGACGCGAACGTGATCGCCAGCGGCTTCACCCGCGACGGCGGGCACGCCGCGGTGGCCGACCTGATCGCCGCCCGCACCGGCGCGACCTGCGTGTTCGCCGTGAACGACGTGATGGCGCTCGGCGCGATGGCGGCGCTGCGCGACCACGGGCTGCGGGTGCCGCAGGACGTGTCGGTGGCCGGGTTCGACGACATCCCCACCCTGCGCGACCTGGTGCCGGCGCTGAGCACGGTGCGGCTGCCGCTGGAGGAGATGGGCGAGCGGGCGGCCCGGCTGGTGCTGGACGACGTGGCGGCCGGACCGCGCACGGTCCGGGTGGCCGGCGAGGTCGTGCTGCGGGCGAGCACGTCCGCCCCCGGCGGTATCGGCCTGCGCTGACCGGCGGTTACGCTCTATTCTGGACACCGTTCGACCACCCCTCACGAGGAGTGATCCCTTACCGTGCGCGACGCGCAGTCCCCGGGCTGCAGTACCGAGCCGGGTCCGATACCCGGCTGCCAGCCCCGCCAGTCCCAGTCCGACCCGTCCCCAAGCGGGCGGGTCCGATGACCGTCCTGCTCAGCGTGCTCGGCATCGCCGCCGTGGTGCTCCTCACCATCGGCACGTTCATCGCGGTCGCCGCCGAGTTCTCCCTGACCGCCCTGGAACGCAGCACCGTCGAGTCGCACGTCGCCCAGGTGGGTGACGCCAAGGCGCGGACGGTGGAGAAGGCCCACCGGTCCCTGTCGTTCCAGCTCTCCGGTTCCCAGCTGGCGATCACCATCACCACCCTGATCACCGGCTACATCGCCGAACCCACCATCGCCCGGCTGGTCTCCCCCGTGCTGACCGGCGTCGGCGTGCCCGCGACGGCGGCCGGCCCGATCGCGTTGACGTTCGCGTTGGCGCTGGCCACGGCGTTGTCGATGGTGTTCGGCGAGCTGGTGCCGAAGAACCTGGCCATCGCCAAGCCGCTGGAGACCGCACGTGCCGTCGCGGGTGTGCAGGCCAGGTTCTCCGCGGTGTTCCGCTGGCTGATCACCGCCCTGAACGGCACCGCGAACTGGCTGGTGCGCAGGCTCGGCGTGGAGCCCGCGGAGGAGCTGGCCTCGGCCCGCTCGCCGCAGGAGCTGGGCGCGTTGATCCGCTCCAGCGCCGAGCAGGGCACCCTCGACCCGGGCACGGCGACCCTGCTGGACCGGTCGCTGCGGTTCGGCGACCGCACGGCGGACGAGCTGATGACGCCGCGCGTGCGGGTCGAGTCGCTGCCGTCGGACGCGACCGTGCTGGACCTGGTGGCGAAGGCGCGGGAGACGGGCTTCTCCCGGTTCCCGGTCCACCACGGCGACCTGGACGAGGTGCGCGGGATCGTGCACGTCAAGCAGGCGTTCGGGGTGCCCCGGTCGCAGCGGGCGACCACGCCGGTGTCGGCGCTGACCAGGCCGGTGCAGACGGTGCCCGCGACGTTGGAGGGCGACGCGCTGCTGGACCGGCTGCGCGCCTCGGGGTTGCAGACGGCGCTGGTGGTGGACGAGTACGGCGGCACGGCGGGCCTGGTCACGCTGGAGGACCTGGTCGAGGAGATCGTCGGCGACGTGCGCGACGAGCACGACCGGCGGGAGACCTCGCCGGTGCGGCGGTTGGGCGGCGACGCGTGGCTGGTGTCCGGCCTGCTGCGCGACGACGAGGTCGTCGAGGCGACCGGGTTCCGGATGCCCGAGGGCGACTACGAGACCGTGGCCGGCCTGGTGCTGGCGCGGTTGGGCCGCATCCCGGACACCGGTGACGAGATCCGGGTGGACGACTGGCGGATCACCGTGGTGCAGATGGACCGGCACCGGGTGGCCGAGCTGCGGGTGGCCCGCGTCGACCCGGCGGCGACCGACTCGGCGGCGACCGATCCCTCCCCGCCCGACCCGTCCCCGCCCAAGCCCTCCCTGCCCGACCCGGCGGCGACCGATCCGTCCGTGCCCGACCGATCGGGGTTGTCGCGATGAGCGTCCTGGTGATCCTGTTGCTGTTGGCGGGCAACGCGTTCTTCGTCGGTGCCGAGTTCGCCATCATCACGGCCCGCCGCGACCGGTTGGAGGCGTTGGCCGAGCAGGGCAGCAGCCGGGCCCGCACGGTGATCAAGGCGGGCCGCGAGCTGCCGCTGCTGATCGCCGGCGCGCAGCTCGGCATCACGCTGTGCTCGCTGGGCCTGGGTGCGCTGGGCGAGCCCGCGGTGGCGGCCGTGCTGGAGGCGCCGTTCCACGGCGTCGGCATCCCGGACGCGGTGCGGCACGGTGTGGCGTTCGCGCTGGCGCTGATCATCGTGGTGGCGCTGCACACCGTGCTGGGCGAGATGGTGCCGAAGAACCTGGCCATCGCCGGTCCCGAGCGCACCGCGCTGCTGCTGGTGCCGGCGCACCTGTGGTTCTGCCGGCTGGTGGCGCCGCTGCTGCGCGGGTTCACCGTGGTGTCGACGGCGGTGCTCAAGCTGGTGGGCGTGACGCCGAGGGACGAGCTGGAGTCCGCCTACACCCGTGACGAGCTGGCCCTGCTGATCGGGCAGTCGCGGCAGGAGGGGCTGCTGGAGGACTCCGAGCACCGGCGGCTGGCGCAGACCCTGTCGTCGGCGGAACGGACCGTGGCCGACGTCCTGGTGCCGCTGGACCGCATCACGTCGGTGCCGGCGGGGCCGACCATGGAGGAGGTGGAGGCCGCCGTGTCGGCCACCGGCTTCTCCCGGTTCCCGGTGCGCGAGGACGACCGGTTGATCGGCTACCTGCACGTCAAGGACGTGCTGGACCTGGCGGACGCCGACCCGTCGACGCGGGTGCCGCCGGGCCGGGTGCGCCGCCTGCCGCGGGTGCCGGTGGACGCGAGCCTGGACGACGCGGTGGCGGCGCTGCGGCGCTCGCAGAGCCACCTGGCCCAGGCCGTGTCGGTCGAGGGCGTCGTGCGGGGCCTGGTGGCGTTGGAGGACCTGGTCGAGGAGTACGTCGGCACCGTCCGCGACGGCACGCACGTGCGCCGCGAGCTCTGAACGCCGACGGGGCGGGACCGGAGGATCCCGGTCCCGCCCCGCGTTCGGCCGCCCTGAGGGGCGCCGTGCTCAGCGCGTCACGACGCGGGCCGCACAGCGGGCAGGCTGAGCAGCTCCCGGTCCAGCTCCCGTGCCGCGGGCAGCTCCTCCAGCGGCGGCACGCTGACCAGCTCCAGGTCCTGGTCGGCAGCGCGGTCGAGGGCCGTCACGATCCACGCCTCGAAGTCGGTGTTGGCGGCCGTCGCGGCCCGCCGCCACCGGTCCACCGCGTCGCTGCCCGCGCTGACCCTCGGGATCACCGCGCGCCGCGACTTCGAGCCGGGGTCCCGGCTCTCCCGCAACGCCCGCCGCAGCGCCGTGCGCGACCAACCCTCGCGCTCGGCCCGGTCGAGCCACTCGTCCTGCTCGGCCGGCGGCAGCGCGGCCACCTCGGCGTGGTGCTGGAACGGCAGTCCCTGGCGGCGGCGCGACGGCTCGAACTTGCGCACGATCCACGCGTAGTTGCGCAGGGTCTGGTAGTCGAGCCCGACGGCCTCGACCGCCCGGCGGTACCGATCGGTGTACTTGTCCTGGCCGAAGACGAGCCAGTCGCCCAGGTACCACGCCGACGAGCTGGCGATGCGGGAGATCCGCTGCCCGGCCTGCTCCCAGGACTCGAACGTGACGTCCCGCGGGAACGCCAACCCCACCGGCGTGGTGAGGATCCGGCCTTCGACCGCGCCGACGGGACGACGGCGCGGCACTGCGTTCACCTTGTCCACTTGCTCCCCCTGATCCGCTTTGGTTCTCATTGCACCCAAGGGGCCTCACACACCGGTCAACTTCCGCTCACACCGTGAACCCGATCCGGCCCGTCGGTGGATAACAGGTGACCGCCCTTCACCCGGGAACAGCCGGAAAGGCCACCATGACACCCACCGACGCCGAGATCATCGAACGGTCGCGGCACGAGCCGGACGCCTTCGCGGCGATCTTCGACCGGCACGCGCCGCACATCCAGCGGTACCTCGCGCGCAGGCTCGGTCCTCAGGTCGCGGACGACCTCGTGGCCGAGACGTTCCTCACCGCGTTCGACAAGCGGCGGCGCTACGACCCGGCCCGACCGGACGCCCGGCCGTGGCTGTACGGCATCGCGACCAACCTCGTCGGGCAGCACCGCAGGCAGGAGGCGCGCCGCTACCGGCACGGTCCCGCCGAGCACGCCGACCACGCCGAGCAGGACCACGCGGACCGGGTCGCCGCCGAGGTGACCGCGCACGCCATGCGGTCGTTGCTGGCCGGCGCGCTGGACGGGTTGTCCGCCGAGGACCGGGACGTGCTGCTGCTCGTGGCGTGGGAACAGCTGAGCTACGAGGAGGTCGCGACGGCGTTGGCGATCCCCGTCGGCACGGTGCGGTCCCGGTTGCACCGGGCCCGTCGCAAGGTCAGGCAGGCGCTGAGCGGGCAGAACCCCACCGAGGTCGAGGAGTTGCTGAACAATGGATGAGCTGCAGTTGGTGCGCGAACTGGGCGACGAAACGCCGCTGCCGGACGAGGCGGCGCTGGCGCCCGCGCGGGCGGCGTTCCTGGCCGGTGTGGCCGAACGGGGGTCGGTGCGGCTGCGCCGGAAGCGGTCCCGGTTCACGCTGGTCGGCGCGTCCGCGATCGGGTTGGCGGCGGCCGTGGCCGCCACCATCACCCTGCTCCCGGCCGGGCAGCCGATCCCGGGCGGCCAGGCGGCGGCCACCTCCGCCACGTCCACCACCTCGGCCGCGGCCGAACCGGTGACCGACGCCGTGCGGCTGCTGAACTTCGCCGCCACGGCGGCCCGCGCCGACCCCACCGCGGCACCCCGCCCGGACCAGTTCGTCTACACCCGCAGCAGCGGCACCTCCGGTGCCCCGAGGGAGATCTGGCTGTCGGTCGACGGCACCCGGGACGGCGTGCTGCACGACCACGGCGAGCAGACCCCCATGCCGGGGTGCGCGAACGGGCAGCGGGACGTGTTCAAGGTGCCCGGCCAGGTCCTCGGCACCGAGCCGTGCGAGCCGAGGCCCGCCTACCGGTCCGACCTGCCGACCGACGTGGACGGGATGCTGGCCTACCTGGACGCCAACGCCAGCGGCGCGCCGGGCAGCGTCAACGCGCGCGGCAAGGACGTGTTGAGCCTGATCAACGAGTCGATGCTGCCGCCGCTGAGCAGGGCGGCGCTGTACGAGGCGGCGGCCCGGGTGCCGGGTCTGTCGGTGGTGCCGGACGCCCGTGACGCGGCCGGCCGGCCGGGCGTGGGCATCAGCTGGCCCGTGCCGCCCGGGTCGTCGCCGGAGGCCGAGCCGGTGGTGATCGTGTTCGACCAGGGGACCTACGAGCTGCTCGGCACGAACTTCCACTCGATCACCGCGCAGGCCGTGGTGGACCAGGCCGGGCAACGGCCCTGAGGGCCCGGGTGGGACCGGTCCGCCGGGGCGCGGCCGGTCCCACCCGACTACGGTTGGTCACGTGGATCCGCGTGAGGATGACGACGAAGAGGACGACTTCGACCCGGAAGAGGACGAGGACGGGTTCGACGACGATGACGTCGAGGACGAGGACGACCTGTTCGGCGTGACCTCCGAGCCCCGCACCATCTGCCACCTGTGCGGAGGGGCGGGGTTCATCGCCAACCCCACGTCCGCGGTGATCGGCGGCGCGCCGCGCACCGTCGACAACGGCCGCGAGTGCCCGCACTGCACCGGCGCCCGCAAGTTCCCGGGCCTCATCCCACCGCTCTGACCCCCGAAGTCCGGGTCAGTCACCGACCACGGCCGGCAGCCGCCGGACCGAGCGCACGGCCAGTGCCAGTGGCACGCTCAGCACGGCCACCAGCGCACCGGTGAGGAGCACGGTCCCCGCGCCGGTGCGCTCGGCCGCGGGCCCCGCCAGCGCCATGCCCACGGGTGCCGCGGCCAGGCCGACGACGGTGGCGAACCCCGTGGCCCTGGCGACCAGGTCGGCGGGCACGTGGACCTGCCGGGTGGTGTCGATGAGCACGGCGTAGAGGGCGGACTGCACCCCTGCCGGGACGGCGGCCGCGACCAGCAACTGGACCGGCGCGCCGACGGCGAACAGCACCAGCAGCGGTGCCAGGGCGGCGGGGATGACGACGGCGACCCGCAGCGGGTGCCGAGGCCGCCAGCGCAGGGCGAGCGCGCTGCCCAGCAGCGCCCCGACGGCGTAGCCGTTGCCGATGAACGCCCAGGCCGGCGGGCCGCCCAGGCGCTGGTCGGCGATGACCGGGCCGAGGACCAGGAACGGGGAGATGCAGACGCCGTTGATCACGGCGACCTGGACCGTGGTGGCCTGCAACCAGGGGCGGGAGCGGAAGTCGCGCCACCCGTGCCGCACGGCCTCCAGGAGCCCCGGCCGTCGTGGCACGCGCCGGTCCGGGACCGTCAGCGCGACCAGCGCGGCCGCGCTGACGGCGAACGTGGCCGCGTCCAGGGCGAAGGACACCCCGGCGCCGACGGTGGCCACCAGCGTCGCCGACACCACCGGGGCGATCAGCGTCGCGGCGTTCTGGGCCGCGTTGACCAGGGAGTTGGCCTGACCCCGCTGCGCCTCGGGCACCACGTCGACGACCAGACCCGCCGCGGCCGGGGCGAAGAACGCGGTGGCCGCGCCCGCCACCGCCTGCAACGCGGCCAGGTGCCACAGGTCGGCGTTGCCGGTGATCAGCAGGGCGGCGGTCAAGCCTTGGGAGGCGCAGCGGACGACGTCGGCGGCGAGCATGACGGCGCGTCGCGACCACAGGTCGCCCACCACCCCGCCGAGCAGCGTGAACACGACCACCGGCAACCGACCGGCCAGCAGGACGAGCCCCACGTCGGTCGGCGACGCACCCAGCCTCAGCGCGCCGAACAGCAGCGCGATGGAGATCAGGCCGTCACCGAGGTGGGAGGAGGTCCGGGCCACGAAGTACCAGCGGAAGGCCGGGTTCCGCAGCAGCGAGGGGACGAGGCGGGTCACGGGGCGCAACCTGCCGGCCGCCACCGACACTCGGCGGTCCCAACACCGTCAGCCAGCCAACACCGTCCGTCGACCCAGCGCCATCAGCGGCTCGCGGCGGCCAACTCCGCCTCGCGGAACGCCTGCGACGACAGGCCGCGCCAGGCCACGACCAGGGCGCCGACCTGGATCAACGCCTCCATCACCCACACCGCGCGCAGGCCGAACCCGGCCGCCACGAAACCGCCGGCCAGCGCACCCAACGGGTTCAGGCCCCACGCCAGCGCGCGGTGGCCGGTGAGGACTCGGCCCAGCAGCGCGGGCGGGGTGAAGCGCTGGCGGCTGGACTGCGAGCAGACGTTCCACACCATCACGATCGCGGACTGGGCGAACAGCACGACCCCGATCGCCCACGCCCAGGGCGGCAGCACGGCGATCAGCGCCATGGTGATCACCATCCCGACCTGGCCGAGCCGCATCGACCACGCGTACCCGAGCCGGCCCACCACCCGACTCACCACGAACGACGACACCACCCACCCGGCGGCCGCGGAGGCCAGCATCACGCCGTAGCCGACGGCGCCGAGCCCGAGCACCTCCTTGGCGTACAGCACGAACATCGCCATCGCCCCGCTCGCCGCGAACGACCCGAGCGCCACCGCCACCGTGATCGACAGCAGCAGGCGCGACCCGACCAGGTACCTCAGCCCCTCGCCGATGTCGCGGAACGGGTGCTTGGCCGACGGCGTCGCCGGGGCCGAGCGCAAGCCCCACACCAGCGCCAACGCCCCCAGAGCGGCCACGCAGGCAACCCACGCGGGCGTGCCGAGGCCGAACGCGACCAGGAAACCGGCGACCGGCGGCACGACGAACTGGACCACGCCCCGGTCGATCACGATCAGCCGCGTGTTCGCCGTCGCCAACCCGCCCGGCTCGACGACCTCGGGCACCAGAGCGCCGGTCGCGCCGTCACCGAGCACCTGCGCCGAGGTCACCACGAACGCCACGACCACCAGCAGCGGCAGGCTCAACGCGTCCGTCACCCCCGCCACGGCGAGCGCCAGCGCCGCGCACCCCTGCACCGCGTACGCCGACGCGAGCACCGTGCTGCGCCGCACCCGGTCGATCAGCACGCCCGCGAACAGCGAGAACAGCAGCCACGGCGACTGACCCACCACGTTGACCAGCGACAGCTGCCGCGGGTCCGAGGTGATCGTGGCCGCGATCCACGGCAGCACCGCCAACATCAGGCCTTCGGCCACCGAACCGGACACCGCGACGGCCTGCAGCCGCACCCACCCCCTGGACATGGTCCACACCCTGCCAACCCGGTCCCGCACCGACGAACGTTTTAGCGTGGGGTGAACCCGCGCAGGGGCGTGGCCGCGGACCGACCGACGTGAGGGGCGAAGTACCCTGGTGACGTGGGGGTCGTCCTGTCCGAAGCGGAGTGGACCGCGCGCCGGGACGCGCACGCGGACCGCGTGCGCCGCTGGACCGGCCCGCACCACGAGCGCAAGGCCGCCGGCCGCAAGCACCCGGTGCTGGACTTCCTGTTCTCCTACTACTCGCACCGCCCGTCGCGGCTGGAGCGCTGGCACCCCGGCCCCGGCGTGGTCCTCGAAGGCGACGCGGCGCGCGCCTACCTCAAGTGGCCGGTCTACCGGCGCACCCCCGACGGCGTGGCGCTGGACGTGGCGGCGTTCGCCCGGGAACGGGCCAACACGATCGGGTTCGCCGGCCGGTTGCTCGCCGCGACGGCGGGCCGCGCGCCCCGGCTCGGCTGCTTCGGCTTGCACGAGTGGGCGATGGTCTACCGGCAGCGGCCGGAGCAGGTGCGGCACGACGCGTGGCCGTTGCGGCTGGGCAGCGAGGGCACCGACCGGGTGGTCGAGTCGCAGCGGGTGCAGTGCGGGCACTTCGACGCGTTCCGCTTCTTCACCCCCGACGCCCGGCCGCGCAACGCGGTGCAGCCGACCCGGGAGACCCAGGTCGAGCTGGAGCAGCCCGGCTGCCTGCACGCGAACATGGACCTGTTCAAGTGGGCCTACAAGCTCGACCCGGCCACGCCGTCGGAGCTGGTGGCGGACTGCTTCGAGCTGGCGTTGCGCATCCGCGAGCTCGACATGCGGGCCAGCCCGTACGACCTCACCGGGCTGGGCTACGGGCCGGTGCGGATCGAGACGGCCGAGGGACGCTCGGAGTACGCGCGGCAGCAGGGCGCGTTCGCCGAGGCCGCCGCGCCGCTGAGAGCCCGGCTGATCGGGCTCACCGAGGCGCTGGCCGCGGCTCTCGTCACAGCCCGATAACCCTCCGTCACTTCACTCCCTCCCAAGTCATCACCTGTTAGCGTGACGCCGGTCGGGATTCGCCAGCCATATCCGGTGGACGCTGAGAGGAAGACGATGTCTCGACACCGCGCGCTGCGGACGAAGGTGCGGCGCGGCATCGCGACGTGGCCCGTGGCCATCGTCGGCCTGGTCGTCCTGCTGGTGCTCGGGTGGCTCGGTTGGAGCTGGGTCGGCGGCATCGTGGAACGCCGGGCCGCGGCCCAGGCGGGTGACTGCAACGAGGGCGAGGCGCTGCTCCGGGTCGCCGCGACGCCCAGCGTCGCCGAGGCTGTCAAGCAGGTCGCCGAGGCGTGGAGCAGGCAGCGGCCCGTCGTCTACGACCACTGCATCCGGGTCGAGGTCGGGTCCATCGACTCCGAGGTCGTGCTCCAGGGCCTCACCCAGGGCTGGAACACCGCCGACATCGGCGAACGCCCGCACGCGTGGATCACCGACTCGATGCTGTGGGCCAACCGGCTCGGCGCGCAGAACGCGACCCTGCTCGGCGCGGCGCCCGAGTCGATCGCGGCCAGCCCCGTGCTGCTCGCCCTGCACCAGGACGCGGCGCAGGCGGTGCAGGCCGGCGCCGGGTTCCGCTGGACCGACCTGCCCGACCTGACCGGCGCGGCGGACGGCTGGAGCCGGTTCGGGCACCCCGAGTGGGGCCGGTTCAAGGTCGCCATGCCCGACCCGGCGACGAACGCGGCCACCGCGATGGCCGTGCAGTCGGCCCTGGCCGGCGCGAGCCCCGAGGGCAAGGGCCCGGTCACCACCGAGATGCTCGCGCTGGAACCGGTGAAGAGCACGATGAGCAGGCTGGCGTCGTCCAAGCCGGAGCAGACCCCCGCGAGCACGTGGGAGGCGCTGAACCTGCTCGCCGACGACGGCGCGGTGAACGCGGCCGGGTTCAGCGCGGTGCCGGTGTTCGAGGTGGACCTGTACCGGCACAACACCGGCAAGGACAGCGGCGCGCCGCTCGCGCAGCCCCTGTACGGGGTCGCGGCGGGTGGGCCGACGCCGATCGCGGACTTCCCGTTCGTGCCGCTGGCGGGCGACTGGGTCGGCGAGGCCCAGGTGCGCGCGTCGCAGGCGTTCCGGGAGTTCCTCCGCGAGGCCGACCAGCAGAAGATCCTGGCCGGCGCGGGCCTGCGGGTCGACGCCACCAGCGAGCGGCCCAAGCCGTCGCCCGGCCTGCGCTGGCCCGCCGTGACCGACACGCTCACGCCCGCCGACGCCAACACCACCCAGCAGATCTCCGCCGCCTGGGCGACCGCCGATGACGGCCAGGTCGTCACCGTGCTGGTGGACACGTCGAAGTCGATGGAGGAACCCGGCGGCGACGGTCGCAGCCGGATGGACTGGGTGAAGCAGGCGCTGTCCGGGCAGGTCAACCGGTCGGTGTCGGGGTCGCTCGGGCTGTGGGAGTTCTCCCGCCAGCTCGACGGCGACAAGCCGTACCGGCAGCTCGTGGCCACCGGCCCGGTCGCCGCGCAGCGGCAGGCGCTGCTGGACGGCGTGGCCGAGCTGGAACCGCGGAGCGCGACCCAGCTCTACACTAGCGTGCTCGCGCTGTACGAGCGGATGCTGGCCGACCACCAGGACGGCAAGCGCAACCGGATCGTGGTGCTCACCGACGGCGTGAACGACGGCGGGCTCACGTTCCAGGAGCTCACCTCCCGGCTGGCGTCGGTCAAGCAGGCCGGCAAGGACATCGCGATCAGCGTCATCGCGATCGGCCCCGACCCGGAACGCGCGCCGCTGTCCGAGCTGGCCCGCTCCACCGGCGGCACGCTGTCGGTGGTCGAGGACGGTCGCGGCGTGGACGCCGCCCTCGGCCAGCTGCTGTCGGCCGACTAGACCGTCACCACGACCTTGCCGCGCGCGTGGCCGGCCGCCACGTGCTCGACCGCGCGCGCCGCGTCGCTCAACGGGTACGTGTGGCCGACCACGGTCCGCAGCTGCCCGGACTCCGCCAGGCGGGCCAGCTCCTCCAGGTCGGCGCGCGTGGTGCGGGCGAGCAGCGGCGCCATCCGGCGGCGGGTGAACGGCCGGATCACCTCGGCCTTGAGCCGGTGCCTGCCGCCGCCCAGCCACCGGCCGCCGTTGCCGCTGTTCGGCATGAGCACACCGGTGGGCGTGAGCAGGCGCAGCAGCGCGGCGAACGGGTGGTTCATGACGTGGTCGAGGATCGCGTCGTACCGCTCGGTGGTGCGGGTGAAGTCCTCCTGGGAGTAGTCCACGACGTGGTCCGCGCCCAGTTCCCGCACCAGGTCGACGTTGGTCGGGCCGCACACCGCGGTCACCTCGGCGCCGGTCGCCTTCGCGATCTGCACGGCGTACGTGCCGATCCCGCCGGACGAGCCGTTGATCAGCAGCCGCTGCCCCGCGGTGAGCCGTGCGGCGTCGCGCAGCATCTGCACCGCGGTGATCCCGGCCAGCGGCAGGCCCGCGGCCTCCTCGAACGTCATGCCGGCCGGCTTGGCGGCCAGCCGGTCCTCGTCGGCGCACGCGTACTCGGCGAACGTGGCCCGGCCCTCGCCGAACACCTCGTCACCGGGCTTGAACCGGGTGACCGCGCCGCCGACGGCCTCCACCACACCGGCCACGTCCGTGCCGGGGGTGGTGCGCTTGGGCGTGCGCAGCCCGAAACCCGCCAGCCGCAGCACGTACGGGGTGCCGGTCGAGATGAACCAGTCGGCGATGTTCACCCCCGCCGCGCGCACCCGCACCAGCACCTGCCGCTCACCGGGCTCCGGGCGGTCGAGCTCCCGGAACTCCAGCACGCCCGGGTCGCCGTACCTGTCCTGCACGATCGCCTTCATGGTCACTCCACCGTTCTGAGGATGTGTTCGACGGACGCGGTGCGGGTGCGCAGGTCGGCCAGGTCCGCGGCGGTGCGCTGCTGCACGTCCAGGGTGTTCTCGGCCAGCTGCTCGTAGCGGCGCACGAGTTGGCGCAACCCCTCGGCGCGCTCCGCGTCGAGCTTGGACTTGCGGGTCTCCAGGTAGCCGTTGATCAGGAACATCACGAACACCAGGGTCAGGAACAGCACGCCGACCGCGAACACCGCGGACGGCCAGGTCATCTGGTCGAGGTTCATCGCGAACCCTCCTCTCGGGCCGGACCGCGTGACGAGTCCGTTGTGGTCAGGGTGGCGGCGGCCGCGGCGAGCACCGCCGGGGTCAACCGCAGGTCGAAGTCCGCGACCTCGAAGTACTTCATGGCCTTGCCGTCCTCCGACAGCTCCAGGCTGCCGACGACCAGCCCGGCCGCCTCCAGCCGTTGCAGGTGCATGTGCAGCAGCGGCCTGCTCACCCCGATGACGCGGGCGAGGTGGCTCACGTAGTCGCGACCGCCCGCCAGCGTCGCCACGATGCGCAGCCGCAGGGGGTTGGACAGCGCGGCCAGCACCTCGACCAGCTCGTCGCCGGTCGGCGAGGTGCCTGTCATGGCGCTCCTTCATGTGTAAGAACTTTCTTACACGTGTAACCGTAGCACATCACCGCTGGTAGACCGCGGCCATGGCGGCGATCCGGGCGATGACCCGTTCGCGCAGCTCCGGCGGCTCCAGCACGTCGACCTCGGGACCGAGGCGGAGCAGGTCGACCTCCGCGTGCTCCAGGGACTCGACCGGAACCCGGACGGTCGTCCACTCGCCCTCCGGCTCGACGTCCTTGAGCTCGCGGGCGGCGACGAGACCGAGCAGGACCTGAGCGCCGCGCAGCCCGTTCGGCGTCATCCGGACCGTCACCCGCATCGGGTACATCCGCTGCTCGAACCGCTCCGACCAGCCGGCCCAGTACTCGGCCAGGTCGAACCCGTCGGGCCGGTCGAACGACTCGTCCAACGCGGTCAGCTCCACCACCCGGGAGACCCGGTAGGTGCGCAGGCCGTCCGTGCGGGCGACGAGGTACCAGGTGCCCGCCTTGAGCACGAGCCCGAGCGGCTCGACCGTCCGCTCCACCTCGACCTGCGCCCACCGCACGTACCGCACGCGCAGGCGTCGTTGCTGCCACACGGCCTCCGCGATCGCGGCCACGTGCGGCGTGCCCTCGTTGCCGCGGAACCAGCCCGGCGCGTCCAGGTGGAACCTCTCCCGCACCCGCGCGGCCCGCGACCGCAGCTCCGGCGGGAGGGCGGCGAGCACCTTGAGCTGGGCCGCCGCCACCACCGCGCCCAGCCCGAGCTCGGCCGCCGGGCCCGGCATCCCGGCCAGGAACAGCGAGTCGGCCTCCTCGGTGGTCAGCCCGGTGAGCCGGGTGCGGTACCCGTCGACCAGCCGGTAGCCGCCCGCCGGGCCGCGGTCGGCGTACACCGGGACGCCCGACGCGCCGAGCGCCTCGACGTCGCGGTAGACGGTGCGGACGGAGACCTCCAGCTCGTCGGCCAACTCCTGCGCCGTCATCCGGCCGCGCGACTGGAGCAGGAGGAGCAGGGACAACAACCGGCTGGCGCGCATGACGCCATCCTGACAGGAGCTGTCAGGTACGCACGGCAAGCTCCTGGTCCATGACCACCGCACATGCCATCGCCGAGATGAAGAGCTGGGACGAGCACACGTGGGAAGGCCGGCGCTACGACGAGGTCACCGGTCCGAAGCAGACGGTGGGCGGCATGACGACCGCCTACACCGGTGAGCTGGAGGCGTTGGGCGACATGCGTTTCGTCATGTCCTACCCGGACGACGACTCCTGCGTCTCCACGGGCTACGAGGTCGTGACCGGCACCCTGGAGGGCCGCGAGGGCGGCTTCGTCCTGCACCACACCGGCGGTTTCCGCGACGGTGTCGCGGACGCCACCTTCACCGTCGTCTCGGCGACCGGTGACCTGGCGGGCCTCACCGGCCACGGCCGCATCACGTGGGCGCAGGGCGAACCGGGGCGATTCGAGCTGGACTACGAGCTGCCCCGACCCGGCACCGCCCCACGATCGGGTGACGAAGGGTGATCGTCCCGCGGCTCGTGCCGGGCTGACCCACCCCGACGCGGAGCGCCGGCCGCGACACGCGCGGCCGGCGCCCGGTGCCGTGCTATCAGCCGCCGTAAGCGGAGATCGGCGGGCAGGAGCAGACCAGGTTGCGGTCGCCCTTGGCGCCGTCGATCCGGCGCACCGGCGGCCAGATCTTCGGCGCCGCCGTGCCCGCCGGGAACACCGCCACCTCGCGGCTGTACGGGTGGTTCCACTCCGTCGCGATCGACGCCGCCGTGTGCGGCGCGTTGCGCAGCGGGTTGTCGTCCGCCGGCCACTCGCCCGAACCGACGCGGTCGATCTCGTGCCGGATCGCGATCATCGCGTCGATGAACCGGTCGATCTCCGCCAGGTCCTCGCTCTCCGTCGGCTCCACCATGAGCGTGCCCGCCACCGGGAACGACATGGTCGGCGCGTGCAAGCCGTAGTCGGCCAACCGCTTCGCCACGTCGTCCACCGTCACACCGGTCGCCTTGGTGATCGGCCGCAGGTCGAGGATGCACTCGTGGGCCACGAAACCGCCCTCGCCGGTGTAGAGCACAGGGAAGTGCTCGTCCAGCCGCCGCGCCACGTAGTTCGCCGCCGCCACCGCCGTCAACGTCGCCCGCCGCAGGCCGTCCGCGCCCATCATCCGCACGTACGCCCACGAGATCGGCAGGATCGACGCCGAACCCCACGGCGCGGCGCTGATCGGCCCGACACCGGTCGCCGGGCCGGCCGCCGGCTGCAACGGGTGGTTGGGCAGGAACGGCGCCAGGTGCGACCGCACGCCGATCGGCCCGACACCGGGACCACCGCCGCCGTGCGGGATGCAGAACGTCTTGTGCAGGTTCAGGTGCGACACGTCCGACCCGAACTTGCCGTACTGCGCGAGCCCGATCAACGCGTTGAGGTTCGCGCCGTCGACGTACACCTGGCCGCCCGCGTCGTGCACCAACCCGCACACCTCGCGCACGGTGTCCTCGTACACCCCGTGCGTGGACGGGTAGGTGATCATGATCGCGGCCAGCGAGTCGCGGTGCGCGTCGATGGTCGACCGCAGGTGCTCGACGTCCACGTTGCCGTGGTCGTCGCACTTGACGACCACGACGCGCATCCCGGCCATCACGGCGGACGCGGCGTTGGTGCCGTGCGCGCTGGACGGGATCAGGCACACGTCGCGGTGCGCGTCGCCGTTGGCGCGGTGGTAGGCGCGGATCGCGAGCAGGCCCGCGAACTCGCCCTGGCTGCCCGCGTTGGGCTGCAACGACACCGCGTCGTACCCGGTGATCTCGGCCATCCACCGCTCCAGGTCACCGACGATCTCCAGCAGCCCCTCGGCGTCGGACGAGGGCGCGAACGGGTGCAGGTCGGCGAACTCCGGCCACGTGATCGGCTCCATCTCGGCCGTGGCGTTGAGCTTCATCGTGCACGAGCCCAGCGGGATCATGCTGCGGTCCAGCGCCACGTCCTTGTCCGACAGTGCCCGCAGGTAGCGCAGCAACGCGGTCTCGGAGCGGTGCGCGTGGAACACCGGGTGGGTCAGGTAGTCGCTGGTGCGGCGCAGGTCGGCGGGGATGCCGTCGGCGGTGTCGGCGTCCAGCCCGTCCACGTCGGAGACGGTCACGCCGAACGCCTTCCACACCAGTTCCAGGTGGTCGCGCGTGGTGGTCTCGTCGCACGCGATCGACACCACGTCGGCGTCGACCTGCCAGAGGTTCACGCCGAGGTCGCGCGCGGCGGACACGACGTCGGCGGCCCGGCCCTCGACCCGCGCGCGCACGGTGTCGAAGAACTCGCCGTGCACGATCTCGACGCCGCCCTCCAACAGGCCCGCGGCCAGCACGGTCGCCATCCGGTGGGCGCGGGTCGCGATCGCCTTCAGCCCCTCCGGACCGTGGTACACCGCGTACATCGAGGCGATCACCGCGAGCAGCACCTGCGCGGTGCAGATGTTGCTGGTCGCCTTCTCCCGGCGGATGTGCTGCTCGCGCGTCTGCAACGCGAGGCGGTAGGCCAGGGAGCCGTCCGCGTCGACGGACACGCCGACGAGCCGTCCGGGCAGCTGCCGCTCCAGGCCCTGGCGCACCGCCATGTAACCGGCGTGCGGCCCGCCGAACCCGATCGGCACGCCGAACCGCTGGGTCGTGCCCACGACGACGTCCGCGCCGATCTCGCCGGGCGGGCGCAGCAGCGTCAACGACAGCAGGTCGGCCGCGACCACGGCCATCGCGCCGGCCTTGTGGATCTCCTCGATCACGGCCTCGTGGTCGCGGACCACGCCGGACGCGCCGGGGTAGGACAGCAGCACGCCGAAGAAGTCGCCGCCGAGCCCGAGCCCCTCGATGCCCTGCGACAGGTCGGCGGTGACGATCTCGATGCCCAGCGGCTCGGCGCGGGTCTCGATGACGGCCAGCGTCTGCGGCAGCGTGTCCGCGTCCACCACGAACTTGCCCGACTTGGCCCGGCCCGCGCGGCGGACCAGCGTCATGGCCTCCGCGGCGGCGGTGGACTCGTCCAGCATCGAGGCGTTGGCCAGCGGCAGGCCGGTCAGGTCGCCGACCATCGTCTGGAAGTTGAGCAGGGCTTCGAGGCGGCCCTGGGAGATCTCCGGCTGGTACGGCGTGTACGCGGTGTACCAGGCGGGGCTCTCCAGCACGTTGCGGCGGATCACCGGCGGCGTGGTGGTGCCGTAGTAGCCGAGCCCGATCATCTGCGTCATCGGGCGGTTGCGCGCGGCCAGGGCGCGCAGCTCGGCCAGCGACTCGGTCTCGGTGGCGGGCGCGGGCAGGTCCAGCACCAGGTCGCGCTCGCGGATCGACCCGGGGACGGCGTGCTGCGCCAGTTCCTCCAGGGAGCCGACACCGATGACGTCGAGGATGCGGGCCAGCTCCGCGGGCCGCGGGCCCACGTGCCGGTCGGCGAACGGGGTGCCGTGCTCGAGTGCGGCGAGGGGGATGCGGTCCTGCGTCATCGGGGCTGCCTCCAGGGCTCCGGACAGACTTCTGCCGTTGCCCTCCCCCTCTGTCTTCTGCCCGTCGGCGGGCGCCTGAGAGCTTCACCCGGCTGTCGGGCTTGCACCGTCGGCGGGGTCGGCCGGTGTGCCCGACCCGCTTTCCAGAGGCGTCTCACCCGCACGGTCCTTGCGCCTGAGAGGTTCCGGGGAGGATTTGCTCCTTCGGCGCCGAGACGGGCTCGGACTCTCCCGCACGGGATAAAGCGACTACGCGCGAAATCCTACCCGGCGGACGTGCCCTCGGTACCGCCGGCGCGACGTGGATCTCAGTGCGTCGCAGCCGGTCAGCCGGTCGTCGCGCTCAGCCGTCGCGCCCGGCCGTCGCGCCCGGGTCAGCCGATGGCCCGGGTGCGGCGGCGGCGGGACAGCTCGTCGTCGGCCGGTTCCACGATCTCGCCGCCATCGGCGCGTTCGGCGGGGAAGTCGTGGATCGTGCCGCTGATCTCCCGCATCGCACCGCTGACCGCGATGCCGAACACCCCCTGGCCGCCTTGCAGCAGGTCGACGACCTCCTCCGGCGAGGTGCACTCGTAGACCGTGGTGCCGTCGCTGAACAGCGTGATCCGGGCCAGGTCCTGCACGCCGCGACGGCGCAGGTGGTCGACCGCGGCCCGGATGTTCTGCAGCGAGACGCCGGTGTCCAGCAGTCTCTTGACGACCTTGAGGACCAGGATGTCCTTGAACGAGTAGAGCCGCTGGCTGCCTGAGCCGTGGGCACTCCTTATGGTCGGGTTGACCAACCCGGTGCGCGCCCAGTAGTCCAGCTGGCGGTAGGTGATGCCCGCGATCTGGCACGCGGCGGGGCCGCGGTACCCGACCAGCTCGTCCGGCAGCGAGGAGTCCGGGAACAGTTCACCCTGTTCTCCGGATCCGGCCCGGATGGGCGCTTCCTCGACCACGCCTGCCTCCCCTCGGTCCGGTCACGACGACCGGCGACCAACGTGAAGCCGCCGCGGTGTCCGAATCACACCGTGGCAATTCACCTGAGTTCGACGGTAAGACCGCCTAGGGGGCAGGTCAACGCGACGCGCTGGGCGTGTCTGACCTCAAGGTGAGGTTGAGGTTGAGAGAGTCGCCCGTTGTAAGCCATTCGGGTGACGTTTAGTGATCGTTTAGCTCAGCAACGTTGACGTTGTGTAACCCGAACACGCGACGCCTGAAAGTGGCATGCGGGGTTGATCCACAACGCACCGCACACGCCTACGGGAAGCCGTTCCCGGCCCGCGGCCGACGTCGCGACCCATCCCGGGTGTCGGGTCTTGTCAAGCACCCGACCCGCTTGTCCACCCTCGGCCGGCCGAAATTGTCGGTGCGTGCCGGCAAGATGAAAAACAGGGATCCCCTGGGCGGGGACCCCTGCGAAAGCACGGACGGGCCGAACGAACGGCCGAACGGGAACCGGCAGACCAGGACGAGCGGGAACCAGCGGCACCAGGCGCGGACGACGGCGGGGGCCAGGACGCGGACGACGGAGAGGTCAGGACGCGGACGACGGCAGGGGCCAAGACGCGGACGACGGCGCGACCCGCACCGCGCCGGGTAACGAACGTCGCCGGACCGCTGACTCGGGCGGGCACCGGCGAACGTGGGGGAACGACGAGACGGCCCGGACTACGTGTCCGCGCCGCGGAAGTCCTCCGGCGACACGGAGTCGAGGAACTCGCGGAACTTCTCGACCTCGTCCTCCTGCTCGTCCGGGATGATGAGACCGGCCTCCGCCAGCACCGACTCCTCGGCGTGGATCGGCACACCGATCCGCAACGCCAGCGCCACCGAGTCGCTCGGCCGCGCCGACACCCGGATGTCACCGTCGAACACGAGTTCCGCGAAGTACGTGCCCTCTTGCAGGTCGGTGATCCGCACCTGCTCCAACTGCCGGCCGAGCGCCCCGATGACGTCCTTGAGCAGGTCGTGCGTCAACGGCCGGGCAGGACGGACACCTTGCTGCTCCAACGCGATCGCCGTGGCCTCGACCGATCCGATCCAGATCGGCAGGTACCGTTCGCCCTCGGTTTCGCGCAGCAGCAGGATCGGCTGGTTGGCGGGCAGTTCCACCCGCACGCCGACGACGCGCATTTCGCTCATCGGGTCTCGCCTCCCTCAGCGCGCTGAAATTCTGGCGTCCCCGCTACCTAACGAGGATCCCCCACGTACAGTTTCGACGCTACCCGCCAAGCGGGCTCAGTGCGCAACCGCCCACCCGCTCTGCGATCACGATGCGGACACGCGTTCACCTCGGCGAAACGGGACGACCTGCGACGTCGCGCAGGCCCACCTTCACCAGCAGTGTGTGCAGGGTTACCGAGAGCGCCGCCAGCTCGCGCACGGCTTCGTCCACTCCGGCCCGGTCGCGCTGCCGGTGCCGCGCGCCGACGACCTGCTCGACGAGCCCGACCTCGCGGTCGGCGGCGACCCGGAACGGGCGCAGGTGACGCGGTTCCAACCCGTGCTCCGCCATGGCCCGCACGGTCGACGCGATCTGCACGGCCTCGTGGTCGTAGAACCCGCCCGCGCCGGCCCTGACCAGACCGTGCTGCTCCAGGTCCGCCAGCACACCGGGCTCGATGCCCGCCCGCGCCAGCAGGTCCTCGCGGGTGACCCGGTGCCCGGCGGCCGGGGCGAGGTCGACCGCGCGCAACGCCCTGGGCGCGCCCTGGTCGGCCGCGTCCAGCTGCTCCTTGATGACCTTCAGCGGCAGGTACCTGTCCCGCTGTGCGGACAGGACGTACCGCAGGCGGTCCACGTCGGCGGACGTGAACTGCCGGTACCCCGAGGCCGTGCGCGCCGGGCGGACCAGCCCCTCCGACTCCAGGAACCGGATCTTGGAGATGGTGACGTCGGGGAAGTCGGGTCGCAGCTGCGCCAGCACCGCCCCGATGCTCAACCCCCCGCGTGGCCGCCCGGCCGCCGTCACCGGAGCCCCATCGCTCAGGCCCCCTGGCCCCCGGCGCCCGGACCGGTCAGGAACACGAGGCGGAACTTGCCGATCTGCACCTCGTCGCCGTTGGCCAGGACCGCCTGGTCGACGGGCTCGCGGTTGACGTAGGTGCCGTTGAGGCTGCCCACGTCGATGACCACGAACTCGCCGCCCTCGCGGCGGAACTCGGCATGGCGGCGGGAGACCGTCACGTCGTCGAGGAAGATGTCGCTGTCGGGGTGCCGCCCCGCGCTGGTCGTGTCGCGGTCCAGCAGGAACCTCGACCCCGCGTTGGGGCCGCGCTTGACCACGAGCAGAGCCGACCCGGAGGGCAGCGCGTCGACACCCGCGACGGCCGGCTCCTGGGCGGGCGCCTCGGCACCCTCGACCTCGGCGAGGAAGTCGGCCCGGAAAACGGAGGTCCGCTCCGGGGACTGCTCGGGCGGAACGCCTGGCCCGTCGTTCGTGCTCACCTGAGCTCTCCTCCTGCTGCTGGAACTCTCGTCGAGACCACTAGAACCTATCGTGCCCGAACCCTGGTCTGAGGAGCGGCTCCCCCACCGACCGAAGAGCCGCCGGAAGATCGACGTCACTCCTGCGCCGCCAGCTCCTGGTACGCGGCGGCGTCGAGCAGGTCGTCGACCGCGGTCGGGTCCTCCAGCCGCAATTCCACCATCCACCCCTCGCCGTACGGGTCCGAGTTCACCAGGTCGGGCTGCTGGTCGAGCGAGTCGTTGCGCGCGACGACCTCACCGGCGAGCGGCGCGTAGATGTCCGACACGCTCTTGGTGGACTCCACCTCGCCGAGCGTCTGACCGGCCGCGACCTGCTCGCCGAGCTCGGGCAGCTGGACGAACACGACGTCGCCGAGCTGCTCCTGGGCGTAGTCGGTGATGCCCACGCGCACGGTGTCCTCACCTGTGCGCAGCACCCACTCATGTTCCTCGGTGTACTTGAGCTCCTCGGGAATCACCGCGGTGTGCTCCTTCAATGACGGTGGATCTTCGCTGCCGGATCTTCCCACGTCGGCGTTCAGGCCGGCGCGACACCCGGCGTTCGCCGCATCGCGAGGGTGAACTGGTAGACGTACAGCACTCCCGACCACAGGTACAAGGCCCCGCCCCAGACCATGAACGCGTAGGCCACCGGTCGGGCGACCTGGGCGGCGGTGGAGGTGCCCTGGGCGAGCAGGAGCATGGGGAACGCGTAGAGCAGGTTGAACGTGGCGGCCTTGCCCAGGTAGTTGACCTCGAACGGGCCGTAGCCGCGGGCCCGCAGCACGGGCAGGCAGACGCCGACGACGAGTTCGCGGCCGACCAGCACCGCCGCCACCCACCAGGGCACGATGCCGCGCACCACGAACGCGACCAGCGTGGCGAGGATGTAGAGCCGGTCGGCGGCCGGGTCGAGCAGCGCGCCGAGCTTGCTCGCCTGGTCGAGCCAGCGGGCGATCTTGCCGTCGAGCCAGTCGGACAGGCCCGCCGCGACCAACACCACCAGCGCCCAGCCGTCGGCGTGCGGGCCGAGCAGCAGGTACAGGAACAGGGGCACGCCGAGCAGCCGCAACACGCTCAGCGCGTTCGGGATGGTCAGCAGCCGGTCGGCTGGATCGTGCGACACGTCCGCACTGTAGAGGGCCGCCCGGCGTGCCCCGGTGGCCGACTCGCGCGGACTCGCCGGGAACGGCTCGTGGCTCAGTTGTTCGAGCGGGTGCGGCTCCAGCCGCGGCGTTGCAGTTCGTCACCGCTGAGCGCTTGCGGACGACCCCGGTCGTCGACGCCGACCCAGCGGGCTCGGAAACCTTCGAGCACGTAGGCGTGGCCCTTGCTCCAGACCACGCTGCACGGGGCTGTGGGCAGCGCTGCCGCTCCGGTGGCGCCGGCACGCGCTGCCCTGTGCTTCGCGGGCTCGGACTCGGTTTCCGTTCTGGTGCTCATCTGAAAATCCCTCCACCAGGGTTGTCGCTCACGGCTCTCGTGGCGTTATCCCTGTCACCCGATTCTGCGCGACTGTGGCGGACGCCACCTCCTCGTGCGTGCCCAATCGCGGCCGGCGGGCGGTTGGGTCGCCGAGTTGCGCGGAACCCGGGAGAACGCTTCTACCGGGGTGTAACCCGCACCGGTGGGACCAAACCGTTCACCGTCCGTCATCCGCCGCACACCGAATGGCGCACTACACTGGGGCTGATCACGTGTCACCCGCGCGCTTGTGGTGCCGCCACGGGCTACGTACGGTGGGTGGCGCAGCGGTTGAGCCAACAGCCGCGCCGGGAAGTCCGGCTAGCGGGCACGTTCCGCCACGCTGCTTTTTTGTTGCTGCGCGCACGTCGAGTGCGTCCGGGCTTCCCACCCAGCGGTACCAGCTGAAGAGGAGTGCCTCGTGACGGTTCAGGATCCGAACGTCGTGGCGACGAGCGGAGCCGAGTCCGCCGCGGTCGACAGCCCGCGGGCCGGGCAGCTCGGGCTCGACGTCCGCACCGCGGCGGAGGGTGTCGTCGTGGTCGCGGTGAGCGGTGAGGTCGACATGCTCACCGCACCCCAGTTGCGGGCCGAGGGGCTCAGGCACCTCGACGCCGGCAGCACGTTGGTGCTGGACCTGTCCGGGGTGAGCTTCCTCGGTTCGGCCGGTCTGGCGGTGCTGGTGGAGGCGTCGCAGCACGCCAAGCGCCGGGGCGCGGCGTTCCGCGTCGTGGCGGTCGAACGCGCCGTGACCCGCCCGTTGGCCGCGACCGGCCTGGGCGAGGTGTTCAGCGTGTTCGAGTCGGTGGGGCAGGCGTTGGAGGCCGACGAGGCCCGCTGAGGTCCGGCCGGGTGACGGAACGGGTCTAGACGTGCGGCACCAGGTCCACTACTTGGTCCACGCCCGCCGCGACGAGTGCGCGGCGGGCGTGGCCGTCCTCGGGCGCGCGCACGACCAGCCGGTTGCCCGCCGCGGCGGCCGCGTCGGCGACCGCGCGCAGGCTGCGGACCATGCCTTCGTTGCGCTCACCCAGGGCACCCAGGTCCACCACCACCGGCACGGACCCGCCGCGCGCCGCGGTGAGGATGCGCCGGCGGACGGCGGGCGCGGCGGTCGCCGGGACGTCACCGCGCACGACCACCTCCACCCAGCCCTCGCGGGCGGTGACGAGCACGGGGTCGCCCGGTGGCGCGGCGGCGAGGTACGTGCCGCGAGACGCGTGCCTCGGCGCGAGGACCAGGGTGACGGTCGTGCCGCCCGCACCGCGGTCGACCAGCACCTCGTCGACGTTCTCGCGCATCAGCAGCAGCCCGCGGCCGCGGGCGGAGAGGGTGGGCGGCGGCACGCGCCAGCCACCGTGGTCGGTCACCACGACGCGGACGCCGCCGTCGGGTCTGGTCGCGGCCTCGATGTGCACGACACCCTGCTCATCGGGCCCGTACGCGTGCTCCACGGCGTTGCTGGCCGCCTCGTTCACCGCCAGGAGCAGGTCGTAGCGGTCGTCCTCGGACAGCCCTTCGGCAGCCAGCCAGGCGTCGAGCCGGGCGCGGACCCCCGCGAGCTGCCCGGCCTGGGCCGGGAACTCCACTCCCCAGTGGTGGTCCGCGAGTTGATCGGTCAAAAGGCCTCCCCGTCGCACCAGTCAGTCTTCCCAGCCCGCGCGTCGCCTACACGTGTGAGCGACGATCAATTCGGGTACCGATAGCTTCAGCAGCACAACGAGACAGAACGGACGACGAGGTGAGCGTGTCGCACACTGAGCCGCGAAGCGGTGAGTCGGAGAACGCCCTGGCCGGGGTCGAGTTGCGGATGGCGGCCGACCCCACGCAGCTGTCGATCGTCCGTGCCGTGGCGGCGGACATCGCCATGAGGCAGGACTTCGACCTTGATTCCATCGAGGACCTGAAGCTGGCGGTGGACGAGGCGTGCTCGACGCTCATCTCGCTGGCCGCGGGGGGTGCTGTGCTCAGCGCCCGGTTCGTCGTGGTGGACGGATCCGTGCAGGTGTTCACCCAGGTGGGATCGCAACGGTCGGCGCCTCCTGACCGGGACAGCTTCGGGTGGCGCGTGCTGAGCGCGCTGGTCGACTCGGTCACGACGTGGGTCGCGCCGCAGGCGGACGCGTTCGAGGTGCACATCGACCTGGTCAAGCGGTCGTTGGGGACGGTGGATGCGTGACGGGGTCGGACGGGGGCACGACGCGGTCCGGCACCCAGGGGGACTACGACCACCTGGCGCCGCTGTTCGTCCGGCTCGCCGCCACCGCGAAGGACGACCCGGCGCGGGAGCGGCTGCGCGACGAGCTGGTGACCGAGCACCTGCCGGTGGCCAAGCACATCGCCAGGCGGTTCGGCCACCGCGGTGAGCCGCACGACGACCTGGTGCAGGTCGCCACGGTCGGCCTGATCAACGCGGTGGACCGGTTCGACCCGGAGCGGGGCAGCGACTTCCTGTCGTTCGCCGTGCCCACGATCATGGGCGAGGTCCGGAAGTACTTCCGGGACTCCAGCTGGTCGGTGCGGATGCCGCGGCGGCTCAAGGAGCTGCACCTGGCCATCAACGCCGGGTCGGCGCGGTTGTCGCAGGAACTGGGCCGGGCGCCGACGCCGAGCGAGCTGGCGCAGCACCTCGGGCTGAGCCGGGAGGAGATCCACGAGGGCCTGGCGGCGGGCAACGCCTACCACAGCGCGTCGCTGGACGACCTGCTGGTGGCCGACGACAGCTCCATCTCGCTGGGCAGCACGCTCGGCGAGGAGGACCCGGAGCTGGAGGCGATCGAGCAGCGGGAGGCGTTGCACCCGTTGCTGGAGAAGCTGCCGGAGCGGGAGCGCAAGATCGTGGTCATGCGGTTCTTCGGGAACATGACGCAGACCCAGATCGCGCAGAAGGTGGGCATCTCGCAGATGCACGTGTCGCGGCTGCTGGCCAAGACGCTGCGGCAGTTGCGCGAGGGGCTGACCGAGTAGGACGGTCCGGACAGGACCGGTCCGGACAGGACGACGCCGGCGTGACCGGCGTAGTGGGACGCGCCGAGGCCGCCCGACATCCGTGTCGGGCGGCCTCGGCGCGTTCGGGGGTTCGGGTGGGGGCGGGCTGCGGTGCCGACGGTTCGGGCTGGGTTCGGCGGGGACCGGTGGGTCTGGTTCGGCGGGGACCGGTGGTGGGGACGGGTGCGGACGGCGACGGTGGGGTGCTTCGCCGGCCTCGGTGGGGGTCGGAGGTGGGTCGGGCCGGGGGCCGGGGAGAGGGGTCGGGCCGGTCAGGCGGCGGAACGGCGGCGGTTGGAGATGATGCGGCGGCGCTCGTCCTCGCCCATGCCACCCCACACGCCGTACGGCTCCTGGACCGCCAGCGCGTGCTCGCGGCACGGGTCGACCACCGGGCAGCGGGCGCACAGCTGCTTCGCCTTGTCCTCCCGGGCGGCCCGGGCGGAGCCCCGCTCGTTGTCCGGGTGGAAGAAGACCGCGCTGTCACGGCCTCGGCACAACCCCTCCTTCTGCCAATCCCATACGTCGGTCACGGGCTTGGGCAGGCGCGCGGTGCTGGTCATCGGTTGAACCCCCTTGCGGTGTCACAGGTGCTTGATCACGGCTTACCCGCTGGTCCCCCGTGGGCAAACGTCTGTGCGCCACATCGGGTGGATTACCGGGTCGGGTGGATTGGACCGCCGACCCGGCACCCGGTCGTCGTGCGACCTATTCCGGCTCCTCCTGCGCGAGCCGCTGGTCGAGGGTCTCGCCCTCGCGCTGCTCGCGCGGTGTGGTGCCGTGCCGGTCGGCGCCGCTCCAGTGCTCGGGCGGGTCGACGCCCTCCTCCAGCGGGTCGACGCCGAGCTCGTCCTCGTCGAGCTGCTCGATCTCGTCCAGCGGTCGTTCGTTCGGGTCGGTCATCGCGCGCCTCCCGCGGTGGACATGGCGGCGTCCAGCTCCGGCGCCACCGACTCGGCCCAGAAGGAGAAGAACTGCTCCTGGTCGGGCCCGATCTGGTTCACGTACACCTCGTCGTAGCCGGCCTCGGCGTACTCGCGGACCGCTTCCACGTACGGCCGCGGGTCGGGGCCCACGGGCAGCGCCGAGCCCACCATCTCCTCGGTGACCAGCGTCGACGCCTGCTCGAAGTGCCGCGGCGTCGGCAGCACCTGCGCCAGTTCACCGGGCAGCTGCTCGTTGGCCCACAGCCGGTGGGCCGTCTTCACGCCCGCCTCGGCCGACGGCGCGTGGCACACCTTGAACCCGGCCTGGGTGGGCTTGCCCCCGCCGCCCGCGGCGCGGAACCGCTCCAGCAGCGACGGGTCGGGGATGGTGGAGCACAGCCCGTCGCCGATCCGGCCCGCGACCTCCGCCGCCTTCGGCCCGAACGCCGACACGTACACCGGCACGGGTGCCGGCGGCAGCGTGTAGAGCCGGGCGTTCTCGACCGTGTAGTGCTTGCCGCGGTGGCTGACCTCCTCGCCGGTCCACAGCGCGCGCATCACCTCGACGGCCTCCTCCAGCATCTCCAGCCGTTCGGGCGCGGAGGGCCACGGGTCGCCGAAGATGTGCTCGTTCAGCGCCTCACCGCTGCCCACCCCGAGGGTGAACCCGCCGCGGCACTGGACGGCGGCCGTCGCGGCGGCCTGAGCCACCACGGCGGGGTGAATTCGTACCGTCGGACAGGTGACGGCGGTGGTGATGGGCAACGACGTGGCCTCCGACAGCGCCCCGATCACGGACCACACGAACGGGCTGTTGCCCTGCTCGCGGTTCCACGGGTGGTAGTGGTCGGAGATCCACAGGCGCTCGAACCCCGCCTGCTCCGCCCACCGCGCCTGCCTGACCAGCTCACGCGGCCCGCTCTCCTCGCTGGAGAGGAAATAACCGATGCTGACCATGGCCACCGGTTACCCGCGCAGGAATTCCTGAACCTTGGTCCGCACGCCCCGCTTCACGACGTCCCACGCGTCCGGGTCGCCCCTGAGCATCGCCTCGGCGGTGGCCTTGGTCTGCTCGAACGTGGTGTGCGGCGGGATCGGCGGCGTGTTCGGGTCGCACCGCACGTCGAGCACCACGGGCCGGGACGCCGACAGCGCGTGCTCCCACGCCGGGCCCAGGTCGGCGGGGTCGTCCACGTCGACGCCGTCCAGCCCGAGGGACCGGGCGAAGGCGGCGTACCCGACGTCGGGCAGCACCTGGGACTGCTCGAACTTCGGCGCGCCACCCATCGCCCGCAGCTCCCACGTCACCTGGTTGAGGTCGTTGTTGTGCAGCACGCACACCACGCACCGCGGGTCGGACCACTCCTGGTGGTAGCGGGCGATGGTGATCAGCTCGGCGAGCCCGTTCATCTGCATCGCGCCGTCGCCGACGAGCGCCACGACGGGCCGGTCGGGGTGGGCGAACTTCGCGCCGATCGCGTAGGGCACACCGGCGCCCATGGTGGCGAGCGTGCCCGAGAGGGAACCGCGCATCCGGCCGCGCAGCCGCACCAGCCGCGCGTACCAGTTCGCCGCCGAGCCCGAGTCGGCGGTGACGATCGCGTCCTCGGGCAGCCGGGGCGACAGCTCCCACGTGATCCGCATCGGGTTCACCGGCTCGGCGTCCACGAAGGACTGGCGGCGCAGCGTCCCCCACCACTCGTCGACGTTGCGCTCGACCTGCTCGCGCCACGACCGGTCCTCCTTGCGCCGCAACGAGGGCAGCATCGCCCGCAACGTCGCGCCGGCGTCACCCACGAGGTTGACCTCGGTCGGGTAGCGCATGCCGATGAGCCCACCGTCGATGTCGACCTGCACCGCCCGCGCGTGGCCGAACTCCGGCAGGAACTGCGAGTACGGGAAGCTGGAGCCGACGATCAGCAGGGTGTCGCAGTCGCGCATCAGCTCGTAGCTGGGCCGGGTGCCGAGCAGTCCGATCGAGCCGGTCACCCACGGCTCGTCGTCGGGCAGCACGTCCTTGCCCAGCAACGCCTTCGCCACGCCCGCGCCGAGCACGTCGGCGACCTGGCGCACCTCGTCGGCGGCGCCGCGGGCGCCCTGGCCGATCAGGATCGCGACCCGCTCCCCCGCGTTCAGCACCTCCACCGCGCGCTCGACGTCGTCCGACGACGGCACGGCGGTCGCCCACGACCGGCTCGGCGCGCTGGACGGGACGTGCTTGAACGCGTGCTCGGGCGGCGAGTACGCCAGCTCCTGCACGTCCGCCGGGATGATCAACGCGGTCGGCGCGCGCCGCGCCTCGGCGGTGCGGATGGCCCGGTCCAGCGCGTTGGGCAGCTGCTCCGGCACCGTCACGTCCACCAGGTACTCCGACGCGACGTCCTTGAACAACGCGTGCAGGTCGACTTCCTGCTGGTAGTTGCCGCCCATCGCGGTGCGGGCGGTCTGCCCGACGATCGCGACCACCGGCACGCGGTCGAGCTTGGCGTCGTAGAGGCCGTTGAGCAGGTGGATCGCGCCGGGACCGGACGTGGCCAGGCACACGCCGACCCGGCCGCCGAACTTCGCGTACCCGACGGCTTCGAGCGCGGACATCTCCTCGTGCCGCGACTGGATGAACCGCGGCCGGTCGTCGCTGCGCCCGAAAGCCGCGACCAGCCCGTTGATGCCGTCACCCGGATAGGCGAACACGTGCTCGACGCCCCAGTCGCGCAGTCGGCGGAGCACGAAGTCGGCGACGGTGTCGGTCATGGCGGCCTCCCTGGAAAGGGAGGGGTTACCCGGTCCCGTCGCCGGCTAAAGCGGGAGCAGCAGGCGTCCGCCCAGCAGGAGGGTGCCGACGGTCACGGCGGCGAACAGGGTCACCCAGACCAGGCCGGGCACCCGGGTGATCCGGGCCAGTTGGTCGGCGTCGGACTGGCGGGCGAGCCCGCGCATCCGCCTGCGTTGCAGCTCGCCGACCGGGCGCACGCCGCCGAGCAGCAGGAACCACGTCACGAACAGCGCGAACGCGGCCTGCCACTCGGTCGTGGCGTACCACGACACGGTGAACATCACCGCGCCGGTCAGCACCACCGACAGCACGCCGAACGCGTTGCGGATCATGATCAGCATCCCGGCGAGCAGCCCCACCGTGGCCCACAGCAGCGGGCGGACGTGCCCGGCGGTCACGAGGGCCGCCGCGCCCAGCCCGAGCAGGGACGGCGTCACGTACCCGGCGAAGTACATGAGCACCACGGCGAACCCGGTGGGCCGGCCACGTGACACGGTGACCCCGGAGGTGTCCGAGTTCAGCTTGATGCCCTCCAGCCTGCGGCCGGTGAGCAGCGCGACGAGGGCGTGACCCGCCTCGTGCGCGATGGTGACCACGTGCCTGCTGTACCGCCACACGCCGGGGCTCGCCACCAGCACCAGCGCCAGCGCGACGGGCGCCCACTTCATCAGAGTCGACATTGCCGCCCAGCATAGGCAAGGGGCTTGACCTGGAGTGCGCTCCAGCAGCCAGGCTGATCGCCATGCGACGACAGCGAATCGGTTCACTGGAGGTCAGCGCCCTCGCCCTGGGCGCGCTGCCGTTCGGCAAGTGGGTGGACGAGCGGACCTCGTTCGCGATCATGGATCGCTTCGTCGAGGCCGGTGGCACGTTCCTGGACACGTCGAACAACTACGTGTTCTGGGACGGCGGGACGGGCGACGAGAGCGAGGAGGCGGTCGGCCGCTGGCTGGCCGCGCGGGGCAACCGCGACGAGGTGGTGGTCGCCACGAAGGTGGGCGCGCGGCCGTTGACGCCCGGCACCGGCCTGGAGAACGCCGAGGGCCTGGCCGCGGACACGATCCGCGGTGCCGCGCGGGACAGCCTGCGGCGGCTGGGCACCGACCGCATCGACCTCTACTACAGCCACATCGAGGACCGCGGCGTCACGTTGGAGGACACGCTCGGCGGGTTCGCGTCCCTGGTGGAGACCGGTGTGGTGCGGGAGATCGGGGCCAGCAACCACGCCACGTGGCGGCTGGAGCGGGCGCGGGCGGTGTCGCGGGCCAACGGGTGGCCCCTCTACACCGCGGTGCAGGAGCGGTACAGCTACCTGAGGCCGCGGCCGGGGGTGAAGCTGCCGGAGGGCGGTCACGTGCACATGACCGACGAGCTGTTCGACTACGCGGCGGCCGAGGGTGACGTGGCGCTGGTGGCGTACTCGGCGCTGCTGTCGGGCCGGTACCGGGACAAGCCGCTGGGCGAGCACTACGACCACCCCGGCACCGCGCGGCGGCTGGCGGTGCTGCACGAGGTGGCGGCGGAACTGGGTGCGACGGTCAACCAGGTCGTGCTGGCGTGGCTGCTGCGCCAGGACATCATCCCGCTGGTGGGGGCCAGCAGCGTGGCGCAGCTGGACGAGTCGCTGGGTGCGCTGGAGATCAAGCTGGACGACGACCAGGTCCGGCGGATGGACTCGGCGGTCTGACCGGGGGTGCCGCAGACGACAGCGGTGCACGGCCCGCTCGGGACCGTGCACCGCTGTCGGCTTGCCGTTCCGCGCGCGTCGCGCTCGGCGCGGCGTTGTCAGCGCGTCGTCACCGGCTGAACCGCGACTTGTGCTGCTCGGCGATGGCCGGGTCGATCGGCTGCACCGGCCGCGGGCTCACGGTCGGGTCCATCGACTCGATCCGCTCGTCGCGGTGCGCTCCGGGACGACTCGGGTCGCCGTGCCGGGAGTCGACCCGCTGGGTGGGCATCTGCTGCGTCACCGGGTCGGTCTCGGGGTCGCGGATGCTCGCCGCCCGCCCGTGCGGCGCCTGGTCGTGCCGCCGGTCCGCGACCGGGTCGCCGGGGCCGACGACCGGTTCACCGGTCCGCTCGTCCACCGGCTCCTCCGTCACGATCTTGCGCCGCGCCGGCAGCACCGCGATCAGCAGACCCACCGCGGCCAGGCCGAGGTGCAGCCAGTTGTCGTTGACGTTGAGCGCCAGCGGGTTGCCCAGGCGTTCGACCGGGTTGGTGGAGAACACACCGGCCAGCGCCAGGCCCCACAGCAGCACGGCGCCGTAACCGAGGAACAGGATCCAGCCGTAGAGCCGGGCCAGGCCGGACGTGCTCGCCATGAGCAGGCCGAGCACACCGAACGCCAGGTGGACGACGTTGTGCAGCGGGTTCAGCGTGAACCCGAGCAGCATCGCGTGCTGGTCACCCGCGAAGTCGCCGAAGCCGGTGCGCACGAAGCCCAGCACACCCAACGCGAGGAAGACCAGGCCGACCAGGCCGGCCAGCACCTGGGCGGGTTGCAGGCCCGCGACCTTGACGCGACCGACCGTCGAGTGGTGGGTCATCTCGCCCTCCAACTGAGGACCACGAGCCCGTCTACCGGGCTCCGGACGACCACCGACTACCCGGACCGTTCGCACCGCAAACAGGCCCGCCCGGCGTTGGGCCGAATGGCGCAGGGCACCGTCGCGGGGAACGGGCGCACGAACCCGTCCCCCCTTTCTTCGACAGGAGTCGAACACCCCGCCGTGCCGGGGTTCTTCCGCCCCGACCCACCCCATGAAGGCCGGGCCGCCAGGCCGCGCCGAATGCGCGGTCGATCATCGCGGCCAATAGGCCGATTCGATTTCCGAATAATGTGCGCCGTTTGGCCGGATTCGTCGTACGAGCAGGTCAGGAGAGCTGGCCGCGGTCACCGGACGTGCGCGTCGCGGAGCCGTTCCACTCGGTCTCCTTGCTGTTCACGAAGGTCCCCTTTGTAGTCGTCGAACACCACTGCCGGTGTCGGTAGGACTATCTCCGAGGGGACCGCCGGTCGTCAAAGTGATTATGTCGATCGCTAATTGGCGGCAGTGGCCTTCCAGATCATCGAGTACCGCCAGTAGAGGTGCCTGCGCAACCGCGCGCCGGGCAGCACCGAGTCCGCCTCGGCCTTGATCTCGCGCACCGACAGCGACCAGTCCCGCACCGGCGCGTCGTCGCGCGGGTCGTCGCGGACCAGCCGCACGGCGAAGTTCAGCGGCACCGAGGCGAGGCTCACCGCGAAGTCCCACGCGCTCTCCTCGCGGGCCAACCCGAGCACCGCCACCACCCCGCCCGGCCGCACCAGCGACCGGAACCGCTCCAGCGCCGGCCGCAGCGGCAGGTGGTGCAACGCGGCGATGCAGGAGACGAAGTCGTACGGACCGCCGAGGTCGGTCGCCAGCGCGTCACCGCGCCGGAAGTCGACACCGGGCACCTCGGCGTCGACGTGCCGGTCCACCGCCGTCACCGCGAGCCCGCGCGCGGCCAGCTTGCCCGCGAACACCCCGTGCCCGCAGCCCACGTCCAACGCCGTGCGCGCACCCGCGGGCACCTGCCGGAGCAGGAACGAGTGGTAATGCGCGTTGTGGTCGAAGTGCTTCACACCCCTGCCGACGCGCGGGCGGCCACCGGGTTGCCTCCCGCGCAAGATCGCTTGACCTCGACTTAACTCGAACTCCTAGCGTGGCGGACAGCAACCTAGAGGGGATCAGGACATGCACGCCATCCGTCAGCACGAGTTCGGCCCGGCCGAGAACCTCCACTACGAACGGACCGCCGACCCGGAACCGGGGCCCGGCCAGGTGCGGATCACGGTGACCGCGGCGGGGGTGCACCTGCTCGACACGTCGATCCGCCGCGGCGAGCACGGTGGGCCGTTCCCGCTGCCCGAGCTGCCCATGACGCCGGGCCGGGAGGTCGCCGGCGTCGTCACCGCGCTGGGCGACGGTGTCGAGGCGCACTGGCTGGGCAAGCGGGTCGTCGCCCACCTGGGCCAGGCCAGTGGTGGGTACGCGGAACTGGCCGTGGCGAACGCCGCCTCGCTGCACGAGCTGCCCGACCACGTGTCCGACGACGCCGCGGTGGCCATGATCGGCACCGGGCGCACCGCCGTGGGCGTGCTGCGGATCGCCGAGCTCACCGCCGACGACGTGGTGCTGGTGACGTCGGCCGCAGGTGGTCTGGGCGCGTTGTTCGTCCAGCAGGCCAAGGCGGTCGGGGCGAAGGTCGTCGGCGTGGCGAGCACCGCCAAGCTCGACCTGGTCCGCCGGTTGGGCGCGGACGTGGTGGCCGACTACACCCGGCCGGACTGGTCGGAGGGGATCGGGGAGGTCACGGTGGTGCTCGACGGCGTCGGCGGCGAGCCGGGCCGCCAGGCCCTGGAGCTGCTGGGCGTCGGCGGCCGGATCCTGCTGTTCGGCTGGTCCGCGGGCGAGCCCACCCGCATCGAGACCGCCGACCTGTACCGCCTCGGCATCACCGCGGCGGTCGTGGTCGGACCGCGGATGATGAAGGGCACCAACCTGCGCGGGCTGGAGGAGATGGCCCTGGACGCCCTGGCCGAGGGCCGCCTCGTCCCGCTCACCACGACGTTCCCGCTCAGCGAGGCTGCCAAGGCGCACGCCGCGCTGGAGGGCCGCGCCACCGTGGGCAAGGTCGTGCTCAAGCCTTGAGGCGGGTGGCCCCGTGCGCGGCGAACGCGCACGGGGCCACACCGGCTACACCGGCACGGTGACGATCTGCTCGTCATCGAAGTTGCGCACCTCGATCGCCGCGACGTCCTCGGGCGCGATGAGCGCCGAGCCGTCGAGGTTGGTGCCGTCCTTCTCCCCCGCCGCCGAGACCAGCCAGCTGCCCGCCTCCTGCCTGCTGCCGTCCTTGGCGACGACGAACAGCCTGCACTTCTCGTTCTCCGCGATGCCGGCCACGGACGCGTTCACCCGGACCCACCCGGCGGCGGGCTTGACCTGCACGGTCATCCGCGCGCCGGTGCGCGGGTCGGTCGCCGACCCGAGCCTGGTCCCGGCGGGCGGCACGGGCTGGGTCGTGGCCTGCTGCGTGGCGGCCACGTCGGGCGCGGTGCTCCGGCCGACCGCGAAACCGCCGCCGAGCACGACCGCGGCCACGGCCGCCGCGACCAGCCCGAGGCCGATCTGACGACGGCGCAGCTGCGCGCCGCGCTCGGACCGCACCTGCCGCAACGTCCGCTGCAACAGCAGGTCACCGCCCTCGGGCGGACCGTCGAGCAACGCCTCGGGGGGCACGTCGCCCATGACGTCGGCCATCGACCTCAGCTCGGCCAACTCGGCGCGGCACCGCGGGCAGGACGCCAGGTGGGCCTCCACGGCACGTGCCTCCCGCTCGTCGAGCACGCCCAGCACGTACGCGCCGAGCAGCTGCGGATCGTGGTTCGTGGTCATCCGGCCACCCCCTTCAGCGCCACCTGTTGCCCGACGAACGTCTCTCTCAACGCCCGCAGCGCGTAATGCGATCTCGACTTCACCGTTCCCGGGGGCACCCCCAACGCCTCGGCCGCCTCGGTCACGCTGCGGCCCCGGAAGTAGATCTCCATCAGCACGTCGCGGTGGTCCGACGACAACCGGTCCAGGGCTTCGAGCACGACCATCGAGTCCACCACGGAGTCGGCGTGGTCGCGCTGCACCGGCGGGGTCATCGGCGTCTCGGCCACCTCCTGGGGCCGGGCCGCCCTCGCCCTGATCCGGTCCGTGACGATGTTGCGCGTCACCGTGAGCAACCAGCCGCGGACCGATCCCTTGCCGTTCACCAGGGCGTCCGGGTGCCGCCAAGCGCGCACGAGGGTTTCCTGGACGACGTCCTCGGCCGCCGCCCGATCCCCGGTCAACCGCGTCGCGTAGGCGAGCAGCGCCCGACCGTGCTCCTCGTAGAGGGACCGGATCAGTGCCTCGTCGGCCGCGGCCTCCCGTTTCCGGGACCACAGAGCCGCCATCCACCCACTCCTCTCGTCAACCCACGCCACGGACACGGACGCCGGAGGGGTTCGGTTCACCGCGGGCGGAGGAAGTTTCGCGGGTGCGCCCGGGACCTCCCCCACCGAGCCCGCGCCACCACGCCGGCCGGCGCCCTCCGACCAGCGGCCACCGCGACGTCCGCGCGTGCGGGACGCTCGCGCGAACCGCGGCGATCCACCGATTCCGAGCGGGTCGGAATCCTTTCGATCCCGCAGTCGCGACGCTTCGGCAAATTCCGCCGATCGGGTGGGTCGGATTTCGTCGCGGGTGCTCTCCGGCGCGGTCCCGGAGATGTCGCCGAAGCGCCGCTGAACAGGCGATCACGGTGCCGGCGCGAGCGAGAGCACAATGACCGCCGGCGCGCGATTCGGCGACCGTGACCTGGTGGCAGGGGTGGCGGTGGAGCACTGGACAAGCCCGGAACAGCTGGTAACTTCCGCCGTGAACGTCGATCGGAAATCGTCGACGAATTCACGAAAAGGAGTACCGATGAAGTTCAGGAACGTCATGGCGACACTTTTAATGGCGCTCGGATTGGTGCTGTCGACCGCACCCGGCGCGATGGCGCAGAGCGACTCCTGGTCACACCCGGACGGTGTCGGCAGGGCGAGCTACGACGACGGCGGTGACATCTACTGGGTGTGCGACACCAAGACCGACGACATCGGTGTCGCCGGCCGGCTCAACGTCCGGCAGGCGGACGGCAGTTACCACCACTTCGCCTGGGTTCGGGACGGCAACGGCAACAACGGCGAGTGCAGCACTCCCAACAACGTGGACGTGCTCCGCGAGACGGCCCTCTACACGCTGACGATCTGCCAGCAGAACACCAGCGAGGGCGTTCGGTACAACTGCCGCACCTCGCCGAACATCCCCGGCGCCTGACCCCGGTCGAGGGCTAGGCGCAGGTCTTCCCGGTGTTCACGCAGCTCGTGACGTGGTCGATCAGCTCGTCCGGCATGACGTTGACGAACATGGCGTGGTCGGTGCGCGGGTCGCGCCGCTGGTCGGGGAAGCTGTCGATGGCGTACGGCCGCCCGGCGGGGACGTCGTAGGCGACCCGCACGCGCAGCTTCGGCACCGGGAACGTGCCCGGCCGGCACACCCCGTTCGACCCCGGGAACTCGACGTGCGCCCGGTGGCTCGGGCTGTCGGTGGTGCGACCGTCCCAGCAGCTGGGGAAGTCGAACGTGCGCAGCACCCTGCTGCCCGGGTCGCACTCCGGGTACCGGTCGGTGTGCCGGTCCTCGAAGCCGGTGCAGCTCCACCGCGCCCGCCCGCGACCGGTGTTCAGCGCGGCCGGGTCGCCGGTGATCATGCGCAGGAACCTCGGCATCGGCACGACCTCGCTGACCGGGCTGCCGGTGAACGCGATCTCCACGCTCGACGGCGGCAGCACCTGGCCGGTGTTGCCGTGCACGCCGCCACCGGGCGCGTGCTCGTCGTGGCCGGTCCGGTCGGTCAGCCGCAGCACCGGCCAGTAGTAGGTCGACCGGTCGCCGGACCCGCAGGTGGTGCCGGCGGCGGCCAGCGACTCGTCGGTGGAACCGGCGTGCGTGCTCACGTTGCCGACGTACTCGTGGGTGTGGTGCGCGCCGAACGGCTGACCGGGCGCGATGACCATGTTGTCGGCGTTGAGGTGGCGGGACTCGTTGCGCCCGCAGTCGACGCGGAACGTGCCGGTGGAGGCGTCCTGGGTGGTGGTGGCCGACTCGACCGCCACCGGCACGTCTCCGATGGCCACGGTGCGGCTGTCCGCGCAGCCGGCGGCCAGCACGAGGACCAGCAGCAGTGGCGACCACCTCACGTCGACAGCTTATTAGGACGCGCACGACCCGACGCGGGTCGACCGGCCGACTGAGACGGCGAGGCGGCGAACGCGCGGCGCGCCGGCACCGAGTGGGCGACTCAGGGTGACCGGGTGGCGGAGCCGGTGACCAGGACGCGGCCGTCGACCGTGACGACGGCGACCGTGGCGAGCTCGTCGGGGTCGACCATCGCGGCCCCGGCCAGCGCGGTGTCGCCCGGCCCGGGATCGACCGGCCGGGAACCGTCGGGCCGGGCATCGGTGGGCCGGGCGGCGACCCAACCGCCCGCCACGTAACGCCGTCCGCGCACGTCGGTGACCACCAGCTGGCACCGCTCACCCGCGTCGACGCCGTCGACCACCGCCCGCAGCCGCACCCAGCCGTCCGCGGGCGTGATCGTGGCGGTCATCCGCACGCCGTCGGTCGTGGTGGCGACCAGGACCCGCTCCCCCGGCACGCTGTGCCGGCCGAGGTACGCGCCACCGGCCAGCGCCGCGGCGGCGAGCGCGGTGCTCACCACCACGACGACACCGCCGCGGCGCTTGCGGTCGCGCGTCCGCTCGGTGCGGACCTGGCGCAGCGTGCGTTCGAGGATCGGATCGTGCATCTCTTCTCGTTCAGCTCGTGCTCGGACGTGCCCCGAGCGGCGACGGGTTGCGGCGGGTGGCGTGCATCGGCGGGCCTTCCTCACTGGCGACCAACACCCCTGACACGGACCCGTGGGACGTTCGGTTCAACCGCCGGGGGGACCGACGCCGGGGAATGGACGCCGACGTGCCGCGAGGCGGCCCCGGGTCGGGACCGCCTCGCGCGGGTGCCGCCGTGCCGACCGGGTCAGTTCAGCTGGACCCGGAGGATGCGGCTGTTCGAGTTGTTGGGCACGCTGTCCCGGTCGTCGCTGGTGGTCAGCCACAGGCTGCCGTCCGGCGCGGCCTCGACCGTGCGCAGCCGGCCGTAGGTGCCCTGGAAGTGGGTCGTCTCCGAGCCGACCGACGTGCCGCTGATCTGGAGCCGGTAGAGCCTGCTGCCGCGCAGCGCGGCGACGTAGACGGCGTTGTTGACGATGGCGATGCCGCTGGGCGAGGCGTTGGCGGTGCTCCACGTCCGCTTCGGCGCGATGTAGCCGGAGCAGCTGCCGGACGTGCCCTCGCACGCGGGCCAGCCGTAGTTGCCGCCGCGCTCGGCCAGGTTCAGCTCGTCCATGATCGTGTTGCCCAGCTCGGCCTGCCACAGCCTGCCCTGGCCGTCGAACGCCAGGCCCTGCACGTTGCGGTGGCCGTAGGTCCACACGTACCGGGCGTTGCCGCCGTTGCCGTAGAACGGGTTGTCGCTCGGCGGTGAGCCGTCGGCGTTGAGCCGCAACACCTTGCCGCCCAGGTTGGCCAGGTCCTGCGCCCAGTTCGCGTTCTGGCCGTCGCCGGTGCCCGCGTACAGCTTGCCGTCCGGCCCGAACTCCAGCCGGCCGCCGTTGTGGTAGCGGTTGCGCGGGATCCCGGTGAGCAGCACCTGCACCGAACTCGGCACCAGCGCGTTGTTCTGCACCTTGATCCGCACGATCCGGTTGTCGTTCGCGGCCGTGTGGTAGATGTACAGGTAGTTGTCGGACGCGAAGTTCGGCGACACCTCCAGGCCGAGCAGGCCGCCCTCGCCGTTCGTGGTGACGACGTTCGGCACCGTGCCCAGGGTGGTCTTCACCCCGGACGGCGACAGCTTGACGACGTCGAACGCGTCGCGGCGGGTGTAGACGCCGGAGCCGTCGGGCAGGAAGTCGAGGCCCCACGGCACGTCGGTGTCGGTGGCCAGCTGCGTCACCGCGCCGACCTGGTCGCCGCCCGCGGACGTGGTGGCGCTGACCCCGGTGCTCCAGTCGGAGACGTTGCCCACCGCGTCGTACGCCCGCACGGTGAACAGGTAGGTGGTGTTCGGGGTGCGCCCGCCGATGGTGGCCGACGTGCCGGTCGACTCACCGACCCTCGATCCGCCCGCGAGGATCTCGTAGCGGGTCACGCCGACGTTGTCGGTCGACGCGTTCCACGCCAGCGACACCGAGTTCGCCGTGACACCCGTGACGCGCAGGCCCATCGGCGGCGTCGGCGGCTGCGTGTCGGCCTGCGCCGGCGGCGTGGTCACCTCGGTGTTGTTGCTGGCCTGGGAGATGTTGCCGGCGGCGTCCTTGGCGTTGACGTAGTAGACGTAGGAGCCGTTGGGGCTCAGGCCGGTGATCGTGGTGGAGGTGCCGGTGACGGACTTGACGAACTGGCCCCGCTGGTAGACCTCGTAGGACGTCACGCCGACGTTGTCGGTGGCCGGGTCCCAGGCCAGGTCGACCGAGGTGGGCGTCACGTTGGCCGAGCGCAGGCCGCTCGGCGGCGAGGGCGGCGTGGTGTCCGCCTGCCCGGTCTCGCCGAACACCTGGAACTCCTGCAACGAGTAGCCGTTGTAGGTCGTCGTGCGGCACCGCGTGGTGCCGTACATGCGGACGTACCGACCGCTCCCGCTCACCACGAGGTCCTCCACGCCGCCCTGGCCGTTGGCGGTGGCGTAGACGCTCGTCCACGTATTCGCGTCCGACGAGACCTCGACGCGGTAGGCGCGGGCGCAGGACAGGTCCCACTGGAGCCGGACCCGGGTGATGGCGGCGGTGACGCCGAGGTCGACGTAGATCCACGACGGGTCGACACCGCCCCGGCTGGCCCACCGGGTGGACGAGTTCCCGTCCACGGCCATGGACGGCGCGTAGCCGGTGGTGCCGGAGGACGAGGCGACCGCCGGTTTTCCTTGGGACAGCAGGACGGGCGCCGCGCTCGCGGGCGCGGCGGACACCAGGCCGGACGCCACTACGGCGAGCGCGGTGGCGAGCGGGATCGGCCAGGCGCGCCGGGTACGGGGTGCCACAGAAGCCTCCACGGTCGTTGGCGACTCCCCCGGAACACCAGGGGATTGATGCGGCGGCGGAGTGCGGCGGGATGGCGGCGCGGTGGTGGCGGAGAAGGACGTCAGCGTGCCCGGGGTCTGAGTTTTCGCAACTGTTTGACCCCCGAGTCGGTCGCGTGTAGTCATCGAGCTGTCACCAAACGGTAAGGGCTTTCCCCAGCAGCGTCCAGTGGTGCCTCGTGGAGAAGGGGGCGAATGCGCCCGATGTCGCGGTCGCGCCGGTCCACCGCGGTCCCACCCGCCGTGCCGGCGGTGATCGGCGGCGGGAAGACCCGCGGATGAGCGACCGGTTCACCGAACTGCACGTCGACGGCGTGCGCCGGGTCTTCGGCGACCACGTCGCGCTGGAGGGCTTGGACCTGACCATCAAGGCCGGCGAGTTCGTGGCGCTGCTCGGGCCGTCCGGCTGCGGCAAGTCGACCGCGCTGCGCTGCCTGGCCGGGCTGCTGCCGCTGTCCGGCGGGCGGATCGTGCTCGACGGCAGGCGCATCGACCGGCTGTCACCGGACGAGCGCGGCTTCGGGATGGTGTTCCAGGACTACGCGTTGTTCCCGCACATGACCGCGCGGCGCAACGTCGCGTTCGGCCTGGCGATGCGGAACGTCGCGCGGGCCGAGCAGGCGCGGCGGGTGGACGAGGTGCTGCGGGTGGTGCGGTTGACCGACCAGGCGGACAAGTACCCGGCGCAGCTGTCGGGCGGGCAGCGGCAACGGGTGGCGATCGCGCGGGCCGTCGTGCCCGAGCCGCCGCTGGTGCTGATGGACGGGCCGCTGTCCAACCTGGACGCCTCGCTGCGGCTGGAGATGCGGTCGGAGATCCGCGGGCTGCACCAGTCGCTCGGGCTGACCACCGTGTACGTCACGCACGACCAGGAGGAGGCGTTGGCGCTGGCCGACCGGCTCGTGGTGCTGCGCGACGGCGCGGTGCAGCAGGTCGGGTCGCCCGAAGAGGTCTACACGCACCCGCGCAACCACCACGTGGCCGGGTTCATGGGCTACCGCAACCTGCTGTCGGCGACGGTGACGTCGGTGTCCGGCGAGCGCACGACGGTGTCGCTGGGCGGTGTGCCGTTGACCGGGGTGCACCGCGGCGGCCCGCCGTCGGGCGACGCGGTGGTGGCGATCCGGCCGGAGGACTTCAGCGTGGCGCTGCGCCGGACCCACAACGTGCTGGAGGTCGTGGCGGAGGTCGTCGAGTACCACGGCCGCGAGCAGGCGGTGCGGGCGCGGCTGCCCGACGGGCAACCGCTGCACCTGCGCACCACGAGCAGGCCGGTGCCGGGTGACGCGGTGCGGCTGCGCGTGCCGGTCGAGCGGGTCCTGGTGTTCCCGCCGTGAGCACCGGGAACACCAGGACCCGCTCACGGCAGCAGCAGCCCCCAGTGGACGGCCCACGGCACGAACACCGCGCCACCGGCGACCAGCAGGCCGAGGCGCACGTCCGACCTGGCCCGCCACCACGCCGGGACCGTCGCGACGGTCGCGACCACGGTCGCGACCGCCAGCAGCTGGAGCCCCAGCCACGGCAGCGGTCGGCCCGCCACCACCGGGCCGAGGCTCTTCGCGCCGCTGGAGGCGAGGTGGGCCAGGTACCCGAGCAGCCCGAGGACGCTCAGCAGCCCGGTGGTGGCCGACCAACGCGCCGCGCGTCGGCCGGGTCCCGCCCCACCACGTCCCCGCAGCCGGCGCATGGCCGCGCCGACCCCGTAGCCGGCGAACGCCACCAGCAGCAGCACGACCGCGCCGAGCTGCATCCACGGTGACCCGGCCTCGACCGGCGTGCTCCGCCGCTCCTGGTGCGGCGCGGGGCCGACCTCGGTGGTCGGCGGCGCCGCACCGAGCCCGTCGACCCACGTGGCGACCTGCTCCAGGTAGGCCGGCGACACCTCGTCACCCCGCTGGAACCCGTCCGCCGACAACCGCATCGTGTGATCGGCGCCGGGGACGGCCCGCAGCGCGTAGTGCCCGTTGCCGCCCCGGTCGAACGACTCCTGGAAGACGCGCATGCTCTCCGCCGAGGGGATCACCCGGTCGAGGTCACCCCACAGGCCGAGCACCGGCTGGGTGATCCGCTCCAGCACCGGCACCGGGTCGTAGCCGGACTCGGGGAACACGCCCGCGCCGACGAGCAGGCCCAGGGTGGTCCGCGAGACGGTCCGCACCAGCGAGCCGGTCACCCCGGCGGCGGCGAGCCGGTTGACGAGGTTCCACGACTGCTGCCGCTCGGGCGCCACGCCGGGCGCGCCCACCGTGACCACGAACGCCACGTCGGTCGAGCCGGACGCGGCCAGCGGCGCCACCCAACCGCCCTCGCTGACCCCCCACAGGCCGGTTCGGGCCGGGTCGACGCCCGGGTGCGTCCGCAGGGCCCGCAACGCCGCCAGCGCGTCGTCGGCCAACAGCCGGAAGTCGACGTCGGACTTCGACCGCTTGGGCCGCTTGTCGTAGATCAACGTCACGACGCCCGCCTGCGCGAAAGCCTCGGCTTCTTGGCGGTAGCCGTCCCGGGTCACCCGGCCCGAGCCGTGCACCATCACCATCGCGGGTCGGGGCGTGCCCGACTCCGGTGCGATCACCGTGCCGTGCAGCGTCAGGTCACCGCTCGAGAAGGTGATGTCCTGCTCGACCAGCCCGGCGGGCGCGGCCCGGGCCGGCGACGCGGGTGCGACCAGGGCCGCGATCACGGCCGTGGTCGCGACCAGCCGTCCGAGGGCACGCCGAAACGGCGAGTTGCGTCCGGGGAGCACAGGTGCTCTCCTTCCAGTGGAGGTCCGTGCGTACGAGGAACACGCCGAATCGGCGTGGTGCTGCGGCTTCCGCCTTCCTGGGCCGTCGAGTGCCAGCTCGACGGCCCAGGGTTTCTCCGCGGTCAGGGTTGGTCGTCCGGCTCCGGTGCGCCGGGGAGGGGGAACCCGAAGAAGCGGACGGCCACGGGTCGCGCGTCGGCGGGCGTTCGCGCCGCCGGCCGTTGGTAGCGCTTGAGCAGCGCCATGTACTCGTCGAAGAACTCGTGCAGCTCGGGCAGCGTCACCCGGATCGTGCCCCGCGAGTACGGCAGCGCGTCCGCCCACTCGCCCAGCTCCGCCCGCCCGGCCAGGTAGCTCGCGAACAGCTCCTGGTCCGCGGCGAGCTTGAGCTGGTTGAGCTGCTCCACGAGGGACCGCACCTCGGGGTCGTCCGGCGCGCGGGGGTAGCGCAGGTCCACCGCAGGCGTGCGCCACCACCGCTCCCGACCGCGGGCGCGCTCGGGCACCTCCTCCACGAACGCGTGCCTGGCCAGCATCCTCAGGTGGTAGCTGGTCGCGCCGCTGCTCTCGCCCAGTGCCTGGCCCAGGATGCTGGCCGTCGCCGGCCCGTGCTGCCCGAGGTGCCGCACGATGCGCTGGCGCAGCGGGTGCGCGAGCGCGCGCAACTCGTCCACGTCGGTGATCTCGCGCGGTTCGACCATGATGCAAAGCTACCTTTGCAAAGGTGGCTTTGCAACAAGCTCAGCCGATCTCGTCGAGGTGCCGCCCACCCGGCTTCCACACCGCCACGACGGACGGGCGCGGTTGGCTCGTCCCGCCATCCGGCCAGTGGGACGCGGGGTCGTCCGCGCTCGCGCCGTCCACCTCGCCGGGGTGCTGGACGCACACCGTGATCACCCGCTCGCCGATGACCGGGCCGCAGGTCTCCCCGCCGCGCGGCACGGTGAGGAACAGCTTCACCCGTCCTCGCTCCGGCCCTTCGGTGGCGACCGCGTACAGGCCGTCGTTCAAGCCGCCGAGGGCGCCGCCGGAATCGGTCGAGATCCACAGGTTGCCGTGCCGGTCGAACGCCACGTTGTCCGGGCTGGAGATCGGCGACACCCGGTCCTTCGGGAAACCGGCGAAGTAGGTGTCCGGCGAGTTCGGGTCACCGCAGACGAGCATGAGGTTCCAGCCGAACGTCAGCGACCGCGGGTCGCCGTGGCGCTCGGTGAGCTCCAGCACCTGGCCGTGCTTGTTGTCCACCCGCGGGTTGGGCTCGGTCGCGCCTTCCTTGCCCACCCGGCCCCGCTCGACGTTGTTGCTCAGGGCGCAGTAGATCCGACCGGTGTGCGGGTGGGCCTCGATGTCCTCCGGGCGGTCCATCTTGGTCGCGGCCACCCGGTCGGCGGCCAGGCGGGTGAAGACGTAGACCTCCTCGGCGGTCATGCCGGGCACGAACGAGCGGTCGCCGGCGGCCAGCGGGATCCACTCGCCGCCGCCGTCGAACCGGCCGTCGGAGGGAAGGGTGCCGGAGCCGTCGATCTCGGCGGGCGGGCTGTCGCCGGTGAAGCGGCCCACGTAGAGGGTGCCGTCGTCGAGCAGGGTCATGTTGTGCCTGCGTGCGGCCTTGCTGTCGCCCTTGCGCATCCGGCCGGTGGAGACGAACTTGTAGATGTACTCGAACCGCTCGTCGTCGCCCGAGTAGGCCACCACCCGGCCGTCGGGAGCGAGGCGGACGTTGGCGCACTCGTGCTTGAAGCGGCCCAGCGCGGTGTGCTTGACCGGCGTGGAGTCGGGGTCGTCCGGGTCCAGCTCCACCACCCAGCCGAACCGGTTGGGCTCGTTCGGTTCCCGGGCCAGGTCGAACCGCCGGTCGAACCGCTCCCACTTGCGCTCACTGGCGCCACCGGTGATGCGGTAGCGGGCGAGCCGCGTCCGCGCCTCGGCGTCGGGCACCTGGTCGGCGTTGGCGAAGTACTGGTTGAAGTTCTCCTCGCCGGACAGGATCGTGCCCCACGGCGTGACGCCGCCCGCGCAGTTGTTCAGCGTGCCCAGCACCCGCGTGCCGGTGGGGTCGGCCGAGGTCTTGAGGTACGCCGAGCCCGCGGCCGGACCGGTGAGCCGGAACGGGGTGTGCAGCGTGATGCGGCGGTTGTGCCGGGAGAACTCCGGGACGAACCTGCCCGTCGACGGCTTGCGCCGGACCTGGACGACCGACAACCCGTGTGCCGCCCAGGCGATCCGGACCTGCTCCTCGGTCGGGTTGTCCGGGTCGTAGCGGTGGAACATGAACTGCTCGCTGGAGTACTCGTGGTTGGTCACCAGCAGGTTCACCAGCCCAAGCGGGTCACGGGGCAGCAGGGCGGCGAAGTCGCAGTTGTAACCGAATTGTCGGGCCTGCGCGGCGGCGGTCTGGTGCTCGAAGTCGAACGCCGGCGCGTCGGGGAACAGCGGGTCGCCCCACCGGATCACCACGGCCGTCTCGTAGCCGTCGGGCACGACCACCCGGTCCAGCTGGTTGGGCGTGACCGGGGTGAAGTCGATGCCCCTGGTCGGCCCGGCGGCGTCGGCGTGCGCCGGCGCGGCGGTCGAGGCAGCCAGGGCGACGACCGCACCGGCCTTGAACACCGTGCGGCGGCTGATCACCTCGCTGATGACGTCGCCGAGGTAGGGGTTGTCGGTCGGGTTGGGCGGCTCGTGGAAGCACGCGTCACCGCAGCGGTACGTGCAGGTGACCCTGGCCCGGCCGGGTGAGTGGTTGGCGAGCAGCGGCAGGTGAATCCGTTGTGACGGCAACGTCATCGCCTCCTGTGAAGGTGGGTTCCGAGTACCGTACGACGCCCGGCGCTCAGCGGTAGAGCTCCCCGTACAGCTCGGCGTGGGTCGAGTGCACCACCTTGCGCTTGACCTTCAACGTCGGGGTCAGCTCGCCGTCGTCCTGGCTCAGGTCGCGGTCCAGCACGGCGAAGCGCTTGACCTGCGAGACGGGCGCGAAGTGGGAGTTGGCCTCGTCCACCACGCCCTGGACCAGCGACCGCACCTCGGGCGTGCGGGCCAGGGTCGGCAGGTCCGTCGGCAGGCCCTGCGCCCGTGCCCAGGGGACGACCTCGTCCTGGTCCAGGGTGATCAACGCGACCAGGTACGGCTTGAGGTCGCCGTACACCACCGCGTGCGAGATCCAGCGGGACTGGCGGAGCTGGTTCTCGACGTTGGCGGGCGCGATGTTCTTCCCGCCCGCGGTGATGATGATGTCCTTCTTGCGGCCTGTGATGGTGACGAAGCCGTCGTCGTCGACCTCGCCCAGGTCGCCCGTGTGCAGCCACCCGTCGGTCAGCACCTCGGCGGTGGCGGCGGGGTTGTTCCAGTAGCCCGCGAACACGTGCGGTCCGCTCATCAGGATCTCGCCGTCCTCGGCCAGCTTCAGCCGCAGACCCGCGATCCCGTGCGCGCCGACCGACCCCAGCTTGTGCCGCGCCACCGTGTTCACTGTGCCGACGCCGGTCGACTCGCTCATGCCGTAGCCCTCCAGCACCGGCACGCCGGCCGCGGCGAAGAACTCCAGCACCTCGACCGAGATGGGCGCCGCGCCGGACAACGCCTGCCGGAGCCGGCCGCCGAAGATCGCCCGCACCTTGGCGAACACCGGGTCCACCCGCTCGAACGCGGCGGCCAGGTCCGCCGGCACCGGCCGGCCGGCGGCCCGGAGTTCCCGCACCGCCAACCCGACCCGGACCGCCTGCCGCAACTGCTCCTCCGGCACGCCGGCCGTGGCCGCGGTGTAGACCTTCTCGAAGATCCGGGGCACCGACGGCAGGAACGTCGGCCGTACCTGCGACAGCTCGGCCACCACCTTGCCGGTGTCGCCGCCGTAGAACGCGACCGTGGCGCCGATGTACAGCGCCGACAGGTGCACGATCTGCGCGAACACGTGCGCCAGCGGCAGGAACAGGTACGACACGTCGTCCGGCGTGATGTAGGACAGCTCCTCGGTGAGCCGGCACATGGTCAGCCAGTTGCGGTTGGTCAGCACGCAGCCCTTGGGCGGGCCCGTGGTGCCCGAGGTGTAGATGATCACGGTCGGGTCGTCGGGGTCGATCGCGGCACGGCGGTCGTCCAGCTCACCCGGCACCGGCGACGTGCGGCCCTGCGACCGCAACTCGGCCAACCCGCCGTCCTCGATCACGACGACGTCCCGCAACGCGGGCACCTGGTCCCGGATCGAGTCCACCTTGTCCCGTTGCGCGGCGGACTCGGCGACCAGCAGGACCGCACCCGAGTCACCGATGATCCACGCGCACTCCTCCGCCGCGCTGGACGGGTAGATCGGCACCACGATCCCGCCCGCCGCGAGCACCGCCAACTCCACCGCCGACCACTCGGGCCTGGTGTCGGACAGCACGCACACCCGGTCGCCCGGCTCCACACCCAGGTGCACCAGCCCGGAGGCCAGGTCCATCACCCACTCGGCCACCTCGGTGAACGTCAGGTCGTGCCACTGCCCATCCCGCAGGTGGCGCCACGCCACCCGGTCGTCGTGCGCCCGGGCGGCCGCGAAGGGCAGGTCGGCGATGACGCGCATGGAAGTGCTCCTCACTGAGCTGAGACGTGCACGGGGACGCCGTTGAGCACGGCGGTGCCGGAGAGCGGGTCGACGGCCAGGTCGTCGGTGAGCAGGTTGACGTTGACGCCGGGGTGGGCCGTGGCGGTGGCGAGGCGGGTGCCGGGCCGGTCGTGGCCCCAGCCGTGCGGCAGGCTGACCACACCGGCGGCCAGGTCGGCGCTGACCTCGACGGTCACCTCGACCTCGCCGACCCGTGACGTCACCCGGGCCGGGCCGCCGTCCACCAGCCCGAGCCTCTCCGCGTCGGCCGGGTTCACCAGCAACGTGCACAGCGGTTTGCCCTTCACCAGCGCGGGCACGTTGTGCAGCCACGAGTTGTTCGACCGCAGGTGCCGCCGACCGACCAGCACCAGACCGCCCACCGGCGCGTGCAACGCCTCCAGCACCCGCGGCACGTCGGCCGCGATCGGTTCCGGGCACAGCTCGATCCGCCCCGACGGCGTGCGCAGGACCTCCGGGACGCGGCTCGTCAACGGTCCCAGGTCCACCCCGTGGGGCCGGTCGAGCAGGTCGGCCAACGACAGCCCGTACGGACCGGATCGCAGGCGCGCGTCCAACAGCCGTTCCTCGCGGGTGTACTCCGAGTCCCCGCTCAGACCGACCAACGCGTCCAGATCCGCATCGGGCCCCAGCCCCGCGAAGATCCCGGTCAGCCGCAGCAGGATGTCGCCCTCGTCCAGCTCGCCGGGCCCCAACGGCACGGCGGGACGCGAGTACTTGGCCACGTTGCGCACCGACAACGACAGGAACGCCAGGTCGTAGTGGGCGCGCCGACTCGGCGGCGGTGGCGGCAACACCACGTCCGCGTGCCGCGTGGTCTCGTTCAAGTAGGGATCCACCGACACCATGAAGTCCACAGTGGACAACGCCGCGTCCAACCGCCCCGAGTTGGGCACGGACAGCGCCGGGTTCCCCGCCACCGTGACCAACGCCCGCACGTGCCCGGCCTCGATCTCCTCGGCCAGGGTCACCACCGGCAACTCCCCCGCCACCTCGGGCAACCCCCGCACCCGACTGCGCCACCGCCCGGTGACGAACCCCTTCCCGGTCCCACTTCCCCGCCGCCCGTGCGCGGGCAACGGGAACATCGCACCCCCGGCCCGGTCCAGGTTGCCGGTCAGCACGTTCAGCACGTCGACCAACCAACTGGCCACCGTGCCGAACTCCACCGTCGTCGTCCCGATCCGCCCGTACACCGCCGCCCGGGACGCCGACGCCAACCGGTGCGCCAGGTCCCGGATCTCCTCCGCCCCGATGCCACACCGCGACGCCACCGCCTCAGGCGTGAACGGCTCACTCAGCCGCCGCACCTCCGCCACCCCCGCCACGTGCGGCGCGAGTTCTCCAAGATCCACCAACGAGGCCGCGAACAACTCGTTCACCATGGCCAACAACAGGAACACATCCGTACCCGGCACGATCGGCAAGTGCCGATCGGCCGCCGCCGCCGTGCGACTGCGCCGCGGATCGACCACCACGAACGCCCCACCACGCGCACGCAACGCCTTCAGCCGACCGGGCGCGTCGGGAACGGTCCACAGACTGCCGTTGGACGAGAACGGATCCGCACCGAGCAGCAGCAGGAAGTCCGTGCGATCAATGTCGGGCACCGGGATCGAGTACATGCCACCGAAGAGCAGCCCGCACGACACGTGCTTCGGCATCTGGTCGACGGTCGCCGCCGTGAACACGTTCCGCGACCCAACCGCCTTCCGCAACCCACCCGCGTACAACCCACCGGCCAACGAGTGCACCGTCGGATTCCCGAGGTACATCCCCACCGCATCCCGCCCGTGCTCCGCGATGACCGCGTTCAACCGCCCATCCACCAGCGCGAACGCCTCACCCCACGACACCGCCTCGAACTCCCCACCCCGCCGCACCACCGGCCCCCGCAACCGATCCGGATCCGCGTCCAACGCACCGAGCGAGGCCCCCTTCGGACAGAGGAACCCACCACTGAACACATCCCGCCGATCACCACGAACCGCCGTGACCCTGTCCCCCTCGATCGTCAACTCCACCCCACAGGTGGCCTCACACAACGGACAGGTCGTATAAGCAATACCCACGCCCAACCCCTCACCCCGAGGCCCCCGACCGACCCCCAACGGACCCGCAGCCGACCCACCGAGGCTCGATTTGACATGGGTTCGGGTGCCTTAGGCTGGACGAAGCCGGGCAGGCACGGCGGGACGCTTTTCCCCGCCGTGCCTGCCCGGCTTTGGCCAGCCTGGGGTGCCCGTAAGGGCCCCATGTCAAATCGAGCCGGACTTGGGAGCACACAACCTCACCGGCTACCACCTCAGCTAGTACGGAGACCACGACAACTAAGCGCGCCCCCTCCCTACTCCCGCCCCCTACCCCCTCCCGCCCCCTACCCCCGCCCGTCCAACACCCTCGCCAACTCCAACCTCGACGACACCCCCAACTTGACGTACACCCGCGACAGGTACACCTCGATCGTGCGCGGGCTGTAGTGCAACGCCGCCGCGATGTCCCGATTGCGCATCCCCTGCTGCACCAATCGGGCGACGTTCTCCTCCGCCGCCGTCAACACCCCCGGCGCCTTCGCCCGAGCCCGCGGCACCTTCGCCCCCAACTCCCGCAACCGCCCACCAGCCTGCCGCCGCAACCCGTGCGCCCCCAACCGCTGGAACACCGCGTACGCATCCAGCAACTCCGGCACCACCGCGCCCTCCACTGCGCCGACTGCGCCCTCCACCACCCCCAAAGCCAACTGCGACCGCGCCTTCTCGAACACCAACCCACCGGCCTCCGCCTCGACCACCGCCTCACGCAGCACCCCGGCGTCCTGCTCGGTCATCCCGATCACCCGCCGCACGGTCACCCGCGTCCACGGCGACACCCGATCTGCCGACACGGCCCGCAGCTGCTTCACCGTCTGCCGAGCCTCTTCCACCCGACCGTGCGCCAGGTCCAACTCGATCAGGCGCCCCAGCAGCACGCAGCTGTACGCCGTCATCCCGTCGTCGTCCACGGCCTCGACCAACGTCGTCCGGGCGCCCTCCACGTCACCGCGCGCCGCCAGGTAACCGGCCATCGCCAGCGCGTGCAGGCGGGCCATGTTCGGGCTGGTCGGCGGGTCGAGTGCGGCCAACCGGGCGGCCACGTCCAGCTCGCCCCGCCACGTCCGCACCTCCAACTCGATCGCGCGCAGGCCGTGCAACATCATCAGCTCCTGCCGCGACTCCAGCTCGGCGGCGGCGCGGCCGACCCGCTCCAGGCACGCGCCCCACTCACCGCCGAACCAGTCCAGCGCCGCCCGGGCCACCTCCAGCTCGCCGCGGAAGGCGTGCCCACCCGCCCGTTCCCGCAGCTCTTCCGCCCGACCCAGCCGCCACGACGCGTCGTGCACCAGACCGGCCAACGCCCCGGTGGACGCGCCGACGGCCAACGCCTGCAACTCCAACGCGGGCTGACCGTCCGCCGAAACCAACGCCCGGTCGGCGTACTCGACCGTCTTGTCGTGCCGGAACAGCATCGACGTGATCACCGCCAGCCGGTCGAACACCACCACACCCTCCGCCGGGGACGTGAACGGCATGGCCTCGATCCGGTCCGCGGCCTCCAACGCCTCCTCGTGCCGCCCGCTGAACACCAACAACAGCGCACGCTGCGCGTGCAACGCGGCCGGCGCATCGCCCGCCCGCACCTCCGCGTCGGCCAGCCGCAACGCCTCGGCCAACCTCCCCACCAGGAACAAGCTGCTCAGCACCACCACCGCGCACCGCGACCGCTCCACCCCGGGCGGCAGGGCCTCCAGCGCCGCCAGACCGGGTGCGATGGCGGCCGCGGGTCGCGACGCGTGCGCCAGCGCCCGGCACTGCGAGGCGAGCAGCCCGGCCCGTTCCGGCGCGGTCACGGGTAGCAGCTCCAACGCCCGCGCGCACAACGCCGCCGCCGTCTCCGGCGCGGTGGTGCGGTTCGCGGCGGCGGCCTGCGCCATCACCCGGACCGCACGCAGGTCGCCGGGCGGCGCGGACTCCGCCAGGTGCCAGGCCAGCTCCATCTCGTCCACGGCCAACCCGCGCGCCCGGTCGTCCAGCAGCCGGGCGCTGATGAGGCTGTGCAGGTGCCGCCGTTGCGCCGGCCCGATCTCCTGGTACAACGCCTCACCGACCAAGGCGTGCGAGAACCGGTAACCCCGGTCCTCGTCCCGCACCACGATGTGCGCGCGCAGGAGCCCGTCGAACGCGTCCACCACCACGTCCTCGGGCAGTGACGACACCCTGGCCAGCAGCCCGATCTGGTCCAGCCGCACCCGCCGGAAGATCGACACCGCGCGGGCGACCGCCCGGGTGTCCCGGTCCAGCGGCGCGACCCGCCGCAACACCGCCTCCCGCCTGGTCAGCCGGATCGCGGACGGTGACACGGTCAACCTGGCCCGGTCGCCGTCGACCGCGACCAGGTCGAGCTCGCGCAGCGACCGGGCGATCTCCACCGCGAAGAACGGGTTGCCGTCCGCCCGCCGGCACACCTCGTGCGCCAGGCCGTCGTCCACCGGGGTGCCCAGCACGGTCTCCACGATCCGCGCCACGTCGCCGCCGCTCAACGGCTCCAGCCGCACCCGCACCACCTCGGCGTGCCGTTCGAGCCGGTCCAGCAGTTCCTCGACGCCGGGGTTGCGGTGGTGCTCGCGCACAGCCGTGATCAGCACCAGCGGCGCGGCGGTGACCCGGCGCAGCACCACGGCCAGCATGGCCAGCGAATCGTCGTCCACGTGGTCCAGGTCGTCCAGCACGAGCGCGGCGGGCCGATCGGCACCGAGGCCGGTGAGCACGCGAGCGACCAGCTCACAGGACCGACCGAACCAGGTGGCGTCCGCTTCCACACTGAGATCCAGCGCGTCCAACGCGGCCCGCACCACCCCCGCCCCCGACCTGACCCCCACCCCCGCCAACGAACGCAACGCCGTCGCCACCGCCGCGTACGGGATGCGCCTGCTCACGTCGTCCGACTCGGCCGCGGCCACCGCGCAACCCCGGTCCCGCAGCCGCCGGCACACCTCCGCCAGCAGGCTGCTCTTGCCGATACCCGGCTCGCCCGACACCACGACGGCCACCAACCCGGCCGCGGGCACGCGCTCGACCACGTCGAACACCGCCGTCAGCTCGATTTCCCGGCCGAAGAAAGGCGACAAGGGCGACCTCCCTCGTTGGGCACACCACCCTACCGATTGAGGAATCCCTACTCACGTGGCGTGGCTCACGGTGGTGGCATGGCCGTGCACACCACTGCCGCACCTGGAGGGCCGATGACGGTCGAGGGCACCTGCGTCGACGAGTTCGCCGAGGTCCGCACCGAGTTCGAACGCAACTTCACCGAGCGCGGCGAGCGCGGCGGTGGCGTGCACGTGACGGTGGACGGCGAGACCGTCGTCGACCTGTGGGGCGGTGACGCCGGCGGGCGGCCGTGGACGGAGGACACGATCACGCACGTCTGGTCGTGCACCAAGGGCGCGACCGCGTTGTGCGCGCACGTCCTGGCGTCGCGCGGTGAGCTGGACCTGGACGCGCCGGTGGTCCGGTACTGGCCGGAGTTCGGGGCCAACGGCAAGGCCGACACGCTGGTGCGGCACCTGCTGGCGCACCAGGCCGGGTTGAGCGCGGTGCGGGAGCCGCTGGCCCCGGGCGGGATGTTCGACTGGGAGCTGATGACCGGCCTGCTGGCGCGGCAGGAGCCGTTCTGGGCGCCCGGCACGCGGCACGGCTACCACGCGTTGACGTTCGGGCACCTGATCGGCGAGGTGGTCCGGCGGGTGGCCGGGATGCCGTTGGCCGACTTCTTCGAGAAGGAGGTGTCCGGTCCGCTGGGGCTGGACTTCTGGCTGACGTTGCCGGAGGACCTGGAGCCGCTGGTCGCGCCGACCGTGCCGGCCGACCGCGGCGAGGCGGTGCCCGCCATGTACGTGGCCGCGATGACGCGGCCCGGGTCGATGCAGGCGCTGCTGGTGGCCAACAGCGCCGGGTACGTCGCCGCGTCGAACAGCCGTGAGGCGCACGCGGCGCAGTACGGGGCGGTCGGCGGGATGAGCAACGCGCGTGGCCTGGCTCAGATGTACCGGCCGCTGGCGCTGGGCGGCGAGTACAACGGGGTGCGGCTGGTGGACGAGACGCAGGTCCCGGTCATGTCCGGGGTGGTGTCGGCCGGGTTCGACGAGATGCTGCTCGGGCCGACCCGGTTCTCGCTGGGGTTCCTCAAGGCGGTGGGCAACCTCCACCTGCCCGCCGTCGAGCGCGGCGTGCTGATGTCGGAGGACGCGTTCGGGCACTCGGGGATGGGCGGCTCGCTGGGGTTCGCCGACCCCGCCGCACGGATGTCGTTCGGTTACGCGATGAACCGCATGGGGCCGGGCGTGGGCGTCAACGCGCGCGGTCAGTCCCTTGTGGACGCCGCCTACCGCGCTCTCGGCCACCGCCAGGCCCCGAGCGGGATCTGGTTCCGCTGAGGACGACCACGGAACCCTGCCGCCGCCACCCCGCTACGCCGAAATCCCGTAGACCGACCGCAGCCAGACGCAGGTCAGGGTGTCGACCAGCTCCCGGTCCTTGACCGTCGACCGGCGGGACCGGGAGCGGGCGAGGAAGGCCTGTTCGTTCATCGCCACCAGGACCGCCGCCAACGACTTGGCGTCCGGGCCCGCCGGTGCGACACCCGCCTCCCGCTCGATGTCGATCTGCGAGGCGGTCGCGTCGATGAAGCGGCGCGCGACACCGGTCCAGAACTCGCGCATCAGCGGGTCGGTGTCCCGGGCCCGGACGGCGGCGCGCAGCACCGTGCCGTGCTTGCGCCACAGGGCGAGGCTCGCGCCCAACGCGCGCCGGATCGAGTCCTCGGGCGGCTCGCTGCCGCGCCGCAGCCAGGACGACGCCGACTCGTAGAGCGCGTCGAGGATGCCGCCGGCCAGCGCGTGCAGCACCGCTTCCCGCGACGCGAAGTGGAAGTAGAAGGTGGACCGCGAGATGCCCGCGCCCGACGCGAGCTCGTCGACCGCGATGTCGTCCAGGGAGCGCGTCTGCAACAGCCGCTCGGCGGTGTCCAGTATCGCCTGGGACGTCAGGTCGCCCTTGCTGGGCCTGCGCCGCGACCCGACCGTGCCGGCACGTGGGGACATGGCGCACATCCTCGGTTCAGCGCACCGGCAGCCGCAAGGCTTCCGCACGCACCGCCACCAAGTCGCAAACTCCGGTTGGCGCGCGTCACCGCGCCGGGCGGGGTAGACAGGAGGCGTGGATCCCCTCTGGGCATTGCGACAGGTGGCGTTCCAACTGGAGCGCGCCGGTGAACCCACCTACCGGGTCCGGGCGTTCCGCAAGGCCGCGGAGGTGGTGGCGGCGTTGCCGGACGGCGAGGTGGGGCGGCGGGTCGCGGCGGGCACGTTGACCGACCTGCCCGGCATCGGCAAGGCCACCGCGGGCGTGATCACCGACGCCGTGGCGGGACGTGAGCCGACCTACCTGAGCCGGTTCCGCGAGCCGGTGGTGGGCGGGCAGGCGATGCGGGCGTTGCTGAAGGGGGATTGCCACACCCACTCCGACTGGTCCGACGGCGGCAGCCCGATCCGCGAGATGGCGGAGGCGGCGCGCGACCTCGGGCACTCGTGGATGGTGCTGACCGACCACTCGCCCCGGCTCACGGTGGCCAACGGGCTGTCCGCCGACCGGCTGCTCAGGCAGCTGGACGTGGTCGCGGAGCTGAACACCGAGCTGGCGCCGTTCCTGATCCTGACCGGCATCGAGGTCGACATCCTGGACGACGGCTCGCTCGACCAGCGGCCCGAGCTGCTGGAGCGGCTGGACGTGGTGGTCGCCAGCGTGCACTCGAAGCTGCGGATGCCCGCGCCGGAGATGACCCGGCGCATGGTGGCCGCCGTGTCCAACCCGCACGTCGACGTGCTCGGCCACTGCACGGGGCGGTTGGTGGTCGGGAAGGGCAGGCCGGAGTCGACGTTCGACGCGGAGGCGGTGTTCTCGGCTTGCGTCGAGCACGGCACCGCGGTGGAGATCAACTCACGGCCGGAGCGCCGCGACCCGCCGGGGCGGCTGCTGCGGTTGGCGGTGGAGCTGGGGTGCTCCTTCTCGATCGACAGCGACGCCCACGCGCCGGGGCAGCTGGACTGGCTGTCGTTCGGGTGCGAGCGGGCCGAGGAGTGCGGCGTCACCCCCGACCGGGTGATCAACACCCTGGACGCCGCAGACCTCTTGGCTCGCTGACCCCGCCGCCCCCCGCCCACCAAACGCGACCGTCAGCCACCGCCCCCGCCCACCAACGCGACGATCAGCGGCCGGCGGTGGCGGGCCGGTGCGTCCTCGACGCCCGGACCAGGTGCCCGTACCACGGGACCAGCGGCCCGGTCCGGCCGTCGACCAGTCGTTGCCACGTGGACCGGCACAGGGCGAGGAACGGCGCCGCGTCCCAGTACCGCGCCAGTTCCGCCAACGGCCGGTTCTGCACGTTGCCCAGGCCGTAGCGGCGGTCGAACCCGTACGACACCGGGACCGCCGCGCCGTTGGCCTCGATCACCAACGGGGTCAGCCACCGGCCGAGCGGCTGCTCGTCGTCCACCGGCACGGCCATGAACGCCTCCGGTTTGCGCGCCAGCATCGTCCGCGGCACGGCGTCGAGCTGCACGGCGAGACCGTGCTCCTCGGAGATGCGGCCGAGCTCCACCGCCGCGTAGGCCAGCTCGACCGCGTCCGGCCGCTCGCCGGCCATCGACCGGTTCGCCGCGCCTTCGGGTTCGAGCGGGTGGACCTGGAGCAGCAGCGCCCCGGACTGCGCCGCCGCCATCGCGATTTCACCCAGTTGGGTGGCATTCCCCTGGGTCAACGTGGTGATCACCCCGACCGGGATCCCCACCTCGGTGAGCCTGCGGATACCTGCCAGGGCCTTCTCGAAGCACCCTTCCTGGTCCCGGATCCGGTCGTGCGTGGCGCGGTCGCCGTCCAACGACACCGCCACCAGGTCGACCAACCCCCGCACCAGGCCGATCCGGCGCTGGGTCAGCGCCACCCCGTTGGTCGTCACGGTCGTCCGCATCCCCGCCGCGCGGGCGGCACGCAGGAGAGCAGGCAGTTCCGGGTAGAGGAACGGCTCGCCGCCGGAGACGTTCAGCACGTCGTAGCCGAGCCCGGCCGCGTCACCCACCACGGTCGACAGCACGGAGACGGGGATCGACTCGGCGACGTCCGGTCCCGAACTGGAGTAGCAGTGCAGGCAGCGCAGGTTGCACAGCCTGGTCGGGTGGACTTGCAGGACCGCCCGCCCACTCGTCTGCCCCATTCCACCCTCCCGTGATGCTCGCTATCCGTATGGAGCACGCAGGGCACGCCGTGATACGTCGATCCGTCACCACTCTTCGGATTCGTTCCCTCCAACGTGGGAACCTCACCGCTCGCTGAAACGGCATGTGACGGCTTGACGACTCTCCATACAGGCGGCGAGGCGGGAGCACGAGATGAACGCACACCAGATCGCGGTCGTCCTGCACGCGACCGACTCCATCACCAGGGCCGGGGTCACCGCGGCGCTGCGGTCGCGGCCGGAGATCCGGTTGGTCGAGCCGGACGAGCCGGCGCCCGTGGCGCTGGTCGTGCTGGACCGGCTCGACGGTGTCGCGCGGCAGCTGCTGCGCAGGCTCCAGGTGCCGGGCGGCGCGGGCATCGTGCTGGTGGCGGGCGACATCGCCGACCCGGAGCTGCTCAACGTGGTCAGCAACGGCGTGTCCGCGGTGATCCGCCGGTGCGACGCGACGGCCGACACGCTGGTGCGCCTGGTGAAGGCCACCGCGGCGGGCCAGGGCGCGTTGCCGGCGGACCTGCTCGGCAGGCTGCTGGACCGGGTGTCGCGGTTGCAGCGCAACGTGCTCAACCCCAACGGCTGGACCATGGCGGGCATGTCCGACCGGGAGACCGAGGTGCTGCGGCTGATCGCGGACGGCTTCGAGACCCGCGAGATCGCCGAGAAGCTGTGCTACTCGCAGCGCACGGTCAAGTCGATCCTGCACGACGTGACCAACCGGTTCCAGCTGCGCAACCGGGCGCACGCGGTGGCGTTCGCGCTGCGCGAGGGCCTGATCTGACCCACCGCCGCACGGCTCGAACGACCCCGCCCGGGCGACCCGGACCGCACACTTCCCGATTCACCGCCGCAATTGTGCGGACAACTCGTGAAACTACTCGGATTGACGCTTTTCCGCCGGGACCCGACCGGCCGGTGCTAACGTGCTGCGCCAGTCGAGGCATTACCCGGCATTCCCCCGAGTTCGGCTCACGTCTTGGACCTGAAGGGGTCGGCGACATGGATGACCAGGACTTGACCACCGCGCGGGTGCGTCGCAAAACCCGATCGGTGGTGTGGTTGTCGGCCGCGGGTGTGGCGGTGCTGGCGTTGGGCATCGTCATCGGCGGTGCGCTCGACGCCGACCCGGCCACTCCGGCCGACGCGCGCTCGGCCCCGTTATCGCAGGTGGAGACCACCACAGCGACCACCACCGCGACGGTGGAGAGCATCGCCGCGGCCAGACCGGGCACCACCTGGCTCTCCGACCTGCCGCCGGTCGACAGCAGTTCGATCGACGACACGTACGTGGAGAGCCCGTGGACCGTCGCCGCCGCGAAAGTGCGGGAAGTGACGTACAGCAAATCCATTTCGGCCACCGGCGCCTGGTGCGCGTCGGCCCGGCTCACATTCGCGGTGGACGGAAAATACGACCGCTTCACCGCCCAGGTCGCGATCGCGGACGATTCATTGGAGACGAAGGAGCTCGACTTCTACGTGCTGGTCGACGACCAACGCGTGGTCGAGGTCCCGGCGGGCACCACGCCCCAGCCGGTCGACGTCCCCCTCACCGGCGCACGCCTGCTGACCATCGGCGTCGAGCCGCCGACGGCGGACCTGAGCGGCTGCCCGGGACCGGAACGCGTGGGCGTCTGGGCCGACCCGGCCCTGACCCCCGCCCCGCCCGGGTGAACACCGCGCGGGTGACGCGAGGGACACCACCGCGGCGATGATCACCGCGGTGTTGGAGCCCTCGACTCGGCTAAGCGCCGGAACACCCCGGTGAACGCCGCTCCCGGTCCGGTGCCCGCGACGTTGCGCACGACCGGGCGGATACCGCCATCGTCCGGCACGTACAGGCTCGGCGGCGGTACCGGGCGGTTGGCCAGCTTCGCGCGGATCGCGAGGTGGATCGTCCCGACGTCGAGCAGGCCGCCCCCGCCGACCACACCGAGGCGCAGCACTTCGAGCAGGGCGTCGGTGAAGGCCGTCTGGGGCGAGCCGTCGGTGTAGGTCGCCAGCCGGCGGTCGTGACCGGTCGCGCCCAGGATCGCCGCGCCGCCGAGGGTCGAGAGCCGGCCCGCGCTCGCCGCGTAGGAGCAGTCGAGGATGACGATGTCGTCCGCGGCGGCCATCGGTAACCCGATCGAGTCAACCCGCAGGGCCGACGAACGCAGGGCCGACGAACGCAGGTCGTCCGGGTCGGTACCCCTCACCCCCAGGTGGAGCACCCCCTGGTCGTCCCGGTGACCGTGACCGGCGAAGTAGACCAGCAGTCGGCCCGCGTCGCCCACGGCGCGCGCGGCCGACCTGATCGCGCCGAGGACCTCCTCGACGGTGTCGGGGTCCTCCAGCACCGTGCAGTTCCGCGCGGGGAGTCCCCACAGCCGCTCGTCGCGCAGCAGCGCGGCCAGGTCCCGCGCGCCCGCGGCGACCTTGGGCAGCCCCCGCTGGACCCGGTAGTGGGCAGCGATCAGCACTGCCCGGGATGCGGTGGGATCCGGTAACCCGGCGGCGGTCGGCGTGGACATGGGGGCATCGAACACCATCCTCGCCGCCGCCACCTTCCGAACAGCTCGCGGGGTCGCCCGACGGTGGAGCACCGCCGGGCGGCCCCGCGACCTACCGTGAGACCTACTGGTAGCAGGGCTTCTCGAACTTGAAGTCCTTCGCCGTCGGTCCGGTGAAGAAGTCCTCCACCAGGCCGACACCGGTCGCCGCCTGCTCGTCCGGCTTGTAGATCAACGTCTGCCGGAACGCCGAGTCGTTCGGGTTGCCGGCGAAGTTGCCCGCGCCCTCCGGCAGCATGCCCTCGTAGTCGACCGACTTCAGCTGCCGCACGGCCGCCAGCACACCGGCCCGGGTCAGGTCCTTGTTCTCGGCCGCCTTGGCCAGCGCCGCCCGCAACGGGTACGACCACACCCACCCGGCCGTGTAACCGTCGTTCGGGGTCACGCTCGGCAACGCCTCACGCAGCGCCTTGTGCCCGGGCGAGTCCGTCGCCCACGACTTCCACGGCGCGGACTGCAGGTACAGCGCCTTGATGGCGGGCGCCGCCGGGCTCTGCATCAGACCCTGGTTCCACGTCGGCGAGGTGCCGATGAACTTGCCCTTGAACCCGCGCGCCGCGGTCTGGCCGATGATCACCGCCGCGTCGGTCGGCCCGGTGGTCAGCACGACCACGTCCGGCTTGTTCGCCAGCACCGCGTCGATCGCGCCGCCCTGGTTGTCCTGGCCCGTCTGGGTGACCGCGTTGGAGAACGTCACGCCGCGCTTCTCGGCCGCGATCTTCGCGCCCGCCGCCGCGTCGTCGCCGTAGTCACCCGGCAGGTGCACGGCCATCACGCTCTTCGCGCCCAGCTCGTCCACCGCGTAGTCCACCGAGTTCATCGACTCGACGCAGTAGTTCGCGCCGGACTCCAGCACGACCTCCTCCACGCCCCACAGCGACGTCCACGACGCGGGCACGCTCACCATCTGCGTGCTCTCCAGGTCCGGCAGGATCGCCGCGGTCGTCGGCGAGCCCAACGTCTGGGCCAGGGCCAGCACCTTGCCCTTGATCTCCTGGTACACCTGGTTGTGGATCTGCGGGTTGTACTTGTTGTCCTTGACGTACGTGGTGACGTCCACGTCGTAGCCGCCGACGCCGCCCTGGTCGTTGACGCGCTTCCAGAACGCCTTCTGCGACTCCGTGATCGGCACCGCGAGCGTCTTGAACGGCCCTTCGGTCAGGTCCGAGATCGACCCGAGGTAGATGCAGCCCCGGTCACTGTGGCCGGTGTCCGGGCACGGCTCGCTGGTCACGCCGAAATCGACCTTGATACCGCCCTTGCCCTCCTGGGGGGCCGCGCCGTCGCCACCGCGACAGGCGACGGTTGCCAGCGCCACCACGGAGAGCACCGCGAGCACCGCTCTGTGACTTGCCATCCCATCCACCCTTTCAGTACGAGAAAGGCCAAGTGCGCCAGTAGTTGCGGACGCGCACCCAGATACCGAACAGGCCACGTGGCTCGACGATGAGGAACACCACGATCAGCAGCCCGTAGAGGACCGCCTCGACCTGGAACACCGTGACCGCACCGGTCGCGTCTGCGCTGATGAACGGCAGCACCGTCGGGAGTTCCCGGGTGATGCGCGGCAGCAGCGTGATGAACAGCGCGCCCATGATCGCGCCGGAGATGGTGCCCGCGCCGCCGATGAGCACCATGGCGATGTACTGCACCGACAGCAGCAGGCCGAACGAGCCGGGGTCGAAGAACCCGTTGACCACGAACAACAACGAGCCCGCCACACCGGCGTAGAACGACGACACCGCGAACGCCAGCGCCTTGTACCGGGTCAGGTCGACGCCGATCACCGCCGCCGCGAGGTCCCGGTCCCGCACCGCGGCGAACGCACGCCCGATCCGCGACCGCACCAGGTTGCGCGCCAGCACCGCGAAGATCACCAGCAGCACGAACATCAGCAGGTACAGCTGCTGCGGCCCGCTGAAGAACTCCGACGGGCGGTCCAGCCGCACGCCGAACAGCTCGGGCACGGCCGCCGGCCGACCCACGCCGGGGCCGCCGGTCAGCGACGTCCACTCGCGGAACACGTGCTCGCCGAGGAACACCAGCCCCAACGTCACGATCGCCAGGTACAGGCCGCGCAGGCGGGCCGCGATCGGCGCCACGACCAACCCCGCGAGCCCCGCCACCAGCCCGGACGCCAGCAACCACACCGGCAGCGACGTGACGCCGAACCCGAGCACCCGCCCGTCCGGGTCACCGGACAGCGCCGCGCCGGTGTACGCGCCGATGGCCAGGAAGAACGCGTGCCCCAACGACACCTGACCCGCGTACCCGGTCACGATGTTCAATCCGATCGCGCCGATCGCCGCGACGAACCCCGTGGCCAGCAACATGAGCAGGTCGTCGGTGATGGCGAACGGCACCAGCAGCGCCACCACCACCAACGCCCCCGTCCACGCCCGCTTGGGCCGCGTGTTGAGGAACGCCATGTCCTGCGCATAAGAGGTGTAGAGCTCCGGACGACCCTTCACAAGCGCTCAACCTCCTTGCTGCCGAACAGCCCGTAGGGCCGCACCAGCAGCACCAGCAGCATCAGCACGTACGGCGCGACCAGCGCGAAGTTCGGTCCGAGCCACGGCGCGACGCCACCCTGGTAGGTGCCGACCAGCGACTCCACGACCCCGACCGCGAGCCCGCCGACGACCGCGCCGCCCAGCGAGTCCAGGCCGCCGAGGATGATCGCCGGCAACGCCTTCAGGGCGATCACCCACAGCTGCTGGTCCACGCCGGCGCCGGTGGCCACGAACACGCCCGCCAGCGCGGCCAGCCCACCGGCGATCGCCCACGACAGCGCGAACACCGAGCCGACCGAGATGCCCTGCGCCAGCGCGACCTCCTGGTCGTAGGCGACCGCCCGCATGGCCAACCCGACCCGGGAGAACCGGAAGAACGCGAACAGCACCGCGACCACGGCCACCGTCGTCCCGAACATCACCAGGTACCGCTGCTGCACCTCGACGCCGAGCAGCGTCACCGTGGACAACCCCCACGGGTCGCCGACCTGGCGCACGTCCAGCCCGATGAACGCGTTGGTCACCACCCGCACCACCACGTCCACGCCGATGGTGATGATCGCGACCACGAACACCGGCTTGCCGATCATCGGCCGCAGCACGGTCCGCTCCACGCCCAGCGCCAGCACCGCGATCAGCACCGCCGCGATCGGCACGGCCGCGAAGAACCCGACCTCCGCCGCCAGGTAGCTGACCAGCACCGCGCCCGCCAGCATGAACGCCGGCTGGGCGAAGCTGATCACCCTGGTCGACTTGTAGATGATGACGAAGCCCAGCGCCAGCAGCGCGTAGATCGACCCGGAGCCCAGGCCCCGGATCAGCGATTGCAGGAACTCGGTCATCCGCGCCCCCCGAGGTACATGTCCTCCACGAGCTCGCCGAACACCTTGGCCAGCGCCGACCGCTTCACCTTCTGCGTCGCGGTCAGCTCGCCGTCCTCGTGGTCGAGCTCCTTGGGCAGCATGCGGAACTTCTTGACCTGCTCCACGGTGGCGAACCGCTCGTTGACCTTCGTCACGATGCCCTGCACCAACTCGCGCACCTCGTCCTTCTCCGCCAGGTCGCGGTAGGTGGTGTAGGTGATCCGGCGCTGCCTGGCCCAGTGGCCGACGGTGTCCTGCTCGATGCCGATCAACGCCACCAGGTACGGGCGCTGGTCGCCGAGCACGATCGCTTCCTTGATGTACGGCGAGGTCTTCAGCGCGTTCTCGACCTCCGACGGCGCCACGTTCTTGCCGCCCGCGGTGATGATGATGTCCTTCATCCGGTCGGTGATCCGCACGTGCGTGCCGTCGACCCACTCGCCCACGTCACCGGTGCGCAACCAGCCGTCCGGGGTCATCGCCCGCCGGGTGGCGTCCTCGTCGCGCCAGTAGCCCGCGAACACGCCCGCGTGCCGGGTCTGGATCTCGCCGTCCTCGGCGATCCGCAGCTCCACGCCGGGGTGCGGCTCGCCGACCGTGCCGACCTTCACCCGGCCGGGCCGGTTGCCGGTGGCGACGGCGCTGTTCTCGGTCATCCCGTACACCTCGTGCATCGGCACGCCGATGCCCATGAAGAACCGCAGCACCTGCGGCGAGATGGGCGCGGCGCCGGACGACGCGTACCGGACGTGCCGCATGCCGATCCGGGCCTTCAACGCGCGGAAGCAGAACAGCCAGCCCACGCCGTACTTGAGCCGGGTGCCGACCGTGTGCCTGCCGCCGTTGCGCACCAGCCGCTCGCCGAGCCCGTCGGCCACGCGCAGCCAGAACCGGGTGGACGCCCGCTTGAGCCAGGTGGCACTGGACGCGCTGATCGTGATGGCGGCCAACACCTTCTCCCAGATGCGGGGCACGCCGAACAGGATCGTCGGCTGCACCTCGCGCAGGTTCGCCTGCACGGTCTCGATGGACTCCGCGAAGTGCACCTGCACCCCGGCCGACGCGCTGAACCAGGTGGTGAAGATGCGTTCGGCGACGTGGCACAGCGGGAGGTAGGACAGCGTGATGTCCTTGGGCGACGGTGGCGGGTCGGTGAACCCGCCGCCCTCGACCAGGGAGTCGATGGCGAACTCGACGTTGGCCACGGTGAGCATCGCGCCCTTGGGCGGCCCGGTGGTGCCCGAGGTGTAGATCAACGTCATCACGTCGTCCGGTTCGACCTCGCGCATCCGCCGGGCGACCGCGTCCGGTTGGCCGTCCCGGTGCTCCGCGCCCAGGGCCAGGAAGTCGTCCCAGGACAGCAGCTTCGGGTTGTCGTAGCGGTGCCGGATGCCGCGCGGCTCCAGGTAGACGATGCGTTCCAGCTCGGGCAGGGCGTCCAGCACCGCCAGCGCCTTGTCGACCTGCTCCTGGTCCTCGGCGATGAGCACCCGCGCACCGGAGTGCGACAGCAGGTAGGCGACCTCACTGGCCGGGTTGGTCGGGTACAGGCCGACGGTGATCGCGCGCACGGCCACCGCGCCGATGTCGGCGTAGAGCCACTCGCGGCGGTTCTCCGAGTGGATGGCGACCCGGTCGCCGGGGTCGACGCCGAGCGCCAGCAGGGCGTGCCCGACCAGCTCGGCCTGCGCCCAGTACCGCGACCAGGTCACCTCCCGCCAGATGCCGAAGTCCTTGGCCCGCAGCGCCACCGCGTCCGGGGTCCTGAGGGCCCGGTCCCGGACGCGGGTGGCGACGGTGGTGAGCCCCGCGGCGGTCGCCGTGGTCATGCCCCACCTCCCACGGTCTGGTGCGCCTCGCCCAGGTAGGCGCGCACGACGTCCGGGTCCTGCTGCACCTCGGCGGGCGAGCCGGTGCGGATCGGCTTGCCGAAGTCCAGCACCATCACCCGGTCCGCGAGATCCATCACCAGGCCCATGTCGTGCTCGACCATGACCATCGCGATGCCGAGCTCGTCGCGGACGTCGAGCACGAACCGCGCCATGTCCTCGGTCTCCTCGACGTTCATGCCCGCGACCGGCTCGTCCAGCAGCAGCACCTTCGGCTCCATCGCCAACGCCCGGCCCAGCTCCACCCGCTTCTGCACGCCGTACGGCAGCAGGCCCACCGGCAGCCGGCGCCACTGCTCCAGTTCGAGGAAGTCGACGACCTCCTCGACGGCCTCCCGGTTGGCCAGCTCCTCGCGCCGGGCCCGGCCGACCCACGCGAACGCGGACAGCGCCCCGTACCGCATGTGGTTGTGCCGGCCCAACATCAGGTTCTCCACCACGGTGAGGTGGGCGAACAGCTCGATGTTCTGGAACGTCCGGGCGATGCCCATGGCGGCGATCCGGTGCGGGCGCCTGCCCAGCACCTCCTCGCCCCGGAACCGGACCGAGCCCCGCTGCGGCCGGTACACGCCGGACAGCACGTTGAAGATCGACGTCTTGCCCGCGCCGTTGGGGCCGATGATGGCGAACAGCTCGCCCGCGGCCACGTGGAAGGACACGCCGTCCACCGCGGTGACACCGTCGAACGACAGCGTCACGTCACGCACTTCCAGCACGTTGCCCATCGCTTCGGGCACCTCGTCGGGGAGGCTCACGACAACCACCGCTTCCGCCGCTTGTAGTGCTTCACGTCGCGGAACGACTGCGCGGTGGCCTCACCGCGCAGGCCCAGGTAGAACTCGCGCACGTCCTCGTCGGCCAGCAGCGCGGCGGCCGGCTTGTCCATCACGACCTTGCCGGTCTCCAGCACGTAGCCGTGATCGGCGATGGACAGCGCCATGGTCGCGTTCTGCTCGACCAGCAGCACGGTCGTGCCCGCTTCGTTGATCTTCACGATGAGGTCGCGGATCTGCTGCACCATGAGCGGCGCCAGGCCCAGGCTCGGCTCGTCCAGCAGCAGGTAGCGCGGCTCGGACATCAGCGCCCGGCCGATGGACAGCATCTGCTGCTCGCCGCCGGACAGGTAGCCGGCGCTCTGCCGCCGCCGTTCCCGCAGCCTGGGGAACAACTCGTACATCCGTTCCAGGTTCTGCTTGATGCCGCGCGGCCTGCTGTGCCCGCCGATGCGCAGGTTCTCCTCGACCGAGAGCTCGGCCAGGATGCGCCTGCCCTCCAGCGCCTGCTTCACGCCGAGCGTCGCGATGCGCGTCGGCGACGAGCGGTGGATCGGTTCGCCGTCCAGGGTGATCCGGCCGCGGGTGACCTTCCCGTCGTGCACGTCGAGCAGACCGGAAAGCGCTCGCAGCAGCGTCGTCTTGCCCGCTCCGTTCGCGCCGAGCAGGGCGACGATCCGCCCCTCCGGAACCCTCAGGCTCACGCCGCGCAGCACCAGCATCACGTCGTCGTAGACCACCTCAAGGTTGTTCGCCTCGAGCACCAGGCGCCTCCGGGGATGTCGGGGAGGCGATCAGTATGACTCCGATCACAGGGTTACCTACCACCGTTCGCAAACCGTGATGAACCAGCCCACGGCATGTTCGGCTTTCACGATTCTGTTGCTCAGTCCTGTGTGGACTGGTGTAGCGGGCGGGGTGCGCGGGTATGCCCCCGGCGACTACGACGAGGGTGTGAAGGAGCGGTCGCCGCACATGGATGGCTCGGAGGTGGAGCTCAGGGTGGCGGCGAGGCCGGCCCACCTTTCAACGGTTCGCGCGGTGGCGGGGGCCATCGCCCGATCCACCCCGGAACTGGCCATCGACCTGGTCATCGCCGTCGACGAGGCGTGCAGCGCGTTGATCGCCCGGACCCTCAACCCCTCGGCCGTCCTGCTGTGCCGGTTCGCCCGGGAAGGTGATTCCGTGCGCTTCCAGGCGGAGGTCCGGTCATCGGCCGTCACCGTCCCCGATCATGACTCGTTGTACTGGCGGGTTGTCAGCTCCGTGACCGACGCGGTGGCCACCTGGGTTGACGGGGAGGGCCGGTTGCGGGTCGAGCTGAGGTGTCGCGCATGAGGTTTCGGGCATGAGGTTTCCGGCATGAGGTGGCGGGGATGGTGTGGCGGGCGGAGGTGTCGGGCGTGAGGTGTCGGACATGAGCGCCGTGGACTACCAACCGCTGTTCCACGCGCTGGCGGAGGCCGAGCGGGACGGCGAGCACTACCAGCGGCTGCGGGACCGGCTGGTCACCGAGCACCTGCCGATGGCCAGGCACATCGCCGACCGGTTCGCCGAGCGCGGCGAGTCCGTCGAAGACCTGCGCCAGGTGGCGGCGGTCGGGTTGATCAACGCCGTCGACCGGTTCGACGTGTCGCGCGGGATCGACTTCCTGGCGTTCGCCGTGCCCACGATCACCGGCGAGGTGCGGCGGTACCTGCGCGACCAGGGGTGGGCGGTGCGCGTGCCGCGGCGGTTGAAGGAGCTGTGCGTGGCCATCGACACCGCGCGGGTCGAGCTGTCCAGGCACACCGGGCGCACGCCGACGCCCAGCGAGGTGGCCCGGCACCTCGGCATCGGGGTGGACGAGGTCTACGAGGGGCTGCACGCGACCTCGGCGTACCACCTGCTGTCGTTGGACGAGCAGTCGATCAGCGAGGAGCTGAACCACGCCGACCGCCTGATCAGCGACGATCCGGCGCTGGAGGTGGTCGAGCTGCAACACGCGTTGGATCCGATGCTGCGCGGGCTACCCAAGAGGGAGCGGCGGATCGTCGTGCTGCGGTTCTTCCGGGGCATGACGCAGAGCCAGATCGCGGACTCGGTCGGCGTGTCGCAGATGCACGTCTCGCGGCTTCTGAGCCGATCGCTGGCCCGGTTGCGGTCGCTGCTCGATGATGAGTAGCGCTCGGACTCGACGGGTGCGCCCGGTGACCACTGGTCAGCCGGCGGGGTGAAAGGGGTGGTCGCAGTGGTGACAAGCCTGGCGAGGCTCGCGTGGCCGCAGCGGACCGCCCTGGTGTTGGGTGGGGTGCTCGTGGTGTGGGGTGCGGCCGACTTCTTGCGCGCCGAATCGCCGCTGGCGGTGCTGCACGTGGTGACCGGTGCGGTGATCGGGGCGGCGGCGCTGCGGACCCGGGTGGCCCGGTTGGTCGGCACGTTGATGGGCGTGGTGTTCCTGGTCGTGTTCGCGTTCGGCGTGGGCGAGCCGGGCGGGGCGATGGACGCCGGGATCGTGGGGAACGCGGTGCACCTGCTGATCGGCTTCGCGTCCGTGGCCGTCGCCGAGAGCTGCGCGTGGTGCGAACAACGAGCCCGCCGCACCGCCCGCTCGAACTGACCCCCGCTGCTCGACTGACCCCGCCGCCACACTTTCGGGTGCACTTCGCGATTCCGATTCTACCGAAACCGCTTGCCACCGCAACCGCTTACCGCCGCAACCGCTTGCGACCGAAGCGTCGAAGGCGGTTGCACCACCCCCCTTTCGGGTACCACCCGTATGACCCGAATGGGGAGGACCGATCAATGCACACGGCGAGCTTGGCGAATCTGGCCGATGTCGAAGGACCGTTCATCTCCGTGTTCCTCGACGTCGGCGATCACGTGGACCTGCGGTGGCGGGCGATGCGCGACCAGCTCCAGGCCATGGCCGCCGACCCGTACCTCGTGGCATTGGCGCACAACGCGATCATGTCCGGGGTGACACCCCGCGGCCTCGCCGGGCGCGGCCTGGTGGTGGGCGGCGGACGGGTTCTGGTGGACCAGTACGTGCCAGTCCCACCTTCCGGCTACACCGCCCGCTTCGGGCCGCTGCCCTACATCCTGCCGCTGGTCGACCTGTCGGAACCCCTCCTGCCGCACGTGGTCGTGCAGGTCGGTGAACACGGCGCGGACCTGCGCGGCGTGGACTCGACCGGGCGACCGGTGGCCGTGGCGACCGTGGGCGCGCGGCGCCCGGGACGGCGCCTGGACGCGGCCGAGCTGGCCGACGTCGCCGAGGAGACGACCGCGCTGGTCGACCGCCTGGACGCACCGCTGCTGGTGCTGGCCGGCCCGTTGGCCGGACGGCGATCACTGCGCGTCGCCTTGCCGACCCGCTACCACCACCTGGTGGTCGAGGTGGAGGGCTCACCCGACCGGGCGGTGTTGCACCTGGCCGGGCGAGCGAATCAGGACGCCCGCCGGGCGGTGGTCGAACGGTTCCGCGACGAGTCCGCGCGGCTGACCGGGCAGGCGGTGCACGGGCTGGAGGCGGTCGGGCAGGCGCTGGCGGACGGCCGGGTCGACACCCTGCTGCTCACCGACACGCTGGTCGGATCGCGCGAGTTCGACGGCCGGCGGGCCGACGAGGTCCTGCCGTTGCGCGCGGTCGAGTGCGGGGCCGAGATCGCGCTCGTCGGCGGGGCGGTCCGGCTGCACGAGGACGTCGGGGCGTTGCTTCACGCGTGATCCGGCACGGGCGATCCAGGTGCGGTCGCTCCGGGTAGGCATGCTTCGAGTGCGGGCGACCCCGCGCGGCGATCCGGGTGGGCGTGACCCGGGTCGGCCGGGTTCGGCGGATTGCCGGGTCCGGCGGAGGTCGGGTGAGGCGGTTCCCGCGTGATCTCCCGCGTGATCCGGGTTCCCCGCGTGCTGCGGTGATCCGGGTGGGAGCGGCGGGGTGGTTGTGGCGGCGGGGTGGTTGTGGCAAGTGGCGGGGTGGTCGGAGCGGGTGGCGGTGGGTGGTTGTGGCCGGTGGGTGTGAGGCTGGTGATTGTCGGGGGCTCCTCTTCGTTTTAACCGAGGATCGGGAACAGTGTTTCCGTACATTTTCGGCCGATGATCACCCGATTGTGTGACCTCACGACCCGCTGGGCTGGGGAAATGTGGAAATGAAAAGGGCTCACTTCCGCAGCATCCGCAGCACGGCGCGCTCCACCGTCTCACGATCGGCCGACTTCGGCTTGATCACCGTCCCCCGGTGGAACAGCTCGACGACCCGCGGGTCGACGTAGGACTTGCGGGCCACCGCCGGCGTGTTGCCCAGGTGCTCGGAGACCTCGCGCATCACCGCCGCCTCCACCCGCTTGCGCCCGCGCTGCGACTCCGGCCGCCCCTCCCGCGCGAACGCCGCCGCCGCCAGCACCGTCGCGTGCCACGTCCGCAGGTCCTTCACCGAGAACTCCGACCCCACCAACTCCTTGAACCGCTCGTTCACGTCATCCGACCCGACCACGCACCCCCGCGCGTCGACCAGCAGCCGCTCGTCGCCGGCCCGCCCCCGCAGCAACCCCCGCACCGCCCGCGCCAGCGACTCGTCGGACACCGCGGTGACGAACTCGATCCCACCCTTGGCCGGGTAGCGGAAGTCCACAGTGGACCGACGCACGGTCACGTGCGAGCACAGCAGCGTGGCCACGCCGTGCGTGCCGTTGTCCGCCGCGTACGTCTCGCCCCCGACCCGGAACACGCCCCGCTCCAACACCGACAACGCCACCGCGAGCACCCGCTCCCGCGACCGCCCCCGCCCGCCGAGCTCCCGCGCCACCTCGGCCCGGAACCCCGGCAGCAGGGGCGCGAGCGCCAGCACCCGTTCGTGCTTCTCCTCGTCCCGGTCCTGCCGCCACCGCTCGTGGTACAGGTACTGGCGGCGCCCGGCCGCGTCCGTGCCGACCGCCTGGATGTGGCCGTTCGGGTGCGGGCACACCCACACGTCGCGCCACGCGGGCGGGATGACGAGGGACTTGATCCGCGCCACCGACCCGGGGTCGAGCGGTGCGCCGTCGGCGTCGTGGTAGCTGAACCCGCGGCCGCGGGCGCGGCGGCACCAGCCGGGGGTGGACGGATCGCTGCGGCGCAGTCTCACAGCGGGCAGGTTCCCTGCCGGGCCTGCCTGAAACACCACCTGGAACACCGCCGGGAACACCGCCTCGACGCCACCGCGAACACCGTCCGGCGCACGAGCGCAACACCGTGGTTAAACCTCCCGGCCAGTGGGTATGGGACCGGCATGACCGAGCCGTGGACCGTGGGAGTCGAACAGGAGTTCCTCCTCGTCGACCCCGAATCGCGCCGACCCGTGCCGCTCGCCGACGCGGTCGCGCAGCACGCCGGAGCCGGCCATGACGTGCAACGGGAGCTCACGCCGTTCCAGATCGAGGTCGCCACCCCGGTGTGCTCGACCGCCGAGGAGCTGGCCGAGCAGGTGCTCGCCGGCCGCCTCCACCTGGCCAAGGCCGCGCACGCGGCGGGCTGCCGGCTGCTGGCCTCGGCGATCCCACCGGTCGGCACGCTGGGGCCGCCGCCGGGCACCGACGACCGCCGCTACCGGATGATGGAACGCACCCACCGCGCGATCGTCGGCGGTCAGGGTGTGTGCGGCATGCACGTCCACGTGGGCGTGCCGGACAACGAAGTCGCGATCCGCGTCTCGAACGCCCTGCGGCCGTGGCTGCCGACGCTGCTGGCGTTGAGCGCGAACTCCCCGATCGAGCAGGCCGAGGACACCGGCTACGCCAGTTGGCGCTCGATCGTGTGGTCGCGGTGGCCGATCAGCGGCCCGCCGCCGCACTTCGCGTCGGCCGACGAGTACGCCCGGACGGTGCGCGCCCTGGAGTCGACGGAGGTGCTGCTCGACCGCGGGATGGTCTACTGGGACGTGCGGCCGTCCGAGCAGCACCCGACCGTCGAGGTGCGGGTGTCGGACATCCCGATGACGGCGCGCGAGGCGGTCGTCATCGCCGAGGTCATCCGGGCGTTCGCCCGCACGGCCGCCGAGTCGGCCGACGCCGAACGGGTGGACGACGTGCTGCTGCGCGCCGCTTATTGGCGGGCCGCGCGCGACGGCGTGGACGGCTTGGCCGTCGACCCGCGCACGGGCAACCTCGTGCCGGCCCGCGATCGCGCCGCCGAACTGGTGTCCTGGTGCGCGGACGCCCTCGCCGACGCCTCCGCGCTGTCCACTGTGGAGGATCACTTGGCCTGGCTCGGCACGCACGGCAGCGGCGCGGCGCGCCAGCGCCGGGCGTTCGGGGCGTCACCCGACGCCCGCGAGCTGGTCGATCTCGTCTTGGCCGAAACGGTCGAAGGTGCCGAGTGAGGTCTACCGTGAGGTTTCGACGCCGCGCCGGCGTCGATGAGTGAAAGGAGTACCGGCGTGCCAGAACCCGCGGCGACGCTCGCTTCCGTGCGGGTCGAAAGACCCTCGGACGGCGTGGTGGTGCTGCACGTGTCGGGCGAGTTGGACACGAGCAGCGCGGACGAGTTGACCAGGCCGCTCAAGGAGCACCTGGTCGAGAACGTGCGGGGTGTGGTGGTGGACCTCGGCGGGGTGCGCTTCCTCGGCTCGGCCGGGTTGGAGTCGCTGGTCGTCGGCAGTCAGCGGGCGGGTGGCCTCGGCATCCCGCTGGTGCTGGTCGCGACCAGCCGGGCGACCCAGCGGCCGATCGAGGCGACGGGGCTGAGCTCGGTGTTCACCGTCGTCGGTTCCGTGGAAGAGGCGTTGAGCCGCTTCTGATACCCGTCCCGCCGGGACCTCGTCCTATCGGACTACAGGGACCGCCGGACCGTCCTGATGGCGCAGCGCACCGCCCCCAACGGGGGCAGTGCGCCCGCCGGGGGCACCACCCACCGCGACGCGGTCGCCGGGATGCGGCGCGGGCCGTGCCAGTAGCGGACGTCGGGTGGCGGCACGTGGCGCGGCTCGGTCTCGGGGTCGGGTCTGGCCAGGAACAGCCAGCGCAGCCGGCGGCCGGGGATGGCGAGGATCGGGCCGAGCGGTCCGGCGGAGATGAGCTGGGTGCTGACCTCGGCGCCCCAGCTGGCGGGTACCTCCACCGCCACCGCGCCCTCGTCCAGCACCAGGGAATCCAGGGGTTCGTCGACGTGCCACGGTTCCATGCCCGCTGATGGTGGCGTCGGCCCGTGTCGGAATTGTGTCCGCTTGCGGTGCGGCGCGTTAATCCTCTCCGAGGTCAATCCTCGCCGATGTCCTCGAACCACAGTTCCGGCTTGGCGGCGATGAAGTCGGTCATCATCCGAACGCAGGTGGGATCGTCCAGCAGGGTGATTTCGACACCGTGTTCGGCGAGCCATTCGTGACCGCCCTGGAACGTTCTCGCCTCACCGACCACCACGTGGGGTATCCCGAACTGGCGAACGAGTCCGCTGCAATACCAGCAGGGTGACAACGTGGTGACCATGACGGTGCCGCGGTAGCTCGCCCGGCGGCCCGCGTTGCGGAACGCGGCGGTCTCGGCGTGGGTGGAGGGGTCGTCGTCCTGCACCCGCCGGTTGTGGCCGCGGCCGAGGAGCGTGCCGTCGGCGGTGAACAGCGCCGCGCCGATCGGGATGCCGCCCTCGGCGAGCCCGGCCCGGGCTTCGGCGACCGCCACCGCCAACATGTCCCGCGGGTCCGCGCTCTCGTCCACGCCGGTCAACCTACTGGTGCGGCGGCGTCCGCACGAACCCCCGGTTGATCGGGAAGGAGCGGTCCGGGTCCGCTCACGCCCCGAAGCACAGGAACCCGGTGCTCGCGGCGAACGCGGCGTCGCCGTGGTCGCGGTGCGCCTCCTGCGCGCCCGCCAGCGCCACCGCGGGCGACTGCCCCGCGCCGAGCCGGCGGTGCAGGTCGACCATCAGCGGTGTGGTCACCTCGGCGGGCACCGGCACGACCGGCGCGACCAGCGTCCGGGTGCCCAGCCCGAGCAGCGCCGCGGTGAACCCCATCACCTCGTCGCCCGGCCGCACCGCCGACAGGCCCGAGTCGCACGCCGACAGCACGACCAGCGCGGGTGGTGTGCGCAACCGCTCCAGGTCGTAGACGGTCAGCGGCCCGTCGGCCAGTTCCAGGGCGGAGAACAGCGGGTTGTCCGCGCGGAACGAGCCGTGCGCGGCCACGTGGGCCAGTGGCGCGCCGTCCATCGCGGACGCCACCGCGTCCACCGTCGCCGCGGCGCCGACCAGCACCGCGGCCGACACCGAGCCCAGCGACGAGATCGCCGCGATCTCCGTCGGAGCGGCCGGCAACCGCGGACCCGCCGCCAAGACCGCCCGATCGTGTGAGACCAGGGTGGACGTCGCCGCACGCAGCCACACCGTCGCCGACGGCACCACGGTCACCGCACGGCCGCGGCACGCGGGCAGCGCCGACCACGGCAGGCCGCCGAGCCGCCCGGTGGGCGCGAGCACCAGCGCCCGGCCGTCGATCCGCCGCCGCAACGGCTCCAGCAGCCTGTTCTGCAGCAACCGCGCCGCGTGCTCCGCGCCGGCGCGCACCGCCGTCCGGTCGACGTGCTCGGGCAGCGTCACCAGCCGGTGCAGGGCGAACCGCAGCAGCCGCAGCTCGCGCAGCGCGCCGTCGAGCGGGCCGAGCCGGTGCAGCGACGCCCGACCTCCCGCCACCACCACGGCCAGCAACGCGCCCTCGTGGTCGATGTACTCCACCAGCGCCGACGCGCCCAGCGCCCGCGCCAGCTCCCCCACCTCCGGCGGCTTGAACACCGCCCCGCCACCACCGGTCTGACGGGTCAGCTCGCGCACGCGCTGCTCGCCGCGCACCTGCCGCTGCCGCAACGCCGCCACCGGTCGGCCCGCGGTGGACGCGGCCTCCAGGTCGGCCGTCACCGCGCGCAGCTCCGCCAGCGCGTCGGCCAGCCCGGAGTCCTCCGGCGGCCGGGCCGGCGTCATCCGCAGCGCCCCGGCCCGCCACGCCTCCGCCCAGCTCAGCACCCGTCCCGCCCGGCCGCCCGCGACCGCCGTGCGCAGGCCTTCCGACGCCAGCGCCGCGCCTTGCGCGCCGCTCAACGCCCGCAGCTCGGTGGCGCCCAGCGACACCCGGTACTCGTCCAGCAGCGCCAACCCCCGCCGCAACGCGATCTGCGCGCCGCGGGCGTTGCCGAGCAGGTCGCGTCGCAACGCCTCGGCGTACCAGCCCCGCACGCGGTGCGCCGCCGGGCCGCCCAGCCGGGCCGCGCCCGCCGTGGTCAGCTCCGCCACCGCGCGCGAGCGGTCGCCGAGGTCGCGGGCGACCAGGGCCGCGTCGACCCGCGCCTCCAGGCCCGCCATCCGCTGGCCGAGCGCCTCCAGCCGGGACGCCACCCTGGTCAACGCCGTCACCAGCGCCCTGGTCCGCTGCCCGCTCAGGTACGCGGCGCGCAGCTCCACGTGCCGCGCGCCCTCGGCCCACACCTCGCGCTTCTCCCGGCGGAAACCCCTGCGCGCGGCGACCGCCATCTCCACGGCCCGCTCCAGGTCGCCCTCCAGCAGGGCGATCCGGGCCCGGTAGAACAACGCCTCCGAGCGGGCCAGCACCAGGTCGCCGCCCAGCTCCTCCAGCGCCCGGTCGGCCGCCGCCCGCGCCTCCTCCAGCAGCGGCACGGACACCAGCAGCTCCAGCCGGTTGATCAGCAGCGCGGGCCGCGGCACCTCCAGCCGCCGGTACTCGCGCTCCGCCTCGGCGAACATCGTCAACGCCCGCGGCACGTCGCCCGCGCGTGACGCGGAGATCCCCGCGTTCCAGCGCACGTCGGCCACGGCCAGCCCCTGGTCCAGGTCCCGGTAGAGCAGGGCCGCGCGGTCGAAGTCCTCGTCCGCCGCGCGCAGGCCGCCGGTGTAGGCGCGCAGCAGCCCCCGGTTGTTCAGCGCCCGGGCCTCCACCAGCCGCTCGCCGAACCGGCGGACCACCTCGATCGCGCCGTTGTACTCGCGCAACGCCTCGTCGTACCGGCACAGGTAGTGCAGCACCAGCCCCCGCTGCATCCGCCCGCTGCCCGCGTCGACGCCGCGCAGGTGCGGCAGCGCCGCGTTGATCGCGCGCAACGCCTGCGCGTGCCGCCCGGTGTTCGAGAGCACGAACGCGAGGCTCATCCGGGCCAACGCCGCCGATCGCGTCGAACCCGCCCGTTCGGCGATCCGCACGGACCGCCGCAAGTGGCGCAGCGCCGCGTCGAAGTCGTGCAGCTCCCGCCACGCGAGACCGATCGCGCGTTCGGCGGTGGACGCCTCTTCGTCGTCCCCCGACGCCCGCGCCGCCCGCAGCGCGGACCGACCCATCTCGATCGCCGCGCGCGGATCCCGTTGCCGGGCTTCCAGCGCTGCGGCGGCGGAAACCCCTGCCACGAGCCCACCTTATGCCCAGGACCACTGTGGTAGCTTGCAAACGCCCAGCACCCGTCGACGCTGCTGTGAGGCCTCGGTGTCCGAACCATCGAATCGCTCCGAGCTCTACCAAGAGGCCTTCCAACAGGCCATCCGCCGGCACAAGAGCTACCGCCTGTACGCCGAACGGGGCCGGGAATTCCTCTTCGTCGCCGGTGAGCTGCTGACCATTCCCGAGGACCTCGACCGGGTCAGCCGCAAACTCGTGCAGAACAACATCGGCAACGACCGCGGCCGGGATTTCGCCGGAATGAACCGGCTGGTCCTGTCCCGCAATTCCGACGACATCCCGGGGATCGTGCGCCTGCTGCGCGACCCGGAGCAGTGGCCGGGCGAGCGCACCCCGTACGTGCAGCCGCACCACGTGCTGGTCGGCCACGGCGGCAACATGCACGGCAACCCGGGCCAGCCGCCACGCGTGGGCTCACCGCTGGCGGACCCGGACCCGAGCACCACCGACCTCGGCAAGGACGTCGTCGTGGGCGTCGTGGACACGGGCATCTCCGCCGCCGCCGCGACCGACCACCCGCTGTGGTTGGGCGGCGCGTTCACGCCCAAGGCCAACGAGGTGGACGTGGCCTACACGCACGAGGACGTGTTCGCCCTGGAGGGCGGGCACGGGACGTTCGTCGCCGGCGTGATCCGGCAGGCCGCTCCCGGCGTCCGGGTCGACCCGGAGAAGGCGCTGGAACCGACCGGGCTCGGCACCGAGGAGGACTTCGTCCGGGCGCTGTCGTCGTTCGACGAGAAGGTGCAGATCGTCAACATCTCGATGGGCTGCTTCACCCAGGACGACGTGGCGTCCGAGCCGGTCCGCCGGGCGGTCGACGCGCTGCCCCGCGAGGTGGTGGTCGTCGCGTCCGCGGGCAACCAGGGCACGAACCGGCCCAGCTGGCCCGCCGCCCTGCCCCGCGTGGTCGCGGTGGCCGCGGTCGCCGAGGAGCGCGACGGCAGCCGGTCCCCCGCGTGCTACTCCAACCACGGGCACTGGGTCGACGCGTGCGCGGTCGGCAACCGGACCAGCACCTTCCTCAAGGGCCGGTGGCAGCTGGCCGGCCTGGAGGTGGACGTCTACGACCGGTTCGCCTACTGGCTGGGCACCTCGTTCGCCGCGCCCCACGTGGCCGGCCGGATCGCCGCCACCATGACCGAACGCCACCTGACCGCCACCCAAGCCCGCGACCACCTGCTGGTCGGCCAACCGCACTTCTTCCCCGGCTACGGCGTCCTGATCGAGTAACCACCGACACCACCCGCGAGGTCGCGTCGATCGACTTCCAGGCGACCGAGCCCGCCGCCTGCGGAGCAGCGGCAATCAGACTCTGTATCTGAGGGGTGTGTCGGCGCTCCGTAGTGTGTGGCAGCGAAGAATCCGAAGTCCGTGACCCGGCTGGGGTCCGCGTCGGCGCAGACCGGGGCGGAGGCGCAGCATCCCCTGGACAAGAGGAGGGGACGTGACCCCTGCATCCCCGAACGCCGAGCTCGTGAGCGCGGCGGCGGAGGGCGATCAGCGCGCGTGGCACGAGATCGTGGAGCGCTACACGCCGCTGGTGCTGGCGGTGGTGCACCGGCACCGGTTGCGGCCGGCGGACGTCGCGGACGTCAACCAGACGGTCTGGCTGCGGCTGGTGGAGCAGCTGCGCAGGCTCCGCGACGCGGACGCGCTGCCCGGTTGGATCGCCACGACCACCCGCAACGAGTGCCTGCGGATGCTGCGGATGCAGCAGCGCACCCAACCGTTCGACCCGCAGTCCGAGGACGAGCCGGTGAGCCCGGACGACGCGGTGGCGGACCTGGACGAGGAGATGGAGGCCGCGCAGCGGCGGCAGGCGTTGCGCGAGGGCTTCCGGATGTTGTCCGAGCAGTGCCGGACGTTGCTGGCCAAGCTCATGGCCGACCCGCCGCCGAGCTACGCGGCGGTCAGCGAGCAGTTGGCCATCCCGGTGGGCAGCATCGGGCCCACCCGGATCAGGTGCCTGGACAAGTTGCGCAAGACTCCCGCGGTGCTAAGGCTGGTCGATCCGCGGCCGGTGGGCGAAGGAGGTGTGGTCGGTGTTGAGAGGCGATCCGGGGTGGGAAAGCGATGAGGTGCTCCTGCGGGAGCTGAGCGCGGCGCTCGCCGAGGAGCGCGACGTGCCCGAGCACATCCTCCAGGCGGCGCGTGCGGCGTACACGTGGCGCACGATCGACGCCGAGTTGCTGGCCCTGACCAGCTACGACTCCGTGCTGGACGCGGAGCTGGCGGTGCGGGCGCGGGCGGCGCACACGGCGCGGCAGCTCGTGTTCGACGCCGAGGGCGTGTCCGTGCAGGTCGAGGTCACCGAGGCCGGTGTCGCGGGCCAGGTGCTGCCCGCAGGGCCGGGTCGGGTCGCGCTGGTGACCGCGGCCGGGCCGGTGGAGGAGGCGGAGCTGGACGAGCTGGGCATGTTCCTGCTCGGCCCGCCGCCGTCGGGTCCGGTCCGGTTCCGCTGCGAGGTGGGCGGCACGACCGTGCTGACCGACTGGGTGCTCGTGTAACCCGATCGGGTAGACCTTGACGGCGGTGGCCACTGGTCCGGAAGATGCAGGCGACTGCTCTCCCCCCACCGCCGCACACCACACATGACCGAGCCCGTCCGCGTCACCCACGCCGAGGAAAGCGCTCCTGCGGCGATCGAGGCGTGGGCGCTGCCGGAGCTGTTCCGGCAGGTCTTCGTCGGGTCCACGGCGGGCATCGCGATCTTCGACGCGCGTGGCGCGCTGGTCGGCGCCAACCCGGCGCTGGAGGCGATGCTGTCGCCCGCGGACCTCACGGCCCTGGTCGCCGACGCACCGTTCACCTCGACGCCGTCCTGCCCGGACGAGGTGCGGGTGCGGCGGGAGTTCACCGACCCTTCGGGCGATCCCGTGTGGACGGACGTGGCGCTGTCCGTGGTCCGCGACGCCGACCGGCGGCCCCGCTGGCACGTCGCCGTGGTCGAGGACACCACCGAGCAACGGGTGCTGCACGACTACCTGCGCCACCAGGCCCTGCACGACGTGCTGACCGGCCTGCCGAACCGGCAGAGCTTCCTGCCGAAGCTGGAGCAGGTGCTGAGCCGACCCGGCTCGATCACGTTGATCTACCTGGACGTGGACGGCGTCGCCATCGTCAACGACGGCCTCGGCTACGAGGCGGGCGACGAGCTGCTCAAGGTGGTGGCACGGCGGCTGACCGAGGTGGTGGCCGGCGAGCGCGCCACGGTGGCGCGCATCGGCGGCGACGAGTTCGTGGTGCTGATCGAGGACTCCCCGACCACGCCGGGCATCTCCGCGCTGGCCGAGGCGATCGAGGCCGCGCTGGCCGAGCCGGTGCGGCTGGCCGGGCACGGCGTCGGCGTGTCGGCGGGCATGGGTTTCGTGCGCACGTCGGCGCGCGGGTCGGACGCGATGGGGCTGCTGCGCCAGGCGCACAGCACGCTGCGCCGCGCGGAGAGCGGCGGCAAGGGCCAGTGGGGCATCTACGACGCCGGGCGGGACGCCCGCGACCGCACCAGGTTGTCGCTGCTCGCCACCATGCCGAGCGCGTTGCGCAACGGCGGGATCGCACTGGACTACGTGCCGGTGGACCGCCGCGGCGAGCCGGTCGCGGTGGCGGTCCGGCTGCGGTGGCACGAGGCGGGGTACGGACCGGTGTCGCACCGGGAGTGCCTGCGGTTCGCCGACGAGCTGGGGCTCGGCGGCCGGCTGGCCGAGTGGGTGCTGGACGAGGCGTGCGCCTTCGCGGCGGCGGAGGGGCTGCCGGTGCTGGTGCGGCTCTCACCGGACCAGTCGCGCGACCCGGACCTGACCGCGCTGGTCGCCGAGGCGCTGCGCTCCTCCGGCCTGCCGCCGGACATGCTGTGGCTGAGCCTGTCCGCGCGGTGCTCGTCCGCACCGGGCCTGGCCGAGGACGGGGAGGCGGTCGACGACAACCTGATCGCGTTGGGTGACATGGGCGTCCGCCGCCTGCTGCACGACGTCACGTTCGCCCTGCCGGAGCTGTCCACTGTGGAGCGTCACGGGCTGTACGGCGTGGAACCGGCCGTGCCGCCCGGGGAGGCGTTGGCGCGCAACGCGTTGGCCGCCGTGCTGCCGCTCGTGCGGGCGACCGGCGCGCTGATCGTCAGCGACTGCCCGCTGCCGGGCGCCGACCTGGTCGAGCGATCGTGATGATCTCGCGGCTGGTGGCGGTGAGCGGGGTCCGGTCCCAGAAGCCGTAGCGCTCGGCCACCTCGAACCCGGTCTCCCGCAGCAGCGCGTCGAGGTGGTCGGCCTCGGTGAACCGCAGCGTCGCCCAGTCGACCACCGGCTCGGGCCAGTCGGGGCTGCTGTGCGTCTCGTTGAACCGCACCAGGCCGTTCTCGACGCTCGCCACGTGGTGCTCGACGCGCACGTGCTCGCCGTTCTCGCCGACGATGTCCACGCCGTGCTCGGGCGACCACCGCTCCCACGCCCGCGCGCCGGGGTTGCGGGTCTCGAACGCGAACCGGCCGCCCGGCCCGAGCGCCTTGCCGATCGCGGTGAACTGCTCCCGCACTTCGTCGTCGGTGAGGAAGATCTGGAACACGTGCCCGGTCATCACGACCAGGTCGAACTCGCCGTCGAACGCGGTGACGCCGAGGTGCCCCTCGACCCGGTCCACGCCGGTCGACCGGCGGGCCACGGCCAGCATCGCCGGGTCGGGGTCGAGGCCGACCAGCCGGCCCGCGTGCCCGCGCGTGCGCGCCACGTGGAGCAACATGCCGGTGCCGCAGCCCACGTCCAGGACGGCGTCCGCGGACATCACCAGGTCGAGGTAGAAGTCGTCGCTCGGACCCCACTCGTTGACCAGGTCGTAGTAGGCCGCCACGTCGGGGGTCGCCGGTTGCTCGGTCATCCGCCCGAGTGTGGCCCGCACGGCGGGGGGCCGCGACCGAATTTCCGGTCGCGGCCCCCTGCGCCGATCAGGATTTCGACTTCGGCAAGCCGAACGCCGGCTAGGCGAACGTCGGCTGGCGCATCGCGTGCTGCACCAGCGTGATCAGCGTCTGCTTGGTCGACTGCCGGTTGCGCGCGTCGCAGGGCACGATCGGCACCGACTGGTCGATCGTCAGCGCCTCCCGGATGTCCTCGATGCGGTGGTGCAGCAGGCCGTCGAAGCAGTTCACGCCCACCACGTACGGCAGCTCGCGGTCCTCGAAGAAGTCGATCGAGGCGAACGCGTCCGACAGCCGGCGGGTGTCGACCAGCACGACCGCGCCGATCGCGCCGCGCACCAGGTCGTCCCACATGAACCAGAAGCGGTGCTGGCCGGGTGTGCCGAACAGGTAGAGGATCAGGTCGCTGTCCAGCGACACCCTGCCGAAGTCCATGGCCACCGTGGTGGTCATCTTGTTGGGCGTGGCCGACAGGTCGTCCACGCCGACGCTGGCCTCGGTCATGACGGCCTCGGTGGTCAGCGGCACGATTTCCGACACCGACCCGACGAAGGTCGTCTTGCCGACACCGAACCCGCCGGCCACCACGATCTTCGTCGACGTGACGGTCAGGCTCGCCGCGGGTGACCCCGCCCGTCCGGGAGCGCCACCGCTCATGTTGCTCTGCTTTCCCTAGTAGTAGGACCTCGCCGGGTGGTGGGACCTAGCCGCGCATGGCGACGTGCAGCTGCGACCGGATCTCCGGGGTGAGCTGGACGCCGACCCGCTCGACCAGCCTGGTCATCGCGTAGCCGATGAGACCGATGTCGCAGTTGGGCGCGGCCAGCACGGCCAGGCACGAACCGTCGCTGATGGACATCAGGAACAGGTAGCCCCGTTCCATCTCCACCACCGTCTGCTTGACCTCGCCCGCCTCGAAGCAGCGCGCCGCGCCGAGGTTGAGGCTCACCAAGCCCGACGAGACGGCCGCGAGCTGCTCGGCTCGGTCGATCGGCAACCGCTCCGAGGACGCGAGCAACAGGCCGTCCGCGGAGACCACGATCGCGTGCGCGACGCCCGCGACCCGGGCGACGAAGTCATCGACCAGCCAACTGAAGTTGTCGAGTTCCTCGGTTGCGGTGGTCACTTCTGCTCCTTGGTCTGATTGCCGCCCCTGGCGGCGGAGGTCCGATTACCGCCTCCGGCGGCAGCGGTCCGACCACCGCCTTCGGCGGAGGTGTTGTCCTCGTTCCCGAACGACAAACCTTCCCACGGCATTCCGGCGTCGTCACCCGCCTGGCGCCCGAGTTGCACGCCGCGCTGGTAGGTGGCGAAGCGCTGCCGCAACCGGTCGGCGGACCGACGCGGCGGCGCGGCCGTCGCCAGACCGGCCGACGGGGAGCCGTTGCCCCCGGACGGCGGGGTCGTCGGCGCCGAACCGCGTGGCGCGGGCGCGGACAGCGAGCCCGGCATCAGGCGCGCCTTGGGGACGCGCTTGGGCAGACCCGCGGTGGTGGTGTCGTCCACCGGGGCCTTGAGCGCGCTGGACGCCACGGTCCAGCTGTCGTCCGCGGCCGCGCCCCAGCCGGGCGTCGACGCGCCGGACGACGGGATCGCCGACGGCGCGGGCTCGCGCTTGGGCAGACCGGCCGGGGTGGCGCCGCGCGGCGCGGGCGGGGTCGTCCGGCTCGGCGCGGGCGGTGGCGTGATCAGGTCGGACCGGTCGGTGTAGGCGGTCTGCTCCGACGCGGTGCCCTGGTGGCGGGTGGCGCCGTCGCCGCCGTCGGTGCCCATCAGCTCGGCCCGGTCGGCGAACATCGTCTTCTCCGACGCCGTCTCCGGCGGCACGGCGGACGGCTGGTGCTCGCCCAGCTCGCCGCGCACGGCACCCTCGGCCTCGCCGCCCTGGAACCAGCGCGACAGCACGTCCTCGTATATCGGCAGCCGCTGGGTGGAGGCGTCGTCCTCCTCCTCGACCACGACCGGCGCGGGCCTCGCGGCCGACGGCGGGTAGGAGTAGTCCGGCACCTCGTCGCCGGGCGGCGGCACGGTCTCGGCCACGGTGGCGGTGAACAGGTCCGACGCCGAGGTCTGCTCGACCTCGAAGTACCCGCCGGGCTCCGCCTCGTGCGTGTGCACGACCTGCGGCCCGGTCGTGGCCGGCAGGTCCAGCGGCGCGTAGCCGCCGGGCGCGATCTCCGGCGTCCACTTGGGCACGCCGGCCAGCACGCCGACACCGCTGTCCTCCAGCTGCGGCACGGCCTGGCGCTGCGGCAGCGCCGCGGGCACGGGCCGGGGCTGCAACGGCTCGGGGCCGCGGTGCAGCAGGTCCATGGGGAGCACGACCTGGGCCGTGACGCCACCCTCTATGTCGTCGTTGTTGCTCAACGTGACCCGGATGTTGTGCCGCTTGGCGAGCTGGCCGACCACGTACAGGCCCATCTCGCGGGCCACCGACACGTCGACCTCGGGCGGGTCGGCGAGCTTGGTGTTGGCCTCGACGACGTCCTGCTCCTGCATGCCGACACCGCGGTCGTGGATGCGGATGGACACCTCGCCGCGCCGGGTCTCGATCGCCCGCACGGTCACCTTGGTGGTGGGCTTGGAGAACGCGGTCGCGTTGTCCAGCAGCTCGGCGATGAGGTGCGCGAGGTCGTTGACCACGCGGCCCTGGACCTTGAGCTCCGGCGCGGGCGCGATCTGGATCCGCGCGTACTTCTCCACCTCGGACACCGCGGCGCCGAGCACCTCGGAGATCGGCACCGGCCGGGTGACCCGGCGGTTGACCGTGGTGCCGGACAGCACCAGCAGGTTCTCGCTGTTGCGGCGCATCTGGGTGGCCAGGTGGTCCAGCTCGAACAGGCTGGCCAGCTGGTCGGGGTCCTGCTCGTCCTGCTCCAGCCGGTCGATGACGGTGATCTGCCGCTCGACCAGCGCCTGCGAGCGCCGGGACAGGTTGATGAACATGTCGTTGACGTTCGCGCGCAGCGCCACCTGCTCGACCGCGAGGCGGACGGCTTCGCGCTGCACGGCGTCGAACGCCCGCGCCACCTGGCCGACCTCCTCGGTGGTGTTGATCGGCACCGGCACGAGCGCCTCCTCCGCGGCACGGGCCGGGTCGCGGTGCGTCCGGATCCGGCGGATCGCGTCGGGCAGGCGGTTGCGGGCCACGTCCAACGCGGTTCGGCGCAGCACGCGCAGCGGCGTCAGCATCGAGCGGGCGACGAAGGCCATGAGGGCGAACGCGATCACCAGCGCCACGGCGACCAGCGCCGCGTCACGCCACGCGGACGCGCGGGCCGCCTCGGTCTCGTCGATCGCCGCCTGGTTGGCCTGCCGCTCGATGTCCTGCGACACCTGGCGCAGCAGCCCGGCGGTCTCCTCGCCGACGGCCATGACGTCGCGGTCGGAGATGGACACCTCGCCGGTGTCCTCCTGCTGCACCAGCGCCAGCTGCACCAACCGGTTGCGACCGTCCACCGGCGCGCCGGACACGGTGTCCGACAGCAGCTGGCGGTTCTCCTGGCTCGCGGTGTTGGCGAAGTCGGTGAGCGCGGCGTCCAGTCGGGACTGCGCCGAGCGCAGCGCGTTGACCTGGCCGGGCGCGAACTCGCCGCGCTTGGCCGTGGACAGCAGGATCGAGTTCTGCTGGGACAGCTGCTCCTTCGCGGTGTAGAGCGCGAGGTTGGCGCCGGCCAGCGGGGTGATCGTCTCGTTGCTCAGGCTGCTCGCCGTGGCGCGGTGCACCTGTGCGAGCGCGGCCAGCACCTGGCCGTAGGCGCTGTGCACCGAGATGTCGGGGTACTTGGTGGTGGTCACCGTGTTCCGCAGCGCGTTGAGGCCGTCCAGCGACTGCAACGACTTCTGGAACGACTCGCGCACCGCGTCGTCCACACCGGTCGTGGCGGCCGCGACGTCGCGCAGCCTGCCGACCTCGGCGTCGACCTTGCTGGCGCGCGTCTGGAACTCGGGCCCGTTCTCCTGCCGGCCGCCCGCCACGAACCAGACCGCGGCGTCGCGTTCCAGTTGCAGCGCGTCGGAGACCGCCGCCACCTGGGCGGACAGCTGGAGCTCACGCTGGATCTGGCCGAACAGCTCCACGTCGTCCAGCTGGGTGTTCAACCTCAGCCCGGCGAGCGTCAGCGTGCTCAGCGCGGGCACCAGGAGCACCACGGCCAGCTTGCTGCGCAGGCGCCAGTTCCGCAGACGCCACCGGGAGACTCCCCGGTCGGCGGGCACGGCGCCTGTGCTGGGACCCGAGTCGGGTGGACCGCTCCCAGCGACACCCGCATCGAGTTGATTCCGCTCCGGATCTCTCCCGGAGGCGTGGTCGTCGTGACCGCGCACCGTCAGCACACTCCCCAGCCCGGAGAAACGACACATCCCTACAAACCCGGTGGATCTTGGTGGAAAAATCCGCCGAGTCATACCGCCGTTCGGACGAGGTAGCCGGTACTTTGCAAATCAACCATTGTCGCGCGCACCTGGGCGGGACGCGCTAAACGATCGCTAACCGGCGTTCATGGTTTTTTCATGCCCTCGACCCGAACGGGAAACACCGCGCGGGGGGAGCCCGGCGACGAGCTCCCCCCGGTCGGTTCAGCTACCCGGCGTGCCGACCAACATCGGCTTGACGTCGAAGTCCTTCTCCAGCAAGCCGTAGGTTCGCATCAGCCCGGCGACGCGCTGCAAGCGGGTGGCGTCCAGGGTGGTCGGGAACTCGCCGAAGTGCACGAGGCTGGCGGTTTCCTTGTCGACCTTGGCGTACTCCACCAGCAGCGGCTCGACCGTGGGGCGGTCCGCCGCGTCGCGCTGGCCCTTCGCCATCGCGCGCTGGAACGCGGCGACGGTGTTCGGGTTCTCCTTCACGAACTTGCCGGTCGTGGCGTAGCCCGCGATCGGGATGTCGGCCGTGGGGCCGGACGCCGCGTCCAGCACGGTGATCTGGCCGCTCGCGCGCTGGGCGCGGCTGATGAACGGCTCCACCATGAAGGCCGCGTCGACCGCGCCGTTCTGGACCGCGGCTTCCATGTCCGGGAACGGCAGCTCCTTGAAGTTCACCTTGGACGGGTCCACGTCGTTGGCTTCCAACGTGGCCTTCGCGGTGAGCTCGGCGATGTTCTTGAACGTGTTGATCGCGATGGTCTTGCCCTCGAGGTCCTTCGGCGACTTGATCGGGGAGTCCGCCTTGGCGAGGATCAGGAACATCTCCGGCTTGGCCTGGTACCCGTCGCTGACCAGCTTGAGGCCGTCGACGGCCTTGGCCGCCTCCTTCGCCTCGGCCGCGAAGAACGAGACCCAGTTGCCGAAGGAGATGTCGAGGCTGCCGTTGATCAGGCCCGGGATGGCCATGGCGCCACCCTGGATGATCTCGGCCTTGACCTCCAGACCCTCCTCCTCAAAGTAACCCTTCTTCTTCGCGACGTGGACGGACGCGACGTCGAGGATGTTCAGCAGGCCGACCGTGATCGTGGCCTTCTCGACCTTGCCCGGTGCGGCGGCTTCGGTGGGCTTGGCCTCGGAACCACCGAGGGCACCGCAACCGGCGACCACGGCGAGCATCGCGACTGCGGACACTACGCCGAAGATCCTTCGAGCCGAGAGGCCGACTCTTCGAGTCATGGGGGGCATCTCCTGTTGGAGTGGCGACTTTGCGGGGGCAGGATGCACGGGCGACCGAGGCACTGCGGAGCCCACTCAAAGTGACACGAGTGGATCGGCAAGACCCCAGTCGACCGACACTCGAAGGCTGATCCACTACCTTCGGTGAGCATCTTTGCACAGGCTGTCCAGAGGTTGGGGTATGCGGTGAGCGATCTTGACGCGGAATGGGCCGTACAGAGCAACCGGCGCCCGGTGGGCATCGTCGGCGCGGGCCCCGCGGGATTGACCTTGGGGAACCTGCTCCGCGAAGCCGGAATCCCCTGCGTGGTGCTGGAAAAAGGCACTCGCGAGCACATCGAGACCCGGCCGCGCGCCGGGGTGCTGGAGCACCGCGCGGTGCAAATGTTGACCGAGCACGGGCTCGCGGACCGGTTGCTCCAAGAGGCGGACAGGCATGGCGCGTGCGAATTCCGGGTGAACGGACAGGCGCACGAGGTGGACTACGCCACCCTGTACGACGGCCAGACGCACTACATCTACCCGCAGCAGGAGGTCGTCCAGGACCTCGTGCGGCACTACGTGGACGTGCGCGGCGGCGCCGTGCGGTGGTCGGTCACGGACGTCGAACTGCACGACATCGAGTCCACCGAACCGGCTCTGACCTGGACCAACGCCGACGGCAGCCGGGAGCGGCTCGACTGCTCGTTCATCGCGGGCGCGGACGGGTTCCACGGCGTGACGCGGCGCAGCATCCCGGCGGGCGCGGTGCAGGAGTTCAGCCACCAGCACGGCATCGAGTGGCTGAGCATCCTGGCCGAGGCCCCGCCATCCACCCACAAGGTGATTTACGCGCTTCACCCGGATGGATTCGCGGGTCATATGCTCCGCAGTTCTACGGTCTCGCGCTACTACCTCCAGGTTCCGGTGGACGACACCGTGGACAACTGGCCCGACGAGCGGGTGTGGGCGGAGCTGCACAAGCGGTTGGCGCTTCGGGACTCGGACTGGAAGCTCACCGAGGGGCGCATCGTCGAGAAGCGCATCCTGGACATGCGCAGCCACGTGGTCGAACCAATGAACCACGGCAACCTGTACCTGCTGGGCGACGCGGCCCACATCATCACCCCGGTGGGGGCAAAGGGAATGAACCTCGCGTTGCACGACGCCGAGGTGCTCGCCGACGCCCTGGCGCGCTACCACCGAACGGGTGATGAGACGGGCCTGCGGAGCTACTCCGAGATCTGCCTGCGCCGCGTCTGGCGTGCGCAGGAGTTCTCGCAGTGGATGGTGTTCATGATCCACCGGTCGCCGGAACCGTTCCTGAGCCGGTTGGGTCAAGCCCGACTCGAACACCTCATCGCCTCCGGGTCGTCGGCGGGCTATTTCGCCCAAAACTACGTGGGGCCCTGAGACGAACACCTCACGATTAGTCGGGCCGCACTTCGGGGAATCGGCCCGCAATGAGACTGGATTACCGGCGCCTTGTTCTCCGCCAGGGCATTCGGGGGTGCTCGACCCGGAGAACAAGGCGAGGGCCGGCCGAGCAGTCGAATACATTCCGATTCCGCCGGCCGCGACACCGCGCGGCGCCGGCCCGGCGGCGGCCCGATGCATTCGTCGCCGATTCCACCCGATGGACGACCGGAGCGGACCGCGCTATCGCCGCCAGGACCGCCGGAACCCATACGAATAACCGATGCAATAGCCCGAGGGGACGCCCCCGAAAACTTTCGGACCCCACGGGCGGTAAGCACGTGACGACGGCGCGCTGATCATTTCGCGCGGCCGCGCCCGGCCCACCGACGGGAATGATGTCGAATCGTTGCGAACGACCTCCGTCGAAACCGCGCCCACCACCCCGGAACACAACGACGGGCGACCCGCGGCACCGGCCCCGAGAGGGCCGACGAGCCGCGAATCGCCCGTCGAGCGATTCCCTTGCCGGACAACCGCGATCAGGTCGTGGCGCGCTCCTCGGCCTCGGCCCGCGAGGCCTCCGCCCGCTCCGCCTCGGCCCACTTCGCCGCCTGCTGCTCGTTGGCCAACCGCCGCGCCCGGACCTGCTCGGAGGTCTTGCCGACGTTGAGCAACCGCGCCACCTCGGCCCGCAGCGCGACGAACGCCTCGGACTCGCGGGTGGTGATCTGGTCGCGCTCGGCGGGCAGGTCGACCTTCAGGTCCGCCACCACCGACGCGGGCGAGGTGGAGAGCACCAGGATGCGGTCTCCCAGGTAGACGCTCTCGTCGATGTCGTGCGTCACCACGAGCACCGTGGTGTCCTGCTCGGTGCGCACCTTCAGCAGCAGGTCCTCCAGCTCGAACCGGGTCTGCGCGTCCACTGACGCGAACGGCTCGTCCATCAGCAGCAACGCGGGCCGGTACGCCAGCGCCCGGGCGATCGCGACGCGCTGCTGCATGCCGCCCGACAGCTGCCACGGGTACTTGCGGCCGGCCGCCGACAGGCCGACCCACTCCAACGCCTCGGCCGCGCGGGCACGGCGCTCGGCGCGGCGCAGCGAGCGGCGCAGCGGGAACTCGACGTTCTTCTGCACCGTCAGCCAGGGGAACAGCGAGCGGCTGTAGTCCTGGAACACCACGGCCAGGTCGTCGGGCACGCCGCGGACCTCGTTGCCGTGCAGGCTGATCTCACCGCGGGTCGGGCGGATCAGGCCGGAGATGGTGCGCAGCAGCGTGGACTTGCCGCAGCCGGACGGACCGACCACGCAGACCAACTCGCCGGTGCCGACGGTGAACGACAGGTCGGCGATCGCGGTGTGCGCGCCGTCCTTCGCCTGGTAGGTGTGGCCGAGGTCGGCCACTTCGAGCATCGCGGTCATACTTTTTCCTCCACCGTCGCGGGGGTGCGCTCCTGCTTCGGTTGCCACGCAAGGGCTTTGCGCTCGAAGGCGAGGAGCACGGTGTTGAGGGCGTAGCCGAGGACACCCAGCAGGATGATCCCGGCCCACATGTCGGGGAAGTCGAACTCCCGCTGTGCGACGAGGAGTTGCGACCCGATCCCGTTGTCGGTTCCGACCAGTTCGGAGACGACCATGAGCACCAGCGACAGCGACAGGGAGACCCGCAACCCGGCGAAGATCTTCGGCGCCGCGGAGGGCAGCACGACACCGAGGATCCACTGTGGCTTGGGGATGCGGAACACCGCCGAGGTCTCGAACTTCGTGGCGTCGACGGAGCGTGCGCCGTCGACGCTGTTGAGCAGGATGGGCCACAGCACGCCGAAGATGATCGTGGCGAGCTGCATGGTGGTGCCGATGCTGAACACGAGCAGGAACACCGGCACCAGCAGGGGCGGCGGGATGGAGCGCATGAACGTCAGCAGCGGCCCGGCGTACTCGGCGGCCGTCGCGGAACGGCCGAGCGCCACGCCGAGCGAGATGCCGACGACGGCCGCGACGCCCCAGCCGGTGAGCAGCCGACCGATGCTCGGGAGCACGTGCTCGAACACCGTCTCGGTGAGGAAGAGGTCGCCGGCCGGGCCGGAGAACCACAGGCCCTGCGCCGCCACGGCGATCTCGGTCGGGCGCGGGAAGAACGTGTCGTCGGCGTACCAGGTGAGCAGTTCCCAGACCACGACGAGGCCCGCGAACACCGCCCACCGCTGGACGAATCGGCTCACGACCGACCTCCGGTGACCGAGCTCCAGCCGACCCAGCGGCGCTGGGCGCGTTCCAGCCCTTCGTTGAGCAGGTAGCCGATCACGCCCGCGACCGCGGTGCCGGCCAGGACGATGTCCATCCGCCCTCCGCCGCTGCGGGCGTCCGCGATGAACTGCCCGATGCCGCCGGAGCCGCCTTCCAGCAGCTCCACGCTGACCACCACGACCAGGCTCGTCGTGGCGGCCAGCCGGATGCCGGTCAGCACGAACGGCAACGCGCTGGGCAGCGCCACCGAGGACAGCACGCGCACCCGGCCCGTGCCGAACGCGCGCGCCGTCTCGACCAGCAGGGGGTCGAGCTCGTCGAGCGCGTAGATGGTGTTGAACAGGATGGGCCAGATGGCCGCGTACACCGCGAGGGTGATCTTGGTTTCCGGCCCGATGCCGAGCAGCAGCACCGCCAGCGGGATGAGCGCCACCGACGGGATGGGCCGCAGGAACTCGACCACCGCGCGGGTGGCGTGCCGGACGGACGCCACGCTGCCCAGGACGAGGCCGAGCGGGACGGCGATCCCGGTCGACAGCCCCACGGCGATGAGCACGGCGAGGACCGTCGCGACGACGTCCCGCAGGAAAGCCTCGTCCCCCAACAACTTCACGAGTTCCACCGCTACGACGGACGGCGGTGGCAGGTACTCCGGGGGAACCAGCCGGGACCGGCCGAACAGCTCCCAGATGACGAGGAACCCGGCCACACCGAGCAGTCCTCGGGTGAGCGCACGCACGCGCAAACGCCTCTTCCCAGTTGATCAACCCCAGCCAACCCGGCTCAATCTAGAGAGTGAAGTCCTTCGCCACAATGAGTGGCGGGAAAACTTCGGGATGTGATCTTGCAAATTGCCGTCAGCGGACGCTGAAGCGAGGCAACCCTTCCGCTCAGTGGGATCAGGGGTTGGCGCACGGCGGTTCGTAGGGCACGTCGGGGAAGTAGCCGGCCCACTGCTGACCGGTGATCCCGGGGTGCGCGGTGGCGCAGATCCGCTCCACCACCCGGTCCAGGTCGGTCTCCCAGAACCGCAGCACCGAGTCGCCCGCGCTGACCAGCGTGTGCCCGTCGGGCGCGAACGCCACCGAGGTGGCGCCCGAGGGGTGCGCGGCGAACACGGCCGACTGCCGCACCGGCCCCGAGCCCGGCACCTCGTACAGGCGCAGGTTCCCGTCACCGCCCGCCACCACGGCCAGGTCGTCGCCGACCGCGACCGCGCGCACCGCCGACCCCAGCGGCTCGGAGGAGGTGAGCCACGCGGGCGACTCGGTGCCGTCGTCCCACTTAGGTCGGGGCTGCCGCCACAACTCGGCCTTGCCGTACGGCGGCTGCACCGTGACCACCCAGCCGCCGGGCGCCACCGCCACCGCACTGGGGTACCCGCTGTCCAAGCTGTTGCGGCGCAGGCGCTCGGGCCGCGCCGGCACGGTCGTGTCCCACTCCTCGACCACCCCGTCGACGCCGGCGACCACCAGCCGGTCCCCGGTGCCGTCGAACGCCAGCGTGCTGATCGGGACGTCACGGTTGTCCTGGTCGGCGAACTCGGCGGTCTGCGCCATGGCCTTCACGTCCCACAGCCTGGTCCACCCGTCGGTGATCCCGGCCACGGCGAAGTACCTGCCCTTCGGGCTGAACGCCACCACGCCGCCCCGTCCCGCCTCGCCCACCAGGTCGGGCGAGGCCGGGTTGGCGGTGCGCCACACCCGGACCACCCCGTCGTCGGCCGAGGTGACCAGGTGCTCGCCGTCCGGGCTGAGCGCAGCGGAGTGCACCCGGCCCGGGTGCGCGGTCAGGGGCCAGGCGGTGCGCGGACCGCGCGGCTCGGAGATGTCGATCAGCCTGAGCACGCCCTCCACGTCCACGGTGGCGGCCAGGCCGAGGTAGGCGGCGACCGCGACCGACCGCAACGACGACGGGTGCGCGATCGGCAGGTCGGTCAGGTCGGTGATCCGGGCGGACCGGTCGGCGCTGGAGGTGACCAGGGCGCGCCCCCCCGGCGGCGAAGGCCACGGAGGCGACCGCGCCGAGGTGGCCGTCCAGCGTGGCTGCCTCGACCGGCGCGTGCCGGTCGGTGACGTCCCACAGCCGGGTGGTCCGGTCGTCCCCCGCCGTGGCGAGCACGCGTGCGTCCGCGTTCAACGCCAGGGCACGCACGACGCCGCCGTGCCGCAGCGTGACGGTCTGCCGGGCCGGACCTCGTGGGTCGGCGACCTCCCACAGCCGCACCACCCGGTCCTCCCCCGCCGTGACGAGCACCCGGCCGCCCGCGCCGACCGCGAGCTCGGTGACCGGCCCGACACCGTCGACCAGGACGGTGGACGCGCCGGTCGTCACGTCGACCGCGTGCACCCGGTCGGCCAGCGGGATCACCACCACGCGCTCGGAGAGGAACGCCACCTCGCCCGGCACCTCGTCGGTCTTCCGCGGGGGCAGCGGCGGCGGCAGCTCCCTACCGCCGTCGGCCAGGTCCCACACGTGCGCGGCCCGGCCGTTCACGGAGTTCGCCACGAGGTAGCGGGCGTCGGGTGAGAACGCCAAGGACCACGCCGAGTCGGACACCCGGTCGCCGAACCGGTGCACGAGTTGGGGCCGGCGCGGGTCCACCACCCGCCACACCACGACTGAGCCCCCGGCCGTGCCGGCGATCAGCGTGCCGTCGGCGCTGAACTCCAACCTCCAGGAGTCGGTCACCCCCGGCAGCACGCCCAGGTGCGCGGGGCGGTGCGGGTCGGAGATGTCCACCAGCCGCACCTCGTTGGTGCCGTTGTCGTCGGCCACGGCGAGCACCGTGCCGTTCGGGCTGACCGCCGTCGCGCGCACCGGGCCGATCCGGGTCGCGTACGGCTCGGTGAACGCGCCGAACAACGCGTCCCGCGTCTCGGGCATCGGCACCAGCCGGTGCGCGGCGAGGGTGAGCTGCATCGACAGCGCCGGGTCGGTGTCGCGCAGGGCGGCGGCCTGGGTGATCACCTTGTGCGCGAGCGCGATGTTGCGCTGCTCGGTCGCGGACCGCTCGGCGCGGTAGGCGAACACGATCGCGCCGGAGGCCAGCACCAGCAGCACGGCCATCACCGACACCAGCTGCCGCAGCCTGCGGGTGCGCCGGGTCTCGGCGACGCGCACCGCGTCGGCGGCGGCGACGCTGGCCTCCAGGAACCGGATCTCGCCCGGCGTGAGCCGCGGCCCACGCGTGCCGTCGACCCATTCGCGCGCCAGCGCCAGCCGGGTGCCCCGGTACAGCGCGCCGGGGTCGTGGTCCAGCGACTCCCAGGTGTGCGCGGCCTCGGTCAGCATCCGCTGCACCCGCAGCCCCGCCCGGTCCTCGGCGATCCACCCGCGCAGCCGCGGCCAGTTGCGGATCAGCGCCTCGTGCGCCAGCTCCACCGTGTCGCGGTCCAGCACGACCAGCCGGGCCTGCGCCAACGCGGCCAGCACCTCACGGCCCTCGCCCTCGGCGTGGTGGTCGACCTCGGCGCGGTCGACGCGGCGCTTGGTGTCCTCGGTGCCCTCGCCGACCGCGATCAGCCGGAGGAACACCTGCTTGGCGACCAGCTGCCGGGCCGGACCCATGCCCGTGTAGACGTGCTCGGCGCTGCGCGCGATCGAGTGCTCGATCCCGCCGACCTCCTCGTACGCGGCGAGGGTCAGCGCCACACCGCGCCGCCTGCGCCAGGTCTCCAGCAGCGCGTGCGACACCAGCGGCAGCACCGCGGGTTGGCCCGCCGCGTCCGCGACCAGGCGCGTCACCAGCGCGGTCTCCACCTTGCAGCCGACCGCGACGGCGGGCGACACGATCGCCTCGCGCAGTTCGTCCGCGGACATGGGGCCGATCAGGACGTGCCCGCCGCGCAGCGCCTCCACCAGCTCCGGGTACTGCCCGCAGTGGCCCAGGAAGTCGGCGCGCACACCTAGCATGACCCGCGTGCGGCTGGTCGGGGTGGTCGCGGCGGTGGTCAGCGCGGAGATGAACGCGGCCCGTTCGGCGGGCTCCCGGCACAGCGTGAAGACCTCTTCGAACTGGTCGACCACGATCAGCAGGTCGTCGTCACCGCCGACGAGCGCCTGCCGGACGCGCAGGTGGAGGTTCTCCGGGTAGGCGGCGAACTCGGCGGCCAGCGCCGTCGCGTCCTTGCCGGTGACCGCGGCGATCCGCACCGCGAGCTCCTCCACCGGCCGCGAGCCCGGCGTGAGCACGACCGCGGGCCGGCCGGAGGTCGCCACCAGGCCCGCCCGCAGCACCGACGACTTGCCCGAACCGGACGCGCCGAACACACCGGCGAACCGGCGTTGCGCGACCAGGCCCACCAGCTCGCGCACCACCCGGTCGCGGCCGAAGAACCGGTCCGCGTCCCGCACCTGGAACGCCGCCAATCCCGTGTACGGGGCTTCGGTCTGGTCGGGCGGGGTGCGCGGGTTGGCGTCGGCGAGCCGGCCGGCCACCGCCCGCCAGCGCGACTCCCACGTCACGACATCGCCGCCGCAGGCCCGCACGTACGCCAACGTCACCGCGAGGCTGGGCAGCCGCCGCCCGTTGGCCGCCTCCGACAGGGCCGCCGCCGAGTAGTGCGCGTCCCGGGCCAGCTGCCGGTAGGTGGGGCTGCCCGCCTGCTCGCGCAGGGTCCGCAGGCCGGCGGCGAACTCGCCGAGGTCACGGCTGTCGGCCCGTAACGGGCCTTCCGGTCTGGCCATCGTCGCCCTCCCCCTTCGACGAGGGCGATTGTTCAGAGAAGCCTGTTCAGCGTCCACGCGCTGACACTGAACAACCCTTCTGCCGTAGGAATGGCGGTGAGACCGGTGGGGGGTGTCTCGGCAAGGGGGGAAGGGCGCTTGGTGGTGAAGGGGGACTCCGCCAAGCGCCTTCCCCTGCTAGAGCCCGACGGTGTTACAGCCCGACGGCCTTGTAGAGGGAACCGACTTCCTGGCGGTTGAGCACCCGCATCGAACCGGGGCGCTGGTTGCCCAGGCGCACGTCGCCGACGGCGGTGCGGACCAGGTGCTCCACGGGGTGGCCGACGTGGTCGAGCAGGCGGCGCACGATGTGCTTGCGGCCCTCGTGCAGGACCACCTCGACCAGGGCCTTGCCCGGCATGGACGAGATCAGCTTGAACGAGTCGACCGCGATCGGGCCGTCCTCCAGCTCGACGCCCGCGCGCAGGCGCTTGCCGAGGTCCTTCGGGATCGGGCCGGGCACCTCGGCCAGGTAGGTCTTGGTGATCTCGTAGGACGGGTGCATCAGCCGGTGGGCGAGGTCGCCGTCGTTGGTCAGCAGCAGCAGGCCCTCGGTGTCGGCGTCCAGCCTGCCGACGTGGAACAGGCGTTCCTTGCGGTTGTGCAGGTAGTCGCCGACGCACGGGCGGTGCGCGTCGTCGTGCATGGTGGACAGCACACCGCGCGGCTTGTTGAACGCGATGGTCACCACGTCTTCCTTGAGCACCACGCGCACGCCGTCGACGTGCACGACCGCGGTGTCCGGGTCGACGCGGCGGCCCTGCTCGCGGACCACCTCGCCGTCGACCTGGACGCGGCCGAGTTCGATCAGCTCCTCGGCCACCCGCCGCGAGGCGATGCCCGCCTTGGCGAGCACCTTCTGGAGCCGGATCCCCTCGGGTTGACCTGAGGGGTTCGGCACGGCTCGGTCAGACATCGTCGATCGCATCCACTTCGGGCAACAGGGGGGCGATCGGCGGCAAGTCGCTCAACGACGACAGCCCCAACCGCTCCAGGAACAGTTCGGTCGTGCGGTAAAGGATGCCACCCGTGTCGGAGTCCGTGCCCGTCTCGGCGATCAGGCCGCGCGCGACGAGCGTGCGGATGACCCCGTCGACGTTCACGCCGCGCACCGCCGCGATCCGGGCCCTGGTCACGGGCTGCCGGTAGGCGATGACCGCGAGTGTCTCCAACGCGGCCCGGGTGAGCTTGGCGCGCTGCCCGTCGAGCAGCAGTTTTTCCACGAATGGCGCAAAGCGGTCCCGCGTGTAGAACCGCCAGCCGTCGCCGATTCTACGCAGGTCGATGCCGCTGTTCCGCTCGGTGTACCGGGCGGCCAGCCGGTGCAGGGCGGTGGTGACGCGCTTCACCGACTGTTCCAGGACGGCGGCGAGCTGTTCCTCGGCGATCGGGGTGTCGACCACGAGCAGGATCGACTCCAACGCGCCCTCGAACTCGGACTCGTCGGACAGGTCGGGCAACCCACCGGCCTCGTCGTCCGCCGCGACCTCGTCCGCGCCCGCCGCCGGCTCGGGGACCAGCGCCAACACGGGCGAGCCGACCTCACCGGGCCCGGCCACTTCCGGTTCCGCCACCTCGGGTCCGGCTGCCTCGGGTCGGGCTACCTCAGGTTCGGCCACCTCGGGTTCGGCTGCTTCCGGTTCGGCTGCTTCCGGTTCGGCTGCTTCCGGCTCGGCGCCCGCCGCGACCGACTCCACCGCGGCATCGGGCCCGGACACCGGCTCGGCGCGCTCGTCCCGTCCCGCCTCCTCGGTGGGCCCGGACCCGGGGCCGGTCGGTCGGTCGTCGCTCACCCGTACTCCTCGTCCTCGTCGCGGGCCTGCGCCTGCGCCTCCTCGATCGTCCCGCCGACCCACGTGATGCGCAGCTCGCCCAGCGGGTCCGGCTGCTCGAAGGCCAGCGCCCGCTCCCGGTACAGCTCCAGCAGCGCCAAGAACCGCGCGACGACCTCCATCGTCTCCGTGCACTCGGCGATCAGCTCGGCGAACGTCGCCGTGCCCGCCTCCGCCAGCCGCGCGCGCAACATCTCGGCGTGCTCGCGCACCGACACCCGGTGCTGGTGGATGTGCGACGTCGACACCGTCGGCGGCGGCTTGGGCCGGAACACGACCGCGGCGATCTCGCTGAACCGCCGGGCGTCCACCCCCAGCATCACCTCGGGCAACAGCCCCTCGTACCGCTGCTCCAACGCCACCGACCGCGGGTAGCGCCGGTACGCGCCCCGCTCCAGCTCCGCGAACAGCGCCGCGACCTGCTTGTACGCCCGGTACTGCAGCAGCCGCGCGAACAGCAGGTCCCGCGCCTCCAGCAGCGCCAGGTCCTCCTCGTCCTCCACGTCACCCGAGGGCAGCAGGCGAGCCGCCTTGAGGTCGAGCAGGGTCGCCGCGATGACCAGGAACTCGGTCGTCTCGTCCAGGTCCCACCCGTCGCCCAACGCCCGGATGTAGGCGATGAAGTCGTCGGTGACGGTGTGCAGCGCCACCTCGGTCACGTCGAGCGTGTGCTGCGAGATCAGCTGGAGCAGCAGGTCGAAGGGGCCCTCGAAGTTGGTCAGCTTGACCTTGAACCGACCGTCGTCCGGCGCCGCGGGCCCGACCGGCTCGACCTCGACCGGCTCGGCCACCCCAACCGGCTCGACCGGCGCGGCCACTCCGGGTTCGGTCCGGGGTGCGTCCCCGCTCACCGCTCGCGCAACCTACGCACGAGCAGCGAGTCCTCGCCGTGCCCTTCGAGGTCGTCCAGCACGATCGCGATGGCCTCGCGCACCACGCGTCCCCGGTCGACGGCCAGGCCGTGCTCGCCGCGCAACGCCAGCCGCGCGTGCTCCAGCGCCAGCAGCTCCTCGTCGGACACGTACACGGTGATCTTCGTCGAGTGCTTCTGCCGTCCGGTCCCGCGCCGCTGCGCCGGCGGCCCGGGCTCGGTCGCGGGCGCGTCGGCGGACGCGGCACCGGTCGTGAGGCGGAACAGCTCGGACGCGCCCGGCAGTGATGGGCGTCGGGTCACCGGGCGATCACCTCGCGCGCCAGCGCGCGGTACGCCTTCGCCCCCGCCGAGCGCGGTGCCCAGCTGGTGATCGGCTCGCCGGCGACGGTCGTCTCCGGGAACCGGACGGTGCGGTTGATCACCGTGTCGAACACGACGTCGCCGAACGCCTCGACCACGCGCGCCATCACCTCGCGGGAGTGCAGCGTGCGCGGGTCGTACATGGTGGCGAGGATCCCGGTGATCTCCAGCTTCGGGTTCAACCGCTCCCTGACCTTCTCGATGGTGTCTATCAACAGGGCGACCCCGCGCAGGCTGAAGAACTCGCACTCCAGCGGGATGAGGACGCCGTCGGCCGCCGCCAGGGCGTTGACCGTGAGCAGGCCGAGCGACGGCTGGCAGTCGACCAGCACGTAGTCGTAGTGCTCGATCACCGGCCGCAACGTGCGGACCAGCGTGTGCTCCCGCCCCACCTCGGACACCAGCTGGATCTCCGCGGCGGACAGGTCGATGTTGCTGGGCAGCAGGTCCATGCCCTCGACCGGGGTCTGCATGATCACGTCGCCGACGCCGACGTCGCGTTCCATGATCACGTTGTAGATCGTCTGGTCGAGCTGGTGCGGGTGCACGCCGAGGCCGACCGACAGCGCGCCCTGCGGGTCGAAGTCGACCAGCAGCACCTTCCGCCCGTACTCGGTCAGCGCGGCGCCCAGGTTGATGGTGGACGTGGTCTTGCCGACCCCGCCCTTCTGGTTGCACACCGCGAGGATCTTCGCCGGTCCGTGCCGGGCGACCAGCGGTGGGTCGGCGACGTAGCGCAACGGTCGGCCGGTCGGTCCCATGTCGCCGGCGACCTGCTCGGTGTGGTCCTCGTCCGCGGGTGCGGCGTGCGGGGCGAGGCTCAGCTCGACCGAGGCGCGCGGCACACCGGACGGTGGCGGGGGTGGTGGGGGTGCGCCCCACGCCTGACCCGCGTGCTCCGGTGTCGACATCGCCTTCCCGATTCCTAGTCCTCTGCCTGGGCGCAGCCTAGGCACACCGCGGTCCACCAGCAACGCGCCCCGCCGAAGCGGGACCAATCGTTCTCAGTGCGTTTCAGCGCGTCGCGTCCACCGGGTCGGCCGCCGGCGCCGCCCGCCCGTCGGTCTGGTCAGCGGTCTCGCGGCACGTCCGGTCGACCGCGCGGAGCACGACGTCGAGCAGTCCGGGGAACAGCTCGTCGAGGTCGTCCCGCCGCAGCGACACCCACCGCTGGTTGCCGCGCGCCCTGGTCCGGGTGATGCCCGCCTCCCGCAGCACCCGCAGGTGCTGCGACAACGTGGACTTGGCGACCTCCACCGCCAGCGCGCCGCACAGGCGCTCGCCGTCGGCCTCGATCTGCCGCACCACCGCCAGCCGGGTGGCGTCGCTCAACGCGTGCAACACCGCGCCCAGCTCGATCGCACTGCGCTCGGGCTCGTCCAAGTTCGGCACCTGCTCGGCACCTCCAGCTCGTCGGGCTCATCGGGAGTGGGTGGTTACCCGGTCAGGTGTGCGACCACGGTACCCGTGGACCGCTCATGTTCCACCCGATGCGCGAGGATGAGCGGTCGCGTAGACCTCGCGCAAGGTGTTGACCGTGACCAACGTGTAGACCTGCGTCGTCGTCACGGAGGCGTGGCCCAGCAGCTCCTGGACCACGCGCACGTCCGCGCCTCCTTCGAGCAGGTGGGTGGCGAACGAGTGGCGCAGCGTGTGCGGCGAGACCTCGGCTCGGATGCCCGCCCGTTCGGCCGCCGTCTTGAGCACGTGCCAGGCGGTCTGCCGGGACAACCGCCCGCCTCGGGCGTTGAGGAACAGCGCGGGCGTGCCGCGCTTGGCCAGGACGGGGCGGGCGCGCACGAGGTAGGCCTCCAGGGCCCGCAGCGCGGGGCGGCCGACGGGCACGATGCGCTGCTTGCCGCCCTTGCCGTCGAGCAGCACGGTGCGCTCGGCGGCGTCGACGTCGTCCACGTCCAGGCCGACGACCTCGGAGATCCGCGCGCCGCTGGAGTACAGCAGTTCGAGCAGGGCGCGGTCGCGCAGGTGCGCCGGGGTCTCGGTGGGGCCTTCGAGGAGCTTCAGCACGTCGTCCACGGGCAGGGCCTTGGGCAGCCGGCGCGGCGGTGTCGGGGGGCGGACGGCGCGGGCCGGGTCGTGCGCGGTGATGCCTTCGAGGTGGGCGAACCGGTGCAGGCCGCGCACGGCGACCACCGTGCGCGCGGCGGACGAGGCGGCCAGCCCGGCTTCGCGCAGCACCGCCAGGAAGTCGCCGACCAGGGCCTCGGAGACGTCGGCCAGGTCGTCGACGCCCTCGGCCGCCAGGTGCTCGGCGTAGCGGCGCAGGTCGCGGCCGTAGGAGTCGAGCGTGTTGCGCGCCGTGCCCCGCTCCACCGCCAGGTGGTCCAGGTACGCCCTCATCGCACGCCCCGCAGGGGTACCCGCCAAGGGGACCCCTGCTTTTACCTTACCGGCGGGGTCCGACAATTCCGGCCCTCCACCGCCCGCGACCTGGTCACTGGCGGCGGCCGGGTCACCGGTGACGGCCCGGTCACCCGCGGCCCGGTCACCGACGGAGGCCAGCTCGCCGGTGGCCTGCTCGCCCGCAGCGGCCGGGGCGTTCCCCTCCCGGCGGCTCACAGCTGGGCCAGCGGAACGTGCCGCATCCCGTGCGCCTTGGCCACCTCGGCCTGCACGACGGTGCCGCGCACCGCGTTCACGCCCTTCGCCAGCGCCGGATCCTCGCTGATTGCCCGCCGGAAACCCTTGTCCGCCAACGCCGTCACGTAGGGCAGTGTGACGTTCGTGAGCGCCCACGTCGAGGTATGCGGCACCGCGCCCGGCATGTTGGCCACGCAGTAGAAGACCGAGTCGTGCACCCGGTACGTCGGGTCGTCGTGCGTCGTCGGCCGCGAGTCGGCGAAGCACCCGCCCTGGTCGATGGCGATGTCCACCAGCACCGAGCCGGACCGCATGGTCGCCACGAGGTCGTTGCCCACCAGCGTCGGCGCCTTCGCGCCCGGCACCAGCACGGCGCCGATCACCAGGTCCGCCCACCGGCACGCCTTCTCCACCTCGTAGGAGTTGCTGGCCACCGTCTGCAGGTGCCCCCGGTAGGTGAAGTCGATCTGGCGCAGCCGGTTGACGTTGGTGTCCAGCACGACCACCTCCGCCTGCATCCCGAGCGCGACCGCGGCGGCGTTCATGCCCGCCACCCCCGCGCCGAGCACCACCACCTTGCCGGCGGGCACACCCGGCACGCCGCCGAGCAGCACGCCGCGCCCGCCCTGGTTGCGTTCCAGGCAGTGCGCCCCGACCTGCGCGGCCATCCGCCCGGCAACCTCGCTCATCGGCGCGAGCAGCGGCAACGAGCCGTCAGGCAGCTGCACGGTCTCGTAGGCGACGGCGTCGATCCCGGCGGCGACGATCGCGCGCGTGCACTCGGCATCGGCGGCCAGGTGCAGGTACGTGAACAGGGTCTGACCCGGCCGCATCCGGTGGAACTCCGCGGCGACCGGCTCCTTGACCTTGAGCACCAGCTCGGCCGCGCCCCACACGTCGTCGGCGTCCGGCGCGATCTCCGCACCGGCCGCGACGAACTCGTCGTCCGGGATCGAGGAACCACCGCCCGCGCCGGCCTCGATCAGCACGCGGTGCCCCCGGCGCACCAGCTCCACCACACCCGCGGGGGTGATGGCGACCCGGTACTCGTGGTTCTTCACCTCTCGCGGCACTCCGACCAGCACCCTTGAAGCGTAGGTCGACCAGCGGGTTCCGGCTCGATCAGCGCCGGTCGGCTGTTAGCGTTGACCTGTGTCGGAACCACACCAGGTGCGCATCGGCGACCAGCAGCGTGAAGAGGCGATCAGCGCCCTGAACGACCACTTCGCGTCCGGTCGCCTGGAGATCGGCGAGTACGAGCAGCGCGTGGGCTACGCGTCCGCGGCCCAGTCCGCGCAGGAGCTGGCCGCGCTGTTCCACGACCTGCCGCAGCCGCACCCGGTGTTCCTGCCGCCCGCGTACCCGCAGCCCGCCGCGTACCCGCCGCCACCGCCGCCGCCCGGCTACCAGACGCCCGGCCAGGGCATCCCCGGCTACCCGCCGCCGGGCTACGCCGACCCGTCCCAGACCTACGGGACCGCGTACGGCTACCAGCCCGGTTTCAACCCGAACGCGCCGTACGGGCTGGACCCGCTCACCGGGCAGCCGCTGTCGGACAAGTCGCGCATCGCGGCGGGCGTGCTCCAGCTGGCGCTGCCGTTCGGCATCGGCCGGTTCTACATCGGTGACACCGCGATCGGCATCGCACAGCTGCTGACCTGCGGCGGGTGCGGCATCTGGTCCCTGATCGACGGGATCATCCTGCTGGTCAACGGCGGCACGGACAGCCAGGGCCGCAAGCTACGCGACTAGGTTGCGCACGAGCATCCACGTGACGGCCAGCGCCACCACCGGCACGCCCACCCGCCGCGGCACCGGTGGCGTCGGCCTGCCGTGCTTCGCCGCCCGGAACCACCGCAGCCACAGCCAGGCCAGCAGCGGCAGCCCGGCCAGCAGCATGACGGCGTTGAACTCCCAGGCGCCGACGAGGTCGCCGTGCAGCAGGGCGTGCACCATCCGCGTCGACCCGCAGGCCGGGCACTGGATGCCGGTCAACGCGTAGATCGGGCACGGCGGCAGCAGCGACCCCGGCTGGTTGGGGTCGACGAACAGCAGCACCCCGCACCCGGCCACCGCCGCCGCGGCCACCGCCAACGGACCTCGCACACCCACGACAGCCATTATCCGCCGACCTGGACGTAGAACTCGCCGGTCCTGAACGTAGGACACGGCCGTTCCGAACGTAGGACACGCGCGACCTGAACGTAGGACACGCGCGTGCTGAAGGTACGACTCACGCGTGCTGAACGTAGGACTCTCGCGAGAGTCCTACGTTCAGGTGGCGAGAGTCCTACGGTCAGGTGGAGCGGGAGGCGAAGCGGGTCGGGCGGTCCCGGAACGGGGCGTCGGAGGGACGGCCCTCGGCACCCGAGGTGACCACGGCGTGCGCGGCGAGCAGGCCGGACACGGCGGGGCCGTTGACGATCTCCCCGGCCAGGACCATGTCCACCGCCTCGGCCAGCGGGAAGCTCTTCGCCTCCAGGTCGGCCTCCTCCTCGCCCTGCACGTCGCGGTCCACCGCGGTGAGCCCGCGCGCCAGGAACACCCGCACCACCTCGTCGGTGAACCCCGGCGACACGGCGACGTCCACCAACGTCACCCACTCCGACGCCGCCAGCCCGACCTCTTCGGCCAGCTCCCGCCGTGCGGCGGCCAGCGGTGTCTCGTCACCGGAGTCCAACAGCCCGGCCGGCAGCTCCCAGAGCCGCCGGCCGAGCGGGTGCCGGTACTGGTCGATCAACGTGACCGCACCGGCATCGTCCAAGGCCACCACCGCCACCGCACCGAGGTGTTCCACCACCTCGCGCGACGCGGTTCCGCCACCAGGCATGGCGACCTCGTCCACCCGCAACGCGACGACGCGCCCGACGTGCACGTCCCGCGACGAAACGGTTCCGAACTCGTGCCGACCGGTCACTGCGCGACCCCCGCGGTCTCGGGCAGCGGCAGCCGGTCGGCCAGCCGGTAGTCCAACGCCGCCTTCACGAACGCCGCGAACAGCGGGTGCGGGCGGGTCGGACGGGACTTCAGCTCCGGGTGCGCCTGCGTGGCCACGAAGAACGGGTGCACGTCGGCGGGCAGCTCGACGAACTCCACCAGCCGCCCGTCCGGCGACGTCCCGGAGAACACCAGCCCGGCCGAGCTCAACCGCGACCGGTAGGCGTTGTTCACCTCGTAGCGGTGCCGGTGCCGCTCGGACACCTCCACCGACCCGTAGGCCGACGCCACCTGCGACCCCGGCAGCAGCTTGGCCGGGTACGCGCCGAGCCGCATGGTGCCGCCCATGTCCCGCTGCCCGGAGACGACGTCCTCCTGGTCGGCCATGGTGCTGATCACCGGCGACCCGGTGTCCTCGAACTCCGAGGAGTTCGCGTCGGCGATGCCCGCGAGGTTCCGCGCGGCCTCGATGACCAGGCACTGCAATCCCAGGCACAGGCCGAGCAGCGGGATGCCGCGGGTCCGCGCGTAGGTGATGGCGCCGATCTTGCCCTCGATGCCGCGCACCCCGAACCCGCCGGGGATGAGGACCGCGTCGAGCCCGCTCAGGGCGTGCGACGCGCCGGACGGCGTCTGGCACTCGTCGGACGGCACCCACACGATCTCGACCTTGGTGCGGTGCGCGAACCCGCCGGCCCGCAACGCCTCGGTCACCGACAGGTAGGCGTCGGGCAGGTCGACGTACTTGCCGACCAGACCGATGCGGACCTTCTCGGACGGGTTGTGCACCCGGTCGAGCAGGTCGCCCCACACGGTCCAGTCGACGTCGCGGAACGGCAGGTCCAGCCGCCGCACCACGTACGCGTCCAGCCCTTCGCCGTGCAGCACCTTCGGGATGTCGTAGATGGACCGCGCGTCCACCGCCGCCACCACGGCCTCGGTGTCCACGTCGCACATCAGGCCGATCTTGCGCTTCAACGCGTCCGGGATCTCCCGGTCCGCCCGGCACACGATGGCGTCGGGCTGGATGCCGATGTTGCGCAGCGCGGCGACCGAGTGCTGCGTCGGCTTGGTCTTCAGCTCACCCGACGGCGCGAGGTAGGGCACCAGCGACACGTGCAGGAAGAACACGTTGTCCCTGCCCACGTCGTGGCGCACCTGCCGGCACGCCTCCAGGAACGGCAGCGACTCGATGTCGCCGACCGTGCCGCCGACCTCGGTGATCACCACGTCCGGGATGACGCCGTCGGGCCCCGGCTCGGCCATGGCCCGGATGCGCCGCTTGATCTCGTCGGTGATGTGCGGGATCACCTGGACGGTGTCGCCCAGGTACTCGCCGCGCCGCTCCTTGGCGATGACCTCGGAGTACACCTGCCCGGTGGTCACGTTCGCGTCACCGGAGAGGTCACGCGCCAGGAACCGCTCGTAGTGGCCGATGTCGAGGTCGGTCTCCGCGCCGTCGTCGGTGACGAACACCTCGCCGTGCTGGAACGGGTTCATCGTGCCCGGGTCCACGTTCAGGTACGGGTCCAGCTTCTGCATGGTCACCCGCAGACCACGAGAGGTGAGCAGCTGTCCGAGGCTCGACGCGGTCAACCCCTTGCCGAGGGACGACGCCACACCCCCGGTGACGAAAACGTGCTTGGTCGTACGTGCCTGCTGCACCAAGGAGGCTCCCCGTGGTCTGGATTTCCGCTAGGGCCAGGCTGCGGTGGTTCCGCACAGCTCAGCGCCCTGTCCACGGGCCCTAACGCTAACACGCCGCCGGTCACCCAGCGCGCTGGTGGGTCCGGAGGCGTGTCACTCGGATGGCCTAGGGCCGTGCGACAGAGGACGACGGACCCGCGAACCGGGCGCGAACCAGGCGCGAATCAGGCGCGAACACCCGGTTCCGGCCCGGCGATCCCGACACCCGACCCGCCGTTCCCGATGCCTCTGCCGCTCCCGCTGCCGGGCGTTGCCCGACACCCGGGCCTGCCGCCCCGACGCTCCAGCCTGCCGTTCCCGGTGCCGCGGCCTGCCGGTCCTGGTACCGCAGCCTCCCAGTCCCGGTGCCTCAGCCGGCCGTGCCCGGTGCGGGGCCCTCGGCGTTGCCCGCCACCCCGTACCGACCGGCCTTGCCCTCCAGCTGGTCACGCAGCGCGAGCACCACCACCACGCGACCGGCCGCGGTGTCGGCGTTGTCCACGGTGGACAGCACGGACGTCGCCGCCGTGTCGGCACGCACGACACCGACCGCGCCGGTGCCGTCGGCCGAACCCGCACCGCCCGCCAGCACCGCGCCCGCGCCGGACCGGTCCAGCTGGGTGGCGAACCGCGCCACCACCGCCGCCCGGTCGGCCGCCGAGTCGCCCTCGACCGCGCCGCCGGTGAGCACCACGGCCAGCTGCGCCGGCCGCAGGCCCTGGCCGGGCTTGACGAAACCGGCGCTGGACAGCCCGCCCAGGGCCGCCGCCAGCTCGTCCGGCGTGGCCCGCGGCTGGTTGGTGTCCTTGTCGATCAGCAGCGCGGCGCCGAACAGGCCGCCCGCCCTGGTGCCGGGGTCGCCGCCGGTGGGCAGCTGGGTGCCGGCGGGTTGCAGCCGGGCGACCAGGTCGAGCAGCTGGTCGGCCTTGTCCGGGTCGGTGAACGACTCGGTGAGCTGGAGCTCGCCGGTGACCTCCGCACCGGCGGCGCGCAGCAGGTCGGTCAACGCGTCGCGGTCGTCCGGCTTCGCGTCGGCGGTGGTGACCAGCACGACGGTCCGCTCGGCCAGCTGCCCCTTCGCCGCCAGCGGGCCGACGGATCCCGCGAACCGCTCCGCGTCGGCGAGCCGCGCGTCCAGGCCGTTGCGCTCCGCCTGCAACGCGGCGACCTCCCGGCCCAACGCGCCGTTGTCGTCGTTGAGCCCGGACAGCAGCCGGCCGCTGATCGCGGTCGAGCCCAGCACCACCCCGACGGCCAGGGCGAGGAACACCGCGGTGATGGAGACGATATGGTAGCGCAGCGAGATCACGCGAACAACCCCTTGAACCAGTCGGCGACGGATCGGCACGCGTCGGCGGCGATGTCGAGGTAGACCTGGCCGACGCCGGACACCGCGAGCGCGGCCGTCATCGCCACGACCGCGGCCAGCACCAGCAGGGCGATCAGGCCCGTCGACACCCGGCCGCGGTGCAGGGTCGCGACGGCGTGCGAGTCCACGAGCTTGTTGCCGAGCTTGAGCCGGGTGAGGAACGTCGAGGGGTTGGACCCGGAGTTGCCGCGGTCCAGGAACTCCCGCAGCCCGGCCTGCACGCCCACCGTCACCACCAGCGACGCGCCGTGCGCCTCGGCCAGCAGCAGCGCCAGGTCCTCCGCGTTGCCGGTCGCCGGGAACGTCACCGCGCCGATGCCCAGGTCCTGGATGCGCTCCAGGCCCGGCGCGTGGCCGTCGACCTGCGCCGGCACCACGACCTCGGAGCCCGACCGCAACGTCGCGGTGCCGATCAGGTCCGGGTCGCCGACGATCACGTCCGGGGCGAACCCGGCGTCGTGCAGGGTGTCCGCGCCCGCGTCCACGCCGATCAGCACCGGCCGGTGCTCGCGGATGTACTTGCGCAGCCCGCGCAGCTCCTCGGCGTGCGTGGGGCCGCCCGCGACGACCAGCACCTGCCGGTCCCGGATCGGCACGTACAGCTCGGGCACGCCGACACCGTCGAGCAGCAGCGCCCGTTCCCGGCGCAGGAACTCGATCGTGTTGGCGGAGAACGCCTCCAGCTGCGCGGCCATGCCCGCCTTGGCCTCGATCATCGCGTCGGCGATCGACTCGGCGGTCTGCCGCACGCCGCGCGCGACCTCCTTGTCGCCGACGAGCACCGCGCCGTCGTGCAACCGCAGCCTGGTGCCGTCCTTGACCTCGCGCAGCACCGCCGTGCCGACGCCGTCGACCAGCGGGATACCCGCCTCGACCAGCAGTTCCGGGCCGAGGTTCGGGAACCGGCCGGAGATGGACGGCGAGGCGTTCACCACGCCCGCCACCTCGGCGTGCACCAGGGCCTCGGCGGTGCGGCGGTCGATGTCGACGTGGTCGAGCACCGCGATGTCCCCCGGACTCAGCCGGCGCAGCAGGTCACCCGAGCGGCGATCGACCCGCGCCACGCCGGTGACGCCTGGCAGTTCGCGGTTCGTGCGGCCGAGCAACCCGGAGAGCTTCATGGACCGATGGTGACTCACGTCGCGCGCGGTCGGCGGCCAACACGCCGAGCCGATCCCGGCTGGTCAATGACACCATCAATCCACAGTGGACGGATTACCCCCGGTCGGGTGACGACGGTCGGTCCGGTGACGGGTCCGCCGCCGCGCCGCCCCCTGGCGGGTCGGCCACCGCCGGCCACGCGGTGCCAGTCGGCCGCGCGGTGCCGGAAGGCGACGTGGTGTCGGCCGGTGGCACGTCCAGCTCGTCGACGGGGATGGCGATGCCGAACGGCGGCGTGTCGTCGTCGTCCACCTGGTAGACCGACACCCCGGCGGGCCGCGGCACGCGCGCGGGCCAGTCGTGCGCGAGCACCGCGCCGACCAGCAGCGCCAGCGCCGCGCCGCCCGCCAACCACGTGCCCGTGCCGACGAACTCGTCCGACGTGACGGCGGCCCCGGCGTTGCCACTGCCGAACAGCGTCCCCAACGTCTCCAGCGCCGCCCACAGCACGCCGACGACCAGCCCGCAGCCCACGAGCACGGCGAACCGGCCGATCGCGGCGAGCAGCGGCGACCGCAGTTGCAGCAGCGCGCCGACACCGGCCAGGACGGCGGCGAGCACCAGGCCGTGCCCGTACACGGGGAACCCGTAGGTCAACGACTCACCGGACGGCAGGGGTTCCTGCACGTACTCCCACCCGGTGAGCGCCACCAGCCGGCGCGAGCTCTCCTGCGCCTCGCCGCCGGGCCCGAACCGCGCCACGGCCTCCATCCCGTACAGCGGGAACAGCGAGCCCAGCACCACGAACAGCGCGCCCGCGCCGATGGTGATGACGGCGATCGCGCGCCGGGTCATGGGGCGTTCTCCTCGGTGTTCGGGGACGTGCCGCGGCCCGGCGGACCGGCCGACCCACCCCTACCAGCAAAGCCGCGCCGGACGCCGCCGCCATCGGCCGACCGGGTGACGGGTGCGCCGCCGACCCGACCTCGTGCTCGTCACAGGCCTTCGGCGCGGCGATCGTCGGCACGGCGGTCATCGGCGCGGGGATCGTCGTACTCCGACGCCGGGAGCTGCGCGACCTCGACCACCGGGATCCCGAACGGCGGGGTGTCGGTGTCGTCGGTGTCGTCGCCCTCACCGCCGTCCACCACCCGGTAGACCACCGGCCCCTCGGGCCGCGGCTCGGGCCGACGGGCGTGCAGCAGCACCACGCCGACCACCGCCAGCAGCACCGACGCCCCCAACACCGGAACGCTCTCACCGACCTTCACGGTGAAGCCCTCGGACCCGCCGCGCGACGCGTTGCCGTCCATGGACACGACGACCGCCACCACCGCCCAGACCGAGCCGATGAGCACACCCGTCCCGCCGATCGCGAGGTACCGGGCGGCCAGGCGCTGAGCCTCCGGCAGGAACACCAGCGCCGCCGCGATCGCCAGCAGCACCGCCGACACCACGATCGGCACCCCGTACTGGGGGCTCTGCACGGGAGGGAAGTCCGCGTCGCCGCCGGGGAAGTTGGTGAAGACGTACTCCCACGAGGTGACGGTGACCAGGGGCATGATGCCGACGCCCGCGGAGCCCTCCGAGTACAGCGGCAGGAACGTGCCGACCACGGCCGTCGCGCCGGCCGCCACCAGCGAGGCCGCGCCGAACAGCCGTCGGCTCACCTCTTCTTCGCCTTGCGCCGCACCACGGGCACGCTCTCCTTGTCCGCCTTCGCCGCCGCCAACAACTCCTCGGCGTGCGCCCGGCCCGTGTCGGTGGAGTCCATGCCCGCGAGCATCCGCGCGAGCTCGACCACCCGCTGCGACTCGTCCAACCGGCGCACACCGCTGCGGGTCAGCACGCCGTCCGCGGTCTTGTCCACCACCAGGTGCCGGTCGGCGAACGCGGCGACCTGCGGCAGGTGCGTGACCACGATGACCTGGTGGCTGCGCGCCAACCGGGCGAGCCTGCGGCCGACCTCGACCGCCGCCCGACCGCCGACACCGGCGTCGACCTCGTCGAACACCAGCGTGGGCACCGGGTCGGAGTGCGACAGCACGACCTCCAGCGCCAGCATCACCCGCGACAGCTCACCGCCGGACGCGCCCTTGTGCACCGGCAGCGCGGGCGCGCCGGGGTGCGCGATCAGCCGCAGCTCCACGTCGTCCACACCGCTGGCGCCCGCGTGCAGCAGCTGCCCGCCGACGTTCAACGCCTGCGCGTCGCCCTGCTCGGCCACCCTGGGCCGCACCGCGACCTCGACCGTGGCGTGCGGCATGGCCAGGCCCGTCAGCTCGTCCGACACCGCCTTGCCCAGCTCCTCGGCCGCGGCGACCCGTTCCGCGGTCACCTGCCGCGCGTGCCCGGCCAGCTCCACCGCCAGCTCGTCGCGCCTGGCCGCCAACGCAGCCAACGCCTCGTCGGACGTGTCGAGCCCGGACAGCCGCGCCGACGCGTCCTGCGCCCACGCGATCACACCGTCGACGTCTGCGGCGTACTTGCGGGTCAACGACTTCAGCTCGGCCTGGCGGGCGAGCACCTGTTCCAACCGCGCCGGGTCGGCGTCCAGGTGCTCCAGGTACGACGCGATCTCCGCGCCCACGTCGGCCAGCAGCGTCTCCGCCTCCACCAGCCGGGGCTCCAGGTCGCGCAGCTTCGGGTCGTCCGACGCCGTCAGCCGCCGTCGCGCCTCGCCGATCAGCCCCAGCGCGCCGGGCACGTCCGGGTCGCCGTCGGGCGAGCCCGCCACCGCGTACTGCGCGCCGGATGCGGCCTCCCGCAACTGGTCGGCGTCGGCCAGCCGGCGCGCCTCGGCGACCAGCTCCTCGTCCTCGCCCGGCTTCGGGTCGACCGAGTTGATCTCGGTCAGACCGTGCCGCAGCATCTCGGCCTCACGGGCCAGCTCGTGCGACCGCGCGGTGCGCTCCGACAGCTCCGTGGCGACCCGCAACCACTCGTCGCGGACCTTCCGGTAGGACCGCAACGGCTCGGCGACCTCGTCACCGGCGAACCGGTCGAGCACCGACCGCTGCTCGGCGGGCCGCAGCAACCGCAGCTGGTCGTTCTGCCCGTGCACCGCCAGCAACTGCTCGGCCAGCTCCGCCAGCACGCCGACCGGCACGGACCGGCCGCCCAGGTGCGCCCGGGAACGCCCGTCGGCGCCGACGGTGCGGATCGCGATCACGCTGCCGTCGTCGTCGGGTTGGCCGCCGACCTCCTCGGCGACCTTGGCCGCCGGGCTGCCCGCGGGCGCGGCGAACCGCCCCTCGACCACCGCCTTGTCCGCGCCGTTGCGCACGCGGGACGCCTCGGCCCGACCACCGCCCAGCAGGTGGAGCCCGGTGACGACCATCGTCTTGCCCGCGCCGGTCTCGCCCGTCACCACGGTGAAACCGGCATCGAGCTCAAGGGTGGCCTCGTCGATCACACCGAGGCCCTGGATGCGCATCTCGGCCAGCACGACGGGAACACTACTGGGCGACGCCGACAAAGCGTGTGTTCGGGGGCGGGTGTTCGCTTGTTGATCTACCCCTGTTGCTTGGCGGACGGACCGCGCCACCCCTGCACCGGCAGCTCGAACTTCTCCACCAGCCGGTCGGTGAACGGACCCGGCCGCAGCCGGATCAGCCGCAGCGGGGTGCGGCCGCCGACGACCTCGACCCGCGCGCCCGGCGGCAGGTTCACCGTGCGGCGGCCGTCCGCGCACAACACCGCCGGATGACCCTCCGGGTCGACCTCCAGCGCCACCACGGACGCCGGCGACACCACCAGTGGCCGCGCGAACAGGGCGTGCGCGTTGCTCGGCACCACCAGCAGCGCCTGCACGTCCGGCCACACCACCGGCCCGCCCGCGGAGAACGCGTACGCCGTCGACCCGGTCGGGGTCGCCACCAGCACGCCGTCACAGCCGAACGCCGACACCGGCCGGCCGTCCACCTCCACCACGACGTCCAGGATCCGTTCCCGGGTGCTCTTCTCCACGCTGGCCTCGTTGAGCGCCCACGTGCCTTCGAGCACCTCGCCGTCGACCGACGCGGTGATGTCGAGCGTCATCCGCTCCTCGACCTCGTAGTCACGCTCGATGACGTGCGCGATCGCCTCGTACAGCGCGTCGGAGTCGGCCTCGGCCAGGAACCCGACCCGGCCCAGGTTCACCCCGAGCACCGGCACACCCGCCGCCCGCGCCAACTCGGCCGCTCGCAGCAGCGTGCCGTCACCGCCGAGCACGAACACCAACTCGGTGCCCTCGGCGGCCTTCTCGTCGGCCGGCACGACCTGCGCGTAGCACGACGGGTCCAGCTCGGGCGCCTCGTCCTCCAGCACCCGCAACCCCACCCCGCCCGCCGCGAACCGCGCCGCGACCTCCTGGGCCACCAGCACGTTGCTGCGCCGTCCGGTGTGGACGACCAGCAGGATCTCCCTCGCCACCGGATCCCCGCCCACCGGACCGCCGCTCACCGGACTCCCGCTCATCGGACCGCCGCCCACCGGGTCCCTTCTCACTGGGGACCCGCCGCCACGGCGGCGCGCACGAGCGCGGCGGCGTCCGCCGCGTCGAGGGGTTCACCCCGGCGCAGCCAGACGAAGAACTCGACGTTGCCCGAAGGTCCCGGCAGCGGGCTCGCGGTGACGCCGTGCAGGCGCAGGCCGAGCCCGGCGGCGGACCCGACGACGTCCAGCACCGCCTCCGCGCGCAGCTCCGGATCCCGCACCACACCACCCGACCCGAGCCGTTCCTTCCCCACCTCGAACTGGGGTTTCACCATCGGCAGCAAGTCGCCCTCCTCGTCGAGGCACGCGGCCAGCGCGGGCAGCACCAGCCTCAACGAGATGAACGAGAGATCGGCCACCACCAGTTCAACCGGACCGCCGATGTCCTCGGGCGTCAACGACCGCACGTTCGTCCGGTCCTTCACCACGACCCGGTCGTCGGTGCGCAACCGCCAGTCCAGCAGGCCGCGGCCGACGTCGGCCGCGACGACCTGCCGGGCGCCCGCCCGCAGCAGCACGTCGGTGAACCCGCCGGTGGACGCGCCCGCGTCCAGGCACCGCCTGCCCTCGACCGCCACCCCGTCGAACGCCTCCAGCGCGCCGACCAGCTTGTGCGCGCCCCGTGAGGCGTAGTTCGGGCCGTCGGTCTCGCGGACCACGACCGCGGTGTCCAGCTCGACCGCGGTGGCGGGTTTCGTGGCCACGGTGCCGCGCACGCTCACCCGACCCTCGGCGACCAGCTGGCTCGCGTGCTCCCGTGACCTGGCCAGCCCGCGGCGGACCAGTTCGGCGTCCAGCCGAGCCCTGCGCGGCACCGGTCAGACCTTGTCGATGCTGGACAACGCGACCGTCAACGCGGTGTGCGCGTCGTCGAACCGGGCCACGTGCTCGACCACGTCGAGCGCGTCCAGCCCGTCGAGACCGGCCAGGGCGTCGTCGATCCCGGCCACGGGATCGCGCGGCGGGCCGGGGAGGGGAACCTCGAAGCTCACAGGATTCAAGGTAGCCGATGGAGCACGGACAGGTCGGCAGCCACGTAGGTGGGGCGCCGGTCCTCCGGCAGGCCCATCGCCTCGGCCTCGGTGGACACGCCGGTGAGCACCAGCAGTGAGTCCATGCCCGCGTTGACCGCGCCCGCGATGTCGGTGTCCAGCCGGTCGCCCACGACCAGCGGCCGTTGCGCACCCGCCGACTTCGCGGCCTGCTCCAGCAGCGGCGTCGCCGGCTTGCCCGCCACCAGCGGTTCCACGCCCGTCGCGGTTCGCAGCGCGGCGACCAGCGCGCCGTTGCCGGGCAGCAGACCCCGTTCGGTGGGCAGCGTCGCGTCCACGTTGCACGCGATCCAGTGCGCGCCGCCCTGGCGGATCGCGACGCACGCCTCGGCCAGCTGACGCCAACCCAGCTCCTGCGACAGGCCCTGGACGACCGCCTGGGCGTGCTCGGCGCTGTCGGTCGGCCGGTACCCGCGCAGCCGCACCTGCTCGGCCAGCGCGTCCGTGCCGAGGACCAGCACGTGCGCGCCCTGCGGCACCAGGTCCGACAGCATCGCCGCGCCCGCCTGGGCGCTCGTGCTCACCTCGTCCAGCGCGGCGTTGAAGCCCAGCTCGGTGAGGTGCTCGGCCACCGCCTCGGGCGAGCGGGAGGCGTTGTTGGTGACGAACCGGATGCCGGTGCCGTGCGCGCGGGCCGCGGCGACCGCCTCGACCGCGCCGGGCACGGCTTCCCGCCCCCGGTAGACCGTGCCGTCGAGGTCCAGCAGCAGGGCGTCGTAACGGGCCAGCAGCACAGGCATCTCCGTTCGGGAGTTTCTCCGGGAGGGCTTCTCCGGCTGCGCACAGTCTGAAGGCTCGGCACCGGGTGGTGCCGAGCCTTCAGGTGTGCGATCCGTCATGCGACCGCGGTGTCGGTCAGTCCTGCGGGCTGATGTCGAACGCCCGCTCGGCCGCGTCGGTCTCGTTGTCGTCGTCGGCCTGCGCGGCGTTGAGGAACCACTTCACGGCTTCCTCGGTGCGGCCGGCCGCCTCCAGGTTGTCCGCGTAGGCGTAGAACAGGCGGGCGCTCCACGGGTCACGCCGCTTCTCGTCCAGGTCGTCGCCCTGCAACGCCACCACGGCCGCCTCCAGCTGCCCCATGTCCCGCCGGGCGCCGGCCGCGACGATCCGCAGCTCCACCGCCTCGTCCGGGGACAGCAGCGACACCTGCGCCTCACGGGCCAGCTCGATGGCCCGCTCCGGACGCCCCAGCGCCCGCTCGCAGTCGGCCATCACCGCGACGTGCCCGGTGCCGTGCGACATGCGCCGTGCGGCCCGCAGCTCCGACAGCGCCTCGGCCCACTCGCCCGCGTGGTAGGCGGCCAGCCCGGCTGCCTCGCGGACCACCGCGACCCGCGCCGCCTTCGACCGCGCGTACCGGGCGTGCTCCAGCGCCAGTTCGGGCTCGCTGTCGATGAGCATGCCCGCCGCCGCCAGGTGCCGGCCCACGATGTCGGCCAGCCCCTTGGGCAGGCCGCGCAGCTCCTGCTTCACCTCGGGGTCGAGGATCGAGATGTCGGCGTCGTCGGGCAGTTCGGGCGTGCGCGCCCGGGTGAACACCCGTTCGTCTGAGTCGACCGGTTGCGCCGCGACACTCTCGTCAACGGCGTCAACGGCTTCGGGCAGCACGCCCTCCGCCTCCGCGTCGTCGTCCTCGTCGTTCTTGTCGTCCTCGTCGTCTTGGTCGCTCTGGACGGCGTCCGGCTCGGCCGCGGTTTCGGCCTCGACCTCCGGCGTCACCGACTCCTCGGCGACGACCACGGCCTCGACCGCGTCACCCTGGACGGCGTCGACAGCGGACGCCTCGACGTCAGCCGTGGCGCCCTCGACGTCCTGCGGGGTCTCGGTCTGGGTGACCCGCTCCTGGAACCGCGCGGCCCGATCACGGCTGCGCTCGTCCCGCCGATCGCCCACGGGCTTGTCGGACCGCGGCTTGTCGACCCGGGGCTTGTCGAACCTGGGCTTGTCAGTCCGGGGCTTGTCAGTCCGGGGCTTGTCGTAACGCGGCCGGTCATCGCGGCGCTGGTACCCACCGCGGTCGCCACTGGGACGGTCACTGCCCGACCGGTCGTCGCGACGCGGGTAGCTGCTCCGCTCGCCACCCCGGTCGCCACTGGGTCGGTCGTCCCGGCGCTGGTACCCACCACGGTCACCGCCGCTGCTACCCCGGTCATCGCGACGCTGGTAGCCGCCACGATCCCCACCCCGGTCGCCACTCGGCCGATCATCCCGGCGCTGGTAGCCACCGCGATCACCACTGGGCCGATCACCACTGGGCCGGTCATCGCGACGCGGGTAACCGCCGCGTTCGCCACCACGGTCGTCGCGACGCGGGTAGCTGCTCCGCTCGCCACTGCGGTCACCGCTGGGCCGGTCGTCCCGGCGCTGGTACCCACCACGGTCACCACCGCTGCTACCCCGGTCATCCCGGCGCTGGTAGCCGCCACGATCCCCACCCCGGTCGCCACCGGGCCGGTCGTCGCGGCGCTGGTACCCACCGCGATCACTGCTGCCCCGGTCGTCTCGACGCGGATAACCGCCGCGGTCGCCACTGGGACGGTCACTGCTCGACCGGTCATCGCGACGCGGGTAGCTGCTCCGCTCGCCACCGCGGTCACCGCTGGGCCGGTCGTCCCGACGCTGGTACCCGCCACGGTCACTGCCCGGCCGGTCACTGCCGGAGCGGTCGTCGCGACGCGGATAGCCGCCGCGGTCACCACTGGGCCGGTCGCTGCCCGAGCGGTCATCGCGACGGGGATAGCCGCCGCGGTCGTCCCGCCGGTCGTAACGGGGACGCTCACCACGGCTGTCATCGCGCCTGTCATCGCGCCGGAACCCGCCCCGGTCACCGGTGCGGTCGTCGCGACGTGGTGCGCCACCGCGGTCATCGCGGCGCGGGTAGCTGGGTCGGTCACCGGAATCCCGGCGGAAGCCGCCACTCCGGTTGTCATCCCGTCGTGGAGCTGCGCCACGGTCATCACGGGGCTTGTCGTAGCGAGGCCGCTCGCCTCGGTTGTCATCCCGCCGGTCGCCACCGCGCGGCTTGTCGCCACTGGTGTACCGGTCGTTGCCAGGCCGGTCGTCCCGGCGCGGATAGCCGCCGCTCGACCGCCCACCCGTGCTGCGGGCGTCACGGCCACCGCTGCTGTTGGGCTTGCGGCTTCCCTGGGCACGGCCACCGTCGTCGGATCGGCGCGGTCGGTCTCCCTGGCCACGCTGACGGTCGCCGGGTCGATCCCCGAACCTGGACACTAACTCCTCCTACTGTGGACACGCCGAAAGGGCTTGCGGTTTGGAGCACAAATCAATGTGCCCCCACCACAAGCCCTTTCAGGGAAGAATGTTCGGCGGCGTCCTACTCTCCCACACCCTCACGAGTGCAGTACCATCGGCGCTGGAAGG
>NZ_BAAGTN010000030.1:0-5714 GCF_054781895.1 Saccharothrix stipae | reverse complement strand
AGCCGTTCCCGAACGCCCGCCGCTCGGCCAACTGGACCTGCGTCGGGCTCTGCGCACACGAATCCGCGCTCAAAGGCGGCGAACTCATACGCCTGCCCGAATTCACCCTGGACGACCGACACGACCAGGACACCCGACGGGACCCGGCGCGATGAGTCGCCCGTCGATCGCCACTGCCACCTCCCGGTCTGCCAAGCGCGTGGCGCTCATCGCCGTGGCCGCCGTCGTGGTGGTCTTCCTGGTGTTCAAGGCCGTGGCAGACCTCCGTCAGTTCACGACGGTCACCCTCAGCGGGCTGACGCTCGCCGCTCTGTACTTCGTGGTGGCCAGCGGATTCACGCTGATCTTCGGGCTCATGCGGGTCGTCAACATGGCGCACGGGTCGCTGTACCTGCTTGGCGGCTACATCGCGCTGGAGGTCCAGAGCCGGTGGTTCAAGGAGGAGAAGGGGCTCGGGATCTCACTCAGCGGCAATGCGGGCGTCGAGTACGGGTTGCTCGGCTGGCTCGTCCCGCTCGCCGTCGCCACGCTCGTGATCGGGTTCCTCGGGGTCGCGCTCCAGCAGGTCTTCCTGCGCCGCAACCAGGGGCAGGACCTGCGCCAGGCGCTGATCACGATCGCGCTGAGCGTGATCATCGCCGACCAGATGCTGGCCGCGTTCGGCGGCATCTCGAAGGAGATCGCGGTGCCGTCCTGGTGGCCGGAGAGCATCACGCTGCCGGGTGAGGTGCGGTTCGGGTTCTTCCGCGGAGTCGTCGTGATCGGCGCGGCGCTCCTGATCGGCCTGGCGCTGTGGCTGATCATCAAGCGCACCCGCTTCGGCAAGATCGTGCGGGCCGGCGTCGACGACCGCGACATGGTGTCGGCGCTCGGCATCAACGTGAACCGCGTTTTCGTCGGCGCGTTCTTCCTCGGCGCGATGCTGGCCGGCTTCGGCGGCGTCCTCGGCGGAACGATGATCTCGCTCGCCCCGGGGCATGACGCGGCGTTCCTGCTCAACTCGCTGATCGTCGTGATCATCGGCGGGATGGGGTCGTTGGGCGGCGCGGCGATCGGCGCGCTGGCGCTCGGCCTCGTCGACTCGTACGCGGACGTCTACCTCGTCTTCGGCGGGACGGACCTGACCAACTACTCGGTCATCGTGACGTTCGCCCTGCTCGTCGGGGTGCTCGCGGTGCGGCCGCTGGGGATCTTCGGGAGGCCGGCGTGAACCCGACCGTCAGCACGACCCGGCTCGCGTGGCCGGTCCTGGGAGTGGTCGTCGTGCTCGCCGCGATCATGCCGCTGTTCGTCTCGGGCTTCTTCCTCAACGTGATCCTCACGAAGGCGCTGTGGCTCGGCATCGCCGCGGCGAGCCTGATCTTCCTCGCGGCCTACGGGGGCATGGTGTCGCTCGCGCAGGTTGGGATCTACGGCATCGCCGGGATGACCTACGCCAACCTCGTCCTGGCCGACGGCGGCGCCGCGGCGGCCTGGAACCCGTACCTCGCGCTCGTGGTCGCGCTCGTCGTGGCGACGGTGGTGGGTCTCGGGTTCGGCTGGATCGCGGCTCGCAGCGAGGGCATCTACTTCCTGATGATCACGCTGGCGTTCAGCGTGCTCGTCTTCTACTTCTTCTCGCAGGTCACCGGTCTCTCCGGGTTCGGCGGCATCAACAGCGTCGAGCTGCCCGGCATCGCCGGCAGCCCGGAGAGCGATCCCGTGCCCCGCTACTTCCTGACGCTCGCCGTCGCGGTCCTGGTGTTCCTCGGGCTGGCCGCGTTGTCGCGCACCGCCTTCGGGCTGGGCTTGCAAGGAGTCCGGGACGAGCCAGCCCGCATGCGCGCGCTCGGCTTCGACGTCCAGCTGCACCGGACCCTCGCGTTCGGTATCGCGGCCTTCATCGCCGGCGTCGCCGGCGTGCTGTCCGTCTTCTACAACGGCCGCATCGCGCCCGGCTCGATCAACCTGGCGCAGGCGATCGACATCCTGATCATCGCCGTCATCGGCGGTCTCCACCGACTCGAAGGGGCGTGGATCGGCGCGTTCACGTACGCGCTGATCGACAACTACTCGCGGGAATGGGTGCCGGAGGTCGGCAACGTTCTCGGGCCCGCTCGGTTCAACACGATCATCGGCGTGCTGTTCCTGATCATCGTACTGGCCTCGCCCGGAGGCATCGTCGGCATCTGGGATCGGGCCAAGGCCAAGCTCGTCCGCCAGGAGAGGTGAAGGAAATGCCACGACCTCGTCATGTCGTGCTCGGCCTTGCCGCGGCGCTCGTGTTAGCGGGCTGCGGAGGAGACGGTGGAGGGCCGCCCTCCGCCGCCGGAACCATCAAGATCGGTTTCCTGTCGGACTGCGAGGGTGCGTTCGGATCGTTCTTCGAGCCGACCGCATCGGGCGCGAACCTCGCGCTCGTCAAGTACGCCGGGGCGAAGCCCAACGGTGAGCGGCCGACCGACGGCGTCTCCGGTGCCAAGATCGCCGGCAAGGACGTGGAGATCGTCGGTTACGGCTGCGCCGACGACACGGCCGACAAGGCGATCGAGGAGACCCGCCGCCTGATGGAGCAGAACGGTGCCGACGTCATGGTCGGCCCGTTCTCCGGCGACGAGGGCATCGCGGTGGCGAACTACGCGAAGCAGCACCCGGACAAGACGTTCGTGAACGGCATCTCCGGCGCGCAGGACGCGACGCTCAAGATCCAGGCGCCGAACTTCTTCCGCTTCCACCCGGACGGCGCGCAGTGGTCCGCGGGTCTCGGTGACTACGCCTACAACACGCTCGGCTGGCGCACCGCCGCGATCGTCGGCGACGACTACTCGTTCCCGTACACCTCGCTGTCGGGCTTCGTCGCCGAGTTCTGCGCGCTCGGCGGCAAGGTCTCCAAGCGCGTCTGGGCGCCGCTGGGAGAGAAGGACTACTCCTCCCACATCTCCCAGCTCCCGCAGGACGTCGACGGCCTGTACGTGGGCGTCGGCGGCACCGGTCTGATCTCGTTCATCAAGCAGTACAAGGAACTGCGCGGCCGGCTCGACACCGAACGCATGCTGGGCAACATCTTCTGGGACGACCCGCTCGTGCTCAAGGAGATCGGCGAGTCGCTCATCGGCGGCACCACCGCGGCGATGACGGCGGCCGACTCCGACGCTCCCGAGGTCGCGGCGTACCTGAAGGCCCTCAAGGATGCCTACGGCGACGAGATCGCGGGCCTCGGCCCGTCGGTCTTCACCTACGGCTACTACACCGGCATGACGGCGCTGATCAAGGCGCTCAAGGAGGTCGACGGCGATGTCGCCGACCAGAGCAAGCTCCAGGCGGCGCTCGCCAAGACGACGCTGACCGGCGAGGAGGCCCCGTGGGGCGACGTCCGGCTGGACGGCAACCGCCAGGCCGTCTCGGACGTGTACCTGAAGAAGATCATCGCCGACGACACGGGCGACGGCGTGCCGGATGTCCAGACGTTCGCGCGGGTACCGGACGTCGAGCAGACGTTCAACGGCGTCTTCTCGAAGGACACGCCGTCGCCGGACCGCGACAACCCGAGCTGCGTGAGCGGCGCCGCCCCGCCGTGGGTGGGCAAGTCCGAGCCAGTGAACTTCTCCAGGTAGCGGGTTCGCGAATGACCGTCCCAGCAGCGGAGTCCGGGTGGGCGGAACCGATCCTCCGGCTTCGGGGGGTCGACCGCCGGTTCGGTGGCGTCCACGCCGTACGCGGTGTGGACCTGGAGGTGCGGCCCGGCGAGCGTCGGGCCGTCCTCGGCCCCAACGGCGCCGGCAAGACGACGGTGTTCAACCTGATCTCCGGGGAGTTCCCGCCGAGCAGCGGTCGTGTCGAGCTCTTCGGTCGCGACGTGACGGATCTGCCCGCCCGCAAGCGCGCCCGCATGGGCCTCTCCCGGACGTTCCAGACGTCACGGCTGTTCGCCGGGCTCTCCGTCGAGGACAACCTCTACCTGGCGGCGCTCGGTGTCGGTGCGGGCCGGTTGCGGATGACGCCCTCCGCGAAGGACGAGGAGCTGCGCGAGAAGGCGCGGCCCATGGCCACCACCGTGGGGCTGACCGACCGGCTGCACGATCTGGTCAGGAACCTCTCGCACGGCGAGCAGCGGCAGTTGGAGGTCGGCATGGCGCTCGTCGCCGATCCCAAGCTGCTGATGCTCGACGAGCCGGCCGCCGGCCTCTCGCGTGCCGAACGCGTGCGGCTCACCGAGATGCTGCTCGACCTGGACGAGTCGATCACGCTCGTCCTGATCGAGCACGACATGGACGTCGCCCTCCGCGTGGCGCGGTGGGTGACGATGATGCACGACGGGCGCGTGATCGTCGAAGGCACCCCGGAGGAGATCCGCGCCGACCAGACGGTGCACGACCTGTACCTGGGATCGGGGCTGATCACGCATGAGTGATCCACTGCTGGTGGTCGAGAACCTCGACGCGTACTACGGCTCGGCGCACGTCCTGCAGGGCGTGTCACTGGTGATGGGCGCGGAACCCGTCGCGGTCATCGGCCGCAACGGCATGGGCAAGACCACGCTGTGCAAGGCGCTCGTCGGGGTGCTCGGGGTCGACGGGCGCTCGACGGGGTCGGCCAGGCTCGCCGGCGTGGAGTTGCGGGGCAAACCGCCGCACAAGGTCGTGAAGGCCGGGATCGGCTACGTCCCCCAGGGCCGGCGGCTGTTCCAGTCGCTCACCACGGACGAGCACCTCCAGATCGTCGGGGCGCCGGCCAAGGCGGCCTGGACGCCGGCACGCGTCTACGAGCTGTTCCCGCGACTGGCCGAGCGCAAGAACGTCTCCGGCACGGCCCTCTCGGGCGGCGAGCAGGAGATGCTCTCGATCGGACGCGCGCTGCTCACCAACCCGAAGCTGCTCATCATGGACGAGCCGTCGGAGGGCTTGGCGCCCACGGTGGTGGAGACGCTCATCGCGACGATCAGGGATCTCGCCGCCAGTGGGATGGGGCTGCTCGTGGTGGAACAGAACCTCGGCGTCGCCACGACGCTCGCGGACCGCGTGATCGTGATGCAGTCGGGGACGATCGCGACCGAGACCACCTCGGCGGAGCTGTTGGCCGACCCGGGTGCGCAGAAACGCTATCTCGGTGTCGAGCCGCTTCCGGACGCCGTCCGATGACACTTGTAGGTCGCGCGCCGGGAAAGTGACCTCGCACCCTGTCCGGACGGAGGAACATGCACGCGATCGGTGTGAGCACGTGGGTGTGGACGTCGCCGCTGCGTGATGCGGCGCTTGCCGAGCTGGCCGCGCGGGTGGCCGGTTGGGGGTTCGACGTGCTCGAACTCCCGGTGGAGGAGGTCGACGACTGGGACCCGGCGCACGCCGCGCGGGTATTGGCGGGCCACGGGCTCTCCGCGACGTTGTGCGTGGTGATGGCGCCGGGCCGGGAGCTGGTTGCGGCGGAGCCCGCGACCATCGGCGCCACCCAGGACTACCTGCGGCGGGTCGTGGACATCGCGGTGGAGGTGGGTTCGCCGGTCATCGCGGGTCCGGCGTACGCGTCGGTCGGTCGGACGTGGCGCATGTCGGAGCGGGAGCGGAGTGATCGGATCGCCGAGTTGCGCGACAACCTGGCGCCGGTGGTCGAGCACGCCCGTGCGGCGGGCGTGCGGGTCGCGGTGGAACCCCTGAACCGGTACGAGACCAGTCTGCTCAACACGATCGGGCAGACGCTGGCGGCGTTGGACGGGCTGCCCGTCGACGGGTGCGGCGTCG
>NZ_BAAGTN010000029.1:0-811 GCF_054781895.1 Saccharothrix stipae | reverse complement strand
TGGGGCCTGGTGCACGGATAGGTGACAGGGTTAGTCACGCGGCCTGAGGGGCCTCGTGGTTGATGATGGTCTCGAATTCAATGGGGGTCAATCTGCCGAGGCGGTCCTGTCGTCTGCGGCGGTGGTAGGTCCGTTCGATCCAGTGCACGATGGCGGCCCGGAGCTCGTTTCTGGTGGCCCAGGATCGACGGTCGAGGACGTTGTTCTGTAGCAGCGAGAAGAAGCTCTCCATCGCCGCGTTGTCACCACACGCACCGACCCTGCCCATCGACCCGAGCATGCCGTGCCGGGTGATGGCCTTCTGCATCTTCTTCGAACGAAATTGAGACCCTCTATCGCTGTGCAGAACGCAGCCGGCCACGTCCCCTCGCCTGGCGACAGCGCTGTTCAGGGCGGCCACGGCCAGGCGGGACTTCATTCTCGAGTCGATCGAGTACCCGACGATCCGGCCCGAGTAGACGTCCTTGATCGCGCACAGGTACAGCTTGCCCTCGGCCGTCCAGTGCTCGGTGATGTCGGTCAGCCACAGCTCGTTGGGGCCGGGCGCGGTGAAGTCTCTCTTGACGAGATCGTCGTGTACAGGCGGGCCGGCCTTGCGGTGCTTGCCGCGGCCTCTCTTGCTGATGGTGCTGGTCCAGCCGCCGGCGGAGCAGATCCGCCACGCCGTCCGCCGGCACATCTTCTCGCCTGCGGCTTCGGCCTCGTCGGCGAGGTAGCGGTAGCCGAACTCCGGGTCTTCGCGGTGGGCGTCGAACAGGGCGTTGGCCCGGTACGCCTCGGCGAGCTCGGCGTCGGTGATCGGGTTCTTGCG
>NZ_BAAGTN010000028.1:0-8454 GCF_054781895.1 Saccharothrix stipae | reverse complement strand
CAGGTGACAGCACGGCTGGATCGCACACCGCGATCCAGCCGTACACCCTCACCCGGACCCGCCTGACCGCAGTGCCGCGCGGACGTGCACGCGTACGCCCTGCCTACCGATGAGGCTGAGGAACTCGACGGGACCGGAGGTGGTGGCACCGAACCAGTGCGGGGTGCGGGTGTCGAACTCCGCGGCTTCGCCTGGCTTGAGGATCAGGTCGTGCTTGCCGAGGACCAGGCGCAGCCTGCCGTTGAGGACGTAGACCCAGTCGTAGCCCTCGTGGGTGCACAGGTCGGGTTTACGGTCGTCGTCGCCGGTCGGCAGGACGAACCTGTAGGCCTGGATGCCGCCGGGCCTGCGGGTCAGCGGGTCAGCGGGTCAGCGGCAGGACGGTCGACCCGTCGTCACCCGCGATGGGGCGCAGGTCGATGCGGGGGTCGCCGGTCGGTGGCACGCCGACCAGCTCGTCGAGGGTGACGCCGTAGGCGCGGGCGGACGGGAGGAGCTGTACGAGCGTGGGGCGGCGCAGGCCCGCTTCGAGCCTGGACAGCGTGCCGGTGGAGGTGCCGGTCTCCGCCCAACTGGGCAAATGCCCGCCCTCGGTTCTCCCCCGCCGACGGATGTTCCTCGCGGCGCTGCCGCACCGACTCCCGGTCGCTACGCTCCATCGGCTCCGCCTACCGGTACGCCCGGAGACGGTGCCGCGGTGGCACCAGGACCTCCTCACCCGCCGCCACGCCGCCAGGTCCCGCCCCAAGCGGCCCGGCCGACCCACGAACCGTCCGCTCCACCCGACTCCTCGTGCTGCGCCCGGCACAGGACAACCCCACCTGGGGCTACCGCCGCATCACGGCACTCCTCGTACCCGGCATCACAATCACCGCCTCCACCGTCTGGAAGATCCTCAAAGACGCCGGATCGACCCAGCACCCGAACGCGCCTCCACGACCTGGTCGACCTTCCTCCGCGCCTACACGTGCTCGCGGTGATCGAGCACGCCAACCGCAGGATCCGCGTACTCGGCGCCACCCCACACCCGACCGCCTCCAGGGTCACCCAAGCCGCCAGGAACCTCGTCCTGGACCTCGAAGACGCAAGCAGCCCCGCACGGTTCCTGATCCGCGACCGCGACCGAGAACACCCCGCCCTGTTCGACGCCGTCCTCGCCGACGCCGGCACCCGGGTCGTCCTCACCGGTGTCCGGACACCGCGAATGAACGCGATCATGGAGCGCTGGATCCGGAGCCGCCGACGCGAACCGCTCGACCGCACACCGGTCTGGAACGGAACGGCACCTGCTCCACGCCCTGCGCGAGTACGAGCAGTCCCACAACACCCACCGACCCCGACAAGGCATCACCAACCCGCGACCACTACACCCACTGCCACCAACCAACGACAAAGCAGCCGTCACCCACGTCGACATCCGCCGACGGCAACGACTGGGCGGCACCCTCAACGAGTACCACCACGCCGCCTGACCCGCACAGACGACACCGCCGGCAGGCACAACGCCGTGCTGCTGCTCACCGACGCCGTCCGGGACGCCATGACCTGGGTGTACCCGGCGATCGACATGGTCGGGCACGTGCTACCCGAGATGGTCCGGCGCGGTTCGGGCGGCCTGCTGTTCGGGGACCCGAGGGCCGCGACCCTAGGACCCTGTACACCGAACGGGACCGCGCTGAAGCGGCGATCAGCGTTTCGGCTGAGCGGAACCGAACACCGGCCGATCACGTCGACCTGGTGTGAAACGGGTCTGGTTGTCGTCGGGCGCCGGGCGCGCCTGGACCGTGGTCGTGGTGGCGTCGGCCTTGGCGGGGTGGCACGGCTGGGGTGTCACGGTGACGCCGGAACGGCCGTTCTTCTGGATCATGGCCATCGCGGACCTCGTGGTCGCGGCGGTCGCGGCCCGGTTGGCGGTGCGGTGGCCCGGCTACGCGATGTTCGGGGACGACGCGGTGGTGCTGGGGCGTGAGCGGGTCCGGTACGACTCGATCACCGCGGTGCGCACCGGTCACGTGTCGGCCAAGGGGTTCTGGTTGGCGTTCTGGCTGCCGCTGTCCCTGCTGGGCGGGGTGGTCGTCGCCCTCCTCCGGGCCGACGTGTTCGAGCGGCATGTGGTGGAACTCGACACGCCGGACGACCGGCTCCGGATGCGGTGGAAGGACGTCGACTCGCACGGCGCGTTCCTGGACGCCGTCCGGACGGCCCGGCCCGACCTGGAGCCGGCGTCCGGTCTCGACGGGCCGGACTACGCGCGCGACTTCACGCCCAGGCTGTCCGTGGGCGGCGGGCTGCTCGCGATGGGGCTCGTGGTGTGGCTGTTCTTCGCCGGCCTGCTCGGCATCCAGCTGCTCGACAGGTCCACTGTGGACGGGCCGTACTCGGTTGACGCGACCTCCTACGCGATCCGTTCGGTGACCGAGCGGCTGACCCGGAACCCGGACTCGCACAACCCCGACCTGCCCGGTGTGCCGGTCGACCTGTCGGTCGAGCCGTGCGAGCGCACCAACGGGACCCTGCTCGGCCGCTCCCCCGACGTGATCGACCTGCGCCTGCGGCTGGTCAGCCGCGACGTGCCGGAACCCGTGGCCGACGCCCTGGAGGACGAGCTGCGCAAACGCGCCGACATGGCGCCCGGCGACTACCGGGACCGGCTCGACATCGCCGACTCGGCTGTCCGGGTCAACATTCCCGAGGTGAACACGTTGTACATCGACATCAGGACCGACTGCGTGGACGACGAGGGCGAGGCCCGGCTGCGCGAGGATCTCCGCGCCTTGGCCGCCGCTCTCGGCGTGGGGCGCTGAGGGCGGCAGGGTGGGATCGGCGGGCGGCTTGGCTCGGGCGGCCTCAGCACGGGCGCGGGCGGCTTGAGCGCAGGACGGCTTGAGCGCGGGCGGGTCGGCGCAGCGGGCGGTTGGCGAGGCGATCGCAGGTGGCGTCAAACGCGGGGCAGTGCTTCCACCGTGGTCCAGGTCGGGTGTTTGCCGGTCCGGTTGTCGCCGGACGACCTGCCGCGCAGGCGGCGGGTCAGCCAGGAGCGGCAGCCTTGATCACCCCCACCTCCGATCAGCCGGCGCGAGCCGTGGCGGCGTACGCCCTGGCCCAGCGCGCCCTCCGTGACACCCTCACCCCCGACCAACTCCACCACCTCGCGCGCACTACGACCGATGCCCTCCATCGTCGGGGTCGACATGACCGAACAGGGCGTCGGGTTGTGGTTGCGCCGCCACGGGTTCACCCCGCAGCGCCGGCCCGCCGTGCCTACGAGCAGCAACCGGCGGCGGTGGGTGCCTGGCTCGACGAGCATTGCCCGGCGATCGAGGCCAGGGCGAAGGCCGAGGGTGCGGCGACCGCGTGGGTCGACCAGTGCGGACTGCGCTCCGACGCCGCGCCGCCCGGTCGGTCGTGGGCGCCGATGGGCCGGACGCCCATCCTGCGGGTGACCGGCAAACAACTTCGGGTCAACGTCATGTCCGCCGTCGGTCCGCGCGGCGCGCTGTGGTCACGACGCCGTCAGATCGCGTGGACGCACCGAGGTCAGCGCCGCGATCCCGAACACCAGCGCGGGCAGCACGAAGTAGAAGCCGGGTCCGCGGCCGAGCACCAGTCCCCAGGCCGCCACCCAGCACAGCTTTCCCGGCCCGAAAGCCGGTTCGGCGCTGTCCGAGCGCTCGAACCAATCTCGCCAACGACCGAGCTCGCCGACTGGGCGACCTGTAGCCTCCCCGTGCGATCCGGCGAGCCTTCACCAAGGGGGAATAGTGAAACTCGATGCCCGTGCGCGCCTGTGGGGCGTGCTGCTGTGCGTTTTAGTGGCTGCGGGGTGCGCCTCGCTCGCCGAGCTGTCCAACCTCGCGTCCCGCCTCCAGGACAAGGACTACACCGGGATCTCGGTCAATCACAACACCTCCAACGGCTTCGACACGCTGGTCGTCACCGCCTACAACCTCAACCAGCGGGACGACGACGGTGAAACGATCTTCCGCCTGGTCTGGGACACCTACCCCGAGGAAGTCGACCGCGTCGTGGTCACCGTCAACGACAAGACCAGGTCCGCCACCGAGGACGAACTGCACAAGGCGTACGGGCCCCGCAAAGTCCAACCCGCAGGCCAGTCCGGCTCGGGCGACGTCGTCGCGTGGATCCTCCTCATCGCCTTTCTGGCCCTCGGCGGTTTGATCACCGCGTTGATCATCCGCCGCCGCCGTCGGCGCCGCTTCGACGAGCCGATGCCGCCCTACCCGGCGGGCCCCTACCACAAGCCCTGACGCCCACCGGGGCGGTTCCACTGTCGATGGAACCTTGCTCGGCTCACAGCCCGGGAGAAACTCCGAGCCGTTGGATGCCGCGAGCGACCGGCCGACCGGTGTGAGCCTGGATGGTCACACCCTTCGAGGCGACTGGCGACTCGACCAGGTCCGGGTTCTCCGGAACGCCGGTCGTCGGCGTTTCGGAGGGTCGGGGGCCAAGGTCGCCGGTGCCGGTGATCGAGTGATCGGAGGCGGGAACGCGGTGTCATCCGTGCGGGGTGCAGGGCACCATTGATCGGTGGCGCGGGATGAGCGGAGTTCGACTCGTGGTACAGCGGACCGCACGCGCCCTCAGCCTGCCCCGTCGTCGGTTTCCGGCGGTGATCTGCGATGCCGCTGTTCCGGTGTTTTCTCGCGGAGGGCGCCGCGATCGCGTGGGTCGACCAGTGCGGGCTGCGCTCCGACGCCGCACCGCCCGGCCGGTCCTGGGCACCTGAAGGGCGCACGCCGATCGCACGGGTGACCGAAAAACGGATCCGGGTCAACGTCATGTCCGCGGTCGCCTCACGCGGCGCGCAGTGGTTCACCGTGTTCACTGAACGCTTCACCGCACCGGTGTTCACCACCTTCCTCGACCGCGTCGCCCGCCAGGTACACGTCATCGCCGGCCGGCACCCGGTCCACCGCAGCAAGGCCGTCCGCGCCTGGCCGCAGGACAACTCCGACCGGATCGAACCGCACCTCATGCCGGCTACAGCCTCGAACTCAACCCCGGCGAACTGCTCAACGCCGACCTCAAACGCAACGTCAACACCTCCCGCGCCCACACCGCCGACCGCCTGGCCCACGAGACCCGATGCTTCCTGCACCGCCGCCAACGCCAGCCGCACATCATCCGCGGCTACCTCCGGGCCCCGCACGTCCGCTACGCCATCATGTAGGCAACCGAACATTTTCGGCTCAAATATCACCGAAGACCCGGCGGTCTGCGAGCCTCGACCCGACAGCCATCCATCCGCTGAAAACGCCATCGGTCCGCGTCGTCGGAAACGGCCGCCGTTCCTTGGCCGGCACCACGACGGGCTTTGCCCAGGCCGGAGCCGTGCTCGACGCCGCGTCGGGCAACGACCGGGGTGATGCTGCGGGCTCGGACCAGGCGGCGGTACTTGTCGTGGTCGTAGCTCCGGTCGGCGTAGATCCGGCGAGGTCGACGGCGCGGTTTGCCGACCACGCCGCGGATCGGCGGGACGGCGTCGATGAGCGGGATCAGTTGGGTGACGTCGTCGCGGTGTCCACCGGTCAGGGTGACGGCGAGCGGGATGCCGGTGGCGTCGGTGATCAGATGGTGCTTGGAGCCGGACTTGCGCCGGTCGACTGGGCTTGGCCCCGTGTGGTCCCCCCCTTTGAGGGCGCGCAGGTGGGTGGAGTCGACCAACGCGGCTGACAGGTCCAACAGCCCTGCCGCTCGCAACTCGGCGAGTAGTCGCTCGTGCAACTGCTGCCAGACGCCGGCCTCGTGCCACTCGGTCAACCGGCGCCAACACGTCGCGCCCGACGCGCCGAACAGGGCGGCAGGCGGTTCCACCCGATCCCGGTGCGCACCACGTACAGGATGCCCTCCAGCGCCGCCCGGTCGTCGGCGCGTCTGCGACCCGGATGGCGGAAACGCCTCGGACGCAACGGAATCAACGGTTCCAGCCAAGCCCACAGCTCGTCGGTCAGGACCTCCACGCACGAGGCGATCGCGGAACATCCCGCAGCATCGACAAAGCCGACACGCCAGCTCATTCTGAACTGCCCACTTAGCTCGATGCGCGATCGGAGGAGCCGGCGGTGCGCCGGGTCTCCGTGATGTAGCCGTCGATGTACCGGGCGAGGATCAGCGGGTCCTGGGGGTCGCCGGCTTGGAAGGTGACGCGTCGGAGCAGGCCGACGGCATTCAGTGCGACGCCCTCGCGGGCGAGGACGAAGACGAGGGTGAGGAAGGCGGCACGGGCGTTGCCGTCGTCGAAGGGGTGGAAGAAGCAGACGTCGAGATAGGCGCGTGCCGCGCGGGCTGTCAGGGGGAGGGGCCGTCCGCTGTCCTGTGCGCTCTGGGCCAGGCAGGCGTCGAGGCGGGCGCGGGTGCCGGGGGCGATGCCGTAGCGTTCCCGGCCCCTTTTGGCGAAGGCGGGCGAGTTGCGGAACGGGGATGCCTGCGATGTGCCCAGGACGTGCTGCTGCCAGCCGCAAAGCAACGCGAAATCGAGGGGTGCACCGCGCCGCGCGTCGGCCCGGACCATTTCCAGGGCGGCGAGCATGCCTGCCGCGCGGGCGGGATCCACGATTCCGTCGAACGTACGGATGTCCTCCGCCGCGCCGTCGCGGGAGGGGGCCACCGGTCCATCCGCGCCGTCACCCGGGGCCTGCTGCCACGGCACGGACTCGCGCACCGCAAGCCAACGCTCCAGATGGTCCGGTAACCGCTCGGACGGACCTGGGCCGTCGTCCGGTCGTAGCGACAGCGCGAGCCGCTCCGCGACGTCGTCGACCAGCACCGCGTCAGGACTGACCCAGCTGTGGAACCGTCCGCCGATCGCCTGGTCGACCAGATCCTCCGCGACCGCGGGAGCGACGTGCCAGCGGTCGAGGAACCAGATGAGCACCTGGCGGCAGTGTCCGTGCCAGCCGCTGTCGCCCTCGGTGCGGTCAACGACGTGCAGGATCAGCTTCCGGGCGACGATCTCCCACTGGATCCGCTGGTCCTCGACAGCGGCCAGCTCCAGCGGGTACGCCTCGAACCACCCGGCGAGGCTCTCCAGCCACTCACGCCACTCGCACAGCGCCGCGACGACACGGGCGAGCGTCTCCTCCGGAGTGGTGATCGAGTCTCGCGGGCAGCACCAGTTTCCCACCGGGCCGCCGTCCAAGTCCGCTTCGCCGATTGACCAGCGCCAGCCCACCGCCCAATGGCCGTAGTGCTCGACGAGGGCGTGGGACATCGCGTCGGCCCAGTCCGTACCCTCGCCGCGGCCCCAGTCGATCATCGCCATGTCGGCGGACGGGAGGTCGGGGCGGCGGGGCACACTCTGGGCCGGGCCGAGCGAGCTCACCACCTGCGCTGCCGAGAGGGGGTCGAACGGATGGCGGGAAGGATCCACTTCATCCCAGCTCAGAAAGCGAGGAGTCAGATCAGGGATCACTGTGCAAGCCTGCCACCCCGACCGCCGGCCGTTCAACGTTTCGGCGCGAGATTGGCGAGAAAGCGCAAGATTCACTGAGAACCCACAACTGCCCGTTCTGAAGCGCTCCGGGATTGATGGAGACCCGATTAGTTGATCGCTCCGGCCGGGGTCGGCTGGTGCTCACGGTGTAGACGGTTCTCGTGCTCGACGGGCGGGACGTGGCCGATCTCCCCGTGGAGCCGCCGGTTGTTGTACCAGTCGACGTACTCCAGTGTGGCGTACTCGACCTGGTCACGGGTGTGCCACGGGCCTTGCCTGTTGATCCGTTCGGTCTTGTACAGGCCGATCGTGGACTCGGCCAGGGCGTTGTCGTACGCGTCCCCGACCCGAGCCGATCGAGGCGTCGACGCAGGTGGCCGCCAGGTGGTCGGTGAAGCTGATCGAGGTGTACCGGCTGCCCGCGTCGGAGTGGTGGACCAGGCCGGACCCCGCGGAGTGTGGGGTTCCAGAACTCTGCGTTGGGACGCTGAGCTGCGGCCATCCTGCCCTCTGGGCCTCCAAGGCAGGATCGCGAGAGGTGGCGTTACGACTGCTGTACCTGATCTTCGTTCGACTCTTTGGCTGGCTGGTTCTGCTCGGCGCAGGCATCAAGGTCGTGAATATTCCACCACGCTGCCCGAGAGCCAACGCCTACACCGAACAGTTCGTCGGCACCGTCAGACGCGAACCCATCGACCGACTGCTCATCATCGACGAACACCACCTGCGAGCGGTCCTGAACCGCTACGCGACCCACTACAACCACCGCCGACCACACCAAGCCCTGCACCTCGCACCACCACGACCGGACCACCCGACCGCGAGCCGGACTACACCTCAATACGCCGCCGACCAGTCCTCGGCGGCATGATCAACGAGTACAAACCCGCAGCAGCCTAACCGCAGGTCAGACCAGGTAGCCGACTTATGACACCCCACAGGACGCTGTTGCCCAATTGAGTATGCGCTGGTCACGGGCGGTTTCTATGGCGTGATCGCCT
>NZ_BAAGTN010000027.1:0-180349 GCF_054781895.1 Saccharothrix stipae | reverse complement strand
GGTCGCCATGACTTCCACCCTAACCCTCGTTAGTACGAAATCCGACCTTCTCAGTTGCTTTTTAGGACTAGCGCCGGGTAGCGTGCCGGCCACGGACGCCGGAGGGCGCCGTACCGGAGCGGTTCGTAGAGGGCGTGTGCTGTGCCAGCAGGGTCGGATGACGTGGAGCCGGGCTCGGGCGAGGGCGGAGGGGAACCCGCCGTCGCCGCGACGGCGGAGCCGCCGGTGGTGGACGTGCCCGCACCGCGTGATCGTCGGTCGAGCGCGCCCGGTCGGGCGTGAGTCATGTGCCACGGTTGCGGCCGGCGTGACGGCCCGGGTGATGCGGTCGGTCTCGATTGTCCGGTACCCGCCGGGCGCGGCGTTCGATTCTTCGCCGACGCGGCCGGGCGACGCCGCGGAAGGCGGGTTCGGGGTGGTCCAGAATACACCTCACCGGTTGCCGCCGGCTTGATGTCGTGGTCTCGCCCACGTCGGGGGCACCGCGTCTTCGCGGTTCCGAACTTTCCGGCCGAAAGTGAACGTTCAACGACGACGGATATAACCATCACGCCTGCTCGGACGGCCCGTGGTGGACCGCCGCGACGCTCGGTGAGATGGGTGACGGCGGCTCGCGCAACATCACCCGAAAGGCGCAGTAATGGGTTCGGGGGGTTAACCGACTATCCCTCGCGTCGAGTCCGAAATAGACGTCCGGAACGTTCACAAGATCATCCTAGGTAGGTTGGCGAAGGATCTTGTGATACGCCCCCTGCCGCTCGTCTTGGCTCCTTGCGCAGGCTGTCGAGCCCCTGGTAGATTCCAGCAATCGGGGGAATTCGATGCCGCTTGGGGGCGGCCGGGGGGAACGGCCGGTTGCGGCGCGCGCTGACGCGTGCCGCCATCACGCTACTGGGGCGCCACTCGGCGTGGCGGTGATGTCGATTCACCTTTCATTACATCTGCGAATGGGGGTCGTAGTGGAGGACGTAATAGAACGGGCGGTAGGCCGCGTCATCGACTTCATGCACGAAAATCTGGGCGAGCAGTTCACGATCGACGACATGGCACGGACCGCCATGTATAGCAAGTTCCACTTCTCGCGGGCGTTCCAGCGGGTCACCGGTGTGTCACCCGGACGATTCCTGGCGGCTATCCGCCTGCAGGAGGCCAAGCGGCTGCTGGTGAGCACCTCCTTACCGGTGACCGACATCAGCCACCGGGTGGGGTACACCAGCGTCGGCACGTTCAGTTCGAGGTTCCGCAGCAGCGTCGGCGTCTCGCCGACGACGTACCGCCAACTGGGGGGATTGACTCCGCCGATGCCGGCGGCGTGGCGCGGTTCGGACGCGCGCACGTCCACGGTGCGGGGAGAGATCTACGCATCACTGGGGGATGCGCCTGGACTCATCTGCGCGGGGCTGTTCGCCGACCGGATCCCGCAGGGGGCGCCGGTCCGCTGCACCATGCTCCACCGGCCGGGACCGTACGTGCTCACCGACGTGCCGTCCGGTACGTGGCACCTGCTCGCGTACTCCGTGGCCCTGGACCACGACGGCAGGCGTGAACCGCGTCGGTTCCCGGCCGAGGACCAGGCGCTGAACGTGGCGTCGTACGGTCCGATCACCGTCCAGGCGGGGGTCCCGGTCGACGAGGCCGACCTGACCCTGCGCCCGATCGGCATGCTCGACCCGCCGGTCCTGGTGGCGCTGCCGTACATCCGGACGGTGGCCATGAACGCGGTAGAGGCGAGCTGACGACCTCAGCTCGAACACCACTCGAGGGGCCCGCCGTCCGACCGGACGGCGGGCCCCTGTCGTACTGGCCGGTACGTGACGACTGCGTAAAGAAAGTCGCCGGAGTGGGAGGCCCGAAAGGAACCCCCGGGAGGGGAAAGGCGCCTCCCGGGGGTCTTCGTCGGTCGGGCGTTCGCATCGCGTTCCTATCGAGTCGCCCGAACGCCACCGCGGTGACGGTCCAGGGTGGTGTCACATCAGGTGACAGCGCATCCCGGATGCGTCCGAACGGGTGCACCAGTTCGGGTGACGGTCCGCCGGCGTGACGGGGCTGCCCGTCGGCCCCTGCACCGGCCGCACCCCGCGACAACCGACCCCGCATCCCGCATCCCGCGCCCCGCATCCCGCGCCCCGCGCCCCGCGCCCCGCGACAGAGGACAACCCACCCCGCACAAAGCGACAGCCCGTCGCCGAGGCGACGGGCTGTCGGTGGAACGTGCCGGTCCGCGTTCCGACGTCCTCATCCCGGGCCTGGCACCGGCCAGGGGAGGACGTCGGCCGCGAACCCGGTCAGGTGGTGGCCACGACCGTGGCCTCCTTCGGCGCACCGTTCTGCTTCGGGTCGACCAGCGGTGGTTCCACCGGGAGGACCGCCTCGACCGCGGCTGCCTTCTTCTGCATCTCCAGCTGGGCGGCGCGGTTCTTCTCGATGAAGTGGACCGTCCAGTGGAAGCCACCGCGGATCAGGCAGACGATCGCCGTGGCGAAGAACAGCCCGTACACGATGCTCATGCCCATCAAGATGCCGTACACGGCCGCCACGCCGCCGCCGAACGCGATCTGGGCCGCCGGCTTGGACGGTGATGTGCCCGGGTCCGTCACCATGTAGTTGGTGTAGAGCACGAACGCGATGCCGGTCATCATGCCCAGGCCCGCCGGGATGGAGACGTCCAGGAGCACGCCGCGGATGACGGCCTGCAGCGCGAACCCGACCAACCAGGCGATGATCAGCCACAACCGGCCGGTCAGCATGCCGTTCAGCATGGTGCCCGCCATGAGGATGGTGACCGGGATCGCGTAGTCCCAGAAGGTGCCGACGTGCTCGCTGAAGTGGTACGGCGGCGCGACCGACGCCCAGGGGAACACGAGCAGGATGACCGCGATGCCGAAGTTCGACGGGTTCATGTAGTGCCGCAAGCGGCCCTTCACGGGTGCCCGCAGGACCCACTTCGCGCCGACCGCCACGACCACGCCGAAGATCATGACCCAGATCTGGTCGTTGACGTAGGTCAGCATGTTCACCGCGAGCGCGGTGATGTGGGCCGGGTAGAGGAACTCGACCATGCCCCTCATGCCGCGACCGGCGTAGCGGGGTGCGCGACCCTCCAGCCGGGCGCCGATCCGCTCCAACCCGATCTCGACGGTGTAGGCGGTGGCCAGGGCGATGAACGGCCACAGCCACGCCTGCTCGAACCCGAGGATCGTGTAACCGATGATGTTGAAGACGCTGATGGAGATCGCGAAGTTCCGCAGCGCCAAGGTGACTTTGGGGTCGTGCCGCGGTGGGCTGGGCGGCGCGGTCTTGGTCTCGGCCATTTCCGTCACTTCTCCTTGGCCTGGTCGCCGAGCTGGATGTCGTGCCAACCCGGGGTCAGTGTCATGTCCTGCTCGTGGATCTCGCCGTCGCGGTCACGCCACTTGATGTGCGCCTGGACCGACCCGCTGTCGGTGCCGAGCCCGAAGTGGACCTCGTGGCTGCGCTTGCCCGAGTGGCCGCTGCCACCGTCGACGCGGTTGATCTGCTTCTTGCCGGACGACGAGGTGATCGTGACCTGCGCGCCGATGACCGGTGAACCCGCGCCGGGGAACGCGCCCGCGGTCTGCTCCTCGTCGTGCGTCAGGCGCAGCCCGAGGAAGCCGTTGGCGGAACCGCCGTCGTTGTGGAAGAGGACCGGGTCGGACCACTGCCGGGAGATGGCCATGTCCAGCTTGCCGTCGCCGTCGACGTCACCGGTCGCGATGCCGCGGGACGGGATCGGGGCGGCCATGCCGAGGTCGCCCGACAGGTCGCTGTAGAAGCCTTCCTTGTTCTTGGCGAAGAAGTGGAAGTGGTGGTTGCCACCCACGTCGTCGCCGGGGCCGACGATCGGCCACCACATCGGGTCGTCCAGCAGCGTGTCGTTCGCCGTGGCCAGCTCCTGCAGCTGGGGCCAGCGGTTCACGTCGCCCTTCACGAAGCCGGTGGCCTGGAGGACCTCCAGCTCGGCGTTGTTGTCGAGGTCGGACAGCTTCACGTCCCAGCCCCACCCGGACCAGGCCAGCTGGAGCGGCGCGCTCTCGTCCTCCCAGATGGCGTCGCCGTCCTCAAGGGCGGAGGTAACCCGGTTCAGGTTGTTCTCCCGGCTCATGAAGGCGAAGTGCGACTCCTCGATGCCGAACGACGCGGTGATGTTGCTGACGTACATGTCGTACACCTGGTCGCCGTTCAGGTCGCCGAAGTCGACGCCCATGCCCTTGAAGGAGTCGATGCCGACGTTCTTGGACTTCGGCTCCATCGGGCCCTTCGAGCCCTCGACGACCTCGAACTTCAGGTTGCCGGGCGTGGACATGTTGTAGAGCAGGCGGTCCGGGCCGAAGTCGTTGCCGACGTACAGCTCGGGCAGCAGGTCCTCGTTCACGTCGTTGGCGCTGGACGCGAGGGCCCAGCCCCGGGAGACCTCCAGCGGGAACGGGTCGGACATGTCCCACGTCGGGGTGTCGCCCGAGGTGCCCTTCGAGAGGAAGATGTAGTCCTCGCCGCCGTTGAAACCGGCCGACATCGAGTCGTTCATCCAGACGCCCGTGTTCTTGGACGGGTCCAGCACCGGGCCGTGCGGGAAGTAGTTGCCGATGAAGATGTCGGCGTGGCCGTCACCGTCGAAGTCCGCGACGGTCGCGGAGTTCGAGTTCCACTCCGGGCCGTCGTAGGTGCCGGACGACTTGCCGGGCACCAGCTCGGTCGCCTCGTAGGTGTCCTCGTCCATGCCCGTCGCGTCGGCCTGGGCCAGGTGCAGGATCGGCGTGCGGCCCCACATGTAGATGAGCAGGTCGATCCGGCCGTCCTCGTTGAAGTCGCCGGGCACGCAGCCCATCGGCGCCATCACGTCGTTCATCGGCAGCGAGCCGGACGTCAGCGCGAACGGCTCGTAGCGCGGCGTCTTGCCCGACTCCGGCGCCGGCGTGACGACCACCTGGTCGATGCGCACGTCGACGAAGCACAGGTCGTTGGACAGGCCGTCGCCGTCGAGGTCGTTGATGGCGACCGCCGAGCCGACCGAGGAGATCCAGGCGTTGATGTGCTGGTAGCGCTGGTTCACCTCGCGGATCGTCTGCTGCGTGTAGCCGCCGGGCAGGGCGATCGACTCGGGCTGGAACCCGAACTGGGCCGCGACGTCCTGCCGCTCCTCGGCCGACACCTGCGGCAGCCGGGCCACCAAGAACGTGGCCGCGACGAGCACGAGTGCCAAGACGCCGGGTAGTTGCCTGCGCAGCCAACTGGCTGTGGAGGTCACAAGCTGACTCCTTCCTGGTGGACGAATTGCTCGGCGATGCGTCGCCGCCACGTTTGGGGCGCGGGCTCGGCGCCGTCGGGGACCGACGGCGCGCGGCGCACGCGTTTGGTGATGTGGGCGGCCACCGCCCGTTCGGCCGTGCGACCCGCGCTCGACGGCGGGTCGTCGTGCCGGTGGTGCGACGCGGAGGACTCCAGTCGCTGTTCGGCGTTCCGCAGCCGACGTGCCCCGTCCGTGCGGGCGGGACCGGTGGGGAACGACCTTGCGATGGTCTCCGGCAATTTGCGCCGCAAGGCGCGTAGTGCACTCAACCTCGTCCCCCAACTCGGCAACCCGGCACCGGACAACTAAACGAGAAAAGAGTTGCAGAGGGCTCGGCGGGACAGCTACTCCTGGCTTGCTCAGCGGTCAGGGCCTGGTGCGCGGGTAATTGATGATGAGCGCGGCAGGCCGTGTCCGGCTGTCCTCTTTGGTCTCGCCGGGTAATGTTCACCCAGCTCAGGGGTCGACTGAGCGGGCCTTTCGGACTGCGGTGGACCGGCTCGGCGTGATCTGTCGGTTTTATTTAGCTACCGTCACGCGCGCCGCTTCTCCTACGCTGTCCAGAGGTCTACCCGCGGACCCTCCCTTTGCTTTTCCGCACTCTGCGGAGCAGCGCTTTCGATCGTTGTCGACCGATCAAGTGCCCGTCGTCCAGGCACCCTGTGGGCATTGTCCGCGACAGCCGGTCGCCCGGATTCTCCTGGATTGCCGCAACGCACCGGCGCGCCGCGCCACCTGCCGGCGGGCGTCCGGCGGGCGTCCGGCGGGCGTCGGAGGGCCGCCTGGCCCGACCCGGGGGAGCGGCGTCACACCGGCAGGAACGGCACGGTTCGGGCAGTGCGTCTGGGGCGGTGCCAGGCGGCGGGACGTGGCGTGGCGCGGGCAGGGGGCGGCGCGGTGCGGGCAGGGCGGTGCCAGGCGGGCCGGGACGTGGCGCGGATAGGGCGGCGCGGTTCGGGCGGCGCGGGCAGGGGGCGGCGCGAGGCAGTGCGGTGCGGGCAGGGGCGGCGCGGCGCCAGGGAGCGCCGTGCGTGCGAGCGCGGTGCGTGCGGCGTAGGCAGGGTTCAGCGCAACGAGGCGGGGCGGAGTGCCGTCCGGGCAGGGCGGGGCCAACCGGGGCGCTCTCGACGGCCCTGCGGCCCGCTGCGGCCGAATTGCGGCCCCGTGTGGCTCGGCCCGGTGTGGCCGGCGTGGTCAGCGTGGTCGGGCGGGCGGGATCAGTGCGGCGTCGAGGCGGTCTCCGGCTCGGCTTCGACCTCTTCGTGGTGCCGCACCTGGGACGCGGTGATCGAGGCCGTCGCCGACGTGATGTCGTCGCCGACGCCGACGATGAGGCTCGTCAGCATCACCTCGTAGCACCGGTCCGCGTCGACCGGCGGGATCAGGTAGCCGCCCAGCTCCAGGTTGACCAGGCCGTGCGTCGTGATCCACATCTCGTGCGCGATCAGGAGGGGGTCGCCCTCGCGGAACCGGCCCGCCGCGATGCAGCGGTTGACGCAGTCCACGACCGTGAGCAGCGTGTACCTCCCGTACTGGCGGTCCTCGTCGGTCAGCGAGAAGCCGGCGAGCGACTGACCGCCGAACATCACCGCGTACAGGTAGGGGTTCTCCTTGGCGTTGTACCGGTAGGCGTGGCCGAACGCCGCCAGGTCCGCCACCGGGTCGTCGGTCTCGCGCACCATCGCGAACTGCCGCTCCAGCCTGGCGAAGCCCTCGTGCACCATGTCCCGCACCAGGCCGCTCATGCTGCCGAAGTAGGTGTACACGGCCATGGTGGAGGTGCCGGCCTCGGCGGCGATCTTCCGGGTGGACAGCGCCTCGGCCCCGTGCTCGGCCAACAGCCTCGCCGCGACGTCGACCAACGTGGCCCGGATCTCCGGATCGAGCTTTCGTGGAGACATTCGGCCAGTGTTGCACAACGACGTTATCCGGCCCATAGCGTTGTTACGCGTCGCCGGGCGGCGGGGTGATCCGCCCGACGAGCCGCCGGCCCGCCGTCCCGCCGGTTCGGAAGGACCTTCTTTACCTGGGGTTTACGCGTACGGGTGCCGAAAACTACCACTGTCCGGCTGTATCGCTTGCGCCGAACGGGTGAGCGTCGTCTCGCAGGTTGCGGTCCTGGTTCTCAAACAATTGCGCGTGGTCCTCATCCTGCTAGCGTCGTCCGCGTTGGAGAGTTATGGGGGCTCTCCATGGAAGTGTGTACGGGTGGTGAAGATCGGCACATCGTCGTAGTACCTGCCCTATTCACGCAATCGGCGCGCGGACCGGTTCCGCCGCACCTCGATGACCTTTCGGACGGTTCAGCGCGGTCGCCTCGGCCGGCTGCGCCCGATGCTGCGTGACGAACGGCTCAAGTGCCATTCGCGACGAAAGGGACGACCATGCACGACGCTGTCGAACGAGCCATCACCATGATGCGCGCCAACTACTACGAACCGCTGACCTTGCGCGACGTGGCGAACGCCGCACTGGTGAGCCCTTTCCACTTCTCCAGGTTGTTTCACGCCACCGTGGGTATTCCGCCAGGCCGGTACCTCACGGCCGTCCGATTATTTGAGGCGAAACGGCTGCTGCTCACCACCTTGATGAACGTCGCCGACGTCGTCACCACGGTGGGGTACAGCAGTGTCGGCACGTTCACCACGAGGTTCACCCGCGCGGTGGGCGTCTCGCCGACCCAGTACCGCGACCCCGAGATCAGCGGGCTGCTGGCGGCCACCGCGCTGCCCGACCTCGACGGCCCGGCGAGCGTGGGCGGCCACCAGGTCCCGATGCCCAGGCAGGGCGGCAGCGGGTCGATCGTCGGCACGCTGGCGATCCCGGCCCAGGCCGACCCGGCGGAGATCACCATCGGGCTCATCGACGACCTCATCCCGCAGAGCACGCCGGTGCACACCACGCTCGTCGAGGGCCCGATGGAGACCTCGCTCGTGGTGGGCGCGTTGCCCACCCGCTGCGTCGCGGTCGCGATGTACGGGCGCAACCCGCGCGCGTCCCGGTGCGCGATGAAGTTCGCCGGTGGTCGGAGCCACCTGATCGCCGTCGACCCGGGACAGCACCTGCGGGTGGACGTCCGGCTGCGCGAGCGGTCGGCGGGTCGGCCGGTCGCCGCGGTGACCGCGTGGTGAGCGGCCGGACCGCGTGCGACCACGGCATTCGGCGTGCACCCGCACCGCAAACGTGAAGTAGACCCACTGCCCGGAGAGGGGCACGCTCGACCCGACTGTCACACGTGAGCCCGGATGTCGACGGAGGAATACGTTGGCCAGCATGTACCGCACGCTGCGGCGCCGCATCCTGACGCCCTCCATGTCGGAGACCAAGCCTTCCGTGCGCGCCTTCCACGAGAAGACCGCGGAATCGACCGAACTGCTGGAGACGATCGGTCGGATGTTCCTGACGGGGTACGGGTACGCGGCCGAGTCGCGCCGCCCCCTCGACGTGGAGCCGCTGCTGGAGGAACTGCCGGTGCGCTTCCGCGGGTTCGCCTACGAGGGCGCGGCGATGGGGTTCGCGGTCCGCGACGGCCTGCCCCTCGGCGGCCGGCGCTGGGTGCGCGAGTTCCTCACCGGTCGGGCCGCCGCGCACGACTACATGGTCTACGTGGGGGTGGGCTGGGCGCTGGCCCGGGTGCCGAGGTTCCGCTGGCAGGCCGTGACCGCGAGCGTGTCCGACGACCTGCTGCGCTGGCTGGTCCTGGACGGCTACGGCTTCCACCAGGCCTACTTCCGGCCGGACGAGTACGTGTACGGGCACCACCGGGAGGCTTCGTTCCCGTGGCCGGCCGACGGACCGCAGTGGTACGCCGACCGGGTGATCGACCAGGGCATCGGTCGTGCCCTGTGGTTCGTCGCCGGCACCGACCCGACCGTCGTCGCCGACCTGATCGACAAGTTCCCGGAGTCGCGGCACGCCGACCTCTACAGCGGAGCCGGACTGGCCGCGACCTACGCCGGTGGCGTCGACGAGGACGAGCTCCGCGCGTTCTGGGACCGTGCGGGCGAACACCGCCCGCACGTCGCGCAGGGCTCCGCGTTCGGGGCGGGCGCGCGGGTCCAGGCGGGCCTCGTCGTGCCGCACAACGAGCTGGCGACCAGGATCTTCTGGGGGATGGGCGTGGAGGAGACCAACGACGTCAGCGTCCGCCACCGACCGCTGGGTCCGGTCGGCGGCGACGTGCCCGCCTACGAGGTGTGGCGTCGGCGGATCGCGGACGAGTTCCGCGCTCTCGGCCGAGGTTGACGGTGACCGCCGTCGGTCCTCGGCCGCGGCGGGTCGCCACCGCGGCGCCCGGTGCCAGGACGAAAGGTGCGCACCTTGCCGCGCGAGGTGCGCACCCGTTGGCGGCGTACCGCCGTCGTCGCTGCAGCGAGTGGAATGGGGGAATGTCGTGCAGGATGCGGTAGAGCGCGCGATCGACACGATGTGGAGTCGCTACGACGAGCCACTGTCGCTGGCCGACATGGCGGACATGGCGATCCTCAGCAAGTTCTACTTCTCCAGGGTCTTCCGGTCGCTGACCGGGACCTCGCCGGGGCGGTTCCTCACCGCCATCCGGCTGATGAAGGCCAAGCAGCTGCTGCTCGACACGTCGCTGAGCGTCACCGAGATCTCGTACATGGTGGGCTACAACAGCCTCGGCACGTTCACCAGCCGCTTCACCCGCAGCGTCGGGGTGCCACCCGCCCGCTTCCGCGCGCTGTCCTCCGAGGGGGAGCTGTCGCTCCCGGCGTTCCCGGGGTGCGCGCGCGAGCCGCGGTCGGGCGCGGTGTGCGGCTGGATCGGTGTGCCGGAGACCTCCATGCCGGTGCGCGTCTACGTGGCCGCGTTCAAGGACCCGATCGCCCAGGGCGTCCCGGTCGCCTGCGACATCCGCGACGGTTCGGGGCCGTACCGGCTCGACGCGGTGCCGGAGGGGCAGTGCTTCATCCGGGCGGCGGTGGTGGCGGTCGAGGACCTCGACCCCAACCCGTCGAGGCGTCGGCCGCTGTTCGTGGGCGCCGCCGCGCCGGTCCCGGTGCGGGCGGACCGGACCGTCGAGGCGGACATCGAGACCAGGACGTCCTGCCTGCTCGACCTGCCGATCCTGCTGGCCCTGCCCGAGCTGGACAGCCGCGAGGTACCGGCCGTCGCCCTGACCGCGGCGGCCAACCGCTAGCAGTACCGCCGGCACCGAGTCGGATCGGACGCGCCTGGTGCGCGGTCCACTGGGGTCGACCGTGGGCGCCGTGCCGCAACGGGCGCGTACACGGTGCGGCACCACGTTCGCCGGGCCGATCGAGCCGAGCACCCACGTCCACCACGCCGGCGGCTCCGTGATCGAGCGGAGCCGCTGGCGTGGTGCGTGGTGGTCGGTCTTCGTGATCCGGAACATGATCTGCCGGTCGGGTGGACCCGGTCAGCCGGTCCGGGGCGCGGGCGGCAGGGTCTCGGACGCCGCGGCCTCGGTGCGGACCTTCATCCAGCTGCCCACGCGCCGTGCCGCGGCCATGCTCGCCCAGGACGTGATGTCGATCAGCGACCGGTCGTCCGTCCGGAACGCGCGGAAGCGGTCGATCACCGACTGGTCGATCTGGTAGGAGGACAGCGCGGTGAGCAGTGCCAGCCGCCCGGCGTCCTGCTGCGCCGCGGGCAGCACGGCGATCGCGTCCTCCACCCACGCGCGGCTCACGCCCATCGGCTTGCCGTCCCACTTCGCCAGGTGTTCCAGCACCAGCTCCCGCACCTCGGTCGGCACGCAGCGGCGGCCGGCCTCGTCGAAGACGGCGACCGCGCGTGCGAACGCACCGGCGATCGCGTCGTGCCCCCGCGCCCACGCCAAGTCCTCGGGCAGCGGCGCGTCGGGCAGCAGGTCGAGGGACGCACCCGGCCGGGGGCCGCCGCGTTCGGCCGACTTGATCAGCCACACCAGCACCCGGCGCACCACGGTCATCGAGGCGACCGGTGCGCCCGGCGGCAGCGGCAGCTCGCCCAGGAAGATGTTCACCATGCGGTTGAGGTACTGCAGCACCACCGCGGTGCCGACCATCTCCGGCGCCTGGTCGACCGGGAACGGCACCGGGTGCGCGGCGGCACCGTCGACGGTCGCGTTGGCGGTGGCCCACTCGCCGGCGGCACGCGCCGCGGGCTCCGGGATCGCCCCGTCCTTGTAGCCGACCAGGTCGATCAGCATCGAGGAGTGCATCGAGATGCAGAACGGGCAGTTGTTGCCCACCGACACCGCGGTGGAGACCGCCTCCTTGTGCGCCCTCGGCACCGTGCCGGGCACGAGCAGCGTCTCGCGCAGCACCAGCCAGGCCGCGGCCAGCACGTCGGGTGAGGACGCGTGCAGCGCGATCGGCGGCGCGAGCACACCGAAATCCCGTTCGAGTTCCCGGTAGACCCGGGCCACGTCTTCATCGGCCGCGCCGTATCGCACCGCGCGCACCTGCCGGACCTGCGCGGTGGAAAGGCCGCGCAAGCCGGCCTGTACCAGTGTCGCTCGCATTGAAATCGATTCCTCCGCCGGCGCTTCAGGGATCGGGACGAGAAGGAACAACAGCGTAGTGGCGGCCCCGGCCGTTCCGGCACGTTTCGGCAGGTTCGAGGTCGGGTCCGGCCCGCTGTCGCTTCGGTGGCCACCGGGACGCGCATTCCCGGCGGCCACCGTCGGTGATTTCCCGTGTCCCGCCGCAACCGCGGGACGTGTCTTCGCACGACCCCGGCCGGTCCACGACGCGCCCGCCGTCACGTGGACGTCGGGACCCGCGTCGCGGTCAAGCGGTCTCCGGCGCCGGGGTGTCGGCGGCGCCCTCGCGCGCGGCGCCGACCGGCTGACGACCGCGGTCCGGACCGGGAGCCGCACCTGCCGGCGCGAGCCCGGAGCCGAGGCTCACGCGGCGGACCGCACGGTCATCGGCAACCCGCCGCGCACGCGCAGCGTCAGCATCGGCTCGGCGCGGGCCTGGTACCCCGGCAGCGTCGACAGCCGGAGCTCCCGCACCACGCTGGCGGTCACGATCGTGGCCTCCATCATCCCGAGGCCGCTGCCGACGCACACGCGCGGACCGGCGCCGAACGGGATGTAGGCGTAGCGCGACCGCCCGGACATGCGGCCGGGGGAGAACCGGTCCGGGTCGAACCGGTCCGGGTCCTCCCAGAAGCCGGGGTGCCGGTGCAGCGTGTAGGGGCAGATCAGCACGTCCGCCCCGGCCGGCACGTGGTACCCGCCGATCTCGTCCTCCTCGCGGGTCATCCGCGGCAGGATCCACACCGGCGGGTACAGCCGCATGACCTCCTGGATCACCATCGTGGTGTACCGCAACCGCGGGATGTCCTGGAACGTCGGCTGCCGGTCGCCCAGCACCTCGACCGCCTCGGCGTGCAGCCGCTCCCACACCTCGGGGTGCTTGTCGGCCAGGTAGAACGTCCAGCTGAGCGTGCTCGCGGTGGTCTCGTGCCCGGCCAGCAGCAGCGTCACCATCTCGTCGCGCATCCGCTGGTGCCCGGCCACCTGGTCGGGCTCCAGCCTGGTCGCCTCCACCAGTCGGGACAGGACGTCGTCGCCGTCGCCGGTGGGGTTCGCGCGGCGTTCGTCGGCCAGCTGGGCGACGATGCGGTCCAGGTCGGCCCTGGCGCGGTGGAACTTGCGCTGGATCGGCAGCGGCACCCAGTGGGGCACCGTGCTCAGCGACATCATCTCGAACATCGCCTGGTTCTGGACCGCCTCGAACGAGTGCCCGATGGACTCGAACGCGCCGAGGTCGGCGTCGAGCAGGGCACGCCCGAGGACGCCGAGCGTCAGCCCGGTCATCTCCTCGCTGATGTCGATCGGGTCACCGCCGCGGTACCCGCGCAGCTTGGCCACCAGCCCGGCGGCCTCCTGCGCGATCACGTCGGCCTTGCTCGCGATCCGCTTGGCCTGGAAGACCGGTTGGATCGTCTTGCGCTGGGCCTTCCACAGCTCGCCCTCGCTGGTGAGCAGGCCGTCGCCGAGCGCACGGCGGGCGTGCACCAGGCCGATGCCCTTGAGGAAGTTGCCGGGGTTGTCGGCCAGCACGTACTTGGCGTGCTCGGGGTTGTTGAAGAAGTACATCGACTTGGGCCCCAGCCGCAGCCGGACCGCGTCCCCGTACTGCTGCGACACCGAGGTCATCACGGCGAGCCGGTCGCGGACCATCCTGGCCAGCAGGCTCATCGTCTCGCTGCGAGGCGGTCCGGGCACTGCCCGGCGCGGGCTCGCCATGTCGATGGTGGTCATGCCGTCACATCCGCATCGGTGGTGAACGTCGCGGTGATGCGCCTGCGCCACACCTCGAAGGCCGGGATCCCGGGGTGCTCGGGCAGTTCGGCGACCGCCGGGGGCCGCGTGTCGTGGCACAACCGCGCCGCCTCTTGGGGCGTCATGTCGCAGAAGACGCCGGTCGCCACCGCCGTGTGGTCGACGACCAGGCCCTGGTCCACCCGCGCGGTGGCGGCGAACGCGCTGCCCTGCGCGACGTTGGGCAGGTAGGGACCGACCCGGTCCGCGTACCACCGCAGCTCGCTCTCGGGCAGGCCCCCCGCGTAGGTGGCGGCCAGCCCCGAGCCCGCGAACAGGTCGGCGTGGCGCTCCTGCGGGAACTTCTCGATCAGGTCCGCCACGACCTTCGGGTCGGCGCCGCCCACGAACCACATGGCCCGGCCGATGCCCTGGTCGATGCCGCGCGGCGAGTACCACGCCGAGCCGTCGGTCGGCCACGGGAAGCTCGGCTCGCGGTACTGCCGGCGCACGTACTTGTCGGTGTGGAAGTACGCCTGGTGGAACCCGTAGCCGTCCAGCGCGAGCCAGCGCAGCAGCGGGTCGTCCAGGCCGAGCTTGGACCAGCGGGACCGGGGCACCCGGGCCATGGCCCAGCCGACGCCCACGATGACCATGTAGTCGTGCGCCTTGGCCCGGCCTTGGAGGAACCGCCCGGTCCGCCCACCTCGACCGAACGGGAGCGCGTCACGTACCGCGAAGCCCATGCCGGCGCCTTCGTAGGCGAAGCCGCGGAACTTGTGCGGCATCTGTTCGAGCTTGTGCTCGGCCTCGTCCGGCGTGCGCGATTCCGCGGCGTAGCCGTAGCCTTCGAGGAAGGAGCGGCCGACGGTTTCCAGCAGTTCCTTCGCGGTTTCGTCCTTGTAGTGGAAACCGCGCACGTCGATTTTCGTGTTGGAAACGCTGGGCGTCAGGATGCGGCGTCTGAGCGCACGCCACGGGCTGGACAATGTGTGCTCCCTTCGTCCCGCTGCGGATGGCCGCAGCGATTCGGACTTAATGGAAATGGTCGGCGCAGCCGTCGGGGGTTGCCTACTCCCAACGTGCCCACCGGGCCGTGAAGTGGCGCTGGGGCAGGGAAGTCGGCATGATCGGAGAAGGCGCCGTGCGGGCGGGATATTCGTGGTGAGGGGTCCGATCCCGAGCGTCGCTCGGTCGGTGTAACCGAGCGGTACTCCCGTTGTGCCGCGCGATCGCGCGCGTGGAACACCACGCGGGGCAACGCGCGAGTAGCAAGGTCATCGCAGCCGGTGCGACGCTCGGCGGGTGGGTCGCAGAACCCTGCGGCCGAGGCGCCCAATCTTCGAGGACTGCTTATGACGGCTCAATATGACGACATCATCGTCGGCGCCGGATCGGCCGGTGCGGCGCTCGCGGCCCGGTTGACCGAGGATCCCGCGCGGCGCGTGCTGCTCTTGGAAGGCGGCCCGGACTACGCCGAGCCGGAGGAGCTGCCGGAGGAGATCTTCTACGGCCGTTCGATGTCGTTCGTCGGCAACGACTGGACCTTCCGGGCCGACGTGCACGACGGCCGCCGGATCCGCTACCCGCGGGGCAAGCTCGCCGGCGGTTCGTCGGCGGTCGGCGCGACGGTCGGCCTGCGCGGCGTCCCGGAGGACTACGACGACTGGGCCGCCGCCGGCAACCCGGGCTGGTCCTACTCCGACGTGCTGCCCTACTTCCGCAAGCTGGAGAACGACTACGACTACGGGGACAGCGAGTTCCACGGCCAGGGCGGCCCGATGCCGATCCGCCGCTGGTCGCCCGAGGAGCTGTCGCCGGGGCAGACGGCGTTCGTCGAGTCCTGCCTGGACGCGGGTTTCCCGGAGGTCAAGGACCACAACCACCCCGAGGCGACCGGCGTCGGCTCGATCCCGTCCACCCGGCACGACTCGGTGCACCGGGCCACCACCGGCACGACCTACCTGCGGATGATCCGCGGCCGGGCGAACCTGGAGATCAGGTCGCTCACGTCGGTCGAGCGGGTGGTGTTCGACGGCACGAAGGCGATCGGCGTCATGGCGGCGGCGCAGGGGGGCTCCTACGAGCTCGTCGAGGGCCGCCGGATCATCCTGGCCGCCGGCGCGGTCGCGTCGCCGGCGATCCTGCTGCGCTCCGGCATCGGCCCGGCCGAGGACCTGCGCCGGCTGGGCATCGACGTCCGCGCGGACCTCTCGGGGGTCGGCGGCAACCTGGTCGACCACCAGCGCACCGGCGCGTTCCTGGTGCCGCAGCCCGGCGTGGTCGACCCGACCGAGGCGTTCCTCCAGGAGATCCTCCGCACCACCTCGCCGATCTCCGGCGAGTTCAACGACCTGCAGTACTACATGGTCAACCACTTCTCGTTGGACCACTTCCCGGAACTGCAGATGTTGGCGGGCACCACCGAGATCCTCGGCGTGATGGTGGTGGCGCAGCGCCCCGGCTCGCGCGGCCGGATCACGCTGCCGTCCGCCGACCCGACCGCCCAGCCCCAGATCGTGCTGAACTTCCTCGACGACGAGCGCGAGATGGACATCCTCGTCGACGGCGTCCGCACGGCGTGGAAGCTGGCGCACCACCCCGACATCATGAAGCTGGGTCAGGGCTTCGTGGTGCTGCGGGACGCCATGATCGACAACGACGACATGGTGCGGCAGTTCGTGAAGACCAGTCTGGACAGCGCCTACCACCCGGTCGGCACGGTCCGGATGGGTCCGGCCTCGGACCCGGACTCGGTCGTGGACGAGCGGGGCGCGGTGCACGGCATCGAGTCCCTGTACGTGGCCGACTCGTCCATCATGCCGAGCACGGTGCGGGCCAACACCAACCTGTCCTCGATCATGATCGGCGAGCGGGTGGCGGACCTGCTGCGCGAGGGCTGATGCGCTCGCGACGAAGGGAAGCGGCTCCGGACCTGAGGTCCGGAGCCGCTTCGTCGTGCGGGTGGAGCGACGATCAGGGTTGCGGGAAGAACTTGGTGACGAACACCTCCCAGGCCCGGTCGCCGAAGATCGCCCGCTGCGGCTTCAGCAGGTGGGTCGGCAGGCCGAGCCGGTAGCGGATGCGCGGGTTGGGGTCCGTGATCGCCTTCTCGATGGTCTCCGCGACCTTGCCGGAGCGCACCGCCGTGCGGCCGCGGCCCTTGGGCTTGTCGACCTCGCGGTAGGCGCCGTGCCAGACGACGAAGCGCTCCCAGAAGTCGGCGTACAGGTCGCTGTCGGTGTCCAGGCCGAGGTCGCCGACGGTGGTCGGCACGAACGAGCCGAGGATCGGTGACGGCTCGATGATGGACACCTTGATGTCCCAGGGCTTCACCTCGAGCCGCAGCGAGTCGCTGATGGCCTCCAGGGCGTGCTTGGTCGCCTGGTAGTAGCCGCGGCCCGGGGTGGCGAACAGGCCGAAGATCGACGACATCATGATGATCCGGCCCGACCGCTGCTCGCGCATGCCGGGCAGCACCAGCTGCGTCATCCGGGACAGGCCGAAGAAGTTCGTCTCGAACTGCCGGCGCACCTGCTCGATCGGCGTCTCGCCGATGGTGCCGTTGAGGCTGTAGGCGGCGTTGTTCACCAGGACGCCGACCGCGCCGTGGTCCTCGGTGATCCGCTTCACCGCGGCGGCCATCGACTCCTCGTCGGTGACGTCGACCTGGAGCGTGGTGATGCCCTCGTCGGCCAGGTCCTTGAGCCCGTCCAGGTCGCGACCCGTGGCGTAGACCGGCCAGCCGGCGCGGTGCAGGCGCAGAGCTGTCGCCCGGCCGGTGCCGGACGACAGCCCACCCGAGGAGTTCACCCCGGTGATCAGCACCGCGCGGGAGGCGGTCACGCCTCACCCCCAGCCGGAACCTCCTGCTGCGACACCCGGCTCGCCGCCACCGAGAAGCCCAGGCCCAGGCCGTCCACCATGCGGGTGATGAAGTTGAACATGCCCGCGATGAAGAAGCCCTCCAGCAGCTCCTCGGAGGTCCAGCCGGCGTCCGTGGCCACCTTCCAGTCGGCGTCGGTGATCTTGTACGCCTCCTTGCTCAGCTTGGTCAGCAGGCGCAGCAGCACCTTGGTGCGCTCGTCCACCGGCAGCTCTTCGACCGACGCCGCGCGCTCGACGGCCTCGGCGGTCTCCTTGGGGCCGCCGAACGCCTGGAAGAAGAAGTTGTGCGTGCCCACGCAGTACGGGCACTCGTTGACCTTCGACGTCCACGCGGAGATCAGCTCCCGCGTCTGCCGCGGCAGCACACCGCCGAGGAACATGCCCTTGTACCCGGCCACCACGGCTTCGAGCAGGTCGGGCCTGGTGGACATCAGGCGGAACATGTCCGGCACGAACGGCAGGTTGGTGGACTGCTTGATGTTGTCGTACAGCTCGGCGAGGCGGCCTTCGGCCTGACCCTCGTCGACCAGCGGAACCCTGACGTGGGTGGTTGCGTCCATGCTCGACTCACCTTTCAACAGCGGTTTGAGCGTCACGAGGGATGTTGCGGCGTCGCAGGACCGGGATGGCCTCGGCCTGGAAGTCGAGATCGGAGTCGAAGCCCTTGATCATGCCCTCGATGACCAGCAGCGAGAGCAGTGGGAAGGCGAACTCCGGGGCGGGGAACAAGCCGAACCGGCGTTGCAGGTCGAACAGCCGGCCGGCGAAGCGGGCCAGGTCGAACTCGCCGGACTTCGCGCCGGAGGTCTCCGCCACGAGCTCGCCGAGCGCGGTGCGGAACCCCTCCAGGTCGCAGTCGTCGGCGACCTCGGCGGCGCTCTCGATGACGATCTGGGCGCACGACCAGCCGTCGCCCATCGCCATGTTGATGAAGAAGTCCGCGAACGACCGGCGCACCGGGTCGGGCAGTTGGATGACGAAACCGGCGTCCAGCATCACCAGGTCGGCGTTGAGGTCGAAGTAGAGGTTGCCCGGGTGCAGGTCGCAGTGCACGAACCCGTCGATGAACAGCATCTCGTAGACCGCACCGAGCACCGCCCGCTGGACCGAGCGCCGGGTGTCGGCGTCCAGCTCGCCGGGTTCGAAGCGCCTCAGGTCGCTGATGAAGTCCATCACGACGGTCTCCGTCGTGCACAGCTCCGGCAGCGGCGCGGGGATGGTCACGGCCCGGCCCGAGCGCACCAGGTTGGCCCGCAGCGCGGTCAGCGACGTCGCCTCGGCCTCGAAGTCGAGCTGGCGCAGGATCGCGCCGCCGACCTGGCCGTGCATGAGCTTGAACGGCATCTTGCGCAGCTTGGGCAGCAGGCCCATCATGCTCATCGCCGAGGCGGTCAGCGTGAAGTCCTGCCACATCACCTTCTCGATACCGGGACGCCGCACCTTGACCGCCACGTGGCGGCCGTCCAGCGTCACCGCCTCGTGGACGGTCGCGATGCTGCCCGAGGCGACCGGCTCCCACGAGAACTCCCGGAACGGCCAGGGCCGGTCGCGGTAGGCGTGCCGGACGGTGCGCTCGATCCGCCGCCTGCTCGGCGGCGACGCGCCGTCGGTGAGCCTGCCGAGCGGGGTGGTCACCTCCTCGGGCAACAGGTCCCGCCGGGTGCTCAGCAGTTGGCCGATCTTGATGTAGGAAGGCCCCAGGCGGGTCAGCATCCTGACCCAGCGGTCGCCGTCGCGCAGGCCACGTCCGTCCTTGGAGCGCCGGAAGCGCGCGCCGACCGCGGCGCCCGCGATGGCCAGGCTGTAGCAGAACACGATGACGCCGACCCATGCGCAGCGCAGCACCAGACCGGGCAGCTGCACCAGGCGGCCAGTGATCTTGTTCAACCTCGCCCCCTGTCGTTGGACTCGCGGGGACGGCACGACGCCGTCCGCCCTGATGGTGTCGACGCCGATGCCGCGCCGACTACTCCCTCCGTGCCTCGCCGGAGTGATTTGTCGAGGAAAGGGGCCGGGTTCGACCGAAACGTCATCGCGGGGGGCCGCCTTTCCGGAGGGGACATCGCCGGAAGCATTACACCGTTACGTGTAGGTGTCCCTCTTCTCGAATATTGCTTTTCGCGCCAACCGGCCGAAAAGTCCTGTGTGGACGGTGCCGGGCCGGTCGATCCGAGTGAGGTGGGAAAGGCCCCGGACGCGACGACGCCGGGCCTCCGTGCGGGTCGAAGGCGCCTCCCGTGGGAGTGCGTCGACTTCGGCCCGCGCGGCTGCCCGGCGTCGTGGAATTGCGCGATCAGACCCCGAGTTCGGCGGCGGCGAGCTCCGTCCCCCGGACCCTGGCGGCGATCTTGGCGAACGCCGTGTCACGCGTGGTGGACGTGTCGTCGGCGAACGGGGCGAACCCGCAGTCGTCGCAGGTGCCCAGCTGCCCGACGGGGATGAACTCGGCCGCCTCCAGCACGCGGTCGCGCACCTCCTCGGGCGTCTCCACGCGCGGGTCGATCGGATCGGTCACGCCGATGAACACCCGCGCGTCGGCGGGCAGGTGCTCCTTGATGATCGCCAGCACCCGACGGGGGTCGGACTCGCTGGCCAGCTGCACGTAGAACCGGCCGGCCTTGATCCGGAACAGGTCCGGCAGCAGGTCGGCGTAGTCGACGTCCGCGCTGTGCGTGGAGTCCCAGTCGCCGCCCGGGCAGGTGTGCAGGCCGATCCTGGCGCGCTCCTCGTCGGAGAACCGCTCCAGCACCGCGTTGTTGAGCGCCACGAAGTCGCGCAGCAGCCCGCCCGACGGGTCGAGCTTGAGCGACAGCCGCCCCTCCGTGAAGTCCAGCTGCACCGAGGCCGCCCCCGCGTCCAGGCAGGCGCGGATGTCGGCCTCGGTCTCGTTGACGAGGTCCGCGATGAACTCGTCGCGCGAGTAGCCGTCGATGCCGTCCGCCGGGTAGAGCAGGCTCAGCGCCGACGGGGCGATCACCGGCTGCTTCACCGGCAGCGACGTGAGCCGCTGCGCGGTGCGCAGCAGGTCGACGGCGCGCGCGGTGTAGCGGAACGGCCCGCTCGTGAGCACGGGCAGCTCACGGGTGTGGCCGTCGGCGAACGGCACGACCGCGCCGCCAGGCGCGAGGTCGGAGATGCCCGCCACCGGGTAGGTCAGGAAACTCGGCTTGTCCTGCTCGCCGTCGGTGACCACCGGCGAACCGGTGGCCTCCAACCGGCCGACCGTGTCGGTCAACGCCTTGTCCGTCAGCTCACGCAGCGCGGCCGCGTCGATGCGCCCCTCCGCGTGGTCCTTGAACCCCTGCACGAGATCCGCCGGACGCGGGATGCTGCCGATCGGCTCGGTCGGAATGCCCATTGCCCCCTCCAAGGGTTTGCTGCCTACTCAGTGTGATCAGGACCAGGGCGCCGTCGGGTACCACGGGATGATCTCCCGCCGGGCCAGGAGCCTGATGTCCCAGTACATGAAGGTGAAGACGCCGGCGACGATCAGCGCGACGGCCGTGAGGGTCGCGGCCCTCGCCGGTTTGGCGGCGAGCCACCGCTGCAAACGGCCGCCGGTGAAGTACGCCAGCGCGAGGAACAGTAGGGCCATGATGATGATGTTGCCTACCGACTGAAGGGTGAACGCCGCAGCCCCGTACAGGGGATTGTGGCTCTCCGCAGCGTCACGGAACATCTGCCGGAATAGCCCGAACGGGCGACCGATGAGGAACCCGCCGATCAGCACGCCCATGAACACCATCGGGGCGTTCGGGAAGCGCTGGGAGATCTTGCGGAACGGGTCCCGCACCAGGCCGAGCGCGGCGAGCCCCAGGTAGAACATCACCAGCCCGATGACGCCGAACACGATCAGCGACTGGATGCTGCGGCTGCTCAGCGTGCCCGGCGTGTTCGCCGCGGTGGAGAACTGCGGCATGCGCGTGCCGATGATCCCGACCAGCACGCCGTACAGCGCGGCCACCGGGATCATGCCCACCGAGAGCCACCCGATCGGCTTGAGCGTGTTGACCAGCTTCGCCCAGCGCGACCCGGCCGAGCCGAGCATCGGCGCGACGGCGCCGAACGCGGCGATGTTGCACGCGGTGAACGTGCCCGCGACACCGGTGGCGAACGCGAAGGCGATGCCCGCCGCGATGCCCTGGATCGGGGTCTCCTTGGCGTTGTGACCCAGCAGCGTGTTGGCCACGCTGTCGCCGATCACCGAGTCGACGAAGTGCGCCGACCACACCACGGTCAGCAGGAAGCCGGCGATCGAGCTCAGCAGGACGATGAGCCCACGCCTGCGCGGGAACTCACCCGTGACGAAGAGCGACGTGCCGACCGCCGCCCTCCTGGACTTCTCTTCGCGACTCTCGTTGGTTCTGGCGCTCGTCATGTGATCCCCCTCGGGAGTCGTGCGGGTCGGCGTCGTCAGGCGTCTTCCGGGCACGTTCTTGTAGGGCCGGTAAAGCATCCCAGGGTGTCCGGCATCTTCCTTCTTCAAATGTGCGGAGTTGCTGGGCCGAACGGGCCCCATGTCACCGGAGGCGAGCCGGCGCGCCGCCGGACGCCGGTTGACGGCGTCCGTGTCCGCAGGTCTGCGGTCTGCCGGAGTCGACGGGCCGAGAGGTCGCGTTGGTTCGCCGGGTACTCGCGCGAGGTGTAGGGAATTCGAATCACGCTGTTATGGAAAAAGTGCAGGTCAGGTGGGCAAACTCGGAGAAGCAAGGTCGTCGGGCGGTCGTGCAGTCTTACGTTGCGCACATTTTTCGAAGTGTCGCGTGTGTTGCCGCAATGGTGCACGGCGACATTTCCAGACCATCCGGAATTCCCGATGTCCTCAAAGACGGTGAAAGCATGAGCAGTGAGCGGATCGCAATCGTCGGCATCGGCCTGCGCTACCCCGATGCCGGTTCCACCGGGGAACTGTGGGAAAACGTCCTGGCCGGTCGTCGGGCCTTCCGCAGGCTGCCCGACGAGCGGATGAACCACGAGGACTACTACTCCCCCGACCCCGAAGCACCGGACCGCTTCTACACCACGAAAGCGGCGGTGCTGCGCGACTTCGAGTTCGACCGGGTCCGCTACCGCGTGGCGGGCAGCACGTTCCGCGCGACCGACATGACGCACTGGCTGGCGCTCGACGTGACCTCGCAGGCGCTGGCCGACGCGGGTTTCCCCGACGGCGAGGGCCTGCCGCGGCGGACGACCGGCGTGGTGCTGGGCAACAGCCTCACCGGTGAGTTCTCCCGCGCGAACGTCATGCGGCTGCGCTGGCCGTACGTGCGGCGCACGGTCGCCGCCGCGCTGACCGCGAAGGGCTGGCCCGAGGACGAGACCGCCGGTTTCCTGCGCGACCTCGAAGTGCAGTACAAGGCGCCGTTCCCGGAGACCAACGAGGACACCCTGGCGGGCGGCCTCGCCAACACCATCGCCGGCCGGATCTGCAACTACTACGACCTGCACGGCGGCGGCTTCACCGTCGACGGCGCGTGCTCCTCGTCGCTGCTGTCGGTCGCCACGGCCGCCAACTCGCTCGCCGAGCACGACCTGGACGTCGCCATCGCGGGTGGCGTCGACCTGTCGATCGACCCGTTCGAGGTCATCGGCTTCGCCAAGACCGGCGCGCTGGCCAAGTCCGTGATGAAGGTCTACGACAAGGACTCGAACGGCTTCTGGCCGGGCGAGGGCGCGGGCTCCCTCGTGCTGATGCGCGAGGACGACGCGCTGGCCCAGGGCAAGCGCATCTACGCGACCATCGCGGGCTGGGGCATCTCGTCGGACGGCAAGGGCGGCATCACCCGTCCCGAGGCCGAAGGCCACCGCCTGGCCCTGTACCGCGCCTACGGCCGCGCGGGCTACGGCCTGGAGTCGGTGTCCTACTTCGAGGGCCACGGCACCGGCACGGCGGTGGGTGACGAGACGGAGATCGAGGCGTTGTCCTCGGCCCGCCGCTCCGCCGACCCGAACGCCCGCCCCGCCGCGCTGAGCACCATCAAGGGCAACTTCGGGCACACCAAGGCCGCGGCGGGGGTCGCCGGGCTGATCAAGGCGACCCTCGCCGTGCACCACCAGGTCATCCCGCCGGGCACGGGGCACTACGACCCGCACCCGAAGCTGACCGCCGACGACGCGGTGATGTACGTGCCGTCGGAGGCCGAGCTGTGGCCGGAGGACCGCCCGGTCCGCGCCGGCGTGTCGGCCATGGGCTTCGGCGGTATCAACACGCACATCGCGCTGGAGGCGCCGCTCGACGCCGCCCGCCGCGCGGAGCTCGACGCCCGCACCAAGGCCATCGTCGCGGGCCGCCAGGACGCCGAGGTGCTGCTGTTCGACGCCACGGACCGCGCGACGCTGAAGGCCCGGCTGGCCGAGGTGGCCGCGCTGCTGCCGAAGCTGGCCTTCGCCGAGCTGGGCGACCTTGCCTCGGCCCTGGCCGCCCGGCTCACCGGCGCCTCGCTGCGCGGCGCCGTCGTGGCCCGCACGCCCGAGGAGGCCGAGCGCAAGGTCGCGAAGCTGATCGCGGCCGTGGACGAGGGCAAGAACGCGTTCGACGCCAATGACGGCGTGTTCCTGGACGACCGGCCGTCGGAGCCGCGCCTGGCGTTCCTGTTCCCCGGCCAGGGTTCCGGCCGCGGCGCGGTCGGCGCCATCCGCCGCCGCTTCCCGGTCGCGGAGGAGGTCTTCCGCAGCGCTGCGCTGCCCACCGACGGCGACCAGGTGGCCACCGAGGTCGCGCAGCCGCGCATCGTCGCGGGTTCGCTCGCCGCGCTGAAGGTGCTGCGCGAACTGGGCGTCGAGGCGCACACGGCGGTCGGGCACAGCCTCGGCGAGCTGACCGCGGTGCACTGGGGCGGCGCGCTGAGCGCCAACCGGGTGCTGTCGCTGGCCGCCGAGCGCGGCCGCGTCATGGCGAGCGCCAGCCAGGGCGGCGGCGCGATGGCCGGTCTGGCGACCGACCCCGAGCGGGCGAAGGAGCTGGCCGCCGGCGAGGACGTCGTGATCGCGGGCTACAACGGCCCCAAGCAGACCGTGCTGTCCGGCCCGGCCGAGGCCGTGGACCGGGTGTGCACGGCGGCACGGGCCGCGGGCGTGCACGCCACCCGCATCAACGTCTCCCACGCGTTCCACTCGCCGCTGGTGTCGCCGGCCGGGCAGGCCATGGCGGAGCGGCTGGTCGACTTCGACTTCGGCCGGCTGATCCGCCCGGTGCACTCCACCGTCACCGGCGACGTGCTGGAGGCGGGCACCGACCTGCGTGACCTGCTGCGCGACCAGATCACCCTCCCGGTCCGGTTCCACGAGGCCGCCGCCAAGGCCGCCGCCGTCACCGACCTGGTCGTCGAGGTCGGCCCCGGCCGCGTCCTCACCGGCCTGATGCAGGAGATCGCGCCCGACAAGGCCGTGCTCTCGGTGGACACCGACAGCGCGTCGCTCAGCTCGCTGCTGACCGTCGTCGCCGCCGCCCACGTGCTGGGCGCGTCGATCCGCACGGACGCCCTGTTCGGCGAGCGGGTCGCCCGCGACCTGCCGCTGGACGGCACGATGACGTTCCTGGCGAGCCCCTGCGAGACCGCTCCCGCCCTCGACACCGGTCTGCGCTCGATCGAGCAGAACCCGTCGAGCGGTGCGGCCGCGCCCGCCGCGGCCAAGGCGTCGGCGGACGCGACGGGTTCCGACGGCGAGTCCACGCTCGCACTGCTGCGCCGCCTGGCCGCGCAGCGCGTGGAACTGCCGCTGGAGGCCATCACCGCGGAGACGCACCCGCTGGACGACCTGCACCTGAGCTCCATCACGGTCGGCCAGCTGGTCAACGAGGTCACCCGCACCCTGGGCCGCCCGGCCCTGGAGGGCACGACCAACTTCGCCACCGTGCGGATGGGCGAGCTGGCGGAGCTGATCGACAACCTCGCCGACACGGCGCACGCCGACGAACGCGACAACGGCGAGGTGCCGGGTGTCGCGCCGTGGGTGCGGCCGTTCCTGGTCGAGCACGTCGAGCGCGAGCTGGTGTCGGCGAAGCCGGGCCCGGTGGGGGAGTGGACGGTCCACGCACCGCCCGGTCACCCGCTGGCCGAGCCGCTGAAGGCGGGCCTGCCCGGCGACGGCGTGCTCCTGCTGCTGCCGCCGGAGGGCGGTGACGCGCACGTGGGCCTGTTCCTGGAGGCCGCGCGCGACGTGTTGGCGTCCGGCCGCAGGCTCGCGGTCGTGCAGCACAAGCTGGGCGCGTCGGGCCTGGCCCGCACGCTGCACCTGGAGGCGCCGCACATCCCGGTGACCCTGGTCGACCTCGCACCCGAGCTGACCGCCTCGGACGCCGACGCGGTGCGGCGGGTGGCCGCGGAGGTCGCGGCCACGACCGACTTCTCCCAGGCGCGGTACGACGCCGACGGCGTGCGCACCGTGCCGGTGCTGCGGGCGGTGTCGGGTCAGGTCGAGCCGGGCTCCCCGGAGGCGTCCCCGCTCGGCTCCGACGACGTGCTGCTGGTCACCGGCGGCGGCAAGGGCATCACGGCCGAGTGCGCCATCGCGATGGCCACCGACTCGGGCGCGTCCCTGGCGTTGCTCGGCCGGGCTGACCCGGCCGCCGACGCGGAGCTCGCGGCCAACCTGGCCCGGATGACCGCGGCGGGCATCGAGCACCGCTACGTGCGGGCCGACGTGACCTCCCCCGAGCAGATCGCGGCCGCCGTGGAGCGGTTCCGCGCCGAGCTGGGCGAGGTGACCGCCGTGCTGCACGGCGCGGGCCGCAACGAGCCGAAGGGCCTGACCGGACTGTCCGAACAGGACTTCCACAGCACGTTGGCGCCGAAGATCAAGGGCCTCGAAGCGGTGCTCGACGCGGTCGACCCGGAGCGGATCAAGCTCCTGGTCACGTTCGGCAGCATCATCGGCCGGGCGGGTCTGCGCGGCGAGGCGCACTACTCCACCGCCAACGACTGGATGTCCGAGCTGACCGTCGACTTCGGCGTGAAGCACCCCCAGGCCAGGGTCCTCGCCCTGGAGTGGTCGGTCTGGTCCGGCGCGGGCATGGGCGAACGGCTGGGCGTGGTCGAGGCGCTGATGCGCGACGGCATCACGCCGATCTCCACCGACGCGGGCATCGCGGTGCTCCGCGAGGTGCTGGCCGACCCGACCGTGGGCCCCGTGCTCGTGGTCTCCGGTCGCGCCGCCGGCCTGCCGACGTTGGAGATGGCGCGCACCGACCTGCCGCTGGCCCGGTTCGTGGACCGCGTGCTGGTCCACTACCCGTCGGTCGAGCTGGTTACCGAGGCCGACCTGGCCGACGGCACCGACCCGTACCTGGGCGACCACCTGCTCGAAGGCGACCTGCTGTTCCCGGCCGTCATCGGCATGGAGGCCATGACCCAGGTGGCCAGTGCCCTCACCGGGCAGGACGCGCCCCCGCTGCTGGAGGACGTGGAGTTCCTGCGGCCGGTGGTGGTGCGGCCGGGCGGCTCGTTGACGGTGCGGATCGCGGCACTCGCCCGTGACGCCGAGACCGTGGACGTGGCGATCCGGGCCGAGGACACCGGGTACTCCGCCGACCACTTCCGGGCCCGACTGCGGTTCCCGCGGCCGGAGATCCCCGGCGAGGTGGTCGACGGCGCTCCCGTGCTGCCGCTGGTGCCGGTCGACCCGGTCACCGAGCTGTACGGCAGCGTGCTGTTCCAGGGCAAGCGGTTCCAGCGGTTGCAGGGCTACCGGCGGGCGAGCGCCCGGCACGCGGTGGCCGAGGTCGCCACGACGTCCGTGGCCTCCTGGTTCGCCCCGTTCCTGCCGCAGGACCGGATGCTGGCCGACCCGGGCACGCGCGACGTGATGATGCACGCCATCCAGTGCTGCGTCCCCGACGCCACGCTGCTGCCGCAGAGCGTGGAACGGCTCTACCTGTCCGCCCAGGTCGACCAGCTCGCGCAGTACGTCGTGCTGGACGCCCGTGAGCGTTCGCAGGACGGCGACAGCTACACCTACGACATCGACGTCCGGGACCCGGACGGGCGGCTGGTCGAGCGGTGGGAGGGTCTGGTCCTGCGGGCCGTGCGCAAGCGCGACGGCGCGGGGCCGTGGACGCCGACCATGCTCGGCTCGTACCTGGAGCGCTCGCTGGAGCGCGTCCTGGGCGGCAGCCGCGCGGTCGTGGTCGAGCCCGACCCGACCGACGCCACCCCGGAGCGCCGCGCGCAGACCGCGCTCGCGCTCGGCCGGGCGCTGAACCGCCCCGTCGAGGTGCGCTACCGGCCCGACGGCAAGCCGGAGGTCGACGGCGTCGAGGTGTCCGCCTCGCACAGCTCGGGCGTCACCTTCGCGGTGGCGGCCAAGGGCGGAGCCATCGGCGTCGACGTCGAGGCCGCCGAGGCCCGGTCCGAAGAGGACTGGGTCGGCCTGCTCGGCGAGGACCTGATCGCCGTGCGCGACCTGCTCACCACCGAGGCCGGCGAGACCGCGGCCATCGCGGGGACGCGGGTGTGGAGTGCTCTGGAGTGCCTGCGCAAGACCGGTTCCACCACGCAGGCGCTGACGGTCGACCGGGTCCACCCGGACGGCTGGGCCGTGCTGTCGACCGGCGACGCCAAGGTCGCCACCTGGGTGACCACCATCGTCGACCGGCCCGAGCCGGTGGTGTTCGCGGTGCTCGTCGGCAAGGAGGACTGACGTGTCGAACTACTACGAGATCCGCCACATCGTTGGTTTCGAGGAGACGAACCTCGTCGGCAACGTGTACTACGTGAACTACCTGCGCTGGCAGGGGCGGTGCCGCGAGATGTTCCTCAAGGAGAACGCGCCGAGCGTCCTGGCGGACCTGCAGGACGACCTCAAGTTGTTCACCCTCAAGGTGGAGTGCGAGTTCTTCTCGGAGATCACGCTGTTCGACGAGCTGTCGGTGCGGATGCGGTTGGAGGAGCTGACCCAGACGCAGATCCAGTTCAGCTTCGACTACGTCAAGGTCACCGACGGCCAGGAGGTCCTGGTCGCCAAGGGCAGGCAGCGGATCGCGTGCATGCGCGGCCCGAACACGAACACGGTTCCCTCCCGGGTGCCGGAAGATCTGCGCAAGGCGCTCGCGCCCTACGCCGAGGCCCCGGTGCTGGCCCGCGCCGGGCTGGGGGGATGACGGACATGTACGAGGCGGCACCCACGATGGAGGAGACCTCGCTGCGGGACGCCATGTCCCTGTTCGCGACCGGGGTCACGGTGTTGACGGTCGGTGGCCGGCACGCGCACGGCATGACGGCGAACTCGTTCACCTCGGTGTCGCTGGACCCGCCGCTCGTGCTGTGCTGCATCTCCCACTCGGCGGTGATGCACGAGGCGATCAGCAACACCAAGCGGTTCGGCGTGTCGATCATGGGCGCCGACCAGCGGGACACGGCGAAGTACTTCGCCGACAAGCGCCGGCCGCTCGGCCAGGAGCAGTTCGACGCGGTGGACTGGATGGAGGGGCCGCACACCGGCGCGCCGCTGCTGAACGGTTCACTGGCCTGGCTGGAGTGCGAGCTGGTGCAGGTCTACGACGGCGGGGACCACACGATCTTCGTGGGCCAGGTCCTCGGCTGCAGCCGAGGCGCGGGCTCGGAGGCGTTGTTGTTCTACGGCAGCGCGTTCCACCGGGTCTGACGTCCAAGTCCGCTCGCATCGGGAAGGAGTGCACATGCTGGTGACCGTCACCGGGGGCACCGGTCTCGTCGGCTCGCACACGGTGGCGGAGCTCGTGCGCGCCGGCCACCGGGTCCGACTGCTGGTCCGGGACGCGAACGCGGTGGAAGCCGCCACGCGACCCTTGGAGGTGCCACCCGACGCGTTGGACGTCGTGGTCGGTGACGTGACCGACGAGCGGTCGGTCGCCGCGGCGGTGCGCGGCGCGGACGCCGTGGTCCACGCGGCGTCGGTGTACTCGTTCGACCGGCGCAAGCGGGCCGAGATGGTGCGCACCAACGCCCACGGCACGGAGGTGGTGCTCGGCGCCGCCCGCCGTGCCGGGGCGGGGCGCATCGTCCACGTGTCGAGCATCGCGGCGTTGTTCAGCCCCGGTGTGCGGGTGATCCGCGAGCAATCGCCCGTCGGCACGACCCGCGAGCCGTACGCGGCGACCAAGGCCGCGTCGGAAGCCATCGCGCGGCGGCACCAGGACGAGGGGGCGCCGGTGGTCGTCAGCTACCCGCCGGCCCTCCTCGGGCCGCACGACCCGAAGCTCGGCGACCAGACCGAGCGGCTGCGCAACACCTTGCGCGGGATCATGCCGATGTGGCCCGCCGGTGGGCTGCAGATCGGCGACGTCCGGGACACGGCGGCGCTGCACCTGGCGCTGCTGTCCCCGGACGCGACCGGGCCGGGCTCGGTCGGGCGGCACTTCGGGCCCGGGCGTTACCTGAGCATGCGGGAGTACCTGGACGGGATCAGGGAGGCCACCGGGCGGACGTTGCCCGCGGTCTTCCTGCCCCCGGCGATGATGACGCCCGTCGGGCGGTTCGTCGACCTGGTGCAGCCGGCCTGGCCGTGGCACATCCCCGCCGAGTACGGGGCGATCGCCACGGTCGGCGCGGCGGTCCGGGTCGACCCGGCCGCGAGCACGCTCGACCTGAAGCCCCGCCCGTTCACCGACACGGTCACCGACACCGTGCGGTGGCTCGCCGACACCGGAGCCTTGACCGAACGCCAGGCAGGACGCCGATGACCACTTCAGGGATCGAACACGTCAACGGCCACTCGGACTTCCGGCCCGAGTTGCCGATCCGCACCATGGAACTGCTCCGGGAGCGCAACGACGACCTGCGCGACCGGGCGGTGTCCAACGCCGACTCCGTGCGCCGACAGCGCGCGCTGGGCAAGCGCACCGCGCGTGAACGCCTGGAGATGTTGCTGGACAAGGGCTCGTTCACCGAGGTGGAGCTGTACCGGCGGCACCAGGCGCACGGGCTGAAGGTGTCCGAGCACCGCCCCCACACCGACGGCGTGGTGGCGGGCTCGGGCACGATCGACGGGCGGCGCGTGTTCGTCTACGCGCAGGACTTCACCATCTTCGGCGGCTCGCTCGGCCAGGCGCACGCGGCGAAGATCCACAAGGTGATGGACATGGCCGTCGACACCGGCTCGCCGATCATCGCCCTGAACGACAGCGGCGGCGCGCGCATCCAGGAAGGCGTGATGGCGCTGGACGGCTACGGCGGCATCTTCCGCCGCCAGGTCGCGGCGTCCGGTGTCATCCCGCAGATCGCCGTGGTGCTCGGACCGTCCGCGGGCGGCGCCGCGTACTCGCCGGCGTTGGCCGACTTCACGTTCATGGTCCGGGGTACCGCGCAGATGTACCTGACCGGTCCCGACGTGGTGCAGGCCGTGTCGGGGGAGAAGGTCAGCCACGACGAGCTGGGCGGCGCGGCGGTGCACGGCGAGCTGTCCGGCGTGGCGTCGTTCGTGCACGACGACGAGGAGTCGTGCCTGGAGGACGTCCGGTACCTGGTGTCGATGCTGCCGTCGAACAACCTGGAGCCGCCGCCCGCCTACGAGCCGGTGGGTGCGGTGGACGACGTGCGGCCGGAGTTCGCCTCGATCGTGCCCGTGGAGCCCAACAAGCCCTACGACATGCGCACGCTCATCGAGGAACTGGTGGACGACGGGGAGTTCCTCGAAGTCCACGAGGGGTGGGCGCGCAACGTGGTCGTGGCGCTCGGCCGGATCGACGGCGCGGTCGTGGGCATGGTCGGCAACCAGCCGATTGTGTCCGCGGGTGTGCTGGACATCGAGGCGTCCCAGAAGGCCGCGAGGTTCGTGCGATTCTGCGACGCGTTCGGCATCCCCCTCGTGTCGCTGGTCGACGTGCCCGGCTTCCTGCCCGGCACGGCGCAGGAGCACTCGGGCGTCATCCGGCACGGCGCGAAGCTGCTCTACGCCTACTGCGAGGCGTCCGTGCCGCGCATCCAGGTGATCGTGCGCAAGGCCTACGGCGGGGCGTACATCGTGATGGACTCGCGGTCCATCGGGACGGACCTGTCGCTGGCCTGGCCGACCAACGAGATCGCGGTGATGGGCGCGGAAGGGGCGGTGAACGTCATCTTCCGCAAGGAGCTGGCGGCCGCGGCCGACCCGGACGTGTTGCGGGCGGAGTTGATAGCGGAGTACTCCGAGCAACTGGTGCACCCCTACTACGCGGCCGAGCGCGGCCTGGTGGACGACGTGATCGACCCGTCGCACACCCGGTCCGCGGTGGCCCGTGGCCTGGAGATGCTGCGCAACAAGCGCCGCCCGACCCCGGCGCGCAAGCACGGCAACGTGCCGCTGTAACGAGGCACTCCACGACAGCACTCCACGACGGCACCCCACCAGCCCGGTGGGGTGCCGTCGTGCGTCCGAGCCATCCCCAGTGCGTCCGCCGCATCCCTTGTCCCCGCCGATCCGACAGCGCCTGGGCGCTCTCGGCACTCCGGCGCGGACGCATGGCACCTCCCTGCGCCGGGTACCCGGAATGCGCAGGTCAGAGCACCGCGCGAACGGGTGACGGCCGGTCGGTCGCGGTGTTCTACGGGTCGTCGCCGGGTAGGGGCAATACGCCATGTGGGTATACCTGCCGGAGCGGGGCCGTTCGACTTGACGACGTTCCATAACGCCGCTATAAATAGAAGCAAGACAGTGTTATGGAATCTCCGGACGGGGTGGTGGCCGTGGTCGCGTCGGTGCGGGAAGCCGCTGAAGCGCTGGTGGTGCGAGGTGCACTGCCCGCCGAGCTGGACGGTGCCATCGTCTGGTCCGGCAAGTACGGTGTGTCCGGAGTCCACCTGGGCCCCGACGGCGCGCGGTGGTACCGCGGCCCGCGGCCCGCCGGCCTCGCGCCGGCCGACTGGCCCTCCGGCGCCACGATGGCCCGCCCGGTCTACGACGGCGCGGAGTGGCACACGGCCATGTCGCACCCGGAGCTCGGCTACGCGGAGCACGTGACCCTCGGCCCGGACGGCGACGTGCTGCGCGCCGAGCCCTTCCCGCTGGACGGCGCGCCGCGGATGCGCGCGATCGGCGTCACGGACCGCTTCGTCGTCGTCTTCGACTCGGCGCCCTACTACAGCCGCGCGGCCGACCTCGTCGGCGTGCGCGACCCGTACTCCGGCCCGGCCACCGGCCCCGCCCGCATCGGCCTGCTCGCCTACGGCCGGCCGACCTGGTTCGAGGTCGGCGAGGGCCAGGTGCTGTCCTTGGTCAACGCCTACGAAGACCTCGGCCGGGTGGTCGTGGACGCGGTGTGGGCGCCCGGCGTGCTGCGTCGCCACACGCTCGACCTCGCCACCGGGGCGGTGCGCCGGATCGACCTGCCCGCGATGGACGTCGGCGGCGTCGACCACCGCATGACGGGCCGCAGGCACCGCTTCGTCTTCGGCACGTCGGGCACCGCGATCGTCCGCCACGACGTGGCGCTGGGCTGCACGTGGCGGCGCGAACTGGGTGTCACCCCCGGCCAGCCGGTGTTCGTGCCGCGCGGCACGGAGGAGGGTGACGGCTGGGTCGTCGTCGTCGCGGGCGACGAGGTGCTGGTGCTGGACGCGGCCGACCTGGCCGGTCCGCCGGTCGCGGTGGTGCGGCTGCCGTTCGCGGTGCGCGCGTCGCAGTGCGCCACCTGGCTCACCGACCGCGCCGCGGCCTGACCCCGCGCCCGCGGTTCGGCCGGCGCGCCGTCGCCGGGTGGCCTGACGGCGATCACCGCAAGAAGTCCGGGCCCACCGGGGCCGGGGCGGATGTCGCGCCCACCACCCCGTACCGCCCGTTCGCCTCCAGGGACGACCTCGAAGCCGCCCACGCCGACCTCGACCTCCGCGGCCGGATCACCGTCGCGGTCGAGCTCGCCGACCTCCGCAGCCGGATCACCGCCGCAGGCCCCGCGCCGCGGTCGGACGGATCCTGACGGCCCTGTCGGAACAACGGCCCCTGCCGACGCAATCTGTCCGCAATACTGCGGTTACGCTGCCGTGCTCCGACGCCTTGCAACCTCACGCGGAATTGTCAAGTGCCCGTGTGCGAATGCCTTCGGGAATGCGCGGGTATCCACCGCGATCAACTCCTCGTCCGCCGCCGGTCCCGCTCCGGTGCGGTGACCTCGGAGGATCCGGCGACCGGCCCCGGCTGCGGCGCACATGAAATCCGAAGCACGATTGGGTCACGCGCGCCACTCGGCTCGTTCATCTCACCTGATCGCCGGTATTCTGCTGGTCGATCAACCCAATGCGCGGTGCGGCGCGGCACGGCTTCGGCCGGGCCGCGCCGACTTCGGCGGGTAGCGCCAGAGGGGACAGAGGTGGCATGGTGAAAAACTTCGACCGGTTCCGCAGAGTTGTCGTCGTAGGAGCGGGTTTGGCCGGTACCGCGACTGCCATCCGCCTTCTCCGGTTCGCCCGCGAGCCGTTAGAGGTGGTGTTGCTCGAACGTCGTCCGGAATACCGGAATTCCGGGGTGGCGTACCAGCGCGAGAGCAATCACTGGTATCACGTCTTCAACATCCAGGCGGGCCGCATGTCGGCATTCCGCGAAGACGTCGACGACTTCGTGAGCTGGGCCAACCACGAGGCGGACCGGTCGGACTGGCCGGCGGACTGGCGCGATTTCAAGTTCACCGAATCCGGTCCCGCGCCGCGCCGGATCTACCCCGACTACCTGGCCAGCCGCCTGGCCGAGGCGGTGCGGGAAGCGGCGGAGGGCGTGACGCTGGTCGAGGCCGACGGTGAAGCGGTCGACGTCGAGGTGTTCGACGACTGGGCGCGCGTCGTGGTGGAGGACCTCGTCATGCCGGCCGGCGGGGAGGAAACCGGAAACGGCGTGATCGACGCCGACCACGTGGTCCTCGCCACCGGTCTGGAAACGAAGTACCCGGCTTTCGCGGCGGAGGTGCTCGAACACCCGGCATTCGTGCGGAGCCCGTATTCGAAGAGCGGCATCGAGCGGCTCCTCGAAATCCCGAAGAACGGCGTCGTGGCCATCATCGGCACATTGCTCAGCGCGTACGACTCGGCAACGCTCCTGCTGCGCCGCGGCCACGAAGGCCGGATCCACATGATTTCGGGTTCCGGCTTGACGCCCCGCACCTATCCGCCGGACCACCGGCACCACGTACTGGAATTGCCGGCACCGCAACTCCTCGGTGACACCTACGAAGGTCGGGAGGAATTCATCCGCCGGTTCCGCGAGGAATGGGAGCGGGCCTGCGCGATCGTCACCCGCGAGCACCCCGAAGTATCGCCGGACGTGGTGACGGAACGGGTGGCGAAGTCCTGGGAGCCGTACCTCCCGGCGGTCCTGGAGCGCATTCCCACCGACGAACTCCGCGCGTTGCTGGACAGCTACGGCAGCCTCTTGGCGGTGCTGCGGGTGAGCGCCATGGCCTACACCACCGACGTGGTCGAGGCGGCGATGGTCGAGGGCGGGCAGGTCGTGCTCACCACGGGACGGGTGCAGCACATCAGCGCGACCGGGTCCGGCAGGCTCGTCCTGTCCGTGGCGGCTCCGGACGCGACGCACACCATCGAGGCGGACCTCGTCGTCTCGAACTTCGGGCGGGAGTCCAACTACGAGCGCGCCGACTCGACGCTGTGGGCGAACCTGCTGCGCAGCGGGGTTGCCGTCGCGCACGAACGCACCGGGCGCGGTGTCGAGGTGGACACCTGCGGCAGGCTCCTCGGACCCGACGGCTCGCCGTCCGCCGCCGTCTCGGTCGTCGGCAGCCCGCGCGAGGGCGACGAGATCGTGCGCAACGGCCGGACCGGTGCGTTCACCTTCAACCTGGCCGCGATCAAGAACCACTCCGTCGAGGTCGCGGCCACCACGCTGCACCGGCTGGAATCGTGCTACGACGAGCGGACCCGCGAACTGGTCGGGACGTTGTCCGACTCGGCGGACCCCGAATTGACCGAGACCTTCTCGCATTCGGTCATGCTCGACGTACGCCGAATGGCCACCCGGAGCCATGCCGACCGCCAATCGCTCGCTGTCCTCCTCGAAAGGAATATCCAGCGAATTCGTGACATCGCCACGCGCAACGGCACTCCGGTCACCGATCGCGAGGTGCGGTTCGCGGTGAGCGCGGCGGCCACCACCAAGATGACCGACCTCTCCGTGACCCCGCGCGAGCTCCGTTTCGTGCTCGGACTTGAGGGATCGGTGGAGCCGATCGGGTGAGCCCCGCTCGGCGCTCAGCCCTCCGCCATTATTTCTACGCACATCCGGAGGTGGCGGCTACTCCGCCGTTGCCCAGCACCGGACCGCGCTGACCTGTTCGAACGCCGCGAGCCGACCGGTGTTCGGAACGGATTTCGCTCGAATGGACCAGGACCTCGCACACGAGAAGATGCGTGGCGGGTCGCATCACGGCGAAGCTCGTGTCATGGCCCGACGTGTTCGACGCAAACCCGGGGCCGACGTCGCGCAAACCGACGTCGGCCTCGAAGGTCGGCAGCTTGGCCGACTCGCTGGCCCTGTCCGCAAACCGACCGCATTCGGTAGGAGGATGCCGTGAGCCCGCGCGAAATTCCAGGGGTCTTGCTCGTCGGTTCGCCGACGACGAGCGTTCGCGGCGTCGTCAATCACACCGGCCGCCCCCTGCCCGGTTCCGTCCTCGTGGTCGACTCGCTCGGCCCCGAGCTCTACGACACCATCGTGCGGTCCGCCGCCGTGGTGTGTTCCGGCGGCGGCCGAACCGGTCACATGGAATCCCTGTGCCGCTCACGGGGAATCCCGGTGCTCCGGGTGCCCCACGACGAGCTGGTCGGGCTGGTCGGTCACGTGACCGTCCGGACCGATCGCGAATCGGTCACGCTCGGTGACATCGAACCCCTCGGGCAAACCGCGGAGTTCCCGACCATCACCCCGGACGACCTCCGCTCGGTGTGCGTGGTCATCGCCGACGCGACCGACATCCAGACCACCAACGCGATCACCCCCCGCGTCGACCAGGTGACCTCGTTCTTCATCCGCGAGGAGTTCGTCTGCCTGTCGTCCGGGTTGAGCCCGCTCGACGCGCTCCGCGCGGGCGTCGCCGAGGCCGAGCGCTACGGCGCGGCCATCGGCGCGGAGCTGTGCGCGATCGTCAAGGAGCTGCTCCCGGGCCAACGCCTGGTGATGAGGCTGCTCGACCTGCGGTCCGACGACGCCGCCCAGATCACCAGCGTGGTCGACGTCGACCACGAGACCAACCCGGAACTCGGCCTGCACGGCGCGCGGTGGCTGCTGAACGAACCCCACTACCCGCACGCCTTCCGGGCGCTGCGCGCCTACGTGCGGGAACAGCTCGGCCCGGACGTGGACCGGCTGAGCTTCGCGGTGCCGTTCATCAACGACCAGGACGAGTTCCTGCGCCTGCGGGTCCGGCTCGACCTGCCCGACGACGTGCCCCTGTCGGTCTTCGTCGAGACACCCGCCGCGGTCCACTCCGCGGCCGAGTTCTGCGCGGCCGGCGCGAGCGAGATCTTCATGGGCACCAAGGACTTGACGCAGTTCTACCTCGCCGCGGACCGGGGCAACCACCGGGTCGCCTCGTCCTACCAGACCAGGCACCCGGCCGTCATGTCCGGGCTGCGCCAATCCGTCGAGGCGGGCCGGCGGGCGGGCGTTCCCGTCCACGTGTTCGCCCTGGGGGCGGATGTGGCGTTCTACTTCAAGGACCTGCCGGCGGACCGGTTCATGATGTGCACGGCCGAACTGGAGCAACTCGCCCGGGAGGCGCGCGAACCACGGTGACGGGTTCCCCGGTCGCCCTCCGCAGCACGACCGCGCCGCGGCCACGGCGGACGGTCCGGTGCTGCGCCCGGGGTGGCCTCCGATGTAGACCCCCAGGTCGGAGGCCACCCCGTGTGGCGGATCAGCCGAGCGGGTTGTCCTTGTCCCGCAACGCTTCCAACGCCGACGAGTACATGCGGGACTTGATGGTGCCCAGCGTGGGGCCCGCCTTGCCCGCCTGCGCGACGGCGATCCCGACGGCGGCCGGCCGCACGGCGTGCTCCTCGACCGCGTGGTCGACGATGCCGGCGGCCAGGGCGTCCTCGCCGCCGTAGCGGCGGGCGGTCGTCATGGCCTCGTGCGCGATCCGCGGCGCGAGGCGGCCCTGGATCAACGCGGACATGCCCGGTGTGAACGGGATGTCGATGTCGGCCTCGGGCAGGCACCAGAAACCGCGGTCGGCGCGCATCACGCGGAAGTCGTGCGCCAGGGACAACATCGCACCGGCGGCGAAGGTGTGACCCTGCAGGGCGGCCACCGTGATCAGCGGCAGCGACAGCACCCGCGCGAAGAGGTCGTGCACGGACACCACGTACTCGTGGTACCGGTCGCCGTTGGCCGTCAACCAGTCCAGGTCGAGGCCGTTGGAGAAGAACTTGCCGGTGGCCGTGGTGACCAGGGCACGGGCGCCCTCCGCCCGCTCCACCTCGTCCAGCGCGGCGCCGACCGAGGCGATCCAGTCGGGGTGGAACCGGTTCTCGGTGCCCCCGATGTCGAGGGTGAAGACTTCGTCCTGGCGGTCGAGCGTCGGCATGGCGGGTTCCTCCGGGTCGGATGGTGCTACCAGTCGGTAACTTAGTCGCCGTCACGGCGGACGTCACCCCGCTCTATCATCCCGCAGGTGACCGCCTACGACGATCTTGACGCGTTCGAGCACCTGGACACCTCCACCCTGCCGCCCCGCCAGCAGCGGATCCTGGCGGCGATCCGCGACTGGGTGGTCCGGCACGGGTACTCGCCGAGCACGCGGGAGATCGGTGACGCGGTCGGCCTGCGGTCGTCGTCATCGGTGTCCAAGCACCTGGCGGCCTTGGAGGACAAGGGTTTCCTGCGGCGCGGCGCCACCGTGTCGCGGCCGATCGACGTGCGCCTGTTCCTGCACGAGCCGTCCGCGCGGGAGTCCGCCGACGACTCGGTGTCCGTGCCCGTGGTCGGTCACATCGCCGCGGGCACGCCCATCGCGGCCGAGGAGCACGTGGACGACGTCCTCACCCTGCCGCGCGGGCTCACCGGGCGCGGCACCGTCTTCGGCCTGCGGGTGCGCGGCGACTCGATGGTCGACGCCGCGATCTGCGACGGCGACATCGTCGTGGTGCGGCAGCAGCAGGAGGCGCACTCGGGTCAGATCGTCGCCGCGATGATCGACGGCGAGGCCACCGTCAAGGTGTACCGGCGCCGCAACGGGCACGTCTTCCTGGAACCGCGCAACCCGGCCTACGACGTCATCGACGGGGACCGGGCCGTCGTGCTCGGCGCCGTCGTGTCGGTGCTCCGCAGCGTCTGACAGCTCAGCGTCTGACACCTCGGCGTTCGACACCTCGCGCTACGGCGATCGGCGGACACGCGGCGTCACCTTCTCTCATCCGATCGGTCTAATGCCCTCGGTCGTCGAGTGGATGCAGACTGAGCCGATCGAGACGGAGCCCTTGGCCTGGATCGAGGGCGTTCGCGCTGGTCGCGCGGGTGGAGGTCGGCATGGTCGGGATCGAGGCGGACGGCCCGGAGGACCGGGGCCTGCGGCAGTACCTGCGCCTGATCGCCCGGAGGCTGGGGATCGACCTGGAGTCGTGCTGGTACGAGTGCGCACCGGACGCCACCGCCTACATCGCCCTGGACCAGCGACTGCCGCGGCACCCGGACAACGACCTGGCGCTCGTCTGGGACGAGCACACCGGGTGGTGCGCGGGGATCGAGGTCGGCCGGGGAGCGGACCTGGTCGCGTTGACCTACCTGGGCCCTCCGGTGCTGCCGTCGCCGGAGGCGGTCACGGTGTTCGTCTCGGACCTGGTCGCCGGCCGCCGGCCCGACCGCCCCGAGCCGCCCGCCATGCCCGCGGACGACGGCCTGGCCCGCCTGCTGGTGCAGTACGCCGACGACGACGCGCCGGCCACGGTCCCCTAGTCGACGCGCGGTCAGTCGGCGGGTCCGCGCAGCGTCAACACCACCCGCAGCACGTGCTCGACGGCGGACGGGAACGCCGCGCCCCGCAGTTCACCCCGGGCGGCGAGGTTGCGGGCGGCGAAGTGGAGCATCCGGTCGGGACCCACCCGGCGGACCACGAGCGCCGCGATCTCCTCCAGGTCGAGGCCGGGGTTGTCCAACCGGGTCAGGGCGAACTCGACCACGAGCTCCTCGTCCGTCACGGCCTCTCCCTCCGACCCCGTCGAGCGTAGTGGAGCCGGGGCGGCGGCGGAGTCCTTCAGCGGGCCGGTCCGAGGCGCGGGCTCAGGAGGACCACCAGGAGAACTCGGCGTCCCCCGGGTCCTCGTCGTGCCCGGACCGGCCGCGCACGACGGTCAACGCCTCGTCCCGGGTGCGGCGCAACCGGAGCAGGTCCCCGGTGTCGGTCAGGCGGATCGGCCGCGCCACCGTGCGCCGGCCCGCGACCACCGAGAACCCGGCGCCCACCACGTCGGCGCGCTGCCGCGCCTCCACCAGCACCGCGATGCCCATGGACCCGAAGAACCCGACGTCGCCCAGGTCGACCACCAGGGCGGAGGCGCGGCCGTTGAGGCAGGTGAACAGCGCTTCACGCACCTGGCGGAAGGTGTCGACGTCGAGGTCGCCGTGCACGGCGGCGACCACCACGCCGTCGTTCCCGACGTCCTCGACCGTCACCGACGGCTGATCGACATCCCCGTGCACGTCGCTCCCTCGCACCGACTCCGGCCCCGGACCCGTCCTCCACCCTTACCCGTTCGGCGGCCGCCCGACACCGCCAACGTGACGGTGTCGGCTGTGACGAAGACCCGGCTACCTGCCGCCGTCGACCGCACCGCCCGGTCGCGGCCGCAGGTCCCGCCACGCCAACGCGCCGTACCAGATCATGATCGGCAGGTGGAGCGCGTAGCCGAGTTGCTCGGCCGCCGCGGACAGGCCGTCGGCGCCGGTCGTCCACGGCAGCACGACCGCCACCAGGCCCGACAGCGCGGCGAGCACCCCGGCCCGACGCATCCCGGCCGACATGGGCACACCGCCCCACACCGGCACCCACAGCACGGCGGCCGCGGTCGCCGCCACCCACAGCAGCCCGGCCAGGTTGACCATCCACTTGGCCGTGAGCAGCACCGCCACGGCCACCTCGGCGGCACCGGGTCGGGCCGCCAACCCGGTCAGCGCCAGGTTGCCCGCGTCGTGCAGCACGCCCGCCAACCCGGCACCGGCGAGCAGCCCGGCGGGCAGCAGCGCGAGGCGCGGTCCGGTCGCGGCCGACCGGGCGGCCAGGGTGAGCGCGGCGGCGAGGAGCGCGACCCAGCCGACCACGTCGAGGCCCAGCTCGATCCGGTGCAACCAGGGCTCGGCGCGCACCGCGGCCAACGCGGCGGCCGGGTCGGCGGGATTCAGGGTCAACCCCGATGGCACGACGATGGCCGCACCGGCGACCATGGCCGTCAACGCGGTCGTCATCAGCACACCCGTGAGCCGGGTCATCGCGGTCTGGTGAGTGGTGTCCATGGCAGGCGACCGTAGGAACCTGACGCAGGGGGAAGGTCAACCCCCGAGGGGGAGTGCCGCGTGTGGCGCATCGGGCAGTTGGCGCGGATGGCCGGGGTCTCCGACCGGACCCTGCGCCACTACGACCGGATCGGGCTGCTGCGCCCGGCCGCGGTGGATCCCGCCTCCGGTTACCGCTGGTACGGCGCGGCGGAGCTGACCCGGCTGGAGCGCATCCGCGGCCTGCGCCGCCTCGGGTTGCCCCTGCGCCGGATCGCCGACCTCGTCGACGCGCCCGACGCGCAGCTGCGCGCCGCCCTGGCCGAAACGGTCGACGACCTGCGCCGTGACATGGCCGCGATGGCCACGGCCGTGGCGGCCGCCGAGGACCGACTCGCGGTCGAGACCTCGATCCTGCCGCAGGAGACCGACGTCGCCGCGCGCCGCCTGCGCGTCCACTACCTCGACGTCGCGCACCCGTCCGAGCTGAGCGCCTGGTGCTCGTCCCCGACCACGCTGGTGACCTGGCTCCAGGAGCGCCCGGCGGACGGGTTCGTCGCCGCCGTGGCGACCGGCGGCGGCGGCGAGACCCTCACGCTGCCCGCCCGGAGCGTGGTGCGCGCGGTGGTCCCGCCGACGCGGGGCGTCGTCCACGCCGGGCAGGAGCTGTTCGACTGGGTGCGCCGCCACGACCTGGTCGTCGCGGGCCCGACCGTGGAGGAGCACCTGGTGGACGCCGACGGTGACACCGCCACGGTGCTGGAGATCCCGGTGCGCCCCGCCGGGCCCGGTCCGCGCCGGTGAACCCGAGGACCGCGCCTACCCGCTGCCGAGGCAGACGAACGGGCGCCGCAGCGGGTCGACGGCGATGGCGTCCGCGAGCGCCACGGACGGTCGGGCGCCGGCGGCCAGGCTGCGGTGGTAGTCGTCCATCGCGGCGGCGCACGCCTGGTCTCCCACCCGGCTCAGCGGGGCGACGACCATCTGCGAGCCGCTGGCGAGCAGGGCGCTGGCGAAGCCCAGCGGCTCGTCACCGGGTCGGATCCGGTTCAGGGCCAGTTCGCACGCGGCCAGCACCACCTGCCGGGGCGGGTGGGCCAGGCCTGCCATCTCGTGCGCGTAGAGCGGTCCGTCCCGCAGCTCCAGCCGGGAGAACAAGGCGTTCTCCGGCTCGTGGACGCCGTGCGCGGCGAGGTGCGCGATCTCCGCGCCGTCCAGCGCCTCCAGCACCGTGGCGACGGTGGCCTGCCCGCCCGACATCAGCGCGGCGGTCGTGTAGTGCGCGCCCAGCTTGTCGATCTCACCGACCGCGGCGGGCAGCCCGGGACCGCGGACCAGCACGGTCCGCCCCGTCGACGCGGTCTCGGCGCGATCGGCGACCAGCCACGCGGTGGCCGACGGCGCGACGACGGTCGGCCGGCCGTGCAGCGACGGCAGCACGCCCCACGGGACCGCGTACAGCGCCCCGGTCGGCACGACGACGAGCTCGCGCTCGCCGACCAGCTCCGCCAACGGCTGGATCAGCTGCGCGTCGAGCCGGTCCGCCTGCTTGCGGGCCGAGGTCGACATCACCCGCACCAACGGCTCCGGCAGGTGGTCCGGCGCGAGGGCGTTGAGGTCCGCGTTGAGCATCCGGGCGCTCTCCGCCGCCTGCTCGGCCGACCCGAGCCGGGCCAGCCGCACGTCGGAGTCCACCACGACCACCGCGACCAGGCAGTCCTTGGACGAGGCGAAGCTGACCAGCGCCCGGTCACCCAGCCGCGCCATCACGTCGGTCAGCCGGGCGACCGGGCGCGGGCTGCCCCACCGGCCGGTGTGCCAGCCCAGCCGGTTGGCCTCGCGCAGGCGTTCGGCGCGGCGGTTGCGCAGCACGGCGGTCGAGTGGCCGTCGTGCTCGGCCTGGTGGATCGACTGGGTGAGGCTGCGGACCTCGGCGATCCGCTCGGCCAGCTCGGGGTTGTCGACGTGGGTCACCGGTTCGTAGCGGTAGGTCTGCGCCCGCGTGCGCTCCAACCAGGAGAACAACCGGCGGGCGTTGCCGCCGTCGAGCACCAGGCGGACCGCGAGCTCGGTCAGCTCCCGGCCGTGCAGCGCGGTCCCGGACAGCAGCTCCAGCCCGGCCATCCGGTCGCGCACGTGCTCCAGGTCGGTCAGACCGGCCCTGATCTCGGCCAGTGCGACCGCGCGCCGGCCGCGGGCGACGGCGAGCTCGGCCCGGCACAGCCGGCGCAGCATCCGGTAGTCGATCGGCGTGAGCTTCCCGGGTCGCGGCACCCGGTCCAGGATGGCCGCGGCGGCGTCGAGGTCACCGCGCCGGATCTCCAACCGCACCGCCAGCATCCGCGCCAGCGCCGCCTGCTCGGCGAGCCTGGGCTCGGGCAACCCGTCGGCGAACCGCAAGGCCCGCCGCGGCAGCGACCGCGTGACGTGGCCGGACCGCAACGCGAGCCGGGTGTCCACGCGCAGGCCGATGAGCGTCGCGTTCGCGACGCACGTCTCGCAGCCCCAGCGGCGCATCCGCTGCCGGGCGGAGGTCGCCATGGTGCGGGCCAGGTCGAGGTCGTCGGTCATGTACGCGGCCACGGCGCGGTACAGCTCCACGTCGGCCAGGTTCCTGGTGATGGTGTGCTCGGCTCGCATCACCGGGAGGGTGCCGTCGAGCTGGCTGCCCGCCTCGTCCGCGAGCCCGGCCGCCATCAGCGCCTGCGCCCGGTGCAGGCCGAGCAGCACCGGCACGTCGAGCCCCTGCTCGTGGTACGAGCGCTCGCCGTGCTCATATCGGCGCAGGGCCGCCGGGACGTCGCCGACCCGCAGGTCGAGCAGGCCTAGGCTGTGGATCGCGTCCGCCGCGCGGTCCATCAGCCCGTGCTCGGTGGCCAACGCGAAGGCCCGGGTCAGGTCCGTCCGCGCCTGGCGCACCGACCCGAGCCGGGTGTGCGCCGTGCCCCTGCTCCACAGCGTCTTCACCATCGACTCGACCAGCGACGGCGTCACCGCGCCGGCCGCGAGCCGGCGCTCCCAGTGGTCGAGCGCGGAGTCGAAGACGGTGATGGCGTCCTCGATCAACCCTGCGTTCAGCAACAGCAGGCCGCGGTTGTGCTCGACGCCGCCGCGCAGTTCGTCCTTCACGAGCGGATCCGCCACGTCTTCGACCAGGCGGCGCACCTCGGCCAGCCCGTCCAGCCCGGCGGCCGGGCCGGAGGACTCCGCCGCCAGCGCCGCGAGCGTCGACGACAACCGGATCCGGGTCACGTACCAATCCGACCGAACGTCCGGTTCGACCGGTTCGACCGATTCCGCGAGGCGTTGTCCGCGACGCAACAATCGCACCGCGTCGTGGTGCCTGCCGGCGCACGACGCGTCCACCCCTCGGCGGTGCAGTTCGCTCGCTGCACGGATGACAACGGCTTCGTCACGGGTGACGGTCACTGGCACCTGTCCATGACATCACAGAATGCGACGGGAAAGCGCCCGCCGACCGGGAGACCCGGTCGGCGGGCGCATCACGGTTGACAGGTCAGGCCGGCGTCTTCGTCACGCAGCCCCCACCGGAGCACATCGGCGACACTTCGCCGTCCTCGTGCTCGTGGTCGTGCTCGTGGTGGTGGTGTTCGTGCTGGTCCGACTCGACCTCCGGCACGACCGGCGCCGCGGTGTCGTCCTGCGCGCCGTCCTGCGTGCCTTCCTGCGGGACTTCCTCTTCCAAGAACTCGGTTTCCGTTGGCGTAGACAAAATGATCTCCCTCCCCTGGGATCTGTCTTGGCCGTACTTGCGACTCAACCGACTGCGCTGAGTCAAGTTCGGCGGACCCCTCGTACCGCTCGAACAGGGCAATAGTGGCACAACGGCCTAACGATGGAGAGTGAATTCCACACATCCGGTAGGCGGTGCACTCCGACCGTGCCTGAACCCCGGCCGACTATCACCCGTTCGAGTGGCGAGGCGCCCTCACCTCCGCCGAGATCAGGCCTCGTTCGGCCGGTAGCAGTCCTTGAAGCCGTCCGGCTTGGGCTGGTCGCCCGCGAACGCGCTCACCACGTCCTGCTGCTTGAGGTTCTCCGGGTAGCCGGGCCAGTCCACCTCGCGGCCGCCGACGTGCAGCTCGTCCAGCCAGTAGCCGGACTGGCCGGACACCTTCTCGAACTCCAGGTCACAGCCCTTGACCCGCACCGTGACCTCGAGCACCTTCTGCGACGACTTGACCGTCCGCTTGCCGACCTTCTTCGACTTCTTCTCCGACTCGCTGCGCGGCTCGCCGACGTTGCCGAAGCCCGCGGCCCTCAACTCCTCGACGAACTTGTCCTCGTTGTCGGCGCACGCGACCAGGGAAGCGGTCAGACCCAGGGCCAGCAGCACGGACGCGACCTTCGTGTTCATGGCGCACAGCAAACATGGGCGCCCGCGACCCCGTGCGCGGGCCCGGCAACCGTTACCCCGCCGTGATGTCGGACGACGATCCCGGTTCGATCACGGCGTGGTCGCACCCGCGCGGACGGCGATGCGAGGAGGTCGGTATTCGCGTCCCGGAATACCGCGCGCTTGGAATACCGCTGTTTATCACGCAAGGCGGCGGGGTGATCTTGGAATACGGTCCTGAATGGACATCGCGGTGGTTGTAGGCCGAAAGGGCGATAGTGGAGACGTTGCAGCACATTGACCTGTTCGGCCCTACGTGCGGTGGTACGTCGTCACTAGCGTCTCCGGTCGGGCGGCCAGGTGACGTGCGTGACAACACCGTTGTTCAATGCCATACTTCCGGATGAACGGATAGACGGATACGCGGATATGTCATTGCGTTGGACGGCCTGGGGGAGAGGCGCCATGTGGAGCCATGTGTTGTCCAATCGCGCCGCCACCGACGCGGACAATTGTCCGACCTGCCTCGAACACGGCACGCACCACGCGGAGAACGCGCCGATGGCCTTGCGCGTGCTGGGCACGTTCGAGTTGACCTCGGGCGGGCGGCCGGTGACGGTCGGGCTCACCGGCCAGCGGTTGCTGACCCTGCTCGCCATCCGGTCCCGTCAGGTGCCGCGGGTCCAGGCGGCGAGCACCCTCTGGCCGGACACCGGTCGGGCCAAGGCGATGGCGAACCTCCGGTCCGCGTTGTGGCGGTTGCAGCAGTGCTGCCGCGGTGTCGTCGACGCCTCGCAGTACGACATCCGCCTGAGCGCCCACGTCGAGGTCGACGTCCAGCGGACCTCCGGCGTCGCCCACCGGTTGCTCGACAAGTCGGCGCACATCGGCGAGGGCGAGCTGGACGAGATCATGCGCAGCAACCTCCAGGAGGACATCGCCGAGGACATCGGTGACGACGAGTGGTTGACCGCCGAACGCGAGCGCTTCCGCCGGCTGCGGGTGCACGCGCTCGAAACCCTCGCCGAGAAGCTCCTGTCGTTGGGGTGGCACGGCGCGGCGATCGAAGCGGCCGCCGGCGCCGTGCGGGTCGACCCGTTCCGCGAGTGCGCGTACCGGCTGCTGATCCAGGCGCACTTGGCGGAGGGCAGCCAGCTGGAGGCGCGGCGCCAGCACTCGGCGTACGTCGACCTCCTGCGCACCGAACTCGGCCTCGCCCCCTCCGACGACTTCCTCCGGCTCTTGGGTGAGCCGGAACGGGCTGACGCCGTCGGCACCAAGTGGCGCGGCGGCGCGGCGATCGGCTTCCGCCAGACCGCGGCCTTCTAGTGCCGCATCTCGGAACGTTGACCCGGTAATCGGCTCGGTCTGCTGACGGTCCAGGCTGGTCCTCCCATGTCGAGCGGGGCGAGTGCGGTGCTGACGATCGCTCCGATGCGCGTCGTACATCTTCTGCGCGTCGACGAACTCGCAGCTCTTGCGCCCTGATTGCACGCCATGGGGCTGTAACCTGCACAAATGATCAATCCGTTCGGGGTGAGTCTCGGCGCCAAGGCCGCACGCCTGCTGGCCCGGCTCGGACGCGCCGAGATCCGCCCAGGGTTGACGGAGCAGGAGTTGACCGGTATCGAAGCGCGGTTCGGGTTCGCGTTCGCCGACGACCACCGCGCTTTTCTCGCGGCGGGGCTGCCCACGGGAGGGGCATGGCCCGACTGGCGCCACGGCAACGCCGCACAGCTTCGTTCCTGGCTCGACAGACCGGTCGAGGACGTGGTATTCGCGGTGGCGGAGGCGGACTTCTGGCATCCGAGCTGGGGCACGCGCCCTGCCCGGCAGACCGACGCCGTAGCCGGCGCGAGGGCGCACTTGGCGTCAGTGCCGCAGCTGGTTCCGGTCTACTCCCATCGCTACCTGCCCGCGGGCCAGGCGACATTCGCTCACCCGGTGTTGTCGATCCGCGGCGCCGACATCATCCCCTACGGGTACGACCTCATCGACTACGTGCACCAGGAGTTCGGCGGCCCGCAGGGCAGAGCCGACGAGGAGCGGCACGTCGTTGCCGCCACAGCAGCGTTCTGGTCGGATTTCCTGTCCTGGTCGAACCGGGAAGGGTAGGGGGACCACGCACCGCTCGGCACGGATGAGCCATGAGCACCGCGCCGACCGGGTCCGCCCCACGGTTGGGCTCTGCGGGATGGGACGCCCTCGCGGAAACCTCCGTCAACGCGCCTCAGCCTGAGCTGAAAGACCCAGCTAGTGCTGCGTCACGCAACCTTGATCAGGTAATCGGTCCAGGTGCGGATGGGTGAATCGGTGGCGAAGCCGGTCTTGGGTGAAGTAGCGCAGGGCGGTGAACTCGGCCTCGATCCAGTTCAACCAGCTGGAGTAGGTCGGCAGGAACACCAATTCGACGTCGTTGGCGGCGGCCCAGGCGTGGACATCGGGGTGGCGGTGGGGCGAGAAGTTGTCCATGACCAGGTGGAGTCGTTGGTCCGGCCACCGTGTCCGCAGGCTTCTGAGCAGCTCCAGAAGCTCCCCGTGCCGCTTGCGACGGCGGATGCGGTAGTGGATCTTCCCGGTGGTCAGATCCAGGGCGGCGAGCATGTGCATCACGCCGTGGTGGCGGTTGTAGGTGGCCCGTAATCGGCGCGGCGCCCCGGTCGGCCGCCATGCCTTGCCCTTGCGTGGCTGGAGGTTGAGCGGCCCGACCTCGTCGACGCAGATCACCCGCCCCTGCTCCGGCGGATGGTCGTAGAGGTCCAGGATCCGGTGCATTTTCACCATGAAGTCCGGGTCGGTGGACGTCTTCCAGGTGGAGGTGCTCTGCCAGGACACGCCGCCTGCATGCAGGATGCGACGCAGGGTCTCGCGGCTGATCGTCGCGACGGTGCCGCGGTCGAGCAGGTGGTCGCGCAGCTTCGCGAGCGACCAGGTCGAGAACGCCGTGATGCCCCAGGAGGCGGGGGACGTCCGGGCGATCAGGCAGATCCGCTCACGGACCGCCTCACCGATCGTCCTGGGACGTCCCCCGCTCCATTTTGGGTCCAGCGCCGCGAACCCCCGCTCGTTGAACGCATGGATCACATCACGCACATAGTCGGCGCTGACCTGCATCAACGACGTGATGTCCGGGACCGCCTGACCCTGGGCCGACATCAACACCACGATCGCCCGACGCAACCGCACCCGGTCCTTCGCGGTCCGACCGACCCGGGCCAACTTCCGGCCCTCCTCCATGGACAACGGCCGGACGAACACCTCCGGACGACGACCCACGACCACCTCCCAATCGACATGGGAGGACCAGCCTGGACGGTCAGCCCAACGGGGCGATTACCGGGTCAACGTTCCGAGATGCAGCACTAGGCCGACCCGGTCCGCACATCCGGTGGACCGCCGCACGGCCCACGGGCGCGCGGGCGGGACGCCGAGGTGTGACCCCGGCCGGTCAGCGGCCTTTCCGACCGTGCTCGCCCCGTGCCGACGGCTCGTGCCGGTCGGCCCGGGCCTTGAGCCGGTGGGCGTGCCGGTGCCCGTTCGCCCGTCGGACACCGGCGACACCGACCCCTGCGCCGGCCCGGTCACGTGACCGTGCACCGCCCGCCTCACACCCGCGTGACGCCTAGGCCACGGCCGCCTCACGGCACGTTTGCTTTGTTTGCGCTGCGCCACCGGGTCCACCCGACCCGGTGCCCGCGTCCCCCGACCGCACGAGCACGAGGTGATGTGGATGGACCGCGGTGCGGCCCCGCTCGAACAAGAGCTCGCGAGCCTGTGGCAGGGCGTGCTCGGCCTGCCGCGTGTCGGCGTGGACGACAACTTCGTCGCGTTGGGCGGGACGTCGGTCCTGGCCGGCGAGATGGTCGCCCGGGTGCGGCGGTCGTTCGGGCTCGACGTGGCGGTGCGCGACGTCCTGGCGGGCATGACGATCTCGGAGATGTCCAAGCGACCCAAGCGTTTCGAGCGGACCGCGGTGGCCGGAGTGGAAGCGTCGGACGCGTTGTGGATGCCGTCGGTGTTGCAGGAGGTCATGCTCGAACGAGGCCGGCCCAGCTTCGTCGCGTTCCTCTCCCACCTCACCGGGAAGGTGGACCCGGACCGGATGCGCGCCGCGCTGGACGACCTCACCACCCGGCACGAGTCCCTGCGCCTGGAGTTCGTCGACACCGACGAGGGCTGGCGATTGCGGCTCAGGCCACCGGCACCGGGCCTCATCCCGTTCAGCGCCGAGCCGCGCGACCCGGAGTGGTCCACCGAGGAGCTGGTGGCCCGGGCGAGGCTGCGGTTCCGCGCGTTCCGCGAGTCGCGCCGCTCACTGGCCGAGGTCGTGCACTACGACGGCGGACCCGAGCACTCGGCGCTGCTGGTGCTGTTCGAGCACCTGGTGTTCGACGGCGAGGCCATCCGCGTCTTCCTCAAGGAGCTGGCCCGGTGCTACACCGGCACCCCCGCGGATCCCGACGAACCGTTCGTCAGCTTCCTCCGGCACGCCCAAGCCGAGCGCACCGCCGTGCGGGACCACCCGGAGACCGTGGCGTACTGGCGCGAGGTCATGCGCGAACTCGGCCCCTACCCGCGCATCGACCTGCCCGGCCTCGCGGAACGCGTCCCCGACGCGGTCCCCGCCGCCGCCCGCGCCGAGCACCCGCTCGACCCCGCGGTGCTGCACCGCCTGCACGAGCGCTGCCGCGAGGCGGCGACCACACCGCTCATCGGCTACCTCGCGACGTTGCTGGTGGCGCTGCACCACAAGATCGGTCGACCGCAGCGGATCGGGATCAACACGGCCGCCTCCCGGCGCAGCGCCCCCGGCAGCGAGAACGTCATCGGCCTGTTCGCCGACGAGATGACGCTCGACCTCGGTGTCGGCACGCCCGACTTCGACGTCGCCCTGGCGCAGGTGCGACAACGCGTGCTCGGTGCGGTCGAGCACGACGTCGTGGCGCGCCGGGATCTCATGCGAGCGCTCAGCCCGGACGCGCAGATCATCCGCCGCAGCACGCCGTACCTGTGGTTCAGCCACCCCGTCGGGTACGAGGCGCTGGAGGTCTCGCTGGGCGGCGATGCCACGCTCTCGCGCACCCGGCTGGTGGAGGACCTGGCCGTGCGCGGCCGCCCGTACCCCGGCCTGGGCCTGGAGGTGGAGCGGTACGCGGGGGAGACGCCGCGACTGGTCTGCGAGTACGCGCCGGTCGAGTACCCGGCCGAGGAGGCCGCGAGCCTGCTGGCCGAATGGGCCGCGGCGATGGCCCGGGCGGCGGAACGCTGAGATGGCGCGGTCGCCGGGGACCACCGGGCGCGCGGCGGTGCGCATCCCGGGCGGTGAGGTGCTGCTCGGCTCACCGGGGTGGGTGCTGGACTGGCTGGAGGCGCAGGAGCAGGCGTACTCCCGCGACTGGTTCGCCGACGAGGTCCCGCAGGTGTCGACCCTGTTGCGTCCCTACGAGATCGACCGCGACCCGGTGACGGTGGGACGGTTCGCGCGCTTCACCGAGGAGACCGGCTACCGCACCGACGCCGAGGAACGCGGGTACGGCTTCGTCTTCACGCACGGCTGGGAGGCGCTGCCCGGCGCGTGCTGGCGACGTCCGGGTGGGCTCGGCACGTCGGTCGACGGGCGGGCCGACCACCCGGTCGTGCACATCTCCTACCGCGACGCGCGCAGCTACGCCGCCTGGCGCGGCAGGAGGTTGCCCACCGAGGCCGAGTGGGAGTTGGCGGCCCGCGGGTACGACTTCCGCCTGTGGCCCTGGGGCGACGAGTGGTCGCGGCACCGGGCCAACACCGCCGAGCACTGGGCGGGCGCCGACATCCACACCGTCGGCCCGTGGTCGCGGTGGTGGCGCGACCACCGCGCGCGGGCCGGTCCGATGCCCCTCACCACGGCCGTCGGCGCGTTCGACGGCCTGGGCGACAGCGCCTTCGGCGTCAGCGACATGGCGGGCAACGTCTACGAGTGGACGTCCTCGCTCTGCTCGCTGCGCGGCGACCGGAGGCGGTACGACCCGATGTACCTCGCGATCGAAGGCGTGTACCGGGTGGTCCGCGGCGGTTCCTGGATGAACCTGCGCTACCAGACCCGGTGCGCCGAGCGCATCTACGGCGATCCGGACGGCTGGTCGAACTTCGCCACCGGCTTCCGCTGCGCCGGCGACGTGGACGACGGATGAACGGGAGGGCCGACGTGCCGATCACCACGGTGGTGGACCTCGTGCGCGCACAGGTGCTGCTCCGGCCGGAGGCCGCGGCCGTGGTCGACGCGCGACGACGGCTGAGCTACTCGGCGGTCTGGCACGGCGCCGGGCGGGTGGCGCGGGCGCTGCACGACCTCGGGGTCGGCGCCGGGCACGTCGTCGGGCTCTGCACCGACCGGTCGGTCGACCTGGTCGTCGGGATGCTGGGCGTGCTCCGCGCCGGTGCGGGCTACCTCCCGCTCGACGTCGACCACCCGGAGCGGTACCTGCGCGCGCTGATCGGCGGCACGGGCCTGCGCGCGGTGGTGGGTCACCGCGACCGGGTGGACCGGCTGCCCGACACCGGATCGCTCGACCGGGTGACGCTCGACGGCGTCGACGACCTCGACCTCGTCGCCGGCGATCCCGCGGACGGCATCCCCGGCCCCGGCCCGGGCGACCTGTGCTACGTGCTCTTCACGTCCGGCTCGACCGGGACGCCGAAGGGCGTGGTCCACCGGCACGCGGCACTGGCCAACCTCGTCGGCTGGCAGCTCGGCGACTCCCGGTGCCGACCGGGTCACCGCACCGCCCAGTTCGCGCCGACGTCGTTCGACGTCTCGTTCCAAGAGGTCTTCTCGACGCTGTGCGGCGGCGGGACGCTCGTCTGCGTCGGCGAGCGGGAGCGAGCGGATCCCGAGCTGCTGTGGGAGTTCATCGTCGACCGCGAGGTGCACCGGATCTTCCTCCCGCCGGTCGCGCTGCAACTGCTCGCCGGGTTCGCCGACCCGGCCGCGGTCGCCCGGTCGCTGCTGCTGGAGGTCGTCACCGCCGGTGAGCAGCTGCGGTGCGGCCGGGACGTCCGCGAGCTCTTCGCCGCGCTGCCGCACTGCCGGCTGGTCAACCAGTACGGGCCGACGGAGACCCACGTCGTGACGCGGCACGCGTTGAGCGGACCGCCGCGCACCTGGCCGGAGCTCCCACCCATCGGCACGCCGATCGACCACGTGCGGCTGCACGTGATCGGCGCCGACGGGCGGCCGGTGCGGCCCGGTGACGTCGGCGAGCTGGCCGTCTCCGGCGTGGCGCTCGCGGACGGCTACTGGGCCGACGACGACCTGACCGCGCAGCGGTTCGTCACCGTCGGGGGCGAGCGGGTGTACCGCACCGGCGACCTCGGCTTCCGCAACACCGACGGCGAGTTCGAGTTCCTCGGGCGCATCGACGAGCAGGTGAAGGTGCAGGGCTACCGGGTGGAGCCGGCGCAGGTCGAGCTGGCGCTGCTGGACCTGCCCGCGGTGCGCGCGGCCGTGGCCGCGGCGGTGGAACCCGCGCGGCTCGGTCGGGTCCTGGTGGCGCACGTCGTGGTCGCCGACGGCACTGGGCAGGTGAGCGAGGCGGACCTGAAGGCGGCCCTGCGCGACCGGCTGCCCGCGTACATGGTGCCGAGCCGCATCCGCGTCGTGGCGAGCCTGCCGCGCACGCGCAACGGGAAGGTCGACCGCCGCGCCGTGCAGGTGGCGGAGGAGGCCACCTGGGGTCGTGCCTGACCGTGATCCACGGATCCCGACCCGACTCACCCGACCCGACTCACCCGACCCGACTCACCCGACCCGATCCCCACGGCCCGATCCCGACGACCCGATCCCGACGACCCGATCCCGACGACCCGGACGGAGCACACCATGGCGCGACTCATCACACCGCTGAGCTGGCGGCAGCAGACCGGTGGGAAGACGACGTTCGAGGTGGCCGACGGGCCCCTGGACCACCTGCTCGTCGGGTTCGCCGAGCGCTTCCCGGCGGTGCGGGGCAGGTTGATCGACGGCAACGGCGAGGTGCACCGGTACTTCAAGGTCTTTGTGGACGACGAGGTCGTGCGCTACGACGACTTCGCCCTGATCAGCACCCGACCGGCCACCGTCGTGCTGATCGTGCCGCCCATGGCGGGCGGCTGAGCGCCGCACGCGGACGACCGACGTCCGCCCGGGTCGAAGCCGGGCGGACGTCGGCCGCTCCTCGGCGTCAGGCGTTGACGCCGCCGAGCGGGGTCCCCGTCACGGCGGCGGTCGCGACGTTGCCGCCGAACCGGGCCCAGCCGGGACGCAGCGAGGACGGCGTCGCCATGGGCTGCAACAGCCCGGGCGTCCAGAACGGCGTCACGAAGTGCACGTCGAACCGGTCGGAGCCGACGCCGTTGTTGTTCGTGGCGACCGCGATGAAGTCGTGCTCGACGCTCTCCGTGACCACGCCGAGCGCGATCATCGTGATGGACCGCATCCGGCCGGTCGCGGTGATCGTGCGGGATCCGGGGTCCACGGTGTAGCGGTCGATGCGGGTGGAGTACATCAACATCGCGAACGGGCCGGTCAGCGCGAGCTGCCCCACGCCGAAGGTGCCGACGCCGCAGGTCACCAGCTGCGGCGTGATGCTGAACGTGGACATCTGCTGCGCGGTGGACTGGTCCACGTAGATGCCGGTGCCCATGTTCCGCATGTACGGCCCGGCGCCCGGACCGGTCAGCAGGCCCGCCTGGGCCGGTGGCGCCAGCACGGCGGGCACGGTCACGGCCGCCACCGCGCCCGCGGCGAGCGTCTTCAACGCCTGTCGTCGCTCCATCTTCCGGGACTCCTCATCGTTGCTGTGAACGGTTCCCGCCCGATCGGTCTCGAACGGTGCAGCCCCGCCCACTTTCCGAACCACGCGTTGCCGCGGCGTCGTGGAGGCGTTGCGCGGGGGTTGTCCGAGCGACACCGACCGTGGTGAGCACCCCGCCCGGCGGTGGGCCGACGCGCAAATCACCCGGTTGCCGCAGTCCGCTCCGCCGGATCCCGCAGCGGCCGGGCGCCAACCGGCATCACGCCCGCTCCACGTCGCCGTGTCGGTCGCGTGACGCCTGGTGTGAACAGTGGCGGCGACACCCCTACGGCGAACGAGGAGGCGGTCCATGGGCTGGTCGGGGAGCAAGTGGAGCGGCATCGGGCGGTTGAGGGCGGTGCTGGCCACCGTCCTGGTGTCGGTGACGAGCGCGGTCGGCGCGTCGGCGGTGCCGGGCGACGGCGACACCGTCGTGGTCCGGTGGAACGAGGTGGTGCTGGACAGCACGCGCAACTCGGCCCTCGGACCGCCCGCGGTGGCCAGGGCGCTGGCGGTCGTGCACACGTGCATGTACGACGCCTGGGCGGCGTACGACCTGCTGGCCGCCGGCACCGGCCACGGCGGCGCCCTCCGGCGTCCGCCCACCGAGCACACGGCGGAGAACAAGGCGAAGGCCATGAGCTACGCCGCGCACCGGGCCGTCGTCGACCTGTTCCCCGGTCGCCGGCGGCAGTCCGACGCGCTCATGACCTCCCTCGGCTACGACCCCGCGGTCGACCCGGTCGGAACCACCTCACCGGAAGGCGTCGGCGCGACCGCGTGCGCCGCCGTCCTCGCGGCCCGCCACGGCGACGCGTCCAACCAGACCGGGGTGCTCAACCCCGGCTCCTACTCGGACTGGACCGGCTACCGCCCGCTGAACCGGCCGATGGTCGTGGCGCAGCCCCTCGACCCCGCGACCGTCGTGGACCCGGACAAGTGGCAACCGCTCGTGCACCCCGACCGGTCGGGCGTGGTGCGCACCCAGACGTTCCTGGCCGGTCACTGGGCCAACGTGAAGCCGTTCTCGGTGCTCTCCGGTTCGGTCCACCGGCCCCTGGTCGGTCCGGCGAAGCACGGCACCGACGCGTACGCCGCGCAGGCCGCCGAGACGGTGCGGTTGACCGCCGCGCTGACCGACCGGCACAAGGCGATCGCCGAGTACTGGGCGGACGGCCCGGACTCGGAGACCCCACCGGGCCACTGGGCCGGTCTGTTCGCCCAGTTCGTCTCGCGGCGCGACCACCACACCGACGACCAGGACGTGAAGATGTTCTTCATGGTCGCGAACGCGGTGCTGGACGCGAGCATCGCCGCGTGGGACGCCAAGCGGGCCTTCGACTCGGTGCGACCGATCACCGCCGTGCGGTACCTCTACCGGGGTCGGCAGATACCGGGGTGGGGTGGGCCCGCCCAGGGCATGATCACCGCGGACGGCGCGCTGTGGCGGCCCTACCAGCCCAGTTGGTTCCCCACGCCGCCATTCCCCGAGTTCGTGTCCGGCCACAGCGCCTTCAGCGCCGCGGCGGCCGAGGTGTTGCGGTCCTTCACCGGCAGCGACGCGTTCGGCGGTTCGGCCACGGTCCGGGCGGGCTCGTCCGCCGTGGAACCCGGTGTGGCGCCCACGACCGACGTGCCGCTCGCGTGGTCCACGTTCTCGGCGGCGGCCGAGGAGGCGGGGATGTCCCGGCGGTACGGCGGGATCCACTTCGCGCGGGCCGACCTGGACGGCAGGGCGCTCGGCAGGCTGGTCGGCACCCAGGTGTGGCTCAAGGCGACGCGTTGCTTCGCGGGCGTCTGCTGATCGCGGTCGCCCGGGCCGGGTTCAGGCCTCGGCCTCGATGCGCAGGCACGCGTCGAGCGCGCTCGCGTTGTCCGCCGCCAGCGACCGGGCCAGCAGCACGAGCTCCGCGACGCGGGGGTCGACGACGCGGTAGAAGGCGTACCGGCCTTCCCGGCGCACCTGCACGTAACCGCAGTCGGCCAGGCAACCCAGGTGGGTCGACACCCTGCCCTGGGACAACCCGATGTGCGCCACGCACTCGCCGACGCTGTGCTCCTCGTGCATGAGGTAGTCGAGCAGCCGCAGGCGGACGGGGTCGGCCAGGGCCCGGAAGAACTTGGCCACCATCTCCACGCCGTTCAGGTCGGGCGGCAGCAGGGCGGCTCTCGGTTTCCGTTGCGGCATCGGCCACGTCCTCGCAATCCGGACCGGGCGGGCTCGACCGGTGCAGCTGACGGCCCCAGCTTAAGTCAGCATTTTTGTATCCGCCAGCGCGAATGCGACGTGCGACGACCGCACCGGTGCGGTCGGCTGGGAGGATGGGGGCGGGCCGACTCGTCGGTCCGCCGAGGCCGGTGGTGAGCGGGCCAGGGTCAAGCTGGCCCGCTCACCACCGGTTGCCCGCGCCGACGACCTGGTCCAGCTTGTCCGGCGCGCCGTCGCCGCTCAGCGCGTCGGTGCGGTGCTGCGGCGGGAACGGGCCAGGGCCACGCCGCCGAGGACCGCCGCGACCAGCCCGACCACCAGGGCGATGTACCCGCCGACGATCCCGTAGCCGGTGCCGGGACCACCTTCGGCGGCGGCCACCACCAGCACGCCGACGACCGCGCCGACCAGTCCCGCCGCCAGCGACGCGGTGGCGCTCCCGCGGCCCGCGCCGGTCCGACGGGCGGAGCGGACCAGTGCCGACACCCCGACGGCCACGCCGACCAGCCCCAGCAACGCGCCCACCAGCGACCAGGTGCGCCCGGCCGTCATGGCGTAGGGGTCGGCGTTCGGCTGGGCCAGGATCTGCGCGGCCGCCGGTGCGGCGAGCGTGAGGACTCCGAGCAGGGCGGCGGCCGCGGCGGACAGGTGGCGGACGGACGTGCGGACGGACATGAGGTGCTCCCTGGAACTTCGGCGACTCCGATGCCGCCGATCATGTCCGCCGGACCCACCTCCGGTCGTTGTGCGCACGCAGGCACTTCACCCTGCCGCGCCGGCCGCAGGAACCGCGAAAGTACTGCGTGCGCGGTATGCGGTCGATCATCCGCCGGTAGGAGTCGCCCTGGCGGCGACGCGGTTAGGGTGCACGCATGGGCAGGGGACGGATCGCTTTCCGGGACTGGGCGATCGCGGTCGGCGTGGCGGTGACCATGGTGGTCGCCGGGCTGTCCTGGGAACACCCGTCCACGGGGCTGGCGCCGCTGGGTCACGGGTTGCTGGCCGCCGGGGGGCTGGCGCTGGTCGCCCGCCGCCGGGCTCCGGTGACCGTGCTGGCCCTGACCGGGTTGTGCGCGCTCGGCTACCAGGCCGTCGGGTTCGACGTGCCCGTCGTCGCCTACCTGTTCGCGGTGTACGCGACCGTCCGGGCGGGACACCGCCTGGTCGCGGTGGTCGGTTCGGTGCTCATGCTGGCCGCCCTGCCGCTCGCGATCCTGCTCGCGCCGCAGGACTGGGCCGTCGCCGAGGCGTTCACGCAGTCCCGCAACGTCCTCGAACTGGCCTGGCTGGTCGCCGCCGGTGCGGCGGGTGAGGCGCTGCGGCAGGCCGAGCGCCGGGCCGACGAGGCCGAACGCACCCGTGAGGAGACCGCGCGGCGGCGTGCCGACGAGGAGCGGCTGCACATCGCGCGGGAGTTGCACGACTCGCTCACCCACCAGATCTCCGTGATCAAGGTGCAGGCCGAGGTCGCCGTCCACCTGGCGCACAAGCGGGGCGAGCAGGTGCCCGACGCCCTGCTGGCGATCCGGGACGCCGGCCGTGAGGCGGCCCGTGAACTGCGGGCGACGCTGGAGGCGTTGCGGGACGACGACAAGACGCCGCCGCACGGGCTCGCCGACGTCCCGGAACTCGTGCAACGGGCCCGGACCACCGGCCTGGACGCGACGCTGACGATCGGGGGACACCGCGACGCCGTGCCCACCGCCGTGGACCGGACCGGCTACCGGATCGTGCAGGAGTCGCTGACCAACATCGCCCGGCACGCCGCCGCGGCCACCGCCTCGGTCCGCATCGACTACCTCCCCGACGCCGTGGTCATCCGGGTCGAGGACGACGGCAAGGCCACGCCCGACGCCGCGCCGGTGCCCGGCGTCGGCCTGCTCGGGATGCGCGAGCGGGTCACCGCCCTGGGCGGGCGGCTGCGTGCGGCGCCGCGCGGCGACGGCGGCTTCGCCGTCCAGGCCGAACTCCCCGTGGCCGGGACGTCGTGATCCGGGTCCTGCTGGTCGACGACCAGCCGCTCATCCGCAGCGGGTTCCGCGCGCTGCTCGACGCCGAGGACGACATCGAGGTGGTCGCCGAGGCCGCCGACGGTGGCCGGGGCGTGGCGCTGGCCAGGCAACACCTGCCCGACATCGCCCTCGTCGACATCCAGATGCCGGTCGTGGACGGCATCGAGGCGACCCGGCGCATCGCCGCGGACCCCGCCCTGGCCTCGGTGCACGTGGTGATCCTGACCAACTACGGGCTGGACGAGCACGTCTTCAACGCGCTGCGCGCCGGCGCGGCCGGTTTCCTGGTCAAGGACGTCGAGCCCGAGGACTTCCTGCACGCCGTGCGCGTCGCGGCGCGCGGCGACGCGCTGCTCGCACCGTCGATCACCCGCAAGCTGATCGACCGGTACGTCGCCCAGCCGCTCGACGACGCCACCGGCACCGGGCTCGCGGAGCTGACCAACCGCGAGCGCGAGGCCGTCGTCCTGGTCGCGCGCGGCCTGTCCAACGACGAGATCGCCCACCGCATGGTGATCAGCCCGTTGACCGCCAAGACCCACGTCAACCGGGCGATGACCAAGCTCCACGCCCGCGACCGCGCCCAACTGGTCGTGCTGGCCTACGAATCCGGCCTGGTCACCCCGCGCAACCCCGGGCCACCGCGGTCCGGATGATCCCGGGGGTTGATCAGCGGCCTGCTCTTCGGCGGAGCGGTTCAGCACCCCCTGATCGGCGCACCCGCGACGGGCCCTACCGGCGGGCGACGGCCGCGCGGCGGGCGAACCAGGTGGCGGCACCGAGCGCGAGCACCGCGCCACCGGCGAGCACGGCGCTGCCGGGCAGGGTGAAGGCCAGCACGAGGCAGCCGAGCAGGCCGGTGGCGGGCACGATGCGGGGCGGGCGGCCCTCGTCGCGGCGGAGGGTCCACGCGGAGGCGTTGGCGATGGCGTAGTAGACGAGCACCGCGAACGACGAGAAGCCGATGGCGCCACGCAGGTCGACCACGCTCACGAGGACCGCGACCGCGACGCCGACCGCGATCTCGGCGTGGTGGGGCACCCGGAACCGGGGGTGCACGACGGCGAGGGTCCGGGGCAGGTGGCCGTCGCGGGCCATGGCCAGGGCGGTGCGCGAGACGCCGAGCACGAGCGCGAGCAGCGAACCCAGCGCGGCCACGGCCGCGCCGACCCGCACCACGGGCTCCAGCCAGGACCACGAGCCCGCGGCGACGGCGCCCGCCAGCGGGTCGGCGACGGCGGCCAGCCCCTCTGGGCCGAGCGCGGTCAGCGCCGCGACCGCGACCAGCGCGTAGACGACGAGCGTGATGCCCAGCGCGATCGGGATCGCCCGCGGGATGGTGCGCCGGGGATCGCGCACCTCCTCGCCGAGCGTGGCGATGCGGGCGTAACCGGCGAAGGCGAAGAACAGCAGGCCGGCGGACTGGAGGATGCCGAGCGGGCCGCCACCGGGGAACGGCCGGAGGTGGTCGGCGGTGGCGGTGCCGCCGGTGAACGAGGCGATCACCGCGAGGGCGAGCACGGCCAGGGTGATCGTCACGATGATCCCGGTCAGCCGGACGGACTTGCGCACCCCGCGGTAGTTCAGCGCGGTCAACGCCACCACCACGCCCACCGCGAGCGCGGTCCGGGTGGGCCGCCCGGCGTCGGGCAGGGCGTAGGCGGCGACCGTCAGGGCCATCGCCGCGCAGGACGCGGTCTTGCCGACCACGAAACCCCACCCGGCCAGGTAACCCCAGAACGGGCCGAGCCGTTCCCGCCCGTAGACGTAGGTGCCGCCGGACTCGGGGTAACGGGCGGCCAACCGGGCCGAGGACGTCGCGTTGCAGTACGCCACCACGGCCGCGATCGCCAAGCCGACCAGCAGCCCGGCACCCGCCGCGCGTGCGGCGGGACCGATCGCGGCGAACACCCCGGCCCCGACCATGGCGCCGAGACCGAGGACGACGGCGCTGCCGGTGCCCAGTCGCCGGTCGAGCCGAGGCGCGTCGCCGTGGTCGGTGGGGGAGGGCACTGGTGGTCCTTTCGCCGGGCGGCCACGATCACCCGGTGATGTTCCCAGGTCGAGCCGGACGGCCGCGGACCGCACGACCTCAGGCGGTGGTGCGTCAGGACCTGCTGCGGGCCGGGCGGTGCGGGCGTCGGTCGGACGGCTCCGCCGGGACGCGGTGCGCCACGAGGACGGGGCAGCGGGCGTGGTGCAGGGCCGCGCGGGCGGTCGGACCCCGGTCGCCGAGCACGAGCAGGTCGGTGTCGGCGAACCGGGCGACGGCCTCGTTCGGGTGCATCCGGGCCAGCACCGAGGTGTGCGGGATCCCCCGCAACGCCCGGTCGGCGTGGGCGACGAGCGCGTCGGGGCTGTCGGCGCGCACCGGCAGCGGCGGCGAGGCGTGCAGCACCCGCAACGCGGAGCCGCGGCGCGCGGCGAGGTCGATCGCCCGGGCCAGCGCCAGGTCGTCGTGCTCGTCACCGGTGATCAGGGCGGTGACGCGGTGGTGGGCCCCGTGCATGCCCTCGGGCGTGCCGCGGACCACCACGACGTCGGACGCGGCGTGCTGCACCAGCGGCAGCACGAACCGGCCGAGGCCGAACGACGTGCCGTCGTCACCGCGGTGCGCCACCACGACCACCTCGGCACGCGTGCTGGCCAGCAGCAGGTCGCGCACGTGGTCCGCGGTGGCCGGGTGCACCTCCAGCGGCGCACCGACCAGGCGAGCGTGCGCCTCGGCCCAGCGCAGCGCCGCCAAGCCCCAGCCGGAGCCGTCACGCACCGTGACGACCGGTGCGGGTATCCCCTGGTTGCTCATCTGTCCACCGCCGTTCCGGATCGACCGCGGGGCGAAGCGCCTCACCGGGAAGGGTCCACCAGCAACCCGCCGACCGCACGGTGAGGTGACGACCCGGTCGCCACCTCCGTGCCGCGCGAACGCTCAGCGGTACGCCTTCGCCTGGAGCGCGAACAACTCGGCGTACAGGCCGGCCGCCGCCGTGAGCGAGGCGTGGTCACCGGTTTCCACCACCCGCCCGTCCCGGACCACGATGATCAGGTCGGCCATGCGCACCGTGGAGAACCGGTGGGACACGAAGACGGTGATCCCCCCGGTCCTGCGGGCGACCCGCCGCGCGTGGTCGGCGTACCGCTGGAACAGGACGTGCTCCGCCTCCGGGTCCAACGCCGACGTCGGCTCGTCCAGGACGAGGAGCAGGGGAGCCTCGCGCATCATGGCCCGGCCGAGCGCCAGCTTCTGCCACTGGCCCCCGGACGGCTCCGCGCCGTCGGCGTAGCTCTTCCCGAGGTGGGTGCGCAGGCCGTCGGGCAGGTCGTGCACCACGCCGGTGGCGCCGGCGCGGTCCAGTGCCGCGAGGACGGCCGGCTCCGACGACACCCTGGGCAGGTCGCCGAGGCCGACCACCTGCTGGGCCGGGAACTCGTAGCGGACGAAGTCCTGGAACCCGGCCGCGATCCGGCCGCGCCACTCGTCCACCGGCATGTCGTGCAGGTCCGTGCCGTCGACCAGGATCCGGCCCTCGGACGGCCGGTAGAACCCGCAGAGCAACTTGACCAGGGTCGACTTGCCGGCGCCGTTCTCGCCGACGATCGCGACGGTGGCGCCGGCCGGGAGGTGCAGGTCGACCTTGTGCAGCACCGCGACGTCGGTGCCCGGGTAGGTGAAGGCCACCCCGGCGAGCTCGATCCCGTCTCGCAGCCGTCGCGGCGGCGACCCGGGACGCGGAGCCGGATCGGTCGCGGTCACCAACGCGGTGACCTCGGTGAGGCGCCGGTACGCGCCGGCCATCCGCTGGAGGTCCTGCAGGAGCGTGACGGCCGTGGCGACCTGCTGGTTGACCTGCGCGGCGAGCACGATCACCAGCACCACGTCGCCGACCCCACGCCGTCCCGCGATCGCGTCACGCACCACGAGCAGCACGCCCGCGATGTACGCGAGCGCGAAGAAGACCTGTCCCGCCGCGCGCATCCACGTCGCGGTCAGCTGTGCGCGCCACAGCCCCTGTGTCGCCTTCGCCCACAGCCGCTCGTGCCGGGCACGCAGTTCGCCCTGGACCCGGGACACCCTCAACTCGCCCGCCACGCGGGCGGAGGTGGCCAGGTGGAACAGGTTGAGCGCGGTCCTGGTCGGCTCGGCGGTCGCCGTCCTGGCCCGGTCGAGCACCCGCTCGGCCGCTCGGCCCGCGAGCAGGGGCGGCACCGCGGCGACGGGCAGCAACAGCAGCAACGGGTTCTGCACGGCCAGCAGCACCGCGGTGAGCACCACCGCGAGGACGAGGCCGACACCGTTGAGCAGCGCTTCGAGCCCGGTGCGGAACTGCCTGCCCTCCTGCCGCAGCACGGTCCACGTGTCGGCGTGCTCGGCCCGCTCGTGGTGCTCGATGCCGGCCGAACCGTTCGACACCTCGATCACGCGCTCGTCGAAGTCCAGCTCGGCCAGCTCCGAGAGCTCGTAGTACGCCAGGTGGGCGAAGTGCCCGAAGGCCAGCACCACCACCGCCAGCACGGCGACGGTCACGCCGGCGAGCACCGCCCGTCCCGCGGCGCCCGCGACGACCTCGCGGGTCATCCACCCGAGCGCGGCCGCCAGCAGCGGGGCGGCGACGGCGCCCGCCGTCATCAGGACCACCGCCAGGGCCGTCTTGCGCCGGTTCAACCGCCACGCCGTGGTGATCATGGTCCACGCGCCGGCCAGGAGGACCTTCACCGGACCGGCTCCTCGACCGCGCCGCCGAACCGGTCGGCCTGCAACCGGAACAGCTCCGCGTAACGCCCGTCGCGCGCCAGCAGGTCCGCGTGGTCGCCCTGCTCGGTGACCCGGCCGTGCTCCAGGACGACGATGAGGTCGGCGTGGCGCACGGTGGAGAACCGGTGCGAGATCAGCAGGGTGGTCGCGCCCTCCGCGAGGCCCGCGAACTCCTCGAAGAAGCCGGTCTCCGCGCGCACGTCCAGGCTCGCCGTCGGTTCGTCCAGCACCACGACCCGGGCACCGTGGCGCAGCGCGAACAACGCCCGCGCCAGCGCGACGCGCTGCCACTGGCCACCGGACAGCTCCGCGCCGTCGGTGAGGTGCCGCGCCAGCGGCGTGTCCAGACCGAGGGGCAGGCGGGCCACCGCCGGGCCCAGACCCACCGAGCCGACCACCTCGCCGATCGTCGCCCGGTCGTCCAGGGAGCCGACGGCGCCGAGCCCGACGTTGTCCGCCACGGACGACTCGTACCGCACGAAGTCCTGGAAGATCACGCCCAGCCGGGCGCGCCACTCGTCCACCGGGAACTCGCGGATGTCGACGCCGTCCAGCGTGATCCGGCCCGAGGTCGGCTCGTGGAGCCGGGCGAGCAGCTTGACCAGGGTGGTCTTGCCGGCGCCGTTCACGCCCACGATGGCCGTGCAGCGGCCGACGGGGATCGTCAGGTCCAGCCCGTCGAAGATCAGCCGCGGCCGGCCGGGGTAGCGGAAGCCGACCTGCTCGAACCGGATGGCGCCGACCGGCTCGGGCACCACCGGCCGCCGCACCGGACCGGTGTGCTCCTCGTGCGCGTCGACGTGCTCGGCGAACCGCCGCACCGAGTCGTAGGCCCTCATGCCGATCGCGGTCGGCAGGTCCGCCTCCGGGTAGTGCTCGGCCAGCCGCAGCAGGCCCAGCGCCGCCGTCGCGACGAGGACGAACCCGGTGAGCGTCAGCTCGTGCGCCGTCGCGCCGACGACCGCGAAGACCACGCCCGTCACCGCCAGGCCCACGACCGAGAACCGGACGAACGGCCACAGGTAGATGCCGCGGCGCTCGGCCCACAGGGGTTCGAGGAAGCGGAGGTGGGTGTCGCGCAAACGTTGCCGCAGCCAGCCGGCCAGGCCGAAGACCCGGATCTCCTTGCTCGCGGCGGCGCCACCGGCCAGCTCGCGCAGGTAGTCGATCTCGCGCTGGTCGGCGGCGAGCAGCTGCCGGGTCCGGGCGTACCGGCGCAACCCGCCGCGTTGGCCGTGGCGGAACAGCAGCACGGTGGCGACCAGCGCCGCCGACGCCGGCCACGAGAACACCACCCCCACCGCGACCGCGAGGCCGACGAGCTCGGTGTACCGCGCGATCAGCGCGAGCAGGCCGGCGGCCGCCCGGCCGGGGCTCTGCACGCCGAACTCCACCTCCCTCGCCGCGGACCGCAGCGCGTCGAGCGCCCGCTGGTCCTCCAACGGGCCGAGGCCGGGGCTGCGCAGCGACGCGGCCATCAGCTCGTCGAACACCCGGCCGTCGATCCGGCGCGTCAGCAGCTCGCCCATCGCCCGTTCCACCGGGGAGATCAGCTGCCTGGCGACGAAGGCGCCGGCCGCCACGCCGAACACCGCGACCAACGAGTCCCACGCGCCCGAGTCCAGCCCCGCGTCGACGGCCGCCGGAACCCGTCCCAGCACCATCGCCGTCGCCACGGTGAACACCACCGGGAGGCACCCGAGCAGCACGTCGACCACGACCAGGGCGGCGACGAGCCGGCCGCCGGCACGGGGGAGGAGCCGGACGATGTCCCGTCGTGCGGCGAACTGCTCGCGCGCGACGCCGGCCCAGGAGCGGATTCCCATGCCGGCCCTCTACCCGGCTGTCGGGTAGTCGGCGCAGCGGGGCAGCCCGCGCTCCTCGATGACCTCGTTGAACGCCGAGAAGCGGATCGCGGGCACCTCGGTCAGCATCCGGGTGATCGGCGTCCGGTACTTCTCCGCGATGTAGCGGTAGTTCTCCAGCGCGGACTTGGCGTTGTCGCCGTGGTCCTTGTCGTGCGGGTAGTGGATGGAGCTCGCCTCGCGGAGCACGCCGAACCGGGCGCCGTCGCGGTGCAGCCGGTAGGCGAGGTCGAGGTCCTCACCGCCCCACTGCCGGAACGCCTCGTCGTACATGCCGATCGAACGCACCTGCTCCGTGCGGGCCGACGCGTGGCAGGTCCAGTACATCAGCCACGGGGCGGGGAGGTGGCCGAAGTCGTCGGAGTACCGCTCGTAGAACGGTTCGCGCACGTCCGGCCATGCCTGCGCGCGCTCCAACGACGCGATGGTCGAGTCGACGTCGTCGACGTCGACGAACTTGCGGATCAGCTGGGCGTCCTCGTTGTCGAGGTTGAAGCAGTACACGTACCCGTTGAGCGCCAACGGTTCCGTGGCGGCCTCGTGGGCGGTCACGTGCGCGCGCAGGCTCGCGGAGTGCAGCAGCACGCCGGAGTCGACGAAGACGCAGACCTCGCCGCCGGCGTGCCGCAGACCCACGTTCCGCGCCCGGGCGACCTGGTAGCCCTCGTCGGGCTGGTAGAAGTACCGCAGGTCCAACCGGTCCTCGAACCCCCGCACCACGGCCGCCGTGTCGTCGCTGGAGCCGTCGTCGACGACCAGCACCTCGAACCGATCACGGGGGAGGTCCTGCTGGTCGAGCGAGTCGAGCGTGAGCTCCAGCAACCGTTCCCTGTTGTAGGTCGGGACGATGACCGTGCAACGCAATGAGCTACCCACGAGAGGCTCTCCTTCAGAGATCCCGCCAAGGCCGTCAGTGATTGGTCCGCGGTCGCACGCGGTCAGCGCGCCGCCCGCCTTCCGGAACCGGTGTGACGAGGTCGGAGAACCCGGTGGGGCCTCGACAAAGATCCACTCTTCCGGGTGATCCCCCGCCGACCACCGCGCAAGTCTGCCGAGCTTCGTGAGGGTTGGTCAACACTACGGGCGAAGTCCTCGCACGAGGTCGGTCGGGCCCGCGTCCACGAGGTTGAAGACCGTGTGCGGATCACGCCCGCCGAACAGCAGCGAGATCACGATCGCGGCCATCGCTTCGAGGTGATGGGCGTGCCGGAGATCGCCGACCGGCAGCGGTTCACCGCCGAGGTCGGCGATGAGCCGCCGCGTCAGGTCCAGCGCGGTGGCGTGGTCACCGCAGTAGGGGACCACCAGGGGACGGCCGTCGAACACCGGCGGCTCCATCCGCCACACCCGCGCCTCGCAGAGGTTGAACGCCTTCACGACGTGCCCGCCGGTCGCCGACGCGATGTCCCGCGCCATCGACCGACCGGGTGCGGTGACCAGGGTGAAGTGCTCGACCTCGACCGGGTTGTTGCAGTCGACGACCGGCTTGCCGCGCAGCGCGTCGCCGATCTCGGCCAGGGTGGCGGCCATGCCCTGGTAGAGGACCGCGATCAGGGCGATGTCGCCGAACTCGGCCACCTCCCGGAAACTCCCGGCGCGACCACCCCACTTCCGGGCCAACGCCTCGGCCTTGTCCGCGCTGCGACCCGCGACCATCAGCTCGTGGCCGGCGGCGGCCCACCGCGTGCCGAGCGCGTCGGCCATCACCCCGGCACCCAGAACACCGATTCTCATGGCGGCGACGGTAGGCCGACGTGGGGCACCACCCGGTGCCCTGTCACCTGTCACCTGTCGCCGAGGTCGTCCGCGTGCTCCTCCGCCCACCTGGCGAGCACCGACACCGGCCCGAGCAGGCTCTCCCCGAGCCGCGTCAACCGGTACTCGACGCCGGCGGGCGCGGTGGCCAGGACACGTCGCTCCACGAGGTTGTTGCGCTCCAGCTTGCGCAGCGTCTGGGTGAGCATCTTCTTGCTGATCCCGCCGATCCGGTCGCGCAGGTCGCTGTAGCGCCGCGGACCGCGCCCCAACCCGTACACCACGACGACCGACCACGTGTCCGCCACCAGGTCCAGCGTCGTGCGGGCCGGGCAGTCGGCGAGGAACACGTCGTGGTCACTCACCGGCCGCCACCCCCTGCGCGGTCGACAACTCCTGATCCACACCAACCAGCATCCACCAACTCACAAGCCGCACTCCCTGTCATCGCCCATCACCCCCGAGTGACCGATGGGACTTTCTTCGACTTCTTCCGTCCCGCGATGTCGATCTGAGCCGTCCCCGTTCGACGCAAGGGTGACAGGAGACGGTCGAGACCCGGGAGACGACGATGAGGGCAGGACGACGCGAGTGGTGGGGGCTGGCGGTGCTGGCGTTGCCGACGCTGCTGTTGTCGCTGGACATGAGCGTGCTGCACCTGGCGGTCCCGCACCTGGCCGCCGACCTGCGGCCGAGCAGCTCGCAACTGCTGTGGATCATCGACGTCTACGGCTTCATGATCGCGGGTTTCCTGGTCACGATGGGCACCCTGGGTGACCGGATCGGGCGGCGGAAGCTGCTGATGGTCGGCGGTGCCGCGTTCGGTGCGGCGTCGGTGGTGGCGGCGTTCACCACCAGTCCGGAGATGCTGATCGGGGCACGGGCCGTGCTCGGGGTCGCCGGGGCCACGCTGATGCCGTCCACGCTGGCGCTGATCAGCAACATGTTCCAGGACCCCGGGCAGCGCGGGACCGCGATCGCGGTGTGGATGAGCTGCTTCATGGGCGGCATGGTGATCGGGCCGGTGGTCGGCGGAGTGCTGCTGGAGCACTTCTGGTGGGGCTCGGTGTTCCTGATGGCCGTGCCGGTCATGGCGCTGTTGCTGGCCACCGCGCCGAAGCTGCTGCCGGAGTACCGCGACACCGCCGCCGGGCGGCTCGACCTGGCGAGCGTGGCACTGTCGCTGGGCGCGATCCTGCCGATCGTCTACGCGCTCAAGGAGACCGCCAAGGACGGTGTGTCCTCGGTCAAGGTCGTCGTGCTCGCGGTGGGCGTGGCGGTGGGCGTGGCGTTCGTCCGCCGGCAACGCGGCCTGGCCGACCCGATGCTGGACCTGAAGCTGTTCCGGGTGCGGGCGTTCAGCGCGGCGGTGAGCATCATGCTGGTCGGCGCGCTCACCATGGGTGGTGTGTTCCTGCTGGTCAGCCAGTACCTGCAAATGGTCGCCGGGTTGACCGCCGTGGAAGCCGGCCTCCTGCTGGTGCCCCAGGCCGGTGCGGTCGTGGTCGGATCGCTCATCGCGCCGCGGCTGGCGCGCCGGTTCCGGCCGGAGTTCGTGCTCGGTTTCGGCATGCTCGTCGCCGCGGCCGGGATCGTGCTGTTCACCCAGGCCACCGGTGCGGGCGGGGTGGCGTTCGTCGTGGTGGGCATGTCGATCGCCGGCTTCGGCATGGGCCCGCAAGGCGTGCTGTGCACCGAGATGGTGGTGAGCTCGGTGCCGCCGCAGAAGGCCGGCGCCGCCTCGGCGATGTCGGAGACCAGCGCCGAATTCGGCATCGCCATGGGAATCGCCGTGTTCGGCAGCATCGGCACCGCCGTCTACCGCGACCAGGTCACCGTCCCCACCCCGATGCCCGCCGACACCGCCACCCTGGCAACGGACAGCATGTCCGGCGCCCTCCAGGCCGCGAGCACGCTCCCCCACCACTGGCCGACGACCTCCTCACCACCGCCCGCGACGCCTTCTCCTCGGGCCTGCACACCGTCGCCACCATCGGCGCCACCATCGTCGTCGCCTTCGCCATCATCGGCATGCTCACCCTCCGCCGAACCAACCCCGCTACCACCCCCACCCCACTCCCCGTCCCGGAAACCCACTGAAGCTCGCGGACTCGGGCCCAGTGGTGGCACTTGTTACGCTACTTTAGTAACAAGGAGGTGGGTAGTGGCGGGCTTCCGGGACGAGGTGGGCGGCGGTTGGTCGAGGCGGTTGCTGTTGGCGGTGGTTCCGTTGACGGTGGCGGCCGGTGTGCCGTGGTTGTTGGTGGTGGTCTACGGCGACCGGCTGCCGGATCGCGCGTACGTCTACGGCTGGTCACGGGTGGGACCGGAGTACGCCCACCTCGCGCCCAGTTGGGCGTCGTGGAGCGCCGGTTGGTCGTACTGCCTGCTGTACGCGGTGTTGCTCGGGGTGGTGTGCCGGCGGGTTCGGCGGTGGCCTCGGCTGCAACGGATGGTGGTCGCCGGTGGCTGGGCGGTCGGCACGATGGCGGCCACCCAGGCGGTCTGCGGTGTGCTGGCCGTGCTCGACGTGCCCGGCTACCCGCCGCACCCCATGGCGAGGTGGTACGACGCGGTGCCGGCGGCGGTCGGGCTGGTCGGTGGCGCCGCGGGCCTGCTGCTGGCGGGGTCCGGACCGGCGTCGCCGGAAACCGCGGACGCTCCGCCGGCCGGACTGCCCGCCAGGCGGCTCGGTCGGACCGAACGGGCACTGCTGAGCGAAGTGGTGTGGTCCACCAAGGCCCGGGTGGTCGGCGTCCTGTGCCTGGTGTGCGCGCCGGTGGCATTGGTGGCCCTGCAATCGTTCACCGCCGTGGTGCTGCTGGCGGTGGGACTGTTCGCGGTGCTGCAGTCCACGGCGAGGATCCAGATCGACGGCGCCGGGGTGTCGCTGACGTTGCCCCTGCTCGGCCGCGCACGACGCCGGGTGCCCTACCGGCAGGTGCGGTACGCCGAGACCGCCGAGCGCGCCCCGACCGCCGGCTGGGGCCTCGCGGAGAACAAGCGGTACTGGGGTTATGCCTCCGGACGCGGGCCGGTCATGGTCCTCAGGCTGACCGACGACCGGCCTTTCGTCGCCGCCCTCCGGGACCCCGAGGCGGCCGTCGCACTGGTCAACGGACACCTGGCCCGCGCCCGGACCAGCGGCACGACCACGGGAGACTGACCCGCCGATGCTGATCTCCGTCGACCCGTCCTCCCCGGTGGGGCTCGCCGACCAGGTCGCCCGGTCGGTGCGCGCGGGCATCGCCGACGGCTCGGTCCGGCCGGGCGACCGCCTGCCCCCCGCTCGCGAAGCCGCCGCGGCCCTCTCCGTCGGCCTGCACACGATCCTGCGCGGTTACCAACAACTCCGTGACGAGGGGTTGGTCGAGCTGCGCCGAGGCCGCGGAGCCGTCGTCACGGACGCCGGCAACTCACTGCGGGCCCGCACGGACCAACTCGCCCGCGACTTCACCTCCGCCTGCCGCCACCTGGGCCTGACCGCCGACCAGACCCTCGCCCTGGTCCGCGACGCCCTGCAACACCCCTGAACAGGTCACGTCCGCACACCGCGCACGGCAACCGCTAGTCAAGACGCAGGACGGTCTCCTCGATCTCGGCGTCCCGGGCGGATGCGTAGGACACCTCGGTGCCGATGACCGTGAAACCCGCCTTCCGCAGGACTCTGAGCGATCCGACGTTGTCACTGGCGGCACGGGCGTGCAGAGGCCGGTCCCGGACCGTGTCGAGGAACAGCTCCAGGGCACGGCCGGCGACCCCCTGGCCCCAGACCGAACGGTCGATCCAGTAGGTGATCTCGGTGTCACCCTCCATGACGAAGCTGGAGATGCTGCCGACGAACCGCCCATCGAGGGTCACCGCACGCAGCGTGGTGCCGGGCGAGGCCCTGATCTTCGCCATGTGGACGTCGAACGCCTCGCGGTCGTCGGGATCCTTGGCGGTGAAGGCGGCCATCCGCACCGACTCCGGGTCACGCATCTGCTCGAACAGCGCGTCGAGATCGGCATCCTCGATCGCCCGCAACGCCACCTCTACCACCGGTGCCCCCTTCATCCTGCTCCGTCTGAACCTGCCGGGGAACGTATCAGCGGCCTCTGACAATTCCGGCGCCGTCGCCGACCGGGGGACCGCCCTGGCGGCCGACCACGCCTTGAAGAGGCCCGCCCGGGCACCCTCCACTGTGGGCGTCTTAGCGAAATCCTTACGCCTGACGGCCACGTTTTCGCCGCCGGAGGACCGGTTCGCGAGGTTCACTCCCCGGTGTGAGGGGGCGGACCCCTCGCCCGAACCGGACACCTGATCGTCAACGGGAGAACTGGCATGACCGACACGCCGCAGTCCGCGGTTCCGGCACGGGTGGACAGCCCGGTTCGCCCGGCTGCCCCGTCGTCGCGGTTGGGGCGGTGGTTGTTGGAGCACCGGGTGCAGCCGGTGGGGCCCGCGGGCGCCGAGCAGCACGCCAAGCCGACGGCGTGGTGGAAGGTCATGTGCCTGACCGGGGTGGACTACTTCTCCACACTGTCCTACTTGCCCGGTATCGCGGCGTTGGCGGCCGGTGCGATCTCGCCGTTGGCGACGTTGCTGATCGTGGCGCTGACGCTGTTCGGGATGCTGCCGATGTACCGCCGGGTGGCCGGGGAGAGCCCGCACGGCCAGGGTTCGGTGGCGATGTTGGAGGACCTGCTGCCGTTCTGGCGGGGCAAGTTGTTCGTGCTGGTGCTCCTGGGGTTCGTGGCCACGTCGTGGATCATCACGATCACGCTGTCGGCCGCCGACGCGTCGGTGCACGCGCTGGAGAACCCGCGGGCGCCCGACTTCCTGCACGGCCAGGAGGTCCTGGTCACGGTCGTGCTGCTGCTCGTGCTGGGCGGGGTGTTCCTGCTCGGGTTCAGCGAGGCGGTCGGCGTGGCCATCCCGCTGGTCGCGGTGTTCCTGCTGCTCAACGCGGTGGTCGTGGTGGCCGGGGTGCTGGAGGTGCTGTCCGGACCGGTGGTGCCGGACCGGTGGCTGGACGCGTTGACCTCCGGCGGGGGAGGACTGGCCGGTGTCGTCGGTCCGGCGGTCCTGGCGTTCCCCTTGCTGGTGCTGGGCCTGTCCGGGTTCGAGACGGGCGTGAGCATGATGCCTCTGGTGGCGGCCGACGGTCGCACGGAGGCCGAGCGGCTGGAAAGCCGGATCCGCAACACGCGCAAGTTGCTCACGGCCGCCGCGCTGATCATGTCGGTCTACCTGGTCGCGACCAGCTTCGTGACCACGGTCCTGGTGCCGGTGGAGCAGTTCCAGCCCGGCGGTGAGGCCAACGGCCGCGCCCTGGCCTACCTCGCCCACGAGCTGCTCGGCGAGTGGGTCGGCACCGCCTACGACATCAGCAGCATCCTGATCCTGTGGTTCGCGGGCGCGTCCGCGATGGCCGGTCTGATCAACATCGTGCCGCGCTACCTGCCGTCCTACGGCATGGCGCCGGAGTGGGCCCGCGCCGTGCGGCCGGTCGTGCTGGTCTACACCGCGGTCTGCATCCTGATCACGATCGTCTTCCGCGCCGACGTCAACGCCCAGGCGGGCGCCTACGCCACCGGCATCCTGGCCATGATGGTGTCGGCCTCGGTCGCGGTGACGATCTCCGCCGTGCGCCGGCGGCAGCGCGGCGCGGCGACCGCCTTCACCCTGCTGACGCTGATCATGCTGTACGCGCTGGTGGAGAACGTGATCGAGAAGCCCGACGGCATCACGATCTCGGCCTTCTTCATCATCGGCATCATCGCCGTCTCCCTGGTCTCCCGCGTCACCCGCACCACCGAGCTGCGCGCCGACCACATCGAGTTCGACGACGAGGCCCGTCGGTTCATCGCCGACTCCATCGCCCACGACGGCGCCCTCACCCTCATCGCCAACCGCCGCCAGGCGGGTGACGCGGCGGAGTACGCGGAGAAGGAGGCCGAGCAGCGGGGCGCGAACCCGGTGCCCGGCCGGGCCGACGTGCTGTTCCTGGAGATCGACGTGGTGGACCCGTCGGCCTTCAGCGACGTGCTCAAGGTCCGCGGCGTCGAGGTCGACGGCCACCGGATCCTGCGCGCCGAGAGCCCCGCGGCGCCCAACGCGATCGCCGCGATCCTGCTGACCTTGCGCGACACCACCGGCGTCCTGCCGCACTGCCACTTCGCGTGGAGCGAGGGCAACCCGCTGGGGCACCTGTTCCGCTACCTCCTCCTGGGCCGCGGCGACACGGCCCCGGTGGTCCGCGAGATCATCCGCACCAACGAGCCCGACCCGGGTCGACGTCCCGGCATCCACGTCGGAGGCTGACCCCGCCCGGTCGAGACCCGCGGCCGGGACGCGGCTAGGAGATCCTGCGGCGGTAGGTGATCGTGGCGAGGACGTAGGCGGCGACGAGGAGGCCGACGCACCAGGCGAGGGCGATCCAGATGTCCGTGCCGATCGGCTGCCGGGTGAACAGGGCGCGGATGGTGTTGACGATGGAGGTCACCGGCTGGTGCTCGGCGAAGGCGCGCACCGGACCGGGCATGGTGCGGGTGGGCACGAACGCCGAGCTGAGGAACGGCAGGAAGATCAGCGGGTAGGAGAACGCGCTCGCGCCGTCCACGGACTTCGCGGTGAGGCCGGGGATGACGGCGAGCCACGTCAACGCCAGGGTGAACAGGAACAGGATGCCCGCGACCGCGAGCCACCCGGCCACCCCCGCGCTCGTGCGGAACCCCATCAGCAGCGCGACGAGCAGCACGACCACGAGCGAGATCAGGTTGGCGACCAGTGAGGTCACCACGTGCGCCCACAGCACGGACGACCGCGCGATCGGCATGGACTGGAACCGCTCGAAGATGCCGCCCTTCAGGTCGAGGAAGAGCCGGAACGCGGTGTAGGAGATGCCCGAGGCGACCGTGATGAGCAGGATGCCGGGCAGCATGTACTGCACGTACGAGTCCGAGCCGGTGTCGATCGCACCGCCGAAGACGTAGACGAACATCAGCATCATGGCGATCGGCATGATCGCGGTGGTGATGATGGTGTCCGGGCTGCGGGTGATGTGGCGCAGGGAGCGTCCCAGCAGGACACCCGTGTCGCCGAGGAAGTGCTTGGCCATGGTGTCGTCCCCTACTTCCGGTCGCCGACGAGCGCGAGGAAGACGTCCTCCAGTGTCGGCTGCTTCTCGACGTACTCGACCTCGGCGGGCGGGAGCAGCTGCTTGAGCTCGGCGAGGGTGCCGTTCACGATGATCCGACCCTCGTGCAGGATCGCGATCCGGTCGGCGAGTTGTTCGGCTTCGTCCAGGTACTGCGTCGTCAGCAGCACCGTCGTGCCCTGGGCGGCGAGTTCCCTGACCGCCTGCCACACCTCGATGCGCCCCTGCGGGTCGAGGCCGGTCGTCGGTTCGTCCAGGAAGATGATCGGCGGGTTCCCGACCAGGCTCATCGCGATGTCGAGGCGGCGGCGCATGCCACCCGAGTACGTCGACACCCGGCGCGCGCCCGCGTCGGTCAGCGAGAACCGGGCGAGCAGGTCGTCCGCGATCCGGCCGGGGTTCTCGCGGTGCCGCAGCCGGGCGACCAGCACGAGGTTCTCGCGCCCGGTGAGGATCTCGTCCACGGCGGCGAACTGCCCGGTGAGGCTGATGGACTCCCGCACGTCCGCGGCCTGCGTGGCGACGTCGAAGCCGTTGACGCCGACCGTCCCGGCGTCGGCCTTGAGCAACGTGGACAGGATCTTCACGGCCGTGGTCTTGCCCGCGCCGTTCGAGCCGAGCAGGGCGAAGATGCTGCCGCGCGCCACCTCGAAGTCCACGCCGCGCAACACCTTCAGCGCCTTGTACGATTTTTCCAGACCCTGCACGCGAATCGCGGGTCCTGCGGTGGCTCGGGTCGTCATGATCGGGTCTCTCCGGTTTCTTCTTCTTGGGCGTGCTCGCCACAGAACACCACGTCGAGCAGTCGCCGCAGTGCCGTGGGGAACTCGTTCGCCGGGTTGGTCGCGGCGTCCCCGGTGGTCAGCGAGGCGGTCAGGGTCTTGCTGCCGTCGGGCGTGCTGTACATGAGCGCCCCGTAGCCGTTGACGCTGCCGTTGTGGTTGAGCAGGGTGCCGGCGCAGTCCGGGCCCGTGTCCTGCACGTACAGCCCGAGGCCGTAGCGGCCGAAGAGGCCCTCGCTCTGAGGGTGCGGCGTGCGCATCTCGGCCAGCAGCGGTGCGGGCAGGAGCTTGCCGCCTTGCAGCGCGGAGAAGAACGTGTGCAGGTCCTCGGTGGTCGAGATCATGTCGCCGGCGCTGGAGATCCAGGTCGGGTTCTGCCGGGTGACGTCGACCGTCTTCCACTGGCCGCCGTCCTCGTACCGGTGGTAGCCGTGGGCGTGCGGCCCGGGGATCTCCGTCGAGGCGCCCGGCACCACGGTGCCGCGCAGCCCGAGCGGCCGCAGGATCATCCGCCGCATCTCCTCGGCGTAGGAACGGCCGGTCACCTGCTCGACGAGCAACCTGGCCAGCACGTAGTTGGTGTTGGAGTAGTTCCAGCCCGTCCCCGGCTCGAACCGCGCCGGCTTGGCCAACGCCAGGCGCACCAGCTCGTCCGGCTGGTAGGTGTGGAACCGCAGGTCCACCCACTCCTTGCCCTGCCAGGGAATTCCCGGCACGACCGTCCCGTCGGGGAAGTACTCGCCGGTGAAGTTGAACACCCCGCTGGTGTGCTGCAACAACATCCGCGCGGTGATCCGCCGGTCCAACCCGAACCGCGGCAGGTGGTCGGCCACCGGGGCGTCCAACCCGATCCTGCCCTCGGCCACCAACCGCAACAGCAGGGTCGCGGTGAAGGTCTTCGTGGCGCTGCCGATCCGGAACCGGCCGTTCGTCGGCGGCTTCGCCGTCTTGCCCAGTTCGCGCACGCCGGCACTGCCGACCCAAGCGCCCCGCTGGTCGTGCACGCGCACCTGCACCCCGGCGAAACCGGCGTCGACGAACGCCTGGACGGCCTGCCGCAACTCCGGCCGGTCCGGCGTGGCAGCGGCCTCTCGCGCGGCGCCGGCCGTGGTCACCGCGGCCAACAGTGCGGCCGCCAGCGCCACGGCCCCCGTCAGCTGGACTATGCGCGGCAAGCGGAACCTGCCGCTCCTGCTGTCCCTGGTCATTCCCGAAACCCCCGGTGCTGTCGCGGAACGGTTCTCGTGGTCCCGCGATCGGTGAACTGATGACGGGGTCCACGTTCACCGACCGTCCTGACACCGGGCAGTCACGGCGCTGACACGACGTCACCGGCACCTCCGGAGCGCTGGCATCGTCCACTACTCGGTGATACGTTGTAATGGTACTCGGTGTCACGGAGTACCGGAGGACTGAAGAGGGCCGACGTTGGAAGACCTGACGGAGATGCTGAAGGGCACGCTTGAGGGCTGTGTGCTCGAAATCATCGGCAGCGAGGAGACCTACGGGTACGCCATCACGCGCCGGTTGAACGAACTCGGCTTCACCGAGGTCGTCGAGGGGACGGTGTACACGATCCTGCTGCGACTGGAGCGCAACGGGCTCGTCCAGGTGACGAAACGACCGTCCGGGCTGGGCCCGCCGCGGAAGTTCTACGCGCTCAACGAAGCCGGGCGTGCGCAACTCGCGACGTTCTGGGCGAAGTGGGAGTACGTCACATCGCGGATCGACAAGCTCAAGGAGGGTGGGAGATGAATTTCTGGGAGACGATCACGGGTAGCGATCTCACCAGGGAGTGGAAGGCGTTCGCAGCCCGGGCCGAGGCGCTGCCGGCCGACTACCGGGCGGCGTGGGGTGAGGTCGTGGGGCATCTCTTCCCTTACGGGAGTTTCACCGGTCGGAACCTGATGCCGATCCTCGACGGCGTCCTGGGGCTGCTCGAAGAGACGGCGGCCGATGGGCAGGGAATCCACGAGGTGCTGGGTGACGACATCAAGGGCTTCTGCGCGGCGCTGGCCGGCGGGGCGGGGGCCCGGACCTACCGCGACCGGTGGCGCGAGCAGTTGAACAGCAACGTCGCGCGAAAACTAGCCCGGCTGGGAGGCTGACGTGGGCATCCAGGACATCATCGAGGGCAAGAAGCAGTGGCGGGCGCACATGGCGCGGGTCAAGGCGCTCCGGCCGGACTACCGGATCGTCTACCAGGAGATCCAGCGGTACCTCATCAAGGTCGGACCGGTCGATCTGCACGACGGCACCCTGCTCTCCGGGATCCTCGACTTCTTCGAGCAGGGTGCCGCGGCCGGCAAGGGAGTGCTGGAACTGATCGGCGACGACGTCGCCGCCTTCTGCGACGACCTGGTCAAGGACTCGCGCACCTACGCGGACCTGTACCAGGAGTCCGTCAGAGGGGACGCCGGCCCGGCCGGGAAGTGACACCCGGAGATCACCCGAACCAGTCGTGCGGCTGATCGACGGACGGCTCGTCGACGGTGGTCTACTCCTCCCAGTCCGAGGTCGTGGCGATGCGTTGTCGCCATTGCCGAACACCGTCCCCGTCGGGAGCCCAACGTCGGGTGAAGTCCTCCAGCTCGCGGCACCTGGCGAGCATGACCGCCTTCCTCACCGGCCAGGGCGGGGCCGGACCGCCGTAGCCGGCGTAGAAGCGCTCCAGCCCCGCGACGTGGTGGGGGTGGTGCATCCGGATGATCCACTCGCACCACGCGAGGTCTTCGACGGCTTCGCCGAGGTGGGCGAACTCCCAGTCCAGGACCGCGGTGACCTGGAAGGTGGCCGGGTCGAGCAGCACGTTGTTCGGGCCGTAGTCGCCGTGGACGAGCACCTTTCCCCGCTCGGCCCGGGCGCCGGCGTTCAGGTCGAGGGTGTGGATCCGGCGGAGCGTGGCCCCGCACGCGCTCAACACGGCATCGGCGTGGCCCGCGTCGATGAGGTCTTGACCGTGTGCGCCGGCGACGAACCCCAGCCTCAGGCCGTGGTCCTCGGCGCCGTGGATCGGCGGCACCGGAACCCGTCCCCGAAGTCGGCCGAGGATCAGCCGCTCCCGCGCGCGCCGCTGCCGGGCGTCCGGGCCCGCATAGGTCTTGTGGACCACGGTTCCGTCACCGACGGTGTGATTGGTGTAGCCGTGCGACAGCGGTTGCATCGGTGCATCCTGGCCGTTCGGGGGCGGGGCACGCCACCGCATCGGGGTTCCGGCGGATCCCCCGCGTCAGGCCGCTTGCGTGATGACGATGCCTGCGGGCCCGCTGGAACTCGTGACGCCTTCCGGTGTGAAGCACCGCTGCGGTGTGGTGTTGAGCACGGCCGCGGTCATGACGACCGCGGCTCCGGTGAACCTGCCGGCGGTCACCCTGCCCTGGTAGACGACCACGGTCTCGTTGGCCGGCCGCAGCACCACCACCCCTGCCGCGGCCACGGTGGTGGTCTCTCCGGTGTTCCAGGTGATGGTCACCATGATGGAGACGCTCCCGGCCAGGCAGGAGATCAGCCCCGTCACGACGATCTCGTACCCGCCCGAGGTGATCGCCGGCGACCCGCTGGACACGCACGGGCCGTAGTCCGCGCGGGAGGTGATGGTGACGGGCCTGATCTGTGCGGTCACACCGGGCTGGAAGGTGTTGGCGCCGCTGCCCACGCACGACAGCAACTCGGTGTCCGCGGCCTGGGCCGTGGGCGCGGTGGCCACCAGTCCGGCCGCGGCCGTCGCCGCGACGAGGACGCTCGCGACGGATCGCCGCAGGCGCGATAACGAATCCCTGATTTCACCGGTAACCACTGAAGCGCCTCCGTGAACCCGGAACGGCAAATGAATCGCCACTGTAACCCCGTGCCCACGCGCCGAAAAGGTGAAGTGTCGTGACACTCTGCGTGGATGTTTCGGGCGGTGGAGCCGCAGTTTTCGCCGCTCATCCACCCGATCCGGTTAGATCGGGTGGATGAGCGAACGGATCTCACCGCGGCGGTTTCACGAGTCCGAGGGCGTTGAGGATTGGCGGGTGCTGTTCTCCGGGGCGTGCGCCCACTTCCGCACCGAGTCGTTCACCGCGGGCGTCGCCCTGGTGGAGGAGATCGGCAAGCTGGCCGGTGCTGCGGGCCGTCAGCCGGACGTCGACCTGCGGCCGTCAGGTGTGACGGTGTGCCTGCCACCGGTGGGTTTCGGCGCCCAGCACCGGGATGACGTCGACCTGGCCCGACGGATCTCGGCCGCGGCACGCGAGTCGGGCCTGCCTGCCGACCCGGGCGCCGTGCAGACCGTCCAGGTCTCCATCGACGCGCTCGTCCCCGGCGAGGTGATGCCGTTCTGGCGCGCCGTGCTCGGGTACGAGCAGGTCGGTGACGAGGACCTGCTCGATCCGCATCGCCGGGGGCCGTCGCTGTGGTTCCAGCGGATGGATGCGCCGCGCCCGCAGCGCAACCGGATCCACGTCGACATCTCCGTGCCGCACGACCAGGCCGAGGCGCGGGTGGCGGCGGCGATCGCCGCCGGCGGGCGTCTCGTGAACGACCGGCACGCTCCCGAGTGGTGGACACTGGCCGACGCCGAGGGCAACGAGGTCGACGTGGCCACCTGGGTGGGCCGCGACTAACCGACGGCGGTGCCCTCGCTCCTCGGGCGCATTCCGTCGTACCGGAGCACGCGTGCCGCGTTGACGATCTCGGAAGCATTTGTCACGCCGGTTCCACTGGTAGCCACAGCTCGCAGGTCGCGGTGCTGAAGTCGTCCGCGCGGTCGAGGACCGTGACGATCGACGGGCCCGGTCGCAGGCGCCAGGGGTTGGAGGGGAACCACTCGGTCGCGGTCGCGGCCCAGGTCGTCTGCAGCGCCTGCGGGTACGGACCGGCACTGCGGAAGACCGCCCACCTGCCGGCCGGCACCTCGATGGCGTCGAGGTCGTCGGGGACCGGCGTGTCGGGGGAGACCGCGACGCCGTGCAGGTAGGTCAGCTCACTGCCCTCGGTGGCGTCGGGGTCGAGGTCGTCGCAGACCTGGAGCAGACCCGCCGGCTCGGTGTCGCCGAGGGCCTTGAGCCGGAGGTGCTCCTCCTGCGGCAGGGCGGTGATGTGCTGCTGGATGTGCGGGTTGACGCCGCGGTGGATGAGGGGCACGCGGGTGGCGTGCCCGACGAGCCGGAACGCGGGGCGGTCGGTGATGCGGGTGTCCACGGGGTTCGTCCCTTCGACGGTCAGGCGGAACCTGAGCTGCGGTTGTGTGCGAAGGGGGCCTCCGTCGCGGCGGACGTCGCCGGGGTTGGCTCCGTGGACCGCCCGGAACGCGCGTCCGAACGCCTCGGTCGAGCCGTACCCGTGCCGGACGGCGATGCTCAGCAGGTCGTCCTCGCCCCGGACGACGTCCGCCGCGGCGACGGTCATGCGACGCCGGCGCACGTACTCCGACAGCGGCATGCCCGCCAACGACGAGAACATCCGGCGCAGGTGGTACCCGGTCGTGCCGACCTCCCTGGCCAACCCGTCGACGTCGGACTCCTCACCCAAGCGCTCCTCGACGAGATCGACGAGCCGGTTCAGTGCCGAGATCACGAGGCCTCCTCCCACCACCAACCCTGTCCGACGCCACCCCGACCGCGCCCGACCGCAGCGAACCGATCCGATCATCTCCCGGACCGAGCCGCAGCCGCGGCGCTCGTGCCGCGAAGACTGCCGCGGCGCTTCCGCTCCTGCCGATTGGTGCGCATCCGGCCGACTGGCACGGCTGCCGTGAGAAGTGCGGAAAACGCTATGTTGGTCGTGTCGAAGGGGAGCACATGGGCATGCCGTACGACTCCACGCCGGACACGCTGTGGCACAGCCTGCGGGTCGCCGAGCTGATGGGCCAGCCGATCAAGGAGTTGCTCGACCGGTCGGTCCGGCACGACCTGAGCAAGACCCGCGAGCCGGAGCGGGCCGTCTACGACGAGGTCGTGCCACGGCTGCGTGCGGCGGCCTACGGCAGTGACGAGTACCTGTCCGTGGTCGAAACGATGGGTGAGGGCCTACGACACCACTACGCGCACAACCGCCACCACCCCGAGCACTTCGCCGACGGGATCAACGGCATGACCCTGGTCGACGTGCTCGAGATGTTGGCGGACTGGAAGGCGGCCACCGAACGCGCCCCGCAGGGCGACCTCGCGGCCAGCCTGACGATCAACCGCGACCGGTTCGACATCTCGCCACAACTGATGGACATCCTGACCAACACCGCCCGCCACCTCGGATGGCTGACCGCCGAACCGGACCACGACACAGCACCCTGACACGACAGAGCCACCGATCGGCCACCGGACCAATCGTCCACAGTGGACCCGCGGGCCAACGCACGGCCCATCCTCCGCACCGGCGCTCGTGCCGATCCCGCCGGCCGACTTCGGCCGCGTTCCCGGCCTGACCGCTCCGTGACCGGCACGCGGCTGAACGGTGTCCTGGCGGAGGGCAACGCGGTGCCGGCTCGGGCCGATAGCGAGGGTGTGAAGCCTGCCGTCCACCGCACCGTGCTGGCTGTCGACGTCGCCGGCTTCAGCGATCAGGGCCGCTCCAACCGCGACCGGGTCGCGGTGCGTGACGGGCTGTACTCGACCCTGGTCTCCGCGTTCCGGGCCTGCGGCATCCCGTGGGAGGCGTGTCACCACGAGGACCGGGGTGACGGGGTGCTCGTGCTGGCCCCGCCGGACGTCGCGAAGGCCCTGTTCACCGAAGTGCTGCCGGACGCGCTGCTCGCCGGGGTGCACGGGCACAACGCCGGGCGCGGTGCGGCGGGGCGGATGCGGTTGCGGGTGGCGGTGCACGCGGGCGAGGTCCAGTTCGACGACCACGGGGTGGCCGGGGTCGCGGTGAACCACACGTTCCGGTTGCTCGACGCCCCGCCGGTGAGGGCCGCGCTGGCCGGGTCGGCCGCACCGCTCGTGCTGGTCGTCTCGGACTGGTTCCACGACGAGGTCGTGCGGCACAGCCCGGCCAGCGAGCCGGCCGCGTTCCGCCGGGTCCGGTTCACGGTCAAGGAGACCACCGGCACGGCGTGGGTCCGCGTGCCAGGAGTGCCAAGTGAACCGGGTGAACCGGGTGAGCCGGGTGAGCCGGTCGACGGTGCGGTGCCGCGCCAACTGCCCGCGCACACTCCGCGGTTCAGCGGGCGGCACCGGGAGCTGGACTCGCTCGACGTGCTGCTGGACGACACGCCGACGGCGGTGATCGACGGCATGGCGGGCGTGGGCAAGACCGCTCTGGCCCTGCACTGGGCGCACCGCAACGCCGGGCGCTTCCCCGACGGGCAGCTCTACGTGAACCTGCGCGGGGTCGACCCGATCTCGACGCCGCTGCTGCACGCCGAGGCGGTGCGCGGGTTCCTCGACGCCCTGGGCGTGCCGCCGGACTCGATCCCGGTCGACCTGCACGCCCAGGCGGCGCTGTACCGCAGCCGGGTGGCGACGCGGCGGATGCTGATCGTGCTGGACAACGCGGCGGACGCCGAGCAAGTGCGGCCGCTGTTACCCGGTGGGGGTTCGCCCAGTCGGGTGGTGGTCACCAGCCGGGACCGGCTCACCAGCCTGGTGACGGAGGAAGGCGCCCACGCGGTGCCGCTGGCGGTGCCCGACGAGCCGGAGGCGGCGGCGCTGCTCGCGCGGCGGCTGGGCGGGCAGCGCGTGGCGGCCGAGCCGGAGGCGGTCCGGGAGCTGGTCGACCGGTGCGCGCGGCTGCCGCTGGCGCTGGCCGTGACGGCGGCGCGGGCGGGCGCGGCACCGCACGTGCCGCTGCGCGACCTGGCGGACGAGCTGGGCGACGAGCAGGACCGGCTGGACGTGCTGGACGCCGGTGACCCGCGGACCAGTCTGCGCGCGGTGTTCTCCTGGTCCTACCGCACGCTCCCCGCACCGGCCGCGCGACTGTTCCGGCTGCTGGGCGTGTCGCCGGGGCCGGACACCAGCCTGCACGCCGCGGCGTCGCTGATCGGCGCCGACGTGTCCCCCACGCGGCGGGCGGCGGGCGAGCTGACCCGGGCGCACCTGCTGGAGGAGCACACGCCCGGCCGGTTCCGGTGCCACGACCTGCTGCGCGCGTACGCGGCGGAACTGGCCCAGGAGGATCCCGTCGACCGGGACGCCGCCGTCCGCCGGGTGCTGGACCACTACCTGCACACGGGGTTCGCCGCGTCCCTGGCGATCGAACCCTTCCGCCACCCCGTCGTGCTCGCCCCGCCGGCGCCGGGCGTGGTGGTGCGCCCGGTCGCGTCACGGCGGCAGGCGGCGGCGTGGTTCACCGCCGAGTACGCCTGCGTGCCGGCGGCGGTCGACCGGGCCGCGACCACCGGCCTGGACGTGCACGCCTGGCAGCTGCCGTGGACGTTCACGTCGTTCCTGTACTGGTACGGCCACTGGCACGACCTGGTCGCGTGCCTGGGCACCGCGATGGCCGCGACCCGGCGGCTCGACGACGTGGCCGCGCGGGCGGTGACGCACCGCCTGCTCGGCAACGCCTACTCGGGCCTGGGCCGGCGCGACGACTCGCCGGCCGAGCCGGCGCGGGCCGCGACCGCGTTCCACGAGATCGGCGACGTGGAGGGCGAGGCCTTCGCGCGCTACTCGACGGCCGTCGTGCTGGACCGCTTCGGGATGCCCGCCGAGGCGATCGACCGGGCACACGAGGCACTGGAGCTCTACCGGCGGACCGGCAACCGCACCGTGGAGGCGAGGACGCTCAGCGCCATCGGCTGGTTCGAGGCGCGCCTGGGCCACTACGACCACGCCCTGGAGCAGTGCGGTCGGGCGCTGGAACTGCTCCACGCCCTGGGCGACCGGCAGGGTGAGGCCGACACCCTGAACAGCATGGGCTTCGCCAAGGCCGGTCTGGGCCTGCACGACGAGGCCGTCGCCCACCACCGCCGGGCGCTGGAGCTGTGGCGGGAATCCGGCAACGACTCGCACCGGGCCAAGACGCTGACCCAGTTGGGTGACATCCACCGGACCGCCGGCGACGTGCGGGCGGCGCGCGAGGCGTGGCGGCAGGCGCTGGAGGTCTTCGAGGCGTTGGGTGATCCCGCCGCCGACGACCTGCGCGCCAAGCTGCGGGACGGCTGACGGTCATCGGGCACGCCCGCCGCCACGTGCATCGGCGGGGAACACCGACACCGCGTCCTGCTCGTGCACGGCAGAAGTGGGTTCGGGATCCCTCGTTCCGCTTGCCGCGTCGTTCCCGCTCCCGCACTACGATCCGCGTCGTGATCTCCGAACCGCCGCTGCCCGCCGAGCTCCGGGCGCTGTTCGCCGATGGCGCCGACGCCGGCCGGTCGCTGTCCGTCCCGCTGCCACCCGGTCGCCCGGTCACCCCGCAGAACGGTTCCGGACGCCCCGCGTTCTGGCTCGGCGACGGGCCGGCGCCCGAGGGTCTGTGGGCGCGGCTGCGCGCCGGGCACACCCGGTCCGGGCTGTGGCCGTTGCTGCTGGACGCGGCGGACGACGAGGACCCCGAGTACCGCCCGTGGGGCAACGGTGAGGTGCTGCCCGACGTGATGTCCGAACCCGACGGGCACGACCCGGCCGTGCTGCTCGCGAGGTGGTGGGCCGACTACACCGCCGAGGACCCCGACGACACCGCCGACGACTCCGACGACCCCGACGACACGCTGACCGCCGCCGAACGCCCCGCCGTCACCGCCCCGTTCGGCACCACCTGGCCAGGTCTGGCAACCACCCCGGCGCCGGTCGGGGACCCGGACCGGATCGCCGACGGCCTCGCCGGGCACCTCCTGGAGGGCCACCCGTCGCTCCGCCTCGGCCTGGTGGCGACCGACCGCGCCGCGGACGCGGTGACCAGGGCCGGCTGGACGGGCACGACGAACTACACCGGTGACACCGCCGAGATCTCGGCCGTGCTGCGCGGCTGGGAGGACAGGTTCGGCGCACGGGTCGTCGGCGTCGGGCCCGCCACGCTCGTGCTGAGCGTCGCCACCCCGCCCACCACGCGCGAGGCCGCACTGGCCGTCGCCGCCGAGCACTTCGCGTTCTGCCCGGACAACATCTGGCAGGGCCAAGCCCCCTGCACGCTGGCCGCCTACGCCGACCGCCTCGTCGACGACCACTCGTGGACGTTCTGGTGGGACTGACGGCCGCCGGCCCGACCGGCTCCACCGCCTTCGGTGCCCCTCAAGCGGTGAGTTCCTCGATGGACATGAAGCCGTCGTCGAGCACCCTGGTCACCAGGTCGCTCTTGGTGGGCGCGTGGCGGCCGGTGTTGGCGTACTTCGTCCGGACCCGCTGGATGTAGGTGTCCACGGTCTTCACGCTGAGGTAGAGCTCCTCGGCGACGAGCTGCTTGGACGGTGCGGCGAACCAGGCGCGAAGCACCTGCAACTCACGGGGTGTGAGCTTCGGTCGGGCGGCGGAGTCAGCCAGGACCGCACCGCTCATCGCGGGGCTCAGGTAGGTCCGGCCCGCGGCGGCCGCGCGGATCGCGGGCACGAGGCGGTCGGCGCCCTCGTACTTCGGCACGCACCCGTGCGCACCGAGGGCCAGGCACCGCACCGCGGCTCCCCGATCCGGGTGCTGGGCGTACACCACAACCCGCCTGCCGGCCTCGACCAGCCGCCGCAACGCGGTGGCGCCCTGGCTGCGGGGCAGCTCGACGTCGAGGATCACGACGTCGGCCGCCGCACCCGGGCCGGTCCACGCCCCGGCGAGGCGGCCACCGGTGTCGAGCAGCTCGATCGGTGGATCCGCCTGCGCGCACCACTGCCCGACGCCCGCGACGACCGCCGCGTGGTCGTCGACGATTACCGCCGTCGTCACAGGTCCCCCCCACCGTCACACGCCCTGGTGGTGAGCCTGTCCGGTCGACCTCTCCAACGGATATCGGTTGATCATGAACCGCCACTATCCTGTGCTCGGCGGCTGAAGGGGAGTTGATGGAGTTTCGTCTGCTCGGACCGCTCGAGGTCGTCGACGGCGGGACGACGGTGCGCGTGGGCGGCCTGCGGCAGCGCACGCTGCTGGGCGTCCTGCTGCTGCACCGCGGCCGGGTGGTTCCGCTGGAACGGCTGGTGGACGCGGTGTGGGACACCGAACCCCCGCCGTCGGCCCGGGACCAGGTGCGCAACAGCGTGTGGGCGCTGCGCAAGGCGCTCGGTGACGCACCGGGCCGGGTCGTGGTCACCGAGGACGCCGGCTACCGGCTCGACACCGACGGGCACGTGGTGGACGTGGACCGGTTCGAGGACGGCGTGCGCACGGCCCGGGCCAGGGCCGAACGGGGTGAGCTGGACCAGGCGAGCGCGGTGCTGCGCACGGCCCTGGGCCTGTGGCGCGGGCCCGTGCTGGCCGGCCTGCGCGGCAGGCTGGTGCGCGACACGGCGACCGGGCTGGACGAGCGGCGGCTCCTCGCGCTGGAGGAACGGCTGGAGCTCGACCTGGCCCTGGGCCGACACGGGGAGGTCGTCAGCGAGCTCACCGACATCGTCGGCGAACACCCCGGGCGGACGCGGATCGTCGGCCAGCTGATGCGCGCCCTGCACGGAGCAGGCCGCTCCGCCGACGCGTTGACCTGCTACCGACGAGCCAAGCGGCACCTCGCCGACGAACTCGGCCTCGACCCGCCCGCCGAGCTGCGTGACCTGGAGGCCGCCATCCTGCGGGACGACCCGGTGCCGGCCGCACCGCGCCCGGCACCAGGGCTCCCCGCCACCGAGGCGCCGCCCACGCGGACCGTGCCCAGGACGCTGCCGTACGACGTGCCGGACTTCACCGGCCGACCCGCCGAGCTCGAACGGCTGGTCGCCCTGGGCGCGGCGGCGCGGACGGTGGTGATCTCGACGGTCGAGGGCATGGCCGGCGTGGGCAAGACCGCGCTGGCGGTGCACGCCGCGCACGCGCTCGCCGACCGGTTCCCCGACGGCCAGCTCTTCGTCGACCTGCACGGCTTCACCCCCGACCGGGTCCCGACCAGCCCCGAGGACGCCCTGGCGGTGCTGCTGAGCACGCTGGGCGTGCCCCGCGACCGGATACCGTCCTCCGTGGACGAGCGGGTCGCGATGTGGCGGACCGAGGTCGCGGGCAGGCGGCTGCTGCTGGTCCTCGACAACGCCGCCGACGTCAAGCAGGTCGCGCCGCTGATCCCCGGCAGTCCCGGCTGCCTGGTGCTCGTCACCAGCCGCCGCAGGTTGACCAACCTCGACGGGACCATCCCGGTGGAGCTGGGCGTGCTGCCGGAGCAGGAAGCGGTGGCCCTGGTCGTGGCCATCGTCGGCGCGGCGCGGGTCGACGACGAACCCGAGGCCGCCGCGGACCTGGTCGGGCTGTGCGGGCACCTGCCGCTCGCGATCCGCATCGTCTCGGCCCACCTCCAACGTCGTCCCCAGTGGACCATCCGGTCCCTCACCGAGCGGATGACCAGGGAGAAGCGCAGGCTCGCCGCGCTCGCGGCGGCCGCCGACCACGGGGTGACGACCGCGTTCACGCTGTCGTACCGGGCGCTGACCCCGGACCAGCGACGCGTGTTCCGGCTGCTCGGGCTGCACCCGGGTGTCGAGATCGACGCGCACGCGGCCGCCGCGCTGGCGGGTCTCGACGTCGACGTCGCCGACGCCGTGCTGGAGCAGCTCGCCGACGAGTACCTGCTCCAGCAGTCCGGCCCCGGTCGCTACACGTTCCACGACCTGCTCCGCGCACACGCCCGCGCGTGCGCCGAGGACGAGGAACCCGCGGCCGCGCGGCACGAGGCGCTCACCGGCCTCTTCGACCACTTCCGCCACGCCGCCGCGGCGGCCGTGAACCTGCTCGACCCGCACGACCGGGACCGCAGACCACGCGTCGAGCGTCCCGGCACCGCTCACCCGCCGTTCGGGCACGACGTCGCGGCGGCCCGCGCCTGGCTCGACCGGGAGACCCCGAACCTGCTCTCGGCCGCGACCCAGGAAGGCTGGCCGACCCACACCTGCGACCTGTCCCTGATCCTCTGGCGGTACCTCGAACAACAGGGACGGCACCGGGAAGCCGAGGCGCTGCACACCCACGCCGTCGCCACCGCACGCGCGACGGCCGACCCGGTCGCCGAGGCGGGCGCCACCCGCAACCTCGGCCGCACCCAGTGGTACCTGGGCAACCTCCCTTACGCGGCGCAGCAGTTCGAACGCGCCCTCGGACTCTTCGACCACGCCGCGCACCCGCTGCTCACCGTGACCGTCCTCAACGACCTGGCCACCACCGTGTTCCAGCTGGGACGGCACGACGAGGCGATCGACCACTGCGAACGCGCGCTGACCATCTGCGCGGGTACCGACGACCCCACCGGCGAGATGCAGGTGCTCATGACCCTGGGCAACGGCCACTCGCTGCTCGGGGACGACGAGGCGTCGAGCCGGTACCTGCACCAGGCGCTGCGGCTCGCCCACGACGTCGGCAACCGGAACATCGAAGCCCGCGCCCGGCTGAACATCGGCGACATGTACGCCGGCACCGGCTTTCCCGACCTGGCGAAGACCTACCTCGAACGCGCGTTGGAGCTGTACCGGGAGATCGGCAACCGCGAGGGCGAAGCGGTCGCGCTGGCCAACCTCGGCAGCGTCCACACGCGACTCGGCGACGAGCGGCGGGCCGCGGGGTACCTCGACCAGGCACTGACCTTCTTCCAGCGCAACGGCGACCGGCGCTGGCAGAGCGAGGCACTGCGGGAGATCGGCACCCTGCACGCGCGAGCGGGGCGGCACGAGCAGGCCGACCAGTACTACCACGAGGCGCTGGACCTCGTCCGGCGGATCGGCAACCACTCCGCGGAGGCCGGCATCCTCGACCGCCTGGGCGAGAACGCCCGGGCACGCGCCGCCCAGGCGACCGAGTGAGACCTCACCGCCGGACGCCGTCCAGGGGTTCACGAGGTCGCGGCCGTCACCACCACGGGATGCCCCACTTCCGGCCCTGGATCCCGACTTCGGCGCCCGCGTCCGAGGCTGCGACGACGTCCGTGCCACCACCGGCCGACACCTCGCGGCCGTCGTCCAGCGCCAGTGCCGGTGCCGCGGCGCCGAACGCCATCGCCGCGGTCATGACCCCCACCACCACCGATCGGTTCCACACCCTCATCCGAACTCCCCTCCAGTCCGCGCCCGCCAGTGAAGGCGACACCTTGAACTCCGCCGTGGAGCCTAGGAGCGCCGACGCCGACCCGCTGTCAGGCGAACACCCGACACCGGCCCGCCGGGGACCGCATCCCGCGCAGGGCCGGGTGGCCGTGCACCGACGGCCTACGGCTTGTCCGCGACCTTGATGCTGCCGTCGATGATCCGGGCCTTGAACCCTTCGAGGATCCCTTGCAGCTCCGCGTCGATCCGGCCGCCCGACGTGGCGTAACCGACACCGTTCACCTTGAGGTCGAAGACCTCCGGCAGCGAGGCCAGGTCGTCCCTCGCGGCGGCCCTGACGAAGTCGTACACGGCCACGTCGACACGCTTGAGGCTCGACGCGACGATGACGTCCCGGCTGTCCGCGAGCGCCGGCTGGTGGTACTGGTCGGCGTCGCACCCGATCGCCAGCACACCCGCCTGCTTCACCGCGGCGAAGACGCCGATGCCGGACGCGCCGGCGGCGGGGTAGAGGACGTCCGCGCCCTTCTCGATGAGACCCTTCGCGGTCTCCATGCCCTTCGCCGGGTCCTGGAAACCCGTGAAGTCGGTGGCCGGCGTGATGTACTTCTTCTCGACCACGATCTTCGGCGCGGCGGCTTTCGCACCCTGCACGTAACCCGCCTCGAACTTCCGGATCAGCGGGATGTCGACGCCGCCGATGAAGCCGACGTGGCACTTCCTGCTCTGGTACGCGGCCACGACGCCGGCCAGGAACGCACCCTCCTGCTCGGCGAAGACCAGCGGGGTGACGTTGGGCGCGCCTTCGACGGCCGAGTCCACCAGACCGAACTCGACGTCCGGGAACTCCGGCGCGACGACCCTCAGCGACTCGGTGTACGCGAAGCCGACGCCGACGATCGGGTTGAAGCCCTCGCGCGCGAGTTGGCGCAGGCGGGACTGCTTCACCGACTCGTCCTCGTTGGGGGCGGCGGAGAGCTCGCGGGTGTTCTCCGCCTTGACGCCCAGGTCCTTGATCGCCCGGTCGAACCCGGCCGCGGCGAGGTCGTTGAACGACGCGTCACCACGACCACCGATGTCGTAGGCCAAACCGATCTTGAGCGCACTCCCGTCGATCTTCCGGTCTTCGGCCTCGTCGCCGACGGCGGCACTGGTGTTCGAGGTGGCGGGCGGACCGGGCGGCGTCGCGAACTCGCAAGCGGCACCGGCGACGTCGGTCGAACCGGTCGCCCCACCACCGGGATCCTTCGCGCAGGCACTCGACACCATGAGGCCGGTCAGCGCGATCGCGGCAACAGCGGTGCCGAACACAGGACGGCGCACGGCTCGTCTCCCTCCCTGCTCATCGAGCAGACAACCGTCCCCGAAGGCCGCATCAGGGCTTGCGCGACGGACCGTACCCGCTCGCCGTGATCATCCGGGTGGGCGCTCACCTGCTGGGAACGGCGTTCGGCTACCCGTCGGGCTGTTCGCGAGCCGCGAGCAAGGTGCCGCTTCCGATGTGGTTGAGGCAGAACTCCACGGAGTGGGCCATCAGCCAGCCGGTCTGCGCGTCGCGGAAGATCCGCTGGATCGGTGAGGTGGCGACGAAGCCGGATCCGCCACCGACTTGCAGGCACAGTTGCGCGATGTCGCGGGCGACTCGGTTGGCCGTCGGTTTCGCGCGCATCGCGGAGGGCAGGAAGTCGGGGGAGTTCCGGTCGGCGAGCCACGCGTTGTTGTGGGCGACCAGTGCGGCCGCTTCGAGTTGGAGCACGGCGTCGGCGACGTCGAACTGGAGGTGCTGCTCGGCCGCCAGGGGTTGGCCGGTGGAGGGCAGGGTTCGCGTGCGGGCGTAGCGGATGAGCGTGTCCAGGGCGGTGTCGGCGATGCCGAGTGAGAGCCACGCCAGGCCCGCGGCGATGTGGTTGGGCTCGGGCCGTGCGGACGGCGGGCAGCGTCGGTCGGAGCGGAGCACGGTGCCGTTGAGCCCGACCAGGTGGCTGCGGGTGGCGCGCAGGCCGAGGGTGTCCTGTGGTTCGAAGGTCACGGTGGGGTCCGGTTCGAGCCCGAACAGGGTCGGTCGGCCGTCCACGAGCGCGTTGACGAGGAAGTGGTCGGCGATCTCGCAGCCGGACACGAACCGCTTCGCGCCGGTGAGCCGGTATCCGCCGGCGACGGGTTCGGCGACCTGCTGGGGCGAGAGGAACTGGTTGCCGCCCGAGGGTTCGGACAGGGCGTTGGCGAAGCGGCGTCCCGCGATGAGCTCGTCGGCGTAGTACCGGGCCACGTCGGGGGTGGAGTGGCGCACGAGGCCTTCGGCGGCGCCGATGTGCATGAGCCACAGGCAGGCGGTGGACGGGTCCGCGGCGCTGAGGACCCGCAGGACCGCGCCGACGGTGCGGTAGCTCAGCGACTGCCCGCCCCACTCCCGCGGCAGCGTGGCCTGGTCCAGACCGCTGGCGTGCAGCGCCCGCAGGTTCGCGACCGGCAGTTGCGCGGTCCGGTCGAACTCGTCGGTGGTCGTGGCGAAACCGGTGGCCAGGTCTGCGGCCACGCGAACCCACGACCGCTCGTCCGGTGGTGGGCCGAGCGGGTGGTCGTCGGACATCGGCATGGTCATGGGTTCCAGGTCCTTCCGTGCGAGCTTGTACCTCGTCGGCCACTGTGCGCGACCTCTCGACGGTGATCAAGGTCCCCTGACGCCTGGCTCCTGACCGGGCGGCAGGGGATTGCGCGGTCCGCCACCTCGGTCCTACTCTCGAACACATCGAGGAAGTTCGATCCGTAGTGGATCGGCGATATTCGATGTGAGGGAGGGCGGCTCGTGGCAACCGCTGGGCGGGTCATCGGTGTGGAGATCGTCGAGACGCGGTCGTCGGGCGCGCCTCACTGCAGTGTTCCGCTGACCGCCCCACGCCTGTCGCACGAGCAGGCCAACGACCTGTCGGTCGTGTTCAAGGCCCTGGCGCACCCCACCCGGGTGCAGTTGATGAACCTGCTGGTGTCCAGCCCGTTCGCGGCCTGCGTCTACGACATCCAGGTCGCGATGGGCATGCCCCAGTCCACGATCAGCCACCACCTCAAGCAACTCGTCGGCGCCGGGCTCCTGCACCGGCAGCAGCGGGGCAGCTGGGCCTACTACTCGGTCGACCGCGAGGCCATGCGCCGGTTGGGCACCGTGATCGACCTCGGCGACGCGCCGGCGCAGCCGCTGTCGCCGCAGGCGCAGGCCGATCCGCCGGTCGAGCGGGCCGGGAACCTGTGATGCCGTCGACCACCCCACCCGCCGCGTTAGGGGACGCCGCCCGCGCCGATCGGCTCTTGTTCGGCGACGAAGCCGCGCGACGGCTCGACGGCGGGGTCGACGACCTGCTCCCCGCCCAGGCGCGTCCCGCGGCGGTGCGCCGGACCTGGCTCGTCCTCGCGGCGGTGCTCCTGGCCCTGGCCGGTGTCGCCGTGGCCATCGGAACGGCCCTGTGATGGCCGTCCTCGCCCGACCCGGGCGGCGCAGGGTGCCGGTGGTGTTGCAGGCGAGCCGGGCCGAGTGCGGGGTCGCGTGCCTGACGATGGTGCTCAACCACCACGGCAACCCGATCTCGCCGCAGGAGGTGCGGCACCTGTGTCCGGTCGGACGGGACGGGACGAGCGCGGCCGGCCTGGTCCGCGCGGCCAGGCAGGTGGGCATGCGGGCCGGCGGCTACCCGGCGGTGCCCGCGGTGTTCGACCAGGTGCCGCTGCCGCTGATCGCCCACTGGGAAGACGATCACTTCGTCGTCGTGGAACGGGTCTCCGACCGCGGCGTCGACCTGGTGGACCCCCGGCTCGGACGGCGGCGGCTGCCGCTGTCGGAGTTCTCCGCCGGGCTGGGCGAGGTCGTGCTCAGCGTCCGACCCGCGGACGGCGCGAGGCCCGGCCGTCGGCGCCCGGAGCCGTTCTGGCGCCGTTACCTCCGGTCGCTGCTCGCGCTGCCCGGCACGCGCGCGCTCCTGGCGCAGGTGCTGCTGGTCAGCCTGGTCGCGCAGACGCTCGTGGTCGCGATGCCGTTGGCGACCAAGATCGTGATCGACGGTACGGCCACCCTGAGGGAAACCTCCGTGTCGACCCTGCTGGTGCTGGGCGTGTTCGTCGCGGTCGTCGCGCAACTCGTCACCGGTCTGCTGCGGTCGGCGTTGCTGATCGGGCTGCAAGGCCGGCTGGACACGCGGGCGCTGCTCGGGTTCAGCGCGCACCTGCTGCGCCTGCCGATGCGGTTCTTCGAGCAACGCGGCACCGGTGACCTGGTGACGAGGTTCGGCAGCATCGCCATGCTGCGCGAGCTGATGACCGGGCAGACCCTCGGTTCGCTGCTGGACGCCGTGCTGGTGCTGACCTACCTGGGCCTGTTGTTCTTCGTCGACCTCACCGTCGCGTTCACGGTCCTCGCCGTCGCGGTCGCGGTGGTCGTGTTGCTGTGGGGCACCACCCGAGCGGTCCGCGAACGCATGGCGCTGGACCTGGCCACGCAGTCCGAAGCCCAGGGCTACCTGGTGGAAATGCTCGAAGGCATGTCCACCGTGAAGGCCGCCGCGGCGGAGGACCGGGCCATGGGCAGGCTGTCGGCGCTGCTGTTCACCTGGACCTCGGTCACCCTGCGGCGCGGCTACCTGGCGTCGGTGGTCGACGCCGTCACGTCCGCGTTGCGCTTCGGGACGCCCCTGCTGGTGCTCTGGCTGTGCCTGACCCGCGTCCTGGCCGGCACGCTCTCGCCCGGCACCATGGTCGCGGTCACCTGGCTGGCCGCCGCGATCCTCACCCCGCTGGCCTCGGTCGCGGTGAACGGCCAACGCCTGCAACTGGCCGGGGCCCAGCTGCAACGCCTCGCCGACGTGCTGGACACCACCCCCGAACCGCGGCCGCGACCACCCGCCGGCACGACGCCCCTCCGACTGCGCGGAGCGATCGAACTCGACGGGGTCGGCTTCGAGTACGACCCGTACACCCCCGCGGTGCTGCACGACGTCACCGCCGACATCCGGCCCGGTCAACGCGTCGCCGTCGTCGGCTCCACCGGTTCGGGCAAGACCACCCTCGGCATGCTCCTGCTCGGCCTCTACCAGCCCACGGCCGGCACGATCCGCTACGACGGCCACCACGCCGGCACGCTCGACCCGCGTGCACTGCGGGGCCAGATCGGCGTCGTGCTCCAGGAGCCGTTCGTGTTCAGCGGCACCATCCGCGACAACGTCACCCTGCACGACCCGTCGATCCCCGACGACGAGGTCGTCCGGGCCGCACGCCTCGCCGGACTGCACGACGAGATCAGCGCCATGTCACAGGGGTACGCCACCCGCCTGGCCCAACGCGGCACCGGGTTGTCCGGCGGCCAGCGCCAACGCCTCGCCCTGGCCCGCGCCCTCGTGCGCCGACCCGCCGTGCTGCTGCTCGACGAGGCCACCAGCCACCTCGACGCCGTCACCGAGGCGCAGGTCCACCGCAACCTGGCCGACGAGCACTGCACCCGGATCGTCATCGCCCACCGCCTGAGCACCGTCCGCGACGCCGACCAGATCCTCGTCCTGCACCACGGCCGCCTCGTCGAAACGGGCACCCACGACGACCTGCTCAGCCGCGACGGGCACTACGCCGCGCTGGTCACCGCACAGCTCGACCAGCCGGCGACGCCCGCACCAGCCGCCTCCGCGACCGCGGAGACCACCCACGGCAACGGAAGGAGGTGAACCACCATGGAGGAGATCCTGGAGCTGACCGAGGCCGAACTCGACACGGTCGTCGGCGGCCGGGGCAGCGACCCCGGCACGTGCGCCACGAGCCCGGACGGCGTCTGCGCCTGCGGTACGACCGTGTAACCCGACCAACCCTGCGGTAACCCGACCAACCCTGTGCAGGTGGTCGCGGTGAACCGGTGGTGAGCGGGCCGGCTTGACCCTGGCCCGCTCACCACCGGCACGCACGCCACCGGTCCTGGCGGCGCCGCTCGCCGCGCCTGGTCAACCGATCCCGTTGGTCCACTCGACGACCGCCCGGTGGTAACCCGGCGCGTTGGGCGAGAAGTTGAGCGAGTGCCCGTAACCCGGGACGACGTAGGCGTGCAACCGGGCCTCGGGCGCGTAGAACCGCCCCTCCGACACCCGCAGCGCCTCGCTGGACGAGCAGTCCGCGCCGAGCGGTGGTCCGCAGAAGTTGCTGTCACCGCCGCCCATGACGACCATGACCGGCACGGTGATGCGTCGTGACAGCGGGATGATCTGGCTGATCAGCACGGTGCCCACGGTTTCCGTCGGCGTGACGACGTCCTTGGTGGCCTCGTCGAAGGCCAGTGCGCCCGGGTCCGCCGGACCGGGGGTGTGGAACGACGAGTACCGGGTCCCGGCGATCGTGGTCAGGTAGCCGGGGTCCAGGCCGCGCACCGTCAGCCGGGGATCGAGCGCGGCCGGGATCAGGGTGGCGAAGACGGGCACCGCACCCGGGAGGTTGATCCGGTGGCTGAGCCCGGTGATCACCACGCCGTCCACGTCGCGGTACGTGACCGCCTCGGTCGTGGCCACGGCCGAGCCGATCGAGTGCCCGACCAGCACGACCCGGTCGAACCGCGGCCGCAGCGACCGGACCACCGCGTGCACCGCCTTGGCCTGGGTGGCGAGGTCGAGCAGGACGCTCAACGGCTTGCCGCTGCGCCCGCTGCCGAGGCGGTCGACCGCGATCGTCGCGATACCGGCCCGATTCACGGCCTGCCGGTAGGACAGGGTCTCGGGCGTGTGGCCGATGTCCCAGTACGCGTTGTTGTACGTGCCACCGGGCACCAGCACCTGCACCGTGGTCGCACCCGCCGGCACGCACAACCGGCCGTACATCGAGTGCGTCGCCAAGGCGACGTGCACCGGTACCCGCACGTCCTTGCACGTGGCCTGCGCCGCACCGGCCGAGCCGGGTGCGAGACAGATACCGGCGGCGAGCAGCAGCACGGCGACGATCCGGCGCGAACGGGACCTACCCACGGACAACAGCCTCCAACTCAGTTTCGGGGAACCGCCGTCATCAGCATCGCGCTGGGATAGGCGGCGGAGGTGAACTTGACGCGCACGGGCTTGCCCGGCACGGGGACCAGCCGCCACCGCGCCGCGACGGTGGCGGCGGCGATGACGATCTCGGTGCGGGCGAACAGGTTCCCCACGCACTGGCGCGTGCCCGCGCCGAAGGGGACGTACGCGCCTTTCGGGATGTGCGCGGCGCGCTCGGGGGACCACCGGTCGGGGTCGAAGCGGTAAGGGTCCTCGAAGGACGCCGGGTCGTGGTGCAGGGCGTGCGGACTGAAGATCACCTCGGCGCCCGCGGGCAACACCACGCCGCCCAGCTCGACCGGTGCCAGCGTGCGCCGCATCAGGAACCACACCGGGTACATCCGCAGCACCTCGTTGACGACCCGCCCCAGGTGGACCAGGTCGCCGACGTCGGCGAAGGTGGGCGTGCGGCCGCCCAGCACCTCGTCCACCTCGGCGTGGACGCGCCGTTCGACCTCCGGGTGCCGGGCGAGTTCGTGGAACGTCCAGGCCAGCGCCAGAGCGGTGGTCTCGATCCCGCCCACGAGCAGCGTCATGACCTCGTCGTGGACCTGTTCGTCGGACATGCCCGCGCCGGTGTCCGGGTCCTGGGCCAGCAGCAGCACCGACAGCAGGTCGCCCCGGTCGACGCCGTCCTCCCGCCGGCCGCGCACGACCTCCAGCACGATGGCCCGCATGCGCGCGATGGCCTCGTCGAACGCGCGGTTGCCCGGCAGGGGCAGCTTCTCGACGAACGACGGCGACAGCGCGCGGATCATGCCCTGCTTGAGCACGGTGAACAGCGACCGGCGCACCTCGTCGACCGCGCGCTTGCCCAGCTCGGTGGAGAACAGCGCCTCGCCCACGATGGTGACGGCCAGCGCTTGCGCGTCCTCTTCGACCACGCGCACCTGTCCCGGGCGCCAGCCGGCGGTCCAGTCGGCCGCGGCACGCGCCATGGTCTCGACGTAATGGGCGATGCGGTCCCGGTGGAAGGCGGGCTGCACCATCCGCCGCTGACGTCGGTGGAACTCACCGCCCGAGGTGGCCAGGCCGTTGCCGAAGATCGGTCGGAACCTGTCGAACAACGCGCCCTTCCTGACTGACGATCCTTGCGTGACCAACAGTTCGTGGACTAATCGAGGATTCGTCACAAAATAGGTGCGCATCGTACCGAGGTCAATCCGGACGATATCGCCGTGATTCCGCAATAATGCGGTGAACCGGTGTCGGTGGCGCAGCATCGACACGGTGTGGCCAAGCAGGGGAAGGCGACCCGGTGCCACCGGGACGGGCATGTCCGCTCCTCGCCTAGTTGACTGGACGGCCAACAGTAGAAGCCGTTCGGGTGAGGTTGACAGTGCCTGATCGGGTGACTGCGTACACTCGGGTGGCGCAACGGTGACGTTGGCCGGCTGGTTAGGATGATGCTCTTTCCGAAAGGGGCGTTCGCAGTGGTGCAAACGGAGTGGATTCCCCGGGGCGTCGACGTTTCGGTGCCGAGCATGGCGCGCACCTACGATTTCCTGCTCGGCGGCGGCCACAATTTCGAGGTGGACCGCCAACTCGCCGCGCAGGTCGAGCGGATCATGCCCGACGCCCGTTCCGCGGCCCGCGTCAACAGGGCTTTCCTCGGTCGGGCCGTCCGGCACATGATCGGGCAGGGCATCACCCAGTTCCTCGACATCGGCTCCGGCATCCCCACCGTGGCCAACGTGCACGAGGTCGCCCAGGCCGTGGACCCCGAGTGCCGGGTCGTCTACGTCGACAAGGACCCGATCGCGGTGGCGCACAGCGAGTTGATGCTGGCGGACAACGACCGCGCGGCCGTCGTGCACGCCGACATGCGCGACCCCGAGGCGATCCTCGGCCACCCGCAGACCCGGCAGCTGCTCGACTTCGACCGGCCGGTCGGCCTGCTGGTGCTGATGATGCTGCACTGGGTCCCGGACGAGGCCGACCCGTGGCGGCTGATGGCGGCCTACCGCGACGCGCTCGCCCCCGGCAGCCACCTGGCGATCACCCACGTCACCGCCGACGAGCAGGACGAGCGCCTCACCGACGTGACGGACCTGATCAAGGACAGCCGCAGCGCCGACCAGCTCAACGAGCGCTCGCACGACCAGGTGCTGGCGCTGTTCGGCGACTTCGAGCTGGTCGAGCCGGGCCTGGTCGGCTGCGCGGCGTGGCGTCCCGCCGGACCGGGCGACATGTCCGACAACCCGGGGATGAACATGGTGATCTACGGCGGGGTCGCCCGCAAGCGATGACCACACCGTCGGTGCGCACGGATTGACGCACTCACGGCCGAGCCCGCGGCGAACCCGTCGGCCGGCCGCCGCGCGACTGAGCGAACGCAGGACCGAACCCGATGCCGCAGCCAGGCCACGCGCCGAAGCACCCACCGACGTCCCCGGACGGCGCACGCGCCCGGGACCTCCTCGCCCGCAAGTGGACCTACCTCCTGAGCGGCGCCGCGGCGACCCCGCTGACCGCGGAGGAGCTGGAACGGGACCTGCGCGCCCAACTCGACGCGCTGTGCTCGGTGCTGGCGTCCGACCCGTTCGACGCCGCCGCGGTCGAGCGGATCGGGGAGAACGTCGTCGCGACCGGCTACGTCGGCGAGGAGGGACTGCGCCGCACCGTCGACGTCCTGGGCAAGGGCCTGCCGGCGCTGCCCGAGTTCCAGCCGGTCGACGCGCACGCGGACCGGATAGCGCTCGGGATCGGCGCGCTCGCCACCGGTTTCCTCGCGGCGAACCGGCGGGCCGTGTTCGAGCAGCAGGAACGGATGCAGCTGTCGCTGCTCAAGGCCGTGCGCGACGCCAAGTGGCACCTTAACGAGAGCGAAGCCCGGTTCGCCGAGGTCGTCACGTCGTCCACGAACGGCGTCGTCATCGCGGACTTGGACGGCCGCGTCGTGCGGACCAACGAGGCGATCGGTGAGATCCTCGGGCGCACCACCGCGGAGCTGACCGGCACGAGCCTGTTCGACCTCGTGCACCCCGACACGGTGGGGATGCTGCGCGAGGCGATGCGAGCCGTGGTCGCCGGGGAGCAGCACCGCGTCCGGCAGGCGCAGCGACTGCTGCGCCCGGACGGCGACGTCGCACGGATCTCGCTGACCGCGTCCCTGGTGGGCGACGACGGCGGCGCGTCCAGCCACTTCGTCGTGGTCGTCGAGGACGGCACCGAGCTGATGCTGCTGCAGAACGAGCTGAACCGGCAGGCGCTGCACGACGTGCTCACCGGGCTGCCCAACCGCCAGTTCTTCGGCACCCACCTGGAGAGCGCGGTGCGCCGGGCCGACCCGGCGCACGGCGTGACGCTGCTGCACCTCGACCTCGACGCGTTCGGCACGGTGTGCGACAGCCTCGGCCGCCGTGCCGGTGAACGGCTGCTCGTGCACGTCGCGCAGCGGCTGAAGTCCGTGCTGGCCGAGGAGAAGGCGATGGTCGCCCGGTTCGACGGCGACGAGTTCGGCATCCTCGTGGAGAACTCGGCGACCACGCCGGACATCGCCACGATCGCGGCCGCGATCAACCGGGAGCTGGCCGAACCGCTGTACGTCGACGGCCACGGGCTGGCGCCGTCCGCGTCGATCGGCGTCGTGCGGGGCACGCGTGACGAGGCGCCCGACGAGCTGCTGCGCGCGGCCGACCAGGCCTTGCGGCGGGCCAAGACGCGGCGGCGCGGGCAGTGGGAGGTGTTCGACCCGGAACGGGACCTCGCGGACCGGTCGACGGGACGACTGGCCGTCGGGATGCCGGGTGCGTGGGAGCGGGGCGAGATCACCGCCCGCTACCGGCCCGTGGTGCGGCTGGCGGACAACGGCGTGACGGGCGTGGAAGCGGTGCTGCACTGGGCCCGGCCGGACGATCCGATCCCGCACGAGCAGTGCGTGCGGCTCGCCGAGCAGACGGGCCTCATCCTGCCGCTGGGCGAGTGGCTGCTCGGCACCGCCGGCGGCCAGGTCCAGTGGCGGCGGCAACGCACCGGCGACTCGTCCTCGTTGACCGTGGCCCTGACCGCGCACCAGGCGTGCGACGCCGACCTCGTGCCGCGGGTGGTGCGCGCCCTCGACCTGGCCCGGCTGCCCGCGGACCACCTGGTGGTGGCCATCCCGGCGGGAGTGGCGGGGTCACCGGAAGCGGCGGACAACGCCGCCGTCCTGACCGAGTTGGGCGTGCGAACGGCGCTTGCGGACTTCACCCTCGGCCCAGACCACTTCGCGGCCGCACGGGACCTCGGTGTGCAGGTGATCCGGATCGCCGAACATCTGGTCGACCTGCGAACCACCATGTCCGCCGACCACGTGAACGCCCTGACCGCGGCCCTGCGCGCCACCGCCGCGGTCACCACCGTCTCCGCCATCACCACCGCGGACCAAGCGGCCTGGTGGCGCGAAGCCGGTGCGGACCTGGCCACCGGCCCGTTCTTCGGACCGGACGAGCCCAACCTCCGATAACCGACCTGTGCGACCTCGGCCGCCGGCCCTGCGCTCCGACCTACGCGTGTGCCCGCATGACCTCGTACGCCTTGACGGCCGCGCGCACCACGTCGTCCCACCTGGGGTCGGCGAGGTAGACGGCGTCCGGCTGGTCGCCCAGGTCGTCGATCAGCGGACCGAACACCGCGCCCAACTCGTGCAGAGGTCCGACCTCGTGCGCGTGGAGCACGGCCCCCACGGCCGACGCCGGGTCCGGCAGCACCGCGGCGTCGTCGAACAGCGTGTGGACGCTGAGGTCGAGCTCGTCGTAGTACCCGGGGTGCGGCAGCTCGCCGCGGATCCACACCCGCTCCTGGTACTCGCGGTCGGCGAGCGACTCCACGGCCGACAACACCTGCGTCCGCACGCCCGGGTACCGGATCGTCATGGTTGGTCCACGTCCTCCAGGTAGGCCATTCGCCGACCATCCTCCCAGTGTGCTGACGTCTTCCGCGCCGCCGACCCCGACCCCGCCGAACGACGCGGCCGCAGGCTGGGGCACCCCGACCGACGACACGCGCGGCGAAGTGCGACCGGACCACGTGCCCACCGCCGACCGGAACTCCCTGCTGGGCGACGACCTGGCCGACCCCGAACACGCCGTCGTCACCTACGCGCCGCGCACCTCCACCAACGAACCCCACCTGATGGCCCGCGGTGCGTTCGCCGCGACCGTCGCCTCGCCACGGGTGCGGTCACCAAGCTCCCCCGCACCGCGTCGCCGGCCTACTTCCCGCCCGGCTGCGGCACCGACGGCACGGCGGTGCTGTCGCAGTTCTCCGACGAGACGACGTCGAAGAAGAACGAGACACGCCTGATCTCCGTTGACGGCGAGGGCGGTGTCACCTTCCTCGACCGCGCTCCCATCACCGGCGGCGCGGCCCTCTTCGCGCGGGCACTGGAGCGCGAACTCTCGTGATCGGCTCTCTCGACCGCGTGGTCGTGGTGATCGTCGTCGCGGCGACGCACCGGCCCGCGAGCCGACCGACGCCGAGCTGGGACGGCTGCGGACGTCCCGGGCATCCGGGTCGTCTCCGCGTTCGGCCCGGTGTCCCGGTGCTCCGCGTTCAGCGGATCTCCGGTCGACCTCTTGTCGACAACAGGACGCCGACGACGACCACGGCGGTCATCGGGCCCGCCCGCAACAACACCGCCAGGAGGTACGAACCTCCCGCCCAGGGCACCCGGACCTCGTCGAGGAGGATGTCGATCGCGAACGCGACGCCGGCGCCGAGCACCCAGCCGATGAGGACCCACGCGGCGGATCGGCCGGGGCCGATCACGGTGACGAGCACCGGGAAGACGACTTCGGCGAGGAACACCGCCACGACGAGGATCCACAACAGCACGCCGGAGGTCGGCACGGCCTCGACGATCGAGGGCGAGCCGACGGCGAACCACACCGCCGCCGCGACCCCGGCCACCGCGGCGGACCACTGACGTCGCCGGAAGCCGCCGCGGAGCACCCGTGTCGCGGCGAGCAGTGCCGCGATCGTCACCGGACCGCACAGCGCGAGTGCCGCGACGGGGTGCACGCCGTGGGCGAGGTGGCCGATCCCGATCGAGACCCACAGCGGCAGGCTGCCCGCGAGGACGCTGCCCCAGACGGCCTGTCGCCGCGCGCCGAGCAGGCGGTGTCTGATCGCCACCTGGACGATCGCGGGCACCCCGAGTCGGGCGAAGTCCCGGACCGTGACCGTGTCGAGGAGACCCCCGACGGCGAGCACGATCGCGAGGAACGCCTCGAGGACCGGAACCAGGACGCAGAGAAGCCCGCACAAGACCAGCCACGGATCGCGCCGGGGTGGGGACACCGCATCGGCGGACCGGTGGAAGTGGATGCCGCCGGTCACGCGACCGGCTTGCACCAGGTCCCCGCCCACCGGACCGTTGACCTCGTTGCGGGTCGACGACGCGGGCTCGTCCTGCTCCGGTCCTCGTTCGTCCATGGCCACCGTCCGCGACTCGCAGGGGGCCACCAAGGTAGGGCTGTGGCCGGACGGACGGTCGGGGTTCGGCGGTCGGGTCATCCGGTCGGACGATCAGCGCCGAACGTCGTGCAGGTTGCTCAGCAGGGGTTGCCCGGCACGTTGCGGTTCCCGCACGGCAGTTTCGCCGCGAGCTGTCTCCTGGCCAAGGAGACGTGCTCGTCGGCGAGCGCCGAGCGGGTCGCGTGCAACGACGCCAGGAGTTGCAGCCGGTCCGCGTCGGTGCTGCCCGGCTCGGCGGTGAAGACCAGCATGATCGGGCCGGGACTGCCCGGTAGCGGGTAGGTGTCCCAGTCCAGGACGATGTCGCCGACCTCGGGAACCCGGAAGGTCTTGGTGCCGCTGACCGACTCGCGCACGTCGTGCCGGGCCCACAGCCGCCGGAACTCGGCGCTGCGGATGCTCAGCTCACCGACGATCGCGGTGGCGCGGGGATGGGTGGGGTCGGTGGCGACGGCGGCACGCATCATGCCGATGTAGTCCAGGGCCTGCCGCTCCCAGTCCGGGCAGCTCCGCTCGCCGGTCAGCGTGTCGTCGAACATCAGCAGGAGCATGTTGAGCCGGTCGGACGGGTAAGCGGCCGGGTCGCCGAGCAGCGCCTCCGCCATCGGGTTCCAGTCGAGCAGGTCGAGGTGCCGGCCGAGTACGACCGCCGGGGTGTCCATCACCCGCAGCAGGCGCCGTGTGCTGTCCGGCACCCGTTCCGGATCGTGGTCGGCCCGGGCGGGCACCGGCCGGCGGGCGGCGCGGGCCAGGGCGAACAGGTGCCGGCGTTCCTCGTCGTCGAGGCCGAGCGCGCCGGCGATCGCGTCCAGGACGTCGTCGGACGGGCGTACCTCCCGACCCTGCTCCATCCGCTGGTAGTAGTCGGTGCTCAGCCCGGCCAGCAGGGCCAGCTCCTCGCGTCGCAGCCCGGTGACCTTGCGCCGGCCGCCCGGCTCCAGGCCGACGTCGTGCGGACGCAGCCGGCCGCGCCGGGCGCGCAGGAAGTCTCCGAGCTCACGGGCGTACGGATGAGGGCTGCTCACGCCGCAAGTGTGCCTGGGCCCCGACCGCCGAAGGTAGGTCCCGCAGACCCGGGCAACCGGGAACCAGCGAGCCGTCCCGGATCGCTCCTAGCGTCGTCGGTCCAGCGCACCGACACCTCCGGGAGCAGCAGATGACCGAATGGACCGCCGACCGCATCCCCGACCAGCGCGGCCGGGTCGCCGTCGTGACCGGCGCGAACTCGGGCCTCGGCCTGGTCACCGCCACCGAGTTGGCCCGCCACGGCGCCCACGTCGTGCTGGCCGTCCGCGACACCGCCGCCGGCGAGGAGGCCGCCCGCCGGATCGGGGGCGACGTCGAGGTGCGCGAGCTGGACCTGGCGTCCCTCGCCTCCGTGCGGGTCTTCGCGGCGAAGCTGGCCGCCGACCACCCGGCGATCGACCTGCTGGTCAACAACGCCGGCGTGGTGCTGCTCGGCCCGCGCCGCACCTCCGCCGACGGCTTCGAGCTGCAGCTCGGCACCAACATGCTGGGCCACTTCGCGCTGACCGGCCTGCTGCTCGACAACCTGGCCGCGGCGCCGCAAGCCCGGGTGGTCAGCCTCAGTTCGATCACCCACAAGACCGCGCACCTGGACTTCGACGACCTGATGTTCGAGCGTGCCTACCGGGCCACCGCCGCGTACGGCCGGTCCAAGCTCGCCACCACCGTCTTCGGCGTGGAGCTGGATCGTCGCCTGCGCGCCGCCGGATCCCCGATCGTCAGCGCGCTGGCCCACCCCGGCATCACCCGCACCAACCTGACCCCGCGTGCCTGGGAACACCGCGGCCGGTTCGGGCGGATGATCGCCTGGCTCGGTCTGCTGGCCACCCAGCCGGTGGAGCAGGGCGCGCTGCCGCAGTTGTCGGCCGCGACCGGACCCGGGGTGCGGGGCGGCCAGTTCTTCGGCCCGTCCGGGCTCTGGGAGACGCGGGGCCGGGTCACCGAGGCCCGGCTCAGCCGGGAGGCCGCCGACCCGGCCGTCGGCAACCGACTCTGGGCGGCGGCCGAGGAACTGACCGGCGTCGGCTACCTCTGAGTCGAACCGTGGTGGAGTTCCGACACGCCGCAGGCCCACCCCTCACTCCGGTGGGGATGGGCCTGCGGGCTTGGGCGGTGGGCTTGCGTCAGCTGGTCAGCGCTGCAGCGTCAGCAGGCCCGGTCGGTAGGGCAGCAGGCCGTAGTCGCCGCCGGAGTTGGGGCTGCGACCTTGGTAGAGCAGCTGCAGGTTGCAGGGGTCGATGGTCTTGGTCTGGTCGGGGTTGCTGCGGATCAGGTCGCCGTGGCTGATGTCGTTGGTCCAGGTGGCACCGCTGTTGGCCTTGCCCGCGAACGGGTTGCTCTCGGTGGCGGCCTGCGGCGTCCAGGAACCGCCCAGGCTGCTGGACGTGAACGACCGGAAGTAGCGCCCGTTCGCCCCCATCGCCTCGACGAGCATGAGGTACTGGTTCTGACCCTGGACCTTGTAGACCTCGACACCCTCGAACAGGTTGGCCTGCGTGTCGCTCATGATGGTGGTGTAGGACGAGCCGAAGCTGCTCGGGAAGTTGCCGAGCGGCATGACCTGGCGGTAGATCTTGCCGTTGTCGCCGGCGAAGAACAGGTACATGTTCGAACCGTCACCGATCAGCGTCTGGTCGATGGGGCCCGTGCCCGAGCCGGTGATGCTGGCCGTGGAGAGCACCTGCTGCGCCGACCACCCGTTCGGGTTGGTGGGGTCGGACGACGTCCGGTAGCTGAACGCGGTCCCGCCCCACTGGTAGGCGAGCACCCAGATGTTCCTCGGGGCGAAGTAGAACAACGTGGACGCGACGGCGCCGGAACTCATCCCGTTCTGACCGGCCGAGGCCATGTCGGACCAGTTGGTGAACGGGGTGAAGTTCATCGAGCCCCAGCTCGTGCCCGTGTCGTGCGTCGTGGCGTAGACCAGGTGCTTGCCGTTGTGCATGACGTGGGTGAAGTCCTTGAGCGAGACCCAGCCCTGCTTCGGGGTCGCCAACGCGCCCGTCGACGTCCAGCGGTACCTCGACGGGAGGGTGCACCCGCCGGGCGTCGTGGTCGTGGTCGTGGTGGTCGTCGTGGTGGACGTGGATGTCGTGGTCGTCGTGGTGCTGGTCGGTGTGGTCGTCGTCGTGTCACCGGTGCAGGCCACGCCGTTCAGGGCGAAGCTCGTCGGACTCGGGTTGCTGCCCGTCCACGACCCGTTGAAGCCGAACGACGCCGTGCCGCCGGTGGGCACCGATCCGTTGTAGCTCACGTTCTTCGCGGTCACCGCGGAACCGTTCTGCGTCAACGACGTGCTCCACGACTGCGTCACCGCCTGCCCGGCGCCGAACGACCACGTCAACGTCCACCCGTTCAGCGGGTCACCCAGGTTGGTGATCGAGACGTTGGCGCTGAACCCGCCCTGCCACTGCGACGCCACGGTGTAGTTCACCGAACAGCCCGCGGCCGCGGCACTGGCGGGTGTCGTCGCCAGCAAGGCCGCCGCGACCAGCACTGAGGCGCTCGCCGACGCGGTGACGGCGGCGGCGACACCGGCCAGACGACGCCGGTGCGGGCGGGGGAGGGCTGTGGGCGGTTGATGGCCTGTTCTGGCCATGGGCGTGCTCCTCTTCGTTGAGGTGTCGGGGGAACGCGGTAGGGGCCTGCGCGTCCAGGCACCGCCCGCTGCGAGTTGCTGGTGTTGCGCCGGAGTGCCGGTGGACGACCCGTTGCCGGTCATTCGTGCCGTCACCCGTGTTCGGGGTGCGGCCGTCGTGCGGAACCGGCGGTTCAGTCGGGGGGAGCGGGGAACGCGAGGTCGCGTGGACGTCGTCGCATGGTTGTCCCGTCGTCGTCGACGTGAGTCGCATCGGCTCGGGACCGCAAGGGTCACCTTGAAACTTTCGCCTCTGCGCCCTGAACTTTCGGCCAATATAGCTGTGCGCGTACCGGTTGACAACGGGTCGTGAGCGTTCGGTTGTGTGCGCTCACCCTGACCTTCTTGGCGGCACTTTCTCCCGATCAAGCGCTTAGGTGCAGGTAGAGACCATATGTGTACGCGCCACTCCACCGCCCGGCCACGGTAGGCCGATCGCGGAGTGTTAGCGCTAACTCATCGCACCCGGCCGGGTCGAGCGGGGAGCATCCCGAAAACCCGTTGACCGGCGGTCGGCGGGATGAACATCATGGCCGACATGCAGCAGTGACCAGTGACGACCGGGGAGTCCGACGGCGGGTCCGAGCAACTCCCCGCCGCCCTCCGCCGTGCCGCTCGAAGCCCGCACCGCGTGATCGGTGCCGGCCGCACACCACTGGTCCCGAGGCGATGCGCCGCACCACGCCTCCTGCCCGAGCACTGGAGTCCACGGAAACCATGAGCGAACTCCGCCGTACCGCCCTGCCCGCCGAACGTCCCGGATCCGGCATCGACCGCGAAGCGCTCTGGGTGGTCGACGACCTCCGCCCGCCCGCCGTCCGCACACCGAGGGGGCCCATCCGCGAACGCATCCACGTCCCACTGCTCGAACGCGATCGACGGCGGATGTTCGAGGGCGACGAGCACGTCCACGGCCCGTCATCCGGCCGCAGCCGCCACGCCACCCGGCAAGGCCGCGTTCGAGCCCGACGGGAGCGGCACCAGGTCACCGGGGCCCGCTACACCGTGCTCCGCTCTCGACTGCGGGGTCGAGGTCGCCGTCAGCTGTGAACGGCTGTCACCGGCGCGCCGCAACACGACGCGCCCTTCCGACGACGACACTGCCCTATCGCCGCACGGCATTCGTCCACTGTGGATCGAGACGGTCCTGTGAGCCCGCCAAGTCGTGGAGTGTGTCGTGCCGCGATCAGGCCATGTCGGCCCGCCCCGCTGCCGCCTTGCCGGCTACGACGTCTTCGGTGGCACGGGTTCTGATCGTTGACGGGTGAACCATCCCCTGATTCCGTGGGCTGGGCTCCTCGCACCCCCGCGGAGCCCGCCCACAACCTCCCAGGGTGGTTCCGGTGGTCAGGCGCGGGCGTAGCGCTCCGCGAGGGTGTGCAGCAGTGGCCTGAGCTCGCTGGGCGACTCGACGGTGAAGTCCATGCCCAGCATGCCGATGTAGGCGGCGATCGTGTCCAGCGAGTCGGCGCCGGTGACGAGGACCGAGGTGGTGTCGGTGACCGTCTCGACCACACCGACGGCCGGGTGGATCCGGTCGAGGACGGCCTGGGCGGGCGCGTCGACCCGCAGGCGTGCGTGCACCTGCCAGCCGCTGAACGCGACCCTGCGCATGGTGAAGCTGGTGTAGTCCTCGTCGGGGAGGGTGGTGGGGGCGAACCGGCGGTGGGTGCGCATGCGTGGCGTGATCCAGTCCGCCCGGTAGACGTCCCACTCGCCACTGGACGGGTCGCGGGCCACGAGGTACCAGCGTCGCTTCCAGGCGAGCAGGCGGTAGGGCTCGACGAGCAGCGAGGTGTCGCGGTAGTCGAAGCGGAACCACTCGACGTCGTGGATCGCGGTCGCGATGGTGCGCAGCACGGTGGGGTCGACCTCGGGGTCCGGGGCGTCGGTGTCGGTGTTCTCCGGCGCGTGGTCGACGACCGAGGCCAGCGCCTCCACCGTCGGCCGCAGGCGTGGCGGCAGGACCTGTTCGAGCTTGGCCAGCGCGCGGGCGCTGGAGGCCTCCAGCCCGGCGATGCCGCGGCCGGCGCGCAACCCGATCGCCACGGCCACCGCCTCCTCGTCGTCCAGGAGCAGCGGAGGGAGCTTGCCGCCCGCTCCGAGCCGGTAGCCGCCCGTCGCGCCGCGGGTGGCCTCGACGGGGTAGTCGAGCGTGCGGAGGCGCTCCACGTCGTTGCGGATGGTGCGGGTCGTGACGCCCAGCCGGTCGGCGAGTTCGGTGCCGCTCCACGACGGCCGCGACTGGAACAGCGCCAGGAGCGCGAGGAGCCGCGCCGATGTGTCCGCGGTCACTGCGAATACCTCCGCCTTATAGGAACAATCCTTTCCTATAGGCACTCTAACGTCTGTGTCATGACGAACACGGAGATCCGCCCCTTCCGCATCGAGGTCACGCAGGCCGAGCTGGACGACCTGACCGGTCGTCTCGACCGCACCCGGCTGCCGCAGCCGGCGCCGGGCGACACCTGGGAGCACGGCACCCCCAACCACTACCTGCGTGAGGCCGTGGCGGCGTGGCGCGCGTTCGACTGGCGCGCCGCCGAGGAGCGCATCAACGCCCACGCGCACTTCGTCACCGAGATCGAGAACCAGCCGATCCACTTCATCCACGTCGAGTCGCCGCACGAGGGCGCGACGCCGCTGCTGCTCGCGCACACCTACCCCGGCTCGTCGGTCGACTACCTCGACATGATCGGCAGGCTCACCGACCCCGTCGCCCACGGCGGGCGCGCGGAGGACGCGTTCCACGTCGTCGTGCCGGACGCACCCGGCTTCGGCTTCTCCAACCCGGTCACCGAACCGGGCTGGACCACCGCCCGCGTGGCCCGCGCCTACGACACCCTCATGCGCAGGCTCGGCTACCAGCGCTACGGCGTCCACGGCTCCGACCACGGCGCGATGGTCGCCCGTGAGCTCGGCATCCTCGCCCCGGAGGGTTTCCTGGGGTTGCACGTGCTGCAGCTGTTCTCCTTCCCGTCGGGCGACCCCGCGGAGTTCGAACGACTCGAACCGCAGGACTACGCCGGCCTGGAGCACATGCAGTGGTTCCAGAAGGTCGGCGGCTACAACACCATGAACGCCAGCAGGCCGCAGACGGTCGCGGCCGGGCTCAGCGACTCGCCGATCGGGATGCTCGCCTACAGCGAGCTGTTCAACTCCTTCGGCAACGGCACCTCCCTGGTGCCGCTGGAGACCATCCTCACCGAGGTGTCCGTCAACTGGTTCGCGAACGCCGCCGCTGGCATGGCCCGGTCCTACTTCGACAACGCGGCCGCCGCCACCGACGAACCCGCCCCGGTCAACGCCGCCCCGACCGGCGTGGCCGTGTTCGCCGACGACTTCCAGACCATCAAGGTGTTCGCGGAACGGGACAACTCCAACATCGTGCACTGGAGCCGTTTCGAGAAGGGCGGCCACTTCGCCGCACTGGAGGTCCCGGAGATCGTGGTCGACGACATCCGGACCTTCTTCACCGCCCTGCGGTGACCTCCCAGCCACGGCCTCCCGACCCCCGATCCGCGACCGTCGGAACGGGGGCCGGGATCTGCCGCGCTCACCTCACCGCCCGCCACCCAAGCCTCGCGTGAATCTTTGAGCTGACCGCCCCGACGCACACCGACCATGACCGTTGACTCGAACCCGTGTTCGAGGCATGTTGCCTGATAGCCCTCATTCGGGGAGCGACGTGGTGGCCTACGGTGTCGGCTTGGTCAAGGGGAGGGTCATGAGCGCCAGATCCAGCATCGAGTGGACCGAGACGACGTGGAACCCCAGCACCGGGTGCGACAAGGTCTCCGCTGGTTGCGACCACTGCTACGCACTCACCCTCGCGAAGAGGTTGAAGGCGATGGGGTCGGCGAAGTACCAGTCGGACGGCGATCCGCGCACCAGCGGGCCTGGGTTCGGGGTGGCCACCCACCTCGCGTCGCTCGCCGAACCGTTCCGCTGGCGCGAACCGCGACTCGTGTTCGTCAACTCGATGAGCGACCTCTTCCACGCCAAGATTCCACTCGACTTCATCCGTCAGGTCTTCGACGTGATGGCCGCGACCCCGCGCCACACCTACCAGGTGCTCACCAAGCGGGCACTGCGGTTGCGCCGCATTGCCGACGACCTTCCTTGGCCGGAGAACGTCTGGATCGGCACGTCCGTGGAAGACCAGGCCGCCACGTCACGCATCGCCGAACTCAGCCGGGTGCCGGCCGCGATCAGGTTCTTGTCGTGCGAGCCGCTCCTGGGCCCTCTTCCGGACATGGACCTCGACCACATCGACTGGGTCATCGTCGGCGGTGAGTCCGGAGCCAACTGCCGTCCGATGGACGAGGAGTGGGTGGTCGACGTCCGTGATCAGTGCGAACGAGCTGGGGTTCCGTTCTTCTTCAAGCAGTGGGGAGGGCGTACGCCCAAAGCCGGTGGCCGGTTGCTGGACGGGCGCACCTGGGACGAGATGCCTACCCGGCCAACGTCGACGAGCCGTACCGCGCGGGCCTGAACATCTCGGCGCGTTCCATGTTCCTCCCCTTGCCGTCGTGATCGACCAGGCCGTCTTCGTACAGCCGCTTCACCGCTTTGCGGACGTGGGTTTCCCTCGCTCCGGTGCCCAGCGTGGCCCCGTACACGTCCACCACGTGCTGTTGGAGGATCAACGGCTGGAAGCGGTCGAGCAAGCCGTGGATGTTGTCACGGATGATCCCGATCCACTTCTCGCTGTGGTTGCGCTCGTAGTCCTCACGATCGAAGATCGACGCGTCACCGGGCGCGAACAAGCCGAGCTGCCCGTTCGCACCCTCTTTGGAAGCCTCGGCGTCCCGCCAGGCCTCCTCCCAGTCGAGCCCCGCATGACCGACGCAGTCGGCGAACAACCAGGCACCGTCGGGGTGGCGGGTGAACAGGGTCAGCACGAAGATCGGCGCGTGGTGCGGGCGTCGCCGCACCGGCATGCTGATGGCCAGGTAACCGGTCTGGTGCGCGACCTCTTCGGCGTACTGCTCGGCCAACCGCAGCGCGATAGCGGCGGGTTTCCCCTCCTCCGGCTTGGCCTCGGCGGCCTCTTCGAAGCTGCTCCGCCACCACCCCGCGCCCAGGAAGTCGTCCAAGTGACCGGCGAACGCCTCGTCCTGTCTGCTGAGTGGTCGCCGCTCGCGCTTGGCCTTGGTCAATCGCGAGCCGAAATTCCACACGCTGCGCACCGAGACGTGCAGCAGGACGTCTGTCGGCAGGTTCTCGTGAGCCCTCCGCCGCAAGAGATCTTGAAGACGATGTCGGCTCAGTGCGGGACCGAACGGATCCAGGAAGGCGAACAACGCTCGGTCGTGGCACATCCGCAGCACGAAGTCGAGGTGCTCGTCCACGTCGCCCGCCAAAGGGAGGTACTTCTGCCCTCGGCAGCGAGTGTCGAGCACCTCCTGCAATCGGCTGAACGTCGCAGGGTCCTCTTCGATGAAGACCGCCTCGACGTCCCGACTCGGCGATACCCGTTTCGCCGCTTCAAGAAGGACCAGAGGTGATCCAGGGGTGTCGTCCTCGTAGCAACCTGCCCCGGCGTAGCCGTCGAGGAAGGTGACCCGGCCGCCGGTCCGAGAGCCCGCTTTGTACGCGAAAGGCTGGCAGTACCTCCGCAACAACCCGTGCTTGACCACCGCAGGTGCTCTGCGTGCATCGAAGAAGCTCACGGACACCCCCTCCACACCCCAGTCAGGTTGACCTGCGGCGGCCGCAGCGTCCATGGTCAGGCGGCCGGAACACCCCGGATGGACGGCTCAGGCCGCCGAACATTCACTGGAATGGCAGAACACGAGCACGAACTCCGCACCACCTCCTAAGCCACGTGACGTCCGCATCAGGAGGACGTAGCTCATGGGGATCCGCTTCGACCGAGCTGGTAGAGAGCGAGGTCGACATCCCGGGCCGTCCACTCGGAGTCGTGCTCCAGACCGAGCGCCCTCAGCTCCTCGACGATGCCCATGTAGCGGCCGTAGCGCCCTGGCTCGGAGGAAAGGTCGTAGCCGAGCGAGGTCAGACCCGACTGCGCATGCCGGTCGTAGACGGCCATGCGGTGGGGTGCGGCGGCGACCAAGACCGCTGAAGCCAAGGCGTCGCCGATCCGGAACCCGGGCAGTGGGCTGAGCAGTCCTCGCCCGGCGCGTGCCGCGTCGACGACCGGGACGTTGACGTCGCGGACGACAGCGACCGCAGGACCGGTGACTGCTCGCACGTCGGCGTCGCGCATGTCGGAAAGCTCGCGTGCCCACCGTGTGTCCGCTCGCAGCCGTTTCCACATCAGCAGCGCACCGATGTCGGCCTTGCCGATGCTGCCGACGACAGCGATTCGTCCCGCGACCTCGTCGAGAACTTCGTCGTAGGCGCGGGACACGTGTTGGCGGTAGGTCGCCAGACTTCCGACCAACTGCGGCCACACCGCCTCGCTCCCCAGTGGGAGCGGGGCGTCGTCCACACGCTCGTCCGACCCGTTCACGCGTTCGCCGCTTCGTACGCCTTGATCACGTCGTAGGGCACGCGGCCCCGTTCTTTGACCTGGAACCCGTTCTGCCGTGCCCACACCCGCACAGCCGTCAAGTCCTGCGCCGGGGTGGGGCGGCTGGTGTGAACCGGTGCGACCTCTTCCAGGGCCGTGCCCTCGCGGATCGCGGCACGGACTTCCTCGGCGGGGCGTGTCGGCTCCAGCACCGCCGGTGCCACCAGTTCCGACACGGTCACGTTGGCCAGGCCCAGGTCCTCCGCCACCTGGCGGATGTGACGGTGTGGAGGATGCCGACGTTCACCAGGCCATCGACCCGGTCGGGGTAGGCCAGCGCGAGGTTCTCGTCGACGGCCTTCGACGCGAAGCCCTGACCGTGGACGACCAGGCCGAGGTCGTCGACGGTGAGGGTCTCCGCCTTGTCGGTGCTCATCACCGCGACGTTGCCCGGCAGGGGAACGGCTTTCGTGACGACGCTGGCGGCGTCGTGGTTGCCGGCGACCATGAACACGCGCACCCCGTGCTGGTGCAGGACGTCCATCTGCCGGGCGAAGAACTGACCGGTCGCGTAATCGCGCCAGTCACCGTCGTAGATGTCCCCGGCCAGCACGAGCGCATGAGCGCCCTTGTCGACGACCAACCTCACCAGGTTTTCCATCGCGCGTCGTGAGGCCAACCGCAACTGCTGGGCGAGGTCGTCGTCGGCAAACCTGCTGAGTCCTCGCAGCGGACTGTCGAGGTGGATGTCCGCCGCGTGCACGATCCGAACCCCGGTCACCGTTGCACGCTCCAGAGGTTCATGTGGATCGCGGGACGCGGGGCCGGGCGGCGATCATGCGAAGGGATCATGGCCCGCACATCGCGGCCGTTCGCGGGAGCGCTACATCGACCATTCACACGATTGAGTGAGCAGCCCTCGCGTATTGGCTTGTTGCTGCGACAAGGCGAAAGTGCCACTGAAGTAATTCACCCATTTAGGCGCTAACGCGGTATGGGGCTAACGCGACGTAGCCGCTGTCACCGTTTTGGAGAGACCGTCCGTGTGCACACGGCGCGAGTTGAGGGGGCCGAGTGGGGCTGTTGGACCGACTGCGGCAGCTGTTCGAGAGCAAGCCCGCCGTCATGGCGCCACCACGACCTTCGCCGCCGATCCCAGCGTTCGTGCCGCCGCCGGTGCCCGTGCCGCATTCGCCGCGGCCAGGTCCGCCTCCTTCGCACCCTCGGCCGCAGCCGGTATCGCGACGTCAGCCCCCGGTGTCCGCCCCGGCCTGGGTGCCGGCCGGGGCCACGTCGTCGGTGGCGGGCCGGTCGCTGCCCGGCGGGATGCTCTACGTCGGGAAGTTGTCCCGGGGTGAAGCGGTGTCCTACCAGAACGTCGAGGTGATCGACCCCACGCTGCCGATCGACTGGCGCAAGCCCGACTTCGCGGGCCGGGACATGGACTACTGGCCCGCCTACCACTCGATCACGCCTCGCAGCCGGGCCGCGTACCTGCTGTGGCTGGAGGGTGGCAGGTGGGCGCCGGACGCCTACATCGGCTACGTGTTCCTGTACTTCTACGGCCTGGAGCGGCGGGCGCTGGTCGACGCGCAGCAGGACCCGGCCGCGCGGGCCGACCTGCCGCGCATCCTCGGCGAGGTGGTCCGCCTGCTGACCGTCTACGGCGGCAACTCGTCGTTCCGCCAGTACGCCACCGCCTTCCAACAGGTTCTCCGCGCGCTCATCGCCAGGGGAGAGGGCCCCGCCCCCGATCCGGGCGAGCACGACAAGTGGCCCCCGCCGCTCACGCTGCGCGTCGGTATCGGCCGCTTCGCCGCCGAGGGGCGCCCCCTCCCGGTCGACTGGGCTTGGTCGTGGGCCATGCTCCACCCCGAGATCTACCCGCGAACACCCGCGACGCGGTGCCCCGACGAGTTCCGCGCGCTGTTCACCACCCGCTACCAGGCCCGCTGCGGCGACGGCCTCCGCGTCCGCCCGCTGAAGAGCCGGGTGGACCTCGACTACCGCCCTGCCAGCGGTGGACTTCGCACGACGACGTGGCGCCTGGACGTGCCCGATGTGCTCACCGCCGCCGCACCGACGAAGGTGCTGAAGGCGCTGGTGGAGTCGTGCACCGACGACCTCGACGCCTACAGCCGGCTGATCGGTCGCCAACCCGAGGCAGCGGGGACGTTGCCCGCGCTGGCGCTGCTGCCGGACGAGTTGTTCACAGGCGACCTCACCGGTCTGCGCCCGCTGCGCGAACTGGTCGACCGGACCGTCCCGGACGACGTGCGGCAGGCTCGGTTCGAGGCGGCGGACCTGACCTCCCTGTGGCCCGCCCGCACTCCCGGCAAGTTCGCCAAGGCCGACGCGGTCGGACTGGCGCAACTGCTGGACAAGTTCGGCATCGGCATCGAACCCGACGTGCGCTTGGGCGGCCCGGTGCAGAGCGAGGGCCGGCCGTGCTGTTCCGCATCACCGCCGCGCAGTCCGCGACCGCGACGCCCGAGTACACCGCCGCAACGACGCTGCTGCACCTCGCCGCCGTGGTCTCCGCGGCAGACGACGACGTGTCCAGCGCCGAACGGGACCACCTGGTCTCCCACCTGGAGTCGAGCCTGCACCTGACACCGGGGGAGCGGATCAGGCTGACCGCCCACCTGGACTGGCTGCTGGCCTCGAAGCTGAAGCTGACCGGGCTCACCAAGCGCCTGGGTGGCCTCACCGACGCGCAACGCGCCCACGTCGCCGAGTTCGCCACCGCGATCGCGGCCGTGGACGGCGTCGTCTCGCCCGGCGAGGTCGACACGCTGCGCAAGATCTACAAGCTGCTGGGGCAGGAGCCGGACTCGGTGTACACCGAACTGCACGCCCTCACCGCCGCGTCCACCCGCCCCGCACCGGCCACCGAACCCGTGGTCGTCGTGCCGGCGGACACCGGCCCGACCGGCTACCTCATCCCGCCACCACCAAGGCCCGAGCCGCCGGTCGGCGCCGTGCGCCTCGACCCGGCCCTGGTGGAGGCCAAGATGCGGGAGAGCGCCGCCGTGGCCGCCCTGCTCGCCGATGTCTTCGACGAGCCGGAAGATGCCACACCACCGCCACCCGCACCGGTTGACGCCGTGGACCTCGTCGGGTCCCTCGACGCCGTTCACACGGACTTGCTGCGGGAGCTGGCCACACGACCGGCCTGGAGCCGTGCCGACTTCGACACCCTCTGCGCCGAGGCCGGCCTGCTGCCCGAGGGCGCGCTGGACGTGCTCAACGAAGCGGCGGTCGAGGCAGCCGACGAACCGGTCGTCGAGGACGACGGCGACCGGCTCGTGATCAACGACTACGCAATGGGAGAACTGCTCGCATGAACGACACGCGCATCCGACCCCGCGATCGCGACGCGATCATCCAGTCGCTACGGGCCGGCGTCGTGCCCCGCTCGGGCCAGCAGCACGTCCAGGTCGGGCGTGCGCGCGAGGTCGAGTCGCTGCTGCGCGACCTCGACAGCGTCGCCGACGGCGGCTCCACGGCCCGCTTCGTCATCGGCGAGTACGGCTCGGGCAAGACGTTCTTCCTGAACCTCATCCGCGCCGCCGCGCTGAAGAAGCGCCTGGTCACGATGCACGCCGACCTTGCGCCCGACCGCCGTCTGCACGCCACTGGCGGCCAGGCCCGCAGTCTGTACGCCGAGCTTGCCCGCAACACCTCGACCTCGGCCAAGCCGGACGGCGGCGCGCTCGCCGGCATCGTCGAGCGCTTCGTCTCCCAGGCGCTCGCCACCGCACGCGAGCAGGGCACGTCACCGGAGAACGTGATCCGGCAGCGCATGGCAGAGCTGTCCGAGCTGGTCGGCGGCTACGACTTCGGCACCGTCGTGGAGGCCTACTGGCGCGGCCACGACACCGGCAACGAGCAGCTCAAGATCGACGCGGTGCGCTGGCTGCGCGGCGAGTTCACCACCAAGACCGAGGCCCGCGCCGCCCTCGGCGTGCGCACGATCGTGGATGACGCGAGCTTCTACGACCAGCTCAAGCTGCTGTCCCGCTTCGTGCGCATGGCCGGCTACAGCGGCCTGCTGGTGTGCCTGGACGAGATGGTCAACCTCTACAAGCTGACCTCCTCGCAGGCCCGTTCCGCCAACTACGAGCAGATCCTGCGCATCGTGAACGACAGCCTCCAGGGCATCAGCACCCACGTGGGCTTCCTGTTCGGCGGCACGCCGGAGTTCCTCATGGACACCCGCCGCGGCCTGTACTCCTATGAGGCGTTGCAGTCCCGCCTGGCGGAGAACGCCTTCGCCGCCAACGGCCTGGTGGACCACTCCGGGCCGGTGCTGAGGCTGACCAACCTGACGCAAGAGGACTTCTACATCCTGCTCACCAAGCTGCGCCACGTGCACGCCTCGGGTGACCCGCAGCGGTACCTCGTGCCCGATGAGGCCCTGCACGCGTTCATGCACCACTGCTCGCAGAACATCGGCGACGCCTACTTCCGCACCCCGCGCACCACGATCCGGGAGTTCCTCAACCTGCTGTCGGTGCTGGAGCACAATCCCGGCCAACCGTGGGAAGCGCTCGTCGGCGGCGTGCGGTTCGCGGCGGAGCTGAACCCCGACCTCGAACCACTGGAGCCGGCCGCGCAGGACGAGTCGAGAGTGGACGATGAGCTGGCCACCTTCCGCCTCTGACACCCCGCCGGGATCCTCGCAGTTCTTCCGCCTCCACCAGAAGGTCCAGCGCTGGATCCACCGGCAGGGGTGGCCGAAGCTCAACGACGCGCAGGAGCAAGCCATCCCCTTGGTGCTCAAGGGGACCGAGGACGTGATCGTCTCGGCGGCCACCGCGTCGGGCAAGACGGAGGCGGCGTTCCTGCCGATCTGCTCCGCCCTGCTCGACGAGGTGGACGACGGCGGCATCCGAGTGCTCTACGTGTCGCCGCTCAAGGCGCTGATCAACGACCAGCACCGCCGCCTCGACGAGCTGTGCGACGAACTCGACCTGCCGGTGCACCGCTGGCACGGCGACGTGCCCGGTTCGGCAAAGGCCAAGGTGCTCGACAAGCCCGACGGCATCCTGCTCATCACACCTGAGTCGCTGGAGGCGATGTTCGTCCTGCGCGGCATGGAGATCGGCTGGCTGCTGCGAGCCCTGCGGTGGGTCGTGATCGACGAGATGCACTCGTTCATGGGCACCGAGCGCGGCGCGCAGCTCCAGTCCCTGCTGCACCGCGTCGAGCTGGCGACCCGCCGTCGCATCCCTCGCATCGGATTGTCGGCCACGTTGGGCAACATGGAGTCGGCGCGCGACTACCTTCGCCCCGGCAGCGGCGAGGGCGTACACCTCCTGACGGCCTCGCACCAGAGCGGGAACATCAGCGCCATAGTCCGCGGGTACGTCAACGAGGCGCCGACCACCCAGGCCGGGGAATCCGACGAGCCGACCTCCGTCGAGCGGATCAGCGAACACGTGTTCACCACCCTGCGCGGCGGCAACAACCTCGTGTTCTTCGACCGGCGCGGAGACGTCGAGCTGTACGCGGACCGGCTGCGCCGCCACAGCGAGGAACGCGCCGTGCCCAACGAGTTCTTCCCGCACCACGGAAGCCTCGCCAAAGACGTGCGCGAGCACGTCGAAGGCCTGCTCAAGAGCAACCGGCCCGTCACCGTGCTGTGCACCTCCACGCTGGAGATGGGCATCGACATCGGCACCCTCACCTCGGTCGCCCAGGTCGGGGCGCCGCCCTCGGTGGCGAGCCTGCGCCAGCGCATCGGCCGCTCCGGACGTCGTGGCGAGCCCGCCGTGCTGCGCATGTACGTGACCGCCCAGGAGATCACCGCCGACATCGCACCGCAGGACGAGTTGCGCGCCGAGCTGTGCCAAGCCGTGGCCATGATGAGCCTGCTGTCCGAGCGCTGGTACGAGCCCGCGGACACGTCCTCGCTGCACCTGTCCACGTTCATCCAGCAGATCATGTCCGTCATCGCCCAGCACCAGGGTGCCCGCCCGGTCGAGCTCTTCCAGGCGCTGTGCGTCTCCGGACCGTTCGCCCACATCGACAAGACGACCTTCGCCACTCTGCTGCGCGACCTCGGCCAAGCCGAACTCGTCCAGCAGGAGCCCGACGGCCTGCTGCTGCTCGGCAGGGTGGGGGAGCGGATCGTCAACCACTACTCGTTCTACGCGGTCTTCGCGGAGAAGCAGGAGTACCGGCTGGTGCACGGTTCCCGCACCCTCGGCATGCTGCACGTGACCACGCCCACCGAGGTCGGTTCGCTGGTCATCTTCGCGGGCCGGCGTTGGAAGATCGTCTCCGTGGACGACCACGCGGCCCTGATCCAGGTGGAGCCCTCGCACGGCGGCCGGGCGCCCAAGTTCGCCGGCGGTCGTGCCGAGATCCACGACGAAGTCCGCCGTCGGATGCGCGTCTGGTACGAGTCCGACGACGTTCCCGCCTACCTCGACGCCACCGCCCAACGCCTCCTCGACGAAGGACGCGCGGCCTATCGCCGCTTCGACCTGACCCGGAACCCCGCGCTGGCCAAGGGTGACGACACCATCGTCTTCCCCTGGCGCGGCGATCGCATCCTCAACACCCTGACGGCGTGGCTGACCCGTGCGGGCGTGCCGGCGGTCCGGGACGGCGTCGCCTTCACCGTGCCCAAGTGCACACCGGCCCAACTGCGCGCGGTCCTCCAGCAACTGCTCTTGGAAGACGACACCACCGCCGAGGACATCGCCGCCGCACTGCCCGACTCCGTCGTGGAGAAGCACGACGTCCACCTCGGCAAGCCATTGCGCACTCGCGGCTACGCGGCCGCGTGCCTGGACATGGCAGGGGCCCGCTCCGCGCTGGCCGACATGGTCGACCGGCTGCCCGAGCACGACGTCGACGTCATCACCGGAATCCCCTTCGTCCCGGCACCTCTCGTCACCACCCCGACGGCCTATGCGGTCCTGGATGTCGAAACCACCGGCTTCGCCGCCTGGGGCAAGGATCGGATCGTCGAGGTAGCGGTCATCCGCGTCGCCCCCGACGGCACCGTTCTCGGCGAGTGGAGCGCGCTGGTAGACCCACAACGCCCACTCGCGGCGACCGAAGTGCACGGCATCACCGAGGACGACCTGGCTGGCGCCCCCTTGTTCGTCGACATAGCGCCCACCCTCGCCGCTCACCTTGACGACGCCGTCGTCGTGGCCCACAACGCCTCGTTCGACTTGAACTTCCTGAACGCCGAGTTCGCCCGCACCAGCACCCCGCTCACCCTGAGCGCGACGCTGTGCACGATGAAGCTCGACAACCAGGTCCACCGGGCCGGACGCCGCAAACTGCACGACTGCCTCGCCGCGATCGACATGCCCGCCACTCACGGCACGGCTCACCGAGCCCTCGCCGACGCCAAGGCCACCGCTGATCTGCTGCGCCACTACCTGGCCCGCACACCCCACGAAGTGCGGTACCTCGTCACCGGGCCCGAGCGCAGCGCCGTGTAGTCCATGAGCTGTCGAACCGGCCACGCTCGATGAGCTGTTGTTCTCGGCGTGGACGGTGTGGACACCGACGGACACCTACCACGGAGGTGGTATCTCAGGAACATCCGGACACCGGCCCTGGCCGCCACTGGGATCAAGCGCCGGGTGCGGATGTACGACCTACGGCACGCCCATGCCTCCTGGCTGCTCGCCGGTGGCACCGACATCCAGACCGCCCGCGAGCGGCGAGGTGCACGGTCAGATGACGTTCAAATGCCGGAGGGCCTGTCGACGATCACCGCCGACAGGCCCTCTGAGCTGCACTTCTCTGGTGGACGATACTGGGATTGAACCAGTGACCCCTACCGTGTCAACGTACATCGCCATCTGCTCTGACCTGCAGAAATACGCCTTCAGCAGGCTGTGTGGGTGCAGTTGGCCGCGGCTGAGAGCCGTTGGGTGCGGTTGGGCGCGTCCTGCGGCTCCCAATCTGCTCCCACAGCGCTGCTCCCAGGCGGCTGCACAAGCGCGAGCGGTCGACGTCCGCTCATACCGATGATCGCATGGTCTGCTTGGTCGCGAGCCCTATAGGTCTTCGGAAGTGCCATACGGGAGTTCCAGGGAGTGTTCCTCCAGGCTACGGAGGATCACGCGTCCGTCTCGTACTTGGTTGAGCAGGAACAGTTCCCGCGTCCGGCAGTCCGGACAGATGCTGGCCATTGCCAGCGGCCAGAGATCTACTGGGCTTGATGGATCGTTATCGACGTAGATGCGGTCCGGGCGAAGGGGGTGGGTGGTTGATCGTTCGAATGGTTCCCAGCTTGGATGGCTGCCGCGTAGCCGAAGACCGACGATGCGGTAGGAGGAGTCGTCGAGGTATTCGCAGCGCTCTACCCAAAACCACTCGATACCCGACAGCCAGTTGACCGAGCTGATGGTCGAGACCACGCGTGGTTCGAGTTTCTCGACGTCTTCGTCGATCTCATGGCTCGCCCGGACGCCGTGGGAGTGGTGCGAGCTGTTACGGAAGTCCTTGATCTCCTCCAGGAGCGCTCGTGTCGAGCCACGCGCCTGTATCGCCTCCAGTTCCGACAGGACCGGGGTCTTAACCTCTTCCAGGAAGCGTTCGATCAACCAGAGCCAGGTGCCGAAGCTTGCCCCGTTGCGGAACTGCTGGCGAAGGGAGCGGGTGAAGCCACTGTGGTGTGTGATGAGTTCGCTGAGAGCAAGGATGCCCAGCGTGCGTGCGGTACCTTCTCCGAGCTTGAGCAGTCCGTCCTTGCGCTCTGCTGGGTGCGTGCTGACGCGGTAGCGGCGGGCGAGGGCGGCCATGTGGAAGGGATAGCTTGATTCCGCGCGCCAGATAGGATCGTCGAAGGGTCGGACCAGTTGGCCTGCGAGCCGGGCCTCATGGGAGGCGAATCTGATGGTGGTTCGAATCTCCTCGCTGAGGGTCTCGCTGCCGGAGAAGATATTCGGCAGGATGCCCTCAGTCGCGGTCCGCAGGGCGCGCCGCGCTTCCTGTACATCCTCAAGTAGATCGTCAATCGTGGCGTCGGTGACCAGCTCCACAGGTACGGGCGTATCTAGCAGGTCGCGGACGCGCGGGAATGCTCCGTGGTCCTTACGGGAGTTGAGCCACTCGCATAGCACTCTGCCACGGCCCTGCAGCGGATGCAGCACGAACAACGGGGTCACGGCTTCGCCGAATCCTGCGGGGAGAAGCCTCCAGTTGCCGTATCGTCCCACGAGGTCGCCGCCCGAGCATGGCGTCAGCTCGGAATCGTCCATTTCCGCGTCGGGAAGTTCAACAGCTGAGTCCACCGCGTGCAGATGCGGTGAAGTGAGGTGCTTCGGCGGGGCCAGCGCATCCTCTTCCGGTGCTGGGCGGCGCATTTTGACCTTGTCCGTTTCCAGTCGGACAAACTGTCGAAGCGGTTCGAAAGGTCCGTCGATATCCGCCACGTAGAAGAGCGTGGATGAAATCTCACATCCCACTCGTGTCCGATCGGGGTCGATCCAGGCCTCAGGGGTGCGCGGCTGGACCTTGGTCCGGAGGTACTTCTCAGGCTCTTCATGCAACGGAAGAGAAACAATGTTGCGCAACTCCACGTCGGGCTCCGGCGACCCTTGGCGCTGCTGGAGTTCACCGTCGGGGTCGCGTACGCCAAGCGCGTTGCGGACGGATTTGTCGAACGCTGTTCCGCTGGGCCAGGTTTGGCCAGCTGCCTTGGCGGCCTGGCGCAGCGCTGTACGGGCCTCGGAAATCGTGTTCCAAGTAGTACCGACGAGTTTCCGGAGTGCCGTCAGAAGCACCTTAGGGTCGCCCGTCCGCTGGATAGCCCGCAAAGCAGCGAGCCTGTCGAGCGCCTCCTCCGAAAGTTCGAAGTGCAGTCGCAGCGGATGCTCGATGACGATCTGGCGATAGAGCAGGTCCTGGTTCTGGACCACGCGCACGCGGTCGCGCGCGGACCTGGTTGGAAACTGGGCGGAAGACGTGGCATCGCTGTAGAGTTGGACGATCTCGGTCAACTGGTCGGGGCCGAGGTACTTGCGCTTACTGCCAATCGACTGGCGCATCTTCTGCCAGTGATCCTGGGCCTTGACGAGGATCACACGCCCCTGGCGATTGGCGGGCTTACGGTTGCTGAGCACCCATACGTATGTACTGATTCCGGTGTTCGAAAAGAGCTGGTCAGGCAGGGCGACGATGCCTTCGAGCCAGTCGTTCTCAATAATCCACCGTCGGATATCAGACTCCCCAGACCCAGCATAACCAGCGAACATGGGAGAGCCGTTGAAGGCGATCGCGATACGGCTGCCCCCTCTGCCGGAGTCGTCCACGGGTTTCATCTTTGTCAGCATGTGCTGGAGGAACAGCAGGGATCCGTCGTTGATACGAGGAAGCCCGGCACCGAAACGGCCTTGGTAGCCGTGGTATTCATGCTCGGAACGGACGTACTGCTCGACGTTCCTCCAATCGATGCCGAACGGAGGGTGGGCCAGCAGGTAGTCGAATCGTTGTGTTGCAAATCGATCGTCGCGAAGAACGTTTCCTAACGCCACCGGCTCCGGGGCTCGCCCGCTCATCAGCATGCTGGAGCGGGCGATTGCCCAGCTCTCATGGTTTAGTTCCTGGCCGGACAGGAGGACGTTGGCCTCGGGGTTCATGTCGGTGATGCGGTCGGCCGCCTCGCCGAGCAAACCGCCAGCGCCACAGACAGGATCGTGGACCGTCCTAACCAATCCGGGAGCAGCGAGTTGTCCCGAGTCGGGCTCGGTGACGAGCGCGGCCATGAGCTGGCTGACGTCGCGAGGTGTGGTGTGCTCGCCACTAATCTCACTTGACTGTTCAGCGAAGCGCCGTACCAGGTCCTCAAAAATAAAGCTCATCTCGTGCACGGAGAGAGCTGGACCCAGATCCAAGTGCTGGAATCGGCCAACGACGTGATGGAGCAGATCGGAATAAGATAGGCGCTTTATGGTGGCGTCGAATTCGAAACCTTCGAACACCTCCTGAATATTTTGCGAGAAGCTGCGCACATAGTCGAGGAGAAGCCGCTCGGTCGTCTGTGGGCCATTGGCAACGATGTCCCCCAGAATAAAGTGACTGGTGTTGTAGAAAGGGTGACCGGAGGCATCCCGGAGTGCCGCGTCCGAATCTGCGGAGCCCTGACCCAAACGCTCTAAGGCGTCGAGAACGCTGCGACGGGTTGACATAAGAAGACAGTCGAGGCGGCGAAGCACAGTGAACGGCAACACCACACTGTCGTAGTCTGACCTCTTGAAGTCGCCGCGCAGTAGGTCGGTAACTGACCAGATTAGCCTAGATAGCTGCGTCACCGAATCACTCATACGTTCCCCTCACCTCGGGCACGCGGTTCTTCCGTCCTCACCCGCTGTTCCCCTCGATTAGTCTCGAGAAGCCTACCTGGAGAAAGGGTTGCACGTACACGAGATTCGGGAACCGCCGAGGTCCGACAGTCTCGAAAGTGTTCGTGGCGCGCGTGTACTGTCATCACCCTCCAAAACCTCGGCGATCGCGCAACCCGGACGGTGTTGCGTCGTGGCGCATCCTGCTTGAACCCGTGATGACCGCCACCCCAGTGCTCGTTCACTACGCCCGGTTCGTGCGGCAGGCCCAGTGCCGCACCTACTGGGAACTACCGAACCTCGGTCGCCCTCGTGTAGGTCCAGGACACCATCCGGAACCAGCAGTTGACGGACCGCGCTGCCCGCGATCACAACTTGCTCAGCCCATACCGCGCCGGTCTCGACCTGCGTGGGCGCCCTCCAAGGACCGCCTGGCCCACCCGACCGGTCAGGCTCGCACTGTTGCGAGTCCTATCGGCCGTATGGCGGGACCGTTACACCCAATGGAGTGGCAGTACGGCCTGCGTCCGGCAAGTTGCTTCTTGTTAAGCAGTTAGATGTCCGCCTTGGTCACCATGGAGGCGGGTACGGCAGTTGCTGTCAAGGTGAGTGCTCTGGCAGCCGCGCTCCGTCTGTACTTGACCGATACGGGTGTAGGAGATTCCACCGGCGGCAGAACGGACATCTACGCTGCTCCGACCTACGTGGAGTGGTGCAGTGGAGGTCGCCATGGCCGAGCTGACTCTGGTGTTGGAGACGGCCGAGGGAACCTTGGTTCGGCGCATCCCCGATGCCTCGCTGTTGCCTGCGGTTGACGAGCAGGGGTACGAGGCCGAGGACGCCTCTCGTAACGCCGCTTCGACGTTCGGCATGCCGGACTTCATGTTCTTGCCGAAGCAACAGCGCAACGGTTCCGGCATGCGGGAGCTGGGTGACGGGACCGTGGTCGTCGGTCCGCGTGCCGCGGTGTTGCAAGTCAAGAGCCGGGTGGCACCCAGTGGTGACGCGGCCAAGGAATCCGCCTGGCTCACCAAGAACATCTCCAAGGCATACAGGCAGGCGAGCGGGACCGTCCGACGCCTGACCAACACACCAGCGGTCCTGAGCAACGCCAGGGGACGGTCGATCCACGTCGCCGGATCCGCGCACCAGTGGCTGTCGATCGTGATCGTCGACCATCCCGACGTGCCGGAGGGGTACCGACCGCCACCCGGACCGGAGGACACACCCGCAGTCGTGCTGATGCGGCGCGACTGGGAGTTCCTGTTCAACCACCTCTACTCGACTCGCGCGGTACTGGCCTATCTGCATCGTGTCGCTGGCGAACCGCTGGACCTGGGCGGCGAGCCGTGCCGCTACCACGAGTTCGCGCTGGCCGACCTGGAGGCGGAACCCGACCCCGTCGCCCTGGACCTCGCCGGGTTCGGCACCGCGGTGTCCACGGCGCGAGCACCCCTGAGCCCGGCGGGACGTGACGACATGGCGGCTCACCTATTGCTGCGGGTCATCATGGAGGACATCGCCCGCGCGCCTCTCGTCGAGGAACGGGAGGCGGATCGGATCAAGGTGCTCGCCGACCTCGACGGGTTTCCGATCGACGCGCGCACCGAACTCGGGCGGACGCTGTTGGGTTTTATGTCTGCCATTGGCTCGTGGACCGGGGAAGGCGTCCGCACCGAAACCCGGCTCGTCGCCCCCAACCCAGACGAGTTCACCCCGATGGTGTTCATGGTCGCCTCGCAACTCGACGAGCACGCACGTGGCGTATTCGAAGGACGGGTGCACCTGTTCCACTACGACCTGCACGGTTCGGAAGCCGCAGATCGCCAGCGTGGTCGGCGTGATGCTCACGCCCAGTCGGCATCCCGAGCGATTGTGGGACACCACGATGTTCGCCGTGGACGGCCCGCAAGGGTACGAGCCAGCAGGCATGGAGGAGGTCCGCGCAGTGTTCGCGCAGCACGCCCCCTGAGCCGTCAGACGGCACCGAGGGCCCCACCAGCGGCTCTGCACTGAGTGCTCGGCGTAGCGGGGGAGGGCGACGATCGGTAGGCCCGGAGACACCATCGGCGGGCCAAGTATGCGATCGAGCGTTCGGCGAGGTGACCACACTTGGTCTTGCACGCTCCGTATGTGGTCACTCGTGTACGAGGTTTGTCGCAGGTGCGGTTGAGTGCTGTTACCTGCGGTTTCGTGCTGTTGAGCGCAGTTGGTCACGTCTCCGAGGACTCCTACTGTGTCAACGTACATCGCCATCTGGTCTGACCTGCGGAAACGCGCCTTCTGCAGGCTGTGTGGGTGCAGTTGGCCGCGGCTGAGAGCCGTTGGATGCGGTTGGGCGCGTCTTGCGGCTCCCAATCTGCTCCCACAGCGCTGCTCCCAGGCGGTTGGTCGTACGTGGTGAGTCGCCACCGCTCATGTCGCGAGTCGCGCGTTTGGAACGGATGCGACGACAGCGTGGACCAACGCGACTGGGCGATGGATGATCGTCGCCGAGCGCGGGGTGCTGCAGCAGTCGCTCGTGCCGCACCCGACCACCGCACCGGTGGCGAAGCTGATCTTCTCTTCACGTCTGACGGGGCACAGTGCTGCGAGCATCGCCCGACACCTCATAACCCGTCACTCCTTTGGGTGAAGAAGTGGCCGGGGGTGCAACGTAGCGTCGGTCACTCCGACAAACGGGTACGAGATGGGATCAGGTTCGCATGAACGATCACCTGCAGCCGTTGCGGACGCGGGTAACGCGCCATCTGAAAAGCGGAAGAAGATCGGCCCATGGGTGATGACACCTTCTCCGTCGAGACGTACATTTTGGATGACGCTTCTACACTGCGTCTCGCGGATGTCCTGAGTGTTAATCGTAACGACAATTGCCGGTTCTTGCGAGGGCTTCGTGACTACGAACACCGGGAGGTCAAGCGATACAATATCCTCATGTATTTGCTGGCGGTGGTGTTGGTTGCCGTATTGTCCGGTCTTATCGTCGCGACATTTTTCACAAATGACCGGAACTGGGTAGAGGTAGGCGTGAGTCTGCTCGGCACGATCGCGAGCGGCACGGCCGTCGCGTGGATCGCCAAACAACGCAATGAACATCAGAAGCTGATGAACAAGTACACGCGGGCGGTCGACGCGGCATGCTCCTCCGCCGGTTGATGCGGAACTTCTCCAGCGGTATCGCTATCGGGGGGTGTATCTGCGGGAATTTCGAAATTCCGCTCCCTATGGGATTGGGCAGCGTCGCGGAATCCGTTGAGAAGAGTTGTTCGTAACCGGTCGGACGTATGTTCCGAAGGTTGTGCTGTCGTCCGACTCGTCACGCCTGTGAGGTTCCAGAAGTCGGCCATACGGTCTGACCTGCGGTTAGGCTGTTGTGGGTTCGTACTTGTTGATAAGGCCGCCGAGGACTGGTCGGCGGCGTTTCGAGACAGCCCGGCTCTGCGATCGGTCGGTCGGGTCGTGGTGGCGCGAGTTGCCGGGCTTGGTGTGGTCGGCGGTGGTTGTAGTGGGTCGCGTAGCGGTCCAGGACCGCCCGTAGGTGGTGTTCGTTGACGATGAGCAGTCGGTCGGTGACTTCGCGTCGGACGGTTCCGGCGAACCGTTCGGCGTAGGAGTTGGCCTGCGGACACTGTGGCGGGATCTTCACGACCTGGATGCCGGTGTCGGAGAAGACTGCGTCGTACGAGGCGGTGGACTGGCTGGCCCGGTCGCGGATCAGGAACCGGAAGCCGTCTGCCCGGTCGGCCGGGTCCGTGGGCAGGTTGCGGATTTGTTGGGTGGTTCGGGGCGCGTTGGGGTTGGTGGTGGTGCCGAGGATGTGCACGTAGCGCGTGGCGAGCTCCATCACGAAGAACACGTAGACCCGCTTGAGCGTGTCGGCGCAGTCGACGTGGGAGAAGTCGCAGACCAACATGCTCGCGGCCTGCGCGTGCAGGAACCGTCGTCAAGAGCTGTCAGTGTCTTGCTGGGGCGCGGGCGGTACCCGCAGGCGCTTGAGCACACGGCGCACGGTCGAGGCGGCTATACGGTGACCGAGCTTGAGCAGCTCTCCCTAGATTCTGCGGTAGCCCCGACCGGCGTTGTCCCTGGCCATCCGCTCGATCAACGCCACCACGGCATCGTCGACCGGTGGACGCCCGGTCGGGTTCGGATAGGTCCATTTCCTCGCGACCAGGCGCCGGTGCCAGCGTAGGAGGGTTCCCGGTGTCACAAACCGGTGCTCGCGCAGCTGTCGGGGGAGTCGGCGAACCAGCGCGGCGAGCACAGCTCGATCGGCCCACTCCAATCGCGGGCGGGGATTGGTCCGGTGCAGCACGGCGACCTCGTGCCGCAGCACCAGCAGCTCCACGTCCTTGGCCGCCGATGACCGGCCCAGCAGAACCAGCCGACCGCCGAGCCGGACGAAGATCAGGTACAACAGTCGTAATGCCACCCCTCACGATCCTGCCCTGAAGCCCAGAGTGCAGGATCACCGCAGCTCAACGCTCGAGTACAGAGTTCTGGCACCCCACACGGATTCGAGATCACCCGTTCGGACGAGCCGTTGTCCCGGACTTGTCCCATTGGCTGTCCCCGGACCTGTCCCGGGGTGCGTCGCATCCTCTTCTCGGCCAGCCATCCGCTGGCTGCTACAGGAGAGGAGGACCAGGGATGAGCCCGTTCAGGTCCCACGTCCCACCACCGGACCAGGCGCAGCCGCCGCGTCCGTGTTTGCCCTTCCCCGCCCTGTTCCGCCTCCACCGGCAGGGAAGGGGGGTGAGGACATGATCATCACACTCATCGCGGTCACGGTGGATCGGTTCCCGTGCGACCCGAAGACGTCGGACGAGGCCTGACATGATGTGGACAGGAGAAGTGTGATGCACCGCCCACGTATCAAGTACGAGCACTTACCGGTCCGCCACGGCGACGACTCGGTGCAGATCGGTGGCTCCCTGCCGGGAATCGCCGCGACGATCCCTGACCCGGACGGCACGGTGTGGACGCTGCTCACACTTCTCGACGGGACGCGCACGGTGGACCAGGTGGTCGCCGACCTGGTCCACCGCCACCCCGACGAGCCGCCCGACACGATTCGCACGGCGATCGACACGCTGGCCTCCTCCGGCTACCTGGAGGATGCCGACGAACCGCCACCGGAGGCGCTCTCCGACGCCCAGCGGGAGCGATTCGCGCGTAGTCGGGCGTTGTGGCGGTGGATGGACGCCGCCCCGCGCACCAACGGTTGGCACGCGCAGTTGGCGTTGCGGCAGGCGCGGGTCACGGTCGTCGGTGTCGGTGGGGTCGGCAGCACCGCGGCCCTCGCGCTGGTCCAGTCCGGGGTGGGGCGGTTGCACCTGGTCGAACCGGACCTGGTGGAGCTGTCCAACCTCAACCGGCAGGTCCTCTACACCGAGCACGACCTCGGCCGCGCCAAGGTCGACGTCGCGGTCGAGGTGCTGCGCCGGCACAACGGCGAAGTCGAGGTCACCGGCGAGGAGACGACAGTCGACGGCGTGGGGACGCTGCGGCGGCTGGCGGCGGGGTGCGACGTGCTGCTGATGGCGGCCGACACCCCGCACGAGATCCGGTCGTGGACCAACCGGGCATGCCTGGACACCGGCACAGCCTGGGTCCACGGCGGCTATCACGGGCCCAGAGCGGGCGTCGGGCTGTTCGTGCCCGGCGATGGACCTTGCTACGACTGCGCACGCACCGCCGCCGCGCGGGAACAACTTGCGGCACCGCCGCCGACCCCGTGGCCGGGCACGAGCGGGACGATCGGGACGCACGCGGTCAACGCCGTGTCAGCCGGGATCGCCGGGCACCTGGCCGGTCACGCCGTGATGAGTCTGATCACCGGGATCCCCCGCCTGCGGACGAACCGCCAGATCGGGTACAACCTCATCACGCTGCAGCACAGCACGTTCTACGAATCGCCGGAACCGGAGCCGGACTGCCCCGCCTGCGGGCGGTCCGCCGGCTGACCTGGCCCGTCGGCGCGTGCCGAGGCGAGATCCTCGGCACGTCGCCGAACCAGTTCGGCGCGCGGGTCGTCCAGGTCCGTCAGGATCGTGGCGGCCCGCCGCAGGTCGTGCACGGCCCGGTCGTCCCGGCCGGTGGCGGCCAACGAGACGGCCATCGCCTCCAACGCCGCGGCCAGATGTGATTCCGCGCCGCTGTGCCGCGCGTAGACCTCCGTAACTTTCTCCCACAATCCGATGGCGGTGTCGTGCTCACCCAATCCTTGTCGCGCGAGCGCCAGGTCGTCCTCGGCATAGGCGATGACCAACGGATTACCGGTGCGGCTGCGCAGCTCCCAAGCACGTTGGGCGTAGTCCAACGCCTCGTCGAACCGCCCACGCTTCGCGTTCACCAGGCATAGGTTCCCCAACGCGATGGCCTCGGCCGCGGAGTCGCCCTCTTGCCTCGTCGCCTCCCACATCGCCAGGTAGTAGTCCGCCGCTTCGTCGTAACGCTCCTGTGCCTCCCTCAGGCTCGCCAGGCCTGCCAACGCTCGCCGCCGCAGGACCTGATCGCCGGACCGCGCCGCTGAATCCAACACGGTCTGGAAGTCGGTCTCCGCCGCCGCCTGGTCACCCGCACTTCGGTGACTGTGCCCGCGCAGGACCCGGAGGAACGCCTCGGCCTCCTGGACTCCCGACACCCGAGCCGCCTCGATCCCGCGCGACTTCGCTTCCAACTCCTCTGGCCACCACGACCGCGGCCCCAATCCCAGATGGCGCGACGACAACGCCAACGCGATCACCACTTCGTGCATGCTGTGGTCCAGAGCCATGCGCTGTACCGCGGACAACACGACTCGCTCAGAACGCAACCACCCCAGCGCCTCCTCCCGGTCGCGCACCGGCGCCTGCACGACGGGAAGTTCCACAGGTAGCCGGGCTGACACTGGGTACACGAGACGATCTGCCGAGTCCGCCACTGCGGCATACCAACCCAGCAGGCGCGACGCCGCCTCCTCCCGAGCCACAGGTGTTTCGTCCAGGTCCGCGCGGTGGGCGGCATAGTCGTGCAGCAGATCGTGCATCCGATACCGCCGACGAGCCACCGGCTCGACCAGGTGCTGTTCCGCCAAGTCCTCCAGGACGTGCGTCGCGGAGCGCAGGTCGAGCGCGGCCAGGGCGGCTACGGCAGGTGCTCCGAACTCCGGCACCGGGTGCAACCCCAGCAACCTGAACACCCGAGCGTGCACCGGGTCGAGTCGGGAATAGGACCAGTCGAACACCGCCCGCACGCCACCCAGCCCGCGCCACGGCCCGTCCATCCCGATCAGGCCCCGTTGTTCCTCCCGGATCTCCTCCACCACGTCGGCCACCGACAGGAACGGGCGCGACGCCACCCGCGTCGCCGCCACCCGCACCGCCAAGGGCAACCGCGCGCACACCCCCACCAGTTCCTCCACCGCATCGGGCTCCGCAGCGGTTCGGGCCTCACCCACGACACTTTCCACCAGACGCACGGCGTCCACGGCGTCGAAGACGTCCACCGCGACCCGCCGGACCGCCTCCGACACCAACAACTCCGACAGTGCGCCCCGGCTGGTCACCAACGCCAGCGACCCCGCCGCGCCGGGCAACAACGGACGCACCTGCTCGGCGGACCCGGCGTTGTCCAACACCACCAGCGCCCGCCGGACCGTTACCAGCGATCGGAACAACGCGCCCTGCGCCTCCACGCCCTCGGGAATCCGCCGCTCCGCGACACCGAGCGCGGTGAGGAAGTCCGTCAGCACGACCTGCGGGGGCAACGGGGCGCTCGGACCGAAACCGCGGAGGTTCACGAACAACGTGCCACCCGGGAACCGGTCCTGGACGCGGTGTGCCCACCACACCGCCAAGGTCGACTTGCCCGCTCCCGCCGATCCGTCCAACGCCACGACCGTCGCCCCGCCACCGGCATTCCGCTCCGATTCCGCCAGCAGGGCGTCGAGAGCGGCGACGTGGGTGAGACGTCCGCAGAAATCGGGGACCGCGGTCGGTAGCTGTCGCGGCACCACTACGGCTTCCGGAGCAGGCACTACCACCTGATCGATCCGGCCTGCTTGCACCACCACGCCCTGGACCGTGCCGCTCATGTCGTTGCTGACACCACCATCGGCCATGAGCTCTGAGTATGGCTTGCAACTCCGCCAAAAACGGCCCAGAGTACCGATAATCACCCGGTCAGCTACCAGCGCCCCACGGGTCCAGCCTGTGACGAGCGAGCGGGCGTCGGTCTCGTCGTCAGAAGATTGCTGTGCCGGCGAAGGCCAGCAAGCCGATCGCGACAAGGGCGGACAGGAGCAGGAGGATGCGGGCCACCAGGCGGCCACGGTCGGTCGATGTCGTCATGGGGTGGTTCCTGTCAGCAGCCAGTGGATGGGAGCGGCCGGGTCGTCGTGGGGGTCGGGGGAGGCGGTGAGGTAGGTGACCACGAAGTAGTGGACGTGGGGGAAGTGGTGTTCCGCGGAGTGGACGAGATCGGCATGGCCGTGGGTGATGAGCCACGCGCGGACTGCGGCGGGGCGGTCCGGGGGCTGAGTGGAGTAGGGGTGGAGGGAGTCGGGGAGGGTGTCGCCCTTGGTGACGACGACGGCGATACGGCGGGGCGTGGCGGTGTGGTGCTCGGTGAGGGTCTCGGTGAGCAGGTCGAGGACGGTCTTGGGGTCGATGCCGGACGACCGCGTGCCGGCGAGGACGTCAGGGTCGGCGCGGGCGCGGACGGCGGGGAGGGCGAGCGGGTCGACGACGAGAACCACACCGTCGCTGAGGGCGAGGAAGGCCGAGTCGGCGATGCGGTCGGCGTCCTGCACGATCTCGCCTGCCGCGTCGTACAGGTGTAGGAGCCGGTTGCGCACCTGCAGGGTGTGCGAGACCGGTTGGCTCACCGGCGTGCGCGGTGGGAACACGCCGTCGGCGAGGAGCGCGTCGGTTTCGGCCAGCCTGCTGTCGGTGAACGGGTCCGCGGGGACGGCGTCGTGATCGGATCGCATGCGGGCGACCGCGGTGTGCAGGAACACCGACTTGCCGGCGCCGGTGCCGCCGACCACCGGGACGTGGCGCGTGGGCATCGTCTGTGTCGCGGAGGGCAGGGAGGCGTCGCAGCCGCCGCAGCGCGGTGAGAGACCGTTTTTGCCTGCGATCAGCAGTGTGGGCAGTCTCCGGCCGCAGTGGCAGGTGCGGAGGAAGGCACCCTGCGCGCCCGGGATGAGCTCGTGGTGCTCGCGACCGCAGGGGCAGACGAACACCGGGCGGGCGAGGCGGGCGTGGCAGCGCGGGCACTCCGTCGTGATTCCCCTCAGCGCCAGGGAAAGAGACTCGAACAGCCACAAGACGCCGGCGAGAAGTCGGAAACCCGCTACCACGGCGGTGAGGAACACCAGTTGCACCGACCAGGTGGTGGCCAACAGGACGAGCGCGATGGTGTAGCCGATGGCGAACCCGGTGCGCGCGGCGATCGCGAGGAACGGCACCGCGGGCGAGCGCGTGACGACCTGGGACTCGCGGATCGGGCGCACCCGCCGAAGCCCGTTGCCCGCGAAGCTCTCGTCGAGCTGGGTCGACATGCGCTGGTGCAGCGCCACGAAGCAGGCGACGCCGAGGCGCCGGTGATCGCGCAGGGCCGGGCCGGACAGGTACCGCCGGTCGGCGGGATCGGGCAAGGTGTCCAGCTCCAGGTGCTCGGTGCTCGCCCGAACGGCGAGGCAGTCGAGCGCTTCCCGGGTGACGACAACCAACGCCAACGTCAGGCTGAGCGCGACCGCGGCGGCGAGGACCGGCCCGCTGATCACGAGCACGACCGCGCCCAGCAGCAGGTAGAGGAAGAGTTGGGCGATCACGATGTGGTCCTCTCCGCGCCCCGGAAGGCCGGTATCGCGCCGAACTCGGCGAGCAGCCACAGCAGCGGGTCCTCCACCCGGTAGGGCACCGGTTCGCGCCTGCCGTCCGCCCGGTCGCCGAGCGCTGTCGCGGCGAAGCAGCGGTGGCGGCGGAAGGCGGTGCGGGCACCGCGGATGAGGTCCGCCTTGTTCCAGCGGCCGAGCCAGGCGGTGGTCTCGTGGTGGACGTCCACACCGTCGGACACCGCGTAGCCGCCTGTCCGAGGCACGGGTCGCAGCAGCGGCGACCCGGGGTCGACCATGTCCCACACTGTGTCCAATTTGGTCAGTACAACGGCCAGCGGAAGGCTGATCCGGTTGTCAGGGCGCAGACCGCGCGCGGTGCGCACGGCTTCGGCGAGCCGGGCGATCCCCGCGTCGCCAGGCTCGGCCCCGGGTTCGACGGCCAGGACGAGGCCGTCGGCGTGCGCCAGGCTCTCCGCGGTCCCGTCGGTGCTGTCGTGGAACGCGATCACCACCGCCCGCGCCCGCGGCCGGACGCGCAGGCTGACCAGCAACGGCTCGGGGCCGGTGGTGCGGTGCAGGACGGTTTCGGCGACCAGCACACGGTCTCGCTCGTGCCGCAGCCTGCTCTTCTCACCGAGCACGTCGAGGGACATACCGGGGAATCGGTCGTCCAAGTGTCCTTTCGCGACCGACCGGATGACCGACGCCAACCAAGTGCTCTTACCGGACCCCACCGCCCCGACCACGGCGACCACCTTCGGGTGGCCCTCGACGTACTCACGCGGCACGGCCTGCCCACAGGCCGGGCACACCTGGCGGGCCATCGGAGCACGCCCGTGCGGGCATTTGCCCTTGCGTGCGGCGGACACCGGGAATTCGATCGCGGTCTCGCCGCAGCGCGAGGCGCACTGCCTCAGGTACGCCTTGACCGGCGTCCGGGTGTGGCAGTAGGGACAGGCCGGGACGCGTCGGGTCGGGACGTTCCAGGTCGGAGCACGCACAGCGGTCTCCTCTCGGGTCAGGGCACGACCAGGAGGTGCGGGGCCGGGTGGGCGAGCGCGACGGTCTCGTCCAGGGAGAACGCGCGCAGGAACACCGGCCGCCGCAGGTGGCGCGGCACCCGGAGCCGGACGGGCTCGGACGGGCCGGGGGCGGGCAGCCTCAGGACCTCGACGCCGTCCTCGGGTGCCAGCGGGCGCGACCCGGACTTGGCGACGACCGCGATGTCGGGGGCGGGCTCCGGACCGTGCACGGTGACCAGCAGTTCGCCCCGTCGCCACCAGGCCACGCGCCGGACGCTGTAGCGCACCTCGCGCAGCCGGATCGAGCACACCGTGACCATGGGGCCGAACCGACCGGACTCCAGGACCGACACCCCGAACCAGTGTTCGCCGGGCAGGGTCGCGGTGATCCGCGCGCCCCGGCCCTCGTACGCCGACCTGCTGATCTCGAACGCGGTGGCCTGCGGGTCCAGCGGCCCGGTGGGAGGCCCGTCGAGCCGCCAGACCACCCGCACGTCGGTGGCCCACATCGGCCACTGCCACGTCAGCACCACCTGCGGGCCGAACCGCCTGGCGTGCAGGCCGCTGACCGGCTCCAGCGGGGGAGTCACCCGCGTTGCCGGACCGATGGCGGCGAGTGGGCCGGACACCGTGACCGGCACGAGCACCCGATGCCCTGCCAGTTCTGCCAGAGGGACCGAGGCCCGGCCCGTGTCGCTGACCGCGACCACCCTGCCCGCGACCACCGCGTCGGCGGCACGGAGAACCTGCGGCGCGGGCGCGACCCCGTCGTGCGGGACGCGGATCACCAGCGGAGTGCCGCTCTGCCTGGTCCAGGTCAACTCCACGGTGTCGCCCGAGAGACCGGCCCGCAGGTCGTCGACCTGGCGGGGGTTCCCCGGACACTCGCCGCAGACCACCAGGCCCGAGCTGTCCTGGGGCTCGCCGGCGCGGCCGGGGTAGCGGGCACGCACGACGTAGCGGTACTGCACACCGGGCACTACGGAGACGTCGTCGAACCGCGTCCCGTCGGACGTGGCGATCTGCGCGGTGTCGCCCGACGGTGCGATCCTGGTCACCGATGCCCCGACCGCTCCGGGAGGCAACCGCCAGCGGCCGTGCACCGACAGCATCGTCGACTCGACCGCCAGGTCCAGCACCTCGGGCGCCAGCACGACCTCCCCGCTGTGCGCCGTCCCGCCAGGGATGCCGTTCCTCAGGGTCTGCACTGTGTACGACGTCGGCACACCGAAGGGCGGCACGTCCGACACCGCCAGGGCGTCGGTGTCGTCGGCGATCACCGATCCGCCTCGGCTGACCCGATAGGTCAGGCGTCCCGCGGTCGATGTCGACTCCTCCCACGTGATGACGATGGCGTCGTGGTGCACCCGCGCGGACACTTCGGCGGGAGCCATGGCCGGACAACGGTGCAGGCCCGACATGATCGCGGGGTCGGTCAGCTCCCGGCCCGCCGCCAGGTAGCGGGCAGCCGCGTCCTCCGGCGCGGTGTCCTCCAGTTCGCGGGCAGCCGTGAGATCGGCGGCCAACCGGTCCACGGTCGCGGCCAGCGCGTCCCGGACACGCTCCCAGTCCCCGGTCAGCTGCCTGCTCGACAGCACCCCGAGCGCGGCGTGCAGCCTGCCGTCGGCGACGGCTTGCCGGTAGTCGGACTCCCAATCGGATCGGTGCGTGCGTCGGCACCAGACAGCGTAGGCGAGCGTGTCGGGGTCGCGGGGGAGACCGCTCGCGACACTGCGCTGCGGCTCGGCCGCCGCGAGGAAGCTGACCTCCTGGTAGCCCAGCAGCACGGCTACCGACAGCTCGGTGAGGAACTCGTGGCGCAGCAGAGCGCTCAGTCCTTCGGGCTCCTCCAGCGCCTGTTCGACGATCTTGAGCACGGTCAGCTCAGCCTCGACACCTGCTCCTCGTCGGGTCCGCAGATGTGCGCGCCTGCGCCGAAGTGCGTCGGCGTGGACGTCCGGGCCGCCGGAGGACAGGTTCCTGGTCAGGTACTCCCACAGGCTGGGGATCCCGAGGTCAACCAGTGCGTCGGTGATCCGGCGCGACCGGGACGTGTCCGGCGTGAAGTCGAGGCTCGCGGGCTCGCGTTCGACCGCCCGGTGCTGTTCGAGCGCGGCCAGGACGTCCGGGCGGCTCCAACGGCCGGCGGACTGCCGGACGAGGGCCGCGACGGCGGCGGCGGGCATGCCTGGCGCGGACCGCAGGAATTGGTCGACCACCTTGGCGAGGGCGGTGCGTTCCGCCGCTACGGCGGTCCGGTGCACCGAGCGCTCGCGCGGATCTGCCAGCGTCCGCGCAGCGGTCGGGTGCCCGCGCCGCAGCCGCTCCGCGGCCCGAGTGTGCTCGCGCAGTTCGGGCGTGCCCCACAGCGCCGGGGTGGAGGTCAGCGCCGAGTCGACCTCGTCGGCGGTGCAGTCGGCGGGCAGCCGGTACACCCGGAACAGGTTCCTGTGGGGCGACCACCCCGTCTCGACCGGCGTGATGACCTCGTCGAGGTAGGCGCGGACGTCGGCCTCGCGGAGTCCGGGAAGGTCCGTCTCGGCCATGTCACCGCCGCAGACCGGGCAGCGGTGCGACGGTGTCGGTGTCGCGACCGCGGACCTGGGTCTCGATCTCCAGCCGCGCGCCGTTGGCCGCGCGGGCGTCGATCCGCAGCACCCCGTCGGCGCGGAGTGAGAAGTCGAGCTCGACCGGGTCGCCGCGTCTGCCGTCCTGCGGCAGCCCTTCCATGGTGCGCTCGTCGAGCCGGAGGTGGTCGGCTTCGTCGTCGGACAGCACATCCGTCATGGACTCGTAGACGGCGATCCGCATCGTGGCCTGTCTGTCGCGCACGGTGCACAAGGTGTGCCGTCCGCTGGTGGGCAGCGGGGTGTTCGGGGCGATGATCCAGTGCACCGCGCTGCCGAGTGAGGGGCGAGCGGCGTCGCGCGTGATCAGCACTCCGTACCCCTTGGACGTCACGTCCACAACCTTGCGCGACTCGCCGGCAGCGACTTGGGCGGCGCCCTTGGCGACCACCAGTTCAGCGTCGGCCGCGAGCCGGGGCGCGGGTAGGCGCGGGAACGCCTCGTCGAGCCTTCTCGCCACGGCGGGCGTTCGTGACATCCCGCCGACCAGCAGGACGTCGTCGATCGTCGACACCCCGGCGGCGCGGGCCTGCTCGATGAGGTCGGCGGTGAAGTCGATGGTGCGGTCGAGCAGGTCGGAGGTGGCCTTCTCGTAGTCGCTGCGGGAGATCACCATGCGGTGCACGCGGCCCTGCGCGGTCCGCAGGGTCAGCATCTGCTCGGTGGAGGTCGACAGCGCGACCTTCACCGCCTGCGCCTGGCCGAGCAGAGCCGCCATCAGTCGCGGCGACGTCCGGGGATCCTCCTCGACGGAGACGTCACCCAGCTGGTCGAGGACGAGGTCGACGAGCACCCGGTCCCAGTCGGCGCCACCGAGACGGGCGTCCCCGCCGGTCGCCACGACACGGACCTCGTCGGGGAACATGAGCACGACGGTGACGTCGAAGGTACCGCCCCCGAGGTCGTAGACGAGGACCGCCCGACCGGCGGGCGTGCCGCGCAGGCCGCTGGCCAGCGCCGCCGCGGTCGGTTCGTTGACCAGGTCGAGCACGTCCAGCCCGGCGATGCGGGCCGCCTCGCGAGTGCGCGCCCGCTCCGCCGTCCCGAAGTAGGCAGGGACCGTGACGACGGCGCTGGCGAGCGGACCGTCGGCGGGCACTTCGGTGCCGAGCGTCTCGAGCGCGTCCTCGACGGCCTGCCGCAGGATGAGGGCCGAGATCTGTTCGGGCCGCAGGTGCCCGCCGGGGACCGCGACGGTGTAGTCGCCACCGATCTCGCGCTTGATCTCGGTGATCACCCGCCCCGGCTCTTGTACGCGCTGGTCGAGCGCGAGCTCACCCACCGCCGCCGTGCCGTCCGCACCGAGGTAGACCGCCGACGGAGTGGTTGCGCGGCCCTCCCGGTTGGTCAGCACCCTGGCCTCCCCGGCGCTGTCCACCACGCAGACGCACGTGGCGGTCGTGCCGAGGTCGATTCCCAGGCGGGGACGGTCAGCGCGGGTCGTCATGCTCGTCCTCTTCCCGGTCGTAGGCCTCGGTGATCTGCGCCGGCTGCGGCCGCACGTCCTCGGTGTCCAGCACCCACACGGGAAGCTGTCCGTCACGCCGCGAGACGCCACGGACCCGCCTGGGGAGGTCGAGGGCCCCGGGGTCGTTCGACGCGACGAGAACCTGGGGGACCTGGCGGCTCGCGTCGATCCGCGCCATCCGCTCCGCCGCGACCTGGTCACGGCCCAGGATGCGGACGTCCTCCTCGAGCTTCGCCGACCGCTTCAGCTTCTCCTGCTTGATGCTCTCCCTCTCCAGGTCCGTCTCCACCGCCGCGTTGATCAACTGCTGGCCGAGTTGCCTGCTCTGCTGCCGCAGCTTCGCGATGTGCCGGAACTCCTCGTTCATCTCGTCGGACTGGAACTTGATCGCCCCGATGGTGGTCAGCCGGGGGGAGACGTTCTGCTCCCGCAGCGCCTGTTCGACCAGGGTCTTCAACTCGGCGCGGACCTGGTTCTGATCGCTGATGAACTCCTCGATGAGGTGGCTGTTGGACACCTCGTTGAAGTAACCCTTGACCACCACACCGAGCAGGCGGGTGACCAGGCGCTGCACCGCGGCCGACTTGCGCACGCCCGCGGTGCCGTGCTCCTCGTCGTCCTCGCCGAACCGCTTGACCAGGTGCGGCGCGGTCTCCGGCGGGATGACGAAGGTCTGGGTCAGCTCGACCGACACGTGGAACCCGTCCAGGGTCACCTCGATCAGATCCAGTTCGGAGTCGTAGCGGTCGGCGCTGACGTCCTTGCGCCCCCAGGAGAGGATCAGTTCGCGCGAGGGAATCCGCACCACGCGGGCGAAGAACGGGTTGATCGCGTAGGTGGAGCCCCCCGGGAGCACCTCCGACTGCGGACCGAACTGCCCGCCGTTGGCCAGGAAGATCCAGGGGAACTGGAAGCTCTCGTGGCCCTCGATCTTCGGCGCGGGCTCGGAAGCGTTGACCGGGTGCAGGCCTTCGGTGACGATGACGACACCGGTCTCCTCGCTCTCCACCGACACCAGTCGCAGGTCCTCCGGCTCCAGGTAGTGGTGGGACAGCGGGACCGTCTCGAGGTCCAGGTGGTTCTCGGTGAGCACGTTGAACATGTCGGTGTTGATGGCGTAGTAGCCCCCACCGGGGAGCAACGCCTGCTGCGGTCCCTGCTGTCCACCGTCGTCGAGGAACTTCACCCCGTCCTGGAAGTAGTCGCACTCGACGTGCCGGGCGAGTGTGTGGCCGTACGGCATGATCTCGCCCACCTTGGCCACCACGACGCCGATAGTCCTCAGCGGGACGTAGGTGCGTTTGACGATCTTCACGTCGAAGACGGTCGGGTGGATGGCGTACTGGCCGCCGCTGTGCAGGACCTCGATCTGCGGTCCCTGCTGTCCGTCCTTGTCGAGGAAGGTCTTGAAGTCCTGGAAGTGGTCGCACGGCACGTGCCGGGCGATGGGCTGCCCGTGCTCGAGTGAGCCGCCCATCTTGGCGTGCACGATCCCGATCGAGTCGACCGGAATGCTGATCATGTCTTGCACATCCACCCGGAAGAGCCAGCGTGGCCGGAAGTAGATGCGACCGCCGCGCAGCAACCGGCTTTGCCGGTCCACCGCCTTTGCGAGGGAATCGGCCTGCCGGAACGAGCTGTACCTGCGGGTCACGATGGCGAACCGACCCAGCGGAACGTTCACGGCCGACTGCTTGACCTGCTGTACGACCAGCACGAGGACACCCAGCCCGGCCAGCACGAACAGCCCCGACACCACGAACCCGATGACGTCATCCACTGCGCCGCTCCTCGCTGATCCGGTCGTGCACCGCGGTGACCGTCATGCTCCAGTTGTCGTACCAGCCGTATGACCGCTTGGGTGAGCGCAGCGTCGGGAAGAACCCGGGGACGTCCCCGCGGTCGGCCACCCACGTCTCGTAGTCGTCCGATATGAAGCCCTGACTGCTCCACCCGAAGGCACGGGCCAGGGTGAACATCCTGTTTCGCGAGTTCTCCGGCAGCAGCGCTCGCTGGGCGTGGAAACCGTGCCTGCCGCCGGTTTCCTCCTGCCACACCCGGGCGAAGTCGCGCAGGAAAGCCGTTCCGACGTGGTTGACGTGGGATCGGGTCATCCAGCCCTCCTCCGACCGCCCGGCTGCCGCCAGCAGCATGTCGGTGGTCAGCCGGTCGGCCGTGACGAGATCACCCGCTCGCAATGCGGTCCGCACCGCCGCGATGAGCGCCGCCGTGCGGTCCACCGGACTGGTGGCGTCGTGCGTCCGAGGCTCCGTGCGCACCAGGGCGCGTAGCTGCACGAGATGGGCCGGACCGGGCAATGCGCTGGCACGCGCGTCGAGAAAGGCGTCCGGCTGCCGCGGACCGGCCAGGACGATCCGCCGGACGGGGATGCTACGCCATTCCGCGGCCTGTCTCATGTCGACGGTCTCCGGGGAGGGCCGGTCGGTGTCCAGGATCAGCAGCACACCCGCACCGTTGAGGGTGTCCGGAATGGTCGAGATCCGTACGGTGAAGCCGTTGTCCACCAAGAGTTTCCGAAGCCGGACCGCGTAAGCGTCCTGGGGTGAACCGCAGACCACCACGGACGCGGATCCCGATTCCAGTTCTGCGGCCACCTGGTCGGAGTCCGGCCGATCCCGTGCCCGTTTCGACAGCGCCAGCCCGACCATCTCGCGCACCTCTCCCGGCACCGCGCGCAGGTCCGGATCCGCGCCGAGGATGGCCGGGATGACCTCGCCCGCCGCGCCATCGCCGAACGGCCCCCGCCCGGTCGCGGCGTAGAAGACCACGCAGCCCCACGCGAAGATGTCGGACTTCACCGACGCGGTGCTGCCTCCCTTGACGAGTTCCGGAGCCTGGTAGGGCAGGGTTCCCATCACCTTCCCGGTGCTCGTCAGGCGACCGATGTCGGCGACGGTGGTCGCGATGCCGAAGTCGATCAGCACGGCCCGTGTCGGGCCGACCATCACGTTGGAGGGCTTGAGATCCCGGTGGACCAGCCCTTCCCTGTGGATGTCGCGCAGCGCCCGCGCGGTGTCGCGGGCGAGCGAGACGACGCGCTCGGCGGGCAAACCCCTTCCGGGCACCGCCAAACGGTCCAGCGCCTGTCCCTGAACCACCTCCGTGGCCACGTAGAGCGGGTCGCCCACCGCTTGTGAGTCGACCACCGTTGCGGTGTAGTCCGAGCGCACCGCCTGCGCCGCCGCGATCTCCTGGGTGAACCGCTTGCGGTACACGGGATCTGCTGCGTGCGACGAGTGGATCACCTTCAGGGCCACCCGTTCTCCGGACGACTCCGCCAGGTACACCGTTCCCATCCCACCTGATCCCAGTCTGCCCAGAACCCGGTAGGGCCCCAGGCGTCTCGGATCACCGGGTCTCAATACCTCAACCTGCGCAATGACCATTCGTCACCTTCCGGCACACGAACGTCCCCCCGACGCGTGCCACGCGCGGACCCCGCTTGCCCGCCGTGCGTCGCAAGGATGATTCTAGACCGGTTCACAACAAAATTGTCCGGCTATCACGCTTTTGCCCTACGACAGTCGCTTCGTTGCGTTCCGCAGCGCCCAAACCTTCATGATCAGGTGTCCAGTACGGTGTCATGACGGGGAACTGGCCGCCCTTGCCGTAAATTTGCGGATTCCGGATCCGAAAAGGGGATCTTGGAATAAGGTCGCCGATCACCCGGGTGTTGACCTCTTCAGCGCTGATTCCGCTGCCCACGGGTCCGATGGAATCCGCGACGACATCCACGAGGTATTCCTGAGGCCGGCTCGCAGCATCCATCTGCCGGTGCCGCCCGCGCGACCTCTCGCCGAGTCAGGAGTTCTGCTCCTCTCACGGCCACCAGCGCCGCGCGTCGTCGACCGCCTCGGCCAGGCTGTCGCGAAACCCGGGACCGGCGAGCTCCGCCAGCCTCGGGGCGGCCAGGTCCAGAAGCGCGAGGCAAGTCGTCCGACTGACCGACCGCATCGTGCGGCGAAGCAGGACGACCAGGTCCGGGCCTCGCAGGACCGCCGCGGCGCGAGTCACCACCGCGACCAGCAGCCCACGGTCCCGGCTCGGTGCCGCCGCCGCGGCCCGTGCCAGCTGAGAAGCGGAGCCGAGGACGGGCACCAGGCCGGTGAGCGCCCGCGTCCGAGCCTCCTCGGGGAGAAGTTCCGCGGCGGAAAGCGCCACATCCACCTCGGCGACGGTCAGACCCGGTGCGGCCGAAGCCAACGCGCGAGCTCTGCGGAACGGGTCGTCCATCGCCAGGATCTCGGACAGCGTGCGGACGAGCGGCGGGGGAGGCCTGTGTCCCACGGCGGTGGTGCGCTCGTCGGGCAACGCGTACCCAGCCAGCACGCCGGCGCGGGTCCGGCGGTTGGCCGCTGCGAAGGCCTCGTCGAGGTCGGGGTCGGCGGGGGCGGTGGTGATGGTGCGGGCCGCGGTCAGCGCGGCGGCGAGCACCGGTGGCCGTTCGCCGACGGGCAGCCGGGCCGCGACCGCCGTCAGCAGGATGGCCCGGGCGTCGAGGTCGGAGATCCCCGTCGCGGCGGCCAGCACCTCGGCGAGATCGTCCCCGGAACTTGTCGGGATGAGAGCAACGATTTCGTTAACCCGGGCGAGTTCGCTGCCGTCCGCGGTGGTGCTCTTCAGCAGCGCACCGATCCGCGGCCGCGGCACCTCGCGCGGCGGGGTGGTTCCGGCTGCGGCGGACACCGCGTCATCGACCAGGTCATCGGGCAGATCCGGCAGGATCCGCCGGACGGCCTCCGCGCGATCGTGCTCACCGGCAACGGACATCGCCGAGTCCAGCGCGTCCCGGAGCAGGTTCCGCCTGGACTGCCCGTCCAGGCGTCGCGCGATCGCCGCCTGCGCCGCGGCACGCCATCCGCCGTGCCTTACCCGGGACGCGACCGACACCGCGTCGGCCACGTCCGTCAGGTGCGGCGCGATCCGGGTCAGCACGTCGCCGGTGATGTGGGTGACGGGATCACGGGCAGCGGCCAGCGCCCACGCCACCGCCGGAGGACGAAGGTGATCCGGCAGGAGCGGGACCAGCGCGGCGAGCAACAGCGCCCTGGCAGGCGGGGCGTGCAGCCTGCGGGCGTGCGCGACCGCCCGCTGCGGCGTCCACATCCCGGCCTTCACCAAGGCGACAACCAGGTCGGCCGGGATGTTCGCGGTGAGGCTGGTGATCGAGGAGGCCGCGAGCGCGCACCGTGCCTCCTCCACCAGCGTCGGCGCGGGTCTGCCCGCGGCCAGCGCCTCATCGGTTCGGCGTGCGAGCCGCGCCCACAGGGCGGAGATGTCGGCGAGGTAGTCGTCGACGGCGTCGGCGTGCTCGTGGGCAGCGAACCACAGGTTGCCCGTCCGGCCCTCGGCGGTGAGGAGCCGGCAGAGGTCCTCGATCCGCCCGGCGTCGAGCATGTGGCCCGCCAGGTGTCGCACCGCGTACGCCGACCCCGCGGTCAGCAGGTCGAGGTCGGCGGCCAGCCGCGGCAACCCGGCGTCGAGTCCGCCGAACCTGGCGAGGTGGTGGTCGACGATCCGGTGACGTGCGGTCGCCGCCGCCACACCAAGGGTCTCGCTCCAGTGCCAGTCCTGCTCGGACCCGAGGTCGTCCAGAGGGCGGCCGTTCAGGAACTCCCGCAGGCTGGTGTGGTGGACGGCGAACCTGCGGGCCGTCTGCCCCGCGCGCTCCGCGGCGAGGAACGGCCGAAGGGTGCTGTGGCACCAGCGCCGGACCGCGGTCTCATCGGCGTCGGTCAGCAACGCGAGGTCGGCGGCGTCGAGCGGCTCTCCGATCACGGCGACGACGCCCAAGAGCCGCAGCAGCCCTACGTCCCAGTCCGGACTCCGGCTCCAGCGGTCCACGGTGTCGGTGTAGTAGCGGGACAGGCCTGAGGGCAGAGTGGCGAGGTCTCGCACGTCGCGAACCCCGTTCCGCAGTTCCTCGACGGCGTAGCGCAAGTACACCCAGACGCCCTGGCACCGGTCCGACAGCGCGGTCAGGACCTCCTCGCCGGCAAGCTCCGGCGGCAGCACCGCACGCAGGTGCGCCTCGACGTCGAGGCGGTTACGCGGATCATCGGCCGCCAGCCGCACCACGGCCTGGTTGCCGCCGGTGCGCGGCGGCGGGTGGCCGGTGCGATAGGTGCCCACCACGAAGACCCCGTCCGGCAGCGCGGACGGCAGCCCCCACGGCTGCCCGTCGATCTCCGCCTCGTCCGCCCCGTCGACGACCAACACCAACGGGCTCCCCGCTGCCCGCGCACGCTGGGCCGCCGCGTGGAGAACCACGTCGAACCCCTCCGGGGTGAACGCCCACTCCGGCACCATCGCGCTCGGCGCGATGTCCGCCAGTGTCCACCGCCGCACCAACTGGCCAACCAAGTTCTGCAACCCGACACGCACCGTCGCGCCCCTGCTCACCCCGGTGAAGTGCCCCACCCACCCCCGCTCCAGCACCAGGAACGCCGCCAACGCCGTCTTCCCCACCCCGGCGTCCCCCTCGACCCAGACGTAGCCACCGGACATCTCGGCCAGACGTTTGTCGATCTCCGCGAGCACCCATGTCCGCCCGGTGAACCCCTCGCTCAACACCCGGTCTGTCACCTGCCGGTGCTCCCGGACGGCGTTCTCCACCGACACCGCGGCGGGGCCCGCCAGCACGGGAGAGCTGGTGTAGCCGTGAACCACGACCGTAGGACTGCCATGGACGACGTTCGGTGCGGCTTGGTGGCCGGTGAACGTGGGTGCGGGTGGTGAGTGCTGGTGGATTGCGGCGGTCGCGTGGCGGGCTTGATCAAGTGTGCCCGCGGAGGGCTCGGCGCCGTAGACCTGGCGCATCAGGGCGGTAAGGCGGTCGATCCAGGCGGGAACATCGATGTGGCGTCCGAGTGCGGACAGGGCGCGGACACCGAGGAGTAAGAACTCGTCGGTCGGGTGGTGCTCGACCAGGACGTGCAACTCTTGCAGCACCCGGTCGGCGTGGCCGCTGTCCAGCAAGGCTTGCAGGTGGTGCTCTTTGACCGTTCGGTGCCGGGTGACCATGTCCTGGCGGCGGCGGTCGGCCCAATCACCGCCAACTCCGGCCAGCGGGGCGCCCCGCCACAGGGCGAACGCCTCGTCAAACCTGTCTGGGTCACGGGCCTTTTGAGCAGCGTCGGCCAAGAACAGGAACTGGTGATAATCCACCAGCATTGGGTCGATCGCGAGCATGAAGAACCCAGGACGTGAGCTGCTGTCCAGCCAGGAGCCACTGCCACCCGCGCGGATGAGGGCACTCCGGATGCGCTTGGCATAGGTCCGGATGGTGGACTCAGGATTCTTGGCCTGTTTGCGTTCCGGGTTGTCTGGCGACCACAGACAGTCGATCAGCATCCCAACGCTGACCGGTTTGCCCGGGGACAAGGCCAACACGGCCAGCATGCACTCCTGCGTTCTTGTTTGCAGCTTGTGTTCGCCCTCGTCACTGCGAATCCCGACACCGTCCAACAGCCGGATCTCCACCCGCCCCCTACTGGAAGGCTCGACCTGTCCGGAGTGTGACAGGCGGTCGGTCAGCGGCTCCCGCGTGCGCCGGGGAGGAGAAGGGATCCGATCCCGGCGCACTGGCTCGGGTCGATCCCGCTCCACCATGCCGACCGTGACGGAGGACCCGTCACGCGCGTTGATCACCAAGTTGTAGTCGCCCGCGACCACCGGTCCGTCGGTGCTCCCGCCGACGTCCACGTGGCGACTGTCGCCTTCGTGCTCGCCTGGCCGTCCGAGGTCGTCCGGCATCCGGCTCACTGCCCGCTTCCTCCTCGTGACATGGGAAACCCGGCGTCGGAGGTCCCGTTACAGCAACCGCCACCAGGCATCGCACGAGGTCTCCTTGACGACCACCGCCACATGGCGATAACCGGCGGGCCCGATCCGGCAGTAGCCCTCGTTCACCACGCGCTTCACCGCGTCCGACACCACCAGCGCCAGGCACGCGTCGCCGGCCTCTTCGAGCGAGCGCTTCACTTCGGGCGCGTCCACCAGGCGTGCGGCGTGCACCAACGGGGTGCCCGACCACTCACCACCCACCCGATCGACGTAACCCACGTGCACCGCGGCCCGCAGGACGATCCGGTAGGCGTTACTGGCTGCCGCGTTGTGCTCCCGCAACGCCTTCGCGACCGCCTCGACGAACGTGTCGAGGACGTCGACCAGCGTGACCGCCTCCGGCATCACCACCTGCACGCCGTCACCGCGGTCGACCACCTCGAGACTGTCCCCAACCACCCCGAGCGCCGCAGCCCCCGCATGGACGCACTCCTCCAGCGCCCGGCGCATACGTCGCTGCCCGACGTTGTTTCGCGAGCTCGACCTCTGGACGTCCGTGGTCACCACAACCCGATGCGCCGCCAGCAGATCGGGCCGCCGACCCGCTTCCGGCCCAACCGCCGCGTCCCGCTCGGGGCCATTCACATGGATCACATGGCCGACACCGGCCGCCACCGGACCGTGGGCGTCCCCTCCGATCTTCACGCTCACATCGCCGACCGGTCGCCTCTGCATCACGACTCCTCACGGCCGAACCGCACCCAGATCCAGCTACCTGCAGCGATCGTTCACCCCACGATGAGACCCGGTGAACGCAGTTGTACGGACCAACCCACGCACGTTTCGAGTCATATGACGCACAAGTCGCCCGTTCAGCCGCTCGGCCCACCCGATTGGTCGACGGCCGGTACGCCCCGTCCCCCCCAGACGCCGTGCGAGCCGACGAGCCCGTGGAACACGAGCACCCCGCGGCCCATCCCGGGCTCGTGTCCTGCCCGCGCTTCTCACCTGCATGAATGGAGTCATCGGCAGGCACAGCGCGGAGCGAAATGGCCACGGTCAGGCCCACCGATATGGCCGCCATAGTGGCACCGCGCTCGGCGTCCCGGAACTCGCGCTCGAACGTGCGCACGGCGGCCGTGACGGTCCGCCGGAAGAACCCGAACGACGCGGCCATCGCCCGGATCGACGCGTACGTGGTACTCGTCGAAGAGACGGATGGCGCGTCGGCCACCAAGCTACGCGAGCTGCACCGCCACCCGGATGACCGAGGTCGCACCGTTCGGTCGCTGTTCCGGTTCACCCTGACCGGTGATGCTGGATACGGCTGTTCCGGCTCACATCACCCGAAGGAGTCGAAACTCGTGCGGAGACTGTCGTACGCCCTCGTGGCCATCGTCGGAGTCTTATCCCTCGTCACCCTGCCCTCGACGGCTCAGGCGGCCGGCCGGGCCGATTCCCTGGTCGGTAACCAGGCTGCCGGCCTGGAGTGCACGATCTACCCCTACTGGACCTATCCGCCCGTCTACAGCGGCTCCTGCGTCTCGCCACGTCCGTCGTACAGCTCCACCATCCAATTCCGGGTGCAGTCGCCGACTCCCGGCGCCACCTACTCGTGGTCGCTGAGCGGCGCCCCTCTGCCGTCGTCCTGCACGTCCACGTCGTCGACCTGCACCGTGGTGGTGAACACCACCCGGACCGACCGCTACGTCACGGCGACCGTCACGTCCTCGGCCGGTGACCTGACCTCCGACGCCTGGGCGCTCGCGGCCTGCCCCGGACCCACCGGCGTCGAATTCTGCTGAGGTCGACCGCGGGGTTGACGAACGGGGATCCCGTTGATCTGCAGGTTCACCAGCTCGACGCGCCCGCGTGGTGACCGCGCCGGTGACATTCTCGTCGACGGTGATCAAGCTGCCGAGCAGCGAGACGTCCGCAGTGCGGGCCCGTGCCGGGGCGGTGCGCGTCGTGCGGACGGCAGGGCCGCTGCCCTTGAGAAAGTACTGGCGCAGCGAGCCGTTGGTGTTTCGTTGGCACCACGCCCCAAGGGCGGCGAGTGCGGGTCGTTCGTAATCGGCCCAGCGACGTCGCAGCTTGGTGCGCATAGCGGTGACCACGCGGTGCCGCGCGCGGCGGACCGCGCCATGCGACCGTGCCGCAAGGACCGCGACCAGCCCGTCGTGCATGGGGGTGCCGAACTCCACCGTCAGGTTGGCTCGTGGGCACTGTGGTGGTGTCTTCACGACCTTGATGCCGGCGTCGGCGAGGACTGTGTCGAATAGGGTGCTGAACTGGCTGGCTCGGTATCGGATGAGGAACCGGAGGTTTCGAGGAGTTCGCCGTGGGTGCGGCGGTAGCCCCAGGTGGGGTTCTCCCGTGCCAGGTGCAGTACCAGGAGGCGGATCGAGCGGATGGTTCGTGGTCGGCCGGGCCGTTTGGGGCGGGATTTGGCCGCGTGGCGGCGGGCGAGGGCAGCCGGGTGTTCTGCTTCGGGTCGAGCGCCCGGCGGACGTTGCCGGGCAGTTCGCCCACGGGCTGCCGAGCCGGGCCGGGATTCCCAGTCGATCACGGATCTTCGGGGACGGTCAATGCTTGGAGGTCTGCGCGGATCGCGGCTGCTTGAGGGCTTCCGATCGTGTCGTAGATCTCCGCGGCACGTCGCCAAGCGGCAACCGCGGCCGGGATCTCGTCCATCGAACGCAGGATGTCGCCCAAGCTGGCCTGGACATCCGCCTCACCGAGCAGGTTCCCCACCTCCTGGTGGGCGAGGATCGACTCGTGCAGCAACCGGACCACCTCCTGGTGGTCGCCCAGTGCAGTCCGGGTCAGCGCCAGGCTGTGCAAGCCGAACCCCTCGCCGTGGCGGTCGCCGATCCGCTTCCGCAGCTCTACCGAGCGTTCGAGGTGGTCCAGCGACTCCGACAGCTTGCCCAGGTCTCGGTACACCGATCCCATCCGGCCCAGGGTGATCGCGTCCGGCCACCAGCGGGGAGATCGCTGGCCATCTACGGGGCGGTAAGTGGCCGCCCATGGAGATTCTTCACGGCTCTGTCAGTGGTTGCGTGATCAACTTCGTCGACCTGGCGGTCCGTGCTGATCGAGAGTTTGCGATCAGGGTCGGCGTGTGATCGTCATTGGTTGGACGCGCTGCTGCCGCACTTGTCCGGGGTTGCGGTCGAGCGGACCGAGTCGGGCGTGCTGATCTGCCGCGCACGATAACGTCAGCCACGTGGTCATCTTGGACAGGTGAACCGATGCGACGATGGCCAGTTACATCGGGTACGAGCAGGCTGGCGACGGCGGTACGCGCCATCGGGTGATCGCGTACCCGTACTTCGGTGGCTACCAGATGAGCCCGTACCGGGCCTCAAACCGATACTGCAGTTCAGGGCGTTGTCGGCGGTGTCCACGTCCTCGGTCCATGAAACAAGGAGCAGTGACACACCAGGCTGGGTGGCACTACGTCATCGTATTCATGTCGAATGATGTGCGACTGCTCGACCAGCTGGGCCATCTGCGGACCCGGTATGCTGCGGGCCTCCCAGATCAACTCGCTGGCCTCGGATGCCGCAGGGTCCGTCGGCCTGGCCTGCTCGGGCAGTTGCACGCCGGCCAATGCGGCCAGGTCACCAGCCGGGATGCCGAGCACGACCGCAGACGCGGCCACCAGATCGCCAGGCACCTTGCGTCCTCTGCCCACTATGTTCAGCGTCGAGGCAGACCACGGGCCAAACCCGGCCAGCATGTACAGCACCTTGACAGCGGCACTCACGCCCATATTCCGGTTGCCGAACAAGCGAAGCAGCACGGCACCGAAGCCGGGCATGAACCATTTGTCGTACTCCAGCTCACCAGTTGGTTGCGTGCCCGCCTGCCCGACCATCGTCCGCAGCAACTCATGCACACGCCGCCCAACCTGCGGTAGGTAGACCAGGTCCCACACCAGCGACTCGACTCCCGTATGACGCCCCGCGGGCGCCAGGTCATCGGGCACCGTGACCCCAGCGACCAGGAACAAGTCCGATGCGTGCAGCCCGAACACTGGCGCGAGCCGGCGCAGCAGTGACGCAGACGGTTGCGCCCCGCCGAACACCGCCGTCAGCTCCGTGTCCGGCACGCCAACGGCCTGCGCCAACGCTCGCGCGTCCAGCCCTCGCCGGGTGGCCACACGCGAGAGCATCCCTGCGAAATCCGCCATGTGGTTGTTCTACAGGTATCGGCGGCCATAGTCTGCGCCGCGGCGGGAACCCGGCGAAGCCCACCCGGTCAATGCGGCGATACAGCACACGACGACTCCCGCCGTCCGCCAGTAGCCGCGTGACACCCGGCAACTGAGGTTGGGTCTGCTGCACGGATTGGTGACATCTGAGTCGGCTTGCCGTGATGGCGAGCTGGGAGGATGTCGCTGTGCCCAAGCCCTACCCCCGGGAGTTCCGCGACGATGTCGTGCGGGTCGCCCGTGACCGTGAGCCCGGCGTGACCGTCGAGCAGATCGCCAAGGACTTCGGGGTCCACCCGATGACCTTGTTCAAGTGGCTGCGCCAGGCCGACACCGACGAGGGCATCAAACCCGGTGTGAGCAGGAACGACTCGGCCGAGCTGCGCGAGGCGCGCAAGCGGATCAAGCTGCTGGAGCAGGAGAACGAGGTCCTGCGCCGCGCGACCGCGTACTTGTCGCAGGCGAACCTGCCGGGAAAAGGCTCTACCCGCTCGTGAACGAGCTCGCCGCCGACGGGATCCCCGTCGCGGTGACGTGCCGGGTCTTGAACATCGCTCGACAGCCGTACTACCGGTGGCGTGCCCGGCCGGTCGCCGATGCCGAACTGGTCAAGGCGTATCGGGCGAACGCGTTGTTCGACGCCCACCGCGACGACCCGGAGTTCGGATACCGGTTCCTGGCCGACGAGGCGCGCGACGTCGGCCTGTCGATGGCGGATCGGACCGCGTGGCGGATCTGCTCGTCCATGGGCTGGTGGAGTGCCTTCGGCAAGAAACGCGGCCGCAATGGGAAGAAGGCCGGTCCGCCGGTCCACGACGACCTGGTCCGTCGCGACTTCACGGACGCCACGGGCTGGCCGGCTCGATGGGCAGGATGGGCGCGGCGGGTGACAACGCCGCCATGGAGAGCTTCTTCGCGTTGCTGCAGAACAACGTTCTCGACCGGCGCGCCTGGCACACCCGCGACGAGCTCCGGATCGCGATCGTGACCTGGATCGAACGCACCTACCACCGCCGCAGACGCCAAGCCCGCCTCGGCAGGTTGACCCCCATCGAATACGAAACAATCATGACCACGCCAGCCAGCCAGGCTGCGTGACTACCACTGTCACCTACTCGTGCAGCAGACCCGTTCCCCCGGTAGCTCGATGGCTTTCCAGGCATGGTCCGATAGGGCCTGAAGGGAGTCGTCCGTGGCACGACCGAAGAAGTACCCCGACGAGTTGCGGGCCCGTGCGGTCCGGTTGTACCGGGAGTCGGATCCCAAACCGGTGATCCGGCGCCTGGCCGAGCAGCTGGGCGTGCACCCGGAGGCGTTGCGGAACTGGATCCGGCAGGACGAGGCCGACCGCGGCGAACGCGGCGACCGGCCCACCGCGACCGAGTCCGAGGAGCTGCGCCGGCTGCGCAAGGAGAACGCGGAACTCAAGCGGGCCAACGAGATCCTCAAGTCCGCGTCCGCGTTTTTCGCGGCGGAACTCGACCCGACCCGGCGACGGTCGTGAAGCTCGTCGAGCAGCTTCGCGACCGCTTCGGGGTCGAGTTCGTCCTCCGGGTCCTGGGCATCGCCTCCTCCACCTACCGCGGCTGGGTGGCCCGCCAGGCCGAACCCTCCCGCCGCGAGCGCGACGACCGGGCGATCACGACCGAGATCAGCGACATCCACGTCGCCTCGGGCGGGACCTACGGCAGTCCGCGGGTGCACCAGGTGCTGCGCCGCCGGGGCATCCGCGTGTCGCGCAAGCGGGTCGAGCGGCTGATGCGCCAAGTCGGTCTGCAGGGCGCGTTCCTGCGCAAACAGTGGCGTGCTTCGTCGACAAGGCGGGATCCACGGGCCGCACCGGCGCCCGATCGGGTGAACCGGGACTTCAGCGCACCCGCGCCGGACCGGTTGTGGGTCGCCGACGCCACCCGGATCCTGTGCCGCTCGAAAAGTCATCGCTGCTGGTCAGGCGGCTTCTTTGTATTCGTTGATGAGGCCGCCGAGGATGCGGGTGCGGAGCACTTTGTGGGTGTCGAGGTCGTGTACCGCGGCGGGGTGTTGCTGAGCTTCGGGTGGTAGCTGGTCTCGGGCTTGGTGGGGGCGGTGTCGGTTGTAGTGGTCTTCGTAGGTCTTGAGGACTTGTCGTGCGTGGCTCTCGCCGGTGATGAGGATGTGGTCGAGGAGTTCGCGTCTGATGGTGCCGATGACCCGTTCGCAGTGGGCGTTCATCCGGGGCGCCTGTGGCGCGCTCTTGATGATGCGCAGGTCGTCGGCCAGGAAGACGGCGTCGAACGCCTGGCCGTACTTGCCGTCGCGGTCGCGGAGCAGGAATCGGAGTGACTCCGTCCGGTGTCCGAGGTCGGCGGCGAGGTTCCTGGCCTGTTGCGTGGTCCATACCTGGGTTGGGTGGGCGGTGACGCCGGTGATGTGCAGGCGTCTGGTGCCGTGTTCGAGGAACGCGAGTGCATACAGGCGTGTGCCGAGCACGGTGTCGAGGTGGAGGAAGTCCGCCGCGATGATGCCCTGGGTCTGGGCGGTGAGGAACTGTCGCCAGGTCGGGCCATCACGGCGTGGTGCCGGGTCGATGCCCGCGTCGTGCAGGATCCGCCAGACCGTCGAGTAGTCGATCCGGTGTCCGAGACGGGCAAGTTCGCCCTGGATCCGCCGATGACCCCATCGGGAGTTCTCCTTGGCGAGCTGCAGTACGAGCCTCTTGGTTGCGGCTCGGGTCGGTGGGCGTCCGGTGCGTCGACGGGCGGAGTAGTCCCACTTACGAGCCATGAGTCTGCGGTGCCAGGCGAGCAGGGTGCCCGGTGTAACCGGAAAGACCTCCCGCCACCGGTGACGATCCACCAACCCGGACAGGGCGGCGAACCAGAGCCGATCCGCGGGCTCGTAGCGGGCCCGACCTGCGAGTTGCCGACGGAGTACGGCGTTCTCGTGCCGCAGTACGAGCAGTTCGGCGTTCTTCGCCGCCTCGCTTCGGAGGAGCACCGACGGGATGGACAGCAGCTTCCGGGTCGCCTTGTACAGCAGGGACACGATCACCTGGCCATGGTCCCAAGACGGTGGTGCCTCGCTCTACCAGCGGCGATGACTTTTCGAGCGGCACACGCAGCACTAGTCACGCCGTACGCCTCAATCACTCTTGTGAAGTGTCCAGGGCCGGGCGAGGAACTTACGCTAACCTACTTGAGGTCGGAACGGTACCGGTACAGGCCTACCGTGACGACTTCTGTCAATGCGCGGCTTGTGGAGGTGTCCGCAGTGACAAAGCGGGAAGAGATCGTTCCGCATGAAGTCACTACGATCCGCAATGAAGTTTCCGCGGACTCGACGACCAGCGTCGTGGTGCAGGCCGGCGCGGTACACGGTGGACTACACTTCCATTCAGGACCCCGTCCGGTCGTACCGCGACAGCTACCGCCTAGGCCAGACGCGTTCGCGGGCCGCGTTGAGCAATTGAATGAACTAGACGATCTGTTGCGCATCCCGTCGGCCGTCTCTTCGACCGCGCCGCCCGAAGAGGTCGAACCGATCAAACCTACGCCGCAGGCACCGCAAACCAACTCTATTGTGTCGATATCAATTATCGGTGGGGCTGGAGGTATCGGCAAGACCTGGCTAGCCGTGCACTGGGCCCACATGCGGCAATCACAATTCCCCGATGGACAGCTATTCGTGGATTTACGCGGATTTAGCCCAGACAGTGCGCCGATGGCACCCGAGGTGGCTTTACACGGGTTCCTGAATGCGTTGGGAGTCGAACCCACCCGCATCCCGGACAACCTGCAAGCTCAGGCAGGACTGTTCCGCAGCATCGTCGCCCAGAAGCAGATGCTGATCTTGCTAGATAACGCTGCCAACATGGAACAAGTCGTGCCTCTGCTGCCGGGCCAAGGTTTGTCAGTCGTTGTGGTGACCAGTCGCAAGGCTCTTCTTGGGTTGAGCACCCGGTACGGCGCTCAACACCTAACGCTCGGCACGCTGCGAGACGATGAGGCCCATGCTTTCTTGACGCGACGTCTAGGCGCGCCCCGAATAGCAACTGAACCGAGGTCTGTGCGGGATTTAATAAGATTGTGTGGGGCTTTTCCACTGGCGCTCGGCATTGTCGCCGGCCGGGCCGGCGCCTACTCCGACGTCCGCCTGTCGGAACTTGTTATGGAACTAGCTGAATCGCGTCTCGACGCCCTGGAGGAGGACGACCCGCATACTAGCCTGTCGACCGTGTTGTCCTGGTCCTATCAGACCCTAACAGTTGACCAGCGATCCGTGTTCGGACTTCTCGGGATCGCACCCGGCCCCGACATCGGTCTGCCTGCCGCAATCACCCTCACCGGCCTACCCTCGATCCGCACACGACAAGTGTTACGGAGTCTAGAAGAAGCATCGCTGATCAATCGCAACCCCCGCGGCCGCTACTCGATGCACGACTTGATCCGTCATTACGCCGCCGAGAAGGCACGGCAACTGCTATCTGACAGCGTAAGGACGGCAGCATTGCGGCGAGTCGTAGACTTCTACCTACACACCGCCCACTTGGGCACCAGGCATCTGGATCCTCATCGTCAGCCCATACGACTCGAACCCGCAACACCAGCATGTCTCCCCTACCCTCTGGCCGACAGCACGGCAGCCATGGCCTGGTTCGATGCTGAGCATCATTGCGTGTTGGCCGCCCAGAAGGTCGCTGCGGAAAGCGACCGGCATACCATTGTATGGCAATTGGCTTGGACGCTCGATCTCTTTCACTGGCGGCGGGGTCACCGCCGGAGCAATCGTGAGGTATGGCAAGCAGGATTGATCTCTGCGAACCGCAGTGGCGACCACAAAGCTCGAACTCTCGCCTACCGTCTTCTCGGGGTCGCCTACTTGAGGGAAAAGCGACTCGGCAAAGCGGTCGAGCACCTGGAACAGGCGCTCACCTTGGCGCGTCAACATGGAGATCGCGTCAGCCAGGCCCACGTACACCGAACTCTTGCCGACACGTTGGGACAACAAGGGGACTACCGACCTGCACTGAACCACGCAACCCGCGCGCTTCAGCTTTACGGCATGGTCTCTAATCCAGTTAGGCAGGCGGATACTCTCAACCAGATGGGCAGAATCGCCATGCACATCGGTGACTATGGCGAAGCACGCCAGCGTTGCCAGGAAGCATTAGCAATCTCCCGTAGTAACAGTCACCAGGACGGCGAGGCTGACGCTCTCAAACAGCTAGCTGACATCGACCACAACACAGGATACTACGAGCAGGCCCTACAGAGGTACCGCCAGGCTCTGGTCCTGTATCGCAAGCTCGACCACTCATATGCCACCGCAGATACACTTGCCAACATCGGCCTAACTCAGGCAGCGCTTGGCAAACACGAGCAGGCGCGCCAGGCATGGCTGGAAGCCGTCCAGATGTATGGCGCGCAGCAGAGAACCGATGATGTAGGGCGAGTCCATGAACAACTCAAGCGGTTGGAATTGCTTACAAATGACTAATAACCGACATAGTTCACTTTCGGTAGCCGACCAGTCGGCCGCGACATTGTCGCCCGAATGGAGCGGCGCTGACACAGATAGCTCATCCGCGACGCGGGCTTAGACGGTGTACCTGCCGAAAACGTCATCCGTGCAGGTCAGGCTGCGTGGTGGTACTCGTTGAGGATGCCGCCCAGTCGTTGCCGACGGCGGATGTCGAGTCGGGTGACCGCTGCTTGATTGGTGACGGCTGGTGGCAGCGGTTGTAGCGGTCGGGCGTTGGCGATGCCTTGGTGGGTCGGTGGGTGTTGTAAAAGTGCCCGTACTGGCGTAGTGCGTGGAGTAGGTGCTGTTGGTTCCGGATGAGGGTGCGGTCGAGTAGTTCGCGGCGGCAGCTGTGGATCCAGCGTTCCATGATCGCGTTCATGCGGGGGATGCGGACTCCGCTGAGGACGACCTGGATCTCCGCGTCGGCGAGGAGGGCGTCGAACAGGGTGGGGAACTTCCCGTCGCGGTCGCGGATCAGGAATCGTGCGGTGCTGCCTGCGTCGTCGAGGTCCATGGCGAGGTTTCTGGCGGCTTGGGTGACCCAGGATGCGGTGGGGTGTGCGGTGGCGCCCAGGACCCTGATTCGGCGGCTGGCGTGTTCGATGACCGCGAGTACGTACAGTCGGGTGCCGTTCAGGGTGGTGGTCTCGAAGAAGTCGCAGGCTAGGAGCGCGTCGGCCTGCGAGCGGAGGAAGGCCGACCAGGTCGTCGAGGTGCGTTCGGGTGCCGGGTCGACTCCGGCGTCTTTGAGGATCTGCCAGACGGTGGAGGCTGCGACCTTGATGCCGAGCACGAGGAGTTCTCCGTGGATGCGGCGGTAGCCCCACGTGGGGTTCTCCCGTGCCAGGCGCAGCACCAGGAGCCGGATAGAGCGGACGGTTCGTGGTCGGCCGGGTCGTTTGGGGCGGGACTCGACTGCGTGGCGGTGGGCGAGGAGGTGTCGGTGCCAGCGCAGTACCGTCTCCGGCCGCACCAGTAGCCGGAGCCGATGGAGCGTGGCGGCCGGGAGTCGGTGCAGCAGTGCCGCGAGGAACGCGCGGTCGCCGGGGGAGAACCGCGGACGGGCGTTGCCCAGTTGGCGTTCCAGAACCATGATCTGGTGGCGTAGCGCCAGGATTTCCGTGTCCTTGTCCCGGTTGCTCATGCGCAGTAGGCGCAGTAGCGCGAAGGCGTTGGTCACGCCGAGGTAGGCCAGTCGGAGCAGCACAGCCGGTCATCATGCCGTGTTGGCGGACGGCGCGGTGGACCTGCGGCTGCGCCCACAAGTACTTCGGCCCTACAAGCTGTACACGGCTTCAACCTGCATGGATGTAGTTATCGGCAGGCACACGCGTGGCGGCGGGCGATGAGGCCCCGGTGCCACCGCAGCACCGTCTCCGGACGGACCAGCAGTCGGAGCCCACGAAGCGTGGCGACGGGAAGTCGGTGCAGCAATGCTGCGAGGAACGCCCGGTCGCTGGGGGAGAACCGCGGACGGCCCTTGCCCAGTTCGCGTTCCAGGATCGTGATCTGGTGCCGTAGCGCCAGGATCTCCACGTTCTTGTCCCGGTCGCTGATGGGCAGCAGGCGCAGCAGCGCGAAGGCGTTGGTCACGCTCAGGTAGGCCAGTCGGAGCAGCACAGCCGGTGATCATGCCGCGTCAGTCGACGAGGCCGTGGAGCACGAGCACCTCATGGGCTATCCCTGGACCTTATCCTGCTCACGCCTCTCACCAGCATGGATGGGGTTATCGGCAGGCACAGGGTGCCGCTCAGGGTGGTGGTCTCGAAGAAGTCGCAGGCCAGGATCGCGTCGGTTTGGGAGCGGAGGAAGGCCGACCAGGTCGTGGAGGCGCGTTCTGGTGCCGGGTCGACCCCGGCGTCTTTGAGGATCTGCCAGACGGTGGAGGCTGCGACTGTGATGCCGAGTACGAGTAGTTCGCCGTGGATGCGGCGGTAGCCCCAGGTGGGGTTCTCGCGCGTTAGGCGTAGTACCAGGAGTCGGATCGAGCGGATGGTCCGTGGTCGGCCGGGCCGCTTGGGGCGGGATCGGGCTGCGTGGCGGCGGGCGAGGAGGTCTCGGTGCCATCGCAGCACTGTCTCCGGGCGGACCAGTAGGCGGAGTCGACGAAGTGCGTGCGTCGGGAGTCGGTGCAGCAGTGCCGCGAGGATGGCCCGGTCGGCGGGGGAGAACCGTGGTCGGGTGTCTCCGAGTTGGCGTTGCAGGACCATGATCTGGTGGCGCAGCGCCAGGATCTCCGTGTCCTTGTCCCGGTCGCTCAGGGGCAGCAGGCGCAGCAGCGCGAACGTGTTGGTCACGCCGAGGTAGGCCAGTCGGAGCAGCACAGCCGATCATCATGCCGTGCTGGCCGACACCACGGCGGATGGCAACCGTGACCCTGAGCCCCCTCGATGCCCTGGGTGCCGCGCGTCCTCTACCTGCATGGATGAGGTTATCGGCAGGCACAGGGGCCGTGGCCGTCCCATACCTCGGCGACGAAGGGCGTGTTGGCCAGTTCGGCACGCGTGTAGAAGTCCGACAGCAGGACGACCCGCCTGAGATCGCCAGCGTGCTCCGCGTAGCTGCACGGCAGGAAGTCCTGGTAGTGCGACCAGTATACGGGTGGTGGGGTGCTCGGTTGTCGAGATCCAGGGTGCGCTCGCCGGGGCGGTCGAGGAACTGCTCGGTGAGGATGACCTTGTTGGGCTCGTCGAACTCGGTGAAGCCGACGGTGTCACAGGGGACGAGACCGAGCAGTCCGTCCAGCGCGGCCCAGGGCATCGCCCGGTTCGGCTCGTCGCGGCGCCCGTCCTCGATGACCGACACGAGACGGCGCAGGTCCCAGTCGGAAAGAGTCGCGGTCATAGGCCACCACCCCCTGCGGTCCACGCTACGCCGTCCGACGGTGTCCGGGAATGCAGTGGCACACCCTGCCGACCAGGCATGATTGTCGAGCCGGTTTCATGTTCTGTGAGTCCATGGAAATACGCCTGAAGGCGAATACCTGACCGTGCCTGCTGGAACGCACGCTGTGGACATGACGAACACCTCGAATGTAGACGACGTGATCACGAAGCTCGCCCAGTCGTACAAGATCTGGTCGATCGGGTCGGGACCGGCGGTGCCCGTGCTGCCGCAGCGGAACTTCGCGGAGGGTTCCGCCCGCAACTACAGCCTCAAGGGCAGCCCGCCGCGCAAGTACCTCCGGTGGGAGAAGCAGACCTTCGGCATCAACCTCGGCTGGACCGACGACGCCGAGCCGGCCACCCGGCTCAAGGTGTCCCGGTGGTTCTTCACCCGGCACGGAGCCGACACCGGTCCGGTCAAGTACGGCGAGCGGATCGCGCTGGGCTACGGCATCGCGCCGTCGTACCTGCGCTACGAGGAACGCACCGTCGGCATCAACCTCGGCTGGTCCGTAACACCGGTCTTCGAATGGACGCTGTTGGGCGGACCCCGCGGCGGACCGGTCGGTACCGGCGAGCGGCTCGCCATCCACAACGCGAAGGCCTGCACGGCCACCGTGCCGGGTGTTCTGATCCACTTCGACCGGACCGTTGGGTGCGACATCGGCTGGCCGGACAGCCAACCCTGGTGGGACCAGGCCAAGGACAAGCTGGCCGGCTTCACGAAGGAAGCCATCACCAAACTCGTCATGGCCAAGCTGAACGGCTGCTGATCGTCATGGTCGGCCAAAGACACCACAATCCCTCCCCGGCCGCCGTCCGCACGGCCGGTGAAGGGGCACACGTGGGCATCGCTGCCGGGTTGGCCGCGGTGGGAAGTGTTTGCGGCGCGGTGGTCACCGATGCGGTGCAGCATGTGCCGCAGGGTTCCGCGTCCGGGTACTGGAACCTGGCGGGGTTGGTTCTCGGTGCCGTGCTCCCGCAGTTGGTCGGAGCCGCGGGCGCGTACTGGCGGTTGCGGGCGACTGTGGGAATCGCGGTCACGGTGGCGGCGATCCTGGTCGTCTACAGTGGACTCGCGACCGCTCGGAAGGTGCGGGCGCTGGAGGACCTGGTTCCGTCGCTTCCCGGCGTGGCCGCGGTGGTCGACCGCGACCCGCCCGTGGTGCGTGGCTCCGCCGCCGAGGCGGGCGCGCCCGGTATCGAGGTGGTCCCCGCCGGGCCGCTCACCTGCACACCCGCCGGGTGTCCGGATCCGGTGACCATCCGCAGCACCGGCACCTCACCGTTGCGGATCGACAAGATCGGCTTCGACGGGCCGGCGGCACAGGAGTTCGAACACCGGGGGCAGTGTGAACACCGGCAGTTCGCGCCCGGCGAGAAGTGCCTCCTCCGGATCGGGTTCGCGCCGTCCGAGGCCGGCACCAGGCGGGCGAGGCTGGTCGTCAACCAGAACCTCGCGGGACCGCCGTCGTACCTGGCGGTGGAAGGACAGGCACCAATCCGACAAGCGGACCTCGCCCCCTCGGCCCGGGGAGCCGGTTGCGAACTCGTCAAGGCGGGCGGGCGCCATCAGGTCCGGGTGAAGTTCCTGCTCGTGCACGACGGCGCGAAGATCGGCACGTCGAAGGTGGGCGTCGCGGCACGCGGGGACACCGGCACAGCGGTGGCCTACCGGTCGGCGATCGGTCCGTCGTCCTTCACGATCCCGGTCGTCCTGGGGCACAAGGCGGTCGTCGTTGTCACCGTGGACCCCGCCGGGGAGGTCGCCGAACGGGACGAGGCCAACAACCGGATGCGGATCACCGCGACGGTGCCCGCGAAGCCTGGCGAACGCGTAGCCTGCCAGTTCGAAGAGTGAGCCGGAGCCGTTGCCGGCCCTCCGATCCGTCAGCGGCGTCGTGCGGCGGCGGTCCACGGCATCATCCGTGCGACCGCCGCGCTGCGCGTCCGGACTCCGGTCCGGTCGAAGATGTGCTCCATGTGCTTGCGGACCGTGCTCAGCGACACGAACAACAACCGGGCGATGTCGGCGTTGCTGTGGCCCTGCGCCGCCAACTCCAGCACCTGCCATTCCCGGGTGGTGAGCCGCGGCGCCCCTTCCCTGCCGCGTCGAGCGTGGAGATAGACCTCGTAGAGGTGTGGCCGGAGCAGCTCCAGGATGAGCTTGTCGCGGTCGCTGAAGTCCCGGCCGCTGTAGCGGCGGAACAACACCCTGCGGGTGCGTCCGGGTGCGGCGGGCAGGCAGGCGGCCATGGCGTGCTTGAGTTCCGGCGCGAAGAACTCCGCGTACAGCGGCTGGTCGCGCAGTTCCGTCGGGGTGTAGAGGTCCGTCCAGCGGAACACACCCTGGAACTCCCCGGTGCGATGAGGATCGATCGGGGCGATGAAACTCCACATGTGCCGCCAGAAGAACTCGTCCTCGGCCGGCTCCGAGGACTCGGGCGTCTCGTCGTCCAGCGCCAACCTGACCAGCGGTGCGGCCCCCTCGTGGACGAACTGCTCGGTCAACGCCCGGTGACCGACGACATCGAGTTCCACCAGCCCGACGTGGTCCGAGCGGATCAAGCCCATCAGACCGTCGAGCAGCGCCCACGGCACAGCGGGACCCGGCTCGTCCCTCCGCGCATCTTCGATCACCGCCACCAATGCCCGCAGGTCACGGTCAGCCAGCGAACCGGACATGACGCCCCCATACCGGAGTAAGGATCCCAACGGTACGGACGAGCGTCACGACATCGCGCCCATCCACTGGGAGCTTCACTCGATCGGGTTTCGGTAACCGGGCTTCGGTGTCACCAGGCGTCCGCCGGCGCGACGAGGAACCGCCGACACCACGCGCGCGTTGCGGCCCGCATCAGGAGCCTGTGCGACGGGCACGGGGTGCAACGCGCCCGTCTGGTGCTCAGCGCAACCACCGTGGCGGTGCGCTTGCCGAGAATGTCGTCCCCAGGATGCCGTGCCAACTGATCTGTCAGACAGCGGAGGTTGTGGCCTTGATGCCGAGTACGAGGAGTTATCCGTGGACACGGCGGTAGCCAGGCAGGATTTTCGCGTGCCAGACGCAACACCAGGTGCCGGTTCGAGCGGTTGGTCCGTGGACGGCCGGGCCACTTGGGGCGGGACCTGGCGGCGTGGCGGCGCGCGAGGAGGTCGCGGTGCCACCGTACCGGATCAACGATCGGGAGCCGACGCCACCGACGCAGGAGGCGGCCCAGACCGGGCCTCGGATGGCGCGCGGAAGATTCCGCTCGTGGGGCGAACAGGTGCGTGTGCCTGCCGAAACGTCGTCCGTGCTGGTCAGTCGGCGTAGTGGTCGTGCGTTGGTGATGCCTTGGTGGGGTCGGTGGGCGTTGTAGTACTTCTCGTATCCGCGCAGGGTGTGGAGTAGGTGCGGTTGGTCCAGATGAGGGTGCGGTCGAGGAGTTCGCGGCGGCAGCTGCGGATCCAGCGTTCCATGATCGCGTTCATCCGCGGTATCCGGACGCCGCTGAAGACGATCTGGATGCCGGCGTCGGTGAGGACGGCGTCGAACAGGGCGGGGATACTTGCCGTCGCGGTCGCGGATCACGAACCGCGCGGAACTACCCGCGTCCTCGAGATCCATGGCGAGGTTCGTGGCGGCTTGGGTGACCCAGGAGGCGGTCGGGTACGCGGTGGCGCCGAGCACGTGGATCCGGCGGCTGGCGTGCTCGATCACCGCGAGCACGTATAGGCGGGTACCGCTGAGGGTGGTGGTCTCGAAGAAGTCGCAGGCCAGGAGCGCGTCGGCTTGGGAGCAGAGGAAGGCTGACCAGGTCGTCGTGGTGCGTTCGTGTGTCGGTCGCTCCCGGCGTCTTGGAGGATCTGCCAGACGGTGGATACGGCGACCTTGATGCCGAGTACGAGGAGTTCGCCGTGGAAGCGGCGGTAGCCCCAGGTCGAATTCTTCCGTGCCAGGCGCAGCACCAGGAGGCGGATCGAGCGGATGGTCCGTGGTCGGACGGGACTCGTGGAGGGGATGTGGCTGCGTGGCGGTGGGCGAGGAGGTCTCGATGCCACCAGAGCGCCGTCTCCGGGCGCACCAGTAGTCGGAGTCGACGAAGCGCTTGCATCGGGAGTCGGTGCAGCAGTGCCGCGAGGAATGCCCGGTCGGCGGGGGAGAACTGTGGGCGGGCGTCTCCGAGTTGGCGTTCCAGGATCGTGATCTGGTGGCGCAGCGCAAGGATCTCCATGTCCTTATTCCTGGTCGCTCATGGGCAGCAGGCGCAGCAACGCGAACGCGTTGGTCACGCTCAGGTAGGCCAGTCGGAGCAGCACGGTCGGTCATCATGCCGTGTCAGCCTAGGGCGCTGCGGACCTGCAGTCGTACTCACGAGCACCTCGGCCCCTCACGCTACGCACGGCTTCAACCTGCATGGATGGAGTTATCGGCAGGCACAGCCCCAGCGCGCGGGTGATCTCGATCCTATGGCCCCGCTGTCTATACGCTGTATTCATGTTCGGTCGTCGACAGGTTGTGCAGAACGAAGTTGTCGCCAAGCACATGCGAAGGTTTTTCAGGTCCAGTCGGGTACACCGCATGTCGCCGGGTCGGGTTGCCGAGGCGTACGGCCGGGCCATGTGGAGTCGCCGGAACGCCGCGGTGGTCGACGAGCAGAAGCTCAAGAGCGAGACGTTCACCGTTGCGTTGGCGACCGACCACACCGGCCAGGACTTCCATACCATCACCAAGCGCGCCACGTTGATTTCGGACACGCTCCTTCTGACGCACACTGTTTCGGGACAGTTTCACGCCCTTGGTGTGCAGAAGAATCACACGCGGTGGGCGAGGAGCGAGCGTGACAGGTATGAGGACTTCATCCTGGACGGGGACCAAATGGGCGAAATATACAGCAACCACTTGGACGGACTTGATGACACCGTGTGGCTCAGTGAGGAGTGGTACGGCATGTACTGCCCGAAGCTGACGCATCTGGGCGAGTGGATTCTGAGTGCTGAGTCGCTGCTCAAGGCGGGGCTGGCCTGGTATCTGCCCTGCTACGCGACCGGATCGGCCTCTGGTTCTGTGCGTTCGGGCTATCAGCTCGACAAAAAGCACCTGTACGCTCACCAGCCTTACCCGGGCGTCGACTATCTGATCAGGGATCGCAGGGCTGTGGACGCCTCCGGTGCCAGCCCGCTGAAAAGCCGTCTGGTGCGGCCTATGCTGACAGTCGACCTCCCGTTCGTCGATGGCGTCGACCTCCGCGACTTCAGCGACATCACCACGCAGGAGTTCGCCTCCTACGCAGCGTTTCGAGACTTTCTCCGGCTGACATTCAACGACATGGACGATGCCCTTGACGCCGTTCAGTCGGAACGCGAGCTCGTCAAGCACGGACTCCAGATCAAGGAGGAGATCCGGGCCGTTCAGTCCGAGATGACGAAGGTGAAGCGCAAGCGGGCCGTAGCCGTCTCCGGCGCCGCGATCGGGACCGTCGGCGCGGTGCTCGTCGCCGTGTACGGACCCGCGATGCAGGCGGCGATCGCCACCGCTGGTGCGAGCGGGAGTCTATGGGGCATCATCCATGCCGCAACGGAGAACAACATACGAACGCTGCGCGACAACAAGTGGTATTACGTATGGGTTCTGGCGCGGAAACGGAACCCCCACGTCATCTGAGCGGCGGCGGCTTCGAGCGCACCAGAGAGGGATATCGACCGGGTAGGCGCTGTGCGCCGGTTACAACCGATTGTGATCACCAGCTGCGTAACGACCCCAGGTGGTGCTGGCGATCTCGGTGCGCCGCCGCAGCCGGTGTCGCGGGTACGGCGCGAGCGCCTCGGCGGCGCCGAACAGGTCGTCTAACCGCTCCAGGTGGTGGGTCAGGGTTGCGCGGTTGTCGGCAGTGAGCGCGACGTTGCGGCACCGCGGCGGTTGGATGATCGCCTCGGCGAATCTAGTTGATCGAGCTTGCACGGCCCCTGTCGTGATCATGAAGCGTGAAACGCATGGCCGCTGAGCTACAAGCATGCCCCTGAAGGGCCGAGGTGTCAGGCTGCATCCCCAAAGAATCCATGGTTCGAGGATTCGGGAGTTCATCGGGCTTCACGGTTGCAGTGGAGGCGGGGTGTCCCGGATATGCACCCTGTCCATCGTGACGAGGGGCTTGTCGGCAGACCCCTTGATGTGGGCGGGCACGACTCGCTCCTTGTGTTCGCATCCGCCGTCAGCGTGGGCGCCGGGTTGAGGCAGGTGTTGCGCCGGTAGGGGCGGACCGGCCAGCGGCGGGTCCATTGCGTTGCGCGGCGGCCGTGGGAGGCTGCCGTGTCCTCGACGTCGGCCTGCGTAGAGGTCCGGTGGCGGGTTGTGCACTCGAACCTGTGGGGTGTCGGAGTCAGCGCAGAGACTCTAGCTGCGCTAACGTCGGAGGCCTCGTGTCGTTGAGCAGGTAGTCGAGCTCGCCTGGCGTCGCACTGCCGGGCGGCGGTTGTTGCATCGGGCGGCAGTGGGAGGGTTCCAGCGAACACGTGGGAGCGGACCGTGGGAGCAAACTGGGAGCCGTAGAACGCGTACAACGGTGTCGGACCGCATTCAACGGCTCCCAATAGTCGCGTTTTTCCCGCGCTAATTCTATTCCTACTGGCAGAGGCGTTATGTCGGCTTCATTCACACCGAAGTGCTCATCGAGGCGCGCTCAACTGCGCCGAACGGCGTGAAACCGCAGGTCAATGGCGGTGACGGCAGGGCGGTCGGACGGCGTTGCGGGCTGAGCACTTCTGTAACTCTGAAGTGCTCTGTGGCGGCGATATTTACTTCTATTGTTGCACTGTCGGCGTTGCGTAACCTGTCGTTGGTCACAACATAGGGCGTCGGGGTGGCACTGTGTTGCTTTGATATGTCAAGTGGTGTTGGTCGTTGCGTGCGTAACCTCAGTCATGCCGTTTCGGTGACTGGGGTAAGTGCGTTCCGCAGGACGCGCTGTTGGTTGGGCCGAACCGATTTCGTCAGGCCGATTCAGCCGCCCAGAACACGGCCCTGCCCGTGTCGTGTGGGTCCGCCGTGCGCCTCACCTTCCGTGCTGATCGAGTGATCGGTTGGTCATTGACACGGAGGCTCGTAGGGTCGGTCCGGCAAGCACTGCTCCCATTGCCGTCGGGTGATTGGATTACCTGCCGCGTTGCAGAGGTCCTTGGCGATGCTCGCGGGGTCGGTCTCCCGCAGGTCCACCCCGACGCCCGGTCGTACGACGGCAAGAGTCTCGTTGTTGGGGCTGAACGCGAGTGTTGAGAAGGCGAGGATGGAGTCGTCGCCTGGCAGGTACGACTGCCGGACGGGTGTGTGGGTCGGTCAGGTTCCAGATCTCGGGGCGCCACTCGTGTGACCCGTCGGCCACGGGTCGTGCGATTAGGACGAGACGGGTTCCGTCGGCGCTGAAGGCCATCGGACCACCACCACCGCTGCTGACGCGCGCGATCACCGGCTCGTCCACGACCCGGCCCCTGTCGACGTGCTGTAGCCGTAGCGTCCTGGTGGTCGAGTAGGCGGCGAAGAGCCCGTCGTCCGGGCGGTACGCGAATCGGCGAACCTCTTCCGGCGGCAGTTGCCGTGTCCACGTCTCGGTCGGGCGGGCGGGGTCGGTGAGGTCCCGGCTGCGCAGCCGTGCCCCTGCGATCGGCCGAAGTTGCTCCGGCTCGTCGGTGGGTGTGATCGCTGCGGTGAGTGTCGCTCCGTCGGGGGGAAGGTGAACGAGAAGAACCTCGTCTCGATATCCGGGAGATTTGCCGTGGCTGTGGGGATCGGCGATGTCGAGTTCGGCTCGCAGCGACATGGGATGCAGGCTCGCGCTGTCCGGCGTTGGCCGACCCGAACGTGAATCAGGAACCGCAAGCCGGTCAGCCTCGTCACAGCCCCGGTCCACGGACTGGCCCAGTCAGACCCCCTCTTTGAGTGCGAGGACGTCCATGCTGTCCACCGCCGCGCGCGCCCAGTCGATCGCCGCAGTCGTGCCTGGGTGCGGCTGGCAGCTCCCTGCTGCGGGCGCGGTGCCGGCCACCTCGGCGGTCGTCAGATGTTGGCAGCGACCGGGTCGAAATGTCGGCCTCGTGACATGCGGCCAGGACGCGAGCAGGTGTAACACCTGCTCGAAGGCCGAAGGGGTTCGGCGGCGTAGATGGCGAGAGCCGATCCCCTGATCTGCCGGCGATGCGTTGATCAGTGACGTAGCCCGTTTGGTTGAAGTGTTCGCTGAGTGCGGTGCCGAATGTCCCCTGCGGTGCCTTTTCGCGGAGTTCAGGGGTAGACGCGCTCGTCGGTGGCGAGCGCACTGAGCTTCCGCGGAGGAACGATGGTTGCTTCGGATAGGGGTGTCGGCACGGAGACGAGCCTCGAGCCCGCCACCGGTGGCGGGGAGTCGTTGGTGTTCACGCCGGCGCGTGCAGCGGAGTTGTTGGCGGTGCGGGAGTCGTGGCTTCGACGCAAGGCGGGTCGTCGTGAGGTTCCGTGCACGTTCGTCGGTAAGCATCTTCGGTTCTCGGCCGAGGATCTGCGCGCGATCGTCAGCGGAGGGTCGCGTCCCGCTCGTGGTCGCCGGTCCCGGTCCCGGTCCCGGTCCCGGTCAAAGCTGTAGCACCCGACGTTTGTGCTGCGGAAGGTTCGTCCTGCTGTGTTCCGTAGTGGAGGTGATGTCGGATCGGTGATTGACGGACACTCGGCTTCGGATGGGTGTGGTGACCACATACGGGTTGACACCGGTCCTTTATGGAGCGTCCATACCTGCTGCGTCCGCTGGGGCGCGGTTTCGTCGTCGGCGAGGAGTGACGGGTATGGCGTGGGTGGAGAAGCATGGTTCGGGTTTCCGGGTGCGGTACCGGTTGCCGGACGGTTCCCTGGGGTCGGAGACCGGGTTCACCGATCGTTCGATGGCGGTCGGTCGGGCGAGGGACATCGAGTCGGATCAGCGTCGGGGAACGTTCGTGGACCCCTCGGTGGGCAGCCTCCCGCTGGGGGAGTGGGTACCTACCTGGGCGGACGCCCATGACGTGAGCGCGACGACGTGGGCGAAGTACGACTCGCACCTGCGCAACCATGTGCTGCCGCGGTTCGGTGACGTGCCGTTAAAGGAAATTTCGCGGATCGCGGTGAAGGGGTGGGTCAAGACGCTGCGCCGGTCGTTGGCGGAACGCACCGTGGGTGATGTCGTAACACTGTTGTCGATGTTGCTGGGTGAGGCGGTCGACGAGGGGTTGATCGGGGCGAACCCGTGTCGGCGGCTGCGGGTCAACACCGGTGATCATGACGAGCGGCCTCATGCTTCGCCGTGGCAGGTGCGGACGATGGCGCAGCGGTGTTCGCCCGCGGACAGCGTGTTGGTCGTTACGGCGGCGTACACGGGGCTGCGGTGGGGTGAACTGGCCGGGCTGCGGTGGGGCCGGGTGGACCTGGCCCGCGGGGTCATCACTATTGACCCGGACAAGGGGGCGCTGCACGAGGTGGGCGGCCGGTTGGAGCTGGGGCCGCCGAAGTCGAAGGCCGGTGTCCGCACGGTGCACCTGCCGCCGTTCCTGGTGAACCTGCTCACCGAGCATCGGGCTGGCCGGATGCAGGACCACGTGTTCACCGGTCTGGACGGCGGGTTGCTGCGCCGGTCGAACTTCCGGCGGCGGGTCTGGCTGCCCCTCGTCAACGGCGATCGGAGCCGAGGGTGCGCGCCCATCCACCCTGGTCTGCACTTCCATGACCTACGTCATAAGCACAAGACGTGGCTCATCGAGGACGGCGTGCCGGAGATCCTCCAATGCAAGCGACTCGGACACCGGATGGCAGGGGTCCGGGGCATACTCACATGTGACGCAGGTCATGGTGGACGTGATGCTCGCCGGTCTGCAGCGTCGGTGGGAGCGTTCGCTGGTCGCTCCTACTGGTCCGGGAGGGGTGACCACATACGGTGTCGACGATCACTCCATGATCGTTTGCTCCCAATTTGCTCCCACGACAGCAGAACAGCCCGCCGGTGAAGATCACCGACGGGCTGTCTGACCTGCGTTTATAGATGGTGGACGATACTGGGATTGAACCAGTGACCCCTACCGTGTCAAGGTAGTGCTCTCCCGCTGAGCTAATCGTCCGAGGCGGAGACGGGAATCGAACCCGTGTACAGGGCTTTGCAGGCCCTTGCCTAAGCCACTCGGCCACTCCGCCACGATTCCCGAAGGCTAGCACCCAGGAGTCAGGCCTGAGCCCAAGGGGCCCTCTGCCGAGCGGATGACGAGACTCGAACTCGCGACCCTCACCTTGGCAAGGTGATGCGCTACCAACTGCGCTACATCCGCATGCCCCGTGGATTTCCCGAAACTTTTGCCCTTTTGGGGCTTGTCGTTCCGGTGTTCCCCGGTGCGAGAGGAACTTTATTACATGCACCGCAGCGGGATCAAATCGGGGGTGCGTTGACCCCTGCGCAGGCCCGCTACCTGCACTTTTACATCAGATCGTTGGAGATCAGGTGGGTCAGGGCCTCGTCGACGTCGACCCACAGGTGCTCGTTCCCGGGCACCACGACGTCGTAGGTCCGGTCGAGGAAGTCGGCCAGTTCCTGTGCGGACGCTTCGAACATGGCGTGGCCCGACGGGGAGCTCAGTTCGATCACCACGACCTCGGGGTCGTCGGCGGCCGGGCGGATTCGGACGTCGCCGTCACCCGCGTCGGCGATCAGGCCGTCGGCGAGCAGGTCGCGGGCGAACACCCACTCCACCCAACCGGCACGGCCGGTGCGGAACGCGGCGACTACCGCGTACGGGTCTTTCGTGTCATAGCGAAGCTCCACCTGCACCGGCACGGCCGGAGTCCTCGGCGCCAGCAGGTCGAAGACCGCTGTTGAGCGGAGTGTCACGTGGTCGTTGCGCATCGTCGTTACCCTCTTCTCCCTTCCCGGCCAATCGAACGACCGAGCTCTCTACTTGTGACGTATATGTGGCGAGGAACGCTCGACTCTACGTGGTTTATCACCCGATTGGGGCCATGCAACTCCACTGGGCGACCACCTCGATGCGTTCCGTGTCCACTGGGCCCCGGCTGCTCCCATCTTGCTGGGTTTAACCTGAACCCGGTACCGGCTGTTGCGCGAATGTTGGACGTGAGGACCTCTCTGGTGGCTGACGCACCCGCGCCGCGACGCGAACCCGAGCGGCGTCCCACTGACGTGGAACTCGCCGCGCGGGTGACGGTCGGTGACCGCACGGCGTTCGGTGAACTCTACGACCGGTACGCGAAACCGGCGTACTCGCTCGCCCGGCGGATCTGCGTCGACCCCGGCCTGGCCGAGGACGTGGTCCAGGAGGCCTTCCTGGCGCTGTGGCGCAACCCCGCGGCCTACGACCGCACCCGTGGCAGCTTCGGCACGTGGCTGATGACCGTGGTGCACCACCGCGCGGTCGACGCGGTGCGCCGGGAGAACACCCAGCGTAGACGAAGTGTGCCGCTGACCGACGAGGTCACGGAGCGCGACGTCGCGCCGGCGGACGGGGCCGATCACGCTGCGTTGACGGGCGTGGTCGGCGCCGAGGTGCGGGAGGCGCTGAAACGGCTGCCCGACGACCAGCGGCAGGTGATCGCGCTGGCCTACCTGGGCGGGTACACGCAGATCGAGGTCGCGGCATTGACCGGCATACCCCTGGGCACGGTGAAGTCGCGCACGTTCGCCGCCATCCGCAGGTTGCGCACGGTGCTGCACTCGGTGTGGGCAGGGGAGACCGGCGGCGACGCGCCGGGCAGGACGACGGGAGCACAGCGGTGACCGGGGAGCGGAGGGACGACGCGTGCCCTCAGGAAGAGCTCGCGGTCGGGTTCGCGATGCACGCGCTCGAACCGGACGAGGAAGCGCGGATGCGCGCCCACCTGCCGGGGTGCGCGCGGTGTCGGGAGTCGGTCCGCTCCACCCAGGAGGTGACCGCGGCGCTGGGCGGGTCGGTCCGCCAGTACGACCCGCCGGAGCGGTTGCGGGCACGGCTGATGGCCGCGATCGAGGACACACCCCAGGTGCACGTGCCCGAGGAACGGGTCGAGCCGGTGCTGTTGGAGTCCAGGCGGCGTCGGTCCGGTGGGTGGGGGCGCAAGCTGCTCGTGGCGGCCGCGGCGCTCGTCGTGGTCGCCGGGATCGGTGTCGCGGGCGTGCGGTTCGACCGGCTGAGCGATCAGGTCGCGCAACAGGACGTGCGGGCCGAACAGCTTGAGCGCGCGCTCCGCATCGCGGCCGACCCGGGGACGAACCGGGCTGTGTTGCAGAACACGTCGGGTGACGCGTTGGCGGTGCTGCTGTCCGACGACGACGCCGCCGCGATCATGCCGATGAAGCTGCCGGCCAACGACGCCACGCGGCAGATCTACGTCGTGTGGGGCACCAGCACGCAGAAGCCTGTGGCGTTGGCCACGTTCGACGTCACGGTGGGTGATTCGGACGTGCGGCTGCTGACGTGGTCGCCGGACGCACATCAGCACCGCGGCTTCGGCATCTCGCTGGAAGAGGGCCGCGCGGCACCGGTGGAGCCGTCGACCGTGCTGGCATCGGGCCAGGTCGGTCCCGTCTGAGCCACGAATGAGCGATGATGTGCGTATGAGCACAGAGCAGCGCGAAGACACCGACAAGGGCGCGGGGCACCGCCGCGGCTTCCGCCGCAACCCCGCGCTGAACATGACCTACCGCATCGGTGTGGGCGTGGTCGGTGGCTTGGTGCTGGTCGCCGGCGTGTTGATGATCCCGTACCCGGGACCGGGTTGGTTGGTCGTCTTCGCCGGTCTCGCGATCCTCGCCACGGAGTTCGAGTGGGCGGGCCGGGTGCTCAAGTTCGCCAAGCGCTACTACGACGCGTGGATCGCGTGGCTGAAGCGGCAGAACCTCTTGGTGAAGGGGTTGGTGCTGGCGGCCACCGGCCTGGTGGTGGCCGTGACGTGCTGGCTGCTCGGCGCGTTCGCGCTGGTAGGTGGCTGGTTCGGGCTTGAGTGGTCCTGGTTGCAGAGCCCGATTTTTGGTTCGCGGGGATGATGTTGTAGGCTATGGCCACACCGCGAGAGCGGGAGTGAGAACCGAATATGGGCGTTTAGCTCAGCGGGAGAGCGCTTCGTTCACACCGAAGAGGTCACTGGTTCGATCCCAGTATCGCCCACAGTGTGTTTTACCTGGTCAACGGCTCGTAGACGATCTTCGTCTGCGGGCCGTTGATCGTTCGTGGGAGCAAAATGGGAGCAAAAGATCTTGACCACATTTGCTGCTCCGAAGGGGTCACAGGGTTTTGCTCCCATACTGCTCCCACCGGGCTTGGAGTCCGGCGAGCATCGCGTCGATCATCGGGCGGGTGACGTGGGAGTAGACGCCCATGACGCCGCGGAACTTGTGCCCGATCCTCTTGTGCTGCAGGACCTCCGGCACGCCGTCCTCGATCATCCTGTGGGGTACCAATAGTGGATCACACGGTTTGACCTGCGGTTAGGCGGCTGGGTTCGTACTCGTCGATCAGGCCGCCGAGAACTGGTCGGCGACGTATCGACGTGCAGCTCGGCCCTACTGCTGGCTTGTCCGGTCGTGGTGGTGTGAGCTGGCGTGCTCGGTGTGGCCGGCGGTGGTTGTAGTGGGCCGCGTAGCGGTCCAGCACTATCTGCAGGTGGTGTTCGTTGAGGATGAGCAGTCGGTCGACGGCTTCTCGTCGTACGGGCCGACGAACCGCTCGGCGTGGGCGTTGGCTCGCGGACATCGTGGTGGGATCTTCACGACCTGGATGCCGGTGGCGGAGAAGACCTCGTCGAACGAGGCGGTGAACTGACCGGCTCGATCGCGGACGAGGAACCGGAAGCTGTCGGCTCGGTTGCCGAGGTCCATGAACAGGTTGCGGGCCTGTTGGGTGGTCCTGGGGCCATCGGGGTGGGTGGTGATGCCGAAGATGTGGACGTAGCGGGTGGCTACTTCCATCACGAAGAACACGTACACGCGTTTGAGGGTGACGGCGCAGTCGACGTGGAAGAAGTCGCAGGGCAACGTGCTCGCGGGCCTGGGCGCGGAGGAATCGTCGCCAGGAGGTGTCGGTGTCGCGCTGGGGCGCAGGCGGGATGCGCAGGCGCTTGAGCACGCGGCAAACCGTTGAGGCGGCCACCCGTGGCCGAGCTTGAGCAGTTCGCCCTGGATCCTGCGGTAGCCCCAACCGGTGTTCTCCCGCGCCATGCGTTCGATCAACGCCTCGATGGTGTCGCCGACCGGGGGTCTGCCGGTGCGGTTTGGGTAGGTCCACTTCATCGCGACCAGGCCTCGATGCCATCGCAGGATGGTTCCTGGGGTCACCAACCGGTGCTCGCGCAGCAGTCGGGGAGTCGGTGCACCAAGGCGAGTACAGCACGGTCAGCCCAGTCCAATCGCGGGCGGGGGTTGGTCCGGCGCAGCATGGCGACCTCGTGCCTCAGTACCAGCAACTCCACGTCCTGGTCGCAGAGGACCGGCCGAGCAGAACCAGCCACGCACCGACTCGGACGAAGATCAGGTACAGCAGTCGTAACGTCACACCTCACGATCATGCCCTGGAGGCCCAGCGTGCGCGATCGTCGCAGCTCAGCACGCCGGTGCAGAATTCTGACACCCAACAGGACGAAGACCACGTACAGCCGTCGTAGCGCAATGCCTCGCGATCATGCCTATACGGCTCATGGTGCGCGATCACCGCAGCTCAGCGTCCAGGCGCAGAATTCTGGCACCCCATAGGGCGGCGGCGGGCGAGGAGGTCTCGGTGCCACCGGAGCACCGTCTCCGGACGTACCAGTAGGCGGAGTCGACGAAGCGCTTGCACCGGGAGTCGGTGCAGCAGTGCCGCGAGGAACGCCCGGTCGGCGAAGGAGAATCGTGGGCGGGCGTCTCCGAGTTGGCGTTCCAGAACCATGATCTGGTGGCGCAGCGCCATGATCTCGACGTCCTTATTCCGGTCGCTCATGGGCAGCAGGCGCAGCAACGCGAACACGTTGGTCACACCGAGGTAGGCCAGTCGGAGCGGCACAGCCGGTCATCATACCGTGCTGGTCGATGCCGCGGCGGATGACAACCGTGCCCGTGAGCGCTTCGAGGTATCGGGCTTCGTACGTCTACTACCTGCATGGATGAGGTTGTCGGCAGGCACAGGGTGTCGCTGACGGTGACTGTCGCCGTCCGCACGTTTCGGAGCTGTCAGCCGTATCCGATGCAGAGATACGGCCGGTGGAACGGGTTGCGTCTGCTCACCTCGGCGACAGCACGGGCGGGCGATTCTCCTTGTGCCAGAGCTGTGTGGATATCGCGCATTGCTTCCGCTCCGGCGGCCACGCCGACGTCTCCGGCTGCAACGACGACCGTGCGCACCCCGGCCCTCAAGAGGCCGTCCGCCAGTCCGAACTCGTGCTGCCGACCGTACCGCCACTCCGCGCCGACGCTTGGGCCGTCGAGCACGACTATCTCCGGTGGGCGGGCCAGTTCCACGAACTCATGAGCGAACACGGCCCGGTCGACCAACTGGATCGCAGAAAGCGCGGTGTTCTCGTGTTGGTTTGAAGCGTGCACAGCCAGATGAACCAAGCGCGCACCATCCATCGCGGCGAGAACGGACGCACCTGTCGCTCGGTCACCTGTGAACAGGTCGGCATGTGCGTGATGGTGGACCAGTTGCGTCACGTCAGGGCTGGCGTGCGGCCCCGCGACGACAACGACTCGGCCGTCGTCACGAGGATGCTCGCGGGTGGCCCACATCGTCGCGGATGGAGCCACGACGATCGATCGATTCGACAACGAGGCAAGGCACCCCCACGGCACCGTGTGCAACGCCCAAGCAGGCAGGATCACCAAGTCGTGGTCACCGATGAGTCCGACCAAAGGCTTGACCAACGCATCGTCGAGCCACCGGGCCGCCTTCTGCGCCGAGGCTCTGAGCACGGATCCGACTGGCCCTCGCTGCGCTTCGTCCAGCGCGAGAGCGCTGAGGTCAGCACGGAGCCTCGCCGCCGCTTCGGCTGTGACGTCTGGCGGGCCCAACGACACGATGTGCGCCGCGTTGGAGGCGATCACGAGTGCCGAAAGTTCGTCCCGGGAGACGGTGAAGCTGACGAGGATCCGATTGCCGAGAGCGTGGCGGAGGTCGGCCGCGCTCACAACGTCGGGTGACTTCTCGGTCCAGCCCAGCAGCGCGGCATCCACGCGCAGTCGCTCCAGTCGGGTGTGCAGCGTCGACTGCTCGACGCTCGACCGAGTCGACAACGACAGCTCTCGGGCCAGATAGCGCATCTCGGTGAGCAGGTCGTTCAACGCGGGTGTAGGAGTTCGCTTCACCGACGAGCGAGAAGCAGCGAGCCGAGCCTGTTCGGTGACCTGCAGCACCTCCCACGGGTCTAGCGTGTCGAACGCGAGATGCGATGCCAAGGCACTGAGCCAACGCCCATGGATCTCTGTGAGCAGCCGGAACTTGGTGACTTCGCGCCGGGCGGTCGTGAGTTCGCGAAGCGATCGAGGACGCCATCTACGCCTTCCTCGGCCCCGACCTGCCTCCCCTCGCGCCCGTGCACGTCCAGCTCGCGGACCGTGTCGGCGAGTTCGGCGCGGCGTCGTTCGGGCATCATGGCGCAGTCGATGTGGAAGAAGTCGCAGGCCAGCATGCTCGCGGCCTGCGTGTGCAGGAACTGTCGCCAGGAGGTGTCGGTGTCGCGCTGGGGCGCAGGTAGGGACTTGCAGGCGCTTGAGCGCGCGGCGAAGCGTTGATGCGGCTACTCGGTGGCCGAGTTTGAGCAGCTCGCCTGGATGCGGCGGTAGTCCCAGCCGGTGTTCTCCCGCGCCATCCGCTCGATCAGCGCCTCGACGGTGTCGTCGACCGGTGGGCGTCCGGTCCGGTAGGTCCATTTCTTTGCGACCAGGCGTCGGTGCCATCGCAGGATGATGCCCGGCGTCACCAACCGGTGCTCCCTCAGCAGTCGTGGCAGTCGGCGCACCAATGCGGCGAGTACCACGCGATCGGCCCAGTCCAGCGGCGGGCGAGGGTTGGTCCGGCGCAGCGCCGCGACCTCGTGCCGTAGCACCAGCAGTTCCACGTCCTTGGCCGCCGCTGACCGGCTGAGCAAAGTCAGCCAGCCGGCGAGCCGGACGACGATCAGGTAGAGCAGTCGTAACGCCACACCTCACGATCATGCCCTGGAGGTCCAGAATGCGCGATCGTCGCAGCTCAGCGACTTAGTGCAGAGTTCTGGCACCCCACACCGTTCTACTGTCGGCGTCGTAAATTCCATAGCGGCGCGAATGCGCCTCCCCGCAATACGATTATGATGTGAGTCACATCCAATGTTTCTCCCGCGCTCACTATCACGATGCGGGCATGATCGAGCCGTCGGTATTACTACCTGTGATCCACCTTTGGGGGGATGATCACCGTGGCCATCCGAAGATCATTATTTATCCTCGCCTGCTCCCTAATTACCGCGACTCTCGTCGCCGTGCCCGCCCAGGGGGACGCCACAGCCGGTGAGCCGCAGACCTTCGGTTCCGTCTCCTACACCGGTTTCGACGACAAGGGCGCGCCGCGCCAAGTGACCACGACGGCCGAGGGGGATCTCGACGCGGCGGCGCGGCAGAAGGCCCGGGAACTCGGGCACACGTCCGCGCTGGACTCGGTCGCCGCGGCGGCCGCGACACCGCCGCGGCGGCCACCGGCCGAACCGGAAGGCACCGAGTTCCAGGAGTGCCTCGACAGTGACGGCGCGAACTCCGTCACCGGTCGCGTGCACAACCGCTTCCTGTGGTGCCAGCGCTGGACATTGGAGGCCAAGCGCTTCACCACCGGCCCGACCGGGACGCGAGTGGTCGCGTCGATGACCATGAAGTACTCCGCCGTCGCCTACGGGCGCGACGACGGCAACCGGGGCGTTACCGTCTTCTTCCGCGGTGACGACGCCGACTTCTGGCCGACTCCGAAGGGCTACATCCGGCCGGAGTCCACGCTCTACCAACGGGTCGCGTGCCAGGGCGAGAACGTCTGCCACGACGACGCCGCCCACACCGGCAAGCAGATCAAGGACTGGGTCGGCCGCTGGACTCGCTTCGACGTGACCTCCGACGGCTCGGGCAGCTCCCGTGACGACAAGGTCACCCGTCACCAGTGGCTGTTCAACGGTTATGTCATCGACAGCTGGAACATGCGCCTGCTCGACGGCGACTCCGACCGCCACACCATCCGCTGCGACTCCGCGGCCTACTTCGGGCTCAAACGGCGCGGGGCGTGCGTGTTCGACGACGTGACACCGCACCTGCAGTACTCGCTCGACGAGGAGGCTGTGGACGAGGTCGCCGAGCACATCCGGTGCGCCCAGGACGAGCCTTTCTGCCTGCGCGACGGACAGCCGCACAAGACGTACCCCCGCACGGAGGGGCCGAAGTTCATCCCCGGCAAGTTCATCGCGGGCGACCGGGACGACTTCCGCGCGCTACACCGGATCAACGCCAGCCGTGCCAACCCGGACGCGCGCTACACCGCCAACCGCAACACCGTGCGCTCCACCTGCGCCAAGCTGCCGACGGACGTCTACGACACCTCCAAGGGTCAGGAGTGCGACGAGTATCCCTTCGCCTCCACCGCAGAGGGCGCGGCCTGCTGCCAACCACCCCTGCAGGACTGGGACTTCTCCGTTGAAGGCGTGTTGAAAGCGGACAACGGGTGCGCGGGTAACGCGCTGAAGAAGTACTACCGCGATGACCGGGTCCTCTACCAGCAGGACGGCTTCTTCGTCCGCATCACCAACGCGCCACCGTCCGGGCCGGCGGTGTGCGAGGCGATCCCGCCGGATGAGGACGAACCGGACGGCGACGGCGGCACCCCGCCGGTCAACCTGCCGCCGACCGCGAACGCGGGCCCGGACGTCAGCGGGTTGGAGGGCAGGCCCGTCGTCCTCAACGGGTCCGCCTCCGACCCGGAGGGCGCGACCCTGGCCCTGGGCTGGTCGGCCACCCCAGGGCCCGGCGTCGACCCCGGCGCGACCTGCTCGTTCGGCACCACCACGTCTGCGGCGACCAACGTGAGCTGCACCGACGACGGCACGTTCACCGTCACGCTGACCGCCCGCGACGGCGCCAACGGCCCGGTCTCGGACAGCGCCATCGTCACGCTGTCCAACGTCCGCCCGGGGTTGGGAGGGCTCCGGCCGGAGGTCGTTCCCTCCGCCGACACCCCGCCGGACGTCCCCGGCATCCACGCACCGACGCCGTGGCAGGTGTTCCGCGTGGGCACGCCGGTGAACCTTGTGGCCGCCTACACCGAACCGGGGGCGAACGACACCCACACCTGCGTCACTGACTGGGACGACGGCACGACCTCGACTTACAAGGGCGAGGACCTGACCTGCGCTGCCGGTCACGCGTTTGCTCACCCCGGCATGTACACGATCCGGACCAGCGTCACCGACGACGACAGCGGCAGCGACACCGCTGAGGTCATGGTCGTCGTCTACGACCCCGACGCCGGCTTCGCCACCGGTGGCGGCCACTACAGCGACCCCGGCAGGACGCACTTCCAGTTCAACCCGAAGTACCTGCCGCATGACGAGGGACCCGTGCCGGGCAACGGCAAGGTGACCGTGGGCGACGTCAGATCGGCCTCGCTCGAATGGCTGGTGGTGACGCCCGACGACAAGATCGCCGTCAAGGGCGTCATGGAGGGCGGCACCCACGGGTTCGTGCTCTACGCCTACGACGATCCCGACTCACTACGGCTCGTGCTGTGGCCGCTCGCTGCGGGGCCCCACCCGACAACCGTCATCACCCGCGACACCGTGAAGGGAGCGTCGTTCGACCTCGACGCCGCCCGGCCCCGACCGATCGACAACGGGTCCGTCCAGGCCCACAATTGAGCGCGGCGGCCCGCTTCCTCGTCCCGGGGGAGCGGGCCGTGGCAAGGTGGTGTCCATGCCCGAAGTGACAGCCGAGGTGACCACCGAGGTGACGGTGGAGCGCCGCTCGTTCGACCTCCTCGACGACGGCGGACCGCAGGAAGTTGTCCCGGACTACAACAGCGGCTGGCTGTTCGCGGGCCGCAACTCGATCACTGTGGTCACGGGGACCGGTGTGGACTTTGCCGAGGTCACCGTCGAGTCCTGGGACGGCGAGCCGCCCGCTACGGCCGAGGGGTACAGCATGACCGGAACGGTCGAGTTGACCCTCGACAGCGGGGACGTCGAGATCAACCCGCTCGTGGAGGACGAGGCCGAGTGGCTCTCCGTCGGCCCAGCGGGTCACTACGGGGTACGCGCCTACGCCCACAACCAGCGGTATCTTTTCCGGTTCTGGCGGAAGACGTGACCAGAACGGGTGTCGACCGCTGACGCGTGGCGTCGGCGCAGATCACCGCAGATCGGCAGCCCGCGTCCAACCCTCAGGCACCACACAGCCATGGAGCAGCGCCCAGCGGGCCCCGCTCGTCACCACATCCCTGCCGCGGCTGCGCGTCACAACCCTTGCGCGGCGAGGGCTGTGCATGCGGTGGGTCAGGCGATGACGCGCTCCCAAAAGGTGTGCCGCTCGAAAATTCATCGCTGCTGGTCAGGCGGCTTGTCTGTACTCGTTGATGAGTCCGCCGAGGATGCGGGTGCGGAGCACTCTGTGGGTGTCGAGGTCGTGCACTGTGGCGGGGTGCTGCTGTCTCTCGGGTGGTAGTTGGTCGCGGGCCTGGTGGGGGCGGTGTCGGTTGTAGAGGTCCTCGTAGGCCTTGAGGACATGGCGTGCGTGGCTCTCGCAGGTGATGAGGGTGTGGTCGAGAAGTTCGCGTCGGATGGTGCCGATGACTGGTTCGCACTGGGCGTTCATCCGCGGTGCCTGTGGCTCGCTCTTGACGATGCGGAGGTCGGCGGCGTGGAAGACGGCGTCGAAGGCCTGGCTGTACTTGTCGTCGCGGTCGGGGAGCAGGAAGCGCAGAAGTTCCCTGCGCGTTCCGAGGTCTGCGGTGAGGTTCCTGGCTTGCTGTGTTGTCCAGGATTGGGTCGGTGGGCGGTGACTGCGGTGATGTGCAGGCGCCTGTGTCGTGTTCGAGGAACGTCAGGGCGTAGAGCCTTCGACCGAGCACGGTGTCGATGTGGAGAAAGTCGGCCGCGATGATGCCTTCGGCGTGGGCGTTGAGGAACTCCCGCCAGGTCGGGCCGGTGCGGCGTGGTGCAGGGTCGATACCCGCGTCGTGCAGGATCCGCCAGACGGTCGAGTGGGCGATGTGGTGGCCGAGTCGGGCCAAGTTCGCCCTGGATGCGTCGATGACCCCATCGCGGGTCCTCCCTGGCGAGTCGCAGCACGAGCGTCTTGACCGCCGCTCGTATCGGTGGGCGTCCGGTGCGTCGACGCGCGGAGTAGGAGTAGTCCCACCTGCGGGCCACGAGTGCGCGGTGCGAGGCGAGCAGGGTGCCCTGTGGGACGCTGTTGCCCAATTGAGTATGCGCTGGTCACGGGCGGTTTCTATGGCGTGATCGCCT
>NZ_BAAGTN010000026.1:0-2264 GCF_054781895.1 Saccharothrix stipae | reverse complement strand
GAGGTCGGTGATCGGGGCGCTGGATGGGACGGGGCAGCAGAAGAAGGGCGAGTCCACCGCGCGGTGCCCCAGTGCACCGGTTCGGTCGGCACGCCGAACGCGAACCGCCTCGGGTGTGCCCGTCCGGTCGCGTCGATCAGACGGTACGGCTTTCCGGTGACGGCGAGCCCACCGGAGACGAGGCCACCCGACTCCGCGTCGGGGATCCGGTGGGTGATGCACGACCCGTTCTCGTCGGGCAGACCGAGGACCAGCGGGTCGGTGGTGGCGCGGATGTCGGTCACCGGCAGGCGCGCCTCGACGGGGGTCTGCGTGACGAACTCGGCGCCGGGGATCTCCTCGGAGCCGCCGACGAACCCGTCCGGCGCGGGCTTCACTCGCATGCCCGGCCCGCACACGTGCACCACGCAGCGCATCGCCCAGCTCGTCGACGTGCTCAGATGCCGGCCGTAGCGATACGCCGTCCGGGACAGTGCGACGCTCCTGAGGCCTGCGGGAAGCTTCCGTGGGCTCACTGGCCGTCGCAGGCGAACCCGGCGCACGGCACGTCGAGGCTCGCGATCTCGCTCCGGGACCGGCAGTACGTCCCCTCGCTGCTCACGAGCGCGGCGCTGTAGCCGCTGACAGTCTGGTCGCTGAACGCCGGCAGGTCGTCGGACCCGGCATACACCACTGTCGCGACCCCCTCCGCGTCCGTCTCCGCGTTCGCGGTGACTCTGCCCCCCTCGCTACCGTGATGGACGTAGAACGCCACGTCGGCACCGGGGACAGGGGCGCCGTCGACCAGGATCGTGGCGGTCAGCTCGACCGGATCCGCCGGACTGACGGTCGCGACGTCCGCGACCGCGATCGACACCTCCCGGCACCCCTGTCCACTTCCAGCCGCACAGCTCGTCGCGAGGGTGAGCAGTGCAGCGAGTGCCAGAAGCGTGCAGACGCGTTGTCTCACTCGCATGGTTCCTCGGGTTCGACGGACCGAACGGGTTCAGGACGTACTGGTTCACAGTGTGGATGAGGACGCTGATCGAGGCGCAGCTGGGTGATCAAGTCGGCCACGAGCCGGAGGTCAGCCCTCACCTGCGAGGCGACCGTGTTCATCAGCACCCCAGGCTGACCGGTGGGCCACACCCCGCCGGCGTGCAGGTGCGGGTCGACCACGTGCACCCGGACGCGGGTGCCGTCCGCGATCGCGTCGGCGCATACCCGCTCCACGACGGACAGCCCTCCCGGCCCGAGGCCGATCACACAGATCGTGGCGTCCAGCACGGCGGCAGTCTCACCGGGACAGCCGCGAATTCGCTGCGAATCCGCTGTGCGCGGTGTTTGACGAACCGGCGACACGCGCGGTACCACCGGGCAACGGTCCGGGCCTTCACTGGTGCGCGACTCACCACCACGGTGAGGCGCACCCAGGTACGGCAGCCGCCATGGGATGGACCCGCCGCCATTCGCTACGTAGCTGACCCGGGTGATCTCGATGGTGCGGGCGAGTCCGGTGCGTTTGTGGAACCAGCGTGATCGTGCTTGGTGTGTGCGTCGCCAGTTCACCCAGTGGGTTGTGTGTCCGGGTGGTCGTGGTGTGGCGGTGGCCTCGGCGATCAGGTGTTTGATCTCGGGGATGGTGAGCGGGATCAGACCGGTATCGGCGGGCGGGGGCTGGTCCGGGTGCAGGGGTTCGGAGGCCTGGCTGTCGGTGTGGTCGCGCAGCAACGCGGCGGTGACGGCGCAGACAGCGAGGGCGGCGCAGGCGAGCACGGTGTGCCGGGCGATCGCGGTGCAGAGCCGGACCTGGGACTGGTCCAGGCCGAAGCATTTCGCAGGACAGCACCATGCCGCTGGGCAGCGTGATCCGGAGGTTCTTCGCCACCCGCAACACGTATGCCTGCGCGTCGGCCTCGAAGTGGGTCCGCAACTCGGTGCAGTTGCCGTAAACCTCGTCCCCGCAGTAGAAATCCGGTCGGAACCCGTCACCGGCCGTCGTGGTGCAGATGTCGACAGCCAGCTGCCCCTTGGTGCGGAACCGCAGATCGGGCGGCAGGCCCATGCGCAGCGACGCCACCGGATCGCTGATGTGCTCGCCGGGGATCCACTGCCGGAACCCGATCAACGCATGCCCGACACCTTCGCGCACATACGACAGGTGCACCGTGTTGATCCCGTTCTCCACCCGACCCGCGCAGCCCATATGCTGACGTTTGACACCCGCGGTGGACTCGCCCTTCTTCTGCTGCCCCGTCCCATCCAGCGCCCCGATCACCGACCTC
>NZ_BAAGTN010000025.1:0-216115 GCF_054781895.1 Saccharothrix stipae | reverse complement strand
CCGCCGAACAATTTTTCAGCCTTCAGGGGCACTCGACTGGTTCGAGTGCCCCTGAAGGCTTTTTGCGTTACGGTCGTTTCGTGGCCGAGGTGACGAGACATGACGACTTAGCCGAGTTCTGGGCGTTGACGGGCGACTTCTACAACGCCGACCCCGTGTTCCACACCATCCCGATCGCGGCGGTCAACCGTTGGCTGAACCACCCCGACCCGGACGACGAGCCGCCGTTGCTGGTCACCGTTTTCGAGGACGGCGTCCTGGTCGCCGCGGCCCTGCGCACCCCGCCGTGGCCGTTGACGCTCAGCGGTGTCGGACCGCGGTGGGTGGAGGCCGTCGCGGACGCGCTGGCGGGTGACGTGGAACTCCCCGGCGTCAACGGTCCTCGGGAGTCGGTGGAGCCGTTCGTCGTCGCGTGGGCCGCCCGCACGGGGTGCAACGCCCGAGAGCACATGGCGCTGCGCCTGTACCAGCTCGGTGACCTGGTCCCGCCCGACGTCCCCGGCGCCGCGCGACTGGCGACGGAGGACGACGTACCCCTGCTGAGCCGCTGGCGCTCGGACTTCAGCGTCGAGGCGACCACGCAGGTCCACGACGAGGGCAGCGCCGAACGCGCGGAGCGGCTGACGCGCGTCAGCCTGGCCGCCGGGAACGGCCACCTCATCTGGCACCACGGTGACACGCCGGTGGCGTGGGCGGCGGCGAACGCCCCGGCGTCCGGCATGTCGCGCATCGGCCCGGTCTACACCCCGCCGGAGCACCGCAGGCACGGTTACGGCGCGGCGGTCACCGCGGCGTGCGCCTCGTGGGCGCAGCAGAACGGCGCCGAGCACGTCGTGCTCTACACCGACCTCGCCAACCCCACGTCGAACTCGATCTACCAGCGGATCGGGTTCCGGCCGGTGGTCGACTCGGCGGAGTTCGTGTTCACCCCGGCCGGTGGCTGAGCAGGTCACCCGGCTGGCAGTCCAGCGCGTCGCACAGCGCGGTGAGCGTGCTGAACCGGATCGCCCTGGCCCGCCCGTTCTTGAGCACCGACAGGTTGACCACGGTCACGCCCACGCGGTCCGCCAGCTCGGTCAACGTCATCCCGCGCTCGGCCAGCAGCCGATCGAGGTGCACCTGGATGGTCACACGGTTCCTTCGAGGTCCTCACGCATCGCCGCACTGGTCCGCATGATCTTCGCAAGGGACAGCATGCCCAGCCCGGTGGCCACCGCCCACCACGGGATGTCCCACTCGCCCGTCAGCAACGGGAGGTCGGCGTCCGGCAGGACTTGCGACAGCAGCCGGACCTGGGCGGCGGCTTCGCCGAGGGTCGCGACCGGCACGGCGACGAGCGCGAACCACCCGAGGCGGCGCAACCGGTCCGCGGTGACGACCGTGTGGACGCCCTCGACGGCGCCGCGTTCGAGCAGGCGCATGAGCAGGAAGAGCAGGAGGGCGTAGCTCACCATCGGCAGCACCAGGTCGGCCAGGCCGAGCACCCGGTCCCAGCCGTCGGGCCGGCTGACGCAGATCCGCAACGACTCCGCGCTGACGTGGGCGACGTCGCCGCGCACCTTCGTGCCCATCAGCTCCGTGCCCAGCTCCGAGGTGAAGCACACGGACGTGCCGTAGGAGGCGAACGCGACCAGCAGCACCGCGACCGCCGACAGGACGGTGGTCACCGACCACATGAGTCGGATGAACCCGGTGAAGGGCTGCAACGGGTTGCGCGGCGCGCTCACACGGTTCCTTCGAGGTCCGCGCGCATCTCCGCGCTCGTCCACATGATCTTCGCCAACGACAGCAGCCCGAGACCGGTGATGACCGCCCACCAGGGTGCTTCCCAGTCACCGAAGAAGGACAGGAAACCCGCGTCGAAGGTGACGGCGGCGTGCACGAGCGTGGTCCGCGCGACCGACTCGACCATCGCGGCGGCGGGCAGCACCCACAGCAGGTAGTGCCCGAGCCGGTGCACGCCGGCCGCCGTGCCCACCGTGTGGATGCCGTGGCGCGCGGCGTCCCGCAGCAGCTTCACCAGCAGCAGCAACGCCGCGAGCTGGGCGAGCGATGTGGTGCCGTCGGTCAGGAAGCCCAGCACGTGCTGCCACGGTGCCGGGGCGTCGACGCACAACGTGACCCGGTCGACGTCGTCCACCCGCACGCCGGCGGCCAGGCCGACGCCCGCGGTGTCGTGCGGCCAGTACTTCGCGGTGAAGCAGACCGGGTCGAACAGCCCGATGGTCAACCGCACCGCCGTGGCGAGCCCGAACGCGCCCAAGCCCACCGCCAACGCCGCGCCCACCACGCCGGTCAACGGCTCCAACGGGTTACCCCTCGACATGACATGCCCCCCGCATATCGTTTATCGATGTTATCGAGAAACGATACCGCCGAGGACTTCCCGTGTCACGGGCCGGTTGCGCGCGTGGGAGGAGAACACCAGCGAGGTGGTGGTGTCGCCGTACCGCTGGGCCTGCTCCACGAACTCCTCCAGCTCGACCATCGACCGGCACACCACGCGCAGCAGCCAGCAGTCGTCACCGGTCACGTGGTCGGCGTCGCGCACCTGCGCCGTGGTCACCACCCGTTCCCGGAACCGGGGCGTGTCCAGGCTGCGCACCCGCACCCGGACGATCGCCTCGATCGGCAACCCGAGCCGCTGCGGGTCGACCACCGCGACGTACCCGGTGACGATCCCGGCCTGCTCCAGCCGTCGCACGCGCTCGGTGGTCGCGGGCGCGGACAGGGAGACGCGCTTGGCCAGCTCGGTGAACGTCATCCGACCGTCGCACTGGAGCAGCTCCAACAACTTCCAATCCAGATCGTCCAGTTCCACCGTGGAATCGTAAGCCGAACCCGAGCCACACCTGGAGTTCTCCATGGGGAAGAACACGCTGGTCAGCGACGATTTACCCATGACCAACACGCTCCGCTTCCCCGCTGCCGACCCCGCTGCCGCCGCCGCGTTCTTCGCCGCCGAGCTGGCCTTCGAGGCCGACCCGGACGACGTGGTCCGCGACCTGGGGGCAGGCACGACCGAGGGCTTCCGGCTGGTCGAGACGCGCAGTCCCGAGGCGTTCGCCCGCCTGCGCATCCCCGGCGCGGTCAACCTCCCGCACTGGGACGTGGACGAGACGACGACCGCCGACTGGGACCGCGACCTCGTCTACGTCTGCTACTGCGAAAGCTTCGAGTGCAACGCCGCTACCAAGGGCGCGCTCAAGCTGTCACGGCTCGGGTTCAAGGTGAAGCGGCTCGCCGGCGGCATCACGACCTGGCACGCGTCGGGCTACCCGGTGGAAGGCGATGCAGTGGAGGGCGATGCAGTGGAGGGTGGCGCGAGCCTGCACCGCATCTCGTGTGACTGCTGAACTACCCTCGGCCGGGTGACGCGCATTCTCGTGCTGCAACCCGGACACGACGACCCGCCCGGCCCCCTCGGCGACTGGATGACCGCCGTCGGGGCGGTGCTGGACGTGGTGAAGCCCTACGAGCAGCCGGTGCCGGACTCGCTCGACGGCTACCAGGGCGTGGTGTGCCTGGGCGGCGCGATGGGTCCGCTGGACGACGCGGAGCACCCGTGGCTGGCCGACGTGCGCAAGCTGCTGTCGCACGCGGTGGCCAAGAGGGTGCCGCTGCTGGCGATCTGCCTCGGTGCCCAGCTGCTGGCCGCGGCGACCGGCGGGCAGGTGCGGCGCAACCCGAAGGGGCCCGAGATCGGGATGGGCCTGGTGGCCAAGCGGGACGCGGCGAGCGGTGACCCGCTGTTCGGCGAGCTGCCGTGGACGCCGGACGTGCTCCAGTTCCACTACGACGAGGTGGCGCTGCTGCCGCCGACCGCGTTGCTGCTCGCGTCCTCCCCGAAGTGCGCCAACCAGGCGTTCCGGGTCGGTGATCGCGCCTACGGCGTGCAGTTCCACATCGAGACCACCCCGGAGGTGGTTCTCCAGTGGGCCGCCGGCAACCCCGACGGCGTGGCGGGTGCGCTCGACCCGGACCGGCTCGCCCAGGGGCACGAGGACATCCGTGAGGTGTGGCAGCCGTTCGCCGAACGATTCGTGCGCCTCGCGGCGGGTGAGCTGACGATCCACCGGAGCCTGCCGTTGGTGTGATGAACCTCCGCTGATGCGAGTGTTCATTGGCTGGACAGGTAGCGTTCACCTTCGACTGTGTCGTTCCAGCCGGAGGAATCAGCGTGGATGCCTCGCTCCTCGTCATCATCGTGGTCGTCACGGCGTTGGTCTTCGACTTCACCAACGGCTTCCACGACACCGCGAACTCGATGGCGACCTCCATCGCCACCGGCGCGCTGCGGCCGCGCACGGCCGTGGCGTTCTCCGCGGTGTTGAACCTCGTGGGCGCGTTGCTGTCGGTCGAGGTCGCCAAGACCATCTCCGGCGGCATCGTGGACGACGCCCGGATCACGCCCGCGATCGTGTTCGGCGGGTTGATCGGCGCGATCATGTGGAACCTCGTGACCTGGTACGTCGGCCTGCCGTCGAGCTCGTCGCACGCCCTGTTCGGCGGTCTCATCGGCGCGACCTGGATCGCGGCGGGCGCGGACGCGGTGCACTTCGCGAAGGTCGTGGACAAGGTCGTGGCGCCCGCGATCGCCGCGCCGCTGGTGGCGGGCGTCGTGGCGATGCTGGCCACCTACCTGACCTACCGGCTGACGAAACGCGCGCGCAAGTCCGTGACGGACCGGGGTTTCAAGACGGGCCAGATCGCGTCGGCCGCGCTGATGTCGTTGGCGCACGGCACGAACGACGCGCAGAAGACGATGGGCATCATCACCCTCACGTTGATCACCGCCGGGACGCTCGCGCCGGGCGCGGAACCACCGCTCTGGGTGATCCTGAGCGCGGCGGTCGCCATCGCGTTGGGCACCTACCTGGGCGGTTGGCGGATCACGAAGACCCTCGGCTCGGGCCTGACCACGATCGAGGCGCCGCAGGGCTTCGCCGCGCAGACCAGTGCGGCGACCGTGATCATGGCGTCGTCGCACCTGGGGTTCGCGCTGTCCACGACGCACGTCGCGTCCGGCGGCATCATGGGCTCGGGCCTGGGGCGCCGGCTGGACGGCGTGCGGTGGGGCGTGGCGGGCCGGATGGCGGCGGCGTGGGGGTTGACGCTGCCGGCGGCGGGTCTGGTCGGCGCCCTCGCGGGCAAGGTCGCGTCGCTGGGCACGGCCGGCGTGGTGGCCGTGGCGGTGGTCGGCCTCGGGGTGTCGCTGGTGATCTGGCTGCTGTCGCGCCGTGAGCCGGTGCGGCCCGAGCACGTGGTGGACGAGATCGCGGCGCAGGCCGAGACGCACAAGGTGGTGCTGTGAAGATCGACTGGGCGGCGTTGGGCGCCGTGTTCGGGGTGAGCCTCGCGGTGGTCCTGGGGCTGGTGCTGCTGTTCTCCGGCGGGCTGCGCGCGTGGTCGGCACGCGAGGGGGCACGGGAGCGGCAGGCGTCGACGGCGTTGCCGACGGTCGCGGCGGTGGCCTGCCTGCTGGCGTGCGTGACCGTAGTGTTGTTCGGCATCTACTTGATCGTGGCGGGCTGAACCCCGCTCCGGCTCCCGGGCGGACTACGGTGTTCGTCGATGACCGATCCAGCTCGCCAGCCCACGTCCCCCGCGCGGTTCGGCCTCACCGAGGCGCGCAGCGGCGAGCACCTGCGTGCCGCCGGCTGGTGGGAGGGGCGTCGGCCCAGCGAGGGCAACGAGCCGGTGCTGGTGGCGTTGTCCCGCAGCCCGGACCCGGACCTGGCGTTGCGCGGGATCGACCGGCTGCGCGTCGCGCTCGGCGACCGGTGGCCCGAGCTGGACCAGGCGTTGCGGGACGGCGAGGCGTTGCGCGGGCGGCTGCTGGCGGTGCTCGGCTCGTCCACCGCGCTGTCGGACTTCCTGGTCGCCAACCCGGACCGCTGGCACGGCCTGGTCGACGCCGAGCCGGTGGACGCCGAGTCGTTCGCGCCGGCGCTGGTCGGCGCGGTCGACGGGCTGACCGGCCCGGACGCGGTGCGGGCGTTGCGCCTGGAGTACCGGGCGCTGCTGTGCCGGATCGCCGCCGAGGACCTGGCGCACGTGGTCGAGCCCGAGCAGCGGTACGTGAACTACGACGACGTGGCCAGCCTGCTGTCGGACCTGGCGGTGGCCGCGTTGCGGGCCGCGCTGGACGTCGCCGCGCGGCAGGTGCCGCGGTCGGACGAGTGCCGGCTCGCGGTGATCGCGATGGGCAAGTGCGGCGCGCGGGAGCTCAACTACGTCAGCGACGTGGACGTGGTGTTCGTCGGCGAGGGCGACCTGGCGGTGGCGACCCGGCTGGCGGGCGCGGTGATGCAGGTCGCGGGCCAGGCGTGCTTCGAGGTGGACGCGGCGCTGCGGCCGGAGGGCAAGGCGGGCGCGCTGGTGCGCACCCTGGACGGCCACGCCACCTACTACCAGCGGTGGGCGCGGACGTGGGAGTTCCAGGCGCTGCTCAAGGCCCGGCCGGTCGCCGGTGACGAGGAGCTGGGGCAGCGGTACATGGACGTGGTGCGCCCCCTGGTGTGGACGGCCGCGGAACGGGAGAACTTCGTGCCCGACGTGCAGGCCATGCGCCGCCGCGTCGAGGACCACGTGCCCGTGGGGCTGACCGACCGGGAGCTCAAGCTGGGTCGGGGCGGGCTGCGGGACGTCGAGTTCGCCGTGCAGCTGCTGCAACTCGTGCACGGGCGCGGTGACGAGGAGTTGCGGATCTCCACGACGACCCAGGCGTTGGCCGCGTTGGGGCGCGGCGGGTACGTGGGCCGCACGGACGCCGCCGACTTCGGGCGTGCCTACCGGTTCCTGCGCACGTTGGAGCACCGGTTGCAGTTGCAGCGGATGCTGCGCACCCACCTGTTCCCGGCCGACGACGACGTGGCGTCGCTGCGGTGGCTGGCGCGCGCGTCGGGGTTGCCGGGCGAGGGCGGGCTGTCGGAGAGCCAGGTGCTGCTCGCCGAGTTCCGCAAGCGCGCGAACCAGGTGCGCCGGCTGCACGAGAAGCTGTTCTACCGGCCGCTGCTCCAGGCCGTCGCGAACGTGCCCACCGAGGCGCTGCGGTTGACCACCTCGCAGGCGGCGGCGCGGCTGGCCGCGTTGGGGTACGCCGCACCGGACGGCGCGTTGAAGCACATCGAGGCGCTGACCAAGGGGGTGTCGCGGCGGGCCCGGATACAGACCGCGTTGCTGCCGGTGCTGCTGGACCTGTTCGCCACCACACCGGACCCGGATCGTGGGCTCCTGGCGTACCGGAAGGTGTCCGAGGCGTTGGCCGAGACGCCCTGGTACCTGCGGCTGCTGCGGGACGAGGGCACGGTGGTCGACCGGCTGGCCGCGTTGCTGGGCACGTCGAAGCTCGTGCCCGACCTGCTGGTGCGCGCGCCGGAGGTGCTGCCGCTGCTGGCCGACACGGACGCGTTGGTCGGTCGCGACCCGATGGCCATCGGCAACCCGCTGCGCAGCGCCGTGTCCCGGTACAGCGACCTGGACCGCGCGGTCACCGCCGCCCGGTCGCTGCGCCGCCAGGAGCTGCTGCGGGTGGCGTCGGCGGACCTGCTCGGGCTGGTGCCGCTGCGCACGGTGTGCGTGTCGCTGTCCGAGGTGTGGGTGGCGGTGTTGCAGGCGGCGTTGGACGCGGTGGTGCGGTCGGCCGGTGAGCGGGCGGCGTCGATCGCGGTCATCGGCATGGGTCGGCTCGGTGGGCGTGAGCTGGGGTACGGCTCGGACGCCGACGTGATGTTCGTGTGCGAGCCCGCGCCGGGCGTGAGCGACCCGGACGCCGCCCGGTACGCCTCATCGGTGGTCGAGCAGGTGCGGCGGCTGCTCAGCGCGCCCAGCCAGGACCCGCCGTTGCAGGTGGACACCGACCTGCGGCCGGAGGGCAGGCAGGGGCCGCTGGTGCGCACGCTCGACTCGTACCGGGCGTACTACGCGCAGTGGGCCGAGCTGTGGGAGGCACAGGCGTTGCTGCGGGCCCGGGTCATCGCGGGTGACGCGGAGCTGGGCAGGCGGTTCATCGAGATGACCGACCCGGTCCGGTACCCGGCGCGCGGGTTGGACGCCGGCGCGGTGCGGGAGATCCGGCGCATCAAGGCCCGCGTCGAGGCCGAACGGCTGCCGCGCGGCGCCGACCCGTCCACCCACACCAAGCTCGGTCGCGGTGGGCTCGCCGACGTGGAGTGGACCGTGCAGCTGCTGCAGTTGCAGCACGCGTTCGAGGTGCCGGGCCTGCGCACGCCCTCGACCGTGCGCGGGCTGCGTGCCGCCACGGAGGCCGGGCTGATGTCGTCGGACGACTCGTCGGCGCTGATGGACGCGTGGGTGATGGCGACCGAGGCGCGCAACGCCGTCGTGCTGGTGAAGGGCAAGGCCGGTGACCAGCTGCCCACGGCCGGGCGCGACCTGGCCGCGGTGGCCTCGGCGATGGGGCACGCGGGCGACCCCGGCGGGTTCCTGGACTCCTACCGGCGCACGACGCGTCGCGCGCGGGCCGTGATCGAGCGCATCTTCTACGGTTCCTGAACACTGGGGTTCGTGAAAGCGATCGCGCAGAACGAATTCGGAGATGCCGAAGTCCTCGTGGTGCGGGAGCTGCCGGACCCGCCGATCGCCCTGGACCAGGTGCTGGTCGAGGTGCGTGCCGCCGGGGTGAACCCGGTCGACCGGCTGGTGCGCATGGGGTACGTGGCGGGGTCGACGCCGCACCACTTCCCGCTGATCCCCGGCTGGGACGTGGCCGGGGTGGTGCGTGCCGTGGGTGCCGCGGTGGACGGGTTCGCCGTCGGCGACGAGGTGTTCGGCTACCAGCGCAAGGACCACGTGCAGCACGGGACGTACGCGGAGCTGGTCGCGGCCACCGAGCGCGGGTTGGCGCACAAACCCGCGTCGTTGTCGTTCGAGGAGGCGGGCGGGCTCGCGTTGACCGGGCTGACGGCGTTGCAGGCGTTGCGCAAGGTCGAGGTGTCCGAGGGCGACACGGTGCTCGTGCACGCCGCCGCCGGCGGTGTCGGGCACCTCGCCGTCCAGGTGGCGCGGATCCTCGGCGCGGCACGGGTCATCGGCACGGCGTCGCCGCGCAACCACGACTTCCTGCGGTCCCTCGGCGTGGAGCCGGTGGGCTACGGCGACGCGCTGGTGGACAACGTGGCCGAGCTGGTCGGCGGCGACGGGCTGGTCGACGTGGCGTTCGACTGCGTCGGCGGCGCGGCGCTCAACGACTCGCCCGCGCTGGTGCGCGACCCGGCCCGGATCGTGTCCATTGTGGATACCAACGTGCTGGAGCTCGGCGGGCGGTACGCCTACGCCAAGCCCGTGCAGGCCGACCTGGAGTGGTTGGCCCGGCACGCGGGCGCCGGTGAGCTGAAGGTCGAGGTGCAGCAGACGTTCCCGCTGGCGCAGGCCGCCGATGCGCACCGGCTGCTGGAGGGCAAGCACGTGCGGGGCAAGGTCGTGCTGACGGTGTGACCTGCGTTACCCGGTGGTGGGAGGGCCCTCGCCCTTGTTCCTCGCGGGCGAGGGCCCTCCGCTGCCTCACTCCTCGTCGACGGTCGGCACCGTGGTGAGCAGTTCGACGATCCACTCCTCCACGAGCGTGTCGTCGGACTCCTCGTCCTGCACGAGGCGGTTCGAGACCCGGACACCGAGGCCGAGCACGTCGGCGGCGCCGATCGCCTCGATCGCCTCGGCGGCGGAGTCGAAGATGTTGGTGGACAGCACCTGGGCGGGGGTTGCGACGTCATCAGACACGGCGTGACCCTAACCGTCCTCCCCGATAGGGGGACGGGCAGCCCTACCGGTATCGACAGCGTGGTGATCGGGGACTACGCACCGTCGAACTGGGGGCCGTGCGCATTGACTATTGGTGTTCCTTATGTCGAGACTATCCGCACTCCTGGGGGAGATTCACGTTCGCACGCGTGCGCCCGGACGAAGGACGTCATGGACGACGAGACCCACCGCAAGAAGAGCAGCGCGGCTCTGAAGATCAGCTTGGTCGTGCTCGGAGTGCTGGTGCTGCTCGGGGTGATCCAGGCGGTCACCGCCGGCACGGTCGGCGTCGGCGCCTTGAGCGTCACCCTGCGCGAAACCTCTTCGACGGTACCGACCTCGCAGACGACGACGTCGGACGACACCATCGGCCTGGACGGCGCGGTGGGCACGGAGCCCTCCCCGGGGTCGTCGGCGTCGTCCTCGGAGTCCGCCGAGATCCCGCCCGGTACCGACGCCAAGGTCCTGACCGGGTCGTGGAAGCAGGCGCGCGGGCTGCTCACGGTGGAGGTCACCAAGGTGGAGAACCTGGGTGGCCGCCTCAAGGTGTTCGTCACCGCCATAAACGCCAGCACCGCGAAGATGGACCTGCCGGTGGCGTCCGTCTCGGCGGTGGACGACGTGAAGCGCGACTACGGCGCGTCGGTGTCGACCAGCAGGTGGCCGGTGTCGATCGCGAAGAACTCCAGCATCAACGGGTTCCTGGAGTTCGACCGGCGGGTCGGTGCCGACAGCGGCACGTTCTCGCTGACGTTCGCCGGGATCATCGGCCAGCTCGCGCCGACCGGCGGTGCGGTCACCGTGACCGGTGTCCCGATCCCCAAGTAGGTGGACGTCCTCCCGGGTGTGGTGCTGGGGTTGCTCGGTCTGCTCGGCCTGTGGCTCCTGCTGATCCTCGGTCTGCTCGTGATCCGGCCGCGGGGCGCCGCCCTGTCACAGGCCGTGCGCCTGCTGCCGGACGTGCTGCGCCTGGTCGCCCGCCTCGCCCGCGACGACCGCGTGCCCCGTTCGGCGCGGGTGCGGTTGTGGCTGCTGCTCGCGTACTTGGCCCTGCCGTTCGACCTGGTGCCCGACTTCATCCCGGTGCTGGGATATGCCGACGACGCGATCGTGGTCGGCTGGGTGCTGCGTTCGGTGATCCGCGCCTCGGGGCCCGAGGTGGTGGCCGAGCTCTGGCCGGGGACACCGGAGGGCTTGGCCGTGCTGCGCAGGCTGACGGGCTTCGGTCGCGGTACCTGATCAGGAGGCCGTGAACGGTGATGGACTTGTTGCCGCCTTCGCGGAATCCCTTCAAGCCCGACTCGGTTGCTTCCTCTAGCGTGCAGTAACAGCGCGGCTCCGTTGCGCGACATCGGAGGCAGGGGAGGGCATCGCCATGGGAGACGACGTGCCGCCGGGCACACCGTTGGATCACTTGCTGTCGACCGGTGATTCGGAGGACGAACCGCTCGACGAACAGGACTACGACCTGGGGCCGCCGCCCTCCACCGGGTCGCAAGCAGGCGATCGGGTGTCCGTGACGGGGCCGTTCACCTACCTTGACTCGGAACCCGGTGAACCGCCGCCGGTGCGCGGTGACACCCGCTGATGGTGCCGCAGACGCTGGGCGCGGTGGCGTCGTTCCTCGCGCTGGTCGCACCCGGCATCGTGTTCGAGCTGCTGCGGGAACGCAGGCGTGCCGGCTTCAAGGAGTCGGCGTTCCGCGAAGCGTCCAGGGTCGCGCTCGGCAGCCTGGTGTTCACGTTGTCCGCCTGCGCACTGCTCGTCGCATCGGGCGCTTCGGTGCGCGCGCTGTTCGGCGTCGACGTCGTCGTGGGGTTGGACCGCCTGGTCGGCGGTGGCGCGGCGTACGTGCGGTCCCACCTGATGCTCGTGATCACGTCCGTGGTGGCCGAACTCGTGCTCGCTTGCGCCGCGGCCGCGGCGGCGGACCTGCTGCTGGCCCGCCGCCGGAGCGAGATCACGTCGGTGCAGCAGCAGACCGCGTGGCACCAGGTCTTCCGCCGCGACCGCCCGCCGGGCAGCGTGCCGTGGGTGCACGTGCACCTCGTGGACGGCACGTCGTTCTTCGGCTTCCTCCGCTCCCACACCGCGTCGGGCGTGCCGGAGGAGCGGGAGATAGTCCTGGAAGGCGTCTCGATGACCTACCTCGGCAAGCCGTTGGACGGCGACGAGGCCCACGTCGAGGACGTCATCGGTGAACGCTGGGCCCGAGTCGTGATCCCCGCGACCCAGATCAAGTACCTCCGCGTCCAGTACCGCGACCGCGAGTCCGGCGGGCTGGTCGACACCCGGCCTCGTGCACTCGCCCCGACGTCGACCTGACCGGCACCGCGTCGATCCCGACACCTGGCCGTGCGCCGGGAAAGGCCGAGGGCCGGGTGACTGGATCAGTCACCCGGCCCTCGGCCTGTGGAGGCTCAACAGGGCCTCACGGCCCCGCGTCGATCACACGTCGTAGTAGAGCGCGAACTCGTAGGGGTTCGGGCGCAGGCGCAGCGGGTCGATCTCCTGCTCCCGCTTGAACGAGATCCAGGTGTCGATGACGTCCGGCGTGAAGACGCCGCCCTCCAGCAGGAACTCGTGGTCCGCTTCGAGGTTGTCCAGCACCGCGTCCAGGGACGCCGGCACCTGCTTGACGTCGCGAGCCTCCTCGGGCGGCAGCTCGTAGAGGTCCTTGTCGATCGGGGCCGGCGGCTCGATCTTGTTCTTCACGCCGTCCAGGCCGGCCATCACCATGGCCGAGAACGCCAGGTACGGGTTGCCCGACGAGTCGGGGCAGCGGAACTCGATGCGCTTGGCCTTCGGGTTGTTGCCGGTGATCGGGATGCGCACGCACGCCGACCGGTTGCGCTGGGAGTAGACCAGCGACACCGGGGCCTCGTAGCCCGGCACCAGGCGGTGGTAGGAGTTCACCGTCGGGTTGGTGAACGCCAGCAGCGACGGCGCGTGGTGCAGGATGCCGCCGATGTAGTGGCGCGCCGTGTCCGACAGGCCCGCGTAGCCGGACTCGTCGTGGAACAGCGGCTGGCCGTCCTTCCACAGCGACTGGTGGGTGTGCATGCCCGAGCCGTTGTCGCCGAACAGCGGCTTCGGCATGAACGTCACGGTCTTGCCCGCCTGCCACGCGGTGTTCTTGATGATGTACTTGAACAGCATCAAGTCGTCCGCGGCGTGCAGCAGCGTGTTGAACTTGTAGTTGATCTCGGACTGCCCGGCGGTGCCGACCTCGTGGTGCGCGCGCTCCACGGAGAAGCCGTTGGCCTCCATGTTGAGCACCATCTTGTCGCGCAGGTCCGCGTAGTGGTCGGTGGGCGTGACCGGGAAGTAGCCGCCCTTGTACTTGACCTTGTAACCGCGGTTGCCGCCCTCTTCCTCACGGCCGGAGTTCCACCAGCCGGAGATCGAGTCGATCTCGTGGAAGGACGCGTTCGCGGTGGTGTCGAAGCGGATCGAGTCGAAGATGTAGAACTCCGCCTCGGCGCCGAAGTACGCGGTGTCCGCGATGCCCGACTCGGTGATGTACTGCTCGGCCTTGCGCGCGATGTTGCGCGGGTCGCGGCTGTAGGCCTCACGCGTGAACGGGTCGTGCACGAAGAAGTTGACGATCAGCGTCTTCTCGATCCGGAACGGGTCGAGGCGCGCGGTGTACAGGTCGGGCAGCAGCAGCATGTCCGACTCGTGGATCGACTGGAAGCCGCGGACCGACGAACCGTCGAACGCGAGGCCCTCGGCGATGGCGTCGGCGTCGAACGCGGCGGCGGGGAGCGTGAAGTGCTGCATCACGCCGGGCAGGTCGCTGAAGCGGACGTCGACGAACTTCACGCCCTCGTCCGAAATGAACTTCAGGACCTCGTCGGGATTCTTGAACACCCTCGTCGACTCCTCTGCTGCGGTGGGGGCGTGGTTGTACGCCGCTGCGTGGTGCGGCCTGCCATCGTGGCGAAACTAAGACCGTGGTGTTGCCCAGCCGTCACCCACGTGTTTCGCCAGTGTTAACGGGCGGCCCGGCTCGGGCAACCCGACCGCGCCTCCTCACCCGCTGAGCACGGCCTTACTCTGGTGGGGTGAGCAAGTGGACCGGTTCGTGGCTGTCAGGACCCCGCTCGGCGCTGGAACCCGGCGCCGACTCCGGTGACGGTACCGGGCAGCGGTGGCGTGGCGAACGACTCGGCCTGCCGCAGTCCGGCGTCGGCTCGGTCGCGTCGACCGGCCGCCGTGCGATCGCCATCCTGGTCGACTTCGCCCTCTCGGGTGGCGTGGCGGGGCTGTTCACCATGCCCGACCTGCCGCGGAACTGGAGCCTGCTGGCCTGGTTCGCCATCACCGTCATCGCGGTCGGCTTCTTCGGCTTCACCCCCGGTCACGCGCTGTTCGGGCTGCGGGTCGTGCGGATGGACGGCGCGCAGGCAGTCGGCCTGCCCCGGGCCGCGCTGCGGACGGTGCTGATCTTCCCCGTCATCCCCGCCCTGGTGTGGGACGCCGACGGCAGGGGCCTGCACGACAAGGCCGCGGGCACCATCGTCGTCAACGCCCGCTAGGTCACTACGCCCGAGGTCACAACGCCCGCCGGCTCCGGCCGGGCAACGCCGCAGGCCCGCTCCGAAGATCGTCGGAACGGGCCTGAGCTGCGGAAACGACCGTCAGCGGCGATGCGGCGACACTCAGCGGCGACGCATGGCGCGCTGCACGTTGCGCATCTTGGCGCCCTGGGGCATCGGGCCCTTCGGCAACGCCGCGCCACGGCTGGCCAGCGCGGCCAGTCGGTTGTCGATCGTGTCGACCTGCGCGGTCGAGATGTTGCGCGGCAGCTTCATCAGGTGGCTCTGGAGCCTGCGCAGCGGGACCTGGCCGTCCTCGGTGCCCACGACGACGTCGTAGATCGGCGTCTCGCCGATCACCCGCGCCACCCGCTTCTTCTCCTGCGCGAGCAGGTTCTTGACCCGGTGCGGCGCGCCCTCGGCGACGAGCACCACGCCCGGCCGGCCGAGCACCCGGTGCACCATGTCACCGCTGGTCGTCCCCGCGACGGCCTGGGTGACCCGCCACTTGCCGCGCAGGTTGTCCAGCGCCCACGCCGCGGCGCCCGGCTGGCCGTCGGCCTTCGCGTACACGGACTTCTGCACCCGGCGGCCGAACACGATGACCGCGAGCAGCGCGCCCACCGCGATGCCCATGGGCAGCAGCACCCACTGCATGTCCCAGATGAGGCCGATCAGGAACGCCGCGGCCGTCGCGCCGAGCACGCACGCCAGCATCAACGGCACGAGCGCCTTGTCCTCGCGGCGCTGCATCTTGAACGCCTCGAAGATCTGGCCGCGCTTCGCCTTCGATGCCGCGCGCCGGGCCTTCGCCGCTTCCTTGGAGACCGCCTTGGCGGCCGCCTTGTCCTGCTTACCAGCCATGCCCACCAGGATACGGCGCGCCGCGTCGCCCCATGACGGGAGTACTCGCTGCGCTCTGCGAGGATGCAGCGCATGGACCGGCTGCTGGAGGGACTGGACCCGGAACAGCGTGCCGCCGTGGACGCGCCTCGCGGTCCGGTCTGCGTGCTCGCGGGCGCGGGCACCGGCAAGACGCGCACCATCACCCACCGCATCGCCCACCTGGTCCAACGCGGGCACGTTTCCGCTGGTCAAGTCCTCGCCGTCACGTTCACCGCACGTGCCGCGGGCGAGATGCGGACCCGGTTGCGCGCGCTGGGCGTGCACGGGGCGCAGGCCCGCACGTTCCACGCCGCCGCGCTGCGGCAGCTGCGCTACTTCTGGCCGCGCGTGGTCGGCGGCGAGCAGTGGCAGCTGATCGACCGCAACAAGCTGCGGCTGGTCGCCCAGGCCGCCAACCGGGCGGGGCTGTCCACCGAGTCGGACTCGCTGCGGGACCTCGCAGGCGAGATCGAGTGGGCCAAGGCGTCGCTGGTCGCGCCGGACGACTACCCGGCCGCGGCGGGACGCACGAGCCGCGACACGCCCGCGCCCGCCGACCAGGTCGCGCAGGTCTACCGGACCTACGAGGAGCTGAAGAACCAGGCGCAACTGCTCGACTTCGACGACCTCCTGCTGCACACGGCGGCGGCGCTGGAGGAGCACGGCGAGGTCGCCGAGGAGTTCCGCGACCGGTACCGGTGCTTCGTGGTGGACGAGTACCAGGACGTCACGCCGCTCCAGCAGCGCGTGCTCGACGCGTGGCTGGGCGAGCGCGACGACCTGACCGTGGTCGGTGACGCGAACCAGACCATCTACTCGTTCGCGGGCGCCTCGCCGCGTCCGCTGCTGGACTTCCCGCGCCGGTTCCCCGAGGCCGTCGTGGTGCGGCTGGAACGCGACTACCGGTCGACGCCGCAGGTCGTGCACCTGGCCAACGAGGTGATCAAGTGGGCGCGCGGCCGGCCCGCGGGCTCACGGCTGCGGCTGATCGGGCAGCGCCCAGAGGGACCGGAGCCGACGTTCACCGAGTTCGACGACGAGACGCTGGAGGCCGCGGCCGTCGCGCGGCGGGTGAAGGCGCTGCTGGACGACGACGGCGTGCCGGCCAGCGAGATCGCGATCCTCTACCGGGTCAACGCCCAGTCGGAGGTCTTCGAGCAGGCGTTGGCCGAGGTGGGCGTGCCCTACCAGGTGCGCGGCGGCGAGCGGTTCTTCCACCGCGCCGAGGTGCGGCAGGCGATGGTGGCGCTGCGGTCGGCCGCGGCGCACCAGCCGACCGGCGAGCTGCCGAAGGTGGTGCGCGAGGTGCTGGCCGGCATCGGCCTCACCGACGAGCCGCCCGCCGGCGGGACGGCGCGGGAGAAGTGGGAGTCGCTGCTCGCGCTGGTCGAACTGGCCGAGGAGCTGGTCACCACCGTGGACGCGGCGGACCTGCCGAAGTTCGTCGCCGAACTGGAACTGCGGGCCGAGGCGCAGCACCCGCCGACGGTCGAGGGCGTCACGCTCGCGTCCCTGCACGCGGCCAAGGGCCTGGAGTGGGACGCGGTGTTCCTGGTCGGGCTGGTCGAGGGCACGTTGCCGATCCAGCACGCCGACGGCGACGACGCGGCGATCGAGGAAGAGCGCCGGCTGCTGTACGTGGGCGTGACGCGCGCCCGTGAACACCTGTGGATGTCGTGGGCGCTGGCGCGGGCCGCGGGCGGGCGTCGTTACCGGCGGCGCAGCCGGTTCCTCTACGGGCTCGTGCCGGACGACCACCCGGCGTCGCGCACGGCCAAGCGCGAGCCGCTGCAGAAGCGGCCCAAGCCGCAGTGCCGGGTGTGCGGGTCGGCGTTGGTCGACGCGCGGGCGATCAAGCTCAGCCGGTGCGCCTCGTGCCCGTCGGACCTGGACGAGGAGCTGCTGGCGAAGCTGCGGGCGTGGCGGGCGGACCGGGCGCGCGAGCTCAAGGTGCCCGCGTACGTGGTGTTCACCGACGCGACGCTGGTCGCGATCGCCGAGCAGCGGCCCGAGGACGTCGCCGGACTGGTGTCCATCTCGGGCATCGGCGCGGCAAAGCTCGACCGCTTCGGCGACGACGTGCTGGCCCTCGTGCGCGGCGGCCGTTGAACTTCCCTCCCGCCGGTGTTGATCTTGCGTTGACCCGCGGTGTCGACCCCGCGACCCGCCGGCGGGCGGTGTCGTCCGTCCGAGTGGTCGTGCCCTGGCGCTCTGTGCAGGGCAAACGCAGAATCTTCACTCAATCGACAGGTATTTGGAAAAACCGGTTGCACGTGTCGTGCGCGGAGTCATAACCTGCTGAGGCCGGGCGCGAAGCGCCCGCTGGGGATTCAAGAGCAAGCAGTCGAGTCGAGCCGCCCGAGGAGGTGACCGATCGTGAACACTCCCACGTGCTTCGAGACGCCCGGTTACCTGATGACCGGGGTGGTCTTGGCTGCGAGCGCTGCTCATGTCGCGGGGGAGAAGTCTGCCCGCGATCGCCGCACCCTCAAGTGGGGTGCCGAGCGAGTTCAGCTGATCCAGGTGCCGACGCCGCACGCGTCGACCGTTGTCCCGACTCAGAACGTTGCGCCGTCCGCGCACGAGCGAAGTACCTGACGCACTAGTCAGGCCACCCAGCTCACGAAGGCCGCGGACCCGTAACCGGATCCGCGGCCTTCGTGCTGTTCAAACCCGTTTTCGACCCGCACCACCGTTCCATCGGCACCACGTTTCGCACGACCAACCCCATGCAACACCCTTGACAGGAGTCCACCTGATGTTGACCGCGACCGTCCCCATAAACGGGACGTTGTCCACCGAGCCGGAGCTCTCCGGGGCGGGTGTCGCCACCTTGATCGACACCGCGCCCGACGCCGGCTTGGAACTTCCTTGCCGTACCAACAACCCCGACCTGTGGTTCGCCGACGCGCCGGCGGAGCTGGAGGAGGCGAAGAGGTTCTGCGCCACCTGCCCCGTCATCGCGGAGTGCTTGGCCGGTGCGCTTGCTCGCCACGAGCCCTGGGGGGTCTGGGGCGGCGAGATCTTCGAGCGCGGTGCCGTGATCGCGCGGAAGCGTCCCCGTGGACGTCCGCGCAAGGACGCAGCACCCGTTGTTCCCGCGGCGCCCGCCGCGACCGTTGTCCGGGGGGCTAACGACCAGGAGGCCGCCGCGTGACCACGTACCGATCCACCACAGACGAAGCGATGCTCATCGAAGTCAACCCCAAGGGGAACCCCATGCTGCTCGAAGAAAATCTTGCCCGATCACGAATGCATGACGCGGAGATATTCGCGCGACAGCATCGGCTGGCCCACCGGCTCGTCGTCGCCCGCAGGTGGCGTCGGCTGGCCGGTTGGGCCCAGCGCCGGGCGGTCCTGAAGGCCCGCGCGCTCTGATGCAGGCAACGGCCCGCCCTCCCCGTCCCGTGACGGGGAGGGCGGGCCGCGCCGTATCCGTCCCGGCGTGGTGCGCCCTCGCCGTATCCGTCCCCGGCGCAGCCCGCCTGCGCCGTCTCCCGCGTCGTCCCCCGCTGGGCGAGGTCGGGTGGTATTTCGATGGGAGGGTTCGGCGCGCCCTGGGTACCGTCGACGTGTGGCCGCTCACTCTCACAACCATGCCCATACCCATGACGGGATCGACTGGTCGTCCCGGCTGAACTTCCTGCGGCAGGCCGACGAGCTGGACGCGGAGTCGCGGCGGGTGGTCGCCCGCAGACTCGTCCGCGCGCTGCCCGATCAGCCGACCGTGCTCGACATCGGGTGCGGTGCGGGTGGGATGAGCGTGGCGCTGGTCGAGGCCCTGTCCGCGCGCGGTGGCGGCACCGTCGTGCTGGTCGACGCCGTGCCCGAGTTGCTGGACGCCGCCACGAACGCCGCCCGCTCGGCCGCCGCCTATGAGACGGACACGACCACGGCGACCGTGCGCGTCCGGCCGGTGCTCGCCGACCTCGCGACCGAACGGCCGGTGGAGATCGCCGGGCCCGCCCAGCTGGTGTGGGCGTCCAACGTCGTGCATCACCTCCCTGATCAGCGTGCGGCCGTGTTGCGGTTGATCGAGGCCGTCGCACCCGGCGGGTGGTTGGCGCTCGCCGAGGGCGGGTTGAGCGGCAAGTTCCTCCCGTACGACCTGGGCGTCGGCGAGCCAGGTTTGCAGGAACGGCTGTCCGCGGCGCGTGCCCAGTGGTTCGTGCGGATGCGCGAGAACACCACGGGCTCCGTTCGCATGCCCGGCGGGTGGAACCTCGTGCTCGCCGAGGGCGGTCTGGTGGACGTGACCGCGTTCAGCTACCTGATCGACCACCCGGCGCCGCCCAAGCAGGCGGTGCGCGACTGGGCCGTGGACCAGCTGAAGTGGTACGACGAGGTCGTCGGCGACCTGCTGCACCCGGCCGACCGCCGCACGGTCAGGCAGCTGCTGGACTCACAGGATCCCTCCTTCCTCGGGTTGCGCGACGACGTGTTCCTGCTGACCGCCAACACGGTGTACCTGGGCCACAAGCCGTGACCGACGCGTGTGCTCGCTGTGGACGGACACGATCGTCCGTCACCGACCCCGCCGAGCTCCTGGCTTGGGTGAGGGAGCGCGAACGTGGCGTCGACCAGTGGTTGTGCCACGTCTGCGCGCGGGCGCACGTCAGGGACATCGAGGGCAAACTGCCCTCTGATTACTGGTCCGGCTAAGCCCACACCGCCGCTGGATTCGTCGTGGGCCGGCCGCGAGCGGGCTGAGCGTGAGTGGGCTGAGCGTGAGTGGGATGAGATCGAGGCTGGCCTCCTGTCGTGCGGGCTCGTGGTGGTGAGGGCTAGTAGAGGTGGGCGGGGCCGGTCGGTGGAATTCGGTGGCGTCGGCCGCGACCGTCGGTGAGCGGCAGGTGAGTTACCGCTGGCAGCGATGAGTGAGTCGGCGGTGGGTGGGTGCGGTGAGTCGGCAATGCGTGCGGCCGTCGGTGGTGGGTGAGTCAGGAGTGCTGCGGCCCCTGGGCGGGTAGAGGTGGGTGCGGCCGTGGGTGAGTGGGCCGTGGGTGAGTCGGCGGTGCTGTGGCCCGTGGGTGGGCAGCGGTGGGTGAGGGCCGTGGGTGGTGGCCGGTGAGTTGGTGGTGGGTGAGTCAGTGGTGGTGGCCTGTGGGTGGGAGGTGGTGGCGGTGCGGGGCCTGAGTGGTGGGTCGGGTCAGTGGAGGAGGGCGGTGAGGAGTTTTAGGGCCGTTCGGGGGGTGGCGGTGCCGCGTTTGGCGCCCGCGTTCAGTTCCGCGGTGAGGCCGGCGAGCGTGCACAGGCCCGAGCGGACGGCTGTGGCCAGTAGGTGGTGTTGAAGCAGGGCGTCCGGCTCGTGGCGGGCGGCGTCGAGGGTGGCTCTGGTCGGTTCCGCCAGTGGTAGGCCGGCTTGCACCACGACGTCGGGTGGTCGCGTGGTGCGTTCCAGGAACACGTGGTCGACGCAGGAGCGGCGGGTGGTGGCTGGTTGTAGCAGGTGCACCCGACGTGGGGGTGGCAGGGCGGGGAGGCCGTGGGCGTGCAGGGCGTCGACGCCGGTGACGATCGCGCGCGGGCCCGCGTAGGCCAGGGCCGCCCGCAGGCGTTGGTCGCGGGTCGGCGGTCCGGGACTGAGCAGCAGCACGCCCGGCAGGATGCGCTGCCACGGCCCGCCGGGGCGGCACTTGAGGTCGATGACGTAGCCGGGGACGCCGGCCGCCCTCAGGTCCGCTGTCTTGATCACTTGGTCCATGGGGTCGATCTTCCGGGGGTTCCGGGGACCGGTCCACGGGATGTTCGTGATCTGTGGATAAGTGGACTGCCTGTGGACAACTCAGTCGTCGAAGCCTGGCTGCCACCGTGCCACGATGGCCCTGGCCTGCACGTTCGCATCCAGCTGGCAGAGGATGCCCGTCGCGCCGAGCGTCACCCTGTGGATAAGCAGGTACTGCGGCGGCAGGTTCAACGACCTTCCCGTTTGCGAATCAGGGCTGCGGAGGTCGCCCACGCGCTCCGCCTGCTGCTGCAACCACCGGCGGGTGAAGTGGAACGTCTCCGTCCGCAACGGCTCCACGAACGGTCCCAGGTAGTTCAGCACGTCCTCGGCGTGCAGCTCGGTCCCCGGCCGGATGAACCGCTCCGACCGCAGCAGCTCCACCAGGTCCGCCGACCGGCCGTCCAGCGCCAGCCTGGTCATCAGGCCGAGAGTCTTGGGCAACCCGTCGGGCAGCCGGGCGACCGCGCCGAAGTCCAGCACGCGCAACCGGCCGTCCGCGCCGAGCATGAAGTTGCCGGGGTGCGGGTCGGCGTGCAGCAACCCCGACCGGCTGGGCGCGGAGAAGTGGAACTCCGACAGCAGCTGCCCGGCCTGGTCGCGCTCGTCGCGCCCACCCTCCCGGATGATCTTCGACAGCGGCGTGCCGTCGGTCCACTCGGTGACCATCACCTTCGGCGCGCTGGCCACCACCCGCGGCACCAGCACCCGCTCGTCGCCGTCGAACGCCTTGGCGAAGACCCGCTGGTTGGCCGCCTCGGTCCGGTAGTCCAACTCCTCCAGGTACCGGTCCCGCAGCTCCTCCAGCAGCGGCTTGACCTCCGTGCCCGGCATGATCGCCTGCAACACGCGGCTGAACCGCAACAGCTGCCTCAGGTCGCTCTGCAACGCCTCGTCCGCGCCGGGGTACTGCACCTTCACCGCCACGTCGCGGCCGTCGTGCCACACCGCCCGGTGCACCTGCCCGATGCTCGCCGACGCGGCGGGTGAGTCGTCGAACGACGTGAACCGCTTCGCCCACCCCGCGCCGAGCTGCTCGGCCAGCACGCGGTGCACGGTGCGCGCGGGCATCGGCGGCGCGGCCGTCTGCAACTTGGTCAGGGCCTCGCGGTACGGCTCGGCCAGCTCGTCCGGCACCGCCGCCTCGAACACGCTCAGGGCCTGGCCGAACTTCATCGCGCCGCCCTTGAGCTGCCCGAGCACCGCGAACACCTGCTCCGCGGTCTTCGCCGACACCTCGGCGCTGACCTCCTCGGAGCTGCGGCCTGCCAAGCGCTTGCCCCAGCCGCCCACCACCCGGCCCGCCACCCCGAGCGGGAGGCTGGCCAGCTTGGCGGTGCGCTGCACGGCCTTGCGCGGGATCTCGCTCACCCGGTGATTCTCCTCCCGCCCGTCACGTGGTCGCAGTGGTCGCCGCCCCTGCCACCCCCCTCCCACAAAACCTACACAGCCCCACCTGAGGGTGGATCAGGTCGCGGTGCGGCACTCGCAACGCGGGTGCACCGGCGCGATCCGGTGCTCGACCAACCCGGCGAACGCGTCGACCTCCAGCGTCGCGTCCCAGGTAGGAGGCCTGGTACCGGTCGGCTCGGCGTGGTCGAGGGCCAGCAGCGCCTGCCCGACCGCCACGCCCGCCGTCGCCGTCACGGTCGCCAGGTCGGCGTGCTGGGCCCGGTCGACCAGCTGCGCGGCGATCATCGGCCACGCCGGGTCCGCGTCGGCCTCGTGCCGGTCGGCGCACCTCAGGCAACTGCTGCGACCGGGCACGACCAGCGGCCCCACCACGCCCAGACCCTCCCGGACCCGCACGGCCAGGTGCGGTGTGCCGTCGGAGACCAGCTGGTGCAGCAGTTCCGGCGCGGGCACCAGCACGTCGGCCAGCACCACGAGGTCGGCACCACGCCCCACCGGCCGCACGGTCCCGCACGCCCGCCGCACGGCGTCCTGCGCCGCCTCGGCGCGCGGCCGGCCGACGTCCGATTCGACGTACCCCGATCCGGTGTCCTCAGGCCCCACGCGTCCTCGTGCGACCACTCGAACGTGTGCCACGCCGGAGGCGGCCAGAAGCGCCGCGACGGTCACCGCGAGTCGCCCCTCACCGTGCACGACCACGGAACGCGCGGCACGGGCGGTGGGCAGTCGGACGGCGCAACGGCGGGTGCGCAACGCCCACCCGGTCACCTCCGCGGCCAACCGGGGGTGCGGCACGGGCACGGACTCCTCGACCAGCCCGGCGCTCGCCAGGCCGTGCAGGACGCCCGCGAACTCGGCCGCCTGCGGACCGTGACCGGAGAGCTGTTCGCGCAGTTCGGCGAGGGTGTCCCGGCCGTCGAGGCCGAGCAGGACGGACGCCATGGGCTCGGGCACGTCCTCGACCAGCATGGCGTGCCGCGGATCGGTGCCGATCTGCACCACGTCGTGACGACGGCGCAGCAGCGGCAGGCCGGGCAGGACCCTGGGGCGCTTGGGAAGATCCACACCGGCAGCCTGCCCGCACCGGGCGGGACGGCAAAATGCCTGTCCACAGGCCCGCCGGTTATCCACAGAGGCCACCGAGGGCCTTGACGGGAGGCCGGGCGCCACGAGGGCCCGGCCACCCGTCCGCGATCAGACCTTCGCCTTGCCGAGGATGCGGGTCACCGTGGTTCCGCAGACGGGGCACTTGCCCTTGGCCATCCTGCGGTTGTTGCTCTCGTGCACCTCGCCCGTGAAGTCGCGCTTCTCACGGCACTTGACGCAGTAGCCGTTGTAGGTCTCGGCCACGGCTTCCTCCTCGCTTCGAGAGTGCGGAGCGATCTGCGCCACACTCGGGGGTTGCGCTGAACGCTACCTCCGGGAACGCGCCTCCGCTGCACGCCGCGTCGATCGTGTCCAGCCGCCTTTCGGTGGAACCTGCTGGTCCGTCCCTCCACACACCGCCGCTTGGCGGCCGCGGATTGTCGGTCCCTGGCCTTACCGTGAACGCCATGCCCGAACCGCAGGTGGAGGTGCGGCGCAGCGCCCGGCGCCGTCGCATGGTGAGCGCGTACCGCGAGGGGGACACGGTCGTGGTCCTGCTGCCGGCTCGCATGAGCAAGAGCGAGGAGAAGCACTGGGTGGCGGAGATGCTGAGCCGCCTCCAGCGCAGCGAGACCCGGCGGCGCTCACCCACGCGCACATCCGACTCCGCGCTGCTGGCGCGGTGCGAGGAGCTGGCGGACCGGTACCTGGACGGCGTGCAGCCCAGCAGCGTGCGGTGGGTGCCGCCGATGCGCACGAGGTGGGCGTCGTGCACGCCGAGCGAGGGCACGATCCGGATCAGCGAACGGCTGCGCGACGTGCCCGCGTGGGTGCTCGACTACGTGCTGGTGCACGAGCTGGCGCACCTGGAGGTACCCGGGCACGGCAAGGACTTCTGGCTGCTCGTGCACAGGTACCCGAAGGCCGAGCGGGCCATCGGGTACCTGGAAGGCCTCTCGGCGGCCGCGGGTCTGGGCATCACCGAGGAGGACTGAGGGGGTCGCGCCAGGCGCTAGGAGTCGCCCTTGCCCGGGTCGTCGCTCTTGCCCGGGTCGCCGCCCTCGTCCTGCCCGTCCTCGTCGCGCAGGGTGCGCTCCAGCTCGGCCATCGGGTCTTCCAGCGCCTTGCGCGTCCGGCCGAACCGCTCGGCGAACTCCATCGGGTCGTCCAGGTCCTCCGCCGTGGGCACCAGGTCGGGGTGCTCCCAGACGCTGTCGCGCTGCTCGATGCCGTGCTGGTCGGTGAGCAGCTTCCACAGCGCCGCCGCCGAGCGGTGCCGCCGGGGCCGCAGCTCCAGGCCCACCAGCGTGGCGAACGTCTGCTCCGCCGGACCACCGGACGCGCGCCGCCTGCGCAAGGTCTCCCGCAACGCCTCGGCACCGGGCAACCGCTCGCCCACCGCCTCGTTCACCACCACGTCCACCCAGCCCTCGACCAGGGCCAGCAGCGTCTCCAGGCGGGTCAGCGCGGCCTTCTGCTCGGGCGTGGTCTGGGGTTCGAGCATCCCCGACTTCATCGCCTCTTCGATGCTCGCCGGGTTCGCCGGGTCGATCTGCCCGGCCAGCTGCTCCAACGCCGAGGTGTCCACGGTGATGCCGCGGGCGAACTCCTCCACCGTGTCCAGCAGCCGCTGCCGCAGCCACGGCACGTGGCTGAACAGCCGCTGGTGCGCCGCCTCACGGGCGGCCAGGAACACCAACACCTCGCTGGCGGGCCGCTCCAGGCCCTCGGTGAACTTCTCGATGTTCTCCGGCAGCAACGCGGCCGTGCCCTCCGGCCCCAGCGGCAGGCCGACGTCGGTCGACGTCAGCACCTCCGCGCCGAGCTGCGCCAACGCGCCACCGAGCTGCGAGCCGAACGCCATGCCGCCCATCTGCCCGAGCATCGACAGCAGCGGGCCGGCGGCCTCCTTGGCCTCGGCGGGCATCGCGTCGACCCACGCCCCGGACACGCGCTGCGCCACCGGGTCGCACAGCCGCTGCCACGTCGGCAACGTGCGCTCCACCCAGTCGCGCGCGGTCCAGCCCTGTGACGTGCGGGCGCCCGCGGGCAGCGCGGTCGCCGGGTCGAGCCACATCTCCGCCAAGTGCACGGCGTCGGCCACGGCGGTGTTCTGGTCCGGGCCGAACCCGGTGGTCGTGCCGCCCTTGCCGGTGAGCTGCTGGAGCGCGATCTGCTTCGCGAGGTCGTAGTTGACCGGCCCGGACGTCGTGCCCGCGTTGCTGAACATCGCACCGAGCTGGCTCAGCATCGCGCCGAGCTGGTTGAAGTCGAAGGGGTTGTCCCCTTGGTCTCCGGGTTTCCGGTTGCGGTCGTCGGGGTCCTGCGGGCCGAACCCGAAGGGCAGGTCACTCATGGGTCCACGGTACGCGGCACGCGAGCCCCTCGTGGGACCGGTTCGCCGGTAGCGTGACGCCGTGGTCGTACCCTGTCGGGCGTGACCGAAGGCACCGACACCGTCGTGGACCAGGCACCAACCCCACCGCACGCGCCGCGGCGCGGCCTGACCCGGCGGACGTGGACCCTCGTGGTCAGCCTCGTGGTCGTGCTGGCGCTGGGTCTGCTCGGCGGGTTCGCCCGCGTGCCCTACGTCGCCCTGGGTCCCGGGCCGACCTACGACACGCTCGGGCAGGTCAACGGGGGTGACGTGGTGTCGGTGGACGGGCAGGAGACGTTCCCGACCGGCGGCAAGCTCACCATGACCACCGTGTCGCTCACCGACGACGTGTCGCTGTTCGGCGCGCTCGGCCTGTGGATCAGCGGCCGGTACGCGCTCGCGCCCCGCGAGGAGTTCTTCCGGCCCGGCGAGTCCGAGCAGCAGGTCCGCGACCAGAACGTGAAGGCGTTCCAGGACTCGCAGTCCAGCGCCGAGGTCGCCGCGCTGCGCTACCTCGACTACCCGATGAAGGTCGTCGCCGCCGAGATCAACAAGGACACCGCGGCGGACACCGTGCTCCAGCCCAACGACCGGCTGCTGGAGGTCAACGGCAAGCAGATCGCCACCGCCGACGACGTGCGCTCGGCGTTGGAGAGCACGAAGCCGGACGACCGGATCACGCTGACCTTCCAGCGCGAGTCCGAGCGCAAGACCGCGACCGTCACCCTCGGCCGGACCGAGGGCCGCGAGACCGGCTTCCTCGGCGTGCTGCCGCTGGACCGCGCCGACGTGCCGTTCGACATCAAGATCAGCCTGACCGACGTCGGCGGCCCGTCCGCGGGCCTGCTGTTCGCGTTGTCGATCGTGGACAAGCTCACGCCCGGTGAGCTCAACGGCGGCCAGTCGGTCGCGGGCACCGGGGAGATCAACGACAAGGGCGAGGTCGGCCGCATCGGCGGCATCGGCTTCAAGATGGTCGCCGCCCGCGAGGGCGGCGCCGGCGTGTTCCTCGTGCCCGCGGGCAACTGCGAAGAGGCCAAGCAGCACGCCCCGGAGGGCCTGCGCCTGGTCAAGGTCGAGAAGCTGGACGACGCCGTCCAGTCCCTCGAATCGCTGAGCAAGGGCGGCGACGCGCCCACTTGCTAGCGTGTTGGATTGCCGCTGCTCCGCAGGCGGCGGGCTCGGTCGCCTGGAAGTCGGTCGTTCGCGCCTGATTTCCCGGCGATCGAAAAGCGTGATCGTCGGGAAATCAGGCGCGAACGATCGACGCGACCTCGCGGGTCAGGGCCGGAGGGTCTCCAGAAGTGCCCTGGTGAGGTTCGGGGCCAGTTCGGGGTGGGCCACGACCTCCTCGGGGACCTCGACGTTGCCCCGCAGGCGCAGCACGCACGCCGCCGAGCCGTCCCGCAGCACGGCCGCCACCAGCCTCGCCTCGCGGCGCTGCGGGTGTTCGGCGGCGAACCTGCGCGCCTGCTCGTCGTCCAGCTCCTGCTGCGTGAGCTCGGCCTCGGCGTCCGGCGGCAGCACCACGATCTCCTGCGCCAACGCGCACCCGTGCACGACGTCGGGCCAGACGATGCCGGCCAGCGCCCGGTCCAGCTCGTCGTCGGGCAGCGACTCCTGCGCGATCGGCGTCAACGGTGACGCCTCGGGGTCGAGCTGGCCCGCCAGCTCCGGCTGCTGCGCCAGCAGCTCGGCGGTCGGGACCAGCGCGAACAGCTGGGTCGGCTGGTTCCACCCGGCGGTGGACACGAACTCCTCGACCTCGCGTGCGACGGCGGGCAGCACCACGGGTGGCGTTTCACTGGCTGACACGTGCGCCATGGTCGCATCTGCCCCCGCGGAGCGGGCAATCAGATACAGAAGGCAAGACCGAACGGGGAACCCTCGGCGGCCTCCGTAGAGTTGGACAGAACGTACGAACGCCACTACCGCGATCCAGGAGCGTGCCCCGTGGCCACACGGCCCCCGGTCGGACTGCCCAGGCTGTCCCGTCGCAGCCGGATTCTGCTCATCGTCGGTGCGGTGGTCCTGGTCGGTCTGATCACCGGCTCAAGGCTGCTCGGCACCTACGTCAACTGGCTCTGGTTCGGTGAGGTCGGCTTCCGCAGCGTCTACGGCACGGTGCTCACGACCCGGTTCGGGTTGTTCTTCGCCGTGGGTCTGCTGGTGGGCGGTCTCGTCGCGATCAACCTGATCCTCGCCTACCGCTCCCGGCCGGTCTTCGTGCCGGTGTCCGGGCCGGACGACCCGGTCGCGCGCTACCGGGCCGTCGTCAGCAGGCGGCTGAAGCTGTTCGCCATCGGCCTGCCGGTGCTCGTCGGGGTCATCGCGGGCACCTCGGCCCAGGGCGACTGGGAGATCGTCCAGCTGTTCTTCAACGCGACCTCGTTCGGCGTGACCGACCCCGAGTTCGGCCACGACATCGGCTTCTACGCCTTCGAGCTGCCGTTCTACACCTGGGTCCTGTCGTGGCTGTTCATCGGCACGGCGGTCGCGTTCGTCGCCGCGGTCGTGGCGCACTACCTGTACGGCGGCATCCGGCTCGCGGGTCGCGGCGGTCAGCTCTCCGGGCCCGCGCGCACCCACCTGGCGATCGTCGCGGGCGTGTTCATCCTGCTCAAGGCGGTCGCGTACTTCTTCGACCGGTACATGCTGCTGTTCTCCGACCACACCAAGTTCGACGGCGCCAGCTACACCGACCTCAACGCGGTGCTGCCCGCCAAGCTGATCCTGCTGTTCATCGCGGTCTTCTGCGCGATCGCGTTCTTCGCGGGCGCGGTGTTGCGCAACCTCCAGCTGCCGGCGATCGCGACCGTGCTGCTGGTGCTGTCCTCCATCCTGGTCGGCGCCGCCTGGCCCGCCGTGCTGGAGCAGTTCTCGGTGCGCCCGAACGCCATCGAGAAGGAAGCCGAACCCATCGGCCGCAACATCACCGCCACCCGGCAGGCCTACGGGTTGACCGACGACAAGGTGGAGAGCAAGCCGTACGCGGGCAAGCAGAACGTCTCGCTCGACGAGCTGAAGAACGACCAGGCCACGGTGGGCAACGTCCGGCTGCTCGACCCGGCCGTCATCTCCAAGACGTTCACCCAGTTCCAGCAGCTCCGGCCGTTCTACGCGTTCCCGGAGAAGCTCGACGTCGACCGGTACAAAAAGGACCAGGAACTCCAGGACTACATCGTCGCGGTCCGCGAGCTGAACACCGCGGGCATCCCGCAGGGCCAGCGCGACTGGATCAACCAGCACCTCATCTACACCCACGGCAACGGCATGGTGTTCGCCGAGGCCAGCAAGGTGAACTCGCCCGCGGACGAGGGCGGCAACGGCGGCTACCCGGTGTTCGAGGTGGCGCAGGTCGGCCAGGACGGCAAGGTCCAGCCCGGGCCGTTCGGGGTGGAGCAGCCGCGCACCTACTTCGGTGAGCTGGGCCTCCCGGGCGACTACGCCATCGTCGGCGGCCGGGGCGAGGGCGCGCCCGGCGAGTACGACACCGACGGCTCGTCCTACACCTACAGCGGCAAGGGCGGCGTCCGCATCGGCGGCCTGTTCAACAAGGTGGTCTTCGCCGCCGCCTACGGCGAGCGGAACATCCTGTTCAACTCGGCCATCGGCGACGACTCCCGGATCATCTTCAACCGCCACCCGCGCGAGCGCGTCGAGGCCGTGGCACCGTGGCTGACCGTCGACGGCGACCCGTACCCCGCCGTGGTGGACGGCCGCATCACGTGGATCGTGGACGGCTACACCACGCTCGAGGACTACCCGTACGCACGGCGGACGCCCCTGGGCGACGCCACCAACGACTCGCTGCCGGGTGTCGCGCAGCAGCCGAACCGGGAGATCAGCTACATCCGCAACTCCGTCAAGGCCACTGTGGACGCCTACGACGGCTCGGTGACGCTGTACGAGATGGACACGAAGGACCCGGTCCTGAAGGCGTGGATGGGTGTCTTCCCGGGCACGGTGAAGGCCAACAGCGAGATGTCGCAGTCGCTGAAGGAGCACCTGCGCTACCCCGAGGACCTGTTCAAGGTGCAGCGGGAGATGCTGTCGGAGTACCACGTGGACAACCCGCGTGACTTCTACTCCGGCGTCTCGTTCTGGGACGTGCCGTCCGACCCGACCATCGACAACGCCACCACCGTCGAGGCCCAGCAGCAGGGCGTGCAGCAGCAGCGCGACCGGCAGCCGCCGTTCTACGTGCTGGCCGGTGACCCGACCGGTGACTCCAGCAAGGTCAGCTTCCAGCTGACGAGCGCGCTGGTGCGGCTCAACCGGGAGTTCATGGCGTCGTACGTGACCGTGCGGTCCGACCCGGACAACTACGGCAAGATCAGCGTGCTGACCTTGGACAACGAGGCCAAGGGTCCGCAGCAGATCCAGACCACGTTCCTCACCAACGGCGAGGTCAGCGGTGAGCTGAACCTGCTCACGCAGCGGCAGACGAAGGTCGTCTACGGCAACCTGCTCACCCTTCCGGTGGGTGGCGGCCTGCTCTACGTGGAGCCCATCTACATCGAACGGGCCAGCCAGAACACCCAGTTCCCGCAGCTGTTCAAGGTGCTGGTGAGCTTCGGCGACAAGGTGGGCTACGCGCCGACCTTGAGCGAGGCGATGGAGAAGGTGCTGTCCGGCTCCTCCGCCCAGGTGCCGACGGACAACAACGGCCAGCCGTCCACCTCCACACCGTCCACGACGCCCACGACACCGGGCAACGGGCAGCAGGGCGGCACGGAGCTGCAGCAGGCCGTGCGGGACATCCAGTCGGCGCTGTCCCGCATCCGGTCGGCCCAGTCCAGCGGTGACTTCGCCGAGCTCGGCAACGCCTACAAGGCGCTGGACGAGGCGACGAAGAGGTTCGACACGGCCAGCGCCGCGTCGACGCAGTCGCCGTCGTCGGTCCAGCCGTCGCCGACACCGACGAGCTGACCTGCACTGATCGGTGAATCGGGTGGCCTGGGACACGTTCCGGGCCACCCGATTTGCGTTCTCGTTAACCCCAGGCGTACAGTTCTAAATGCAGCGCGGGGTGGAGCAGCTCGGTAGCTCGCTGGGCTCATAACCCAGAGGTCGCAGGTTCAAATCCTGTCCCCGCTACAAAGTGGGAAAGCCCTGTTCGCGGAAATCGCGAACAGGGCTTTTTCGCATTTACATCGGGGGTCCGACCCCCGAACCCCGGGCAGGAGGGCTTCGCCCCCTGCACCCCCGACCGGGGGCGTTGCCCCTGGACCCCGTACTGGTTGCGCAGGCGTGGACCTGGGAAAATGTGGTTAGGGGACCCCGGTGAAAAGTGGTTCCCGGAGCGTGTATAGTTGTCCTTACAGCGCGGGGTGGAGCAGCTCGGTAGCTCGCTGGGCTCATAACCCAGAGGTCGCAGGTTCAAATCCTGTCCCCGCTACCACGTGAAAGGCCCCCGGAGTTCCGACTCCGGGGGCCTTTCGCCTTCCCGCGGCACTCAGGTCATGTTCTCGGCCCAGTACTGGGCGCAGGTGAGCGAGCAGACCCGGCCTTCGCCGCTGACCGTGCGGTGCCTGCGGATCTGCTTGCCGCACACCATGCACTCGTCCTTGCCCGCCTGCTCCGGGATCGTGCCGGACGCCCAGGCGCGGGCGTTGCGGACTACCTTCGTCCCCGTCGTCCATTTGATGCCCACAGTTGACCTCCCAGTCGAGCGAACACAGTCGAGCGAACACAGTCGAACGAGCACATTCGAACGAACACCCGCCGTAATGGTCCCACCACCCGACGTATTTGCCACGTCGAGAGCCGGACATCACCGGGTTGTGCTATCCGCCGGGAGGCCCCCGGGGGGCGGGTGGCAGCGGCGCGTGACCCGGCGCTGCCGTTCGAGTGACGCAGAAGTGCGGTTTCCCTTGCGCCTCAATGGATTTCCACTCCGCGTGGACAGGCGCGGTCAAGCGGCCGAACGCGTGGCGTTGATCAGCGGGCGGTTACGCAGAGGTGCTTTGCGTTGCTCCGCTTGGCCCAACTCCACTAGCCCGTGATCAGCCACAGTGGACAGAACGGCTGACCATTGTGGACAGCGGCCGGTGAGCGTGGCACCGTTGGTGGGGTGTCGGACCTGAATGCTACGGCGGCAGCCCTGCTCGGGCTGCTGCACGACGGACCCAAGACCGGTGGCCAGCTCGTGGCTGAGGCCGGAGAGCGCTTCGGTGCGTTCTTCAGCGTCACCCGCAGCCAGGTCTACCGCGAGCTGCCCGCGTTGGCGGACGCAGGCCTGCTGCGCCTCGGCAAGCAGGGCCCGCGCTCCAGTCAGCAGTACGTGCTGACCGCCGCGGGCAAGAAGGCGTTCAAGAACTGGCTGCTCTCCGAGCCGGGACCGGACCACCTCCGCAGCCCGCTCATCCTGCGGCTGGTGCACGCGGGCTCGCTGACCGCCAAGCAGCGGCAGGGGCTCGTGGACGCCGCTCGCGCCAGCTACGGCGCCGAGCAGGAGGCCGCCAAGACGGCGGTCAAGACCGCCGAGGACGCCTACGCCAAGGCGGTCGCCGAGTTCGGCCTGGCCCACGCCAAGGCCGTGCTCAAGCTGCTCGACGCCATCCCCACGGCCTGAGGCGCGCCCACCGGTCGCACTCGGCGGCCGGTGCCGGCGTAATCTTGGGACGTGAATCCCGACGTCGAAGCAGACATCAAGGACCTCTCCGCCACGCTTTCGAGCATCGAGGCGGTGATGGACCTCGATGCGCTGCGCGCCCAGGTCGACGAGCTGGAGCAGGCGGCGGCCCGGCCGGACCTCTGGGACGACCAGGAGCAGGCGCAGAAGGTCACCAGCCAGCTGTCCCACAAGCAGGGTGAGCTGCGGCGCATCACGAACCTGCGCGACCGCCTGGACGACCTGTCGATCATGTACGAGCTGGCCGAGGACGAGGGCGACGCGGGCAGCCTGGCCGAGGCCGACACCGAGCGCGCGAAGCTGCGCGAGGAGATCTCCTCCCTGGAGGTCCGCACGCTGCTGTCCGGCGAGTACGACGGGCGCAACGCGCTGGTCACCATCCGCGCCGAGGCGGGCGGCATCGACGCGGCCGACTTCGCCGAGATGCTGCTGCGGATGTACTCGCGCTGGGCCGAGCGGCACGGCTACGGCGTCGACGTGTTCGACACCTCCTACGCCGAGGAGGCGGGCATCAAGTCCGCCACGTTCCGCGTCACGGCCCCGTACGCCTACGGCACGCTCAGCGTCGAGCAGGGCACGCACCGCCTCGTGCGCATCTCGCCGTTCGACAACCAGGGCCGCCGGCAGACGTCGTTCGCGGGCGTCGAGGTGGTGCCCGTGGTCGAGCAGACCGACCACGTCGACATCGACGAGAAGGACCTGCGGGTCGACGTCTACCGCTCGTCCGGCCCCGGTGGCCAGGGCGTCAACACGACCGACTCGGCGGTGCGCCTCACGCACATCCCGACCGGCATCGTCGTCTCCTGCCAGAACGAGCGCTCGCAGCTGCAGAACAAGGCCACCGCGATGGCCGTGATGCAGGCGAAGCTGCTGGAGCGGCAGCGGCAGGAGGACCAGGCGAAGATGGACGCCCTCAAGGACACCGGCTCCAGCTGGGGCAACCAGATGCGCTCCTACGTGCTGCACCCCTACCAGATGGTCAAGGACCTGCGCACGGAGCACGAGGTCGGCAACCCGTCCGCGGTGCTCGACGGCGAGATCGACGACTTCCTGGAGGCGGGCATCCGCTGGCGCAAGCAGCACCAGTCCTGATCGGTCAAGTGGCCGACTGGCTGGGAGGAGCCGGGTGAGACGGAGGCTTTACCCAGGCCACGAGTACACTCGCGCCTCGTGATTCGCCTCGAACACGTGTCCAAGGTCTACAAGAGCTCCGCCCGTCCCGCTCTCGACAACGTTTCGGTCGAGATGGACAAGGGCGAGTTCGTGTTCCTCATCGGGCCTTCCGGTTCCGGGAAGTCCACGTTCCTGCGGCTCCTGCTGCGGGAGGAAGTGCCCAGCAAGGGCCGCGTGTACGTGTCGAACTTCGACGTGGCCAAGATGTCCCGGCGCAGGGTCCCCCGCCTGCGCCAGTCCATCGGCTGCGTGTTCCAGGACTTCCGCCTGCTGACCAACAAGACCGTGGCGGAGAACGTCGCGTTCGCGTTGGAGGTCATCGGCAAGCCGCGCAACACCATCGTCAAGGTGGTGCCCGAGGTGTTGCAGCTGGTCGGCCTCGACGGCAAGGCGGACCGGATGCCGCACGAGCTCTCCGGTGGTGAGCAGCAGCGGGTGGCGATCGCCCGCGCGTTCGTCAACCGGCCGCTGGTGCTGCTGGCCGACGAGCCGACCGGGAACCTGGACCCGGACACGAGCCAGGACATCATGTTGCTGCTGGAGCGGATCAACCGCACCGGCACGACGGTGCTGATGGCCACCCACGACCACTCCATCGTCGACTCCATGCGCCGTCGCGTGGTCGAGCTGGACAACGGCCGGATCATCCGCGACGACGCCCGGGGTGTTTACGGCGTGGGCCGCTGAGCCCGAAGCCGCCGGACCCCCTCATCCCCCGACCCTGAGGAACGTTCCCCCCGATGCGTACCAGCTTCGTGTTCAGCGAGGTCGTCACCGGCCTGCGCCGGAACGTCACGATGACCATCGCGATGATCCTCACGACCGCGATCTCGCTCTTCCTGCTCGGCCTCGGCCTGCTCGTCGTCCGCATGGTCGACAAGATGCAGGACAACTACCAGGGCAAACTGGAAGTCGCGGTCCTGCTGACCAACGACGTCAGCGCCAACGACAAGGACTGCGCGCAGCAGCCGTGCGCCGGCCTGCGCAGCCAGCTGGAGACCACGTCCGGGGTCAAGACGGTCGTCTACGAGAACCGCGAGAAGGGCTTCGAGCGGTTCAAGCGGATCTTCGAGTCGCAGCCGGAGCTGGTGAAGCTGGCCCGCCCGGAGGCGATCCCGGCCACGTTCCGGGTGAGCCTGGAGGATCCCGAACGCGCCGACGTGATCGTGCAGGCGTTCACCGGCAAGGCGGGCGTGAAGGCGGTGAACGACCAGGGCGAGTTCCTGGCCAGGTTGTTCGACGTCCTCAACGGCGCCAGGGACGGCGCGCTCGGCCTGGCGGCGTTCCAGGCGCTGGCGGCGTTGCTGCTGATCTCGAACACCATCCAGGTCTCCGCGTTCACCAGACGCACGGAGGTCGGCATCATGCGACTGGTGGGTGCGACCCGCTGGTACACCCAGTTGCCGTTCCTCATCGAGGCGGTGGTGGCGGGCATCATCGGCGCCATCGCGGGTGTGCTGTGCCTGGTCGCGTTCAAGGCCGTCGCGCTGGACCGGGTGTTCGGCGACCTGTTCAGCTCGGGCATCCTGCCGCAGGTCGGCATGCTGGACATCCTGGTCATCTCGCCGATCCTGCTGGGCGTGGCGATCGTGATCTCGGCGTTGACCGGCTACGTCACGCTGCGCCTCTACGTCCGCCTGTAGCGTTCCGGCCGCCCATAACCGCTGGCGCGCTCACGTAAGGTTTCGGTCATGGTCAAGGAACGCGGTCAGAAGGTGATCGCGTCGAACCGCAAGGCTCGGCACGACTACACCATCCTCGACACCTACGAAGCGGGTGTCGTGCTCGTCGGCACCGAGGTGAAGAGCCTGCGCATGGGCCGGGCGTCCCTTGTGGACGCCTTCGGCCAGGTGGACGACGGCGAGATCTGGCTGCACGCCCTGCACATCCCCGAGTACGTGGCGGGCACCTGGACCAACCACGAGGTGCGGCGCAAGCGCAAGCTGCTGCTGCACAAGAGCGAGATCGAGCGGCTGATCGGCAAGACCAAGGAGAGCGGTCTGTCGCTGATCCCGCTGTCGATGTACTTCAAGGACGGGTACGTCAAGATCGAGCTCGCCCTGGCGCGCGGCAAGAAGTCCTACGACAAGCGGCAGGACCTGGCCAAGCGGGACGCGCAGCGGGAGATCCAGAAGGCGCACGGCCGCGCGTTGAAGGGGCGGTACTGACCCTGTCGGTCCCCGGTCTGGTCGACGTGCACGTGCACTTCATGCCGCAGCGCGTGCTGGACAAGGTGTGGGCGTTCTTCGACGAGGCGTCCCGGCACTACGGCGTCGACTGGTCGATCCGGTACCGGCTGCCCGAGGCCGAGCGGCTGGCCGCGCTGCGGTCGTTCGGGGTGGTCGCGTTCGCGCCCCTGGTGTACCCGCACAAGCCGGGCATGGGCGAGTGGCTGACCGACTGGGCGCTGGACTTCGGCTCGCGGGTGGACGGCGCCGTGCCGACCGCGACGCTGTACCCGGAGCCGGGCGTCGAGGTGTACGTGTCGCGGGCGTTGGCGGCGGGCGCGCGGTGCTTCAAGGCGCACGTGCAGGTCGGCGGCTACGACCCGCGTGCGCTGGACGGCGCGTGGGGCCTGTTGGCCGAGGCACGGGTGCCCGTGGTCGTGCACTGCGGGCACGGGCCGGTGCCGGGCGCGCACACGGGGCTGGACGTGTTCGAGGACGTGCTGCGCGGGCACCCGTCGCTGGTGGCGGTGCTGGCGCACGCCGGGATGCCGGACTACCTCGGCGCGCTGGACCTGGTCGACCGGTACGCCGGGGTGCACCTGGACACCACGATGGTGGGCGTGCCATTCACCGAGGCGCGGGCGGCGCTGCCACGGGACTGGGCGGCCCGGCTGGTCGACGTGTCCGATCGGGTGGTGCTCGGCTCGGACTTCCCCAACATCCCGTACGACTACTCCGTGCAGCTGGACGCGATCGAGAGCTGGGCGGCGGCCGACGACCGCCTCGGCGAGCCGTTCCTGCGGGCCGTGCTGCACGACAACGGCGCCAGGCTGCTCGGCATCAGCCCAGGTTGAGGTAGGCGAGCACGGCGCGGACGCGGCGGTGCTCGTTGGTGCTCGGCTCCAGGCCGAGCTTGGCGAAGATGTTGCCGACGTGCTTCTCCACCGCGCCGTCGGACACGACCAGCGAGGCCGCGATGGCGGCGTTCGACAGGCCCTCCGCCATCAGGCCGAGCACCTCCCGTTCCCGCTGGGTGAGCGAGTCGACCGGGTTGCGCTTGGACCGGACCATCAGCTGCGTGATGACCTCGTGGTCGATGCTCGTGCCGCCGTCGGCGACCCGGCGCACCGCGGCCACGAACTCCGACACGTCGGCCACCCGCTCCTTGAGCAGGTAGCCGACGCCGTTCGCGCCACCCGCGAGCAGCTCCACCGCGTACCGCTCCTCCACGTACTGCGAGAGCACCAGCACCGGCAGGTTCGGGATGCGCTTGCGCGCCTCGATCGCGGCCCGCAGGCCCTCGTCGGTGAACGTCGGCGGCATCCGCACGTCCACCAGGGCCAGGTCGGGGCGGTGTTCCTCGATCGCGGCGAGCAGGGCGTCCCCGTCCTCCACCGCCGCGACCGTCTCGATGCCCTCGTCGGCCAACAGGCGTTCGACACCCACTCGCAGGAGGACCGAGTCCTCCGCGATCACCACGCGCACGGCAGCTCCGTCCGGATCACGGTCGGCCCGCCGATCGGGCTCACCACGACGATCACGCCGTCAATCGTCGCAGCCCGGTCCGCGAGGCCCGCGAGGCCACCACCCGGGCGCACCTCCGCGCCGCCGCGGCCGTCGTCGGTGACCTCCACGACCACCGAGTTCTCGGTGCGGGACACCCGCACGTGCGCCCGGGTCGCGCCGGAGTGCTTGGCGACGTTCGTCAGGGTCTCGGCGACGGTGAAGTACGCGGTGCTCTCCACCGCCGTCGGCGGGCGCGGCTCGACGTCCACCTCCACCTCGACCGGGATGGGGGAACGCGCGGCCAGCGAGGACAGGGCCGCGTCCAGGCCGCGGTCGCCCAGCACCGACGGGTAGATGCCGCGGGCCAGGTCGCGCAGTTCGGAGATGGCGAGCTTGGCGTCGGCGTGCGCCTCGGCGATGAGCTCGCGGGCGCCGTCCGGGTCGGTCTCCATCTTGCTGCGCGCCCGGCCCAGGCCCATGGCCACCGCCACCAGCCGCTGCTGCGCGCCGTCGTGCAGGTCGCGTTCGATGCGCCTGCGCTCCGCCTCGGCCGCCTCCACGCCGCGGGCCCGGCTGGCGGACAGCTGCTCCGCCTTGGCGGACAGCACGCCGTAGCGCGACGGGCCGAGCATGGCCCGGGCGAGCACCACGTGGGCCTGGCCGAGGGCCTTGAGCAGCCGGTACGCGAGGACGCCGAGCAGCAGGCCCAGCACGCTCACCGGCAGCGCCTTGACGAACGAGTCGATCAGCCACACGTTGCCCTCGCTGAACGTGACCTCCCAGGTCATCGGGAGCCAGTGCAGGTAGAGCGGCAGGAACACGGTGCCCGCGACGGCCGACCACAGCGCCACGGTCAGCGAGAACTCGACCGCGCCCAGCGGCAGCATGACCAGCCAGTAGGAGACGTCGCGCCACGTCGCCGGGTCCTTCGCGATGGTCTTCGCGCGGGCGGTGGCGCCCTCGGGCAGCGGTCGGTACGGGCGGGGGATGTCGACACCCAGGGCCACCCGCAGCCACGCCCGTTCGGCGGTCGCCGCGCCGCGGGCCAGGACGAGGGTGAGCACGCCCAGCGGCACGCCCACCCAGACCACGGCGGTGCCGATGCTCACCGCGCCCAGGGTCACGAGCAGGACGAACCAGAAGAGCCCGGTGACCAGGTTCAGCAGGAAGTACCCGCTGATCCGGCCGATGCCCGGGTTGACGCGCGTCACCATGTTCCCCACCTTCACGCCCGATGTACCCGACCAGCATCGCCCGATCGTGTGGCCTGGACCATCAGGTACGCCGGTCGGCGAGGGGTGGGGACAGCCCTACCAACCTAACGGGAATGACCACGGGTGCGCGGGGCGTTATGCTGTGCGGGTTGGCTCGAAAGACCCACGACACGGGGGTGAACGGTTTCGACTTTGTGCGTTGATTCAAGGGAAGCGTGCCGGTGCAGGCGAGAGACCACCGCAAGCGTCATCGCAAACCAATAAGCGCCGAGTCTAACGACCAGCGCGCGTTCGCCCTCGCCGCCTGAGGCTAGGAGCGACGCTGTCGGCCCGGGGGCGCCTCCGCTCCGGTCGCCGGCATCAGCTAGGAGGCTCACCTCCGTTCCCGGCCACGGGGAACGGTGGGGACACCCACAGTGGCTGGGCTCATCACGGTGACTTGTCCGCGTGATCATCGGGGCCGAGTAGAGATTTAGCGGACTGCGCACGGAGAAGCCTTGATGAAGCGGCAGAGGACCCGGGTTCGATTCCCGGCACCTCCACCACCACGACGGCCCCTTCCCCCGGGAAGGGGCCGTTTCGCGTCGTCAGCGGATGGCGGTGGCGATGAGGGAGCCGCCCAGGCCGGGGAACGCCCGGGCCAGGGTCCGTGACGACAGCGTGCGGCGGGCGGTGCGCCAGAGGACGTGGTTGGAGGCGAGTCCAACCACGGTGAAGCCCTCCTTGCGCAGTGCGCCCACCAGCGCGCCGCGGGTGAACGGGCGGATGTGCAGGCGCAGGTACTCGTGGTAGGTGTCGACCTGGCGCGGTGAGCGGCCTGACAGGAAGCGCAGCCGGTCCTGGGCGGTGGCCAGGTTCGGTGTCGTGACGACGAGGACGCCACCGGGGCGCAGGACCCGGTGGCACTCCCGCAGCAGGGCCTGTGGCTCGAAGAGGTGCTCGACCAGTTCGCCGAGCAGCACGCCGTCCACCGAGCCCGAGCGCAGCGGCAGGTCGGCGGTGGCGTCGAGCCGCACGGCGTGGACCGACTCGGGTGACGCCACCAGCGCGTCGTGGTCGAAGTCGGCGGCGACGGCCGTGCAGCCCCGGGCGTCCAGGGCCGCGCAAGCCTCGCCGCTGCCCGCGCCGATGTCGACCACCACGGGACGCCTGGCCGCGTCACCCCCGGCCAGTCGCCCGGCCAGCGCCTCGACCGCGAGCGCCGACCTGACCCGGTGGTAGGGCGTGCCGAGGTAGGAGGACACGACGTGCCCGCCGCCGTAGCGGTTCAGGTTCTGCGCTCGCGCGATGTCGGCCGCGTCGCCCATCCCAGCCTCCTCACCGGGTCCCGTCGACCCTCAGCCCAGCACTTCCTCGTCGGTGAAGTCGAACGACGGCGAGCAGATGATGAGGATCCTGGCCTTGTCACCCACCAACCGGTGCGGCTCGCCGGGGCGCACCAGCACGGCTCCCCCGTCGGCCACGGTCCGCGTCTGCCCGGAGACGGTGAACTCCACCGAGCCGCGCTCGACGTAGTAGACCTTCGTGGAGCGGCGGTTCACCCGCAGCGAGTGCGGTCCGTCGAGTTCCGCGGCCACCAGGTCGACCACGCCTTCCTGTAGTTCCGTTCATCGGTCAACAGCGGCCAGCCGGTCGAGCAGGGCCTCCAGCTCGGCGATCTCGGGCCACGAGCCGCACGTCGGGTCGTGGCGGAACTGGCCGAGAGATCGCATAGGTGAAACGGCCCGTGCCTTATACCCGGCGGTTAGCGGCGGGCCGGGTGCGCGGTCATCGGGTCCTCCGGCCAGCGGTGCTTGGGGTAGCGGCCCCGCAGTTCCGACCTGACCCGCGGGTACCCCGTCCGCCAGAACGACGCCAGGTCGCCGGTCACCGCGGTCGGCCGACCCGCGGGGGAGAGCAGGTGCAGGACGATCGGCACGCGTCCGTCGGCCAGCCGGGGCGTCCCGGTCCAGCCGAACACCTCCTGCACCTTCACCGGCAGCACCGGGTCGTGCCCCGAGTAGTCGACCCGGATGCGTGAACCCGAAGGCACCTCCAGCCGGTCCGGGGCGAGGTCGTCGAACCGCGCGGCCGCGGGCCAGGGCAGGAGTCGGCGCACGACCTGCTCGCCGCTGATGCGGGCCAGGTCCGCCTTGCGCCGCGCGTCGCCCACGTCCACCACTTCGAGCAGCGCCTCGTCGTCCACCGACGGCCACGGGTCGCCGATCACGCGGTGCAGGAACGCCATCCGCTCCCGCGTGCGCAACCCGTCGGCGTCCCACCGCAACAGCCCGAAGCCCTCCGTGCGCAGGCCTTCGAGCAGCGCGCTCCGGATCGCCTCGCGGTCGTGCAACGGCTTGCTGGACAACGTGATCGCGCCCAGCTTGCGCAGCCGGTTCGCCACCACGTCACCGTCCCACCGCACGTCGTCCTCCCACGACAGCAGGGACGACGCGGCCGTCACGGCGAGCTCTTCGTCGGCACGTGCGGCCAGCCGGATGCGACCGTGCGCGCGGCCCGCCTCGCGGTCGGCGATGGCCACGGCCAGCCACTCGGAGTCGGCCAACCCGCTGCCCGGCGGCAGCTCCACCGCCGTGCCGCCGGCCATCAGGTACACCGGCGAACCGGGGGAACGCCTGCGCGCCAACCGTTCCGGGTAGGCGAGGGCGACGACCAACGCCGAATCGCCCGAGCCCGTGCCTGTTCCCTCGACCATCGCGGCCAGTCGGCGGACCTCGCGCGGGTCCGCGTCACGGGTCGACAGCTCGACCCCGGAGTTCGCCCGGTCGTCGTCCAGCAACGCCACCACCTCGGCGGCCTTGCGCGCGCCCACGGCCGCCGCACCGTCCAACAACGCCCGCGCCGCCCGGGGGTGCAGGCCGAGGTCGGCCATCCGGCGGCCCCGGTCGGTGGCGCCGTTGGAGTCCAACGCGCCGAGCGCGCGCAGCACCGAACGACCGGCGTCCAGGGCGCCCTGCGGTGGCGCGTCCCACCAGCCGAGGCCCTCCCCGTCCGGCACGCCCCAGCAGGCCAGCTCCAACGCCAGCCGGGTCAGGTCGGCGGTGCGGATCTCCGGCTCCGGGTAGCGCGGCAACGTGCTGTGCTCGTGCGCGGGCCAGCAGCGGTAGACCCGGCCCGGCGCCTCACGCCCGGCGCGGCCCGCGCGCTGGTCGGCCACCGCCGCGCTGACCCGGACCGTGGCCAGGCCGGACAACCCCCGCCGGTGGTCGACCCGCGGCACCCGGGACAACCCGGAGTCCACCACCGCCCGCACGCCCGGCACGGTCAGGCTGGACTCGGCGATCGCGGTGGCCAGCACGACCCGTCGCCGGGCACCGGGGCGCAACGCGTCGTCCTGCGCGGTGGTGGCGAGGCGGCCGTGCAGCGGCAGCACGTCCACGTCGTCGCCGATCAGCGCCGCGCACCGGCGGATCTCCGCCACACCCGGCAGGAACGCCAGCACGTCGCCGTCCACCTCGGACAACGCCCGGCGGACGGCCCGGGCGACGGTGGCCTCGACCCGTTCGCCGCGCGCCGGCGGGGTGTGCGCGACGTCCAGCGGGAACGTCCGGGCCTCCACCCGGATCACCGGCGCGTCACCCAGGAGCTGTGCCAACCGGTCGGCCGCCACGGTCGCGGACGTGGCCAGCAGCCGCAGGTCGGGCCGCAGCCCCGCGCGGGCGTCGAGCAGCAGCGCCAGCAGCAGGTCCGCGTCCAGATGCCGTTCGTGGCACTCGTCCAGCAGCACCGTGCCGACGCCCGCGAGCTCCGGGTCGTGCTGCAACCGCCGCACCAGCAGGCCCGAGGTGACCACCTCGATGCGGGTGTCGCGGGACGTCTTGCGGTCGCCGCGCACCGAGTAGCCCACGGTCTGGCCGACCGGTTCGCCGAGCAGGCTCGCCATCCGCGCGGCGGCGGCACGGGCGGCCAGGCGACGGGGTTCGGCCACGACCACGCGACCGTCCAACGCCAGCGGCACCAACGTCGTCTTGCCCGTGCCGGGCGGCGCGACCAGCACCGCCGAGCCGTGCGCGGTCAACGTGCCCGCGATCTCGCCGAGCAGCGGGCGGATCGGCAGGTTCGGCAACTCCACGGCCCCAGTGTTGTGCCACTGTGGACCCATGGGGAAATGGGGTGTCCTCGGCGCGGCGGTGACCGTGGCCCGCGCGGCCGTGGCGATCAAGGTCTGGCAAGAGGTCAAGCGACTGCCCGCGACGCAGGCCGACGCCGGTCCCGTCACCGTCGTCGTGCCCGCGCGCAACGAGGAGCGCGCCATCGACCGCTGTCTCACCGGCCTGCGCGGACAGGACTACGCGGACCTGCGGATCGTGGTGGTGGACGACGCGTCGACCGACCGCACCGCCGAGATCGTGCGGCGGCACGCCGCGCAGGACCCGCGGGTGCGGCTGGTGAGCAGCTCCGGGCCGCCGTCGGGGTGGGCGGGCAAGGTGCACGCGCTGCACGTGGGCACCGCCGACGCCGACACCGACTGGCTGCTGTTCGTGGACGCCGACACCGAGGCCGCGCCCGACCTGGTCGGCAGGCTGCTCGCGGGCGCGCGGCGCGACGACGTCGACCTGGTCTCCACCGCCGGGCGCGCCACCGGGCCGAGCGCCGGGTGGTGGCTGCTGCTGCCGCCGGTGAACCAGCTGCTGTTCGAGACGACCACGGTGGACGGGCGGCGCGGCATGGCGTTGGCCGTCGGGCACTGCATCCTGGTCCGCCGGTCGCGGTACGAGCAGGCGGGCGGTTGGGCCGCGATCGCCGGGTCGCGCGCGGACGACGTGGGCTTCGCCACCCTGGTCCGCGACTCCGGCGGCCGGACGCGGTACGTGGACGGGTCGGACTCGCTGACCACGTCCGGGCTGGACACGTTCGGCGACACGTGGGTCTCGATGCGCAAGAGCATGGTCGCCGGCACGTCCATGTACGCGAGGGGACCGGCCAGCGCGTTCCTGTCCCTCGGGTCGACCGGGCTCGCGCACATCGCGTACGGGGTCGTGCCGGTGGTGACGGCGTTGCGCGGGTCCAGGCCGGGGGTGCTGGCGTGGCTGGCGCAGTCCGCCGCCGAGTGGATCTACCTGAAGCGGACCGGGCAGCCGCGGGCCGCGGCCGTGCTCGCGCCGCTGGCCTACGTCACGTTCGGCGCGATGTCGCTGGAGGCGGCGTGGCGGGCGCTGCGCGGCACGACGAAGTGGAAGGACCGGGACGTGCAAGGCTGAGACCGTGGTTGACCCGCTGCGCGACCCCGACGACCCCGAGCTGCTCGACCCGTACCGGGCCCGCGAGCTGGCCGGGCTGGTGGAGGCCGTCCGGCTGGCCGCCGGCGCCGTCCGGTACGGCAAGGTCGGTCGCGTCGGCGTGGCCCAGGTCGTGGTGAACCGGGACAACCCGCTGCCCGGCGGCAACCACGCGTGCGCGGTGTACGGGTCGTCGGCCGAGGTCGCGGGCACGCTGATGCGGTTGGAGCAGACGTTCGCCGACGTGGGGCGGGCCGAGGCCGTGCTGTACGCGTCGCCGACCACGGTGGCCGAGATCGAGGGCATCGCCGACGACACCGGGTGGCACGCGGTGGAGGAGTCGTTGGCCGTCGTGCACCGGGGTGAGGCGCGGCGGTCGCCGCTCGTGCGGCCGGCGCGTGACACGGACCTCGAAGGCATCGCCGAACTCCTGGCCGACGACCTGGGCGTGGACGGGCCGCGGCTGCTGCGGCACCTCGGGCAGCGGCTGGACGACCCGCGGTGCGCGTTCGTGGTGGTGGACGACGGTGGCCCGGCGGGCGGTGACCGGATCGGCGGGTTCGCGTCCGGGTTCGGCGAGCGCCGGGTCGGGTTGGTCGAGCACGCGGTGGTGCGGCCGGCCCGTCGGCGGCGAGGGCTGGGCCGGGCGTTGGTCGAGGGCGTGGTCGCGGAGCTGCGGGAGGCGGGGGCGATGCTGGTGGCGTCGCACGTGGCCGAGGGCGGCGCGGGGGAGCGGTTCGTCGAGGCGTGCGGCTTCGACGTCTGCTACCCGGTGACCGCCTATGCGCGCAGGGTCGACGAGCTGCTCGATTGAGTAATTAGTTGCCGCACCGCATATCCTTAGCACAGCTAACGGAGGACGGAAGGGGCGCACAGTGCTGGGGACCGGGTCCGACGCGCAGGTCAAGCCCCGGCTACCCGGCGAGGTGTGGGTCCTCGTCGTGGCGAGCTTCATCATCGCCCTCGGGTTCGGCATCGTGGCACCCGTCCTGCCCGCCTACGCCAAGAGCTTCGACGTCGGCACGTTCGCCGTGTCCGCGGTGGTGAGCTCGTTCGCGCTGGTCAGACTCCTGTTCGCGCCCGTGAGCGGCCGACTGGTCAACCGGTTCGGCGAGACGTGGGTCTACATCGTCGGCATCCTGATCGTCGCGGTGGGCACCGGCGCGTGCGGCTTCGCCACCGCGTACTGGCAGCTCATCGTGTTCCGGTCGTTCGCGGGCATCGGCTCGACCATGTTCACCGTGGCCGCCGTCGGCCTGCTGATCCGCATCACGCCCGCCCCGATGCGCGGCCGGGCGTCCGGGCTGTGGGCGACCGGGTTCCTGCTCGGCAACATCGGCGGCCCGATCGTCGGCGCGGCGCTCGTGGAGATCTCCATCCAGGTGCCGTTCGTGACGTACGCGGGGGCGTTGGTGCTGGCCGCGCTCGTCGTGTGGTGGTACTTGCGCCGGTCCACGCTCGCCGCGTTGGACAACTCGACCGAGCAGGTGACGATGCCGGTGCGCGCGGCCGTGCGGCTGTCGGCGTACCGGGCGGCGCTGGCCTCCGGGTTCGCCAACGGCTGGGCGGTGTTCGGCGTGCGGATCTCGTTGGTGCCGCTGTTCGTGGTGGAGGCGCTGCACAGCACGCCCGCCATCGCGGGCATCTCGCTGTCGGTGTTCGCCGCGGGCAACGCCGCCGTGCTGATGATCTCCGGCAAGCTGTCCGACAGCATCGGCCGCAAGCCGGTGGCGATCGCGGGGCTCGCGGTGTCCGCGATCGGCACGGTGTGGCTCGGGTTCAGCGTCGGCGTGCCGATGTTCATGGTCGCGTCCCTGGTCGCGGGCATCGGCGCAGGCTTGCTCAACCCGCCGCAGAACGCCGTCGTGGCCGACGTGATCGGCACCAAGGCCAAGGGCGGGCCGGTGCTGGCCGCGTTCCAGATGGTCGCCGACTGCGGCGCCATCGTCGGACCGCTGCTCGCCGGCGTGCTGGTCGACCAGTTCTCGTACCAGGCGGCGTTCACCCTGACGGGTGCGATGGCCGCGGTGGCGCTGGTGTTCTGGCTCTTCGCACCCGAGACCCTGCCGCGGGAGGAGGAGACGCACGTCGCGTCCGAGGTGGCCGGTGAGTCCGGGTGCCTGGACGAGGGGCCCGAGGTGCCCGTCGGCGAGCGCGTGGCGGGCCGTCCGCGTCAACCGGACGCGTGAGCGCTCAGGTTCCACTCAGCATCCCTCGGTAGCCTGCGGGCGGGTTTCGACCGGGAGGGCAGTGCGGTGGGTGGCGCGGAGCGCAACGCTCGGAAGAAGAAGCAGCAGCAGCGGGCGACCAAGGCGGTGGTCTCGGCGCGTGGTGCGTCGAGCGACCGGACCAAGGTCATCATCGGCGTCGTGGTCGTCGCCGTGCTCGCGGTGGCCGTGATCGGCGGCGTCATCCTGAGCCGGTCGGGTGGTGACGACACGTCGTTGGCCGAACCGCCCGCCGTCACCGGCATCTCCGCGTCGATCGTCCGCGAGGGTGGCGCGGTCGTGGTCGGCAAGGACGACGCGAAGGTCACCATCGACCTGTACGAGGACTTCCTCTGCCCCGCGTGCGGCGCCTTCAAGAAGACCTACGGCGACCAGGTCAAGCAGGAGATCGAGGCCGGCAACCTCCGGGTGCGCTACCACACCCTGCCGTTCTTGATCAAGTACTCGTCGCCGGAGGGCTACTCCCGTGACTCGGCCAACGCGGCGCTGTGCGCGGCGGACGAGGGCAAGTTCTGGGAGTACCACGAGGCGTTGTTCGCCAGGCAGCCCGAGGAGGGTGGTCCGGGGCACACCAAGGAGGAGCTGGTGAAGCTCGGCACCGACCTCGGCATCACCGGTGAGGCGTTCAAGCAGTGCGTGGACAGCGGTGCGCACGAGAAGGACGCGCAGACCGGGTTGGACGCGGTGAAGGCGACCGGCAAGTTCAAAGGCACCCCCACCGTGATGAAGGACGGCCAGACCATCGACTGGGACGACCGGAACTGGTTGACCAACCTGCTCAAGTAGCCCGGCCGGACCCTCGTCGAGCAGCCCCGACGCGGTAGGGGGACCCCCGATTTCGTCCCCGAGGGGGCGGTGTTGTACGGTATTGCCACACGAGAACGGCGGCCCCAACCGCCGGGAAACGTGCAGGCACGGGGCTGTGGCGCAGCTGGTAGCGCATCACACTGGCAGTGTGAGGGTCAGGGGTTCGAGTCCCCTCAGCTCCACAATCGAATACAGCATACGAATCGCCCGCTGACCTGCGGTAATGCAGGTGGCGGGCGATCTTGTTTTTGCGTCCACTGTGGACTGTGGCTGCCGGTCTGGAGCAAATCTGGAGCAGGCGGTCGCTCCGCACGAAATGTTGTCAGCGTTGTGCTCCAGGTCTTGGTGACCCGACTGGGTGGATCCGCCAAGGAACTCGCGGGTCGCCGTAGCCGCCGTCAATGTCCGACACGACGCCCCATAGCTCCCAGGGCGTTTCGGTACGACCGTCAGCGGGCATGTAGGGCCGTCGCTGCCCTAGCTGTATCGCCCCGTGAGGCTGGGAACGCGGCTGACCGGTGGTTGGCCCTTGAGTGCGGTGTGGCCGCGGTGGTGATTGTAGGTGTGCTGCCACTGCGGCAGCGCCGTGCGACGCTCGGCCTCGGACTCGTAGGCCTGGGCGTAGGCCCATTCGTCGAGCAGGGTGCGGTTGAACCGTTCGACCTTGCCGTTGGTCTGGGGCCGGTAGGGGCGGGTGCGTTTGTGGGTGATCCCGGCGGTGGCCAGGGTGTCGCGCCACAGGTGTGAGCGGTAGCACGAGCCGTTGTCGGTCAACACCCGCTTGACGGTGATCCCGTGGGCGTGGAAGAAGGCCTGTGCCCTGGTCCAGAACGCGACCGCCGTCTGCTTGGTCTCGTCGGGCAGGATCTCGGTGTAGGCCAGGCGGGAGTGGTCGTCCACGGCGTTGTGCAGGAAGCCGTAGTCGATCAGCGGGTTGCCGTGGGCGTTGCGCCTGGCCGTGGGGGTGCGTTGGCTGTTGCGTCCGCCGACCTGCCGGCCGTGGACGCGGTGGCCGCCGCCATCGGGGATGTTGCCGAGCTTCTTGATGTCGACGTGGACCAGGTCGCCGGGCGCGTCGTGTTCGTAGCGGCGGATCACGCGGCCGGTGGCGCGGTCCAGGTGCGCGAAGCGGGCCAGACCGTAGCGGACCAGCACCCGGTGCACCGTCGAGGCCACCAGCCCCAACAGGTCCGCGATGCGGGCCGGTCCCCACCGGCGCAGCACCCGCACCTTCACGATCCTCCGCTCGGTGCGGGTCGGGGTGCGGCGTGGAATGGTGCGGGGCCGCGAGGACCGGTCGGTCATGCCGGCCTCGCCCCCGTCGCGGTAGCGGTCGGCCCACCGCTTGGCCGTGGACACCGAGACCTGGAACCGTTCTGCGGCCTGCCGCAATGGCCACCGGTCCTCCACGACACACCGGGCCAGGCGCAGCCTGCCGGTCTCGGACAACGGGGCGTTACGGTGGGACATGAGGGCCTCCGTGGCTGGGTGTAGACGTCGCAATCCACACCGAACCCGGCGGCCCTCCCTCATTCCAAGATCATCGGACTACATGTCCCCACGTTCGCAACCTCTCCAGGCAGTACACCTAGCAGGTGTCGATCTGCTACCAGTCGAAGCATGTGGGGCGTTGCCGATTCGCCTGAACTCGTGGAGGAGCTAGCGGAGTAGGTTCAACGGCAGGGCGGCTCACCTACGCTGCGTTGTTCTGCACTAACTGTTATCACCGACTTGGCTGCTGAGGTGGGTCGCCGGGTCGTACCTCCTCTGGAGGCACCTGCTCGTGCTGGTCGCGAGACGACAGTGGTCGCCACGTATGAGGTGACCGGGTCGGTGAGCGCGCCGTGACGCCGCGTTACCGTCGACGGCGGCACGCCCAACCAGCGCGCCACGTCCGTATTGGACACCTCCTCGTCACACGCCAGCATGATCCGCGTCCGAAACGCCAAAGTCTGCGCGGTCGACCGACGACGCGTCCACGCCTCCAACGTCAGACGCTCGCCTCGGACAACACCAACTCGGATAACGCAGGTCCACGACAAGTTATCATAAAACCTGCAACGAATTAACGACTCGGGACACTAGGTAGTAAACTTGACCATCCCACATCGACAGGAATAAAATTTTGATTGCAACTTATCGACGTAGTCACTGCAAGTCTTGCAGTATACGCAGTCCCAGAGTTCCAGGACGAGATCGCCAAACCTGTCGGCTTCTGTATCGGCTATAGAGTTAGCGATTTCATTGTAGTGGGCGCCAAGCTGATTTCGAAGTGAAACGATGTGGTTGATCTCGGCGAAGTGTTTGCTGAGTTCTGGGCTTTTTTTGACTTTGCTGCTGACGGAATCCCAGAGTGTGCCAAGTGTATAGAGATCACCGCGGGCTCTGGTGACCGTTGTGGGAAGCGTCCATGAAAGTCGGTCGCAGATAGTTTCCAGGAGTAGCCCTGCGGTGCCCGCAACTGCTCGTGGGGTAGCTTGTCGAATAAGCTGACGTAGGTCGACCGATGCGTCGGACTGGCTGGTTGTGACAACCGGACCGCCCTCGAAGTTCCAAGATCGAATAACAATTTCCCGGTGCTGGACGCCGCCCTTGTGGAGCGCTTCGCGGACATGGTCCCGCCACAGTCGATCATGGCAGGTAATAATGAGCTGCCAGCTCTTCAGATCGGTGACGATGTGATGGAGTAAACGTCGGCGAATGGTGGCATCAACACTCTGGATGACGTCATCGAGGACCAGTACCTTAGCTTGTCCGCGTGCAGCGGATGCCTTCGCGACTTCCAGAAAGAAAAGTATTGCGAGAAGATCCTGAACGCCTTCACTGAAGATCTGCTCCGGTGTTGCGTGCACACCGTTGCGCAGGTGGACTTCCATTTGAAGTGAAAGCGCTCCGGCTCCTCCTACTTTAACGTTAACGCTCTCGATGAATGAGTATCCGGTCACCATGACGAGCGCCTCCGTCAGCGATGCGCCTACATCACCAAGCAGTTCTCCGAGCCGCTTTACCTGTCGAACGTGGTCCTGAAGCTTGGCGGCGGGTAACTGCTTGGCCAAGGTTCTGGACTCCGAGACCTCGCGCTCGATTTCACGGTAACGGTTGCGCTCAGCGACGTACTCGGTCGGCAGGCGGTGATGGATCTCTTGCCACTGTTTCTCCGAGGAACCGTTCATGTGTATCGTCTGAAGCATCTTGACGACGTACTCTAAACCCACACGAGGTGGGTGGCCGGCACGCCCGGCGAGGTCTTGAACAAATTGCTGACGCGTAATTTTAGCTGTTTTCGCTCGCTCGAGGATGGTTCGCGAATAGCCGTCCATGCTTTCTGCGACGAAATGGCCGACGAACAGTTGTCCGCGTTGACTGCCTGGTGTGCTGAGGAATCGGACGAGGTCTGTCCGCTGCAACGTCAGCGGGGACAGGGAGAATTCGAACGGAGTTTGGCTGCCGGATGCCTGCCACTGCCCGTTTACCTTCTTGACAGTTCGCTCCAAGCGGGTGCCGTCCGTTAATGTTACCGCGACGGTCGCCCAATCTCGCGGCATTGACAGGTTGATTAGGGTTAGACCCGAATCGGCCGATGCGAGCGGGAGACGTCCTACAGTTCCTTGACATGCGAGTTCGATGGCGTTTACCAGGGTCGACTTCCCGACGCCGTTGTCGCCGAAGATGACGATCGAACTGGGCTTGTTGTTGATTGTGAAGTCGAGTCCAATTGAGCCTGGGGCCGCGCGAAACCCTTCGAGTTCGACGCGCGACACCTTGAGGTTCGACGAGACGCCAACCGGCAAAGTGGGCGCTTTGCTCGCTGTAAAGGATCTTTCCTCTGCTGGATCAACGAAATCCGGGTACCGTCGGATCTGGCGAATCTGTGCGAAATGACCAAGCGCTTCGTCCCTGGTCATGCCGAATGAACCGCGCCAGTCTGACGCCGCTCCTGAATGCCGAATCTTTATGTAAATGGCCACTAGCTGGGTAAGCCATTCAGGGCGGTTGGGGTGGCTGTGATCGGTGATACGCAGAGTAGCTTCGACCAGGGCCAGTCGCACCTCAGGGGTGATGATCCTCTGCATTTGGAATTTGTTGAGGGCAAGGGCGAGTGTTAGCTCTTTTTCGCGCGCTGTAACTTCGCTGCTACGCATGACGTCGTGCACGAGAGCCAAGCGCTGTCGGTAAGATAGCTGTCCTTTGCGAAGCGACGCCAATGCTTCTCCTGGCGGAGTTGGCTCCTTGCGTATCTTGGCCCGAAAACTGGAGACCAAGCCGTTGCTGAGCGCAACGAACGGATCGTTTGCCCGCTGGCGTGGGGGTATACTCGGCCTCGCGGCTGATGACCTGACTCTTCTGTGTGACCCTGACACCTTAGCCAGGGTAGCGCACTACCGGCTTGAACGACGGTGACCGCTCCTTCGGCGAGTTTCAAGCCTCCCACGGTGCAGATAACCCAGCCGCTTCGGCTTCTGCGACGGGATGACCACGGCGGCGTGGCGTGAGCGGGACGCGCGGCCGGAGTCGTCTCCGGTGCTATGGTAGTCGCAGCGGTACCTTCGGCACGGTAGTCCGCATATTTGCGGGAGATAGTCTGGTGTTATTGCGTCGAAAGTGTCCACTTGCCTGCACCTCAAGCCGCTGGCCAGCGAGTTCACGGTCGCAAGGATGGTAACTGCGCACTTTCGTTTCAATAGTTCGCTGACGAAATCCGTACCATTCGGAGGTCGGTCTTCGGTAGTAAAGTGAATCGTGCTCGATGCGTGCAACCACTAAGGCAAGTTCGGCACTTATTACGTCAGGGTGCTCACTTCCAGCGCAGGTCCAGCACCTGGCTGAACTAATACTCCTGGGCACTACCGGCGCTGACAGCTCTGAGCTGGTCAGTGGCCTCCCGGGCGAGGTCTTCGGCTATCTTCAGTGCCGCCGTTAGGTGGTCGATATTTCCAGCGTCGTCTTGAATTGTGCGGCGACGTCCCCCAATCAGGCCACATACTCGGTCCTCCTGGACAGGGGCCTCATTCTGGCACCTGCTGGTACTTGAGCAGGATCGCTTGAAGGGCTGAGAATGGCGCTTGAGGGAAGATCGCGCACCGGCTACGCCATCCTGCGCCAGGTGCTGTCACCGACGCCGACGACGGCCTTGTCCCAGCGGTCTTGGAGGCACTGAAGCAGGCGGCTGGTGACTTCGGGGGCGACGTGGGAGTAGGTGCGTTGGACGGGGTCTTTGAAGATGTGGCCGAGTCGGAGTGATTGGGCGATTTCGGGGATGGTGTCGGCGATCATCCAGGTCTTGTGGCTGTGGCGCAGGCCGTGGAAGGTCAGGCCGGGCTTGACCGGCTGAAGGCGCAGGACGGCGCGGGGCTGGTTGAGGTTGCCGTCGGCGGCGGGGCGCATGGCGCGTTTGCTGAAGTTGCTGCGGCGCTGGAGTGCGCCTTCGGGGGTGGTGAAGACGTGCGGGTGGACGTGGTTGTCCAGGTGCGCCCGCAGGAGTCGGACGAGTGACGGGTTGAGGCTGATGGTGCGGGCGGAGGCGTCGGTCTTGGGCTGGCCGAGCCAGAGCTTGCCGCCGGCGGATTCGTGCAGGGCGCCGGTTTGGGGGTCGATGATGAGGAAGCCTGTGTCGTCGTCGAAGAGGTGGAGGTTGTGGCGTTGTAGGCCGGTCAGCTCGCCCCAGCGCGCGCCGGTCCAGCCCGCGGTGATGACGAGCACGGCTCCGACGGGTCCGTAGAAGGCGGCGACCTGGTCGGCGATGCGCAGCACCTCGGCGGGCTCGGCCCAGACCTTCTCGGGGATGCGGGCGGCGTGGTTGCGGCGGCCACGTCGTCGGGGCCGGATGGGGTTGGCGGTGATGAGCTTGTCCTCGGCGGCGTCGGTGAGGATCTGGGACAGCAGCTTGACGAACCCGGCGACGGTCACCGGTGACAGACGTCCGGCGCGCAGCTGCTTGGCCCATGCCTGAACCTTGAGGTTGGTGATGTCGGCCAGGGCGGTGTCGCCCCAATGGGGCGTGATGTGGTTGCGCACGATGCTGCGGTAGTTGTCTTCGGTGCGGGTATCGACGTCGAGGGCGTCCCACCAGTCGGTGAGCCACTCCTCCAGGGTCGTGCGACCGTCGGTGGGGTCGAGCCAGGTGCCGCGACGTTGGTCGGATTCGAGGTCGTTGGCGTGGTCCTGGGCGGCTTTCTCGCTCCTGAAACCGGGGATGGAGCCGATGGTGCCGTCGTCGCGGCGGAATCGGACGCGCCAGTGGTTGTTTCCCGACTGCTCCGCCCAGGCCATGTGTGCTGCTCCTTCGTTCGGCGGTGGTGTGGTGGTCACGGTGTGACAGGTGGATGAACGCTCCTGTGGCCGAGTAATGCAAGCGTTGTGGCACAAGAACTTTCGTCAGTTCCGAAAGGACTTGGTGCGCCTGGTCGGTGGTCGTGTGGAGCGTGCCGGGCGGGCACCCGCGTGGACGATCGAGGTCAGGTCGTCGGGGGAGAAGCGCAGGTGCTTGCCGAGGAAGGTGCACGGGATCTCCCGGCGTCCGGCTTTGCGGCGAAGCCACGACTCGCGGACGGCCAGCAGCGCCGCCGCTTCAGCGGGAGTGCGCAGCAAGCGGGAGGTGTCGGGATCTGGACGGGACACGAAGCCCTCCGGAGGCAGATGAGTGCGGTGGACACTCCAGAACTCCGAAATAAGGGCTGCCAGGGGACACGTGCCGACCGAATTTCTTGACGGCTTCCGCCGGACGGGTGACATGCTCACGCTGGGCGGACAGGTACCAATCTCTTACCCCAACCTGGTACCGCACCCTATAACCGCTGCTCAGCGCCTCAGTGAGGCAAGAGATGTCCGGTGACGTCGCCTCGCGCTGGCGCGGTCAGTTTCGATGTACAGGTCAGGCCGAGCCCCACCCGAGCCTCCGTCTACGCGTGTGTCGCCTGTCGCACGTCCGCCTGGCAGCGATACCCGCGACGGCCGGAACACGCCGCAGCGGCACCATCAGCGGCCAACATAACACCCGGTGGGACCAGTACACGAGCCATCGAGTCCTCCAGGGGCACATCGATGAGGCCCGCTGCACTTCCTCCGAACTCGAGATCAATTCCCACGGGACACGCATCCGCTGGCGTCCCGCGCCGCAGCCAGCCCCGATGTTGCTCATGTGCTTGCGGCCAAGCGAGTCTGGGATACCAGCGGAACCCCTTATAAGCCCCTTGACGTGCTCTTACCTTCGCCGCAGGGGGTGGCGTTCTAACAGGAACCCCAAGATGATCCCCAATGTGATCCCCCGTATGAACCCCCAACGGAAGTGACCGTACGGAGACCTGATCAAGGCTCGGAGGGTGGTGGGGTGTCCCAGATGTGGACTCTCGTGCCGGCCTTGAGCGGCTTGTCGGCCGGACCCTTGATATGGGCGGGCACGATCCGCTCCTCGTGCTCGCAGCCACCGTCGGCGTGGAGCCTGGAGTTGAGGCAGGTGTTGCGCCGGTAAGCGCGGACCGGCCACCGGCTACTCCACCGTGGCGCCTCGCGTTCGCCCGGAGCAGCGTTCCGGTGGCGGGCATGGACACGAACCAACCGGACAGTACCTGCATCCTCGACACCTGCGCGTTGATCCCGTTTGCGCCCGTGCCGGGAACGAGGAAGTTCCACAGAGAGGATGCCGTACTTGCCGGCCCACTGCGCCCGGCGGTCGGTCCAGTCCTGGCGGAGGTCGAAGTCGTCGGCCGCGAAGGTGGCGGTCAGCAACTCGAAGACGGTCAGGGTGACGCCGCCGGTGTTGACCTTCTCGAAGACCTGGCATACCGCCTGGCGAGGGGTGCTCTTGCCCAGTTCGATCACCGGCAGCTGGTACTGCTCGAACCGCTTGACCACGGCCTCGTGGAACTTGCTCCACAGGGCCAGGTTCTCGGACTGGTGCTCGGGCGAATGCTGGAAGAATCCCATCATCCACTGCATCGAGTTGAACACAGCGGTGCACGGGAACATGCGGTGCGTGAACTCCTGCTCCGGTGTGGACAGGTCCAACAGGGCCTGCCCACGGAAGTCCAGGCGGATCTTGGTCTCGGGGACGAAGACCACGGCCTCCTCGCGGTCACCGTCGCCGAGGAGAGCTTTCTCCATGTCGATGTAGAACCAGCCGCGAGTGCTGTTGCCGCGGACGTCGTGGGTCTCCACCGGGGCGTCGCGGAACAGGGATTGGTAGAGCGAGGTCAACCGCTGCTGCCCGTCCAGGATCAACCGGTCGGGCACGGCACTGGCGCGCGGCGCTCCCTCGACGGACCGGGTCTTGAAGCGGACGTCGCCACCCTGCTTCAACATCATCACGGTGCCCGCTGGGTAGCCCAGCGAGATGGAGGCGATCAAGCTCGCGATGTTGCGGTCGGGCCAGACCCAACCCCGCTGGAACTCTGGGAGCTGCGCCTCACCCTTGTCCACCTGGATGAGCAGGTCCTTCAGGAACTCCTTCTCGATACCGAAGGCCTCGACACCCATGTAGACCACTCCGTTCGCTGCGCTGTCGAGGGCTCTATCGCGCCATCGGGTTAAAAGGTTTCTTCAGACCTCGTACCATTTACATGAGGCTCAGTCATGTCTTTCGCGGTTGACGGACTACGCGAAGCAGCGCTACTGCTACGCCGGGACTATCGGTGATGGAACCGCTTACCATGCGCGGATGAGGGCGTCAGCGGCAGGCGGAGCGGTCTTCGCCGTCGAAGGGGGTGATCGTGGGTATCGAGCAGATGAGCCCGTATGAGCGTGCGGCTTGGGAGGACATCGAGCGCTGGCGTGACGAGCGGTTGGCAGCTGGCGAGCGTCACCTGTTGCCGCAGCGCGTTCGTGATCGCCTGGCCAAGGGGCGAAAGATCGCCAAGGGGCGGCTGGAGCAAGTGCCTGGCTCGGAGCAGATGGCCTCGATCGTCCACAACTCGGTCGACGGGTTGCTGAACTTGGTGAACAAGGCCAGCGAAGCGACGCTGCGACGCAAGGCGGTCGTCGCGGCCTATGCCAAGCGCGGGCACCCAGTCGGCGAGCTGAGCGACATCCACGAACTCGACCTGAGCGACATCGACAAGGTTAAGCCTCGTCTGGCTCTGGGCTACACGACCTTCAGCACGATCGAGGGCGCGGGTGCTGGCCTGGCGGTCTCCGGTGGTGAGTTGCTCGCGACAGCCGGCGGCATTCTCGGCGCGGGCGCCGGTGCAGCACCCGGTGCGGGCACGGTCGCCGCGGCGATGGCGGCCGACGCCGTGCTCGTGCTGGGTGCGATGACGAGGGCGATCGCCCACACCGCCGCGTACTACGGCTACGACACCGAGTTACCGCAGGAGAGGGTCTTCGCGCTCGGCGTCCTCAACTTCGGGATGGCCCAGCAGGCCGGTAAGAGCATCGCCTACGTCCAGTTGAACAAGATCGTGAACGACCTCGCCCGCAGAGCGACGTGGGCGCAGCTGAACAAGAACGGCGTCGCGAGGATCGTCAAAGCGTTCTACGAGCGATTCGCACTGCGGTTGACTAAGCAGAAGCTCGGACAGGCAGTGCCGGTCGTCGGCATCGCGATCGGCGCCGGGCTCAACGCCCGGCTGCTATCCAACCTGACCAGCGACGCCGAGCATCTTTACCGCGAGCGGTTCCTGCGCGAGAAGCACAACCTGAACACGGTCGATGTCACCGTGACCACGAAGGACGTCGACCTCGACCCGGTCGACGGCACCCTCCACATCACGGAGATCCTCGAGGAGGAGACCTCCGACAAGCGGCACACCCGACAGGACGACGACGGCTGACCCGGATTGGACGCAGAGCACTGCACGTCAGCACAGACCCACTCACCGGTCGCTTCACGTCGAAAGGGACATCGTCGTAGCGATCGAGATGGTTGACGGCGACGGTGCCACTCGACTCGCCCGGTAACAAGCGGAAGCGATCCTGGACCAGGTCTGGTAACAGACGCAGCAGCCGTGAGACCGCAACGACCACGATCCACCACTCGCCGTGTCGGACCCCGTCGCTACCCTAAGTGCGTAATCGGTCACCGGGCCGATCAGTTGAATGCATCCAGGGGTGGACCATGCCGGACTTCTTCACCGACGGCCAAGGCCGCGTCAGACCGATCACGAAGAAGAAGGGCGGTATCGGGGTGGTGGTTGCCGGCGTGACTGCGGTGGCGGCGTTCGCCGGCGGCGGGGGAGCTGCCGGTCTCGGCGGTGTCGGGGCGGCGGCGCCAGCGGCGGCCGAGGTCGGGGCCGGGTCGGTGCGGCTGGGAGGTTCGTCGGGGCAGTTGCGGGCCCGCAAGAGTGAGGGGCAGAAGGCTGCCCGACGCGAAGGGCCTGAGGGCGCGTGGCAGCGGATGGGACTGCGGCAGGTCAAACGCACCGCCAAGCAGCAAGCCGAGTGCGTCGCGGTCTCGTTCGGACAAGTGCAGCAGTTCTTCACCACCCACCGCTGCACCCACCTGGAGCGGGTGCTGTTCGCGGTTCAGGACGAGGCGGGCAACACCGCAGTGGTGTCGGTAGCCTGGGTCGGCCTGACGAACGCCCGCGAGGCCCGCGAGTTCGACAGCCTCATGGAGATCCACGGCAACGGCGACATCACCCCGCTCGCCAGCGCGTTGTTGGAGTTGGGGCACATCGAGTTCACCGGGCTGCGCTATGGCAGCGACCGCGACGGCGCGGCGGTCACTGTCGCCGAGGCTGAAAATGCAGCTGGCGGGCAGTTCGACCACGACACCCTCGATGCCATCGCCGAGGTCGCCGCCTACCTGCCACGCCTGTGACCGCGTGCGATTTCGTGTAGCTCGCTCTCCACTGACCCGCCGGTGGTACGTGAGGGCGGCGATCCGGGCTCGGTGCATTGCTCGGCTGAGCGGATAGCGGACGATTTCGGCGTCGTGCTAGGGGGGCGGGCGGTTGGCTGCTGCGCCGAGGGTGCGGGCTGAGTCTCATGCCGGATGCGGAGAACGCGTGTTCGACGGTTGAGTTCAGCTCCTGCCGTTATTCATGCTGCTGCGTGTGGAGCAGATCTGGAGCAGAAGGTGGAGTTGAACGACGTGCTACGGCTTCGAACTGCGGTGAACGACATCGGCTGACGTGCGGGTTCTCTGTTTGCGCTGGTCAGGGAAACGGCTGGACCATGCTGGCCGTGTGAGGGTCAGGGGTTCGAGTCCCCTCAGCTCCACAAGTTGTAGAACCCGTCTGGTCTAGCGATTACCGCTGATCAGGCGGGTTTATTCGTGTTGGGGTCGGACTTGGTGTGAGCGGTATCCGGTGCGATTTATCAGCCGTTTGACCAGGCCCTGTTCGGGTGTTGGGTTTGGCGGGACAGGACGGCCCAGACGGTTTTGCCCACGGCGTGGCGCACGGCGCCCCATTGGCGGGCCAGGTTGGTGACGAGGAGCATGCCGCGGCCGCGCGTCAGGCGGACCGAGGAGCGGCCCACGGTCGGTACCCGGGGGGACAGGTCGGTTACTTCGATGCGGATCAGGTCGCCGCTGCGGTGCAGTCGCAGGTGCAGGGGGTGTTGGCCGTGCTCGTAGGCGTTGGTCACCAGTTCGGAGACGACCAGTTTCGCGTCGGCGATCTCGTCCTCGGTGAGGTCGGCGAGGACCTCGCCGGTCCACCGCCGCGCCTCGACCAGGTTGGGCGCGTCACCCACCAGTTCGAGCACCGGGGCGTCGGACGGCTCGGCGTGATGGGGTCCGGGTGGGTTCACGGCGTCCTCACCGACGGTCATGGTGTCCTCCCTGCTGGGACGTGGAGCGTGGTGACTTAATACCCACGTGGTTGATCGACAACACCGCCTGATGATCACCTGATGTGGTCCACCGGTCGATCGCGACCGTGCGGGATGGGTTCTTCGGGTTCGGTGAGGCCTCCGGGATCGGGGAGGAGTAACACGGACTCGGCGGAGGCGATACGAATGTACCGACGCATATCGGTCCGCATTAATGCGGAAACTGTGTGACCGAAGGGGATTCGTCATGTCGCGTATCGCCAACACGCTCGTCGCGATTGTGATCACCGCCGCATCCATGACGGTCGTGGTGCCCGGCAATGCCGGAGCAGACGGGCTCGATCTCACCTGCACGCCACCGAGCAGCGCGGGCCTGCGGTTCGACCCGCCGGCGACGAACACCCCGCAGACCGAGACGCTCACGTCGTCCAGGCGGTACGGACCGTGTGTTTCCCCGACCCACCCGGACATCACCTCCGGCGTGTCCAACGCCACCGGCACGTTCCCGGGCGCCACCTGCTTCAGCGTGTTCGGCGCGAACTCGATCACCATCCAGATCACCTGGAACAACGGGCAGGCGTCGACCCTGTCCGGCAACAACGTCTCCAGCCTGGCCGGTGCCACGCTGACGGTCGTCACGACCGGCACGGTCACCGCGGGTGTGTTCGCCGGTGGGACGTTCGTCCACACCGTCGTCTACCCCAGCCCGGACATCCTGCTGTGCAACCTCGGCCTGGGCACGTTGTCCAGCCTCTACGGCCAGATCGTCCTGGAGATCTTCACCCCGTGATTCCGGCTCGGGTGTCGCGCCGGCGACGGTGGAGGAGCAAGGCGCCGCCCGCGAGCACGAGCGCCGCGCACGACCCGCCGACGACCAGTGGAACGGAGGACGACGCCTCCTCGCCCGCGGTGTCGTAGCCGCTGGAGAAGCCCTTGGTGTCGTACTCCGATCCGGCCTGCTTGTCGGCGTACCGGGCCTTGACCAGCTTCTGGTAGTCGCTCAACGACACCGACGACTGGCCGTTCAGCCCTTGCCGCGCCTGGTCGTTGAGCGGCGTGACGGTGAGGAGCCTCAGCTGGTACCAGCCGCGCAGCTGCGGTTCGGCGAACACCAGGCTCCCCAGGTCAGCCTTGCCGGCGTAGGTGGCGTCGCTGTCGCCCTCGCGCACCGCGGCCAAGTGCCAGCCGCCGCCCAAGGTGGGGGCGAGCATGACGGTGGCCTGGCGGCCGTTGACGGTGATGCTCAACGACGACACCAGGTGGCTCAGCTTGACCGCCTCGGTGGCGATGGGCTGGGACGTGCCCGCGACGAAGCCCGGCGTGATCTCGTTGACGGCCAACGGATCCTTGACCGTGAAGGCCGGCATGCCCTCGCACGGGTTGTCTTTCTCGGGGATCGTCTGCGGTGTCTCGGACCCGCCCATGGGCACCGGCACCCTCAGGAACCGGCACACGGCGTTGATCACGGCGGTCGACTTCACCGCGGCGAGGGCGGCCTGGTAGTCGGGGATGTCCACCGGACGCGGGTCCGCGTGGGCGGGACCGCTGAAGCACAGGAGCGCGGATGCGCTCAGTGCCAGCACGGTGGCCACGCGGGAGAGGCGCGAGCCGGACATCGGTGTTGCGCGCATGTCGCCTCCTTAACGGGAGATGCCGATCCGGGAGTGGGTCCACTTGAACGAGCTGTTGCTCACGTAGTCGTTGTAGTTCCACCACGTGTAGGTGGTGGTGTCCGGCCAGGGGTCGGCCACGGCGATGGTGCTGTTGGAGGTGTCGAAGCCGTAGACGACGTTCATGTGGCCGCCGCCGGAGGTCCACCCGATGCGCGCGCCGAGGGGCCTGGCCGCCTTGACGTCGGTGTAGACCTGGTTGAACGTCGCCGCGCTGCTCAGGCCGGAGCCGGTGTGCGCCATGCCGAGGCTGCCCCAGCCCTTGGCCATGTCGTCGAGCGTGGCGGGTTGGTTGTTGCAGCCGTAGTAGGGCTGGGCCCGGGTGCAGAAGTCCGTCTGCGTGCTGCCCAGGCCGTGGTACTTGGCGATCGTGAGGCCGGAGGCGACCCAGCACCACTGGGTCTTCTCCTGCTTGGCCATGGCGATGTTGTCGTACGCCGCTTCCGCCTGGGCCGTGCCGCCGGCGGCCACGAGCATCCCGCAGGCCGTCAGCGCGATGGCCGACGCCGCGGTCGCGAACTTGAACCTGCCCATCTTCCTGCCTTTCCCCTGTGCACGACGAGTGCCGGGCGATCCGTATGGACATGACAGCGCGAAATGTCGTCGCCATACAGGGTTGACGCAGGAATACGCCCGTAAGTGTGAGACCTCGTATTCGGTGCGGAATCGGGTACCCGGGGTGGTGTCGGCGGTAATTGAATATCAACAAGTTGTGTGCGGGCCCCGTGATTTTATTCGAACGCACTCCAGCGGATGGTTGCAATGTCGCACTCTTCACGGTTCTGTTCCCAGTGGAAAGGTGACTGTCCGTGTCGCGGTCGCGGATCGGCGCGGTCGCCCGTCACGCGCCCGCGCGGACCAGGCCGCACTCGTAGGCGAAGACCACGGCCTGCACCCGGTCCCGCAGGCCGAGCTTCGTCAGGACGCGGCTGACGTGGCCCTTCACGGTTCCCTCGGTGAGGAAGAGACGGCCGGCGATCTCGGCGTTGGACAGGCCCCGGGCGATCAGCTGGAGCACCTCGCGTTCCCGCTCGGTGAGGACGCGGAGCTCGGCCTCGGTGCGGGGCAGCGGGTCGTCGGACGTGCCGATGTGGCGTTCGATCAGCCGCCGGGTGATCGACGGCGCGACGATGGCGTCACCTCCGGCGACCACGCGGATCGCGGACAGGAGGTCGGCGGCGAGGGTGTCCTTGAGCAGGAACCCGCCGGCACCGGCCCGCAGTGCGAGGTACACGTACTCGTCGAGGTCGAAGGTGGTGAGGATCAGGATCCGCGGCCCGTCGGGCAGCGACGCGCGGATGCGGCGGGTTGCCTCCAGCCCGTCGACCCCGGGCATCCGGATGTCCATCAGGACGATGTCGGGCTTCGTCTCGATCGCCAGGGCGGTGGCCGCGGCGCCGTCGTCGGCCTCACCGACGACGGCCATGCCCTCGGCGTTCTCGACGATCATCCGCAGGCCGGCGCGGAGCAGGGCCTGGTCGTCGACCAGCAGCACCCGGATCACGCGGTTCCTCCCGGATCGAGGGGGATGCGGGCGCGCACGACGTAGCCGCCGTCGGGCCCCAGACCCGCGGTCAGGTCGCCGCCGAGCAGCTCCGCGCGTTCCCGCATGCCCCTCAGCCCGTTGCCGGGTCCGGCGGAGGACGCCTCGCCGGTGCCGATGTCGGTGTCGCCGCCGGTGTCGCTGACGTCGAGCACGAGTTCGTCGTTGCCGTAGGACACCACCACCGCGGCGCCGGCTCCCGGGCCGGCGTGCTTCACGGTATTGGTCAACGCCTCCTGGACGATCCGGTAGGACGAGACGTCCACGGCGGTGGGCAGCGGTCGCGGCGATCCCTCGATGCGCAGCCGGACCGGGGTGCCCGCCTGCCGCACCCGGTCGACGAGGTGGGGCAGCCGTGCCACCCCCGGCACCGGACGCACCGGGTCGTCGGTCCGCGCGGACGTGGACAGCACGTGGCGCAGGTCGGCGAGCGAGGTGCGGCCGGTCGCCACGATGGCGTCCAGCGCGGCGAGGGTGTCGGCGGGCCGGTTGGCGAACGCCGCGGCGCCGCCCTGCGCCTGCATCACGATGACGGCCAGGCCGTGCGCCACCACGTCGTGCAGCTCGCGGGTGATCCTGGCCCGCTCGGCGGCCACGGCCAGCTCGGCCCGCTGGTCGCGCACGCGTTCCAGGTCCCGTGCCCTCGCCACGAGTTCGCCCAGGTAGGCGCGGCGGCTCCGCACACCCCACCCGATCGCCCAGGCGACGACCAGCAGGGAGCCGAGGACGGGGAGCCCGCCCCAGTGCGTCGGTCCCAGGACCGTGGGGTCCTCGCCGCCCGGTAGCGGTACCTCGGGCGTCGCCCGCGGCGGCGGAACGGGAGCCTCCGGCGCGCGTTGCTGTCCGCCGACGCTGTAGGGCCCGTCGTAGAGCCGACCGTCGGCCTTGCCGTCGAGGGTCACGTGCACCGACCACGCCGTCGCCACGGCCAGGGCGGCCCCGAGCAGCGCGAGCGACACCTTGGGCCGCCGTCCGACGGCGATCGTGCAGAGGATGATCGGAACGGCCAGGTCGACGGGCTCCGGCCCGGCCGCCAGCGCCATCCGCACCAGGGTGGCGAGCGCCGCCGCGGCGAGCGCCGGGATCGGCCACCTGCGGCGCACCGCCACCGCACCGGCGCAGACCCCGATCAGCACCCACCGGGCCGACGGCTCCTGCGACCAGGCCACCTCGGCGAACGGCCCGCTGATCACCGGGGTCGCCGCGGCACCGCTGCCCGCCCACGTGCCGGCCAGCAGCAGGGCGGCGAGGCCGGCGTCCTGGAGGCTCGATCTGCGCAAGGCGCCTCGAAGGGCCGCCACGTGAATCTTCATGCCAGGCAGCACCCTAGCCCCGGCGCCACCACCTGACACCTGTCGGAAGTCATGGTCCGGAACATGACCGCGGGCAGGTGCGCGGTCGACCCGGCACCGCGCAACCTGTGGCGCATGACGACCACCTCCCGCGGCGCCGATGGCCGTCCTCGCCACGCCCGCGCACTGCTCCTGCTGGCCGCGCTGACCCTCGTGCTGTCCGGTTGCGGCGCCTTCAGGGACAACGGCCTGGAGTGGGCACGGGTCGTGCCGGCCGGTGATTGCCACTGCGCCGACGGCAGCGGGTTCGCCTTCTGGGAGCGGCGGGCCGATCCGACCAAGGTCGTGCTCTTCCTGAACGGCGGTGGCGTCTGCTGGGACGCGGAGAGCTGTGCCTTCACCGGCGACCGCGGCGAGAGCGACTACTACGACTGGAACATCCAGGGCACCGAACCGGAGAACCGGAGCGGGATGTTCGACGTCACCCGGGCCGACAACCCGTTCGCCGACCACTCGTTCATCTACGTGAGTTCCTGCACCGGTGACGCGCACCTGGGCAACGTCTCCCGGCAGTACTCGCCGGGGTCGACCGTCGAGCACCGCGGCTACGTCAACGGCACGGCGGCGCTCGGCCACCTCGCCGAGCACTACCCCGACGCCACCCGGGTCGTCGTCATCGGCAAGACCGCGGGGTCGGTCGCCGCGCCCCTCTACGGCGGCCTCGTCGCCGACCTGCTCCCCGACGCCGAGGTCACCGTGCTCGGCGCCCAGTCCGGCGCGTGGCCGGACGACCCCGACTTCAACGCCGAAGTCCTCGACGCGCGGTGGGGCGCCTACGACGCCGTGCCGGACTGGGCAGTCGCCGGGCTCGCCGCCCGCGACTGGGGTGTCCCGCGGTTCTGGACCCAGGCCGCTCGGCACCGACCCGACCTCGTGCTGGCCCGCTTCGACTTCGCCTTCGACCCGCACGCGGCGGCGGAGGTGACCAGGTGGGTGGACGGGGACCCGCCGGACCTCCTCGCCGTGATCGACGGCAACGAGGCGGCGATCGAGGCCGCCGGCGTGCGCCTGCACAGCTACACCGCACCCGGCGCCGACCACCAGGTCTTCGAGCCCGACAAGTTCTACGAGATCGAGGTGGACGACGTGCGGCTGGTCGACTGGCTCGACGCGCTGATCAACGACGAACCGCCCGCCGACGTCCGCTGCGACCAGTGCGACCGGTGACGGTCACGTCGACGTGCGGGCGAGTTCGGCGGCCAAGGCGTTCAGCGCGGCCGTGAGCCGAGCGGTGTCGCCGACGGCCGGCTCGTGCTCGCCGCAGTGGCCGTGCGCGATGCCGAGCACGCGCACCAGGTCGTGGCGGCCGTACCGCCGGAAGACCTTGGCCACGGCGTGGTCGAGCCGTTGGCAGGACCCGGAGAACACGGCGCGGACGCTGGTGCGCGGGTCGTCGTCGGTGATCAGCGGGTCCAGCGCGTCCGGCCGGTCGGCGAGCTCGGCCGCCGGCTCGCCGAGGGCACGCCCCGGCCGTGATCGGACGACCTCGGCCGCGACCCGCAACGCCAGCGGCAACCCCGCGCAGCGCTCGACCAGCGCGGCGACGGCCTCCGGTTCGACGTCGGCGCGCGTGCCGAGCAGTCCGCGCAGCAGGTCTACCGCGTCGGCCGAGGACAGCCGCTCCAGGCAGACCCGGTGCGCGCCGTAGCGCGCGACCAAGCCCGCCAACGGGTCACGGCTGGTGACCAGGGTGAAGCAGGACGAGCCGGCCGGCAGCAGCGGGCGCACCCGCTCGACGGTGCGGGCGTTGTCCAGCAGGATCAGCACCCTGCGCTGGTCGAGGAGGGTGCGGAAGCGGGCGGCGCGCTCGTCGAGGTCGTCCGGGATCGCGGCGCCGTCCAGGCCGAGCGACCGCAGGAACCCGGCCAGCACGTCGGCGGCCGAGGTTGGCTCATCGGGGCCGTACCCGCGCAGGTCCGCGTAGAGCTGCCCGTCCGGGAACCGGTCGCGCACCCGGTGCGCCCAGCGGATGGCGAGTGCCGTCTTGCCCACCCCGGCGGCGCCGGACACCGTCGAGATCGTCACCGGCGCCTCGGCGGACAGCAGCCCGTCCAGCTCCGCGAGTTCGGCCTCCCGGCCGGCGAACCCCCGCACGTCCACCGGGAGTTGGGCGGGCACGTCACGGCGGGCGGGCCGGACCTCGGGCGTCGGCGTCTGCGTCGGGAGGTCGTCGGCGAGGACGCGGCGGTGCAGCTCGCGCAGCCGCGGCCCCGGCTCCAGGCCGAGTTCGGACACCAGCGCGTGCCGGGCCCGGCGGTAGACCTCCAGCGCCTCCGACCGGCGTCCGGCCCGGTGCAGCGTGGTCATCAGCAACTCGTGCAACCGCTCCCGCCACGGGTGTTCCCGCACCAGGTCGCTGAGCTCGCCGATGACCGCCTCGTGCAGACCGCAGGCGAGCTCGGCCTGGTACAGCGATTCGACGGCGGCGAGGCGGCGTTCGGCGAGGCGGCGTGCCCAGTCGGTGAGCGCCGGTACCTCCAGGTCCGCGAACGGCGTGCCGCGGCACAACGTCAGCGCGGCGCGCAGTGATTCGATCGCGCGTTGCGGCTCCCGCCCGGAGGTCGCCACCCCTGCCTTGACCAGCGCTTCGAACCGTTCCGCGTCGACCTCCTCCGGCCGCGTCCGCAGTCGGTAGCCGTTCGGGCAGAACGTCAGCCGGTCCGGCGCGTCCAGCACACCGCGCAGCCGGTGCACGTGCAGCTGGAGCCTCCGCGCCGTTCGCGGATCGGGCCGATCACCCCACAGCGCGTCGGTCAGCACGTCCACCGGCACCGGCTGGTTGGCCCGCTCCAGCAGCACGCCGAGCAGGGTCCGCTGCAACCGACCGGACAACACCTCCACCCGCTCGCCGTGCCGTACCTCCACCGGTCCCAACACCCGAATCTCCATGAGCCCCCCTCGGCCCAGGCATCGTGACATCGCGGTCGGGTCGGGTTTGTCAGGTGTTCACCGGACAAATCGGTGGAGGTTGCGCACACTCGCGAATCTTTCGATAGCACCGTAGAATGCGCGAAGTGGCCTTCCGCGACAGATCCGGGCCGGCAGCCGGCTCATCCCGGCGTTCACCATGAATCACCGAGGTTGACATGACTGACGGAGCAGCGATCTTTCGCGGTATCGCCGAGATTCTCGGGCGTCGACACCGGATGTCCGATCCGGATCCCGCGTCCGGCACGTTCGAACTGCACGACGAGGGTCGAGCGGTTCGTGTCGCGCTGGCGCCGGACCTCCTCGCGGAGTACTTCGACCAGCTGGACGAACACGACATCCCCGGCCTTTCCCGCTCACCGCAGGACGAGCAGGACGAGGTTCGGGTGAGGCGCATCGCCCTGTGGGTCGAGGAGATGTTCGAAGCGGACATCCGCCTGTCTCTTGTCGAGATCCGACTCGGCCGGTCGGCTGGTGGTCGGATCTCCCTCGTCGATCGACGAGGTCCGGTGCGCAGGTCGATCCCGACGGGGAGCGGCCACTGGTCGCCGGACCGACCTGGCGCCTGACACCACGCACCGGAACACCGCCGCGTTCGGTGGATGGCGGCCGTCCTGCCTCCGGCTGACCAGCTCAGCCGTCGTCGAAGCCGGAGCGGGTTACCGCTTGCAGATCGAGCTGCTGGGGTAGGTGGTGATGACGCGGCCATCCGTGGCGTTGTAGATCAACTTGAAGCGCTGCTGCCAAATCTCACGACCATTGCTGTCGTGCAGGTACAGCAATCGGTCCCGGCAGCCATCGGTCCCGTTGACGATCACGTGGTCGGGGTCCGTGTTGTTGTAGTGGATGGCCCAGTGCACCAGATCGCTCCAGTTCAGCCCGCCCGCCCTGGCCAAGCCCTGGAACTCCTCGTAATGCCCGTCCTTGATGTGGCGGTAGCCCCAGCTGGCGTTGCCGCACCTGAGTTCGAAGGTGTTGAACTGGTAGACCACCTTCTGGTCGCTGGTCGAAATGCCGCACGCACCCCAGTTGGGCCTGGTGCCCAGCTTGACCGCGTGCGCGGGTGCCGCCACCGCCAGGCCGAAGCCGAGGAAGAGGAGGAAGACGAGCAACGCACTGCGCAATTTCTTCATTTCGACATCCTTTACGGCGTCACGTGAGTCGGATCCCGGACGGGGCAGGAGGCGGGGTGTGCGGGAGTGCCCTCCTGCCCCTCGGCGACCAGAGTCCGGCTCGCGCTTTCAGGACGCTTTCACCGCCGTGCAAGCAGGTGTCGAACCGGGGGCGACCAACTCCGGCGCTCCGCGGGCCGACCGCCTCCGGCGATCACGCGTGCGCTCTGGTGTCGGGCTTATCCCTCGGCACGCTTGCGGGCGGCGGCGTCCAGGATGGCGCCGACCGTGCGGCGGGGCGGCACGGTGGTGATCGGCGCGGTCTTGGTTCGGGATCGGGGCCGTGGCCGGCTTTCCTCGGCCGCGACCGCGAGCAGCACGTCGTCCAGGCGAAGGAAGTCGGCGAGGACGCGTTGCGGTGTGGTGAGCGTGCCCAGGCCAGGCGGCACGGGCGGCTCGACCTCGTCGTCCGCTTCACGGTCGAACGCGTCCTCGTCGCGTTCCCAGGTGCCGTACGCCGCCAACCACGCCAGGTACAACGCGCGGTGGTCGCCGGTGGCGAGTTCGGTCCGGACGCCGACGATCTCGGCCAACAAGCCCTCCGGGTCGTCGTCCCAGTCGCCGGGCTCGTCCTCGTTCGCCAGGTCGAGGACGAGGTGCTCGTCCGTGGTCCAGGCCACGACCAGGTCGTCGACGAGGAAGGGCTCGGCCGCGTCCAGGTCGAGCGCGGTGCGCGGTACCCGGAGCATGACCCGCCGGTACCCCCAGTCGGCCAGGTAGAGGTGCGCGTCGTAGTGGCGTTCGACCAGCTCGCTCGGGTCGCCGCGGAAATCGCCCCACTGGTACTCGTTGACGAAGCTGTCGGCGGTGATCTCCGCTCGGGTCGACAGCGCCCGCACCTCGGCCTGCGCCACCGCGTCGAGCGGCCGGTCCACCGCGAGGAACTCGTAGTACTGGTACTCGCCCAACGCCCGTCCCCACGTCCGGTCGGAGCCTGCTCGATCGGGTTCCGAGGCGGCAGGCTACTGGACCGGTCAGGAATCGAGAAGCGTCGGGTGGTTGGGCGCGCATAGCGTCTTGGCCATGGCATTCATCGAAAACGTCACCCTCGAAGTGGCCGACATCGCGGCCGCGCAACGGTTCTACTCCGCCGCCTTCGGGCTGGACACCCAGGTTCGGTTCCGGGTGTCGGAGGTGCCCACGGCCGGGTTCCGGGGGTTCACGATGGCGCTCACGGTTTCCCAGCCGAGCACCGTCGACAGCCTCATCGGCACGGCCCTCGCCGCCGGTGCCACGACGCTCAAGCCGGCCACGAAGTCGCTCTGGGGGTACGGCGGCGTCGTGCAGGCCCCGGACGGGACGATCTGGAAGGTCGCGACCTCGGCCAAGAAGGACACCGGCCCGGCCACTCGGCGCATCGACGAGATCGTGCTGCTGCTGGGGGTCGCGGACGTGGCCGCGGGCAAGCGGTTCTACGTCGAGCAGGGGCTGGTCGTCGGTAAGAGCTTCGGACGCGTGTACGTCGAGTTCGCCGCCGGGTCGAGCCCCGTCAAGTTGGCGCTGTACCGGCGTCGCGCGCTGGCCAAGGACGTCGGTGTCGCGCCCGACGGCACCGGGTCGCACCGGCTCGTGATCGGTGGCGGCGCCGGGGCCTTCACCGACCCGGACGGGTTCGAGTGGGAGGCCGCGGCGGCGGTTACCGCGCCCTGATGTGCCGCTTCTCCGCCTGCCTGACGGCTCTGCACCGAGTTCCCGGAGGGACCATGACGCTCGCGCCACCGCGTCCGCTCGACGAGAGGTTGCGGGACACCCGCGCCAAGCTGGAGACCGAGGTCGACCTCTGGGTCGCGACGTCGGGCTCCCCGGGCGGCGCCCACCTGGTCCCGCTCTCGTTCCTCTGGGACGGCGCAGCCCTGCTGATCTCCACGCCGCGCGCCTCGATCACCGGCCGCAACCTGCTGGCGGACGGCCGGGTGCGGCTCAGCCTCGGGTCCACCCGGGACGTCGTCGTCATCGAGGGCGTCGCCGAGCCGGTGGACACCGCCGAGCTCGCCACCGGGACGGGTGACGCGTTCGCGACCAGGACGGGGTTCGACCCGCGCGAGCTCGTCCAGCGCTACCAGTACTTCCTCATCCGGCCGCGGCGCGTCCAGGCCTGGCGCGAGGTGAACGAGCTGCGCGATCGCGACCTCATGCGGGACGGCCGCTGGCTCGGTTGACCGGCGCCGAGCCGTCGTCCGGCACCGGCGGGCGCACGCCGGTGCCGGGGTCGGAGGTCACTGCGCGGTGCCGCGACCGCGGTCGTCGAGGAGCAGCGGGGCGCGACCCTCGACGGTGTAGCGGACGTGGGTCACGTCCGGCGCGTGCAGGACCCTGGTCGGGATCAGCTCGATGCCCTCCTTGTGGCCGAGGCCGAGGTCGGCGTCCAGCAGTCGCAGGCCGGTGCCCAGCACGACCGGCGCGACGTGCAGCTCCAGCTCGTCCAGCAGACCCGCCGCGATGACCTGACGCACCAGGCTGCCACCGCCCGCGACCGCGACGTCCTTGCCGCCCGCCGCGGCCTTCGCCTGCTCGACGGCGCTCGCCAGGCCGTCGGTGACGTAGGTGAAGCTGGTGCCGCCCTTGCGTTCCAGGGTCTGGCGCGGGCGGTGGGTGACGACGAAGACAGGGGCGCGGAACGGCGGCTCCTCGCCCCACGGCACCTCGCCGCCGTCGGCCATGCGCCTGCCCATGACGTAGGCGCCGGCGGCCTCGAACGACTCGCGGATCACGTCGGAGTTCACGTCCTGCTCGCCGCCCGCGAAACCCTGGCGCTCCCGCCACGCCATCGCGTTGGTCGCCCAGCGGGTGATGCGGAAGAACGCCGCGCACTCCGCCGACTCCATCCAGTCGCCGTCGCCCTCGTGGCGCGGTCCGGCGTAGAAACCGTCGAGGGACACCGACATCTGCGCGGTCACCTTGGTCATCGTGTTCCTTCCTCCCGGCGATGCCCGACGGGCTCGCTCGGGAGGGGATCGGAGCCGACGACGCGGTTTCTACGTCGAGTCCGGAAGAACTTCCGCGGGTCGGTCGGCGGCACCGCAGCGCGCCGACCGCAGCATCAGGAACCGCTGCTCGGGCACGTTGCCGGCCAGTCGCGCGGCCTCGCGGAACGTCGCGCTCGCGGCGTCCCGGTCACCCGCCCGTTCGAGCAGGTGGGCGCGCACGGCGAGCAGTCGGTGGTGGCCGGCGAGCGCTCCCCGCTCCAGTTCGGCGACGACGTCCAGGGCGGCACGGGGGCCGTGCACCTCGCCGAGGGCCACGGCCCGGTTCAGCGCGGTGACCGAGCTGGGCGCCAGCCGTTCCAGCACGTCGTACAGCGCCAGCACCTGCCGCCAGTCGGTGTCCTCCGGCGTGGCCGCCTCGCTGTGCACGGCCGCGATCGCCGCCTGCACCTGGTACGGGCCGGCGGGGTGGGTGGCCAGGCTGCGGGTCACCAGCTCGGTGCCCTCGGCGATCGCCGCCCGGTCCCACCGCGACCGGTCCTGCTCGGCCAGCGGGACCAGGACGCCGTCGGCGCCGGTGCGGGCCTCGCCGCGCGCCTCGGTGAGCAGCATCAACGCCAGCAGCCCGGCCGTCTCGCCGGAGTCGGGCAGCCGCCGGTGCAGCTGCCGGGTCAACCGCATCGCCTGCTCGGTGAGGTCCGGCCGGCGCAGCCTCGGTCCGGCGCTGGCGCTGTAGCCCTCGTTGAACAGCAGGTACAGCACGTGCAGCACGACCGCCAACGCCGGACCGCGGTCGGCCGGCAGCTCGAACCGGGCGCCCGCCTCCAGCAGCCGCTGCTTGGCCCGGGAGATCCGCTGGCCCATCGTCCTGTCCGGCACCAGGAAGGCCGCGGCGATCTCGGTGGTGGTCAGCCCGGCGACCGCCCGCAGCGTGAGCGCCATCTGGGACGGCGCGGTCAACGCGGGGTGGCAGCACAGGAACAGCAGCTCCAGCAGGTCGTCCCGGGCCGGCTCGGCGTCCGGCGGCGGCGCGAGCAGCTCGTCTCGCGGCACGGCGTCGAACGACGCCAGCTCCCGGCGTTCGCGTGCGGCGTCGGAGCGGACGAGGTCGACGTAACGGCGGGCGGCCACGGTGGTGAGCCACCCCAACGGGTGTTCCGGCACGCCGTTGCGCGACCACGCGGCCGCGGCGTCGATCAACGCCTCCTGCACGGCGTCCTCACAGCGCGCGAAGTCGCCGTGCCGGCGCACGAGGATGCCGAGCACCCGCGGCGTCAGCGTGCGCAGGACGTGGTCGACCGGGGTCAAAGGTCGTCGCCGCCCTGCTCCATCAGGGGCCACACCTCCAGGCCGCCGCCCAGGCCGCGGCTGTAGCGCAGGGCCGGGTACGACCGCGCGATCTCCAACGCCCGCTGCTCGCCGTCGACGTCGACCACGAAGTACGACCCGACGTACTCCTTTGCCTCCAGGTACGGGCCGTCGGTGACGACCGGCGCGTCCCCGACCACGCGCACCGACCGCGGGCGGGGCATCAGGCCCTGGGAGTCGACCAGCTCGCCGGACTCGCGCAGGGCCGCGTTGAACGCGTCCACCTCGCCGACCAGCTGGGCGAACCGCTCCGCGTCGACGCTGTTCCACACCTGCTCGTTGCCGTAGATCAGCATCAGGTACTTCACCGCGGGTCCTCCCGAGGGCTCGGTGTCCGGACGCCTGATTCTGCACGGGGGCCGGCCGCGATGTCGCGTCGGAGCCGGGTGCCGAAACATCTCCGAAAGTGGTGGCGTTCAGGCCGGGTATCGGATAGTCCGATGGCTCGGTGATGAGGTGAATCGTTGCAGTTCAGAGCGGTGATTGTGTTTCGCATGTTTCTCGATAGTGTCGGCGCGTGAGTCCGTTGAGGATGCGCACCTGCCACGTGAGCCGGGTGCGGACGCGCCGGTGGCGCGAGCGGGCGGCCGTGCAGCCGCGTCCCGCCGCACCGCTGGTGGAGCTGGTCTTCCCGGCCCTGAACAGCGCGTGGGCCATGGAGGTCATGCGCGGTGTGGTCGACTCCGGGTTGGACGTCGTGCTGTCCTCGGCGGTCGGTCGCGGCACGTCGTGGGCCGTCGACGTGGTCCGGGCGCGGCGTGCCGGCGTGCTGCTGGTGACGTGCTCGATCAGCGCGGGCGAGGCGCGGGCGTTCGCGCGGGCCGGGATGCCGTTGGTGCACATCGACCCGGTCGACGCGGCCGTGCCCGACCTGCCCGCGCCGGACCTGTTCAGCGTCGGCGCGACCAACCACGCGGGCGGCGTGGCGGCGGTGAGGCACCTGTCGGCGCTCGGCCACCGGCGCATCGGGGCGGTCGGCGGCCCGCGTGACGTGCTGTGCAGCCGTTCCCGCCTGGACGGCTACCGCGTCGCCCTGGAACGCGCCGGCATCGCGTTCGACCCCGCGCTGGTGCGCCACGCGGACTTCACCCGTGAGGGTGGTCGTCGCGAGGCCCACGAGCTGCTGCGCCTGCCCGACCGGCCCACGGCGGTGTTCGCGGCCAACGACGAGCAGGCGCTGGGTGTGGTGGAGGCGGCCCGGTCGGCCGGGCTGTCGGTGCCGGGCGACCTCAGCGTCGTCGGCTTCGACGACCTGCCCGCCGCCCGCCGGTCCGCGCCTGCCCTCACCACCGTCCGCCAGCCGCTCGCCGCCATGGGCAGGCGGGCGGGGTGGATGGTGGCCGACCTGATCGCCGGTCGCGCGCCCGCGACCGGCCGTGTCGAGCTGGCCACCGAACTGGTCGTCCGCTCCTCCACCGGCCGACCGTCCCGGGGGTGAGGGGCGGCCTGGTCAGCCGGTGGTGACCGTCGTGGGTGCCGCGGAAGCCGACGAGGACGGGGACGGGGTGGTGGTCGGCCCTGAAGTGGTCGGCCCTGAAGTCGTCGGCCCAGAAGTCGTCGGCACCGTGGTGGTGGGCATGGTGGGCATCACGATGGTGAAGGGGACACCCGGGACTTCGTGGCAGCCGTTCTCGTCGTGCACGACGCGGGGACGCGGGAAGCGGTTGTCGTGGCGGTCCTCGCCCTGGCAGCCGTACCACGGCGCGTTGAGCGGACGGCCGTTCTCGTCGTAGAGGTGCACGTCGGTCAGCGGCTTGCCGTCCTTGTCGAAGACGTAGATGTTGCCGCGGACCGCCGGCTGCTGGTTGTAGGTGACCGGCGCCGGGTTGCCGAAGGGGTAGCTGTCGAACCGCGACACCAGCGTGCCGAGGATGAACAGCAGCACGCCCACGGCGAAAGCGGTCGCGGGCAGGCTGATCCACAGCCACCGGCGGTCGGTCTTGGACTTGGGGCCGGCCGGCAGGGACAGCGCGGCGAGCGCCAGGGACAGCAGCAGGACCGGCGACCGGTGCAGCAGCGCGCCCGCCGCCGCGATGAGCAGCGCACGACCGATCCACCACACGGGCTGGAACACGCGCAGGGACACCAGCGCCCTGGTCAGCTCGGACCGGTCCGCGCGGTCCAGCGCGTCCTTGAGCGCGACGGTCTCCGGCAGCCTCGCGATCTCGGCCAGGAGGCCGCTCTGCCGGAACACGAGCAGGGCGCCCGCCGCCGCGCACAGGCCGACGATCACCGTCAGCTCGACGCCGTCGCCGCGGGTCAGCGCGAAGCTGAACGCCATGACCGTGCCCGCCACCAGGCTCCACAGCGCGAACCGGGCGAGCAGCGTCGACCGGACCTCGGGCCGCTCGGCGGCGGCCGGGGCGGGGGACGGGTAGCCGGCCGCGGCGCGCAGCTCGTCGGCGTACGCGCGCGGCGTGCCCAGCCGGTCGGTCAGGGCGGCCAGGGAGAACTCCTCGCCCATCTCGTCGGCGACCTCGGTGACGTGCGCGCTCGCGTCGTCCATGATCTCGGCGACCTCGGCGGCGGGCAGGTCGGCCAGCGCCGCGCGCATGCCGTCCAGGTAGTGCCGCACCTCGGTGCTCGTCTGCGTGTTCATGCACCCTCCCCCAACAGGTCGTCCAACGCCTGCGCGAACGACTTCCACGTCTTGCCCGAGTCGAGCAGCCGAGCACGGCCCGGCTCGTTGAGGCTGTAGTACTTGCGGTGCGGGCCCTCTTCGCTTGGCACGACGTACGACGTGAGCAACCCGGCGTTGTAGAGCCGGCGCAGGGTGCCGTAGACCGACGCGTCGCCGACGCCGTCCAGGCCCCCGGCCCGGAGTCTGCGCAACACGTCGTAGCCGTACCCGTCCTCCTTGCGCAGCACCGCAAGGACGGCGAGGTCCAGCACCCCCTTGAGCAGCTGACTGGTGTCCATGCGCCTCTCCCCGGTGGTGTGCGATGGATGCTACTACGGATTGCGCAGTACCGCGTACGAAGGGGTAGTGCGAGTCGGGCCGGGCACGCGGAGGCGCACCCGGCCCGGGAGGGGTCGTGGAGGGCTCAGGTCCTGAGCACGGCCGTGCCGCCCGCGGGCACGCGCAGCTCCGACTCGCACCGTCGCCCGGTGAGCAGCTCGGTGCCGGCCGCGGCCAGGCGCACCTCGGCGTCGGTGTGGTTGAGCACGAACAGGTAGTCGGCGTCGGCGCCCCGGCGGCGGACCACCTCCACGTCGCGCGGCAGGTCGTCGTCGACCGCCACGCCCGCGACCGGGTAGACCTCGCGCAGCACGCGGTCGAGCGCTACGCCGCGCAGCCGGGTCGACACGTACCAGGCGGTGCCCGCGCCGAGCCGGTGCCTGGTGACGGCCGGGCCGCCGGCCGCCGGGCCGTCCGCGTAGTCGTGCACGCTCCGCGCGCCCTCCAGGCGGATGTGCTCGGCCCACACGTCGCCGCGCAGCCCGTCGCCGAGCGACACCTCCTCGCCCTGGCGCAGGGGGAGGAACTCCTCGACCTCCAGGCCGAGCACGTCGCGCAGCGCGCCGGGGTGCCCGCCGGGGTGCACGGCGTCGTTGGCGTCCACGATGCCGGAGAAGTACGAGACGACGAGCGCGCCGCCACCGGCCACGTAGTCGTGCAGCACCTTCGCCGCCGCCGTCGACGTCAGGTACAGCGACGGCACCACGACGAGCCGGTAGCCGGTCAGGTCCGCGGCGGGCGCGACGAAGTCGACGGTCAGCCGCGCGTCCCACAGCTGCTCGTAGAACGCGCCGACGCGCTCGCGGTAGGACAGGTCGACCGACGGCCGCCAGTCCAGCTCCAGCGCCCACCACGACTCCCAGTCCCACAGGACCGCGACGTCGGCCCGCACCAGGCTGCCGCGCACCTCGTGCAGCGCGCCGAGGTCGCGGCCCAGCCGCACGACCTCCTGCCACAGCCTGCTGCTCGTGCCGGCGTGGGGCAGCATCGCGGAGTGGAACTTCTCCGCGCCGAAGCGGGAAGCACGCCACTGGAAGAACATCACCGCGTCGGCGCCGCGCGCCACGTGGGTCAGGCTGTTGCGGCGCATCTCGCCCGGCCGCTTGGCGATGTTGCGCGGCTGCCAGTTGACCGCGCCGGTGGAGTGCTCCATGAGCATCCACGGCCGGCCGCCCGCCACCGCGCGGGTCAGGTCCGCCGACATGGCCAGGTCGATGTGGTTGCGGTCCGCCTCGGCGGTCAGGTAGTGGTCGTTGGCCACCACGTCGACCTCGCGGCCCCAGCGCCAGTAGTCGATCGACTTGCAGTTGGTGGTCATGAAGTTGGTGGTGACCGGCACGGCCGAGTGCCGCCGCAGGATGTCGCGCTCGGCGGTGTAGCAGGCCAGCAGCTCGTCGGAGCAGAACCGGGCGAAGTCCAGCTCGTGCGCCGGGTTGCCGGTGGTGCCGGACGCGCGCGGCGGCTCGATCTCGGACCACTCGCCGTAGCGCTGGCCCCAGAAGGTGGTGCCCCAGGCCTGGTTGAGCGCGTCCAGGTCGCCGTGCCGGGCACGCAGCCAGCGCCGGAACGCGGCGCCCGACTCGGGGCAGTAGCACGCGCCGACCGGTGCGCCGTACTCGTTGTGCACGTGCCAGAGCGCCACGGCCGGGTGGTCGCCGTACCGGGCGCCGAGCCGCCGGGTGATGCCCGCGGCGGCCTGGCGGTAGGCGGGCGCGCTCGGGCAGAACGTCGCGCGCGACCCGCGTTCCAGCTCCGTGCCGTCACGGGTGACCGGGCGGATCTCCGGGTGCGAGCGGTAGAGCCAGGCCGGTGGCACGACGGTCGGCGTGGCCAGGTTGACCGCGATGCCCGCGCCGTGCAGCAGGTCCAGCAGCCGGTCCAGCCAGCCGAAGTCGAACTCCCCGGGACGCGGCTCCAGCAGCGCCCACGCGTGGATCGCGACGCTGACCAGGTTGACCCCGGCCTGCCGCATCAGCTCGACGTCCTCGACCCACACGTGCTCGGGCCACTGCTCGGGGTTGTAGTCCCCGCCGTAGACCAGGCCGTCCACGCCGACCGGCATCCGGGGCGCGAAGGGGTCGTCCCCCGGGGCCCGCTCGTCGGTCCGGCGAGGCACCACAAACGTCATGAACACTCCAGTGGCTGTGAACGTGCACGGATCTGCTCGCAGATTACGGTGCAGATAAGAGGGTGAGTCAAGTAGTTGACACGCGCGGCGTTGGTCCAACTACTGTGCACGTTCACAGCGCGGTTCTCGCTGGCAGCGGCGTCAGCGACGCGGAACCCCCGGAGACCTCATGCGACTCGACTTCGCGAAGAAGGCCGTGGCACTCGGGCTCGGCCTCGCCCTGCTCGCGGGCTGCGGCGGCACCGAGCAGGCGGCCGACGGCCCGGTCGAACTGTCCTTCTGGGCCTGGGCGCCCGACATCGACAAGGTGGTCGACAAGTGGAACGCCGACCACCCGGACGTCAAGGTCGTGGTGAGCAAGCAGGCCCAGGGCGACGACCTGGTGACCAAGCTCCTGACCAGCGCCAAGGGCGGCAACCCGCCGGACCTCGCGCAGGTGGAGTTCCAGGCGTTGCCGACCCTGGTCAGCAACGACGTGCTGGCCGACATCTCCGAGGGCGCCGGCGCGGTCGAGGACGAGTTCGCGCCGGGCATCTGGGACCAGGTGACGCTGGGCGGCAGCGGCGTCTACGCGGTGCCGCAGGACTCCGGCCCGATGATGTTCTACTACCGCGCCGACCTGTTCGAGCAGTACGGCCTGAAGGTGCCGACGACGTGGGACGAGTACGCGCAGACCGCCCGTGACCTGCGGGCCAGGGCGTCGGACAAGTTCCTCGGCACGTTCTCGTCCAACGACCCCGGCTGGTTCGCGGGCCTCGTGCAGCAGGCGGGCGGGTCGTGGTGGTCGGTCGAGGGTGACGCGTGGCGGGTCTCCGTGGACGACGCCGCCACCAGGAAGGTCGCGGCGTACTGGAGCGGCCTGGTCGCCGAGGGCGCGATCGACAAGTCCCCGATGTACACGCCGGAGTGGAACAAGGCGCTCAACGACGGCACGCAGATCGGCTGGCTGAGCGCGGTGTGGGCGCCGGGCGTGCTCAAGGGCAACGCGGAGAGCACGTTGGGCAAGTGGGCGATGGCCCCGATGCCGCAGTGGGACGCCTCCGCGCCGCGCACCGGCAACTGGGGCGGCTCGACCACGGCGGTGACCTCCGGTTCGAAGAAGCAGAAGGCGGCGACGGAGTTCGCGGTCTGGCTGAACACCGACCCGATCGCGGTCGAGGCGCTGGTGCGGGAGAGCGCCGTCTACCCGGCGGCCACGTCGGCGCAGGAGTCGCAGTCCCAGCCGCCCGCGTTCTTCCCGAACCAGCCGGACTTCTACCGCCAGGCCGCGCGGATCGCCGCCACGTCGTCCGGCTTCACGTGGGGGCCGAACGTCAACGTCACCTACACCGCGTACAAGAACGCGATGGGCGAGGCGATCAGCGGCGGCGCGGACCTGGTGCCCGCGTTGGCGAAGATGCAGGCCGCGACGGTGGACGACATGAAGGCCAACGGCTTCACGGTCGGCGGCTGAGCCGGTGACGTCGACCGGAGCGCCCGGGCGGGGTGGTGCGGCGCCGAAGGTGGCGCCGTACGCCTTCGTGGCCCCGGCGGTGGTGTTGTTCCTGCTGGTGTTCGCGCTGCCCATCGCCTACACCGTGTACCTGAGCCTGTTCCGCACCGAGGTCAAGGGGCTGGGGCTGGGCCGGGGCAGCCGGTCCGAGGTGTTCGTGGGCCCGGACAACTACGTGCGCGCGCTCACCGACTCGGAGCTGGGCGCCGGCGCGTTGCGGGTGCTCGGCTACGGCGCGATCCTGGTGCCGACGATGCTCGGGCTGGCGCTGGTGTTCGCGCTGCTGCTGGACGAGGACCGGGTGCGCGCCCGCGGGTTCGGCCGGATCGCGATCTTCCTGCCGTACGCGGTCCCGGGCGTCATCGCGTCGCTGCTGTGGGGGTTCCTGTACCTGCCGGGGACGAGCCCGCTCAACCGGCTGCTGCGCGAGCTGTCGGTGCCCGGGGTGGACCTGCTGTCGCCGACCGGGATCTACTTCGCGCTGGCCAACATCGCGGTGTGGGGCGGTGTCGGCTACAACATGGTCGTCCTCTACACCGCGTTGCGCTCGATCCCGCGCGACCTGTACGAGGCGGCGCGGATCGACGGCTGCACGCCGTGGCAGGTCGCGGTGCGGATCAAGGTGCCGATGCTGGCGCCCGCGCTGGTGCTGACGTCGTTGTTCTCGATCATCGCGACGCTGCAGGTGTTCGCCGAGCCGACCACGCTGGCGCCGTTGACCAACTCGCTCTCGCTCACCTGGACGCCGTTGATGAAGGTCTACCAGGACGCGTTCGGCCGCGGTGACATCCACTCCGCCGCCGCGACGTCGGTGCTGATCGCCCTGGTGATGTTCGCGATCTCGTTCGGGCTGCTGCGGGTGACGCGGTCGCGGGCGTTCGGGGGTGAGCGGTGAGGGCGCGCCTGGGCGGGTTCCCGACGTTCGTGCTGCTGCTGGGTGCGGCGTACTGCCTGTTCCCGGTGGCGTGGGTGCTGGTCGCGGCGACGAAGAGCACCGGCGAGCTGTTCTCCACCACGACGTTCTCGGTCGGGTCGTCGCTGGTGGCGAACCTCGGCGAGCTCCACGGCTACCGCGGCGGCGTGTTCTGGCGGTGGATGGCCAACTCCGCGCTGTACGCGGGGGTGGGCGCGCTGCTGTCGGCCGCGTTGTCCGGCGTGACCGGGTACGCGCTGGCGAAGTACGCGTTCAGGGGGCGTGCGCTGATCTTCAACGCGCTGATCGCGGGCGTGCTGGTGCCCGCCGTGGTGCTGGCCATCCCGCAGTACCTGCTGATGTCCGAGATCGGCCTCACCGACACCTACCTGTCGGTGCTGCTGCCGAGCGTGGTCAGCCCGTACGGCATCTACCTGGCCCGCGTCTACGCCGCCGCGGCCGTGCCCGAGGACGTGGTCGAGGCGGCCCGCACCGACGGCGCGAGCGAGGCGCGGATCCTGGGCTCGATCGCATTGCCGATGATGGTCCCGGGCCTGGTCACGGTGTTGCTGTTCCAGTTCGTGTCCATCTGGAACAACTTCATGCTGCCCTACATCATGCTCGGCGACGACGGGAAGTTCCCGGTCACGCTGGGGCTCTACACGATGCTCAAGCAGGGCAACACCACACCCGCGCTCTACACCCTCGTGGTCACCGGTTCGCTGGTGTCGGTGCTGCCCTTGATCGCGCTGTTCCTCACCTTGCAGCGATACTGGCGCATCGACTTGCTCTCCGGAGCGGTGAAAGCATGAGGGAGCCATGAGCGTCGAGCGCAGCAAGGCGGCGCGGAACCGGCCGACCATCCACGACGTGGCGGCCGCCGCGGGCGTGTCGCGGGGCACGGTCTCGCGGGCGCTGAACGGCGGCCGCAACGTGAGCCCCGCGTCGTTGGAGGCGGTGCTGAAGGCCGTGCGGACCACCGGGTACGTCGCGAACCCGGCCGCGCGCAGCCTCGTCACGCAGCGTGCGCACTCGGTGGCGTTCGTGCTGACCGAACCGCAGCAGCGGCTGTTCGAGGACCCGAACTTCAGCATCCTGTTGCAGGGCTGCACCCAGGAGCTGGCCGAGCTCGACGTGCCGGTGCTGCTGATGACCGCCAGCACGGAGGTGGAGCGCAAGCGGACCAGCCGGTTCATCGCGGCCGGTCACGTGGACGGCGTGCTGCTGGTGTCGTCGCACACCGGCAACCCGCTGCTGGAGGAGCTGCGCGACTCCGGCATCCCCGTCGTGGCCTGCGGCAAGCCGATCGGGCACGAGCGGCAGGTGGCCTACGCGGCGGCGGACGACCGTTCGGGCGCGCGGTTGATGGTGGAGCACCTGCGGTCACGCGGGCGGCGGCGGATCGCCACCATCACCGGTCCGCCGGACACGCCCGGCGGGGTCGAGCGGCTCGCCGGGTACCGGGACGTGCTGGGTGACTCCGCCGCACCGGAGCTGATCGCGCACGGCGACTACAGCCGTGCCGGCGGTGAGGCGGCGATGGCCTCGCTGCTGGCGCGTGCGCCGGACCTGGACGCGGTGTTCGTCGCGTCCGACCTGATGGCGGCGGGTGCGCTGAACGTGCTGCACGACTCGGGCCGGCGCGTGCCGCAGGACGTGGCGGTGGGTGGTTTCGACGACTCCAGCATCGCCACCTCCACCCGGCCCGCGCTCACCACGGTGCGGCAGCCGTTCCAGCGCATCACCCGCGAGATGGTGCGGCTGCTGCTGGAACAGATCCGGGGCGAGCCGCCGGCGGCGTCGATCCTGCCGACCGAGCTGGTCGTGCGCGCCTCGACGTGAGGCGTGGACCGCCCGGATCACCGAGTCGCGGCTCCGAGGCGTTCCAGCGCGCCGCGGCGGACCGTGACGTCGTCGGGGTCGTCGCCGTGGACCAGCAGTTGCAGGGTGCTGAGCATGACCGGGTTGTCGGTGCGGGTGGTGTCGTGGCCGGAGGTGATCAGCACGCCGCCCGCGTCCAGGGCCGGGCGGACGTGGGCGAGCAGGTCGGCCAGCGGTGCGGCGGCGGTCAGCTTCACCGACTCGGCGTAGCCGTCGAGCGCGTCGGGGCGGACCGACTGCAGCGCGAGCAGCGGGATCGAGCCGCTGGTGATGCGGAAGTTCAGGTCGAGCATGACCAGCTGCCCGTCGAGCGTCTCGGCGCAGTCCAGGCTGCACAGGCCGCGGTAGCCGACGTCGGCGGCGCGTTGGGTGATCGCCAGGCACTCCGCCAGCAGGTCCGCGGGCGGAGTGCTGACCAGGCCGAACCGGCCACCGACGTACACGCCGGTGTCGTCGACGCGCTGTTCGGTGACGGCGAGCAGGCGGGCGACGGCGTCCGGGCCGACGTAGAGCTGGACGCCCCAGTTGCGCGCCAGGTACAGGTACTCCTCGATCACGAACTCGCCGAGCAGGTCGGTGAACGCCGGGAACGCGACCGGTTCGCCCGCCTCGTGCAGGTAGACGTCGAGGCTGCCGCCGTGCGCGTCGTTCGTGGCGGCCTTGAGGACCCACGACTTCTCCGCCGGTGCGGCCTCGGCGAGGTCGGCGCGCGTGATGACGCTGCGGCGGGCGTGGAAGCGCGGGGCGACGAACGTGCTGATGGTGGCCTTGTTGTTCAGGTAGCCGACGAGGTGGGCGGTCTTGACCACGCGTTCGTCGGGGCACAGCACGGTCGGGTGGGGGTACTCCATCGAGATGAGCAGGCCGTCGGCCATCGCCTCGGTGACGCGGGCGGCGAACCCGGCCTCGTCGCGGAAGTCGCGCAGGTCGTCGCCGACCGGCAGGCCGCCGTCGCGCAGCTGCGCCAGCAGCGCCGGGTCCGTGCCGCCCGCGCTGCAGATCACCGGCGTGTCGCCGGCGACCGCGATCGGGCGGGCGGACAGCGCGTCGACGGTGTTGCGGTGCAGGCTGTCCCCGGCGGCCGGACGTGCGCAGACGGCGATGCCGGGCCCGTACACGTCGGTGAGCGCGCGAGGTGCGCCGACGGCGGGCGGCAGCGGAGTGGAGATGCTGATGACGTGCTCCCGTGGGGGTGAGTCGGGACGGCCACGCACGCCACACGGTGGTGTGGACGTCGATGCCGTAAGAACCCGCTTGGTGCGGGGGTGAGAGCGGTGAAGCGTGCCGTGCTCGAAGCGTCCACCGTTGGCCCGGTCGATGGCCGGGAGCCGGATGCGTGAACCGTGGCGACCAGCCCGGATGCGGGCTGTGTCCACTCAGAGTCTCACGCCGCCCCCACCTCACCCAAACGCACCCGCGAGAGTCCTACACCCACGCCGCGAGAGTCCTACGTTCAGAGCACCTGAATTCAACGCTCAGGCCAAGCGCCGTTCGTCGTGAGCGTTGAATTCGGGGTGCGTGAACGTAGGACTCTCGGGGCGTGAACGTTGGACTCTCGCGGTTTGAGGGTTAGTGGTTCAGGTAGGCCAGGACGGCTTGGACGCGGCGGTGGGTGTTGTCGGCCGGGGGGAGGTCGAGCTTGGTCAGGATGTTGCCGATGTGCTTCTCCACCGACGGCGGCGCGAGGGTCAGTTCAGCGCAGATGGCCGAGTTGGACAGGCCCTGCGCCACCAGGGCGAGGACCTCGCGCTCACGCGCGGTGAGGGTGGTGATCCGGTGGTCCCTGGTGTTGCGGGCGAACAGCTGGCGGACCACCTCCGGGTCCATCGCGGTGCCGCCGGCGGCCACGCGGTCCAGGGCGTCGAGGAACTCGTCCAACGCGGTCACGCGGTCCTTGAGCAGGTAGCCGATCGCGCCGTTGCCGTCGGCGAGCAGTTCCGTGGCGTAGGTCCGCTCCACGTACTGCGACAGGATCAGGATCGGCGCCTTCGGGTCCTTCGCGCGCACCGACAGCGCCGCGCGCAGCCCCTCGTCCCGGAAACCCGGCGGCAACCGGACGTCCACGATGGACAAATCGGGTCGGTGGTCGAGCACGGCCCGTTCCAGGTCCGGCGCGTTGTCCACGGCCGCCACCACGGTGTGCCCGGTGTCGGTCAGCATGCGCACCAGACCGTCGCGGAGCAGCAGCAGGTCTTCGGCGATCACGATGCGCATGGGAGCTCCGCGAGAACGGTGGTGGGCCCACCCGGTGGACTGGTGATCTCCATCGTGCCGTCCAATGCCTCGACCCGACGCCGCAACCCGTCCAAACCGGAGCCGGACGGGTCCGCGCCGCCCCGCCCGTCGTCCCGCACGGCCACCGCCAGCACACCGCCCGACCGCCGCAGCGAGATCGAGCACTCGTCCGCCGCCGCGTGCTTGACCGCGTTCGCCAACGCCTCCGCGACCACGAAGTACGCCGCCGACTCCACGGCGGGCGGCAGCTCGCCCAGCTCACCCGCCTCCACCACGACGCCGAGCGGCGCGTCGCCCGCCAACGCCGTCAACGCCGCCGCCAGGCCCCGGTCGGTGAGGATCGGCGGGTAGATGCCGCGCACCAGCCGCCGCAACTCGGCCAGCGCGTCGTCCAGCTGCCGCCGCGCGGTCAGCACGTCGGCCCGCGCCGGGTCCTCCGCCAGGCCGGCCGACCGCAGCTTGCGGTCGGCCAACGCCAGCGTCATGCCCGCCGCCACGATCCGGGCCTGCGCGCCGTCGTGCAGGTCCCGTTCGATCCGCTGGAGCTCGGCGGCCTGCGCGTCGACCACCCGCAGCCGGGTCTCGCGCAGCGTGCTGACCTGCCGGCGCAGCCGTGCCCGCGGCCCGGCCTCCAGCAGCCAAGCCCCGATCGACGCCTGCACCCGTGACACCGCGCCGACCAGCCACAGCACCGGCCAGAGCACCGCGAGCCCCGCGAACGAGAGGGTGAACCGGCCGCCGACGGTGTTGAACAGCCAGTCGGCCACCGGGTACAGCCGCGGGTTGGGCACGGACCACAGCCACAGCGGCGCGAGGACCACGCCCGCCTCGACCACCGCGGCGACCACGCCCACCACCCCGGTCGCCACGCAGACCGGGAACGACAGCAGCAGCCACGCCAGGTCGCGCCACGTCGCCGGCTCGCGCAGCACGACCCGGCCGCGCGTCCACGGGTTCGTCCCCGTCACCGGCTCGTACGGGTCGTCGACCACCCGGCCCAGCGCCCACCCGGCCCGCCACCGCTCCAGCCGCGCGATCCGCCTGCTCACCCACGTCACCGCCAGGAACACCGGCGGCCCGAGGAAGGTGAACGACAGCACGCCGGTGGCCAACGTGGTCAACACCGCCCACAGGAACGACGCGGGCCCGATCAGCAGACCTGCCAGCAGGTGGGCCAGCCCTCTGGCCGCGCGGGGAAACACCTGGTCAACCTAGCTGAGGCAACGAACGGAGCCGCACCACCACGCGTGCGGGCACGGCACCGGCCACCAGACCGAGCAGCCCGACGCCGGCCACCATCCCGAGGTACCGCAGCGGATCGGCGAACAGCCGCCACCGGCCGTCCTGGGCCACGCTGAACGCGCCGACCACGACACCGCTGATCGCGCAACCGAGCACCAGCGCGACCACCACGGTGATCAACGCCTCGCGGTCGAGCAGCCGGTGCAGCTGCCGCGACGTCGCACCGGCCAGCCGCAGCCCGGCGAACTCGCGCCGCCGCGCACCGGTGGCGATGGCGAACGTGTTGACCACCGCGATCGCGGTGAAGCCGAGCGACACGGCCACCATCAGCTCCCACGCCGCCTGCTGGTTGCGCACCTCGGCCGCGCCCGCCTCGGCCGGCGCCAGCGGGAACCCGGCCAGGTCCGGCGCACCGCGCAGGTGGATCGCGCCGACCAGCCCACGCGGGTCGTGCGCCGCCACCAGCCCCGCGTCCAGCACCAGGTCGCCGAAGCCGCGCCAGTGCGAGAACACCGCCACCACGGTCAACGTCACCCGCGTGCCGTCGGCCAGCCAGAACGTCGGCCGGTCGCCGACCTCCCAGCCCCGCTGCGCGGCCAGCGGACCGCTGACGGCGACCGAGTCGGCCGCCAACCGGGCCAGGTCGCCCGCCGTGACGCCGAGGTCCAGCGCGCGCTCGCCGGCCAGCCGCAGCCCTTGTGCCGGGTAGTCCTCCGGCTTGCCCTCCTGGTCGACCACGACCTTCGTGCCCACGGTGAGGGCCGACCCGGTCACCGCCGGCAGCGCGGCGACCCGCTCGGCGGTGGCGAGCGGCAGGCCGGGCGCGTTCGTCGCGGCCACCTGGACGGTGGCCGGCGCGGTGCGCGCGGCCTGCTGCTCGGCGGTCACCTCGGCGGTGATGTCGCCGTTGACCAGCATGGTCGCGTTGATCGCGAACATCAGCGTCAACGGGATCGCGACGCCGACGACGCGGCGGCTCTCGATCCGGGTCATCGCACCCGCGACCCGGCCCAGCACGCCGGTCAGCCCGACCAGCCGGGACACGACCGCCGTCACACCGCCGACCAGGACCGGGCCCAACGCGGCGGCCGCGCACAGCAGCAGCGCGCACGACACGAAACCCATCCCCATGCCGAGCGGCCCGCCCAACGGCACCAGGCCGAGCACCGCCACCGCGCCCGCGCCGAGCACGGCCGCGGCCACGACCCGCGGCACCCGACTGCCCCGCGCCGCGGTCACCGTCTCCCGCAACGCCTGCGTCGGCGAGATCCGCACCGCCCGCCGTGCCGCCACCGACGTGGCCGACCGCGTCACGAGCAGCCCGAGCACGGCCGCCGCGACCAGCACCACCGGGTCGACCGCCACCGCGAACTGCGCCGGCACCGCGCCCAGCTCGCGGAACCGACCGGCGACCACGTGCGCCACGACCACGCCGACGGGGAGGCCGGGCACCGTGGCCACGACCGTGACCAGCGCGATCTCCGTGCCCAACAGGCGGCGGAGCTGACGGGGCGTGGCGCCCGCCGTGCGCAGCAGGGCCAGTTCCCGCAGCCGTTGCCGGACCGCCAGCGACACCGTGCCGGTGAGCACGAACACCGCCGCGAAGCCGGTGATGCCCAGGACGAACCCGAAGATGGAGATGGCGCCGATGTAGTCCGGCACGGCGCCCGGCAGGTCGCCGCGCACCTTGTCCGCGCCGGTGTGCACCCGCGCGCCGAGACCGTCGAGCGCGGCGAGTCCTTCGAGCGCGGCGACGACCTGCCGGCGATCCGCGCCCGGCGCCAACCCGACCGCGACGGCGGTGGGGCCGGTCAGCCCGGAGAACTCGGCGACCTGCCGGTCGGCCGCGAACACCGCCGCCTGGCCCGGCACGCCACCGGTCACCACGCCCGCCACCCGGACCTCACGCGCACCGGTCTTGGTGGTCAGCCGCACGGCCTGCCCGACCGCCAGGCCGAGTTCCGCGCCCACCGCGACCTCACCCGCTGCGGGGGCGACCCCGTCACGCAGGACGTACGGGGTCAACGACGCCGAGGCCCAACCGTGCGCCACCACGGACGCGCGTTCCGGCGCCCGCACCGGCGTGCCGTCGAGGTCCAGCGCGACCGGGAACGCCACGTCCGCCACCGCCGTGCCGACCCCCGGTGTCGCCGCGACGGCCCCGACCAGCCCGGCGGGCAACGCGCCGGCGCCGGTCAGCCGCTCGGTCTTGGTCTTCACCTTGACCTCGTCGCCCTTGTCCCGCGTGGTGGTCAGCTCGACCGAGCGGTCCGCCGCGACCACGAGGTCGACCGCGGCGAACCGGTCACCACCGGGACCGGCGGTGAGCACGGAGTGCAGCAGCAGCCCGCTGCCCGAGATCAACGCGACGGCCAGGAACGCGGTCAGGAAGGTGCCCGCGAACGCGCCCGGGCGTCGCCGCACGCTCGCCACCGCCGGCTTGAGCATCATCGCGTCAGCTCCGTCATCCGGGCCGCGACCCGCTCGGCCGTCGGCGCGACCAGGTCACCGGCGAGCCTGCCGTCGGCCAGGAACACCACGCGGTCCGCCCACGCCGCCGCGGCGGGGTCGTGCGTCACCATCACCACGGTCGCGGCGGAGGTGTCCACGAACCCGCGCAGCAACGCCAGCACCTCGCGCCCGGTGGACAGGTCGAGCGCGCCGGTCGGCTCGTCACCGAAGATCACCTCGGGGCGACCGGCCAACGCCCGCGCCAACGCCACCCGCTGCTGCTGCCCGCCGGACAGCTCGCCGGGCCGCGACCGCTCCCGCCCGCCGAGCCCGACCCGCGCCAGCACCTCGCGCGCCCACGCCTCGTCCGGCCGGGTGCCCGCGAACCGCTGCGGCAGCAGCACGTTGTCCCACACCGACAGGGCGTCCACGAGGTTGAACGACTGGAACACGAACCCGACGTGCCGACGCCGCACGGCGGTCAGCCTCGGCTCGCGCAGCGCGCCGACGTCCTGCCCGGCCAGCACCACCCGCCCGCCGGTCGGCTGGTCCAACCCCGCCGCGCAGTGCAGCAGCGTCGACTTGCCCGACCCGGACGGGCCCATGACCGCCGTGAACGACCCGCGGGCGAACCCGACCGTCACGCCGTCCAGCGCCCGCACGCGCCCCGAGTACACCTTCGTCACGTCGGTCAACGAGACGACATCCGCCGCCGCGACCCGTGAACCCCGCACCAGAACCATGACCGGGACTCTTCCGCCCGGCCGCGCCCGAACCCACCGTGCGAGCTTTGATCTCCGGGGTATGGCTGTCCCTACCGCGCTGTCCTACCCAGCCCGAACCGCCCGCCCCCTAGCGCGCGAGGCCGTGCTCGTAGGCGTAGATCACCGCGTGCACGCGGGTGCGCAGGCCCAGCTTGGCGAGGATGCGGGCCACGTGCGTCTTCACCGTGCCCTCCTCGATGGTCAGGGCGGCGGCGATCTCGCCGTTGCTCAGGCCGCGCACGACGTGGGCCAGCACCTCCTGCTCACGCGGCGTGAGCCGGTCGAGCGGGCGGGGCGCGGGTCGGGGTGACAGCCGCGCGAAGCGGGCGATGAGCCGCCCGGTGACCTTCGGGTCGATCAGGCCCCGACCCTCGTGCAGGTCGCGCACCGCGTCCAGCAGCCGGGCCGGGTCGCTGTCCTTGAGCAGGAACCCGGCGGCGCCCGCGGCCAGCGCGCCGAACAGGTACTCGTCCAGGTCGAACGTGGTCAGCGCGAGGATCCTGGGCGCGGGCCCGGTCGCGGTGAGGCGGGTGATCGCGGCGATGCCGTCGCCGTGCGGCATCCGCAGGTCCATCACGGCGACGTCGGGCCGGCGGGCCAGTGCCAGGTGGACGGCGTCCGCGCCGTTGGCCGCCTCCGCGACCACCTCGATGTCCGGTTCGCCGTCGAGGACCATCCGCAGCGCTTCCCTCACCGGTTCCTGGTCGTCGGCGACGAGCACCCGAATCACCACTCACCCCGTCCTCTCGATCGGCAGTTCGGCCAGCACCCGCCACCCGTGCGGCTCGGTCGGCCCGACCGCGAGGGTGCCACCGACCAGGCGCACCCGTTCCCTCATACCGCGGATGCCCTGCCCCTCCAGGTGCGGCGGGGCCACGGCCCGCCCGTTGTCGACGACCGCGACGACCAGCCGGTCGCGCTCCCGGCGCAGCGCGACGTCCACCTCGGTGGCGGCCGAGTGCCGGGCGGCGTTGGTCAACGTCTCCTGCACCACCCGGTACGCGGTGTGGTCGACGGCGGGCGGCAGCGGTGCGGGCAGGCCGGACCGCCGCACCGTGATGCGGCGGTCCGGGCCGGAGAGCCGCCCGGCCAGGTGGTCGAGCTCCGCCAGCCCGACACCGGACGGGGCGTCCCGCAACGTGCCCAGCAGCTCGCGCACCTCGTCCAGCGCGGACGACGACAGCTCGGCGATCGTGCCCAACGCCCGGTCGGCGAGCGGTGGGGCACCGTCCAGCGCGCGCCGGGTGGCGGTGGCCTGCATCCGGATCGCGGTCAGGTGGTGGCCGACGCTGTCGTGCACGTCTCGGGCGAGCTGCGCCCGTTCCTCGGCCAGCACCCGGTCCGCGTCCGCGCGGTGCAGCCGCAGCGTCTGGGCCGCCCGTTCGCGGTGCAGCCGCAACGCGTAGCCGGTCGCCACCGGCGCGACGCCCATGACGACCAGGTCGGTGACCGTGAAGACCTGGACCGGGCTGCCCGCGATCGCGGCGCTGACCAGCACCCAGCCGCCGCACACCGCCAGCACCAGCCCCGGACCGCGGTCGCGGTGGTAGACGGCCGCGCAGAACGCGCCCATCGTCACCAGCATCCCCGGCCACGTGGGCAGGAAGCCCAGGCCACCGAGCCCCACCACCGCGGACAGCACCGCCGCCGTCAACGGCAGCACGCGCCGCAGCAGCAGCGGCAGGCTGACGGCCAGGCTGGTCGCGCACAGGACCGGCAGCGGTTGCGGCGGATGGCCCCGGCCCTCCCAGATCGAGAGGAGCACCAGCAGCGCCGTGACGCCCACCACGAGCAGGCCTTCCCGGGCGTATCGCATGGCCGCCATCGTCTACGCGGCGCCGCAGGCCGTGCCTTCGGGTGGCAGCGCGCCGGTGGTCAGGTAGCGGTGGACGTGCTCCCGGACGCACGGGTGGCCGCTGAGGTAGAGCGCGTGATCGCCCTTCACCGGCAGGTAGCGGGCGTGGCCGAGCTGTGCCGCCACGCGTCGCGCGTCCCGTGGTGGGGTGGTGCCGTCGTACTCGCCACTGGCCACCAGCACCGGCGGGAGGCCCCGGACGTGCAGCCGTTGCGGCGGGTACGTCCCGGTGCCGGGCAGCCCGGCGCAGTGGTAGGCCATCGGCCACGTCGCGACCCACCCGATGTGGGGCGTGATCGAGCGCAATTCGGCCTCCCACGACTTGAGCACCCGGTAGTCGGAGGGGTAGGGGAAGTCGGCGCAGAACATGATCCGGGACAGGTCGGGGTCGCGGCCGCCGACCGGCTGCTCGGCGAACCGGGTGGCGTCGCCCGCGTGCGCCTCGGCGACCGACCGGGCCAGACCCGGCCACTCCCGCTCGAACCCGGGATTCGTGCGCGACACGATCCGGGAGGCGTTGACGGTCGTGCCGGCGCCGGGCGCGGGTATCGGTTCGCGCGCGGCCCGGGCGAGCAGTTCGTCCCAGACGGCGAGCACGTCACGGCCGTGCAGCGCGCACGTCGGCTCGCCGGCGCACCACTCGGCGAACCGCACCATGTTGCGCTCCATGGTCCGCGCGCGAGGCATGAGCCAGTCGGTCCAGGAGCGGGTGGTGTGGTCCAGCACGCTGTCCAGGTACATCCGGCCGACCCGCTGCGGGAAGTGCCGCGCGTAGGCCTGGGCGAAGACCGTGCCGTAGGAGTTGCCGTAGTAGTCGAGCCTCGCCTGGCCCAGCGCCGCCCGGATCGCGTCCATGTCCCTGGCCACCTGCCCGGAGTCGAGGTGGCCCGCCAGCGGCCCGGCCGCGTGCCGGCCGCAGTCGACCCCGAACCGGTGGTTCGCCGCGCGGTACCGCTCGTAGGTGTCCTGGTCCGGTGAGGCCCACTCCAGGTTCTCCGGCAGCGGCGCCGGGTACGGGCACCGGATCCCCGTGCCGGCCTCGAAACCACGCGGGTCGGAGACCACGATGTCGAACCACTGCGTCAGGTCGGTGAACGCGCTCTTGGCGATGCGCAGCACCGAGATCTGCTGCGCCGGCCCGCCCAGGTTGACCAGCAGCACGCCCTTCTTCGCGGCCTGGTCGCGCGCGGGCAGCCGGGCCAGGCCGAGTTCGACGCGCGGACCGCCCGGGTCGCCCCAGTCCGCCGGCACGGTGATCGCACCGCAGTGCAACCCGTCGCCGCAGTCCACCCACGACAGCGCGCCACCGGTGGCCTGCGCGGCACCCGGCGCGACGGTGAGCGCGGCGAGCAGGGAGACCGCCCCCGCCACGCCGGTGATCGTTTTCCTCATCGGCCCAGCGTGCTCGCCCGGCGCACGGCCGCGCGTCCCTCTTCGGACAGATCTTCCGGCGAACGTCGTCGGGCCTACCGCGCCGTGGGGTACTCCGAGACCTGTGGCAGGTCGTGGCCCAGCCGGTCGCGCTTCGCGGTCAGGTAGCCGATGTTGTGCGGGTTGGGCCGGACCAGGTGCGGCACGCGGGCCGTCACCGCGATGCCGTTGTCCTCCAACGCCCGGATCTTGTCCGGGTTGTTGGACATCAACCGCACCGAGCCGACGCGCAGGTGCTTCAGGATCCGCGCGGCCGGGGTGTAGTCCCGGACGTCGACCGGGAGGCCCAGCGTGGTCGCGGAGTCGAGCGTGTCCATGCCCTGCTCGTCCTGGAGCACGTGCGTGCGCACCTTGGCCACCAGCCCGATGCCGCGCCCCTCGTGGCCGCGCAGGTAGACCAGCACGCCGCCGCCCTCGGCGACGATCCGGTCCAGGGCCGCCTCCAACTGGTCGCCGCACTCGCAGCGCATCGCGCCGAAGATGTCACCGGTCATGCACTCGGAGTGCACGCGCACGAGCACGTTGTCGCGCAACGCCGTCCGCCCGTAGACGAGCGCCATGTGCTCGTGCCCGTCGGCCCGGAACGCGACCGCGCGGAACGTGCCGCGGCGCGTGACCAGATCGGACTCCGCGACGTCCTGGTCGTTGAAGGCTTCGTGCTGCATCCGGCTCCCCTGTCGCCCCGACACCGGCCGAGCGCTTCACTACGCTCGACCGGACCTGCACCGTAACTCGCGCACTCGCCGGAGGTCACCCTGTTCAGCATCACCGTTCGCGACCACGTGATGGTCGCCCACAGCTTCCGCGGCGAGGTCTTCGGCCCGGCCCAACGCCTGCACGGGGCAACGTTCGTGGTGGACGCGAGGTTCAAACGGGACGATCTCGACGCCGACAACATCGTGGTCGACATCGGACTGGCGACCGAGCGGCTACGCGCCGTGCTCGGCGAGCTCAACTACCGCAACCTCGACGACGAGCCCGCGTTCGCCGGGACCAACACCTCGACCGAGTTCCTGGCCAAGCACGTCGCGGACCGGCTCGCGGCCGACGTGCACGCGGGCGAGCTCGGCGAAGGCGCCCGGGGCCTGGCCGCGATCGAGGTCACGTTGCACGAGTCGCACGTCGCCTGGGCGAGCTACGAACGCCCGCTGTGACCCTCCACTTCGTCCTGCCGGGCGGCGTGGACGACCCGACCTCGCCCAGCGGCGGCAACGTCTACGACCGCCGGGCGATCGAAGGCCTGCGCGCGCTGGGCGGGCGGGTGCGCGAGATCGCCGTGCCCGGCGCGTGGCCGCAACCGGAGGAGAGCGCCCGGCGGGAATTAGGGCGGGCGCTGGCCGGGATCGGCGACGGCGCGGTCGTGCTGCTCGACGGGCTGGTGGCGTGCGGTGTGCCGGAGGTCGTCGTGCCGCACGCCCGCCGGCTGCGCCTGGTTGTCCTGGTGCACCTGCCGCTGGCCGACGAGACGGGCCTGGCGCCCGCCGTGGCGGCCCGGCTGGACGCCGCCGAACGGGAGTGCCTGCGCGCCGCGAGCGCCGTCGTGGCCACCAGCCCGGCCGCGGCACGGCGGCTCGCCGGGCACCACGGGTTGACCGCGGTCCACGTGGTCACGCCCGGCACCGACCCCGCGCCGCTCGCCACCGGCACGGACGGCGCGTCCCGGCTGCTGTGCGTCGCCTCGGTGACCCCGCGCAAGGGCCACGACGTGCTGGTGGCGGCGCTGGCGGAGGTCGCGGACCTGCCGTGGACCTGCGCGTTCGTCGGGCCGGTGCGGTGGCCGGTCGGCGAGCTGGTCGACCGGCACGGGCTCGGCGCCCGGGTCGAGCTGACCGGTCCGCTCGGCGGCGAGGCGCTGGAGCGCGCGTACGCGACGGCCGACCTGTTCGTGCTGCCGTCGCGGGCCGAGACGTACGGCATGGTCGTGACCGAGGCGTTGGCCCGCGGTGTGCCGGTGCTGGCCAGTTCCGTGCCGGACGCCCTCGGCGCCGGCGGGCTGCACCTGCCCGCGGGTGACGTGCCGGCGTTGGCACGGGCCCTGCGGCGTTGGTTCACCGACGAGCGGTGGCGGCGTGAGCTGCGCGGCCGTGCGCTGGCACGCCGTCGTGAGTTGTCCACATGGGACGAAACGGCGGCCCGGTTGGCGGAGGTGCCGGCTAGTCTGCGGCCATGAGCACCTTCGCACCGGAATGGCTGTCACTGCGCGAGAGGGCCGACGCGGAGGCCCGCGCGCTCGACCTCGTCGACCGGCTCGGGAAGATCGATCTGAACCGGGCACCCCTCGTGGTGCGTGATCTCGGGTGTGGAACGGGATCGTTGGGACGATGGCTCTCCGGGCGGCTGGGCGGTCCGCAGCACTGGGTGCTGCACGACCGCGACCCCCGGTTGCTCAGCATCGCGGCGGCGACCATGAGCGGTGTGACGATCGAGACGCACGAGAGCGACGTCACCGCGCTCACCGCCGCCGACCTGGCCGGCACGTCGCTGGTCACCGCGTCGGCGCTGCTCGACCTGTTGACCCGGGACGAGCTGGACGGCGTGGCCGGGGCGTGCGTCGAGGCGGGCTGCCCGGTGCTGTTCACGCTGTCCGTGGCGGGTCGGGTGGAGTTCGACCCGGCCGAGCCGCTGGACGCCGGGTTCGAGGCCGCGTTCAACGCGCACCAGCGGCGGGTGGTCGGCGGACGTCGGCTGCTCGGCCCGGACGCCGTGGAGGTCGCGGTGGAGGTGTTCGCCCGGCGCGGCGCCGAGGTGACCACGAGCCCGAGCCCGTGGCGGCTGGGCCCGGACCAGGCCGCGCTGGCGGGGGAGTGGCTGCGCGGGTGGGTGGGCGCGGCGGTGGAGCAGGAACCCCGCCTGGCCGCCGACGCACCCGGTTACCTGCGGCGCAAGCTCGACCACGGGCCGCGGGTCGTGGTGCACCACACCGACCTGCTGGCGGTGCCGTGATGCGGCGGCTCTGGCCCTGGTTGAGGCTGGTCGGCGCGGTCGCGGTGCTGGGCGCGCTGGGGTGGCGGTTGGGCGCCGACGCGTTCGTGGCCGGGCTGCGGGCCGTCGACGGGTGGTCGGTCGCCGCCGCGGTCGGGATCGGGCTGCTGACCACGCTGGCCTGCGCCCGGCGGTGGTGCCTGATCGCGCGCCGCCTCGGCTTGCCGCTCACCCTGGGCGCGGCCGTGTCGACCTACTACCGCGCGCTGCTGCTCAACGCCGTGCTGCCCGCGGGCGTGCTCGGGGACGTGCACCGGGCGGTGAGCCACGGTCGGCAGGCCGGTGACGTCGGGCGCGGTGTGCGGGCGGTGGTGTTCGAGCGGGTCGCGGGGCAGGTGGTGCTGGTCGTGCTCGGTGCCGTGGTGCTACTGGCCGGCCCCTTGTCGGTCGAGGTCCCGGGCGTGCTCGGCGCGGCGCTGGTGGTGGTCGTGGTGGCGGTGGTCGCCGGCCGCTCGGCGAAGGTGCGCCGGGCGTTGCGCACGACGTGGGCGGACGCCCGCACGGGCCTGGTGAACCGCGAGGTCCTGCCGGAGGTCGTCCTGCTGTCGGCGGCCGCGTTGGCCGGGCACGTGGCGCTGTTCCTGGTCGCGGCCGAGGCAGCCGGCGTCGAGGCGCCGATCGGCAGGCTCGTCCCGCTGGTCGTGCTCGCGCTGCTGGTGATGGCCGTGCCGGTGAACGTCGGTGGTTTCGGGCCGCGCGAGGCGTTCCTGGCGGTGGCGTTCGGCGCGGCCGGCCTCGGTGCGGCCCAGGGGCTCACGACGGGGGTCGTCTACGGCGTGTTGGCGCTGATCGGCAGCCTGCCGGGGGTGCTCACCCTGTTCCGCTCAGAACACCGCCAGGTACGGCCCGAACGACTCGACCAGCGCGGCCAGCACGTCCCGGCCCTTGTCGGCTGACGCCAGCGACGGCCGGCCGACCACACCCGACGACGTGTACGGCGCGAGCCCGAGGGTGAGCATGTGCGGCCGGTCGTCGGCCAGGTGGTCGCTCGTCTCGTAACCGCGCTTCACCAGCTCCGGGTGGGCGTGCAGGAGGATCGACGTCTCCAGCTCGCCCGCGTGCATGTCGCGGCGGGACGAGGTCTCGACGCCGGCCGCGTCGCGTGCCGCGGCCCAGTCGCCGCCGCCGGGGAACAACGCCATCCCCTCGGCCTCCTGCACGACGTTGGCCAGCACGTAGTTGCCGCCGTGCCCGCTGACCAGCACCAGGTTCGGCACGCCCGACCGGCGCAACGAGTCCGCGACGTCCCGCACCACCGAGTACAGCGTGCGCGCCGAGATGCTCACCGTGCCCGGCCAGGCGGCGTGCTCCTGCGAGCACGAGATCGTGATCGGCGGCAGCAGCTGGACCGGGTGCGCGTCGGCGATCGCCCGCGCGATCGTGCAGGCCACGACCGTGTCCGTGGCCAGCGGCAGGTAGGGGCCGTGCTGCTCGTGGCTGCCGACGGGCAGCACCGCCACGGTCGCCGCGCGCGCCCGCACGTCCTCTGTGGTGTCAGGCAGGTACATGCCCGGCACCGTAGCCAACGCGGTGGCACAGGGCCGGTAGCGCGCCGCTCGCCAACGCCGGCAGCACGGACGGCAGGTCGTCGAACCGGCTCTCGCCCGTGATCAGCGCGTCGAACGCGGGGTCGGCGAGCAGGTCGAGCGCGAGGGCCATCCGCTCGGCGTAGGTGCGGTCGGGCCGGGCGACCACGCCGACCTGGCTGCCGATCAGCCGGAGCCTGCGGGAGTGGAAGAACTCGCCGAGCGGCAGCGCGACCCGGCGGTCGCCGTACCAGCTCAGCTCCACCACCCGCCCCTCCGCCGCGAGCAGCGCCAACGACCTGGTCAGCCCCGCCTCGGTCGCGCTCGCGTGCACGACCAGGTCGCGGTCGCCCGCCGCGTCCTCGGGTGAGGCGAAGTCCACGCCGAGGGCGGCGGCCACCGACGCGCGGCCCGGGTCGGCGTCGACCAGTTGCAGCCGCACCCCGGGGAACCGGGCCAGCACGGCGGCCACGGCGCACCCCACCATCCCGCCGCCGACGACCGCGATCCGGTCGCCGACCAACGGCTTGGCGTCCCACAGCGCGTTGACCGCCGTCTCCACCGTCCCGGCCAGCACGGCCCGCGCGGCGGGGACCCGGTCCGGCACGGGCGTCACCGCGTCGGCGGGCACCACGTAGTGCGTCTGGTGCGGGTAGAGGCAGAACACCGTGCGGCCGAGCAGCGGACCGCGCTCCACCACGCCGACGTTGAGGTAGCCGTACTTGACCGGCCACGGGAAGTCGCCCTCCTGGAACGGCGCGCGCATCACCTCGCGCTGGCTCTCCGGCACGCCACCGCGCAGCACCAGGCTCTCCGTGCCCCGGCTGATGCCCGAGTAGAGCGTGCGCACCAGCACGTCACCGGGCCCGGGCTCGGCCAGTTCGACCTCCCGGATCTCACTTTTTCCCGCCGAGGTGAACCAGAGGGCCCTCGCAAAGCGTGTCATGTGTACAACCTCCGAACCGGCACGAGGGGCAAGATGACCACACTCCAGCACAGCGCGACCGTCAACACAGAGCCTGCGGCGTGGGCGGGTGCGCAGGTGGTGCTGCTCAGCGTGCTGGAGGCCACGGTCGGGTTGGGTGCGCTCGGGTGGCTCGTGGGCATCGCCTACGCGGTGGTCACGCAGGCGTTGCTGAACGGTGCGGTGCAGCGGTCGGTGCGTGGCGTGCTCGGGCCGGCCGACCGGGTCACGTCGGCCAGGGGCCTGCTGGTCGGTGGCGTCACGGCGCTGGTGGCCGCCGGTGGCCGGGAGACGGCGCTGCTCGTCGCGCTCGCGGCGGTCGCGCTGGCGCTGGACTTCGTGGACGGGCAGGTGGCCCGTCGCACGGGGACCACGTCGGCGATGGGCGCGCGGTTCGACATGGAGGTCGACGCGTTCCTGATCCTGGTGCTGAGCGTGCACGTGGCGTTCGCGTTGGGACCGTGGGTGTTGGTCGTGGGCGCGCTGCGGTACGCGTTCGTCGCGGCCTCCTGGGGCCTGGCCTGGCTGAGGGGCGCGTTGCCGCCCAGCCAGGCCCGCAAGGTGGTGGCCGCCGTGCAGGGGATCGCGCTGGTCGTCGCCGCGTCCGGCCTGCTGCCGCACGACGGTGTCCTGGTAGGACTGGCGCTCGCCTCGCTCGGGTGGTCGTTCGGGCGTGACATCGCCTGGTTGTGGCGCAATGCTCCGGTATCGGTGGAAGGAATCAGCCATGTCTGACGCAGCTCGAACGGACGTCGTCCGCGGTGTCGGGAACATCGCCCTGTGGGTGGTGCAGGTGCTGCTGGCCGCGTACTTCGTCTACAGCGGGGTCTCGCTGCTCGGCGACGACTTCGTCGGCAAGTTCGACAAGATCGGCTCCGGGCAGTGGCTGCGGTACGTCACCGGTGTGCTGGAGATCGCGGGAGCGCTCGGCCTGCTCGTGCCGCGGCTGTGCGGGCTCGCCGCGTTGGGCCTGGTGGGCGTGATGGCCGGCGCGGTCGCCACGGAGCTGGTCATCCTGAACGACCCGGACGGCGCGGTGCTGCCCGCCGTGCTGCTCGCGCTGGCCGCCGTGGTGGCGTGGTTGCGGCGCGACACCATCCGCGCGCTGCTTCAGAGCTTCGGGAAGTAGCGCAGCACGGCCACGTCGCCGAGCTTGGTCACCTCCTCCAGGTGGAAGCGCCGGGCCGGCCCGCCGGGGAACTCGGCCGGGTTGACGAACCGCGGCGCGGCGGCCTGGCCGATCAGCATCGGCGCCACGGCCATCCGGATCTCGTCGGCCAGCCCGGCGGACAGGAACGCGGTGTGGATCGTGCCGCCGCCCTCCACCATGAGCCGGTCCACGCCGCGCGCGCCGAGGTCGTCCAGCAGCGCGCCGAAGTCGACGGCCGGACCGAGGGACACCACCTCGGCGAGGTGGCCGACGACCGGCTCGGCGCGCCACCGGCCGGAGTCCGTGGTGTAGACGAGCTTCTCGCCGCCGTGGTGCCAGAACGCCAGCGCCGGGTCGAGGTCGCCGCTGCCCGTCACGGCCACCTTCACCGGGTACTCGGAACGGCCTTCGGCGACGCGGGCGGCACGGCGGTCCGCGCGGTTCACCAGCAGGCGCGGGTTGTCGCGGCGGATCGTCGCCGCGCCGACCAGGATCGCGTCGGACTCCGCGCGCATCCGGTCGACGTGGTCGAAGTCCTCGGCGTTGGACAGCGGGAACCGTTGCGCGCCGCGGTCGTCGATGTAGCCGTCCACGCTGACGGCGACGCTGAGCAGGACGTACGGGCGAGTCACGAGCCCCACCGTACCGACGGCTGAACCGCGGGTGGGCGTGCGTGCGTTCTACCCGACAGGGCGATCGAGAGGGACCGCATGACCGAGGACGTCGTGGACCGTGGCGGCCGTCGGGGCCGTCGGGGCGGGGTCACCGCACTGGCCGCCCTGCTGGTGTTGTCGGCCTTGGCGATGCCCAGCGACTTCGACTCGCTGACGCCGGCCACGTTCCTGCGGCTGCCGGTGGAGGGGTTGCTCGGCGTGGTGCTGGTGCTCGTGCTGCCCGAACGCGCGGGGCGGGTGCTGGCGCCGGTCGGCGGCGCGGTGCTCGGTGTGCTGCTCGTGGTGAAGCTGCTGGACATCGGCTTCGACGCGGTGCTGTACCGGCCGTTCGACCTGGTGCTGGACTGGCCGTTGCTGGTGCCCGCGGTGGACTACGTGGACGTGACGGCGGGGCGGTTCGCGGCGGTGGCGGCCGTGGCGGTGGTCGTGCTGCTGGCCGGCGCGGTGGTGGTGCTGACGGCGCGGTCCGCGCTGCGGCTGAGCTCGGTCGTGGGTCGGCACCGGCAGTTCGTCACGCGCGCGGTGGCCGTCCTCGCGGTCGTGTGGATCACGTTGGCCGCGCCCGGTCTGCGGGTCGCGCCCAGCGGTCCGATCGCGTCGCACAGCACGGCGGAGTTCGTCTACGACCAGGCACGTCGGGTGCAGGCCGGGTTGCGCGACCGGGAGGACTTCCTGGCGGAGTCCGCCGTGGACGCGTTCGGCGGTGCGGCGGGCGAGCAGCTGCTGACCTCGTTGCGCGGCAAGGACGTGGTGGTGGCGTTCGTCGAGAGCTACGGGCGATCCGCGGTGGAGCACCCCGACCTGGCGCCGCACGTCGGCGCGGTGCTCGACGCGGGCACCCGGCGGCTGGCCGACGCCGGGTACGCCGCGCGCAGCGCGTTCCTGACCTCGCCGACCGCGGGCGGCGGGAGCTGGCTGGCCCAGGCCACCCTGCTGTCCGGGCTGTGGATCGACAACCAGCAGCGCTACCGCACGTTGCTGGGCAGCGACCGGCTGACCGTGGGCGGGGCGTTCCGGCGCGCGGGCTGGCGCTCGGTCGGCGTCATGCCGGGCGTCACCCAGGCCTGGCCGGAGGGCGGGTTCTTCGGCTACGACCGGGTCTACTCGTTCGACGACCTCGGCTACCGGGGGCCGCGCTTCGGCTACGCGACCACACCCGACGAGTTCACCATGTCGAGGTTCCAGCAGTTCGAGCGCGACGCGGCGCACCCGCCCGTGATGGCGGTGATCCCGCTGCTGTCCAGCCACGCGCCGTGGTCGCCCGCGCCGACGACCGTCGGCTGGGACCGCCTCGGCGACGGCTCGGTGTTCGGGTCGATGGCCTCGGGCGAGGCGCCCGCGGAGGACATGTTCGGCCGCGACCCGGCGCTGGTGCGCGGCGACTACGCGCGGACCCTTGAGTACTCGCTGAACACCCTCGTGTCCTACGTGGAGACCTACGGCGACGACGACCTGGTGCTCGTGTTCCTCGGCGACCACCAGCCCGCGCCGTTCGTCACCGGGCCCGACGCGGGCCGGGACGTGCCGATCACCGTCGTGACCCGCGACCCGGCCGTGCTGGACCGGACCGCGGGCTGGGGCTGGACCGACGGGCTCAAGCCCGGACCGCGGGCGCCGGTGCGGCCCATGGACACCTTCCGCGACCAGTTTCTCACCACGTTCAGGTGACCGTCGGTCGTCCGGACCGGTCATCGGGGCCGATCACGCGAATGCGACGAATGCTCTACGGTCGGTGGCGCAGACGGATCACCTCATGGGGGAGTGCAATGAGATCCTTCCGACGCAGGCTGCTCACCGCCACCGCGTTGACGGCGGCGACGACGCTGGTCGGTGCCGTGACCACGGTGTCGGCCGCGGGGGCCCAGATCGACGTGAGCGCTCGGTTGGCCGAATCGCTGCGGCAGGCCGTGGTGGCGCAGGACTTCAAGGACGTGCTCGACCTGACGCCGCCGGAACTGGTCGCGGCGTCGAAGGCGGGCGCGCCGGAGAAGTACGACCCGTTGGCGCCCGAGGAGGCAGCCGCCGCCGGGGTGAACGCCGCCGCGGCCCGGCCGCTGCACCAGATGCCGAACATGGACCTCGCGGTGATCGAGCTCGACCGCTTCGGCCGGCCGATCGCGATGGCCGACGTGCTGCTCAGCCCGCAGTACCCGAACGGGGTCGTGGTGCCGCTGGACAAGCGGGAGCTGTCCACCGACCAGGTGCGCTACCGCTGGTGGGACGACACCGAGTGGGACGTCAACGGCGGTCGCGGCACGCGTGACGTGCTCGCCGGCCGGGAGAACGCGCCGATCGACTTCTCCTCGCCGTACCCGGCGTCGGTGCTCAAGCTGATGGTGGGCTTCGGCGTGCTGCGGCTGGCCGACCAGGGCCGGGTGAACCTCGACGCGGTCTACGACTACCGGCCGGTGACCCCGCACCCGGTGTGCGGCGCCGCGTCCAGCCGGGTGATCCGGCTGCACTTCGACGACATGATCACCAAGTCGCAGAACGAGTCGACCTGCGCGTTGATCAAGCTGATCCACGACCTCGGCGCGTGGGACGAGGTCAACCGCACGTTCGTCGAGCTCGGCATGCCGACGCTGATGGTCACCGGCACCAACCCGGAGAACGGCGGCCGGTGGATCGGGTCGAACATGAGCAGCATCGACACCGCGAAGCTGCTCCTGCTGGTCAACGGCGGTTCCGGCACGCTGTGGACGACCGAGGCGGGCCGTGCGGTGACCCGCGACGTGCTCAGCCCGGCGGCCCGCCTCCAGTTCCTCAAGTCGCTGGGCGACCAGGGGCACAACGAGATGCTGTCCACCACGAACCACTGCGGGCGCGCGTACCCGGTGCAGGGCATCCCGCAGAGGACGCCGTCGCGGTGGATCAAGGCCGACGGCACGATGACGGTCGGCGCCGCCGTGTACGACAGCGACGTGCGGCCGTGCGACGCCGCCGCCGAGGTGGCGTTCGGCCACAAGACCGGCTGGGTGGACACGACCGGCAGCGACGCGGGCATCGTGAAGTCCCTGCCGGGCAAGGAGAGGCGCAACTACATCGTGGTCGCGTTCTGCAACCTGGGCACCGACTACGTCGACACCTACCGGCCCGCCAACCGCCCCGGCGTCTTCCCGGTGCTCTACACCGAGAAGTACGCCAAGCTCGGCGCGGCCGTGGACCGGATCATGACCGACCTGGCGCTGCTCCCGCACGTGACCGCGCGGCGGGGTTAGTCGCCTGGGCGGCCACTCCGCCACGCCGCGGAGTGGCCGCCCACCGACCGGGTCCGTGCGCGGCGGGTCAGCGCTTGGCCAACCGGTTCGGGATCGGGGCCAACGGGTAGGCCTGCCAGAAGAACCGGTCGGCCGCGTGCTGGTCGGCGGCGAAGTTGATCGCCTCCACGATCCGCCTGCCGCGGATCCGGAACGCCAGGGCCCAGGTGATGTCCAGGCCCGCTGGCTTGGTGCTCCAGCCGCGGTGCAGGTCGACGACCCAGTCGCCGTCCGCGGCCAGGAACATCGGCTCGGCGCGGAAACCCGCCTTGCCGAGTTCGGCGAAGAACGCCAGCACCTCCTCGACGCCGACCTTGGTGCCCGACAGCGGGTGGTGGCCGGGGATCGTCCAGCGGATGTCGTCGGCGAAGAACCGGCGCAGCTTGCCGAGGTCGCCCGACCCGTAGGCCGCGTAGTAGTCCTTGATCAGCTTGACGTTCGGGTGGTCCCGGTCGTCCGGGGCGGCGGTCGCGGTGCCGGCGCCGAGCAGCGAGCCCGCCGCCACTCCCACCGCGGTCATCCCGAAACCACGCAGCAGGTCGGCCCGGGACACGCCTACAGGGTCTTCCGTCGTCATGCTCACTCCTGGTTGAGGGGTCACGAACTCCGCCGGCGTACGGGAATTCGTCGCCCTTCGACCGTATGGTCGCCCAGCGTGACAGGTCCAATACCTGCCGCGATTACCGATCCGCATAGGTTTCGGGCATCAGCCACAAAACGCCCATCGGGGGCAGGGTGAGCACCGCCGACGCCGGTTGACCGTGGTAGGGCACGTCCTCCGCGAGCACCTCGCCGAGGTTGCCCACGCCGGAGCCCCCGTAGTCGGTGCCGTCGGTGTTGAGGATCTCGCGCCACCGGCCCGACCGCGGTAGTCCGATCCGGTACTCCGGCCGCGCGACGTCGGCGAAGTTCGCCACGCACGCCACCACGTCACCACCGGCATCGCCGTCGCCACCGTCAGTGCCGTCACCGTGCCGCAGGAACGCGAACACCAGGTCCGACAGGTGCACCCACGAGAACCCGCCCGGGTCGGTGTCCCGGCGGTGCAGGGCGGGCGTCGCCCGGTAGACCCGGTTCAGGTCCGCGACCAGCCGCCGCACGCCCGAGTGCACGGGCGAGTCCAGCAGGTGCCAGTCCAGCCCGAACTCCGACCACTCGTCCCGCTGCCCGAACTCGCCGCCCATGAACAGCAGCTGCTTGCCCGGGTGCGCCCACATGAAGGCGAACAGCGACCGCAGCCCCGCCGCCTTGGCCCGGTCGTCACCGGGCATCCGGCGCCACAGCGAACCCTTGCCGTGCACCACCTCGTCGTGCGACAGCGGCAGCACGAAGTTCTCACTCCACGCGTAGGAGAGCGAGAACGCGACCTCGTCCGACCGGCCATCGCGATCCGCCGGGTCCTGCCCGAAGAACCGCAGGTCGTCGTGCATCCAGCCCATGTTCCACTTGAAGCCGAACCCCAACCCGCCGTGGTCGGTCGGCCGGGTCACGCCGGGCCAGGTGGTGGACTCCTCGGCGATCATCACGACGCCCGGGTGGTGCTTGTAGACGGTCGCGTTCAGCTCCTGCAGGAACCGCACCGCCTCCAGGTTCTCCCGTCCACCGTGGACGTTGGGCTCCCACGTGCCCTCGGGCCGCGAGTAGTCCAGGTACAGCATGGACGCCACCGCGTCGACCCGCAGCCCGTCCACGTGGAACTCCTCCACCCAGAACAGGGCGTTGGCCACCAGGAAGTTGCGCACCTCGGGCCGGCCGAAGTCGAACACGTACGTGCCCCAGTCAGGGTGCTCCCCGCGTCGCGGGTCGGGGTGCTCGTACAGCGCGGTCCCGTCGAACCGCGCCAACGCCCACTCGTCACGCGGGAAGTGCGCGGGCACCCAGTCCACGATCACGCCGATGCCGCGCTGGTGGAGCACGTCCACGAAGTGCCGGAAGTCGTCGGGTGAGCCGAACCGCGAGGTCGGTGCGTAGTAGGAGGTCACCTGGTAGCCCCACGAGCCGCCGAACGGGTGCTCGGCCACCGGCATCAGCTCCACGTGCGTGAACCCCAGCCCGGTCACGTAGTCCGCCAGCTCCTCGGCCAGCTCCCGGTACCCCAGACCGGGCTTCCACGACCCCAGGTGCACCTCGTACACGGAGACCGGTGCCCGTGACCAGTCCGTCGCCTCCCGTGCGGCCAGCCACGAGCCGTCACCCCACTCGTGGGCGGACGCGTGCACCACCGACCCCGGCAGCCGGGCCGCGAACGCCATCGGGTCGGCCTTCTCCCGCCACACCCCGTCCGCGCCCAGCACCCGGAACCGGTACTCCGCACCCGCCGCGACACCCGGCACGAACAGCTCCCAGACGCCGGCGCCCAGCCGCCGCATCGGCAACCCGGACACCTGCACGCCGGCGGCGTTCGGCGCCCACACCGCGAAGGCGGTGCCGGACACGCCGCCCAACGAACGGGGGTGCGCGCCCAGCACCTCCCACAGCCGTTCGTGCCGACCCTCGGCGATCAGGTGGAGGTCCAGCTCGCCGACGGTGGGCAGCCACCGGTACGGGTCGTCCACCAGCTCGATCCGGTCGGCGGACACCACCTCGAACCGGTAGTCCGCCAACCGCACCGGCACCACGCCGGAGAACAGCCCGTCACGCAACCGCCCCAACCCGAACCGCTCACCGGCCGACGTCACCACGGTCACCGCGACCGCGCCGGGCCACAGGGCGCGCACCACCGCACCGGCCGGCCGCGGGTGCGCGCCCAGCACCTGGTGCGGGTTCGGGTGCGTCCCGGCGAGCAGCCGGTCCACCGCCTCCGGGTCCGGCGCTCCGAGGTCCACGATGGACAGCTCGACGGTCATCGTCCACCTCCGGGCGCACCGGCCGCCTGCCCGAGGGATCGCTCCACCGCGCGCAGCGGGATGTCGACCCAGTCGGGTCGGTTGCGGGTCTCGTACACCGTCTCGTAGACGGCCTTCTCCAGCTCGAACGCGGTCAGCAGCGGCCCGACCGGGTCGAACCCGGCCACCTCCGCGTACCCGGAGATGAACGCCTCGCGGTTGTGCGCGGTCCACTGCCGTGCCCGGCGGCGCAACTCGGGCGTGGGGTTGAACAGCCGCAACTGGTGCTGGGCCGCGTAGTCCAGCGACCGCGCCATGCCCGCGATGTCGCGCAGCGGTGACTGCAACGCGACCCGTTCCGCGATCGGCGCGGCCGGCTCGCCCTCGAAGTCGATGAGCAGCCAGGTCGACGGCGTGCGCAGCGCCTGCCCGAGGTGCAGGTCGCCGTGCACCCGCTGCACCGGCACCCCGCCCGGGATGTCGGCGACCGCGGTGAACGCGGCCCGGAGCCGGTCGGCGTGCGGCGCGAGTTGCGGCACCACGCCCAGCGCCGACTCCAGGTGCGCGACCATCCCGTCGCTCAACGACCGGGCGCCCACCACGTCCGTGCCCAGCTCGCGCGCCAGGTCGGCGTGCACCGTGGCCACCGCGCCACCCAGCCGCCGCGCCTCGGCCGCGAAATCGGCGCCGGCGGACGCGGGTGGGGCGGTGGCGTCGGCGAACAGGTCCCGGACGCTGGTCATCGCCATCGCCCACCCCTCGGCCGCGTTCGCCGCGAACGCCTGCAACATGCCGAACGTGGCGGGCGCGCCGTCCACCGCGCCCTCGACCGCGCCGAGCAGCGTGGCGATGTGCGGCGACCGGGCCCGACGCAGGGCGCGGTGCGCCTCCAGGTCCGGGTTCAGCCCCGCCGCGAGCCGCCGGTACAGCTTGAGGATGTACCGGTCGCCGTACACGATCGAGGTGTTCGACTGCTCGGCCCCGATCGGCCTGCCGACCAGCCCGCGCCGACTCGACCCGGTGAACGACGGCTCCGGCGTGAACGTGACGTCGTCGCGTCGCGACCGCTGCCCGATCAGTCGCAGCAGCAGGGCGTTCAGCTCGGCGTCACCGGTCGCGTCGTACACCACGCACCCGTCGAACCCGGCGAGCACGGCGGGCGCGAGCCGGTCGGGCAACGTCGTGCGCACGCCGATCGGCACCTGGTACCGCTCGGCCGGACCGCCGTCGGCGAACCGCACCGACGCCACGACCAGCAGCCCCAGCGGCCCGCCGGAGGAGCGTTGGTCGACCAGTTCGGTGGCCTGCTCGACGTCGACGCGGTCGACCGGCCGGCCCTTCCCGCCGAACCAGCGCTGCCACGGCAGCCAGGCGGCCAGGGCGCGTTCCAGCCGGGGCCACAGGTCTTCGGTCGGCGGTGCCGACGGTCGGGCTCCGGTCGGCGGTGCCGACGATCGGGCCGCAGTCGGCGGTGCCGGCGGACCGGGGGGAACCGGGACCGGGGTCATCGGGCTTCTCCCATGCGGTGGATGGCGAACCAGTAGAAACCGTGACCGGGCAGGGTGAGCCGGTACGGGTCGGACTCGATCGGCGCGAACACCACGCCGCCGGTGAGCTCCACCGGCAGGCTGCCCGCGAAGTCGGACAGGTCGAACTCGGCCTGCTGCGGGAACCTCGACAGGTTGTTCACGCACAGGACGGTGTCGTCGCCGTGCACCCGCAGGTAGGCCAGCACGCTCGGGTTCGCGCAGGTCAGCTCGGTGAACGTGCCCAAACCGAACGACGGGTGCGCGCGCCGCACGGCCAGCATCCGCCGGGTCCAGTGCAGCAGCGACGACGTGGTGCCGAGCTGCGCCTCGACGTTGACGCCCTGGTAGCCGTACACCGGGTCGGCGATCGCCGGCAGGTAGAGCCGGCCCGGGTCGGACGACGAGAACCCGGCGTTGCGGTCCGGGGTCCACTGCATCGGCGTGCGCACGCCGTCCCGGTCGCCCAGCCAGATGTTGTCGCCCATGCCGATCTCGTCGCCGTAGTACAGCACCGGCGAGCCGGGCAGCGAGAGCAACAGCGCGGTGAACAGCTCCTGCTGGTTGCGGTCGTTCTCCAGCAGCGGTGCCAGTCGTCGGCGGATGCCGATGTTGGCCTTCATCCGCGGGTCCTTGGCGTACTCCGCGTACATGTAGTCGCGTTCTTCGTCGGTGACCATTTCGAGCGTCAGCTCGTCGTGGTTGCGGAGGAAGATGCCCCACTGCGCACGCGAGGGAATGTCCGGGGTCTGGGCAAGGATCTCGGAGATCGGGATCCGCGACTCGCGTCGTACGGCCATGAAGATGCGTGGCATCAGCGGGAAGTGGAAGGCCATGTGGCACTCGTCGCCGCCGACGTCGGGGTCGCCGAAGTACTCGACCACGTCCGACGGCCACTGGTTGGCCTCGGCGAGCAGCACCCGACCGGGGTACTCGTCGTCGACCACCTTGCGGCACAACTTCAGGAACTCGTGCGTGCGCGGCAGGTTCTCGCCGTTCGTGCCCTCCTCCTCGAACAGGTACGGCACGGCGTCCAGCCGGAACCCGTCGATGCCCAGGTCGAGCCAGAACCGCAGGACGTCGAGCATCGCCTCCTGCACGGCCGGGTTCTCGTAGTTGAGGTCGGGTTGGTGGGAGAAGAACCGGTGCCAGTAGAACTGGCCGCGCACCGGGTCGTAGGTCCAGTTCGACGTCTCGGTGTCGACGAAGATGATCCGCGCGTCCGCGTAGCGCTGGTCGTCGTCGCTCCACACGTAGTAGTCGCCGTACGGGCCGTCCGGGTCTTCCCGCGAGGCCTTGAACCAGGGGTGCGCGTCGCTGGTGTGGTTCATCACCAGGTCCGTCACGATCCGGATGCCGCGGCGGTGCGCCTCGTCCAGCAGGTGCACGAAGTCCTCGACCGTGCCGAACTCCGGCAGCACCGCGCGGAAGTCGGAGATGTCGTAGCCCCCGTCGCGCAGCGGCGAGGCGTAGAACGGCGGCAGCCACAGGCAGTCCACGCCGAGCCACTCCAGGTAGTCCAGCTTGGCCGCGAGGCCGCGCAGGTCACCGGTGCCGTCGTCGTTGTCGTCGTTGAACGCGCGGACGAGGACTTCGTAGAAGACCGCCCGCTTGTACCACTCGTGGTCGACGGGCAGCGCGTGCGCCCGCTCGTGCCGCACCGTCCCCGGTCGGCCCAGGGGCTGGATCCCGGTCACGCCTCACCCACCGACACGATGTGCGCGACCGCCTGCCGCGGGTCGAGCTTGACGTAGTTGGACCGGCCCCAGTCGAAGACCTCGCCGGTGACCTCGTCCCGGGCGGTGAACCGGGCGCCCTCGGGCAGCCCGAGCGCGGCCGGGTCGAGCGTGACCGTGCCGTCCTGCGGCCGGTCGGGGTCGAGGGTGACCACGCAGACGACCGCGCGCCCGCTGTCCGGGTCGGTCTTCGAGTACGCGATTAGGGCGTCGTTGTCGACCTCGTGGAACCGCAGCGTGCGCAGCTGCCGCAACGCCGGGTGGGCGCGCCGGATCCGGTTGAGCGTGGCCAGCCACGGCTGCAACGTGTCCCCGGAGTAGTCCCTGGGCCGCAGCTCGTACTTCTCCGAGTCCAGGTACTCCTCGCTGCCCTCGCGCACCGCCTGGTGCTCGAACAGCTCGTACCCCGAGTACACGCCCCACGACGGCGACAGCGTGGCGGCCAGCGCCGCGCGCAGCGCGAACATCGCCGGGCCGCCGTGCTGCAACGACTCGTGCAGGATGTCCGGGGTGTTCACGAACAGGTTCGGCGTGCCCTCGTCGGCGTGCTCGACCAGGTCGCGGCCGAACTCCTCCAGCTCCTCCTTGGCGGTGCGCCAGGTGAAGTAGGTGTAGTGCTGGGTGAAGCCGAGCCGGGACAGGCCGTGCAGGCGGGCCGGCCGGGTGAACGACTCGGACAGGAACAGCACGTCCGGGTCGGTCTGCTTGACCTGCCGGATCAGCCAGTGCCAGAAGTCCGGCGGCTTGGTGTGCGGGTTGTCCACCCGGAAGATCCGCACCCCCTGCCCGATCCAGTGCCGCACCACCCGCAGCACCTCGGCGTACAGGCCCTGCGGCTCGTTGTCGAAGTTGAGCGGGTAGATGTCCTCGTAGCGCTTGGGCGGGTTCTCCGCGAACGCGATCGAGCCGTCCGGGCGGCTGGTGAACCACTCGGGGTGCTCGGTCACCCACGGGTGGTCGGGCGCGCACTGCAACGCCAGGTCCAGCGCCACCTCCAGGCCGTGGTCGTTCGCGCGGGCGACGAAGCGCCGGAAGTCCTCCAGCGTGCCCAGGTCCGGGTGCACGGCGTCGTGGCCGCCGGCGCGTGAGCCGATGGCCCACGGAGAGCCCACGTCGTCGGGTCCGGCGGTGGTGCTGTTGTTGCGGCCCTTGCGGTTGACCTCGCCGATCGGGTGGATCGGCGGCAGGTACAGCACGTCGAAGCCCATGTCGGCGATGCGCGGCAACTCCTGCTCCGCCGTGGCGAACGTGCCGTGCCGCGGGTTGCCGTCCGCGTCCACCCCACCGGTGGAGCGCGGGAAAAGCTCGTACCAGGCCGAGAACCGGCCCTTCACCCGGTCCACCCAGACGTGGTGCGTCTGGCCGCGGGTGACCAGTTCGCGCACCGGGTGGGCGTGCATGGTGCGCCGCACGGCGTCCGACAGCGCGAGCTCGACCCGCTGCGCCAGGCCGTGCTCCCGTTCCCGCAGGGCCTGCGCGGCGGCGCGCAGCACCGGCCGTTCGGCCCGGCGGCGCAACCGGCGGGCGGCCCGGTCCAGCAGCCGGGCGCCCGCCTCCAGGTCGTTGGCCAGCTGTTCGGCGTCCTGCCCCGCGGTCAGCTTCGCCGTCACGGCGTGCCGCCACGTGGTCCACGGGTCGCTCCACGCGTCCACCCGGAACGTCCACATGCCCTCGCGGTCCGGGACGACGGCGGCGTACCACCGGTCCAACCCCGCGTCGGCGGGCGCCATCCGGATCCCGGTGCCCTTCGGGTCGCCCGGACCGCGCCACACCACCGTCGCGGCGACCGCGTCGTGGCCCTCCCGCCACACCGTGGCCGAGATCGGCACGTGCTCGCCGACGACGGCCTTCGCCGGGTGGCGGCCCGAGCTGACCTCGGGGGTGACGTCGTCGACCACCAACCGCCCGTTCACTGCAGCCCTCCCTCCAGTCGTGGTGCTCACGCGAACAGCGCGTTCACGACTTCCGGCGCGAGCAGGTCGCGCGCCAGGTCGAGCGGGGTGCGGCCGAGGTGGTCGACCAGGTCGGCGCGGGCGCCGGCGGCCAGCAGCACGCGGGCGGCGTCGGCGTTGCCGTGCCGGACCGCGATGTGCAGCGGTGTCTGGCCCGTGGTCGCGACCGGGGCGTCCACGATGGACCCGGCGCGCAGCAGGGCGGTCACCACCTCGACGGCGCCGTGCTCGGCGGCCTTGTGCAGCGCGGTCTGCCCGGAGCGCTCGGTGACCAGCACGTCCGCGCCACCACCGAGCAGCGCGCGGACCACCGTGTCGTCACCGCGCGCGGCGGCGGCCTGCAACGCGGTCAGCCCGGTCCGCTCGTCGTGCCGGTTCGGGTCGCCGCCGAAGGACAGCAGGTCGCGCACCTCGTTCACGTCGCCCGCCGCGGCCGCCGCGTGCAGGCGCGGCTCGCGGTCCGCGTTGAACGCGTTGACCTCGGTGTTCGGGTCGAAGTAGACCTTCCAGTGGGTGATCTTCCCCTGGTCGGACAGCACCACCTTGTGCATGTCCTCGATCTCGAACAGCACCTTGGTGCGGGTGTGCCTGCCCTTGGTGTAGACGACGGCGCAGGCCGTGTCGCCGTCCACGAACAGGCCGCGCAGGCCGTAGTCCAGCACCTCGGTCGTCTCGGCGCGGATGCGGAACGCCTCGGCGACCTCGTTCAGGCCGACGTGCGTGCCGAGGTACGGGATGACCGCGTTCCACTGGTCCTGCGGCAGTTCCAGCACCACGGACGGGGACAGGCCGGCCATGATCGCGGTCATGTCGCCGCGGCCGATGGCGCCGTACCAGTCGTCGACGATCTTGCGGGTGTCGATCCGGCTGTTGTTCACGTGTGGATTTCCTTTCAGCGGTGGGAAATCTCCCTGCTTCCAGGCTGACAGCGATCCACACGGGACACGAGGAACGGGCGGCGACTGCGGCAACATGCCGAAGAAGCGCGAAACCCCGCCGCACGCCTTCGTGGGGCGTGCGGCGGGGTTCCGCCGTCGGTTCCGGCCTAGCTGTAGCGGCCGATGACGTCCTGGATGAGCCCGTCGCGCACCAGGAACTCGTAGTAGAAGACCTCGGAGCCGCCGCGACCGGTGGCGAAGTCGTAGTCGACCCGGTAGCGGTCGCCGTTCCACCGCTCACCGGTGACCTCGTACCTGCCGCCCGGCTTGATGACCTCCGGGGTGAGGAAGCGGTCCATGATCTCCTGGCGGGACGGGTAGATCCGGCCCACGCTGTCGAACCGGGCGTCCTCGGCGAACGTGGCCGCGACACCCTCCGCGTCGCCCGCGTTCGCCGCGTCGGCGAACCGCTTCGCCAGTTCCGGCGCGGCGGCGCGGTCGGCGTCCGAGAGCGGCACGGACTCCGTGCTCGCCGTCGTGCCGGCACCCGCCACGGTGGTCGTCTGCCCGGCCTCGGCGGCGGGCTCCTCACTGCTGCACGCGGCCGCGGCGACGAGCGCCAACGCGGCCAGACCGATCCGTCGGTACATGTCGGTTCCTCACTTGGTTGGGCGTGGTCGGTAGTCGGGAGAACGGGAGCCCTCCGGCCCGGAGGTGTGGGGAACCTCCGGGCCGGAAGGTCGGGTTGGGCGCACGTGGGCGGGGACCTCCGTGCGCCACGCCCCGCGCCGCATCCACCGGGGGTGAGGGGAAGGGCGCGGGACTCCCTGGCCGGATGGTCAGGTGCGTCGGTCACCCCGCATGAGCACGACGATGAACGCGATGCCGACCAGGATCACCGCGATCGCGGCGAGGTAGGCGGCGTGGTAGCCCGCCAGCACGTCCCGCGGCTCGCCGGTGGGGCTGACCGTGGCGGCGAGCGTGACCAGGGCGGCGACGCCGACGCTGCCGCCCAGCTGCTGCGCGGTGACGTTCAGGCCTCCCGCCACGCCGTGCTCGTGCTGCGGCACGCCGGTCAGCGACGCGGCGGTCAGGCCCGCGAACGCGACACCCTGGCCGACGCTCATGACGAGGACCGCGGGGAAGATGTGCAGCCAGTAGTTCCCGTCGAGCGGCGTGACCGCCCACAGCCCGACACCGGCCGCGATCAGCAGCAGACCGGTGATCAGCAGCGGGCGTTGGCCGACCTTCGCCATCACGCGGCCCGCGACGTTCGCGCTGAGGACCACCGTGATGCCCATGGGCAGGATGGCCAGGCCGGACTGGAGCGGCGTGTAGCCGAGCAGCCCCTGCAGGTAGAGCGGTGCGAAGAACAGCACGGCCAGCACGGCGGTGAAGAAGACGACGGCCGCGACCGTGGCCGCCGAGACGGCGGGCAGCCGGAAGATGCCCAGCTGGAGCAGGGGGTTGTCCACCCGCTGTTCCCACCACACGAAGCCGGCCAGCAGCACGACGGACAGGGCGAGCGGGCCGATCGTCAGCGGGTCGGTCCAGCTGCTGTGGCTGGCCTGGCTCAGGCCGAGGACCGCGAGCAGCAGGCCGCCGGTGACCGAGGTGGCGCCGACGACGTCGAGCTTCTCCGGCTTGCGCGTGCCCACCGGCAGCACGGACCGGACGGCGAGGAGCACGGCCAGCCCGATGACGACGTTGAACACGAAGACGGCCCGCCAGCTGAAGAAGTCGGTGAGCACGCCGCCGATCACCACGCCCGCGCTGAAGCTGGACGCGCCGACGCTGGTGTAGACGGCCAGCGCCTTGTTGCGGCGCGGGCCTTCCGGGAACAGCTCGGTGAGCAGGGCCAGGGACGCCGGGCCGGAGAGCGCCGCGCCGACGCCTTGCAGCGCGCGGGCGACCATGAGGATCTCGGCGGACGGCGCGATCGCGGCCACCACGGTCGCGGCGGTGAAGAGGCCGACGCCCAGGGTGAACACGCGGCGTCGGCCGAGCACGTCGGCCGCGCGACCGCCGAACAGCAGGAATCCCGCGAACGTGACCGCGTAGGAGGTCATCGTCCACTGCAGACCGGTGCTCCCGATGTCGAGGTCGTGGCCGATGACGGGTAGCGCGGCGTTGACCACGGCCACGCTGCTGGTGTCGAGTGCGAGTGCGGCGGCCAGGACGACGACCGCGAGCCAACCGGCCTGGGGCGCCGGTTGGGGTATGCCGGTGTCGACGGGGTCGACGTGGGTAGACATGCGTGTGCTCCAAAAGTTCGTGTGCACGGTCGTGCCGTGCGTGATGTGAGGTCTGCTCGCTCAACCGGCGCAGGGGCGCGGAGCGGGCAGCGGTCGTGCTTCGAGCGGCGGTTCGATCGCCATGTCGCGGTTGTCCCGCGGGCACCGGCACCCGGTCGGGATCATGTCCCGGTTGTCCCGGGAGCGCTCGATGGCGATCACCGTGCCGCGCACGCCTGCCGGCGCGAACCGATGGGCTCTCCCTGCCGCGGTCCCGGCGGGGCGGCCGCCGTCGCGCAGGGAGAACGGGTGGGTTCGGCTGGGTGCGGGGCGGGTGCCCCGCGGCGGGCGTGCCGGCATGTCGGTGGTTCTCTCAGTTCCCGGTCGGTTCTTCGATGTCGGTCGCACGGCCGACCGCGCGCCACTGGTCGAGCTCGGCCCGAACGGTGTCGAGCCGGTCGCCGATCGCGTCCACGGCGTCGTTGCCGAGCACCAGCCGCAACGGCGTCCGCTCGGCGTCCAGCGCGTCGCGGATCGCCTGCGCCGCCTTGGCCGGGTCACCCGGCTGGGTGCCGTCCATCTCGCGCACCAGCTTGCGGATCGGGTCCATCACTTCCGCGTACTCAGGGATCGGCGTGCCGATCCGCAGGGCGTTCCCCGCGAACGCCGTGCGGAAGGCTCCGGGCTCCGGGATCAGCACCTTGACCCCGAACGCGGCCACCTCGACCGCCAACCCCTCGGACCACCCCTCCAGCGCGTACTTCGCCGCGCAGTAGGCGGAGAACCCGGGCCACACGACCTGACCGCCCATGCTGGACATCTGCACGATCGCCCCGGTCCGCCTGGCCCGCATGTGCGGCAGCACCGCCTTGGTCAACGCCACCGGCCCGTGCAGGTGCACGTCCATCAGCGCCCGCAGCTCGGCGTCGGGCGTCTCCTCCGCCGCGCCGATGAAGCCGTGCCCGGCGTTGTTCACCAGCACGTCGACCTGCCCGTGCCAGGTGATGGCGTCCTGGACCGCGTGCGCGATCTCCGCACGATCCGTGACGTCGAGCCGCAGCGGTGTCACCCGATCCGGTGCCAGCGCGGTGAGCGAAGCGAGTGACTCGACGTTGCGCGCCGTGGCCACAACGGTGTCGCCGTGCGCCAACGCGTTCTCCGCCAGCGCCCGGCCCAGACCCGAAGAGGTGCCGGTGATGAACCACACTCGCGCCAGCGCGGAGCCGGTGGCGGCGGGTACTCGGTTGTCGCTCAAGGGTCCTCCTCTCCAGTGGTCCGGTGTTCGCCCTGCCCGTACAGAAGACACCGGGACTTCACGCCGAGTCCAAGACCCTTGCCCATACGCTCACGGCATAGATCGCTATCCGAGGGGGCTCCACCATGGACGTAGACACCCGCGTCCTGCGCTATTTCGTCGCGGTCGCCGAGCACCTGAGCTTCACCAGGGCCGCGGAACGGCTGTTCGTGTCCCAGCCCGCGTTGAGCAGGCAGATCCGCCAGCTCGAAGCCGACCTCAAGGTGCCGCTGTTCGAACGCACCAGCCGGGAGGTGCGCCTCACCAACGCCGGCGAGGCGCTGTTACCGGTGGCGCGCGACCTGATCGCCGACTGGCAGACCGCCCAACGCACCGCGCGCGGCATCGCGGCGGCGGAGTCGAGGGTGCTGCGCATCGGCTTCGAGGCCACCGGCGCCGGTCCGCTGACCACCAGGGCCCGCACCACGTTCGCCGCACGTCACCCGGACGTGACGATCGAGCCCAAGCGGTTCGACTGGGGCGGTGAGGCGGCGGCGCTGCGGGACGGCCTGGTCGACATCGCGTTCCTCTGGCTGCCCGCGGACACCACCGGTTTCCACACCGAGATCGTCGCCGTCGAGGAGCGCATGGTCGGGCTCGCGCGCAAGCACCGGCTCGCCGAGCGCGAGAGCGTGGGCATCATGGACCTGGCCGACGAGCCGGTGATGTGGACGCGCAAGGCGCCCAAGTACTGGGTGGACTGGTGGGCGGTCAACCCGCGCCCCGACGGCTCGGAACCGGTGTGGGGACCGGAGAACGACAACGTCGAGGAGATGCTGGAGCACGTCGCCGCCGGCGCCGCCATCTGCATCGGCCCGAGCTCGATGGCCGCCTACTACGCCCGTCCCGACCTGGTGTGGCGACCGATCACCGACGTCGCACCGCTGCGCATCGCCTTCGCCTGGCCCGCCACCAGCACCCACCCCCTGGTCGCCGACTTCGCCGCGGTCGTCCGCGAAGTCTCCGACCTGCCCCAACCCCCGAACTCGCCCGAGGACTGACCCGACCTACCGCCGCGACATCCCTCGCCCGTCCCACCCCCACGCCCTGACCCCAGCCACCCCTCACCCAGCCACTCCCACCCAGCCACCCCTCACCCAGCCACCCCCCCTGCGAGGTCGCGTCGACCGTTCGCGTCCTCATTTCCCGACGATCACGCTTTTCGATCGTCGGGAAATCAGGGCGCGAACGGTCGACTTCCAGGCGACCGAGCCCGCCATCTGCGGAGCAGGGGCAATTCAACTCAGTTCCAGCGCGTGCTCGCGCCCGCCGTCACGTCGAGCACGGTGCCGGAGACGTACCTGGCCCGCGGTGAGGCGAGGAACGCGATCGAGTCGGCCACGTCCTCCGGCTCGATCAACCCCACCGGCTGCGTGTTGTACCCGCGCAGGGCCTTCTCCAGGTCCTCGACGGTGGTGCCGCCCGCCCACCGGTAGGTGGCCTCGTTGAGCACCATCGGCGTGCGCACACCGGTCGGCGCGACGCCGCTGACCCGCACGCCCACCGGCCCGACCTCCGTCGCGACACCCTTGACCAGGCCGATCACGCCCCACTTCGCGGCCTGGTAGTGGGGGAGTTGCGGCGCGCCGTGGCGGCCCTCGCTGGACGACACCACGATGATCGACCCGCTCTTGCGCGCCACCAGGTGCGGGATGACCGCGCGCATGGTGTTCGCCACCCCGACCAGGTTGACGTCGATGACGTCGGCGAACTGCTGCGGCGACATGTCGGCCATCGGCGCGTAGGTGTTGATGCCCGCGTTGGCGACCGCGATGTCGAGCCGGCCGAAGTCGCGCACCGCCTGCCGGGCCACCTCCTGCATGCGTGCGGCATCCCGCACGTCCGCCTTCACCGCCACCGCGCGCCGGCCGACCGACCGGACCGCGCGCACGGTCTCGTTCAGCTCGTCCTCGCTGCCCAGCGGGTAGTCGAGCCGTATCGCGCGGGGTGCGGCGATGTCGAGCGCCACCACGTCCGCGCCCGCCCGGGCCAGCGCCAGGCACGTGGCCCGGCCGATGCCCCGCGCCGCGCCGGTGACCAGGGCGACCTGCCCGCGCAGTTCACCCGCGCGCTCGGCGCCCGGCTGGGCCTGTGCCGCGCCCGCGCCGACCACGCCTGCCGCTACCCCGGCCGCCGCGCCCGCGCCCGCCAACAGCGCCCGCCTGCTCACCGCACCCCGGCCGTCGCCGCGCCGGTCGGCACCCGGCCGGTCGATACCCTGCCCGTCGAATTCGGGCTGCTCATCGGTCATGGCCTCGATCGTGGTGAGCCCGCCCGTGCGGTGTCCAAGACCCGCGACGATGCCGTTTGGTAATAGCCCTCGTGCACCCGGTCAAGTCCGCCTAATCGTCCGGCCGACCTTGTCGATCATGGACGCGGCCGAGTTGACTGGAGCTCGTTCCCGGGCACGTCGCCACCGAATCCCTTGTCCACCAAGGAGATCGGCCGTGCCCAGACACCCAGCCAAGGAGAGAATCCATGAGTGACGCGGTGCGCACGCTGCTGCTCAACGCGGTCCGCCGCGACGACGTGCACGAGGTCCGCGGCCTGCTGCGCAACGGGGTCGACCTCAACTCGCGCGGCGCGGACGGCCTCACGCCGCTGATGATCGCCGCGGGCAAGGGGAACGCCGACCTGGTGCGGCTGCTCATCGACGCGGGCGCCGACGTCTACACCACCGACAGCGCCGCCGGCGGCACCGCGCTGCACAAGGCGGTGCAGGGTGGCGACCTGGAGACCGTGCGGGTGCTGGTGGAGGCGGGCGCGTTCGTGGACGCGGTCGCGACGACCACCGGCCACACCCCGCTGCTGGACGCGTTCTGGTACAAGCGACCCGACATCGTCGGCTACCTGCTCGACCGCAACGCGGGCCTGAACCTGTCCACGCACTACGGGTTCTCGATGCGCGACCACTTCGAGTACGCGATCAACGTCAACACGCTGGGCCGGGAGAAGCTGCTGGCCGCGGAGGCGTTGCTGAAGCGGCGCATCGAGGCCGACGAACGCGCGGTCGAGAGGCAGAAGCTGATGGCGGCCACCGCCGCCGGAGACCTGATCGCGGTGCAGGTGCTGCTGGCCAACGGCGCCGAGGTCGACGCGCGCTTCCCCGTGCTCAACGGCTTCAACGACCTGCACACCCCGCTGCTGGTCGCGGCCCGCGACGGCCACACCGAGATCGTCCGCGCGCTCATCGCGGCGGGCGCCGACGTCAACGCCACCGAGCCGACGTTCGGCGCGGTGCCGCTGCACAAGGCCGTCTACAACGGACACGCCGACATCACCCAGATCCTGGTGGACAACTCCGCCGTGGACATCGACTTCCAGGGCTCCACCAACGGTTACACGCCGCTGCACGACGCGCTCTGGCACGGCTTCGAGGAGTGCTCGCGCATCCTCGTCCGCGCCGGCGCGCGGCTGGACCTGGTCGGGCACGACGGCAAGACGCCGTTGGAGATGGCGGTGGACGTCTTCGGCCCCGACCACGACCTCACCGACACCATCCGCAACGCATAAGGGGAACCATGCTGTTCTACTGCCAGATGAAGTGGAACCACGAGGGGCGCATCAGCCTCGACGAGCTGTGGGAGATCGAGGAGGAGGAAACCCGCCACGCCGAGGAGACGCTGAACTCCGGCTACTGCATCGGCCTGTGGAAGGTGGCGGGCCAGAAGCGGGTCATCGCCGTGGTGGACGCCGAGTCCGCCGAGGAGCTGGACCGCTCGGTGTTCCGCCTCCCGATGCGCGAGTACATCGAGTTCGAGGAGATCTGGCCGCTGCGCGACTACCTCGGTTTCGCGGAGGACGTGGCCAACCGCTACCGCCCTACCGAGGCGGAGACCGGCCGATGATCCACCAGCTGATCTTCGCGTACCCCCGGCCCGGCATGAGCGAGCAGGAGTTCCACCGCTACTGGGTGGAGGAGCACGCGGTCCGGTACGCGAGCCGCATCCCGCAGATCCGCCAGTACGCCGTGGACACCAGGGTGGAGCTCGCGCTGGACGAGCCCGAACCGCTGTGGTCGGGCGTGGCCGAGATCTGGCTGGCCAACGAGGAGGAGCAGCTGGCGTCGTTGCAGACGCCGGAGTTCCTGGAGGGCGCCCGCCTGGACGAGCCGCGCTGGGCCGCGTTCTGGCGCACGCTCGTGCTCGACACCGACGCGCACGTGGTGGTCCCCGGGCCGCCGCAGCGCGCCGACGCCCCGGGCACCAAGCTCTTCGTGCTGGTCAAGCGCAAGGAGGGGATGCCCCTCACCGAGTTCCGCCAGTACAGCAGGGACGCGCACGCGTCGCTGATGGCCAAGGTGCCCGGCCTGCGCCGCTACTACCAGAACCACACCCGTGACGGCGCCTACGGCATCGGCGAGGCCACCTTGGACTGCGCCTACCAGCTGTGGTTCGACGACGCGGCGGCCCTGCGCAACGCCCTGCGCACCCCCGAGTTCCAGCGCGCCATGGCCGACCTCGCCACGTTCACCGAACCCCGGTACGTGCACACCCTGGCGGTCCGCGAGAACTGGATCCTCGGGCCGTCGGAAAACATCACCTAGGCAAGTCCCGGATATCGTCGGGCATTTCTTGTCCAACCACCGGCACCACCGGTTGGATGAATATCGCAAGACCTCGCAAATACCTTCCTAAGGAGAACCATGACCAAGCGCGTGCTGGTCGTCCTTTCCGAATTCGGCTACTGGGGCGAGGAACTGGTCGGCCCGGTCGAGGCGTTCGACGCCGCCGGCTACCGCACCACCTTCCTCACCGCGAACGGCAAGCGGCCGCAGGCCCTGCCGCCGAGCCTGGACCCCGAGTACCTCGACCCGCCGCTGGGTCGCTCGGTCACCACGCCCGACATGGCGCGTCGTGCCCGTGAGCTGGACGCTTCACCGCGGCTGGACAACCCGCTGAGCCTGGCCGACCTCATCCCCGAGCGGCCCTACTACAGCGCGGTCAACCACCTCCGCGAGGTGGAGGAGTACCACCGCAGGCTCGACGGCGCGGTCGCCGACCTGGTCGGCAGCTTCGACGCCCTGGTCCTCGTCGGTGGCTCCGGCCCGATCGTCGACATGGCGAACAACGAGCGCCTGCACGAATTGGTGCTCGGTTTCGTGAACGCCGACAAGCCCATTCTCGCGGAGTGCTACGGCGTCGCGGTGCTGGCTTTCGCGCGTGACCTGGAGACGCGCGAGAGCATCATCCAGAACAAGCACGTGACCGGCCACCCGAAGGAGTACGACTACAAGGACGGCACCGGCTTCATCGGCGTCGAGTTCAACATGGGCCCGCCGCCGTACCCGCTGGAGTACATCCTCCGGGACGCCACCGGCCCGGTCGGCCGCTTCCACGGCAACGTCGGCAAGGAGACCTCGGTCATCGTCGACTACCCGTTCATCACGGCCCGCTCCACGCCCGACTCGATCCTGGCGGGCGAGCTCCTCGTGCGGACGTTGGAAGACGGCCTGCGCCGGTACGGCTGGTAGGGCACGGCCCGGAGAGGAGAGGACAAGGCATGAACGGCAGGCCAGGAAAGGTCGCCATCTTCGAGCAGTTCGCGGCCGACGGCATCGAGTACATGTTCGGCAACCCGGGGACCGTCGAGCAGGGGTTCCTGGACGCGGGTGGCGAGTTCGACGTCGAGTACCTGCTGGCGCTGCACGAGGGCGTCGCGGTGGGCATGGCGGACGGTTACGCGCGGGCCGCCCAGCGACCGGCCCTGGTCCAGCTGCACAGCGGGGTCGGGCTCGGCAACGGGATCGGGATGCTCTACCAGGCCAAGCGGGGCGGTTCGCCGCTCGTCGTGGTGGTCGGCGAGGCGGGCATCCGCTACGACGCGATGGACGGGCAGATGGCGGCCGACCTGGTCGCCATGGCGGAGCCGGTGACGAAGTACGCGACGCGGGTCGTCGACCCGTCGTCCACGCTGCGGGTGCTGCGCCGGGCGGTCAAGATCGCGATGACGCCGCCGCGCGGTCCGGTGCTGGTGGTGGTGCCGGCCGACGTGCTGGACGAGATCACCACCGAACCGGCGTTCCCGACCCCGATCCCGAACACCCGGGTGCTCCCGGAGACCTCGCTGGTGGCGGAGGCCGCCACCACGCTGCTGGCCGGTGAACGCCGGTTGGTGCTGATGGGCGACGGCGTCGCCACCAGCGGGGCGCAGCGCGAGCTGACCGCGGTCGCCGAGGCGCTGGACGCGCGGGTGTGGGGGGTGAACTCCTCGGAGTTCAACTTCGACGCCACGCACCGGCTCTACGGCGGTCAGCTCGGCCACATGTTCGGCGCGGACAGCGCCCGCGTGGTCGCCGAGGCCGATTCGGTGCTGATCGTCGGCACGTACGTGTTCCCCGAGGTCTTCCCGTCCTTGGAGAACCCGTTCAAGCCCGACGCGAAGATCGTCCACATCGACCTCGACAGCTACGAGATCGCGAAGAACCACCCGGTGACGGTGGGCGTCGTGGCCGACCCGAAGCTCACCCTCGCCGCACTGGGCAAGGAGATCAACCGCCAGCGCCCCGTCACCGGCACGCCGCCGGAGGCGCCGCGCGGCCGTCCGGTCCACCCGGAGCCGTCGTTGCAGGAGGACACGGTGCTGGACCGGTTCGTGCGGCGGCTGGCCGGTCGCGCGCCGGAGGACCTGGTGGTGTTCGACGAGGCGCTGACCGCGTCGGGCCCGTTGGCCAAGCACCTGCCGCCGCGCGAACCCGGCCGGTTCTTCCAGACCCGCGGCGGTTCGCTCGGCGTCGGCATCCCCGGTGCGCTGGGCATCAAGCTGGCCAGGCCGGAGCTGCCGGTGGTGGCGTTCACCGGCGACGGCGGCTCGATGTACACGTTCCAGGCGCTGTGGACGGCGGCCAAGTACGGCATCGGCGCGAAGTTCGTCATCTGCAACAACCGCCGCTACCACCTGCTCGACCTGAACATCGAGCAGTACTGGCGGGAGCAGGGGATCTCGCCGCACGCCTACCCGGCGGCCTTCGACCTGTCCAAGCCGGAGATCGGGTTCACGCAGCTGGCCGAGGGGCTGGGCGTCCCGGCCCGCCGGGTGGAGAAGTTGTACGAGGTGGACACCGCCGTGGAGGCCATGTTGGCGCACGACGGCCCCTACCTCATCGACCTGGTCATCGACTGAAGCGGGAGGCGCGAGCAATGACAGGGGGAACCGGTGACCAGCTCACCGAGGCGGCCGTCCTCGGCCTGGTGCGGGACTGGTTCGCCGCACTCGACCGGCACGAAGACGTCGAGGTGCTGCTGGGACTGTTGGCGCAGGCCGGTCTGGTGATGCACCTGCCGGAGCGCACGGTGCGCGGCCACGACGACTTCAGGTCCTGGTACGGCGAGAACGTCAACACCTACTTCGACGAGGTGCGCGAGGTGCTCGACATGACGGTGGCGGCCACGTCGCCGCTGCACGCCGAGGTCTCGCTCCGGGTGAACTGGCAGTCCCGGATGTGGACGCCGCCCGCGCCGAACAGCGCGTGGATCGGCCTCACCACCACGCAGACGTGGTCGGTCGTGCTGTGCGACGGCCGCCCGAAGATCCGCACCTGCACCGTCGGGGGCTCGACCCCCATGCCGGGATCCGCCGCACCGCGCGCGACCGAGTCCGCTCACGAGAGCGCCGCGGCGTAGCGCGTCGATCCCCGCCACCGGATCGCCGCGGGGACGAACCGGTGGCCTCCGCGGCCCGGTCCGGCGGGTCGGCGAACCCGCCGGACCGGGCCGCCACCAACCCACACTTCTGGAGAGAAGGCAAGGACATGACCCAGACCACCACCGATGCCCCGGACATCACCGGCAGGCTCCAGGGCAGGCGCATCGGCATCCTGATGGAGAGCGACTACGTCGAGGAGGAGATCGCCTACTACCGGATGCGGTTCGCCGAGGAGGGCGCCGAGGTCGAGCTGCTGACCCGGTTGTGGGGCAACGACTCGCTCACCTTCACCGGGCACGAGCAGCGCGCCCCGATCGAGGTGACCGGCGACCTGGAGGCGCTGGACTACGACGAGCTGTCCCGGTTCTCCGCGCTCATCGTGCCCTCGGGCATGGTCGCGGACCGGTTGCGCTACACCGACAACGTGCAGCGGCCCGCGCCCGCGATCGAGGTGATGCGGCGCGCGTTCCGGCTGCCGAACCTGATCAAGGCGTTCTCCTGCCACGGCCTGCTGCTGCTGTCGGCCGTGCCCGAGCTGGTCCGCGACCGGCCGGTGACGTGCCACAACAACCTGGTCGGCGACGTGCGCAACATGGGCGCGGTCTACACCGGGCGCGACGTCGTGGTGGACGGCGACCTGGTCACGTCGCGCACCGTGGAGCAGTGCAACCTGCTGGCCCGCACCGTGATCGAGATGCTGGTCGCGAGGGGTAACGGTGGGCGCTGAGCAGGCGGCCGCGCTCCCGTACTCGTTCTCCGACACCACCGCGGGCCGGGTCGAGTCCTACCAGGCGGGCACGCTCCGGCTCCGCACGCTGGACGGCCGCGGGGTCGTGCTGCACCTGACCGACACGACGTCCGCCCAGGTCGTCCGCAACCTCGGCGAGCCGTACCGGGACGTCACCGGCTCCCTCGCCGCGCTGCTGGCGCCGGGCCGGCTCGTGTTCGCGCACGGCCCGGTCTACCCGGCGGGTCCGGACGGCCCGCGCTACCAGGCGACCCAGCTGTTCCTGGTCGGCGACGACACCGAGGACCACGTGTTCGAGCGGCCCGGCTGGTGGGTCGACCAGCTCCGCGAGCTGGCCCGGTTCTACCGGCGGGCGCAGTTCGGCACGGGCGAGGTCGACTACGCCGACTACCGCACCGAGATCCGGCTGGGCGGCGACAAGGGCGGGCGGCACGTCCAGGAGACCGACACCGTCTCGCGCCTGGTCTACGGCATGGCGTCGGCGTACATGCTGACCGGCGACGAGGACTTCCTCACCGTCGCCGACCGCGGCTCGCGGTACCTGCGCGACCACATGCGGTTCGTGGACACCGACCAGGACGTCACCTACTGGTACCACGGCATCGACGTGGACGGCGGGCGCGAGCGCAAGCTGTTCACCTCGGAGTTCGACGACGACTACCACGCGATCCCCGCCTACGAGCAGATCTACGCCCTGGCGGGCCTGGTGCAGAACTACCGGCTCACCGGCGACCCGGCGCTCAAGGCCGACATCGACGGCACCATGCGGCTGTTCGAGCGGTTCTTCGCCGACCCGGCGCGCGGCGGCTACTACTCGCACATCGACCCGGTCGACCTGAGCCCGCACCACCCGTCGCTCGGCCCGAACCGGTCGCGGAAGAACTGGAACTCGGTGGGCGACCACGCACCCGCGTACCTGTTCAACCTGTACCTGGCCACCGGCGACCAGCGGCACCTGGACATGTTGGAGCACACCTTCGACATGATCGTGTCGCACTTCCCCGACCGCGGCACCCCGTTCGTGCAGGAGCGCTTCCACGCCGACTGGACGCCGGACCGCTCGTGGGGCTGGCAGCAGGACCGGGCGGTGGTCGGGCACAACCTGAAGATCGCCTGGAACCTGACCCGGATGAACGCCGCCCGCGCCAAGTACGACTACGCGCGGATGGCCGACACCCTGGCCCGCGCGATGCCCGCCGTCGGCCGCGACCCGCAGCGCGGCGGCTGGTACGACCTGGTGCAGCGGCAGCCGCCGCACGACTTCGTCTGGCACGACCGCAAGGCGTGGTGGCAGCAGGAGCAGGCGATCCTGGCCTACCTGGTGCTGGCCGGTCACCGCGGTGACCCGGAGTTCCTGGCGCACGGCCGGGAGGCGGCCGCGTTCTACAACGCGTTCTTCCTCGACCACGACGAGGGCGGCGTCTACTTCAACGTGCTCAACAACGGCATCCCGTACCTGATGGGCACCGAACGCCTCAAGGGCAGCCACTCCATGTCCATGTACCACTCGGCGGAGCTGTGCTACCTGGCAACCGTCTACAGTGGACTGCTGGTCCGCCGCGAGCCGCTCGACCTGTGGTTCAAGCCCCGGCCGGACGCCGACTTCCCGGACCGCCTGCTCCGCGTGGCACCGGACGTCCTGCCTGCCGGCCGGGTGCGGCTGGACCAGGTGTTCGTCGACGATCGGCCGTACGCCGACTTCGACGCCTCGGCGATGACGGTCCGCCTGCCCGACAGCGCCTCGGCGTCGACCGTGCGGGCACGCCTGGTACCGGTGGAGGACGCATGACGGCCGTCACCGCCGAACGCTGGGTGGACGGCTTCCGCGTCGCGCCCGCCCGGCCGTTGCCGCTCGGCTCGACCGTGACGCCCGAGGGCATCGCGTTCGCGGTCGGGTCCAGCACGGCGCGCCGGATGTCGTTGGTGCTGCTGGACCCGGAACGCGGTGACGTGCTGGCCGAGCTGCCGTTCCCGGAGGAGTACCGGGTCGGCGACGTGTGGACGATGACCGTCCTCGGCCTGGACCCGGAGCTGGTGCACTACGCGTACCGGACGGACGGTTCGGACGCGTTGCTGCTCGACCCGCACGCCCGGCAGCTGGCCGGGGGAGAGGTGTGGGGGCGGCGTCCCCGGTACCGGGCGCGGGCCGTGCCGCCGGCCGACTTCGACTGGGGTGGCACCCGCCCGCCGCGCGTGCCCGTCGAGGACCTGGTGGTCTACGAGCTGCACGTGCGCGGCTACACCCGGCACGACTCGTCCGGGGTGGCCGCGCCCGGCACGTTCGCCGGGCTGCGGGAGAAGATCCCGCACCTGCGCTCGCTCGGCGTGAACTGCGTGGAGCTGATGCCGGTCTTCGAGTTCGACGAGACCGACGTCGAGGGCGCGCCGGAGCGGCTGAACACGTGGGGCTACCACCCGGTGGGGTTCTTCGCGCCCAAGGCGTCCTACGGCACGCCGCACGAGTTCAAGGAGCTGGTGCGCGACCTGCACGCGGCGGGCATCGAGGTGGTGCTCGACGTGGTGTTCAACCACACCGGCGAGGGCGACCACCGCGGGCCGACGCAGTCGTTCCGGGGCCTGGACAACGCCACGTACTACCTGCTCACCCCGGACGGCGACTACTACAACTTCAGCGGCACCGGGAACACGCTGAACTGCAACCACCCCGTGGTGCGCGAGTTCATCCTGGAGAGCCTGCGGCACTGGGCCGTGGAGTACCGGGTGGACGGGTTCCGGTTCGACCTGGCGTCGATCCTGTCCCGCGGCACGGACGGCGGGCCGCTGCCGAACCCGCCGCTGCTGGAGGCGTTGGCGCACGACCCGGTGCTGGCCGACCGGAAGCTGATCGCCGAGGCGTGGGACGCGGGCGGCCTGTACCAGGTCGGCTCGTTCCCGTCCTACGGCCGGTGGATGGAGTGGAACGGGCGGTACCGCGACGCACTGCGCCGGTTCCTGGTGGCCCGGCCCGGCAGCGCGGGCGAGTTGGCCGGCCGGCTCATCGGCTCGCCCGACCTCTACGGCGGGCGCGGCACCGGGGCGTCGGTCAACTTCGTGACCTGCCACGACGGGTTCACGCTCGCCGACCTCGTGTCGTACGACCACAAGCACAACGAGGCCAACGGCGAGGACAACCGGGACGGCCACGACGCCAACGAGAGCTGGAACTGCGGCTGGGAGGGCCCGACCTCGGACCCGGACGTGCTGGCGCTGCGGGACCGGCAGACGCGCAACGCGCTCACGTTGCTGATGGTGAGCAACGGCGTGCCGATGCTGCTCGGGGGCGACGAGTTCGGGCGCACCCAGCGCGGCAACAACAACGCCTACTGCCAGGACAACGACCTCACGTGGGTCGACTGGGAGCTGGCGGAGCGCAACCGGGACCTCGTGGCGTTCGTGCGGGAGCTGACCGCGTTCCGCGCCCGGCACCCCGTGCTGCGGCGTGCCGCGCACCCGGGCGGCGACCGGCCGGACGGGTGGCAGTACCCGCCGGTGAGCTGGCACGGCGCGCGGCCGTGGGAGCCGGACTGGTCGGCCGAGTCCCGGCTGGTGGCGATGCTGCTGCACGAGGAGGGCGTGGACACGGTGTTCGTGGTGGCGAACACCGACCTGGCCGCGGCGCCGGTCGTGCCGCCTCCCGCGCCCGAGGGCACGGCGTGGCACGTGTTCGCGGACACCGGCGGTGGCGCGGAGCGCGCCGAACGCGGTGAGCGCGTCCCGGTCGGACCGGACCGGCTCGTGACCGGTGGGCTCGTGGTCGGTGGCAAGTCCGTGGTCGTGCTGGAGGCGCGACCCGTGAGTGAGGGAGGACAGCGGTGAGCTTCGAGGCGTACCTGGGGTTCAACGGCCGCACCGGCACCGTCTACCTGACCGGTGAGCTGGACGCGGACACCGCGCCGGTGTTCCGGTCGCTGGTGGAGCAGGCGGCGGGGCGGCCGCTGGACCGGCTGGTGCTCGACCTGACCGGGTTGGCGGCCATGTCCTCGGCGGGGGTGCGCTGCCTGGCGTTCGCCCAGCAGCAGTTGCCGCCGTCGGCGGCGATCATCGTCGTGGGCGCGCGGCCGGAGGTGGTCGAGATCATCCGGTTGGCGGGGTTCGACCAGGCGGTCACCATCGCCGAACGAGCGGCTTGACCGAAATGGTCTGAGGGCCGCTTGGGAAATTGTTCACAAAGGCCCCCGGACGCGTCGGCGGAACCCCACCCCCGTGTGCCGGTGGTGCCCCGGCCGTTTACCGCGATCGGTAATACCGGCGCGTCCGGTGGTCTGAATCAATCCTGAAGTGAACCGACGAGGACGATTCCTGTCGACGTGTCCCAGCCGACGGGCATGGAGCTTGCGGTGTCAACAAGGTTACGCTCCGTATAGCAAGTGGTGACCGATTTGCGCCCGGATGTACGAAGGTGAGGTCACCTGAGTGGGCGTACAGACTGATCACCCAGCGTGATCGGCGGGCGTCGGCGGGACACTCGCCGATCCTGTCTTTTTCCTGTTGACGCGGGCGCCGATACCGGGGTCGCGCAACCCTCACAATATCGCCCTCTACGGAGGGTGATCATGGTCGAAGCGGTGCGGAACTATTTGCTGATAGGGCCCGCGTTCGACCTCACGAGATCGTGCCGACTTGGGCGAGCAGTGCTTGCCGGGCACGTTGGCCATATGGAGTATCGAATGAGTACGGTATGTGACAGTTTCGGGGGTCTACGGTGGTCGAAGACAGTCTTCGCACTGCTCTTTCGCTGGCCAAGAATGATGAGGTGACACACTTCGCGCAGGACAAGTTCAGCTCGCTGCCACGCTCTGACCAGCGGCGATGGGCTGAAGTTTATCTGCGTGGGCTGTTGCTTGGACACGGTCGCAAGTCGGTCCGCAGAATTGCCGAGGAGGTACTTGAATTACCGGTTTCGCAATCTTTACAACAATTCATCAATCAGAGCCCGTGGGACTGGCGTGGGGTGCGGTCCCGAATTGCCGAGGAAGTCGACGTACTGCTCCGGCCGAGGGCTTGGGTAATTGCCGACACGACTATTCCGAAACGTGGTGACCACTCGGTCGGCGTAGAACGCAGGTTCGTGCCGAGCGAGGGTCGGGCGATCAACTGCCAGATCGGCACCGGACTTTTCCTGGCTGGGGAGTTGGCGAGCATTCCGGTGGACTGGCGGATCCAGTTGACGCGGCGCTGGACGGACGACGACCGCCGGCGGGAGCGGGCCTACATCCCGCCCTCGGTGCGGGCGCAGGCGGAGTGGCAGTACGCGCTCGACATGGTCGAGGAGGTCGGCGAGTGGGGCATCTCCAGCGCACCGGTGGTGGGTGACCTGAGGCACACCGCGGGAGGGTGTCAGCTGATGACGCGGCTCGCCGAGATGGGGGCGGACTTCGTCTTCGAGGTGCCGGACGGGCTCCAAGTGGTCCCCGGGCCGCACCTCGCGGCCGTCCGGACGGGCTACGGCCCGCAACGCGGACCGAACCTGGTGCGGGCGCGGGACCTGTTGCGCGGTGCGGACATCACGCACCGGCAGGTCGTCACCTGGGCGGCCGGCGTCGACGGCAGACACCGGGCAACGCAGGCCGTGTCGATGCCGGTGCGGCTGCCGTCCGCGCCGGGCCGTCGCGGTGGCCCGCCGCTGCAACTCGTCGGCACGTCGCGGCAGGGTGGCCGGACGAGGCTCTGGTTGACCAACCGCACCGACATCCGCGCGGCGGAGGTCATCTCGCAGGGGGCGATGGTCGAGCGCACCGCGGCCGACCTGCAGGAGTTGAGGGCCCACTTCGGGCTGCTCGACTTCGAGGGCCGGTCGTACCGGGGCTGGCACCACCACATGACGCTCGTGTCGGCGGCGTACACGTTCGCCAAGCGCAGCACCATGTCGGGCCAACGCGTGCGCCAGCCGTCCTGAGCCGCACCGACGCGCATGCCTCAACGGCGAGGTGTGCGCGTCGGCTCGGGCGCGGTCAGGTGCGCATCTCGCGCGTCCGCCACAGCACCAGCACGAAGTACGGCGTGCCGATCAACGCGATCACCAGCCCGGCCGGGACCTGCGCGGGCGAGATCACCGTCCGGCCCACCGTGTCCGCCGCGCTCACCAGCACCGCGCCCACCGCCGCCGCGACCGGCAGCACCCGCGCGTGCCGCCCGCCGACCAACGACCGGGCCAGGTGCGGCGCGACCAACCCGACGAACGCCACGACACCGATCGCCGACACGGCCGTGGCCGCCAGCACGCCCGCCGCCAGCAGGATCACCAGCCGCGACCGCTCCACCCGCATCCCCAGCACGCGCGGCGTGTCCTCGTCCAGGCTATGCAGGTCGAGTTCGCGGTGCCGGGCCCACAGCAGCGGCGTCAGCAGCACCAGCGCGAGCGCCGTCGGCGCCACCTGCTCCAGCGTCCGCCCGTAGGTCGAGCCGGACATCCAGGTCAACGCCTTCGCCGTGTTCCACGGGTCCGACGTCACGATCAGCAGCGTGATCAGCGCCATCCCGGCCGACCACATCGCGATGCCGATGACCACCAGCCGGTCCGAGTCCAGCCCCGAGCGCCACGCCAGCCCGTAGACCAGCGCGAACGCCACCATCGCACCCACACCGGCGGCACCGGCGATGTGCCACGCGCCGGCCAGCGGCACGGCCGTGATCAACGTGATCGCGCCCAACCCCGCACCCGCCGTGATGCCCAGCAGACCGGGCTCCGCCAACGGGTTGCGGCTCACCGACTGGATGCCGCACCCGGCCACCGCCAGCGCCGCACCCGCGGCCAACGCGGCCAGCACCCGCGGCACCCGCTGGTCCACCACGAACGTCAACGCGGTGCCCGTCCGCCCCGCGAACCAGTTCACCAGGTCGCCCAGCAGCACCAACCGGTCACCGAGCATCAGCCCCGCGGTCGGCGCGGCGACCAGCAGCGCACCCAGCACCACCGACGTCACCACGAGCCGACGCGACGACCCGGCCACGCCGACCCGCCCGGCCGGCGCCTGCCGCGGCGTCCCGCCGGACCGCCCCCGCCGGGCCAGCCAGATCAGCACGACCGCGCCCAGGATCGTCGTCATCACACCCGTCGGCACCCGCACCGCCGCGGCCGACCCCATGGCGGCCCGCAGCAGCACGTCCGCGCCGAGCACGATCACCACGCCGACCAGCCCGGAGACCGGCAGCAACGTGCGGTGCCCGCCCAGGCCGGGCACCAACGGCGTCAACAGCCGGGTGATCACCGGCGCGCTGAGCCCGACGAACCCGACCGGACCGGCGACCGTCACCGCGGCCGCCGTCAGCGCCACGGTCAGCAGCACCGCGCCCACGCGCGTCCGCCGCACCTTCAACCCCAGCACGGTCGCGTTGTCGTCACCCAGCGCCAGGATGTCCAGCGACCGCCCCATGACGACCAGCGCCGCCACCGCGACCGCCACGACCGGCGCCATCTGGGCGGTCGCGTCCAGGTCGCTCACCGTCAGCGACCCGGAACCCCACGCGAACAGCCCCGTCGTCTCCTGCTCGTACATCAGCAGCAGCAGGATGGTCGCCGACTGCAACGTCAACATGACCGCCGAGCCGACGAGCACCAGCCGGGGGCTGGTCGAACCGCCGCCGGACAGCCCCAGCACGACGACCGACGCGGCGAGACCGCCGACGAACGCCACCGCGCCGCCGACCAACGTGGGCACGCTCAGCCCGAACGCCGCGATCGCGACCACGGCCAGGTGCGAGCCCGCGTTGACGGCGAGCGTGTCCGGTGACGCCAACGGGTTGCGCGCCACCGACTGCATGCCCGCGCCGGCCACGCCGAGCGCGACGCCGAGCAGCAACGCGGCCAGCAGGCGCGGCACGCGCGAACCCTCCAGCACGGCGAGGGTCTGCGCGTCCCCGTTGCCCACCAGTGCGTTGAGCACGTCGAGCACACCGGTCGACGCGGTGCCCTGGGTGAGGTGGACGGCGGAGAGCACGGCGATCAGCGCCACGATCCCCGCCGTCACGACGGCGGTGCGCATCAGGCGGTGATGGCCTTCACGAACTGCTCGGCGACCCGGATGACCGACTTCGGCCCGCCGAACGTCCAGGTGCCCGGTTCGAGCTTGAAGACCTTCTTCGAGGTCACGAACGGCAGCCGCTGCCACACCGGGTTCTGCGCGAGACCGGTGGTGAACACGTCGTCCTCGGACGCGCTGTAGAACAGCACGGTCTTCGGGTCGGTGAGCGCGGTCAGGCCCTCGACGTCGGTGGCGCCCAGGCCCCACTGCGCGTCGACCTCACCGGTCCAGGCGTTCTTCAGGCCGACCGCCTCGGCGGTGTCGGAGACCAGCGAGCCCTTGCCGAACGGGCGGATGTTGACCGTGCTGCCCTCCAGCCAGCCGTCGGCCATGACGAACGGCGTGCCGGCCGCGCCCTTGGCCTCGACCGCCTTCTTGCCGTCGGCCAGCGCGGCGTCCATCCCGGACAGCAGCTCGTCGCCCGCGCCGGACTTGCCGACCGCCTTGGCGATGATCTTCACGTCCTCGCGCAGCCGGTCGAAGTTCCGGGAGGCGTCGCTGGACTTGGTGACGACCACCGGCACGTACTTCTCCAGCTGGCCGGCGAGCGTGGTGTCGCGACCCTCGGCCATGATCACCAGGTCGGGGTCGAGCGCGACGATCGAGTCGACGCTGGGCTCGTTGCGCTTGCCGACGTCCTTCACGTCCGCGGCGAGCGGCGCGACCGAGTCCCAGGTCTTGTAGCCCGCGGCGTCCGCGACCCCCACCGGCATGACGCCCAGCGAGGCGAGGATCTCGGTCTCGCCCCACTCCAGCGCGACGACCTTCTTGGCGGGCGAGTCGAGCTTGACCTCCTTGCCGCGGGCGTCGGTCACGGTGACCGGACCTCCGGCGGACTCGGTGGGCGTGGACGTGGGCGTCTCGGTCGTGCCGCACGCCGACAGCAGCACGGCCGCCGTGACGAGGGCAGGGGCAAGCAAGCGCATCGCTGGAACCTCTCAGGGGTGAAGGGGGAAGGACTCAGACCGGTCGGGGCGTGTGCCTGCCGAGGGGGCGGCAGTGGATCGCGCCGGTCACCGGGTCGTCGGCGACGTGCACCGCGACCCCGTAGGCGTGGGTGAGGTGCTCGCCGGTCAGGACCTCGCGGACCCCGCCGGCCGCGACGACCCGACCCTCGGACAGCAGCACGACCTCGTCCGCGACGATCGCCGCGTGGTCGAGGTCGTGGAGCACGACGCCGACCGCCACGTCGTGGTCGTTCGCCAGGTCGCGCACCACGTCGAGGACCTCGACCTGGTAGCGCAGGTCGAGGTGGTTGGTGGGCTCGTCCAGGAGCAGCACGGAGGTCTGCTGCGCCAGGCACGACGCGAGCCAGACGCGCTGCAACTCGCCGCCGGACAACTCGTCCACGCCCCGGTCGGCCATCGGCTCGACACCGGTCAGCGCCATGGCTCGCTCGACGGCCGCGCTCCCCTCCGGGTCCACGCCGCGCCACCCGGTGCGGTACGGGTACCGGCCGTAGGAGACCACGTCGCGCACCGACACACCCGACGGCGTGGGCCGCTGCTGGGTGAGCAGGGTGACGTTGCGGGCGAACTCCTTGCCGGACAACGGGGAGTGCCCCCAGACCGACCGCTCGCCCATCCGCACCTGCCCCTCGCGCGGCCGGTGCAGCCGCGCCAGGGACCTCAGGACGGTCGACTTGCCGGACCCGTTGGGTCCGACGAGCGCCGTCACGGTGCCCGCGCGCAGTCCCAGCGAGACACCGTGCACCACCGCGCGGTCGTGGTGCGCGAGGACCAGTTCCTCCCCGGCGAGCAGCGCGTCTCCCTTAGACATGAGGGGAGCCTAACCTAATCCCATGACTCACCCAGATGGGCGTGATCTACTGCACTAATCGGACGATTCGGTAACGCGGAGCATGATCTCCATCGGCAACCGATGCATTCGTAACGGTGTCGTCACGCCGCCCGACAACCCCGCTGTCACGCGCGCAGGATGGGGTCGGTCAGTGAAGAAGCTCGAAGCCCACGAGGTACCGCTCGCCAAGGTGTTCTCCAGCGACTACGAGTTCGTCGTCCCGGACTACCAGCGCCCCTACACCTGGGAGCCCGCGCAGGCGACGCAGCTGCTGGCCGACCTGGCGGAGGCGGTCGACCGGGATCCCGAGGACCCGTACTTCCTCGGGTCCGTGGTGCTCGTCAAGCGCCAGGACGACCCGCGTTCCGAGGTCATCGACGGCCAGCAGCGACTGACCACGTTGACCATCCTGCTCTCGGTGCTGCGCGAGCTGACCGAGGACCCGCGTGACGCCGACAACCTGGACACGCTCATCTGGGAACCCGGCAACACCATCCTGGACCTGGACTCCCGGCCCCGGTTGCGCCTGCGCCCGAGGGACGAGGAGTTCTTCCGCAAGCACGTACAGGCCCGTGGCGGGATGGACATGCTCCACCCGGACGCCAAGTACCCCAACGACGCGCAAGCCCGTATCGCCGCGAACGCCCGCGCGCTGCGTGACGGATTGAACCGTTGGAACCCTGCGGAACGCCTGGCGCTGGCCAAGGCCGTGGTCCAGCGGACGTTCCTGGTCATGGTCTCCACCTCCGACCTGACCAGCGCCTACCGCATCTTCTCGGTGATGAACTCGCGCGGGGTGGAGCTCTCGCCCGCCGACATCTTCAAGTCCGGGGTCATCGGGGCACTGCCCGATCAGGACAAAGCGCGTTACGCCGAGAAGTGGGAGGACTTGGAGGCCGACCTCGGCCGCGAGGCGTTCGCCGACCTGTTCTCGCACATCCGCATGGTGTTCCTGAAGTACCGGGCGCGGCAGCAACTGCTCACCGAGTTCGGCGACCACGTGCTCAAGCGATTCCTCGACGCGGGCGGAGCCGCGCTGTTCGTCGACGACGTGCTGGAACCCTACGGTTCGGCCTACCGGGACATCCTCACCCGCGACCACCAGTCGTTGTCGCAGGCCACCGAGGTCAACGACTGGCTCCGGCGGCTGCACATGCTCGACAACTTCGACTGGCAGGCGCCTGCCCTCTGGGCTCTGAAGACACACCGCAACGACGGTCCCTGGCTGGTCGAGTTCCTGCGCCGGCTGGACCGCCTCGGCGCGTGGATGTTGGTCACCCGCTGCAACGCCCAGGAACGCGGTCAGCGGATCGCCAGACTCCTCCAGGAGTTGCAGGACGGGAAGGGCCTGGGGTCGTCCGCTCTCGACCTCGACCCTGCCGAGAGAGCGCAGCTCGCACTCAGGTTGGGCGGCGACGTCTACCGGAGCGCCATCGTGCGGAAGTACGTCCTCCTGCGGCTGAACGAACTGGTCTCGGACCCGCCCGTCGTGCAGGACGTCAGGATCGTCACGGTGGAGCACGTGCTGCCGCAGAACCCACCGGCGGACAGCGAGTGGCGCGAGGTCTTCACCGAATCGGATCGGGACCACTGGACCCAGCGGCTCGCCAACCTGGTGCTGCTCAGCCGCACCAAGAACGCCGCGGCGGGCAACCTCGACTTCGTCAAGAAGAGGGACAAGTACCTCGCCGGCGGCAAGGCGCCGAGCTACGCGCTGACGACGGAGGTGTTGCGGGTGGAGGCCTGGACGCCGGACGTGCTCAGCGCCCGGCAGGAGCGGTTGATCGGCACCCTCGCCGCGCACTGGGACCTGTCCGTCAACTGAAGTGCCGCTTCGTGTCGGCGACCAACGAGTTGAACACCACCGCGTTGACCCGGCCGCCCGCCTTGACCGCGGGCTCGTAGGCGAACGTCCAGGTGAGCCGGCAGCCGTCGTCCGCCCGCTCCACCAGGTAGTCCTCCCCGAACCGGCGGAACACCGGCAGGTTCGCCTGGTCGACCAGGAACGACTGCCGCCGCCCCTCCTCCCAGCGGATGAAGTGCTCGCGCAGCCGCAGCACGCCCAGCACCGCCGCGGTCCTCGTGGTGCCCACCCCGAACGGTCGCGGGGACGTGTACTCCACGGAGGACAGCAGGCGGCACCACCACAGCGGGTTCGAGGCGGTCAGGCCACGCCACACACGTTCGGGTGACACCGGTAGCTCCAGCACGTGGCGGTGGAGCTGCGGTGCCGAGTCGAAGAAATCCACGTCGAACGGCTCCAGGCGGGGCACGTGGTCCAGTGTGCCGCCTCCGCGCCGGTTCCACCGCTCGCCGGGACCGGTCGGGTAGGACCCCCGCACCGGCCCAGTCGTCATCCGGCGACGACCACCCAAAGCAGCACACGTTGAGCCGGTCGGTTGGACCTGCCGCACGAACGTGTGGATCACCCCCGGCAGCCCTTGGCCGCCGCGCCCCGGCCCTGGTTGCGTACACCGGGTCCAGGTCACGACGAGAGGTACGAGCCGATGGCGCAGCCGTTCCAGTTGCCGGACTTCTACATGCCCTACCCGGCCCGGCTGAACCCGAACCTGGAGCGCGCGCGGACCCACACGAAGGCGTGGGCGTACGGGATGGACATGATCGACGTGCCGCAGCACGGCACCGTCATCTGGACCGAACGGGACCTGGACTCGCACGACTACGCCCTGCTCTGCGCCTACACCCACCCGGACGCCTCGCCCGACGACCTGGACCTCGTCACCGACTGGTACGTGTGGGTCTTCTACTTCGACGACCACTTCGTGGAGCTGTACAAGCGCAACCCGGACGTCGCGGGCGCCAAGGCCTACCTCGACCGGCTGCCGCTGTTCATGCCGGTCGAGGGCCCGATCACGGACGAGCCGACGAACCCGGTCGAGAAGGGCCTGGCCGACCTGTGGACGCGCACCGTCGGGTCGCACTCGGCCGACTGGCGCCGCCGGTTCGCCGACAACACCAAGCACCTGCTGGACGAGTCCATGTGGGAGCTGCTCAACATCTCCGAGGGCAGGCTGTCCAACCCGATCGAGTACATCGAGATGCGCCGCAAGGTGGGCGGCGCGCCGTGGTCGGCGAACCTGGTCGAGCACGTCACCGGCCTGGAGGTGCCCGCCCGGATCGCCCTCACCCGCCCGATGGGCGTCCTGCGCGACACGTTCGCCGACGCCGTGCACCTGCGCAACGACCTGTTCTCCTACGAGCGCGAGGTGCTGGACGAGGGCGAGCTGAGCAACGGCGTGCTGGTGCTGGAGAAGTTCCTCGACATCGGCACCCAGGAGGCCGCCGAGGCGGTCAACGACCTGCTCACCTCCCGCCTGCACCAGTTCGAGCACACCGCCGTCACCGAGGTGCCGCCGCTGCTGGACGAGCACCTCGTGGACGCGACGGGCCGGCTGGCCGTGCTGGCGTACGTGAAGGGCCTCCAGGACTGGCAGTCCGGCGGCCACGAGTGGCACGCCCGCTCCAGCCGCTACATGAACGAGGGCGCGGTCACCGCGAACCCGGTGCTCGGCGGCCCGACGGGCATCGGCACCAGCGCCGCCCGCGCGCTCGTCGCCACCGCGCCGCAACGCCTGCGCAGCTACGGCCACGTGCCGTTCGAGGAGGTCCCGCCGAGGCCGGAGCCCGCCCTCGACATGCCGTTCGAGCTGCGCCTGAGCCGGCACCACCACGACGCCCGGGAGAAGAGCGTCGCCTGGGCGCGCGAGATGGGCATCTTCGACGACGTGCCGAACGTGTGGACCGAGGGCAGGCTGCGCGACATCGACCTCGCGCTGTGCTCGGCGGGCATCGCGCCGGACGCCACGGCGAAGGAGCTGGAGATCAACGCCCTGTGGCTGACCTGGGGCACCTACGGCGACGACTACTACCCGTTCGTGTTCGGTCGGACGTCGGACCTGAGCGCCGCGAAGGCCACCACCGAGCGGCTCAAGCAGATGATGCCACTCGACGGGGCGTCACCCACACCGGTGACCCCGCTGGAACGTGGCCTCGCCGACGTCTGGCAGCGCACCGCGGCCCCGATGCCGCAGGACAACCGGGTGCAGCTGCGGCGCGCGGTGGAGCTGATGCTCGACAGCTGGGTGTGGGAGCTGAAGAACCAGCACGAGAACCGCGTCCCCGACCCGGTCGACTACGTGGAGATGCGCCGCCGCACGTTCGGCTCGGACCTGACCATGAGCCTGACCCGGTTGGGCCACGGCCGGCTGGTGCCCGACGAGCTCTACCGGACCCGCACCATCCGCAACATCGAGAACTCGGCGTCGGACTACGCCACCATCCTCAACGACCTCTTCTCGTACCGCAAGGAGATCCAGTTCGAGGGCGAGGTGCACAACCTGGTGCTCGTGGTGCGCAACTTCCTCGACGTGGACCTGGATCGGGCGTGGGACGTCGCGACCGACCTGGCGAACGCGCGGTTGAAGCAGTTCCAGCACTCGGTGGCGGTCGAGCTGCCGTCGTTGTACGAGGAGTTCCGGCTCGACCGGCGGACGCGCAAGGCGCTCGACGTCTACGTCGGCGAGTTGCGCTCCTGGTTGTCCGGCATCCTCCACTGGCACCGGAAGGTGGTGCGCTACCACGACGCCGACCTGGCCAAGCACTTCGGCGGCCGCGAGGTCCCGGTCACGCCGCACGTGCTGCGGGGGCCGACGGGGCTGGGCACGGCCTCGACCCGCATCCTGGTGAACAACGGGTGACCTTCGACTGACCTGGACCCGGCAACACCCTCGCCGCCACCGGCCGCCACCCCGAAGCCGCGACCTCGCCCGCCGTCTGCGGAGCAGCGGCAATCCAACACAGTCAGGTGACAGATTCCGGGCTGCCCCTCTCGCTCGTAGCGTCGGTGTCGACCAACCGAGGGGGAGGGACACCCGTGATCAAGGTAGCGATCATCGTCGGCAGCACCCGGAAGGGCCGGTTCGCGCCGGTCGTCGCGAACTGGTTCGCCGACCGCGCCAAGCAGCGCGACGACCTGAGCGTGGACGTGCTCGACCTCGACGACCTGGACCTGCCCGACCGGCTGCACGCCTTCGGCGAGGAGCCCGCGCCGGAGGTCGCGCTCGTCTCACCGCGCCTCCGCGACGCCGACGCGTTCGTCGTCATCACGCCCGAGTACAACCACAGCTTCCCGGCCCCGTTGAAGAGCGCCATCGACTGGCACTTCACCGAGTGGCAGGCCAAGCCGGTCGGTTTCGTCTCCTACGGGGGCGTCGGCGGCGGGTTGCGGGCGGTCGAGCAGTTGCGACAGGTCTTCGCCGAGTTGCACGCGGTCACCGTGCGGGACACGGTCAGCTTCCACGGCGCGTGGTCGCGGTTCGACGAGGAGGGCAACCCGGTCGAGGCCGACGAGGTGGACAAGGCCGCGACGACCGTGCTCGACCAGCTGGTCTGGTGGGGCACGGCGCTGAAGGAGGCCCGCGCCAAGCGGCCTTACGGGGCCTGACGTGCGCGCCGTCCGCCTGCACGAGTTCGGCTCCGCCGACCGGTTGCGCGGTGCCGAGGTCGAGGACCCGGAGCCGGGCCCCGGCCAGGTGCGGATCGCGGTGCGCGCGGCGGGCGTGCACCTGGTGGACGCGGTGATCCGGCGCGGCCGTGCGGGGTGGGCGCCGTTGCCGGACCTGCCGATCACGCCGGGCAGCGAGGTCGCGGGGGTGGTCGACGCGGTCGGCGCCGAGGTGGACCCGGCGTGGCTGGGGGAGCGGGTGGTCACGCAGCTGGGCCTGGCCCGCGGGGGGTACGCCGAGCTGGCGGTGCGGGAGGTCGGCGCGCTGCACGTCGTCCCGGACGGGCTCGGCTTCACGGCCGCGGTGGCGATGATCTGCACCGGCAGCACCGCGTTGGGCGTGCTGGACGCGGCGGCGCCGGCCCCGGACGACGTGGTGGTCGTGACGGCGGCGGCCGGTGGTGTCGGCACGATGTTGGTGCAGGGTGCGTCGCGGGCGGGGGCGTTGGTGGTGGGGTTGGCCGGGTGCGAGGCCAAGCGGCGGGCGGTGTCGCGGGCGGGTGCGGCGATCGCCGTCGACTACCGGCGGGACGGGTGGCGGGAGGACGTGGTGGCCCGACTCGGTGGACGGGAGGTGACGGTGGTGCTGGACGGCGTCGGTGGCGTGCTGGGCCGGGGTGCGGTGGACCTGCTCGCGCCGGGCGGTCGGCTGGTGATGTTCGGGACGTCGTCGGGTGAGCTGGTGAGCCTGTCCTCGGCCGACCTGTTCGAGCGCTGCCTGACCGCGACGGTCGCCGTCGGGCCGCACGTGGTGAAGCGCTCGGGTGGGCTGCGGGCGTTGGAGGCGCGGGCGCTGGCCGAGGCGGCGGCGCACCGGCTGACGCCGTTCGTGCAGGTGTTCCCGCTGTCCGAGGCGGCGCGGGCACATGAGGCGATGGAGAGCAGGCACACGATCGGCAAGGTCGTCCTGGTCCCGGACGCCGGCTAGGGTCGTGACCATGCTGCACGGGCGGTCCGCCGAACTCGCCGTGGTCGACCGGCTCCTGACCGACGCCCGCGCCGGGCGCAGCGGCGTGCTCGTGGTGCGCGGCGAGGCGGGCATCGGCAAGTCGGCACTACTGGCCCACGCCGCCCACACGGCTACCCGCACCGCCACTCCCCAAGACAAAGCCGGCCGGAACGACGACGGCGGGTTCCTCGTCCTGCGCGGCACGGCGGTCGAGTCCGAGTCCGTGGTGCCGTTCGCCGGGCTGAACCTGCTCCTGGGCCCCGTCGTGGACCGCGTCGACGCCCTGCCGCCCAACCAGGCCGGCGCCCTGCGCACCGCCCTCGGCCTCGCCCCGCCCGACGGCGGCGACCACTACCTGGTCGGCCTGGCCGTGCTCACCCTCCTGGCCGACCTCGCCGAGCACCGCCCCGTCCTCTGCCTGGTGGACGACGCGCACTGGCTGGACCAAGCCTCCGCGCACGCCCTGGTCTTCGCCGCACGCCGCCTCCAGGCCGAGGGCATCGCGATGATCTTCGCCGCCCGCGACCTGCACGCGCCGCCGTTCCCCGCACCCGGCCTGTCCGAACTGCGGCTGACCGGCCTCACCCCCGAGCACGCGGCCGCGCTCCTGGACGAGCACGCCGCCGACCTGCCGCGCTACGTCCGCGACCAGATCGCCCACGAGGCCCGCGGCAACCCGTTGGCGCTGCTCGAACTGCCCGCCGCGCAACGCGAGGGCCACCTGCCCGCCGCCCACGCCTACCGCGTCGCCGCCCTGCCCACCCACAGCCGCATCCAGCAGACGTTCGCCGACCGCATCGGCACCCTGCCCGAACGCACCCGCACCCTCCTGCTGGTCGCCGCCGCCGACGACACCGGCGACCCGGGCGTGGTGTTCAAGGCCGCCGGCCTGCTCGGCGCGTCCGTGGACGACCTCGAAGTCGCCGAGCAACGCCAACTCCTGCGCTCCGACGAGGGCAGGCTGACGTTCCGCCACCCCCTGATCCGCGCCGCCGCCTACCGGAGCGCACCGCTCAAGCACCGCATCGCCGTCCACGCGGCGCTCGCCGAAGTGGTGGACGACGCCCACCGCAGCGCGTGGCACCTGGCCGCCGCCACCACCGCGCCCGACGAGGACGTCGCGCGAGCCCTGGCCCGCACCGCCGAGGACGCCCGCGGCCGGGGTGGTTACGTCGCCGTCGCGTCGGCCTACCACCGCGCCGCCGAACTGACCCCGGACCCCGTCACGCGCGGCCACCGGCTGGCGGCGGCGGCCGGTGCGGCCGGTGCGGCGGGCCAGTTCGACCGCGCGGTCGTGCTCGCCGACCAGGCGTGGGACCTGGTGACCGACGAGGTCGACGGCGCCAGGGTGGCGCGCATCCAGGCCAGGTTGGCCGGCGAGCAGGGACACCCGGCGCGGGCCGCGACGCAGCTGGCCCGCGCCGCCACGTGCGCCGCGCACACCGACCCCGAGCTGGCGGGCGAGTTGCTCTTCAACGCCGCCAACAACGCGTGGGCGGGCCGCGACCTGGACGCGCTCGCGGAGATCGCGGCACGCGCGAAGGACCTGCCCGGCGCCGAGGACACGCGAGCCGTCGCCACGGCCGCCTTCGGCTTGGACGGCGCGGACGTGCCCGGCGGGATGGCCGCGTTGCGCCGGCTGCTCGACTCGCCGTACGTGGGCGGACCCGGCAACGCCGTCAGCGCGTGGTGGCACCTGGTCCTCGGCGACGACCGGGCCGCGTACGAGTGGGCGTCCGGACTCGAACGCGAGTCCCGTGCCCAGGGCGCCCTCGGCGTGCTGCCCCGAGCGCTGGCCTACCGGGCCCGCGGGCTCCTGCACCTCGGGCGGCACCGCGACGCGCGGGCCACCGCCGAGGACGGGTTGCGGATCGCGACGGACATCGGGCAGGCGTTCAGCGTCGGTTTCCTGGCGAGCGTGCTCGCCGACCTGGCCGCCATCACCGGTGACGCGGACCGGTGCGAGGAGCTGGTGGCGACGTTGACCGGCGACCAGGTGAAGTCCGTGCGCGCCGCGTGCGCGTTGGCGTTGCTGGACATCGGCCTGGGCCGGTACGAGGCCGTGCTGGACCGGCTGGCGGACGTCGCCGCCGGCGCGCACCGGCTCTACGCCATCGCGAGCCTGCCCGACCTGGTGGAGGCCGCCGCCCGGCTGGGCCGGCACGGCTTCGCCGAGGACGCCGCCACCTGGTACGACGAGTGGGCGTCGAGCACCGGCCAGCCGTGGGCACGGGCGGTCGCCGCACGTTGCCGGGCCCTGCTCACCGACGACGAGCAGTGGTTCACCACCGCCGTCGAGCTGCACCGCGCGAACGAGACCCGCCCGTTCGAACGCGCCCGCACCGAGCTGCTGTACGGGGAGTGGCTGCGCCGGGGCCGTCGCAAGGCCGACGCCCGCACGCACCTGCGGTCGGCGTTGGAGAGCTTCGAACGGCTCGACGCGACTCCGTGGGCCGCCCGCGCCCGCACCGAGCTGCGTGCCACCGGCGAGAGCCGGGCCGTGCCGGGACCGGACCCGCTCAGCGCCCTCACGCCGCAGGAACTCCAGGTCGTGCGGCTGGCCGCGACCGGTCTGAGCAACCGGGACATCGGCGCGCAGCTGTTCCTGAGCCCGCGCACGGTCGGCTACCACCTCTACAAGGCCTACCCGAAGCTCGGGGTCGCGTCGCGGGTGGAACTGGGCAGGCTCGACCTCGCGTAGCCGGCCCGGCCCGCTCGACCCACGCGGCCGGCTTAGCCAACTGGTCTAGACCCATTGACATCTCCTCCGGTGCGTACGCACGCTTGACGGCAGCCGGCCGCCGCCCGCCTTGAGGAGGACCCACGGTGAAACTCCAAACGAGGACGGCGCGAGCGCTCGCCGTCCTGGTGACGGTGCTCGGCGCGACCGCCGTCTGGAACGTCGGCACGGACACCACCACGGCCTCGGCCGCCGAACCCCTCCAGAGCCTCGTCCCCGTGCCGGTCTCGGTGCAGCCCGCCGCCGGCGTCACGCACGCGATCACCGCCGCCACGAAGATCTACACCACGGCCGCCGCGCACGCCGTCGGCGAGCAGCTCGCCGGCCTGCTCCGCCCGTCGACCGGGTTCGCCCTGCCCGTCACCGACACCACCGGCACGCCGACCGACGGCATCTCGCTGCTCATCGGCGGCGCGCCCGCGTCCGTCGGCGACCAGGGCTACCACCTGGTGGTCACGGCGGCGTCCGTGCAGCTGCGGGCCAACACCCCGGCGGGCCTGTTCGCGGGCGTGCAGACGCTGCGGCAGCTGCTGCCCGCCAAGGTCGAGAGCAGGACCGCGCAACCGGGGCCGTGGACCGTGCCCGGGGCGACCATCACCGACCACCCGCGCTTCGCCTACCGCGGCGCGATGCTCGACGTGGCGCGGCACTTCCACCCGGTCGCGACGGTCAAGCGGTACCTCGACCAGCTCGCCCTCTACAAGGTCAACCACTTCCACCTGCACCTCACCGACGACCAGGGCTGGCGCATCGTCGTCGACAGCTGGCCGCGGCTGGCCACGCACGGCGGCAGCACGCAGGTCGGCGGCGGACCCGGCGGCTACTACACCAAGGCGCAGTACCAGGAGATCGTCGCCTACGCGGCGGCCCGGCACATCACCGTGGTGCCCGAGGTCGACCTGCCCGGCCACACCAACGCGGCGCTGGCCTCGTACGCCGAGCTGAACTGCAACGGCGTCGCACCCGCGTTGCGCACGGACATCGCGGTCGGTTACTCGTCGTTGTGCGTGTCCAAGGACATCACTTACACGTTCGTGGAGGACGTGATCCGCGAGATCGCCGCGTTGACGCCCGGGCCGTACTTCCACATCGGCGGCGACGAGGCGAACGCGACCACCGACCAGGAGTACCAGGCGTTCATGAACCGGGTGCTGCCGCTGGTCGGCAAGTACGGCAAGAAGGCCATGGGCTGGCACGAGTTCGTCAAGACCACCGCGGACACCTCGGCGGTCGCCCAGTACTGGGGCACGACCACGTCCAACGCCGTCGTCCAGAACGCCGCCGCGCGTGGCCAGAAGATCGTGATGTCGCCCGCGAACAAGGCGTACCTGGACATGAAGTACAACTCCAGCACGCCGCTCGGCCTGAGCTGGGCCGGTTTCATCGAGGTTCGGGACGCCTACGACTGGAACCCCGGCACGCACGTCAGCGGTGTCCCGGAGTCGGCCGTCCGCGGCGTCGAAGCTCCACTGTGGACGGAAACGGTGGTGACCCCCGCGCACGTCGACTACATGGCGTTCCCCCGCCTGCCCGCGATCGCCGAACTGGCCTGGTCGCCCTGGTCGACCCACGACTGGGACGCGTTCCGCCTCCGCCTCGCCGCCCAGGCCCCGCGCTGGACCGCCATGGGCCTCGACTTCTACCGCTCACCCCAAATCCCCTGGGGCAACGGAACCACCACGACCACGACCACCACCACCACCCAACCATCCGGCACTTGGGCCCCGAACCGCGCGTACACGGCAGGCACCCAGGTCACCTACAACGGCGTCACCTACCAGTGCCGCCAGTCGCACACCTCCCAGCCCGGCTGGGAACCCCCGAACGTCCCTGCCCTCTGGCAACGCCTCTAACCCCGCACTCCGCTCCCGAACGTTCAACTCACACGTCCCGAACGCAGGACACGCCTGTTCCGAACGTAGGACACGCGCGAGAGTCCTACGTTCAGAACGCGCGTGTCCTACGTTCAGGTACCCCGAGTTCAACGCTCAGGACACGACGCGGGCGGCCGAGACCGGGCGTTGCGCCATCGTGTAGGTCCCCGCGGACGACGTGTTCACGCTCCACCGGTACCGGCTGAACCCGCCGGTCGCGTCGGACGCGTAGAACATCATGTGCCCGTACCCGGCGCCGTCGGTCCCGGCGGTGGCGTTGAAGATCCGGTTGTCCGGGAACCGGAAGTAGTTGCCCACCCCGTACACGCCGTGCGGCACGGCCGTGCAGTCGACGACCTCCACCGCGTACTGCGTCTCGCCGGCGAAGTTCAGGGTGGGGTTCGGCGCGGTGTACACGCCCTTCACCGAACGCACCATCACCACGTGCCCGGTGTTGGTGTCCTGGTCGTTGCGGTAGTCGATGGCGATCAGGTCGCCCGGCCGGAGGTCGGTCACCCGGCCGACGCGCTCGAAGTGCGGTACCACCCGCTCCGCGAACGCCGCCCGGTAGTCCCGCGCGAACGGGCTGGCCACCCCGAAGTGGGCGCTGAAGAAACCCGGAGTCGCCCACCGGTACGTGCGCTTCAGCACGGCGGTCAGGAACGACGCGCACTGGCTCTGGTTGACCCACCCTGACGCGTCACCGGGCGAGCCCCACCGGACCACGTTCGGCTGGTCCGGCTCCTTGTAGGTGTTGTTCACCAGCGGGCACGTCGGCAACGACAGGTAGCCGACCAGCTGCTCGGCCTCCAGCAGGTGCGGTGTGGACGTCTGGTGTGGACGCGGCAGCGCGCGGGCCGACGCGGCGGTCGCCCCGAGGGTCGCGGTCGCACCCGCGGCGACGGCGGTTCCCCCGGAGAACGATCTGCGCGACAGGTCCATCGTGCGAATCCCCCTTCGATACGGGCCCGCACACCGTAGTCGAAGGGGGTGGTCCGCACGCGGTGTTCCGGCACGGCGTGCTTCAGCGCGCGTAGAACAGCAGCACGGTCGTCAGCACGGTGCAGAGGGCGAGCATCGCGGCGATCCCGGTCATGGCCGCGCCCGCCGACAACATGACCCGGGTGAGCAAGCCGAGAACTCGGCGCAGGAGCTTCGCCAGGCCCAGGACCAGCGCCATCGCGCCGACCATGAGCAGCACCACGAGCGGCGTCCACTCGGTGGTCTCGGAGGATTGTGCGAGTGCGGTGAGCATGTTCATGTCGACCCCCGGATGGCTTCCTGGGTGAACTTCACCTAGTCTCACTGAAGTTGACTGAACCTCAGTAACTTGAGGGTAAGTCCAGCTGTACTTGAGTGACAAGGCCCTTATGGGGGTATCAACGCGTGACTTTTCTCCGCAATCGTGTATGTTTCGCTCTTCAGCTGATACGCTGAAGTTCACTGAAGGGCGCGCGGACGTGGTCGTTGCGGAGGACTCCCACTCGCTGGCGCACCGCCTTCGGGCGTTGCGCGAAGAGCAGTGGCCCGATGTGACGATCACGCAGAGTGATCTTGCCTACGCGTTCAGTGCCGAGAAGCCGGCCAGCGTGCCCCTGCTGTCCTCGTGGGAGAGTCGCAGCAACCCGAAGACACCACCGGTGCCGCGCCTCGCCGCGTACGCCACGTTCTTCGCCACCAGGCGCTCCGTCGCGACCCGCCCCTACCGCCTGATCCCGGTGGACGAGCTGACCCCCGACGAGCTGCGCCGGCGCGACGAACTGCTGCGCGAGCTGACCGACCTGCGAGCCGCCACGCGGCGCGAGAACGCCACCACCGAGGTCGAAGACGTCGCCGACCGCGGTTTCTGGTACTTCGACGACCGGCACGTCATCACCATCGTGGTCGCCCAGCTGCCGGCCGACATGCGGGCGAGGATGCCCTACTGCGACCCCACGCAACCGGACTACGTCGAGCTCTACACCTACGCCGACCTCGACGCCCTGATCGAGCTGCACGGCCACATCCGCGCGCTCAACCCCCGCAGCCAGGTCAACTTCCGGATAGCGTCCGACCTGGTGCCCGACGACTACACCACGCACCTCGTGCTGCTCGGCGGCGTCGACTGGAACCTCGTCACCCGCGAGCTGCTCGACCGGGTCGACCTCCCCGTCACGCAGGTCGCCCGGCACGACGAGTCCGAGGCGGGCGGCTTCGTGGTCCGCTCGACCGGGGGCGAGGAACGCCTCTACGCGCCCAAGCTCGGCAGGCAGAACGGTCACGAGGTCCTCCTGGAGGACGTCGCGCACTTCTTCCGCGGCACGAACCCGTTCAACCACAAGCGAACGGTGACGATCTGCAACGGCCAGTACGGCAGGGGAACCCTCGGTGTCGTGCGCGCCCTCACCGACGGCAGGTTCCGCGACCGCAACGCGGCCTACCTCGACCAGCGGTTCCCGGGCCTGGCCTCCTACAGCGTCCTCACCAGGGTGATGGTCGTGAACGGCCAGGTGGTCACACCGGACTGGAACCTGCCGGAATACCGACTCTTCGAATGGCCGGAGGGCCAGAGTTGAACGCCGCAGCCACCGCGCCCGCCGCAGCACCAGGGCGCACCGGTGCGCACCGCCCCCGGTCGGCGAACCACCACGGTTCCCACCGGCACCTGCTGACCAGGGACGCCGTCGCCGACCCGGCGCGGGTCGACGCGATCATCGTGCCGACCGCGCGACCGACGGCCTACCTGGAGCAGGTCGTCGCGCTCGCCAAGCACCACCGCTGCACCCTGGTCACGTTGTGCAGCCGCCGTTCCTCCGCGGACGCCGCCACCGCGCTCGCCGAACGCGCCGGCGTGGAGATCGTCGCCACCGACATCGCCGAAGCGCCCCTGGACCTCCTGCCCTCGTTCCGGACCACGGAGATGCTGCGCGGCGGCCGGTTCGACCGCCGCACCGACACCAGCCTGAAGCGCAACCTGGGCCTGCTGCTGGCCGCCGTGGCCGGCTGGGAGCGGGTCGTCTACGTCGACGACGACGTCGTGATCCCGCGACCGGACGACCTCGGTGACGCGGTGGGCCTGCTCGACCGGTTCACCGGCGTCGGCCTGACCGTCGGCGGCTACCCGGACAACTCGGTGGTGTGCCACGCCTACCGCGAGGCGGGCGGCGACCAGGACACGTTCATCGGCACGGGAGCGCTCGCGATCGGCCGTGAGTCGTTCACGTCGTTCTTCCCCAACATCTACAACGAGGATTGGTTCTTCCTGCTGGACGACACCGGGCTGTCGCCGTCGGCGGTGACGGGGCTGGCCGTGCAGCAGCCGTACGACCCGTACCGGGACACCATGCGCGCCCGCACCGAGGAACTCGGCGACTGCCTCGCCGAAGGGCTGTTCGGCCTGCTCGACACCGGGCACGGCCTGACCGACGCCACCGCGGGGTACTGGCGGTGGTTCCTCGGCCAGCGCAGGCGGTTCATCGAGGAGGTCATCACGATGGTCGCCGACACCCTGCCGGACGGCGCGGACAAGCTGAGGATGATCGCCGCCCTGAAGGCCGCCGGCGGCCGCAACCGGCTCATCGAGCCGCAGCTGTGCGTCGACTACCTGACGGCGTGGCGCGCGGACCGCCTGGTGTGGCGCGACCACGTCGAGACCACCCGCCGCGGTCACGGCGGCCGGCCCGTGCAGAAGCTGCTCGCCGACCTGGGCCTGCTGCACCGCTACCGCCCGGGCGCCTGACCACCGGCCTCCCATGTGGCGGAACGCTCAGTTCACCGCCCGGTGACGGCGATTAGGCTCGCCTGCTGGAAACGCGGACGAGAACGGGCGACGGCGGCGGCCGTCAGCCGGACGGGGGCAGGGCATGACGAGCACCGATGGTCGGCGGAAGTGGCTGACCGTCGCCGAGGAGCTGGCCGCGGCGTTGCGGGTCGACGCGGCGGAGCGCGATCGGCGCGGTGCGGAACCCGCGGCCGAGGTCGAGGCGTTGCGCGGGTCCGGGGTGCTGACGATCGGTGACTGGGCCACGCAGCAGGCCGTCACCAGGGTCGTCGGCGCGGCGGACGCCAACGTCGGGCACCTCCTCGGCTACCACTACCTCCAGGTGTGGCGCAGCGGCCTGTTCGACAACCCCGCGTTCGACGCCGGCACCGGTCTCTTTTGGGCCGGCGTCAGCAACCCCCTGGACGCCGCGCTGGAACTGCGGCCCGTCGACGGCGGCTTCGAGGTCACGGGGCGCAAGACGTTCGCCACGGGCGCGTCGGTGGCCGACCGGCTCGTGGTCAGCGCCACCCGCACCGACACCGGCGGGAAGGTGACGTTCACGCTCGACGCGAAGGCCGCGGGCATCACCTACGCCGGTGACTGGGACAACATCGGCCAACGCCTCACCGCCAGCGGCGGCGTGGCGTTCGACCACGTGCACGTGCCGTCCGACCAGGTCCTCGGCTCGCACGACGAGCACAGCCCGCGCCTGTCGCTGGCCGCCCTCGGCTTCCAGCTCGTGCTCGCCCAGCTGTACGTGGCGATGGCCGAGGGTGCCCTCGCCGAAGCCGCCCGGTACACCCGCACGACCACCCGGCCGTGGTTCCTCAGCGGTGTCGACCAGGCCACCGCCGACCCGTACGTCCTGGCCGCGTACGGCGAGCTGGTGTCCGAGGTGCGGGCCGCCGGCTGCCTCGCCGACCACGCCTCCGACCGGCTGGACCAGGCCTCGCGTCGGGGCACCGACCTGACCCGGGACGAACGCGCCGAGACCGCCGCCGCGATCTCGGCGGCCAAGGTCGTGGCCACCAAGGTCGCCAACCAGACCACCAGCCGGGTGTTCGAGCTGTGCGGCGCCCGCGCCACCGCCGCCGGCTACGCCTTCGACCGGTTCTGGCGCAACGCCCGCACCCTCACCCTGCACGACCCCGTGTCGTACAAGGCGCGCGAGGTCGGCGCGCACTTCCTCACCGGGGAGCACGCCCCGTTCACCGGGTACAGCTGATGGAGCCGCTGCTCGCGCGCAGCGTCCGCCTCGAAGACGACGGCGTGCACGTGCTCGACCGCCGCAACTTCCCGTTCGAGCGGACGTGGGTGCGCTGCGGCACGGTCGCCGAGGTGGCCGAGGCGATCCGGGACATGGTCACCCAGTCCTCCGGCCCGTACTTCGCCGCGCTGTGGGGCATGGTGCTGGCCGCCCGCGAGGCCCGCGGCCTGCCGCGCGACCAGGCCCGCGCCCACCTGGACCAGGCCGGACGGCTCCTGATCGCCACCCGCCGCACCAACAACCACCTGCGCAAGGCGGTCGCCGCGGTGCTCGCGGGCGTGGACGGGCACGAGGACGTCGAAGCCGGTGCCCTCGAAGGCGCGCACGCGGGGGACCGGCGCTACCGCGAACGCAGCCGCGAGCTCGGCACGCACACCGCCGCGTTGTTGCCGGACGAGGGCGCGGTGCTCACGCACTGCTGGGCAGACCTCTACCTGACCGAGACCGTCACCGCTGCCCAGGCCATGGGCAAGCGTTTGCGGTTCATCTGCACGGAGACCCGCCCGTACCTCCAGGGAGCGCGCCTGACCGCGGAGACCCTGGGTGAGATGGGCGTGGACACGACCCTGATCACCGACGGCATGGGCGCGGCGGTCATGTCGACCGGCGACGTCGACGTGCTGCTGACCGCCGCCGACCGCGTCACCATGGACGGGCACGTGGTCAACAAGGTCGGCACGCTCGGCCTGGCCGTCGCGGCACGGGCGTTCGACGTGCCGTTCCTGGCCATGGTGCAGGCACCGGACCGGCTCGCCCCCACCGCCGCCGACGTGCCGATCGAGTACCGGCCCGGCGACGAGGTGCTGCACACGCTGGGCCGCCGCACGGCCACCGACCGGGCGCGCGGCCTCTACCCGGCGTTCGACGTGACGCCGCCGCGGTTCGTGACCTCGGTGGTGACCGACCGCGGTGCGTACGCTCCGCACGGTTTGGCCGACTACTACGTTGGGGACGTTCATGACTGAATGGGTCGTGCTGGACATCGAGGGCACGCTCAGCGCCACCGACCAGGTCCTGGTCACGCTGTACGACTACGCCCGGCCGCGGCTCGGGCCGTGGATCGACGAGCACGCCGACGACCCGGCCGTCGCCGAGGCCGTCGCGCAAATCCGCGAGCTGTCCGGTGTGGACGGCGGCACGGACGAGCTGGTGCGCGTGCTGCACGGCTGGATGGACGACGACCAGAAGGTCACGCCGCTCAAGACGTTGCAGGGCCTGATCTGGCAGCGCGGTTACGCCGAGGGCGACCTGGTCGCCGAGTTCTTCCCGGACGTCGTGCCCGCCCTGCGCCGGTGGCACGACGCGGGCACCAAGCTGGCCGTGTTCTCCTCGGGCTCGGTGGCCGGTCAGGTCGCGTTCTTCGCGCACACCACCGACGGGGACCTCACCTCGCTGTTCGAGTTCCACTTCGACACGGTGAACGCGGGCCCGAAGCGCGAGGCCTCGTCGTACCTGAAGATCGCCTCCGTGCTCGGCTCGACCGACATCAGGTTCTACTCCGACGTCCCCGCCGAGCTGGACGCCGCCGCCGAGGCGGGCTGGCGGACGGTCGGCGTGCGGCGGCCCGGCGAGCCGTACGGCGACGCCGACTTCGGTCCACACCGGACCTCGGGGACCCTGTGACCACCGGCCCTGTGACCGAGCCTGTGACCACCGGCTCGCGGACGCCCGGCGAGGCGCTGGCCGCCGAGTGCGCCCGCTACACCGCGATGGGCTGGATGCGCGGCACCTCGGGCAACCTGTCCGTGGTCGTGGACCGCGACCCGCTGCGGCTCGCGGTCACCGTCAGCGGCAAGGACAAGGGCGAGCTCACGCCCGACGACGTGGTCGTGATCGACGCCGAGGGCCGCACGGACGACCCGGTGCGCGTGCCGTCGGCCGAGGCGGGCCTGCACGGGCGGATCGCGGCGGTGTCCGGCGCGGGCGCGGTGGTCCACGTGCACGCGCTCGCGCCCGTGATCGCGGCCGAGCACTGGCCCGACGGCGTGGAGCTGCGCGACCTGGAGATGCTCAAGGGCTTCGGCCGACAGGCCCACGACGACCTGGTCGTCGTCCCGGTCGTGCCGAACAGCCAGGACATGCGGGTGCTCGGCGACGCGTTCGTGGCCGGCTACCGCGCGGACGTGCCGGCCTTGATCGTGGCCAGGCACGGGGTGTACGTGTGGGGTGACGACCTGCACCAGGCCCGGCACCGGCTGGAATGCCTGGAGTGGCTGTTGCGCTTCACCACCGAAACCCACAGGAGGTGGGCACGATGACGTTGCTGACCGTGTGGTCGGACACCGACCCGGAGACCGCGCTGCTGCGCACCGCCGAGCCCACCGAGATCGCGGTGGAGCTCAAGCAGCTCGGCGTGCGCTACGAGCAGTGGCCGGTCGTACCGGGCGTGACCAGGGAGAACGCCCTGGAGGTGTACGCCGACCGGGTCGCCAGGGTGACCGAGACCGAGGGGTACGTCCTGGTCGACGCGATGGAGATGACGCCGTCGGACGACCCGGAGTGGCTGGCGTCGGCCGGGCAGGCGCGGCTGAAGTTCCTCGCCGAGCACACCCACGACGACGACGAGGACCGGTTCTTCGCCCGCGGCGCCGGCGTCTTCTACCTGCACGTCGCGGACCGCGTGTACGCGGTGCTGTGCGAGGCGGGCGACCTGCTGAGCGTGCCCGCGAACACCACGCACTGGTTCGACATGGGCACCCGGCCCGACTACGTGTCGATCCGGTTCTTCCACGACGACGACGGCTGGGTCGGCAACTTCACCGGCAGCGAGATCGCCCGGGGGTTCCCGACGTTCGACACGCTCATGGCGGGTCACCGAGCGAGCTGAGCTCGGCCGCGAGGTTCGCCCGCGCGCGTTCCTGCCACCGTTCGCGCGCGTGGGGCGTGACGTACAGCGGGTCGCGCTCGGCGAGTCCGCGCAGGACGTCCGCCCGACCCACCCGCCACGCGTCGTCCGGCACGTGGGCGTACTCGGCGCGCACGGCGGTCCGGTAGCGCTCGTAGGTGGCGGCGTCGGCGCCCAGGATGGCCAGGTCGGCGTCCAGGAGCAGGCACGTCAGCGGGTCGTCCGAGGTGTGGTCCGCGGTGGCCAGCACCAGGGCGGCCACCGCGTCGGCCTCGGGCAGGCCGGCGAGCCGGTCGCGGGCCCACTCGGCGCTGCGGCGCTCGTCCTCGCCCGGCTCGCCGTCGTAGACGACGTCGTGCGCCAAGGCGGCGAGGACCAGCACCGCGCGCTCGCGTGCCGTTCGGCCGGCGGCTTCGGCGAGCACGGTCACGTCCCGGACGACGGCCAGCACGTGGTCGGCGTTGTGGTAGCCGCGGTGCGGTTCGGCGTACCGGTCGGCGAGGTCGCCGGGCCCGTGCGTGCCGCCCAACGCCCGCACCGCCTCGTGCCACCGGACTTCCAGCTCGACCATGCCCGGATGCTCCCACCCCATCCCCGCCACGGGGGAGATCCAGCGATTCCAGGCCAGTGCGCATAACGAATCGGTATCGGCGTGCATCACGCGAACGGGTTAACGCGATAGAGCATCGACGGAGCAGCCTGATCCGCCGATCAGCACATCGAGCCGTGTGGAGACCCCCATGCGCACGACAAGCCGTACCCTGTTCGGAGCAGCGTCGCTGCTCGCCGTGATCGCCGCCGCCGCCCTCGCCGCAGGCGCGTCCGCCCAGCCAGACGACCCCCAGCCCGGCGACCCCCGCGCCACCGCCGTCACCGGGAACATCGACATCGAGCAGACCGGCGACGCCTGCGACGTCGTGGGCCTCCCCGGCACCGAGGCGCTCCTGCCGCCCGGGACCTACACCTCCGACGGCACCAACATCACCATCACCGCGAACCCGCCCGACTCGGTGATCAGCGGTGTCGTGGTGAAGGGCGGTCCCGCCTACAACACCTACCCGGCCGCCAACCTGGGCCCGCTGCCGTGGCAGAACCTGCACGCACCGCTGAACAGCAGCGGCAAGCCGGCCGGCATCAGCCACTGGTTCGTCTGCCTGACCACCGTCACCACAACCACCACGACCACCACCACGACGACCACGGGCACGACCACCACCACGACTTACGGCACGACAACCACCACCACTTCCGGCACGACGACGACCACCACCCCCGGCACCACGACCACCACCACCTCACCGGGGATGACCACCACGACCACCCCTACGACGACCACTACCACCACACCACCCGGCTTGGTCGTCGTCGCCACCACGACCAAGGCCGTGGCCGCGGTGAGCCCCGGCTCGCGCGACGGTCGTGACGGTCTGGCGAGCACCGGCTTCTCCGGCTGGTGGCTGCTCGTCGCCGGCCTCTCCCTGCTGGCCGCCGGCTCCGCCTTCCTCGTCTCACCGAAGCTCCGCAACCTGCTGCGCCGCTGACGCCTCCGACGCCCGATCACCCGGTGGTGGTCCCACGACCACCACCGGGCATGGCACATAACCGACTCATAACGAATAGACGGCAACCCGCGTCATCTGAATGGGCTAACTCGATAGGGGGGTGACCGGTGTAGTTCGATCCCCCGGTCAGCCCTCGAACCCCGCGGAGCAGCACCATGCGCATGACCACCCGCCGCCTTCTCGGCGCAGCCGCACTGCTCGCCCTGAGCACCACCGGCCTGCTGGGCGGCACCGCCTCGGCGAGCCCCGAGAAGACCGCACCCCCTCCCGGCGACCCGCGCGCCACCTCGTTCGCCGGCAACCTCGAATGGGACCACGACCGGGCGTGCGCCACGGCGGGCCTGGCCGGCGAGGCGTTCGACGACGAGGGCACGCCGACCCTGGCCAACACCTCGACCGGCACCCACCTCACCATCACCGGCGGCCTTGAGGGCTACACCGTGACCGGTGTCGTGGTGAAGGGCGGCGACGCCTACAACGTCTACCCCGCCGCCAAGCTCGGCGCGCCGGCCTGGGAAGGCCTGCACGCCCCCGAGCACCAGAACAAGGGCGGCGCCGGCAACGTCCCCGAGATCAGCCACTGGTTCTTCTGCGCCGAGAAGACCACCTCCGAGGAGACTCCCAACCCGGAGGACCCGAACCCCGGGAACCCCGACCCCGAGAACCCCGGCGAGGAGACCCCGGTCGAGGAGACCGAAGAGGTCGTCCCGACCACCGAGTCCGTCGCCGTCACCCCGACCGTCACCACGACCCCGGCCCCCGCCGCCGGCGCGAACGACGGTGACCTGGCCAACACCGGATTCGACGGCGGCCTGCTGCTGGCCGTCGGCCTCGCCCTGGTCGCCGTCGGCGCCGCGTTCGTCGCCTCGCCGAAGCTGCGCGGCCTGCTGCGCCGCTGACCCGCACCGCGAGCCCGAGGGCCGCTCCCGCTCCGGCGAGAGCGGCCCTCGGGCTTGTGACCTGCGCTACCTCACTTGATCCAGGGGGCAGCCCAGCCGCACCACCCTGAACGCCGCCGTCTACCATCCGTTGGGCCGGCGGCGTCACCCACCGGCGAAGTCAGAACCAGACAGTGCAGGAGGCACCGTGACGGCCGTAGCCCCGCAGCCGATCGCAACGCGGCCCTTCGGGACGCGCGAGGCGGCCAAGGGTTCGTTCCTGCTGCGGATGTTCCGCACCACGGACCACAAGCAGATCGGGATCATGTACCTGGTCACGTCGTTCGCCTTCTTCATGGTGGGCGGCGCGATGGCCATGCTGATGCGCACGGAGCTGGCCCGCCCGGGCATGCAGTTCCTGTCGCAGGAGCAGTTCAACCAGCTCTTCACCATGCACGGCACGGTGATGCTGCTGCTGTACGCGACCCCCATCGTGTTCGGCTTCGCCAACTTCGTCCTGCCGTTGCAGATCGGCTCCCCGGACGTGGCGTTCCCGCGGCTCAACGCCTTCTCGTACTGGCTGTACCTGTTCGGCGGCCTGATCGTGATGGCGGGCTTCCTCACGCCGGGCGGCGCGGCCGACTTCGGCTGGTTCGCCTACACCCCGCTGTCCAACGCCATCCACTCGCCCGGCGTCGGCGCCGACCTGTGGATCTCCGGGCTGATCGTCGGCGGTCTCGGCACCATCCTCGGCGCGGTCAACATGATCACCACCGTGGTCTGCCTGCGCGCGCCCGGCATGACCATGTTCCGGATGCCGATCTTCACCTGGAACATCCTGGTCACGTCGGTGCTGGTGCTGCTGGCGTTCCCGATCCTGACCGCCGCGCTGTTCGGCCTGCTGGCGGACCGCCACCTCGGCGCCCACGTGTTCGACCCCGCCAACGGCGGCGTGATCCTCTGGCAGCACCTGTTCTGGTTCTTCGGCCACCCCGAGGTCTACATCGTCGCGCTGCCGTTCTTCGGCATCGTGTCCGAGATCTTCCCGGTGTTCAGCCGCAAGCCGATCTTCGGCTACAACGGCCTGGTCTACGCGACGCTGGGCATCGCGGCGCTGTCCGTGGCCGTGTGGGCGCACCACATGTACGCCACCGGCGCGGTGCTGCTGCCGTTCTTCGCGTTCATGACGTTCCTGATCGCGGTGCCGACCGGCATCAAGTTCTTCAACTGGATCGGCACGATGTGGAAGGGGCAGCTGACGTTCGAGACACCGATGCTGTTCAGCATCGGCTTCATCGTCACGTTCCTGTTCGGCGGTCTGTCCGGCATCCTGCTGGCCGCGCCGGCGATCGACTTCCACGTGTCGGACACGTACTTCGTCGTCGCGCACTTCCACTACGTGCTGTACGGCACGATCGTGTTCGCCACCTTCGCGGGCATCTACTTCTGGTTCCCCAAGATCACCGGCCGGATGATGGACGAGCCGCTGGGCAAGCTCCACTTCTGGACCACGTTCCTCGGCTTCCACGCCACGTTCCTGGTGCAGCACTGGCTGGGCAACGAGGGCATGCCGCGCCGGTACGCGGACTACCTGCCCGGCGACGGCTTCACCACGCTGAACACGATCTCCACGATCGGCGCGTACATCCTGGGCGCGTCCACGCTGCCGTTCATCTGGAACGTGTTCAAGAGCTACCGCTACGGCGAGACCGTGAAGGTGGACGACCCGTGGGGCTTCGGCAACTCGCTGGAGTGGGCGACCTCGTGCCCGCCGCCGCGGCACAACTTCACCGAGCTGCCGCGGATCCGCTCGGCCCGCCCGGCCTTCGAGCTGCACTACCCGCACATGATCGAGCGGCTGCACAGCGAGGCGCACGTCACGTTCACCGGCAAGGCCATCGCGCACGAGGACGCGAAGCCCGCGCCGTCCGAACTGGCCGCCGCCGCCGTGCAGTCGGGCACCGCCTCGGAGCACACCGAGGGCGACCACAAGTAACGCTTGTAACCTGAGCGCAGGTTCAACGACGAGCCCCGACGACCGCGTCCGATCCCTCGGCCGGGTCGTCGGGGCTCGCCGCTGTCTGGCATAGGAGCCATCAGTGACCAAGCCCAGCGGGGTCAACATCAGCGCCACACCCGTCCTGATCACGGTCACCGGACCGGACAAGCCGGGGGTGTCCTCGGTGTTGTTCGCGGTGCTGACCAGGCACGGCGTGGAGATCCTCGACGTCGAGCAGGTCGTCATCCGCGGCCGGCTGGTGCTCGGCGTGCTCGTCGCGGCCGACCACGACCCGGAGGGGTTGCAGGAGGCCGTCGAGCAGGCCATGGCGACGGTGTCCATGCACGTCGAGGTGGAGATCGGCGCGGACTCCAAGCGGACCGCGCGGCTGGAGTCGAGCCACGTGCTGATCCTGCTCGGCCGCCCGGTCACGGCCCGCGCGTTCACCGAGGTGGCGCGGCGGCTGGCGGCGCTCGGCGTGAACATCGACGCGATCCGGGGTGTCGCCGACTACCCCGTCACCGGCCTTGAGCTGCGGGTTTCCGTGGCCGACGACACGCCGGAGGGTGACGCGCAGCTGCGGTCGGCGTTGGCCGAGGTGGCGGTGCGCGGCGGGCTGGACATCGCGGTGGAGCGGGCCGGGCTGACCCGGCGGGCCAAGCGGCTGGTGGTGTTCGACGTCGACTCCACGCTCATCCAGGGCGAGGTGATCGAGATGCTGGCCGCGCACGTCGGGGTGGAGCCGCAGGTCAAGGAGATCACCGACGCGGCGATGCGGGGCGAGCTGGACTTCACCGAGTCGTTGCGGCGGCGGGTGGCGTTGCTGGCGGGCCTGGACGAGGCCGTGCTGGACGAGGTCGCGGAGTCGTTGGAGCTGACGCCGGGCGCGCGCACGACGGTGCGGACGCTCAAGCGGCTCGGGTTCCGCTGCGGTGTGGTGTCCGGCGGCTTCACCCGCGTGATCCAGCGGCTGGTGGACGACCTGGGGCTGGACTTCTGCGCGGCCAACGAGCTGGAGGTCGTGGACGGCAAGCTGACCGGTCGGGTCGTCGGCGACGTGGTGGACCGGGCGGGCAAGGCGGTGGCGCTGCGGCGGTTCGCCGACGAGCAGGGCATCACGCTGGCGCAGACCGTCGCCGTGGGTGACGGCGCGAACGACATCGACATGCTGGGCGCGGCCGGGTTGGGCATCGCGTTCAACGCCAAGCCCGCGTTGCGCGAGGTCGCGGACACGGCGTTGTCCCACCCGTTCCTGGACGCGGTGCTGTTCGTGCTCGGCGTGACCCGTGCGGAGGTGGAGGCCGCGGACGCGGCGGACGGCATGGAGCTGAACCGGCTGTGAACCCGATCCTGCGGATGCTGGTGGACCGGCACTACGCGACCGACTCGGAGGACCCGGAGTCGGTGCGGGCGATGCCGGTGGTGCTGCGGATCGAGCGGTCCGCGCCGCCGTCGAGGACCGAGGTGCTGGAGGCCGCCGCCGCCGCGGCCATCGCGGTGTGCCTGGACGACCGCGCCCTGCCGGGCGGGGAGTGGCACGACGAGGTGGCGGCGTGGGTGGACGGGCGGATCCGGAAGGTGACGCGACGGGCACGCGGCGCGCACTGGGAGGCCGTGCAGGCGTTGCCGGGCGTGACCATCACCGTCGGCGGCGCGTCGGCGCGGGCCTTCGTGCCGGGGCGGGTGGTGGACCTGCCCAAGGAGCTGAGCCGGTTGCAGATCTCCGGCAGCGAGCTGCCGCCCGACACCCCCGGCCCGGTCCCCGCCGGCGCCTGCGAGCTCTGGCTGAACCCGCGGGTCGAGATGACGGCGGGCAAGGCGGCGGCCCAGGTGGGGCACGCGACGATGCTGCTCGCACCGCACCTGTCCGACGCGGAGCTGAAGGAGTGGGCGTCGCTGGACTACCGGTGCGCCGTCCGGACACCGGCCGCGGCCGAGTGGGACGCCCTGGTGGCGCACCCGGACGTGGTGGTGGTTCGGGACGCCGGTTTCACCGAAGTCGAGCCGGGAACCGCCACGGTCGCCGTGAACCGACGTTTCGGTTGACCGTTTTGCGGTAACCATCCCCGGCGTGGGCCTGTTGGACGTGCTGGATGCCAAGCTCGGTGACGGGCTGGAGAGCTTGCTGTGCGCGCACCACGCCAGACGGTTGCGCAAGCTGGGATGGGGTTCGGCGTTCGCGCCGGAGGCCGGCTGGTGGACGCCGCGACGGCCGGTGCGGACCGGCAACCGGGTCGAGGTGCTGGTGGACGGGCACGAGGTGCTGCCCGCCATCGCCTCGGCGATCTCGTCGGCGCGCAAGTCCGTGCACCTGGCGGGGTGGTGTGCCAGCCCGGACTTCCGGCTGACCCGCGAGCCGGGCTCGCCGACGTTGCGCGAGCTGCTGGCGTCGGCCGCGTCCCGGGTGCCGGTGCGCGTGCTGCTGTGGGCGGGGCCGCCGGTGCCGATGTTCGAGCCGACGCGCAAGCGGGTGCTGGCGAGCCGGCGTGAGTTCACCCGCGACAGCGCGGTGCGGTGCGAGATCGACGCGCGCGAGCGCACGATGCACTGCCACCACGAGAAGATCGTGGTGGTGGACGACGAGGTGGCGTTCGTCGGCGGGATGGACCTGACCGCCGTCGAGGGCGACCGCCACGACACCGCCGAGCACCCGCCCCGCGAACCGCTGGGCTGGCACGACATCGGGACGCGCCTGCACGGGCCCATCGTCGCCGACGTTGCCGAGCACTTCCGGCAGCGCTGGCAGGAGATCGCCGGCGAGCAGCTGCCCGCCGTCGCACCGCCACCCCCGGCCGGCTCGTCGTCGGCCCAACTGGTGCGGACGATCCCGGAGCGCACCTACGACTTCGCTTCGCGCGGCGAGTTCAGCCTGCTCGACTCGTACCTGCGCGCGCTGCGTTCGGCGACGAGCCTGGTCTACATCGAGAACCAGTTCCTGTGGTCACCCGAGATCACCGAGATCCTGATCTCGAAGCTCCGCAAGCCACCGACCGAGGACTTCCGCGTGGTGCTGGTCCTGCCGCGCAAGCCGAGCAACGGCGCGGACACCACCCGTGGCCAGCTCGGACGTCTGCTGGACGCCGACGACGGCAACCACCGCCTGGTCGCCGCCACCCTGTCCTCGCACGACGGCGCCACGTCCTCGTCGGTCTACGTGCACGCCAAGCTGGCCATCGTGGACGACCGGTGGCTGAGCGTCGGCTCGGCCAACCTCAACGAGCACTCGCTGTTCAACGACACCGAGGTCAACCTGGTGACCGACGACCCGGCCGTCGCCCGCGACACCCGCCTGCGCCTGTGGTCCGAACACCTGCAACGCCCGATCTCCGACGTCTCCGCTCCCGCGCACGAGGTCGTGGACACCCTCTGGCGCCCCACCCTGGCCGCCTCCGGCAAGCACCGCCTGACCGCCCTCCCCGGCGTCTCCCGCCGCGCCGGCCGCCTCCAAGGCCCCCTCCGCGGCCTCCTCGTCGACGGCTAACCCCGCGCGAGCCCTACCTCCAGAACGCGAGAGTCCTACGTTCACGTCACGCGTGTCCTACGTTCAGGACGCGCGTGTCCTACGTTCGGAACACCCGAATTCAACGCTCAGAACACGCGACCTGCGGTTTCGGCGCTCAGTTGTGGGCCGCGTCGAGGCGCTTGAGCGCCGCCCGCACGACCTCCGGGTCGTACGTCGTCCAGAACGGCGGCAGCGAGGCACGCAGGAACCCGCCGTAACGCGCGGTGGCCAGGCGCGAGTCCAGGACGGCGACCACGCCCTTGTCGTTCATCGAACGCAGCAGCCGCCCGGCGCCCTGGGCCAGCAGCAGCGCCGCGTGCGTCGCCGCCACGGTGAGGAAACCGTTGCCGCCCCGCGATTCCACCGCCTTCTGCCGCGCCGACGCCAACGGGTCGTCCGGCCGCGGGAACGGGATGCGGTCCATCACCACCAACGACAGCGACGGCCCCGGCACGTCCACCCCCTGCCACAACGACAACGTCCCGAACAGGCACGTCCGCGCGTCCTCCGCGAACCGCTTCACCAACTGCCCCGTGGCGTCGTCACCCTGGCACAGCACGGGGTAGTCGACCTTGCCCCGCAACGCCTCCGCCGCCGCCTTCGCCGCACGCATCGACGAGAACAGCCCCAACGTCCGTCCGCCCGCCGCGTTGACCAGACCCTCGATCTCGTCGACATAGGACGGTGGCAACCCGTCACGCCCCGGCGGCGGCAGGTGGCGCGCCACGTACAGGATCCCGCTGCTGCCGTGCTCGAACGGCGAGCCGACGTCCAACCCGGTCCACCGCGGCCCGCTCACGTCCGACGGCGGCTCCTTGTCCGTCGCCGTCCCCTCCGCCTTGCGAACACCCGACGCTGCCGGCAACCCCCACTGCCGCGCCAACGTGTCGAACGTGCCGCCCAACGTCAAGGTCGCCGACGTCAGGACCGTGGTCCGCTTCCCGAACAACCGCTCCCGCAGCAGCCCACCGACCCCCAACGGCGCGACGCGCAGCGACGGCGCCTTGTTGCGGTCCGCGAAGTCACCCGACACCCAGACCACGTCGTGGTCCTCGTCGAACGCGTCCAGGATCCGCGTCGCGCAGTCGTGCACGTCGTCCAGCAGCGACAGCGCCAGCTTGCGCGACGTCGCGCCGTCGACGTCCTCCTTGCGATCGGGCCCCAACGACGTGATGCACGCGTGCGCCGCGTCCTTCGTCGCCCGCAACGCACCGGCCAACGCCTGCGGCAGGCTGTCGAGCCTGCCCACCGGCATCTCCTCCAGGATCATCGCCAGACCGTCGCTCGCCTCGGCCATCCGGTCGGCCACGTTCTGGTCGATCAACCGCCCGCAACGCCGCGCGGCCGTGGCGACCAGCGACGCGCTCAGCTCCTCCGTCGCCACCGACGTCACCCGGTCGACCAGGTCGTGCGCCTCGTCGATCACGACCACGTCGTGGTCGGGTAGGACCTGGTAGCCCTCCAAGGCGTCCACGGCCAGCATCGCGTGGTTGGTCACCACGACGTCCGCCCGGCCCGCCTCGGCACGTGCCTTCTCCGCGAAGCAGTCCACGCCGATCGGGCACTTGTTCACGCCGAGGCACTCACGCGCCGTGACCGAGACCTGACGCCACGCCTGGTCCGTGACGCCGGGCACGAGCTCATCCCGGTCGCCGGTCTCGGTGTCGGACGACCACTCGTGCAGGCGCTTGACCTCGCGGCCCATCTTGGACACCGCGAACGGGTCGAACAGGCCCGCTTCCTCCGGCTCGTCGGGCGCACCGGTGTGCAGGCGGTGCATGCACAGGTAGTTGCGGCGGCCCTTGAGGATGGCGAACCGCGGTTCGCGGCCCAGCTCCTTGCGCAACGCCTTGGCGAGCCTGGGCAGGTCGCGGTCCACGAGCTGGCGTTGCAGGGCGATCGTGGCGGTGGAGATGACGACCGTCGACTCCTCGGCCACGGCGTGCCGCAGCGCCGGCACCAGGTACGCCAACGACTTGCCGGTCCCGGTGCCCGCCTGGACGGCCAGGTGCTCGCCGGTCCGGATCGCGCGCTCGACCGCCTCGGCCATGTCGACCTGGCCCTCGCGTTCCGCTCCACCCACCGCCTCCACGGCGACGGCGAGCAACGTCCTGGTGTCGGGGATCGCGGTGGTGGCGGGCACGGCGAAAACCGTACCCGCCCACCCCGTCATCCCGGTCCGGACCCGCCTGCGCGTTCCGAGCGTTGAACTCGGGTGTCCTGAACGTAGGACTCACGCGTTCCGAACGTAGGACACGCGCGTTCTGGAGGTAGGACACGCGCGACGTGAAGGTTCGACTCGCGGGGTTACTTGCGGTTGATCAAGGCCCAGGTGGCGGGCAGGAGGCCGGCGGCCAGGGCGATCTTCAGCGCGTCACCCAGCAGGAACGGCGTCACGCCCAGTTGCAGCGCCTTGCCGAGGCCCACGCCCGCGGCGGCCATCAGCCACGGCACGCCGCACGCGTAGATCGCCAGGTTGCCCACCGCCATCGTGCCGACGGTCCGCAACGGCGTCCGGTCGCCACCGCGCGCCGCCAGGTGCCCGACCAGCGCACCCGCGAACACGAACCCGACCACGTACCCGAGCGACGCGGGCATCCCCGACGACCCGCCCTGGAACCACGGCACCCCGGCCACGCCCGCGATCAGGTACAGCACCATCGACGCACCACCGCGCTGCCACCCGAGCGCCGCGCCCACCAGCAGGGCGGCGAACGTCTGGCCGGTGATCGGCACGGGGCTGCCCGGCACGGGCAACGCGACCTGCGCGGCCAGGCCGGTCAACCCGGCGCCCGCCACGACCAGGGCGATGTCACGCGCGAGCGCGCCGGGGACCAGGTCGGCGAGCACCGCGCGACGGCCGGGAACGGCGAGGACGGACACTTGGGACCTCCCAGAGGATCGACTTCCCCGGGAGGTTAACCGGCGATCACAGGTTCGGTCTTTGTCGAAGCTCTACAAAGTTGGCCATCTCACGCAGGACCCGCGGCGGACGCCACCGAACGAATGCCCTCCCGATCGGGGATCGCCTGATAGGGCTGCTTGATGGTCATCGGGCCTGCGGAGGGCGAACCTCACCCCCGGATCGGGTGACAACGTGAAGCACTTTCGGGCTGATGACCCACCGTTGGTGGCCGTGGTTGGGCGGTTCGAGTGGACGGCGTCCCCCTTTACGGTCAGCAACCTTCAACACCACTGGTTGAACGCCGATAGGGGGAAATTGCACGGTCAACCGGTTCGAGGAAGGAGCTCCATGCGTGGGGGACTGACTCGTCACGCGGCGGTGACCGGACTGGTCGCCATCGCGGCGCTGGTGGTCGGCGCCGCGCCGGCCTCGGCAGCGCCCGGAGACGCCTCGGCCCGCGGCGTGGAGCTCGACCTCTCGCTGCCGGGACGGGACGCGGTCTCGGCAGGCCCGTTCGCCGCCGCCGACGCGAACGGCCCCATCGCCGACACGCTCGCGGCCGTCGACCTGCCGAACGTCCTCAAGACCGGCGTGACCACCGCGTCCGCCTCGCGCGACGACAAGACCGGCGGCGTCGGGTCCCGGGCGGGCACCGCCGACGTCCGGCTCGACCTGCTCCGCACCGTCACCGGCGGCATGTCCGCCGAACTGGTCGAAGCCGAGTGCGCGGCCACCCAGAAGGGCCTCACCGGCAAGTCCCGGCTCGTCGGGCTCGACCTCAGCAGGCTGGCCGACCTCTACCCCGGCCCCGACCTCGACGTCGAACCCGCGCCGAACACCGCGGTCGACCTCGACCTCCTCGGTGTGGACGTCGCGAAGGTCGTGTTCAACGAGCAGGTGCGCAACACCGACGGCAGCCTCACCGTCAACGCCGTCCGCCTCACCCTGGTCGGCTCCGTCGGCACCGGCGACCTGGTGCTCTCGTCCGCCACCTGCGGTCCCGCCGGCCTGCCCACCGCGATGGCCTCGGGCGCGGGCCTGTGGATCGGGCTCGGCCTGCTCACCCTGTTCGGCGTGCCCGTCGGCGCGGTGGCGCTGCGCCGCCGGCACGAGCTCGGGGCGGGCTGAGGCATGTCCCCGATCCCCGGCGGCGGTGTAGCGGTCGGCACGGGAACCGGCTCGTCGGCGGCCACCGGCCCCGGAGTCGCGTGGTGGGTGGTGGCCGGTGTTGCGCTCCTCGTGACCGGCCCGCCGCCGACCCGCGCGGTCCGCGGGCGACGAGCGCCCGCCGGCGAGTAGCGCGCGTGCGCCCCGGAGCCTGCCTGCCCCCAGGGCACGCTCCGGGGCGCCGCACCCCGTGGGACCTCCGAGAAAGGAGCAAGGTGAAGGAAGTCGTGTTGTTCGCGGGCACCCGGCCCGAAGCGGTCAAGATCGCACCGGTGGCGCTGGCGCTGGCCGACCACCCGGTGCTCCGGCCGATCATCGTCCACAGTGGACAGGACGCGGGGATGGTCGAGCAGGCGTTGCGGGCGTTCGGCCTCGCCGTGGACGTCGAGCTGGACGCGCCGCGCGCCACCGGCGGCCAGGCCGAGCTGCTGGCGTGCCTGGTAGGGGAGTTCGACCGGCTGCTGCGCACCCGCGACCCGGCCGTCGTCCTCGTCCAGGGCGACACGACCACCGCCCTGGCGGGGGCGCTCGCCGCGTTCTGGCGCGGCATCCCCGTGGCGCACCTCGAAGCCGGTCTGCGCACCGGCGACCTCGCGGGACCGTTCCCCGAGGAGGGCACGCGGCAGATGATCGCCCGGATCGCCACCCTGCACCTCGCGCCGACCGACGACGACGCCGCGGCGCTCGTCGGCGAGGGCATGGCGGACCGCCGGATCGTGGTCACCGGCAACACCGTGGTCGACGCCGTGCGCCAGGTCGCCGCCGCCGACCTGCCCGCCCGCGACCCCGACCTCGCGCTGCTGGAACGCGTGCTGGACGAGCGCTCCGAACGGCTGGTGCTGGTGACGGTGCACCGGCGGGAGTCGTGGGGCGAGCCGCTGCGACGCGTGCTGCGCGCCGTGCGGGCCATCGCGGACCGGCACCCCGACGTGCGCGTGCTGCTGCCCGTGCACCCCGACCCGGGGGTGCGTGCGGCGACACGGGACGTGCTCGGCGGGCACGAGCGGATCGTGGTGACCGAGCCGTTGGACTACTCCGACCTGGTGCGCGCGCTGCGCCGGTCCGTGCTGGTGCTCACCGATTCCGGCGGCATCCAGGAGGAGGCGCCGACGTTCGGCGTGCCGGTGCTGGTGCTGCGCGAGACGACCGAACGGGGGTCCGCGGTGGAGGCCGGCTGCGCGTGGCTGGTCGGCACCGACCCGATCCGGATCGTGGCCGAGGCGGGCTGGGTGCTCGGCGCGCGGCTGCGGCTGCCGGTGGGTCACAACCCGTTCGGCGACGGCCGTGCGGCGGCGCGGGTGCGAGGGGCCCTGGAGCGGCTCGTGGGCCTGCCGACCGACTTCGCCAGTGCGCCGCTGCCGGTGCGCATCCCGTCCTGACGGCACCGGTCGTCGGTCACTCGATCAGGTATCGGTCTTTGCTCTTGCGGGTGATGTGCGGTCTAGATCGTCGGGTCGCGGCGGCCCGGGCTCGATAGTCCTCTTCGAGGAAGAGCAGGAGGGCAACACGATGAAGCAGATCGGAGCGCGCCGGGTCGGTGCGGTGACCGCGGCGCTCGTGCTCGGCCTGGTCGCCGCCCCACCCGCGTGGGCGACCAACCCGGCGGGGGTGGCGTCGGTCGGCTCCGCCGAGTTCACCAAGGACGGCACGCAGGTCAGCGTGCCGCCGCTGGCGGCGTGCGCGGTGGACGGCACGACGTCGAACCGGTCCGAGGCGGTGAGCCGCCAGGGTGTGCGGTTCGGCGCCGGGACGTCGTCGTGCACCACGGTGGTCGTGGACCCGGCGAACAACACCACCAAGACCACGTCCGAGGCGATCGGCACGGAGTTCGAGCTGTCGGCCCTGATGTCGGCGGGCGGGCCCCGGCTGCGGGTGGCCAAGTGGAAGATCACCTGCACCGGGGTCGAGACCGGCACGAACGCCGGTTGGGCGGCGGACGGCCTGTACGGCTTCGCCGGGCTGCCCGAGCAGATCCCGGCGAACTACGTGCACGAGGTGAAGTCCGGCGACGGCACGGTGCTGGCCACCGCGACGTTCGGCGAGACGCTGTTCCCCGAGCCGAACGACGGCGGCATCGCGATGAACCTGCTGCACCTGCGGTTCACCGAGGCCTCCACCGCCACCGGCGACGTCATCCTCGGCGCCACCGCCTGCTCCCCGACCCCCTGACCCCACCCACCACGAGAGTCCTACCTCCAACTCGCGAGAGTCCTACCCCCAGCTCGCGCGTGTCCTACGTTCAGAACGCGCGTGTCCTACGTTCAGGACCCCCGAGTTCAACGCTCAGCACACCGCGACGCGCGTGCGGGTGCCCGGAACCGGAACGCTCCGGGCACCCGCACGGGCGCCATCAGCCGACGTGCGGCGCACCCGCCAACGTCACGCCCGCCGCACCGAGCTGCGTCAACGCGTGGTCCACGGTCGCCCGCGCCACACCCGCCGTCAGGTCCAGCAGCACGGTCGTGGCGAACCCGGCCCCGGCCGCGTCCATCGCGGTCGCCCGCACGCAGTGGTCGGTGGCGATGCCCACCACGTCCACCTGCTCGACCCCACGCGCCCGCAGCCAGTCCACCAGCTGCTCACCGGCCCCGGACGCGCCCTCGAACCCCGAGTACGCCGCCGCGTACGCGCCCTTCGAGAACACCGCCTGCACCGCCGTCACGTCCAACTCCGGGTGGAACGACGCCCCCGCCGTCCCCGCCACGCAGTGCACCGGCCACGAGTCCACGAAGTCCGGCGTCTCGCTGAAGTGCGACCCCGGGTCCACGTGGTAGTCACGGGTCGCCACCACGTGGTCGTACGACGACGACGCGACGTGCGCCGAGATCGCCGCCGCCACGGCCGCGCCACCGGCCACCGCCAGGGAGCCGCCCTCGCAGAAGTCGTTCTGCACGTCCACCACGATCAGCGCCTTGCTCATCAGACCCCCTACAGGAACGTCGTCGGGATCGCGGGTTCGCCGCGGGACAGCTTCAGACCCTCCCACGGCACGGTCACCAGGGCGGCGCGCAACCGCTCCCGGCTCTCCGCCAGGGTGTCCAGGCCGTCCACCCGTTGTCCAGCACGGATCATCGGCACGGGGAGCAGCCGGTCGTGCTCGTCCATCGACGGCTCCTCCGCGTGCGGGAACACGACCTCCTCCAACGCCGTCCCGGTCTCCTTGTGCCGTCGCAGCGCGTTCTTGCGCCCACCGCGCGACTCCTTGAGCGAGCTGCGCTTGGCCACCGGCCGCCCGGCCACCTCGACCAGCTTGTAGACCATGCCCGCGGTCGGCGCGCCAGACCCCGTGACCAGGGACGTGCCCACGCCGTACGCGTCCACCGGCTCCGCCCGCAGCATCGCGATCGAGTACTCGTCCAGGTCGCCCGACACCACGATCCGGGTGTTCCGCGCGCCCAACGAGTCCAGCTGGTCGCGCGCCTGCCTGGCCAGCACGCCCAGGTCGCCGGAGTCGATCCGCACCGCCCCCAACGACGGCCCCGCGACCTCCACGGCCGTCTTGATGCCGTTGGTGATGTCGTAGGTGTCCACCAGGAGCGTCGTGTCCACGCCCAACGTCTCGACCTGCGACCGGAACGCCGACTCCTCGCTGTCGTGCAGCAGGGTGAACGCGTGCGCGCACGTCCCGGCGGTCGGGATGCCGTGCCGCCGTGCCGCCTCCAGGTTCGACGTCGCGGTGAACCCCGCCAGGTACGCGGCCCGCGCCGACGCCACGGCCGCCTCCTCGTGCGTGCGGCGCGACCCCATCTCGATCATCCGCCGGCCGTTGGCCGCACCCACCATCCGGGCCGCCGCCGACGCGATCGCGCTGTCGTGGTTCAGGATCGACAGCGCCAGCGTCTCCAGCACCACGCCGACGCCGAACGGCGCCCGCACCGACAGGATCGGCGACCCGGGGAAGTACAGCTCACCCTCCGGGTAGCCGTCCACGTCACCGGTGAACGAGTAGTCCGCCAGCCACGACAGGGTGGCCTGGTCGACCACGTTCGTGCGTTCCAGCAGCTCCAGGTCACGCTCGGTGAACGTGAAGTCGGCGATCGCGTCCAGCAGCCTGCCGGTGCCGGCGACCACGCCGTACCGCCTGCCCTCCGGCAGCCGCCGGGCGAAGACCTCGAAGACGCACGGCCGGTCGGCGGTGCCGTCGCGCAGCGCCGCGGCGAGCATCGTCAACTCGTAGTGGTCGGTGAACAGGGACATCGACATGGGGCGAAGCCTAAGCCGTCCAACACCGGGGCCCTGCGGGCTCCACCACGCACGGGAACATGACACCATTGGCGGTATGACCACGCCCGTCGAGCATGAGCGGACGCAGGTTGACCCGGCCGGCGAGGAGGTCCGCAGCGAGGACCGCCCCTGGCAGACCCTGGTCTGGAACGACCCGGTGAACCTGATGTCCTACGTGACGTTCGTGCTGCAGAAGCTGTTCGGCTACAGCCGCGACCACGCGACGAAGTTGATGCTGGACGTGCACCACAAGGGCAGGGCGATCGTGTCGTCGGGGACCAAGGACAAGGTGGAGGCCGACGTGGCCAAGCTGCACGCGGCCGGGCTCTGGGCGACCATGCAGCGTTCGTCGTGAAGAAGTGGACACGCACCGGCGACCAGGTGCTCGGCCGGTTCGACCGGCAGGAGGCCGCGGTGGTGCGCGGCCTGGTGAGCCAGATCCAGGACATGCTGCTGGCACGTGCCGAGGAGGCGCCGCAGGACGAGCTGGCGGAGCTCACCGGCATCCGCACCGGCCCGTCCACGCCGCCGGACGACCCGATCCTGGGTCGGCTGCTGCCCGACTTCCACCGGCTCGACCCCGACGCGCCGGACCCGGGCGAGGTCGACTCGGCCAACGCGCTGCGGTCGCTGCACGAGCCGGAGCTGCTGGACGTGAAGACCGGGGTCGCGGCGGTGGTGCTGGAGACGTGCCCGCCCGGTGGCGGTGAGGTGCGGCTGGCGTTGGAGCAGGCCGAGGCGTGGCTGTCGGCGTTGAACGACGTGCGGTTGGCGCTGGGCACGGCGTTGGACGTGCAGGAGGACATGCCGGACGAGCTGCCGCCGGACGACCCGCGGTCGCCGCACCTGGGCGTGTACCACTGGCTGACGTGGGTGCAGGAGACGCTGGTCGAAGCGGTCATGAGCTGATGCTGGTCGGGCGCGTGCCGGGGGTCGCGGTGCTGCTGACGCCCGCCGGCGCGGTGGCCGGGGTCGACGTGCGCGGCGCGCCGGTCGGCACGCGTGAGCTGGACCTGCTGGACCCGTCGACGCTGGTGCGGCGGGTGCACGCGGTGGTGCTGGGCGGGCCGGCGGCGGTCGACGGCGTGGTGCGGTGGCTGGCGGAGCGGGGGCACGGGTTCCCGGTGGGCGCGCGGCCGTTCGAGGTGGTGCCGATCGTGCCCGCGGCGCAGGCCCTGGGGCTCGTGCCGGGTGATGGTTACGCGGCTTGTGAGGCAGCTGTCCCGGTCGACGTGCCGGCGTTGGCCCACGTCGGTGGCACGGCGGTCGGCCTCGTCGTGGTGGACGCCGACCTGGATCCGGCGGAATGCCGAAGGGTCGCGATGTCGGCGCACGACGGCTTCACGCGGGCGGGCGTCACGGTCCCCGCCACCGTCTTCGCCGTGGCCACCGGCCGCCCGACCGACACCCCGCTGAACGACCTGTGCACCACCGCCGCCGACGCCCTGCAACGCGCGGTCCAACCGTCCTGAGCGTTGAACTCGGGGGTCCTGAGCGTTGAACTCGGGGGTCCTGAGCGTTGGACTCTCGCGTTCTGAGCGTTGGACTCTCGCGTTCTGGAGGTAGGACTCTCGCGTTCTGAGTGTTGGACTCTCGCGTTCTGAACGTTGGACTCTCGCGTTCTGAGTGTTGGACTCTCGTGTTCTGGAGGTAGGACACGCGGGGTGGGAGTGTTCGACTCGCGGGTCGGAGGGGTAACCGGCGGGTATGGCGGGTGTGCGGAAGGCGTTGAAGTGGGTGCGGACCAGTCCGGCGGTCGGCAAGGCGGCCGGTGCGTTGGCCGAGGCGGTGCCCGCGGCGCTGCGGCGCCGTGAGGTGACCGAACTGCTGCGCACGCGGGCGATGGGGCGGCCGGTGCACCCGGCGGTGGTGGCGCTGCCGATCGGGCTGTACGCGGCGTCGGCGGCGCTGGACCTGATGCCGGGCGGGAGCAAGGCGGCCCGGGCGTTCATCGGGGCCGGGTTGGCGATCGCGCCCGCGGCGCTGGCCACCGAGCTGGCCGAGTACGGGACGCTGGCCGAGAACGAGCGGCGCGCGGCGTTCGTGCAGCTGACGGCCAACGCGGCGGCGACGGTGTGCTACCTCACGTCGTTCCGGCTGCGCGGTCACGGGTTCGGCCTGATGGCCAGAGGCGCCTCCGCCCTCGGGCTGGCGGCGCTCGGCGCGGGCGGCCTGCTGGGCGTCCACCCGACCGACCCGAAGGTCCACCGAGCGGTCTTCGAAGGCGTGCGCGAACCGGTGTAGTGCGGGTTCTCACCAACCGGGACACCTTCCCCCACCACGTAGGATGGAGGTGTGCTGGTGATTCGCCGTGACCTCGTGGACGCGATGGTGGCTCATGCCCGTCGCGACCACCCGGACGAGGCGTGCGGGATCATCGCGGGCCCCGAGGGCTCCGACCGCCCGGAGCGGTTCGTCGCGATGACCAACGCCGAGCGCTCGCCGACGTTCTACCGCTTCGACTCGATGGAGCAGCTGCGCGTCCACCGCGAGATGACCGCGAACGACGAGGAGACGGTCGTCGTCTACCACTCGCACACCGCGACGGAGGCGTACCCGTCCCGCACGGACGTCTCGTACGCGAGCGAGCCGCAGGCGCACTACGTGCTCATCTCGACCCGTGACCCGGAGCAGCACGAGCTGCGCTCCTACCGGATCGTGGACGGCGTGGTGACCGAAGAGCCGGTCGAGGTCGTGGAGTCGTACATGTTCGCCCACACCGGCGCCGACGACACGCCCGACTGTCCCTGAGCCCTCCAGGTGCGCCCGCGCACCGCTCGTGGCACGACTCTCACCAAACCCGGCTCCTCGGAGGTACCAGCATGGCCGTCATCGTCTCCATCCCCACGATCCTGCGCACCCACACCGGTGGGCAGAAGTCCGTCGAGGCCGCGGGCGCGACGCTCGCCGAGATCATCGACGACTTGGAGACCAACCACGGTGGCCTGAAGCAGCGCCTGGTCAAGGAGGGCGCGCTCCACCGGTTCGTCAACGTCTACGTCAACGACGAGGACGTGCGGTTCGCGGGCGGCCTGGGTGCCGCGATCAAGGACGGCGACACCGTGACGATCCTCCCCGCCGTCGCGGGCGGCTGACCCACCCCGCCGGATCACCCCACCGGATCCACCTCGGAGGACTGGACCGTGGCCCGCTACGAGTCACTGCTCGACGCGGTCGGCGGCACGCCCCTGATCGGGCTGCCCCGGCTGTCGCCGTCGAAGGACGTGCGGCTGTGGGCGAAGCTGGAGGACCGCAACCCGACCGGTTCGATCAAGGACCGGCCGGTCCTGATGATGATCGAGGAGGCCGAGCGGGCCGGCGTGCTCACGCCGGGCCGCACGATCCTCGAACCGACCTCGGGCAACACCGGCATCGCCCTCGCCATGGCCGCCAAGCTCAAGGGCTACGGCCTGGTGTGCGTGATGCCGGAGAACACCTCCACCGAGCGCAAGCAGCTGTTGCAGGCCTACGGCGCGCGGATCGTGTACTCGCCCGCGGCGGGCGGTTCGAACCAGGCCGTGGCGATGGCGAAGGAACTGGCCGCGCAGAACCCGGACTGGGTGATGCTCTACCAGTACGGCAACCCGGCGAACGCGGGCGCGCACTACCACGGCACCGGGCCGGAGATCCTCAAGGACCTGCCGACGATCACGCACTTCGTGGCCGGCCTGGGCACCACCGGCACGTTGGTCGGCGTCGGTCGGTACCTGCGCGAGCAGAAGCCGGACGTGCAGATCATCGCGGCCGAGCCGCGGTACGGCGAGCTGGTGTACGGCCTGCGCAACCTGGACGAGGGCTTCGTGCCCGAGCTGTACGACGCCGAGGTGCTGACCGGCCGCTACTCGGTCGGCTCGTACGACGCGCTGCGCCGCACCAGGCAGCTGCTGGAGGTGGAGGGCATCTTCGCGGGCATCTCCACCGGTGCGATCCTGCACGCGGCGCTGGCCGCGGCGGAGAAGGCGGCGGTGCGCGGCGAGTCGGCGGACGTGGCGTTCGTGGTCGCCGACGCGGGCTGGAAGTACCTGTCCACCGGCGCGTACGCGGGCACGTTGGACGAGGCCGCGGAGCGGCTCGACGGCCACCTCTGGGCCTGAGGCCGAGGAGCTCTGGGCCTGAGGCCAGGGAGACGGAGAAGGGCCCCGCGTCATCGCGGGGCCCTTCTCCCTTGTCAACCGACCGTGCAGGGGATCCCGTTGAGCCGGAACGAGCTCGGCTTCTCGGTGTTGCCGCCGTGCGTGGCCTGGAAGCCGATCCCGACCGACGAGGACGGGTTGATCGTGCCGTTGTAGTTGACGTTGGTCGCGTTGACCATGCCGCTGGTGGGCGAGTAGGTCGCGCTCCAGCCGCCGGTGATCGCCTGCCCGTTGGGCAGGGTGAACGCGAGCGTCCAGCCGTTCACGGCCGTGGTGCCGGTGTTGGCGATCGTGACGCTCGCCGTCAGGCCGGTGTTCCAGGCGTTGACGGTGTAGGTCACGCGGCAGTTCGACACCGGCGGAGTCGTGATGGTGCTGGTGGTGGTCGTGGTGGTCGTGGACGTGCTGGTGGTCGTGGTGGTGGTGTCGACGGGGCGGTCCAGGCCGAAGAACTGGATGGCGCGCAACGCCATGCCGGAGCCCAGCAGGTTGTGGCCGGTGCCCTGCATGGAGATGGCCTCGACCTTGTCGCCGTAGCGGGAGCGCGTCCAGCCGGACTGCGGGCTGTCGGTGGACGTCGGCGTGGTGGACAGGCCGTGCACGTTGGTCCACTGGTCGACCGTCTCGCCGAAGTTCGGGTACCGCAGCGTGTCGTCCGCGGTGCCGTGCCAGACCTGCACCCGCGGCCGCGTGCCGCTGTAGCCGGGGTACATCCCGCGGGCGGTGTTGCCCCACTCCTGCGGCGTGCGGAGCACCTGGCCGTTGGCGCAGGCGCTGTTCCAGCCCGAGCCGTCGGTGGTGGCGAAGCAGCCGGCGGGCACCCCCGCGAACGCCGCGCCCGCGGCGAACACGTCCGGGTAGTTGGCCAGCATGACGTTCGTCGTCATCGCGCCGGACGAGACGCCGGTGACGAACACCCGGCCGGTGTCGCCGTTGTAGCGCTGGAGCACGTACCGGACCATCGATACCAGGCCGACCGGGTCGCTGCCGCCGTCGCGCCGCAGCGCCTGCGGGCTCGACACGTCGAAGCACTGGCCGCTGCGGGTCGCCGAGGGGTAGATCACGATGAAGCCGTACTGGTCGGCCAGGCGGGCGAAGTCCGTGCCCGAGTGGAACGCCGGGCCGGTGCCCGTGCAGTAGTGCACGGCCAGCAGCACGCCCGGCCTGGCCTGGGTGCGGTCCGGCACGTACAGGTGCATGCGCAGGTTGCTGGGGTTGGTGCCGAAGCCGGTGACCTCGGTGAGCGTGGCGGCCGACGCCTGCGGTGCGGCGACGAGGGCCAGCACGAGGGCCGCGGTCGCGGCCAGGGCGGTCACGACCGCGCCGAGGACCTTCACGGAGCCACCACCCGCCCGCTGTTGTCGATGCGACCGGGGCACAGGTTCTTGGCGGCCAAACCCTGCACGATGCGCGGCACGGCGTTGACCGTGTTCTGGTAGCTCGCGTGCATGAGCACGATCCCGCCCGCGTTGGCGCTCGTCGCGGCGCGCACGATCGCGTCGGTGGACGCGCCGTTCCAGTCCTGCGTGTCGACCGACCAGATGACCTGGGTCAGGCCGAGCTTGCGGGCCTCGTTCTGCACGGTCGCGTTCGTCGCGCCGTAGGGCGGGCGGAACAGCGTCGGCGCCTGCCCGGTCGCGTTGCGGATCGCGTTCTGGGTGTCGTTCAACTCCTTGGCCACGGCGGCGGCGCTCAGGTTCGTCAGGTACGGGTGCGACCACGAGTGGTTGCCGATCCACATGCCCGCCTGCGCGGTCTCGCGGGTCAGTTGCGGCTGTTGCTGCACGCGCGAGCCGAGGTCGAAGAACGTGGCCCGCGCGCCGGCCGAACGCAGCGCGTTCAGCAGGGGACGGGTGTACTGCCCGTTGGGGCCGTCGTCGTAGGTCAGCGCCACGTAACCGTTGCAGGCGAGCGCGACCGGACCGGCTTTCGGCGCCGGAGCGGCACCGGCGGCGTGCGTGGTGAACAGCGGCGCGGCAAACAGCAGTGCCACGGCCAGAAGGGTTCTCAAGACCATTCCCTCCTCCTTGAGGATCACGGCGAGAGTTGTCGCCACTATGTGTTCACCAGGTGGTCGCGGACAACGGGTTTCGTGAATGTTGCGAGTCTCAAATGGCCTGTTGAGCTGGGGCAACGCCCATTTGTCCGGCACCGTATTCACCGAAGACGGTTACCGGTTCGTTTACCATCCGGGTGCGGAATTGTCGCGGTTCGGCCACGCTTCGGAGGACCGCAGGCGGTGGCACGGTCCGTGACCTCGGTTGATGCATTCGAGTGAACCTGGGGTCGGTTCATTCAAGGGGTGGGAACCGGTTGGTCTTTCCGCATTTTTGCCGTCCCGCCGGCTGCTATCGTTCCGCCCATGCAATTGACGGTGCTCGGGTGTTCGGGCAGCGCGCCGGGGCCCGATCTGCCCACCTCCGGGTACCTGGTGGAAGCGGGTGGCGTCCGGATCGTGCTGGAGCTGGGCAGCGGCGTGTTCGGCCCGCTCACGCGGCACTGCGACCCGTTCGACATCGACGCCGTGCTGCTGTCGCACCTGCACCTCGACCACTGCGCCGACTTCAGCTCGCTCACCGTCCACCGGCGTGAGCACCCCGAGCCGCCCTACGACGTGAGGGAGCGCCGGTTGCCGGTGCTGGCCCCGTCGCACGCGCCGGCCCGCCTGGCCGCCGCGCACGCCGCCGACGCCGCCGAGCTGACCGCGCTGGACCTGGCCGAGACGTTCGACTTCGTGCCGCTCGCGCCCGGTCGGTACGCCGTGGGCCCGGTGGACGTCGAGGTGGCCGCCATGCGGCACATCTGCGAGGCCTACGGGTTCCGCATCTCGTACGAGGGCGTGTCGCTGGTGTTCTCCGGCGACACCGTGCCGTGCCCGGAACTGGTGCGGCTGGCCAGGGGAGCCGACCTGCTGCTGGCCGACTCGGCCTGGCGCGAGCAGGCGGGCCGGGCCAACTACCTGCACATGAGCGGGCGCGAGGCGGGCGAGGTGGCCACCTCCGCCGGCGTGGGCCGGCTGGTCCTGACCCACGTGCTGCCGTGGTCGGACCGCGAGGGCGTCCTGCGGGACGCGACCGAGTCCTTCGCGGGCCCGGTCACCCTCGCCACCCCGGGCGCCACCTACACCCTCTGACGGCCGGGGCGTTCGGCTAGCCCGCGAACGCGGTGGACGGCAGGCCCTCACCCGCGCCGGGGATCACCAGGACCGAACCGGCCAACTCGCTCAACGCGTCCTGGCTCAACCCGACCCGGGCGGTCGTCACGTAGAGGTCGGTGAAGTCCAGGCCGCCGAAGCAGACCGCCGTCGGCTGACCCACGGGCAGCTCGATCTCCCGGTCCAGCGCACCGTCCGGCGTGTACCGGTGCAACGCCGCCCCGCCCCACAGTGCGACCCAGACCGCACCGGACGCGTCCACGGTGAGGCCGTCGGGCAACCCGCGCGGCACCTCGGCCAGCGGACGGCGGTTCGTCGCCTCACCGGTCGCGCGGTCGTAGTCCAGGACGTCGATCCGCCGCTCCGCCGAGTCGACGTAGTACATGAGCGTGGCGTCGGGGCTCCAGCCGATGCCGTTGCTGACGCTCACCTTGTCCAGCACGACCTTCGCGTCACCGCTGGGCTCGATCCGCGCCAGCCACCCGCCGGGATCCTCGTCGTACCGCATCGTGCCCGCCCACAGCCGCCCCGCCGGGTCGACCGCGGCGTCGTTGCCCCGCACGCCCTCACGCGCCCAGTACACGAGCCAAGTCTTGACGCCGTCGCGGTCGATCACCGCGACGCCGTCGCGCAGGTTCACCACGATGCCGCCGCCGGACCGGGGCTTGGCCGCGCCCACGTGCTGCGGCACCTCGAACACGGCATCGTCGTCGCGCGACGGGTTGTAGCGGTGCACCTCGTTGCCGAGGACGTCCACCCAGAGCAACGTTCCGCTGGCGTGGTCCCACGTGGGGGCCTCACCCAACTCGGCTTCGGCCCGCACCGCCACTTCGATCGACACCGGCACAGCCTACGGTCACGCCCCGGCACGCCACCGGCGAACGCCGTGAACCGGACCGCGTGAGCCGCGTAACCTGGTGACGTGGACCCCACCGGCCCCAACGCCGCGTCGACGCCCGAGCCGGTGGTCGCCGCGCCCAAGCCACCGAAGCCGCCCAAGGCGGCCAAGCCACTGGCCAAGCGCGTCGTACCGCCGAGGCCCGTGCTGTCGGCCGTCGTCGTGCTCGGCTTCGTCGGCCTGCTCTACGTCGTCGAGGCCATCGACACCGTCCTCGGCGGCCGGCTCGACAACGACGGCGTGATCCCGCGCGACTTCGGCCAGTGGGACAACATCCTCTGGTTCCCCCTGCTGCACGGCGACTGGACGCACCTGACCGGCAACGCGGTGCCGCTGCTCGTGCTGTCCTACCTGGCCACGTCCGGCGGGATCAAGCAGTTCTTCCAGGTCACCGCGGTCATCTGGCTGACCAGCGGGCTCGGCGTGTGGATCTTCGGCTCCTACGGCAGCCACATCGGCGCGTCCGGCCTCGTCTTCGGCTTCCTGGTGTTCCTGCTGGTGCGCGGCATCTTCGCGCGCAGCGTGCTGCAGATCGTGCTGGCCGTCGTCGTCTTCGCCGTCTACGGCGCCGCGCTGTTGGGCGTGCTGCCGGGTCAGCCCGGCATCTCGTGGGAGGGGCACCTGTTCGGCGCGCTCGGCGGCGTCCTCGCGGCCTGGGGAGTCGCCCGGGATGCCCGGCGGAACGCCCGCACTACGCTCGACGCGTGACCGTCACCGCCGACTCGCCCATCGCGATCTTCGACTCCGGCGTCGGCGGGCTGACCGTCGCCCGGGCGATCATGGACCAGCTGCCCGACGAGCGGATCCGGTACGTCGGCGACACGGTGAACTGCCCCTACGGTCCGCTGCCCATCGCACGGGCGCGCGAGTACGCGCTGAAGGTCACCGACCGGTTGGTCGCCGACGGGGCGAAGATGCTGGTCATCGCGTGCAACACGGCGTCCGCCGCCTGCCTGCGCGACGCCCGCGAGCGTTACGACATCCCGGTGATCGAGGTCGTGCTGCCCGCCGTGCGCCGGGCCGTCGCCACCACCCGCACCGGTCGCGTCGGCGTCATCGGCACGCTCGGCACGGTCGCGTCCGGCGCGTACCAGGACGCGTTCGCCGCCGCACGGGACGTCGAGGTCACGGCGGTCGCGTGCCCGAGGTTCGTGGACTTCGTGGAACGCGGCACCACCTCCGGCCGCCAGGTCCTCGGCCTCGCCCAGGCCTACCTGGAACCGCTGCAACGCGCGGAAGTCGACACGCTCGTCCTCGGGTGCACGCACTACCCGCTGCTGACGGGCGTGCTCCAGATCGTCATGGGTGACGGCGTGATGCTCGTCTCCAGCGCCGAGGAGACCGTCAAGGACGTCGTGCGGGTGTTGACGGAACGCGACATGTTCCGCTCCGGCGACCCTGACCAGCGGTTCAGCTGCACCGGTCCGGTGGAGCCGTTCGCCCGGCTCGCGCGCAGATTCCTACCCGGGTTGGAAAAGGCGTCCTTCCAAGCCCACGGTTGACCTGGCACGCTCCACGGGTGCTGTTGACCATCCTCGGCTGCTCGGGCAGCCTGCCGGGACCGCACGGGCCCGCATCCGGCTACCTCGTCGAGGCCGATGGCTGCCGGATCGCGATCGAGCTGGGCAGCGGTGTGCTGGCCGCGTTGCAGGCGCGCCGTGACGTGTTCTCGCTGGACGCCCTGCTGTTCTCGCACCTGCACCCGGACCACTGCGCCGACTTCACCACGCTGGCGGTGACCCGCCGCTACCACACCCACCCGCCGTACGACACGCGTGAACGCAGACTGCCCGTGCACGGGCCGTCGAACACCGTCGAGCGGTTCGCCCGCGCCTACGCGGAGACGGCCGACGAACTGCTCACCACCGACCTGAGCGACGTGTTCGAGTTCCACACCCTCGCGCAGGACGTGGTGACGCGCATCGGGCCGTTCGAGATCACCGCCGTCCGGGTCGCGCACCCCACCGAGGCGTACGGGTTCCGCATCGCCACCAAGGACGCCACCCTGGCCTACACCGGGGACACCGGGCCGTGCGACGCGTTACGCGGCTTGGCGCAAGGCGTGGACGTGCTGCTGTCCGAGGCGACGTGGACGCACGCCGAGGACCGGCCGCCCGGCAAGCACCTGTCGGGCGTGCAGGCGGGGCAGCTGGCGGCGGAGGCCGGCGTCGGACGGCTGTTGCTCACCCACGTCGCGCCGTGGACGGATCGCGACGCCGTGCTGGTCGAGGCGCGTGGCCGGTTCTCCGGTCCGGTCGACGTGGTCAGCCAGGGGGACACGTACGCGGTTGACGCGCCGAAGGTGCGGGTAATCGGCGGCCATGGCAACTGACGTCGTCGAGCTGATCCTGGCCGACCACCGCAAGTTCGAAGAGCTGTTCCGGGGGCTGCGCGACCGCGGCTCCGACCGGTCGACGTTGTTGGGCGAGCTGGCGGCGTTGCTCGTGGCGCACGCCGAGGCCGAGGAGTCCGAGGTGTACCCGGCGCTCAAGCGGTACAAGGAGGTCGACAACGCCGAGGTCGACCACGGCGCCGAGGAGCACGCCGAGGGGCACCAGGCGCTGCTGGCGTTGATGGAGGTCGTCGACACCGGGTCCGACGAGTGGGAGGACAAGCTGGAGGAGCTCGTCCAGGCGCTCAACCACCACGTCGACGAGGAGGAGCGCACGATCCTCAACGACGCCCGGCAGGAGGTGCCCGACGAGCGGCGGGACGAGCTGGGCCGGTTGTTCGTGGAGATCCGGCAGAGCCGGTTGGACGACGACTGCGGTGACATCGACTACGTGCGCAAGATCGCGGCGGCCACCCGGGACCGGATCGACTAACGTCGATCGCGTGTCGGACGTCGAGGTGCGGTGGGTCGGTCAGCACGATTTCGTGGCCACGAACGACCGGGGCGCCTCGGTGCGCGTCGGCCGCAAGGGTGCCGAGGGCGCGTTCACGCCGGTCGAGCTGCTGCTCGCGGCGGCGGCGGGGTGTGCGGCGGTGACGGCGGAGACGCTGGTGACGCGCAGGGTGGACGGTGGCCTGGTGGCGCGTGCGCAGGACGTGCGTTCGGCGGACGGGCACGAGCTGACCAGCGTGCCGGTCGCGCTGGACTACGACATCTCGCAGCTGGACGCCTCGCAGCGCGCGGCTCTGGAAACCGCCGTCCTGCGCGCGATCGACCAGCTGTGCACCGTCACCCGCACCCTGAAAGCCTCCCCACCAACCCCCCTGACCCTCCCCACCTGACCCCGAGAGTCCAACGCTCAAACCGCGCGTGTCCTACGTTCACGTCGCGCGTGTCCTACGTTCGGAACACCCGAGTTCAACACTCAGGCGCCGACCGTTCGTCGTGAGCGTTCAACTCGGGGTGCCTGAACGTAGGACACGCGCGTTCTGGATGTAGGACACGCGCGGTCTGGAGGTAGGACTCTCGCGAGCTGGGGGTTGGACTCTCGCGGGGTCAGGTGGTGCCCACGCCGTTCCAGACGGCGGTGGAGCCGCTGTGGCCGATGCGCACGGTCTGGACGGTGGCGGCCGCGCCGGCGGCGATGACGAGGACGGCGACGACCACCGCGATGCGGCGCCAGGTCTTGGGGACGGCCGGGTCCTCGACCGCGGCGGCACGTTCGCGGTCGGCCAGGCGGCCCGCGACCAGGAGCGCCACGACCACCACGCCGAAGCCCAGCGCGAACGGCAGCAGGTCGTTGCCCAGGCTGGCGTGCTGGTGGATCAACGGGTTGTCGAGCGCGGCGAGCCGGGCGTACAGCTGGTCGCCCGCCCACTGCGCCAACGGCACCGAGCCGACGCCCAGCAGCGTCACGCCCAGCAGCGGCCACGCGTACCGCTGCCGCCACCGCGGCACCACCGCCATCGCCGCCGCCCCCGCGGCCGCCAGCGGGAGCAGCACCACCACCGCGTGGACCAGCAGCGGGTGCGCGGGGAGACCGAAGATCGTCACCAGGTCGTCTGCGAGTGCCATGCCTCTCCCTACGCCGGTGGGTTGCTCCCGGGTTCAGCGACATAGGGTAGTGCCGTGCTGAGGACCGATGGCAGGAACGACGACGTACTGCGCGACATCCGGATCACCCGCGGCTTCCAGCAGTGGCCGGCCGGGTCGGTGCTGATCGAGTTCGGCAACACGCGGGTGTTGTGCGCGGCCAGCGTGACCGAAGGCGTGCCGCGGTGGCGCTCCGGTTCGGGCCTCGGCTGGGTGACCGCCGAATACGCGATGCTGCCCTCCGCGACGCACACCCGCAGCGACCGCGAGTCCGTGAAAGGCCGGATCGGGGGACGCACGCACGAGATCAGTCGCCTGATCGGGCGGTCGCTGCGAGCGTGCATCGACCTGGCCGCGCTCGGCGAGAACACGATCGTGATCGACTGCGACGTGATCCAGGCCGACGGCGGCACCCGGACCGCCGCCATCACCGGCGCGTACGTGGCCCTGGCCGACGCCGTCACGTGGCTGGGTGCTGCCAACCGCCTGGCCGACCCGCAGCCGCTCTCCTGCGCCGTGTCGGCGGTGTCGGTCGGTGTCGTGGACGGCCGCGTGCGCCTGGACCTGCCGTACGAGGAGGACTCGCGCGCCGAGGTCGACATGAACGTCGTCGCGACGGACGCCGGCACGCTGATCGAGGTGCAGGGCACCGGCGAGGGCGCCACGTTCGCGCGGTCGACGTTGGACAAGATGCTCGACCTGGCCCTGGAGGGCTGTGCGCAGCTCAACCGGATCCAGGCCGAGGCGCTGGCCCTGCCCTACCCCGGCGTGCTGCCCGAGCCGAAGGCGAGGAAGCGGTGAAGGTCCTCCTCGCGTCGCGGAACAAGAAGAAGCTCGGCGAGCTGCGCCGCATCCTGCTGGCCGAAGGGCTGGACGGGGTCGAGGTGCTCGGCTTGGACGACGTGCCGCCGTTCCCGGAGGCCCCGGAGACCGATCCGACCTTCGAGGGCAACGCCCTGGCCAAGGCCCGTGACGCCTACAACGCCACCGGCCTGCCGTCGGTCGCGGACGACTCGGGCATCGCCATCGACGCCCTCAACGGCATGCCGGGCGTGCTGTCGGCCCGGTGGTCCGGCGTCCACGGCAACGACCAGGCCAACCTGGACCTGGTGCTGGGCCAGCTGCGCGACGTGCCGGACGAGCGCAGGGGAGCGGCCTTCGTCTGCACGGCCGCCTTCGTGGCCGGGGCCGGCGTCGAGACCGTGGTGCGGGGGGAGTGGCGGGGCACGATCACCCGCGAGCCGCGCGGCGAGAACGGCTTCGGCTACGACCCGATCTTCCGCCCCGAGGGCCACGACGTCACCTCCGCCGAGCTGACCCCCGACCAGAAGGACGAGATCTCCCACCGCGGCCGCGCCCTGCGCCTGCTCCTGCCCCACCTGCGCGAGCTCGCTCAGCCGTAACGGCGGCCCGGCGGCCCAAGGTCGACACCGGCCCCGGAGCGGAGCTGGTGCGACCGGGCCATCGGTCGTACGGGTGATCAGGCGGGTACGGGTGATCAGGCGGGCAGTTCGCGCAGCAGCTTGGCCACGTGGCCGGTGGCGCGGACGTTGTACATCGCCTTCTCGACCTTCCCCTCGGGGTCGACCAGGAACGTCGAGCGGATCACGCCCATGACGGTCCGGCCGTAGTTCTGCTTCTCCCCGAACGCGCCCCACTCGCCCAGCACCTTGCGGTCGACGTCGGACAGCAGCGGGAAGTTCAGGCCCTCCTCGGCGGCGAACTTGGCCAGCTTCTCCGGCTTGTCCGGCGAGATGCCGACCACGTCGTAGCCCGACGACGCGAGGTCGCCGATGCTGTCGCGGAAGTCGCACGCCTGCTTGGTGCAGCCCGGCGTGCCCGCGGCCGGGTAGAAGTAGACGACCACGCGGCGGCCGAGGTAGTCGGAAAGCGAAACGGGGTTGCCCTCGCTGTCGGGCAGCGTGAACGCCGGGGCCTGCTCGCCCGGTGACAGGCGCTTCTGCTCGGTCATGGCCGGAGACGCTACAAGGTCAGGCGACGCCCTCGAACGTCGCGCTCGGGTCCTGGTCGGCGCCGTTCGGCTCGACCAGCAGCCGCAGCCGCACGGGGTCGGCGGGCACGGCGAACGCCACGGTCAGCACGGTCTCCGCGCCCGGCGCCACCTCGTTGACCGCGGCGCCGACGCCGTTGAGGCCTTGGACCGAGTCGCGCACCTCGGCCACCGGCTGGCCGTCGACCAACGCCCGCACGGACAGCTGGCTGGTGCGGTAGGCGGTCTTGGCGCCGTTGACCACGGTGAGGGTGAACACGGCGGTGCGCGGTGACTGCGGGAACGACGTGTCGCTCGGCTTGAGCGAGGTGGGCGGCGACACGGTGACGGCCATGCCGTTGCTCCACACCCGCTGCGTGCCGAAGGCGGTGAACTCGACCGACGACGGCGCGTCGCCGCGCTGCTCGGCCACCGCGGACGGGCTCGGGGGCGTGGAAATGTCGGAGGGGTCCGCACATCCCGCCACTGCCAGGCCGAGGCACAGGCCGACGGCCAGTCTGGCGAACTTCACGAACCTCCCCTTCCCGCCCCGGCGGTGGGCTTGAGTGCGACTGCGTCCACCATGACGGTGCCGGAGGGTGAGGGGTGACCGAACCCGGTCCTTGATTCGCACCTGGTGCATGCCCGTGGCCAAGCCGTGATGACGCACGGCTGCCCGCGTGGGCGGCGCCACACCGGGCGGCACCCACGCGGGTCGGCGGCGGCCGAGCACCGGGCGGGCGTTGCCGCCCGGAAGTTGGGGAGCGCGTCGGGGGGCGTGCGCGCTCCACTCTGATCATCGCGGCCGGTGGCGGAACCGCTACACCTATACTTCGGTCTTCACCCGTTCGGACGCACCCTGAACGGACGAACGCGGAGCCGCCGGGCGTTGGGCGATCTCCGCCAGGAGCTCGTAGGACCGGAGCCGGTCCACCTGCTCGGCGACCATCGTGGTCACCATCAGCTCGTCGGCCCGGGTCTCCTCCAACAACCGCTCCAGCTCCGCCGCCACGGTCTTCGGCGAGCCGATGACCTGCGACGCGATCCGGTCCTCGAAGATCAGCCGCTCGACGTCGGTGTACGGGTAGTCGGCGGCTTCCTGGTCGGTGGCCAGCGGGCCGGGCCGACCGCTGCGCAGCCTGACGAACGCCAGCGCGCCGGGGCCGGCGATCCGGTGGGCGTGCTCGTCGGTGTCCGCCACGATCACCGAGGCGCATACCAGCGCGTACGGCTCCGCCAGCCGTTCGGAGGGCCGGAACCGCTCGCGGTACAGGGCCAGCGCGGGCAGCGTGTTCTCGGCGCTGAAGTGGTGGGCGAACGCGAACGGCAGCCCGAGCAGGCCCGCGACCTGCGCGCTGTACCCGCTCGACCCGAGCAGGAACACGTCCGGCTTGTTGCCCTCGGCGGGCATCGCGTTGAGCTCCTCGGTGCCGTTGAAGTAGCCGGTCAGCTCGCCGAGCTGCTGCGGGAAGTCGTCCACCGACAGCGGGCCGGCCGTGCGGCGCAACGCCTGCGCGGTGCGCTGGTCGGTGCCGGGCGCGCGGCCGATGCCCAGGTCGATGCGGCCGGGGTGCAGGGCGGACAGCGTGCCGAACTGCTCGGCCACCACCAGCGGCGGGTGGTTGGGCAGCATCACGCCGCCGGAGCCGACCCGCAGCGTGGTGGTCGCGTCGGCCACGTGGCCGATGAGGATCGCGGGCGAGGAGCTGGCGATGCCGGGCATGTTGTGGTGCTCGGCCAGCCAGAACCGGGTGAAGCCCAGCCGTTCGACGTGTTGCGCCAGCTCACGCGTGTGCTTGAGCGCCGTGCGCGCGTCCGTCGCCGTGGTGACCGGGGCGAGGTCGAGCGCGGACAGCGGCACGTCGCGGAGAAGGGTCATGCCTTCGACCAACGCCGAAGACCCCGAATGCCTTCCTGGTGTGACAGTCACGACACCGGGAAGCGCGCGGCCGAGCCCCGACGTTGACCAAGACATGGACGTGGTGGTCATCGGTGCAGGTCAGGCGGGGTTGTCCGCGGCCTACTTCCTCCAGCGCGCGAACCTCGACCACGTCGTGCTGGACGCCGACGCCGGTCCGGGCGGCGCGTGGCGGCACCGCTGGCCGACCCTGCGGATGGCGACCGTGCACGGCATCCACGACCTGCCGGGCATGCCGTTCGCCGAGCCCGACCCGACCGCGCCCGCCAACGAGGTGCTGCCCGCGTACTTCGCCGACTTCGAGCGCCGCAACGGCATCGAGGTGCGGCGGCCCGTGCGCGTGCACGCCGTCCGCGACCACGGCGGCCTGCTGCGCGTGGAGACCGATCAGGGCGTCTGGGAGACCGGGGCCCTGGTCAACGCGACCGGCACGTGGAGCCGCCCGTTCTGGCCCCGCTACCCCGGCCAGGAGCTGTTCCGCGGCCGTCAGCTGCACTCCTCGCGGTACCGGGGGCCGGCGGAGTTCGCCGGGCGGCACGTGGTCGTCGTGGGCGGCGGCACGTCCGCGGTGCAGCAGCTGCTGGAGATCGCCCGGCACGCCGCCTCGACCACCTGGGTGACCCGCCGCGAGCCGGAGTTCTCCGATGAGCCGTTCACGCCGGAACTCGGCCGTGCCGTGGTCGCCAAGGTGGAGGAACGCGTCCGGCAGGGCCTGCCGCCCCGCAGCGTGGTCAGCGTGACCGGCCTGAGCCTCACCCCGGCCGTGCGCGAGGCCCTCAAGACCGGCGTGCTGGACCGCCGGCCGATGTTCGAGCGGATCACCGAGGACGGCGTGACCTGGTCCGACGGCACGCGCCAGGCGGTCGACGCCATCGTGTGGGCGACGGGGTTCCGCGCCGCGCTCGACCACCTGGCCCCGTTGCGGCTGCGCACGCCCGGCGGCGGCATCCGGCTCGACGGCACCAGGGTCGTCGCCGACCCGCGGGTGCACCTCGTCGGCTACGGCCCCTCGGCCAGCACGGTCGGCGCCACCCGGGCCGGTCGTGCGGCGGCGAAGGAGATCAAGGCGTTGCTGTCCCGCCGACAGGCCGCTTGACCAGCCTGGCCGCCTTCTGCCCGAGCAGGTGCGCGCCGACGCCCAGCTTGTACCGCAGCACGTCCAGCCGGCCGACGTTGCGCCGGATCAGGAACTCGCGGGTGGCCGCCGCGTCGAAGAACCACGGGAACAGCGACGACGGGTCGTTGAACCCCTCCCACAGCTGCTCGCCGATGTCCTCCCGGCGTGACGCGGCGAGCATCACGCGCTGCTGGGCGTCGGTCAGCGGCGCGAGCAGCCCGTTGGAGAAGTCGCTGGTGTAGCGGCCGCGCTCCCACCACTCGTCGAACCGCTCGGTCAGCCACGACGCGGTGAACGGCCCGCCGTGCGCGGTCAGCTCCCCGGCGAAGAACCGGGCCATCCGGGTGGCGTTGTTCGCGCCCTGGCCGGCCAGCGGGTCGTTGAGCACGACCGCGTCGCCGAGGCCGAGCACGTGCCGCCCGGACGGCAGCACGGCCACCGGCTTGCGCACCACCGGCACGATCCGGCCCTTGACCCAGGTCACCGGGCTGGTCGCGCGGGCGGGCCGCAGGAACGCCGACTCGTGCGGCAGCATCTCGTCCACCACGCCCTTGAGCACGTCCAGGCCCTCGTCGGCCGAGGTCACGTCCTGGAACCGGTCCGCCCGACCGCCCGGCGTGGCCTCCACCACGATGCTGCGCGACTCGCCGACGTCCTTGTCGTGGAACGGGATCCAGAACACCTCCAGGGTGCCCGGCAGGAACGAGAACACCCCTTCCCGGTGCTCGGGCCGGGCCGCCAGGTCGTACCCGTGGATGTTGACCATGAACAGGCTGCGCTGCGGCTCGGAGTGCACCGACCGCTCCGGGTCGCGCTCGAACAGGCCGGTCAGCGACTTGTGCCCGGCCGTGACGACGACCAGGTCGTGCGTCGCGGCCAGCCCGTCCAGGTCGTCCGCGTCGACCTCGCCGATCACCACCGACGCGCCGCGCGACTCGACCTCACGCAGCCCGGCGGCGAACTTCAACCGCTGGTCGACCGCCAGCGCGGGCTTGCGCAGCGGCGCGTCGACGGAGAACGCGAGCGACCGGTCGTCCGTGAACAGGTCCAGGTGGATGCGCCGCATCCGGGACGCCTCGGGCCAGAAGTCCAGGCCCAGCTCGGCCTCGTACTCCACCTGGTCGCCGAACAGGCAGGCGGTCGGCCGGCCGCCACCGCCGAGGTGCTCCTCCGCCGTCCGGTCGGAGTAGAGCGTGACCCGCCAGCCGGCGCGCAACAGCGCCGCCGATAACACCAGACCCGCTTGACCTGCGCCGACGACGGCTATTGTGCCCACGCCACAAATCCTGTTCAGCGGGTTGGCGATAGCCAATAGCACAATCGGGTCGACTAGCCTCGACCAGGTGCACAGGGGGTTGCGCGCCGTCGCCGGGCTGGTGCTCGGGTTCGGTTCGGCGCTGCTGGACCTGCTCGTCGTGGTGTTCGCCCGCAGGGCGGCCGTCCGGGTCGCGGGGCTGGAACGACGGCGGCTGCGGGCGTTCCTCGGGATCGACAGCGCGGCACCGACGCGGGCGCAGGCCGTGCGGTACCTGGCCGTGCGCGCGCCGGTCGGCCTGTTCGGCGGGTTCGTGCTGGCCTGGCTGTTCTACGGGCTGGCGATGGGCGCGATCGTGCTGTACCGGCTGTTCGCGGGCGGCCCGAAAGACGGCCTGGACCCCTCCGACGACTGGACCGCCTTCCTGTGGACCGGGCTGATCGGCCTGGTGCTGCTCTACATCGAGGTGCAGGGCATCATCGGGGTGATCGCGCTGGAGGGGAAGGTCGCCCGCCGCTGGCTCGGCCCGAGCGAGGCCGAACTGCTGCGCCTGCGCATCGACGAACTGGCCGAGAGCCGGGCGGGCATCGTGGCCGCGGTGGACGCCGAGCGCAGGCGCATCGAACGCGACCTGCACGACGGCGTGCAGCAGCGGCTGGTCGCGCTCGGCATGCTGCTCGGCCGCGCCCGCCGCCACCCCGACCACGCCGACGACCTGCTGGCCCAGGCCCACGAGGAGTCCCGGCACGTGCTGGAGGACCTGCGCGAGGTCGCCTGGCGGGTCTACCCGGCGGCGCTGGACTCGCTGGGCCTGGTCGACGCGCTGGAGGCGGTGGCGGACCGGTCCTCGATCCCGGTGCGGATCCGGTGCGCGCCGCTCGACGCCGCGCCGCAGGTCGAGACGGCGGTGTACTTCGTGGTGTGCGAGGCGGTGACCAACGCGGCCAAGCACTCGGGTGCGACCATGATCGACGTGGACATCACCGAGGAGGCGGGCGCGGTGCGCGTGCGGGTCGCGGACGACGGCGTCGGGGGAGCGGACCCGGCGGGCGGCGGGCTGGCGGGCCTGCACCGGCGGGTGCTCGCGCTGGACGGCGCGTTCGGCGTGGCCAGCCCGGCGGGCGGCCCCACGGTGATCACCGCGGAGGTACCGTGCGGGTGATCCTGGCGGAGGACTCGACGTTGCTGCGCGAGGGCCTGGTGCGGCTGCTGGTCGAGGAGGGCCACGAGGTGCCCGCCGCCGTTGGCGACGCGGAAGCGCTGATCAGCGCGGTGGCGGCGCACCTGCCGGACGTCGTGGTGACCGACGTGCGGATGCCGCCCACGAACTCCGACGAGGGCCTGAAGGCCGCGTTGGAGATCCGCAGGCGGTTCCCGGGCGTCGGCGTGCTGGTGCTGTCGCAGTACGTCGAGCAGCGCTACGCCGTCGACCTGCTCACCGAGCACGCCGACGGCGTGGGCTACCTGCTCAAGGACCGGGTGGTCCAGGTGGAGGAGTTCCTGGACGCGCTGCGCCGGGTCGGCGCGGGTGACGTGGCGTTCGACCCGGAGGTGGTGCGGCGGTTGCTGGCCCGCAAGAGCCACCCGTTGGACGTGCTGACCGAGCGGGAGCGGCAGGTGCTGGCGCTCATGGCCGAGGGGCACACGAACAACGCGATCGCGTCCCGGCTGCACGTGTCGCGCAGCGCGGTGGAGAAGCACATCAACTCGATCTTCGACAAGCTCGGCCTGTCCGATGTGGACGGCTACAGCCGGCGGGTGCTGGCGATCCTGCGCTACTTGCGCGCGTGAGCCGGCTCGTCGTCCGACTTGCCCTTGTCCTTGCGGGTGAGCCTGGACACCACGAACCACACCACGGCCAGCGCCACCAGGACCAGCACCACCTTGGACACGATCCCCATGTACCGCTCGACGAGGTGGTAGTTCTCGCCGAGCACGTACCCGGCGAGGATCAGCGCGGAGTTCCAGATCAGGCTGCCCGCCGCGGTCAGCAGCAGGAAACCGGGCAGCGGCATCCGCTCCACCCCCGCCGGGATGGAGATGAGGCTGCGGAAGATCGGGACCATCCGGCCGAAGAAGACCGTCGCCTTGCCGTGCCGGGCGAACCACTCCTCGGACCGGTCCACATCGGACACCTTCATCAGCGGCATCCGCTGCGCGATGGCCCTGATCCGGTCACGGCCGAGCGCGGCACCCAGGTAGTAGAGCGCGAGGGCGCCGGCGACCGAGCCGGTGGTGGTCCACAGGATCGCGGCGAACAGGTTCATCTTGCCCTGGCTCGCGGTGAACCCGGCCATCGGCAGGAACAACTCGCTCGGCAGGGGCGGGAACAAGTTCTCCAGCGCGATCGCGATCCCGGCGCCGGGCGCGCCGAGCGCTTCCATCAGGTCGGTGACCCACGAGACGACATCCATGTCTTCACGTTACGAACGCGCCGAGCCCGTCACCATGAAGCCGACCGCACGACGGGGTGTGGAAAACCCCAGTGCCGGACGCGGTGGTTCAGCGCGCGGCGTGTGCGGCCAGGCCCCGGGCGTACCGCGAGATCACGGCCTGGAGCACCAGGCGGTAGAGCCACCCCGTCCCGCGTGCCTTCGGCTCGAACGACGAGTACCAGTGGATCGCCGTCCCGTCGCCGTCCGGCTCGAGGTCGATGAACGCCTGGTAGTCGCGAATGGCGAGACCTGACAGCAGGACGTAGCCCACCCGCCGGTTCGGCGTCAGTTCGACGACCTCCTCCCTCGTCCGGGCCTTGCGGCCTTTGTTGTGGAATACCCGCACCTCGCCGACCCCACTCGCATCACCCGCGCGTTCCCGTTCGTGCCGCAGCACCGGCGACCACCTCGGCCACGTCGAACTGTCCGCGACCAGGCGGTAGACCCGTTCCGGCGGTGCGGCGCTGCGCACCGTGACGTCCACTCTCTGTACCATGTGGTACATGTACCATCCGGTACATGACGGAACAAGGGGTGGCCAGGCAGCGCCTGCTCACGGCGGTGGTGGAGCACCTGGCCGAGCGGGGTCTGGGCGACCTGAGCCTGCGTCGGCTGGCCGAGGCCGTCGGCACCAGCCACCGGATGCTCATCTACCACTTCGGCTCGATGGAGGGCCTGCTGGTCGAGGTGGTGCGGGAGGTGGAGGCGAGGCAGCGGGCCGTGCTGGCCTCCCTGCCGACCGACGACCCGGCCGAGGCCGCCCGCGCGTTCTGGCGCACGCTCACCGACCCGGCCCTGCGCGCCCACGAACGGCTGTTCTTCGAGCTCTACGCCCAAGCCGCCCAGGGTCGCCCCGGCACGACACCCCTGCTGGACGGCATCGTCACCGACTGGCTGGAACCGGTGGCCGCCATCCAGCGCTCCCTGGGCCACCCGCCGGACGTCGCCGCCGCCCGCGCCCGCCTGGGCCTGGCCGTCGCCCGGGGCCTCCTGCTCGACCTGATCGCCACCGACGACGAACCGGCCGTCACCGCCGCCATGGACCACTTCATCACCCTGATGATCCCCTGACCCCGCGAGAGTCCAACCTTCAACCCGCGCGTGTCCTACGTTCAGAACGCGCGTGTCCTACGTTCGCGTACCCCGAGTTCAACGCTCAGGCGCACCCGTAAGATCGGTCGGCGTGAAGCGGATCCCGGTGATCGTGGTCGCGGGGTTCCTCGGCTCCGGCAAGACCACGTTGCTCAACCACCTGCTCGGCGGCAGCCGCGGCACCCGGATCGGCGTCGTGGTCAACGACTTCGGCGCCATCGGCATCGACGCGATGAGCGTGGCCGGCCAGGTCGACTCCACGGTCTCGCTCAGCAACGGCTGCCTGTGCTGCGCGGTCGACGTGAGCGAGCTCGACGGCATGCTCGCCAAGCTCGCCCCGCTGGTCGACGTGATCGTGATCGAGGCGAGCGGCCTGGCCGAACCGCAGGCCATGGCACGGATGGTGCTCGCGAGCGAGAACCCCCGCCTGACCTACGGCGGCCTGGTGCTGCTGGTCGACGCGGCGGAGTTCCCGGACGACCTGGCCCGGCACCTGCGCGTGGCGGACCTGGTGGTGCTGAACAAGGTCGACCGGGTCGGTGACGCGTCCGCGCTCGCGGCGAAGATCGACCGGCTCGAACCGGGCGTGCCCGTGGTCCACTCGTCGTTCGGCCGGGTGGACCCGGCGCTGCTGTTCGACCCACGGCCGCGCGAGCGGTTCGGCCAACTGTCCTTCGAGGACCTGGTGGACGAAGAGCACGACCACGTGCACTACGACAGCGTGGAGTTCACCGGCGGTGCGATGAACCCGGTGCGGCTCATGGCGTTCCTCGACGCACGCCCCAAGGGCCTGTACCGGATCAAGGGGTTCGTCCGGTTCGACGTGCCGGGCCACCGGCAGCGGTTCGGCCTGCACGCGGTGGGCGCGTTCCTGCGGTTCGAGCGCTCGGCGTGGCCGGGACCGCGGCGCACCGAGCTGGTGCTGATCGGCACCGGCCTGGACGTGGCCGCGATCCGCGCCGAGCTGGCCGCCTGCGAGGAACCGGACCCGGCCGCGGTGGACCCCCAGTCGATGCTGGAAGTCCTGCGCTACGCGGCCTGAACGCCCTCGGCGGCGAACGCCGAGGGCGACCGGTGACGTGGGCTCGGAGAGACTCGAACTCTCACTGGCACGGACCTAAACCGTGTGCCTCTGCCAATTGGGCTACGAGCCCGTCGTCGCCAGCTTATCGGCAGGCCTCAGCAGCCCGATGCCGAGGGACGCCACGCCCGCCGCCAGGCTCAGCCCACCGAGGTAGAGCAGCACGACCAGCCCGTTGGCCCGCGTCACGCCCTCTCCCGTGGCGGAGAAGAAGAACCCCGCCGGCATCAGGAGCGCGGCGACCGGCACGCCCAGCCGGGTCACCCAACCCCACGGGCCGCGCACGTCCGCCACGTCGGCGTACAGCAGGCACACCAAGCCGAGGATCAACAGCACGCCCGCGTGGGCGTGCCCGGCCCGGAAGAACGACTGCTGGAACTCGGTCAGCTCGACCTCACCCTGCGCCACGGTGGTCAGGAACCGACCGCCGAACTCGACGCCGACGACGCTCAGCAACAGCACACCCGCCAGGCGACGGGACGCGGGGGACAACCGGATGGCGGCCATGACGCTCCTCCATTGAATGGAAACAGCGTTATAAAAGCACTCCTCGACCGGTCCGGTCAACGTCGTTCCCGCGTCTCAACTACGGTTGTGGTCACGGAGCAGCTAGGAGGAGATGTGGCTCGCGATCCCGACACCATCCAGCGTGAGATCGAGCAGGCGCGCAACGCGCTGGCGGTGACCCTCGACGAGCTGGGGACGAGGGCGAATCCCCAGCGCTTCGTCGAGTCCGGCAAACAGAGCGTGCGCGCGAAGTTCGACGAGCCCAGGATCAAGTACTCGCTGATCGCGGTGGCCGTGCTCGTCGGGTTCGCCTTGCTGCGCAAGCTTTTCCGCTGAGGTCGCCTACTGCCCCTTGGCGACGAGGGGCAGCAGCACCTGGTCCACCAAGCGGTCCACGAAGGGCAGGTCCAGCGGTTCCCCGGTGAGCATCAGCCGGTAGATCAGGGCCGCGCCCGCGAGCTCGACCGCCAGGCCGCGCGGCGCGTCCTGGCGCAGTTCGCCACGCTCTTCGGCACGGTCCAGGATGCCCCGCAGCACGTTGCGCTGGGCGGTCAGGAACGTCTCGCGGAACGCCGAGGCGAGCTCGGGCTCGTGCGGCAGCTCGCCGACCAGCGCCTGGGCCGCCTTGCCGATCGGGCCGGACAGGAACGCGGCGAACGCGCTCAGGAACTCCCGCAGGTCGCCCGCGAGTGAACCGGTGTCCGGCTCGGCCAGGTTCCGCTGCGCCAACTGCGTGCACGTGTCGATCACCAGGTCGAGCTTCGACTCCCACCGCCGGTAGATGGTCGCCTTGCCCGCACGGGCGCGCGCCGCGACGGCGTCCATCGTCAGCGCGCGGTACCCGACTTCGGCCATCACCTCCAGCGCGGCCTGTCGCAACGCGTCGTCCCGGCTGGCGTCTCTCGGTCTGCCCCGCTGCGGGGTCCGAGACGCCCCGCTGTACACCGGTGTGGCCATTTCGCGCTCCTGTCGCCTTTGGCCGGACATCCTAGGCCGGAGCACCCGGAATCGGGCTTCGACCACCTGCCCGTGCGTGGCGCGGCTTCGGGTTCACCCCGTCGGCGGTGGCGCGAGGCCCGCGCGCGTGTGCAGGTAGGCGACCGAGAACGCGAGCGCGTCGCCGTCCAGCAGGTGCACGACGGCACGGTCGGCGCACCCCGGCGCGATCTCGTCGACCAGTTGGTCGGCCGCGAGTCTGGCCGCGATCAGGCCCGGCGCGGTGGCGTCGAGCTCCTTGCCGGCGGCACGCACGGTGATCGCCCAGTCGTCGCCGGCACGTCGGTAGTTCGCGGTGATGGGGAGTTTGGGCATGCGTCGGCCTCTCATCGGTGGTCTCCCCCAGCTGACCTGCGTCCCGGCTGGCATCGCCGGTCTTTCCCATCGCGGGCGAGCCCTGGCGGCTTAGCCCGAATGGCCCAATCCTCAAGTTATGCACGCACCGTACACGTGCGGTAACGCACGGCTGTACGCGGCCGATAGACCATTCGGAGCAACACCCTTTGGTCCGGGAGGTCCTGATGAGTCGTCGGATGAGCGTGGCGGTTTGCTTGGTGTTCGGGCTGCTGGTGGCGCCGGGCGTGGCGTTGGCCGATCCGCCCTGGCGGGTGCCCGGGGGGTGGGACGACCAGGTCCGGGGTGACGTGTGCAAGCACCGCGGGGATCCTCCGTGCCACACCACGACGACCAAGGTCACCACGACCAAGGCCACGACGACCACCACGACTCACGCGACGACCACGACGCCGTGGACCGGCGGGACGTCCACCGGCGCGACCACCACGACGACCGACGTCTCGGGCACGTCCGCGACCTCGACGTCCACCACGAACGTCGGCGGCACGTCCGCCGTTTCGACCACGTTGACCACGTCGACCACCCCGGTCACCACGACGACGAGCGCGACGACCACGACGAGCACCGTGCCGCTCATGACCACCGTGCCCGCCGGTGCACCCCCACGCGCGGTGTCGTCGTCCGCGAGCCACGCGTTGGCCTCGACCGGCGCCACGCCACTGTGGACGGGCATCGGCGGCTTGGTCGTGCTGCTGTTCGGCGGACTCCTGCTGCTGTTCGGCCGCCGGCGTCGCGCGTGACCGGACGGGTGGCGCTCAAGCCGTGAGCCGGCTCGCCACACCCCGCCACACGACCTCCATGACGTAGGCCGTCGCGAGCGCAGGCCCCACCTCGGGCCTGCGCTCGCACCACAGCGCCAACCGCTCGGTCGACCCCACCACGATCTCCGCGAACGCCTCGGCCTCCACCGGGTCCACATCGGACTCGAAGCTGCCGATCACGGCCGCGATCAGGTCGGTCTGCTGCCGCCGGATGCCCTCGACCTCCTCCACCGCCGACGGCACGGTGATCGCCGCCTCCTGCCGCAGCAGCGACCACGACTGCTTGTGCTCGGCGATGAACTCGAAGAACGCCATCAGGCCGCGCCGCAGCACGTCCTCCGGCCCGTCCGCGCCGGTGATCGCCTGCTGCGTGCGGTCGAGCAGCTCCGTGCGCGCCCGGTGGATGCAGCCGATGAGCAGGCCCTCCTTGGAGCCGAAGTACTCGTAGAGCATCGGCTTGGACACCCCGACCCGTTCGGCGATCTCGTCCATCGACGCCGCGAGGTACCCGCGTTCGGCGAAGACGCCCTCGGCGATGTCGAGCATCTGCGCCTTGCGCTGCGCCTTGGGCATCCGCCGCCGGCGTGGCTCGGTGGTGGTCACGAAGTCGAGACTACCGGAGGTAACTTACTTCGAGTAACCTACTCGGGAGTACATAAGTCGACCGGGAGGAGACGGGCGTGCACCGAGAGGTCAAGGTCCTGGTCGTCGGCACGGGCTTCTCCGGCCTGGGCATGGCGATCGAGCTGAAGCGCACCGGGGAGCGCGACTTCGTCGTGCTGGAGAAGGCGAGCGACCTCGGCGGCACCTGGCGGGACAACTCCTACCCCGGCTGCGCGTGCGACGTCCCGTCCCACATGTACTCGTTCTCGTTCGAGCTGAACCCGCGCTGGTCGCGCATGTTCGCCCGGCAGCCGGAGATCTGGGACTACCTCAAGCGCGTGGCCGAGAAGTACCGGCTGCGCGAGCACATCCGGTTCAACAGCAAGGTCAGCGGCGCGCGGTGGGACGAGGACGCGAAGGTCTGGCACGTCAGCACCGAGAACGGTGACACCTACACGGCGAGGTCCGTGGTCGCGGGCGTGGGGGCGTTGCACATCCCGAACGTGCCGGCCCTGCCCGGCATCGAGGACTTCCGGGGCAAGACGTTCCACTCGGCCGAGTGGGACCACGACTACGACCTCAGGGGCAAGCGGGTCGCCGTGGTCGGCACGGGCGCGAGCGCGATCCAGTTCGTGCCGCGGATCGCCGACGAGGTCGGTCGGCTGACGGTGTTCCAGCGCACACCGCCGTGGATCATGCCCAAGATCGACCGGGCCATCAACACGTGGGAGCAGAAGCTGTTCCGGGCGTTGCCGGTCACCCAGCGCCTGTACCGCAACTTCGTGTACTGGACGCGCGAGTCGAGCGCGCTCGGCTTCGCGGTGAACCCGAAGATCATGGAGTTCGCGCAGAACATCGCGCGGCGGCACATGCGCGGCCAGGTGCCCGACGAGGCGTTGCGGGCCAAGCTGACGCCCGACTACACCATGGGCTGCAAGCGGGTGCTGATCAGCAACGACTACTACCCGGCGTTGAGCAAGCCGAACGTGGACCTGGTGACCGACGGCATCGCCGAGGTGCGGGCGAACAGCGTGGTCGACCGGGCGGGCGTCGAGCACGAGGTCGACGTGATCATCTACGGCACGGGGTTCCACGTGGTCGACTCGTTCGACTACCTGGACATCACCGGCAAGGGTGGCGTCGACCTGGCCGCGCAGTGGCGTGCGCAGGGCATCGAGACGTACTACGGCATCACCGTCTCGGGCTTCCCGAACCTGTTCTTCCTGCTCGGCCCGAACACGGGGCTTGGGCACAACTCGGTGGTGTTCATGATCGAGTCGCAGATCCGGTACGTGCGCCAGTGCCTTGAGCTGCTCGACCGCCACGACGCCGACGAGCTCGACGTGCGGCCGGAGGTCCAGGCGCGGTTCAACCGGCAGTTGCAGCGCAAGCTGTCCAAGGGCGTGTGGACCGAGGGCGGTTGCCGGAGCTGGTACCTCGACGCGCAGGGCATCAACCGCACGGTCTGGCCGGGCTTCACCTGGCGCTACTGGATGCGCACCAAGACCGTCCGCGCCGAGGACTACACCCTGACCCGCGCCCGCCGCACCCGCGTCCCCGCCTGAGCGTTGAACTCGGGTGTTCCGAACGTAGGACACGCGCGTTCCGAACGTAGGACACGCGCGGCTTGAACGTAGGACTCTCGCGAGAGTCCTACGTTCAAGCCGCGAGAGTCGTACGGTCAGACGCCGGCGGCCTTGGCGCGTTCGGTGCGCAGGCGGGTCACGTCGGGCAGGTCGAGGGGTCCGAGCTTGGCGCCGGTGGCCCACTCGATCAGCAGGTCGGCGATCTGCGGGTTGCGCGGCAGCACGGGACCGTGCAGGTAGGTGCACAGGATCCGGCCCTGGACCGCGCCCTCCACCGAGCCGTCGTTGCCCGTACCCACCTTGACGTGCGCCAACGGTCGGGCGGACGGCCCCAGCACGGTGCGGCCCTGGTGGTTCTCGAAGCCGGTCAGCATGCCCTCGAACAGGCCGTCGGCCGGCGTCGCGATGACCTCGCCGATGGCACGGCTGCCGCCCGCGTGCGAGGTCGAGTCGATCAACCCGAGACCGGGGTGGGTCACCTGGTCGGCCCGGGTGAACGACTCGCCGAAGATCTGGATCCCCGCGCACACGCCGAGGATCACCGCCCCGCGCGCCGCCGCCCGCTGCATCCCGGGGTGCTCGCGCAGGTGCCGCACGGCCAACGTCTGCGCCGTGTCCTCACCGCCGCCGACGACGTAGATGTCGCACGAGTCCGGCACCGGCTCGCCGAACCGGATGTTCACGATCTCGGCGGGGATGCCCCGCCACGTCATCCGCTTCTCCAGCACGACCGCGTTGCCGAAGTCGCCGTACGTGCCGAGCAGGTCGGGCAGCACGAGCGCGATCTGGACCTTGCTGGTGCTCACTGGGCGGCCCTCGCGTTCAGGTCGCGGAATGCGGTGTAGTTGGCGATCACCTCGACCGGCCCGGGCGGCATGGCGTCGATCGCCAGCAGCGGGTCCGGCACGATCGTGTGCTCGACCTCGGCGTAGGTCAGCCGGACGGCCAGGTCCGTCGCCCGCTCGCCGGACGCGATCACCTGCCGCCCGCGCAACCGCTCGAACGGCACGTCCCACAGCCACGACAGGTCGCGCCCGTCCGCCTCGTGCGCGTTGATCACGAGCACGGCGGGGTGGTCGGCCTCGCGGACCACGGTCAACGTCTCGCTCCACCCGGCCGGGTTCTTGGACAGCAGCAGCCGGGCCCGGTGCCCGGACCGCTGGATCGTCCGGTACCGACCGGCCACGTTGGACACCGCGCGCAACCGCTGCACGGCCTCCTCCACGGGCACGCCGAGCGCCGCCGCGGCCGCCGCCGCCATCACCGCGTTGGCCTGGTTGAACTTGCCGGGCAGCCGCAGCGACAGCTCCACCTTCACGCCGTTCGGCGCGACCAGGAACCCGTCACCGGTCACCCACTGCGGCCGCGGCCGGGCCAGGTCGCACCCGGTGCAGTGCCAGTGCTCGCCCTGCCAGCGGATCGGGTCGCCGCACCGCGGGCACGAGGCGGCGTCGTTGTGCCAGCCCGTCCCGGTCGACACCCACACCACGTTCGCCGAGTCGCGCGCCGCGGACGTCACCATGATGTCGTCGCAGTTGGCCACCACGACCCCGGTCACCGAGGCCAGCGCCGTGCGCAGCGACTTCTCGATGGTGCGCACCTCGCCGACCCGGTCGAGCTGGTCGCGGCTGAGGTTGAGCAGCACCGCCACCGCGGGCGACGCGGCCCGCACGACCTCGGGGAAGTACCCCTCGTCGACCTCCAGCACCGCGTACGGCGCGTCGGGCTGCTTGGACAGCGCGGTCACGTGCCCGTCGGGCATGTTGGCGCCGCCGTGGTTGGTGGCGACCTCGCCCAGGAACGACACGGCGCGGCTGAGCATCATCGTGCTGGTGGTCTTGCCGTTGGTGCCGGTCACCAGGGTGACCGAGCGACCGGACGTCAAGTGCGCCAACGCCTGCGGGTCGAGCCGCAGCGCGACCCGGCCGCCGATCATGCCGCCGGCGCCCAGACCCATCTTCTGCGACAGCTTGGAACTCATGTTGCCCAGTCGCACGGCCGCCGCGGTGCGCAGCGGCAGGCGGGCTGGGTCTGCACCTGGAGTGTTCGGCAACCGACTTCCTGCATCCGTCAGGGGAGGGAGATCCCCCGATGCTACCGGTGCCGGTGGTGGTCCAACTCCCGCAGGGTCCGGATCAGGTCCACCGTGCTGAGCTGGCACAACTGGGCCATGTACTCCAGCGCGGGCAGGTCGAGGTGCACCTCGGGCGGCTGGCCGGGCACCAGGTGCGCGAGCCTGCCCTGCGCCCAGCGGCGCAGCGGCATCAGCTGCGGTCGCGTGTCGGCGACGACCGTGGCCAGGTCGACCGAGAGGTGCCCGGCCGGCGCGTCACCGAACACCCGTTCGTGCACGCGCGCCAGCACCTGGTGCGCGGGCACGCCCAGCGCGACGCAGATCTCCACCAACCGGACCACCGAGCACTGGCGGGTGCCCAGCTCGTAGGTCGCCAGCGTTTGCAGCGAGATCTCGCTCTGCAACCGGCGGTTGAGCTCCTTGCGGGTCCATCCGCGCTGCTTGCGAAGGCTGCGGAGCTCATCACCGAGCACGCGCTGGTACGCCCCTGTGTCGATCTGCACCGTCGATCCTCCCGCTCCCCCGGGGCCCCGACCGACCCCACGCAGATGGAAAGCGCGACAACGCGGTTGCTTACGCGAGATGTCCGATTTATCGCCCGATCGGGCTAACGAAGTCGTACCGAAAGTAGCGTTTCAGCGCTCCAAAGCGCTGGTTACGCCGATCTCGCGCGGACCGAGGAAGCGCGGGTCGGGCTTGGCCACGACGCCGTCCCACATCGCCTTGCCCGCCGCGAACACCTCCCGGAAGTGCCCGTAGGCGGTGGTCGACGCCCGGTCGGACGTGTCGTGCCCCACGCCGAACGCCTCGATGCCCGCCGAACGGCACAGCGCCACCGCGCGGGGCAGGTGGAACTCCTGGGTCACCACGGTCGCGCGCTCGACGCCGAAGATCCGCTTGGCCCGCGTGCACGAGTCCCAGGTGTCCAGGCCCGCGTAGTCGGCCACCACGACGTCCTCCGGCACGCCCCTGCCGATGAGGTACGTGCGCATCGCGGTCGGCTCGTCGTATTCGGTGCGGCTGTTGTCGCCGCTGACCAGCAGCACCTCCACCTTGCCGCGCCGGTAGAGGTCGGCGGCCACGTCCAGCCGGCCCGCCAGGAACGGCGTGGGCGTGCCCGACCTGGTCAGGCCCGCGCCGAGGACGAGCGCCACCGGGGCGTCCGGCACGTCGGCCGCGTCGTGCCGGTAGGCGGCGCTGCTGGTCTGCACCCACACCCACGGCGTGGCGGCGAGCACCGCCAGCAGACCCAGCGCGATCAGTACCCGCCGCCAGCGGATCCGTCCGACGATGCTCCTCACGACTGTCCCCCCGAGTAGACGATCAGTTGATGCAGCGCACCCCGTCCGCCGTGATGGGCGGTTCGGTCGTGGTGCTCGTGTCCGGCTGCCGCCGCGCGCCGTCCAGGCCGACCAGCGGGTGGCCGGCCAGGTTCTGCGTGCCCGGCCCGGAGTAGTCCGCGCCCACGAACACGCGCACGTGACCGGCCGGCACGGTGGGGTCCTCCTCCAGGTCGATGCCGCCCAGGGACTCCGACACCGCCTCCGCGCCCGCCTCGCCGCCCACGCCGTAGCGGACCACCGACGTGTCCATGGGCGCGGCGTTGTCGGCGCCGCCGTCGACGAACCTCTCCGCCACGAGCGCCTGGAGCACCCGACCGGCCAGGCCCGGCGAGCCGGAGGCGTTGCGGACCTCGACGGTCACCGTCGCGTTGTCGACCACCGGCACGGTGCCCACCGCGCCGGGGTCGGCGCTGAGGGTCTTGAAGAACTTCTTCACCTCGCGCTCGTTGACCTCGACCGCCATGCCGTCCTCGGGCGTGGCCAGCTCCGGGTTGCCGGTCGGGATCGTCTCGAACTTGAGGTTGCCGCCGGTCAGGTCCTTCATCTGGGTGGCGAACCGCAGCACGTCCCAGTCCTTGTCCAGCACGATCGACTTGGTCAGCGCCTCGATCAGGGCGCGGAGCTTGCCGGGGTCCGACAGCGTGCCCGCGGACAGGATCTGCTTGGCCAGACCCGCCATGAACACCTGCTGGCGCACGATGCGGTCGAGGTCGCCGCGCAGCAGCCCGTACCGCTGCCGGACGAACGCCAGCGCCTCGCGGCCCTGGATCTTCTGCGGTCCGGCGGCGAAGTTCGCGCCGGACATGTCGTCCCGGGTGGCCTGGTTGAGGCACACGTCCACGCCGCCGACGGCCTTGGTGATCTCGTAGAACCCGACCAGGTTGATCTCGGCGTAGTGGTCGATGGTGACGCCGGTCAGGTCCTCGATGGTGGTGATGAGGTTCTTCGCGGCGCCCTGGCGGGACTGGACCTCCAGCTGCGCCGGGTCGGTGACGCCCTGGCCCTCCAGCTGGGCCTTGGCCTCGTTCTTGCCGTACCCGTAGGCAGAGTTGATCTTGTGTCGGCCGTAGCCGCCGGCGATCTGCACGTACGAGTCGCGGGGGAACGACACCGCGACCGCCTTGCCGCCGTCGTTGGGCACGTGCATCAGGATCAGCGTGTCGGTGTTCAGACCGCCGTCGTTCTCGTTGCCCGCGTGCAGCTCGTTGAGGATCTCCTGGGGCAACGGGTTGCCCTTGGAGTCGGTGCGGCTGTCCATGCCGACCATGAGGATGTCGACCGACCCGTCGGCTGGCTTCTCGCCGCCGCCTTCGTCGCTGATCACGTCGGTGGTGCTGATGTTGCTCAGCAGCGTGCTGAGGTTCGCCCACGCGTAGCCGGTGCCCAGCAGCACGGCGACGGAGAACAGCGCGAGCAGCGTCCGGCCGAAGATCGCGCCGCCGGTCGTGCGGCGCTCCGGCGGACGGCGGCGCGGCGGACCGGTGCGACCGCCCGCGGGCCGCGGCCGTTGCCCTGTAGGGCGTTGAGCCGAGGGGCGTTGAGCTGAAGGGCCGACCCGCTGCGGTGCGGCCGGGCGCCGTTCCTCGGCGGGACGGGGGCGTTCGGCGGACCTGGGGCGGCCGGCGGGTTCGCTGCCCGCCCTGGCCCGCTCGTCGCCGCGCGGCACACCCGGACGCGGCCGTTCGCCGGACACCGGCTCGGTCGCGGGACGCCTCGGCCGCTCGCCGGGCACGTGCCCGCGCTCACCGGTGGGGCGCACGGGTCCGCCGGTCGGGCGCTCGAATCCGCCGGGCGGGCGCTCAGGTCCGCGACGCGGCGGCGGGTCGAGTCGACCCCCCGGCTCGGAGCGCCGCGGCGGCTGCTGGCCGCGCGGCGGTTGACCTGCGGAAGGACTCCGAGGGGGAACAGGTCGCCTGCGGAACCCATCGGGTTCGCCTGGCCTCGGCGGCCGGTTGTCCACTCCCACTCCTCCCATGTACCCGGGTACGTCCCCAAGGACGCGTGGCGGGCCGCCCGGGTTGCCACCAATGTCGCACAGCCACCGCGCCGGACGTGGTGATACCGGCCCGCGGCCGGGCTGACCAGGTCGGTTACCCGATTGTGAGGTCCACCCGCGGTCGTTCGTAGACTGCCACCGTGCTGACCATGCAGGATGCGCTGCTCGCGCTGACCAAGTACTGGACCGAACGGGGCTGCGTCGTCGTGCAGCCGTACAACACCGAGGTCGGCGCCGGTACGTTGAACCCCGCCACCGTGCTGCGGGTGCTGGGTCCCGAGCCCTGGCGCGTGTCCTACGTGGAGCCCAGCGTGCGGCCCGACGACGCGCGGTACGGCGAGAACCCGAACCGGTTGCAGACCCACACGCAGTTCCAGGTCATCCTCAAGCCCGACCCGGGTAACCCCCAGGAGCTGTACCTGGGCAGCCTCGAAGCGCTGGGCATCGACGTCCGGGCGCACGACGTGCGGTTCGTGGAGGACAACTGGGCCTCGCCCGCGCTGGGCGCGTGGGGCCTGGGCTGGGAGGTGTGGCTGGACGGGTTGGAGATCACCCAGTTCACCTACTTCCAGCAGGCGGGCGGCATGTCGCTCGACCCGGTGTCGGTGGAGATCACGTACGGCATCGAGCGCATCATGATGGCCCTGCAGGGCGTCGGCCACTTCAAGGACATCGCCTACGCGCCCGGCATCTCCTACGGCGAGGCGTTCGGCCAGGCCGAGTACGAGATGAGCCGCTACTACCTCGACGACGCCGACGTGGAGGCCAACAAGCGGCTGTTCGAGGAGTACGCCGCGGAGGCGCGCCGGATGCTCGACGCGCGCCTGCCGGTGCCGGCGCACAACTACGTGCTGAAGTGCTCGCACGCGTTCAACGTGCTCGACGCGCGTGGCGCCATCAGCACCACCGAGCGGGCCCGCGCGTTCGGCCGGATGCGCGGCCTGGCCCGCGAGGTCGCCGGGCTGTGGGCGGCCCGCCGCGAGGAGCTGGGCCACCCGCTGGGACTCGCCGAAGCGCCCGCCGCCGCCCCGGTGCCGGACGCGTTCGCCGAGGTCACCGAGGCCGGCACGCTGCTGTTCGAGATCGGCACCGAGGAGTTGCCGCCCGCCGAGGTGACGCGCACCGTCGACGCCGTGGGCAAGGCCGTGGCGGACAAGTTGGGCGCGACCCGGCTGGCGCACGGTGCGGTCGAGGTGCACGGCACGCCGCGCCGGGTCGTGGTGCTGGTGCCCGACGTGGCGCCGCGCGAGCCGGACGCCGAGAAGACCGTGCGCGGCCCCCGCGTGTCCGCCGCGTTCGACGCCGACGGCAACCCGACCAAGGCCGTGCAGGGCTTCGCCCGCGGTCAGGGCGTGGACGTCGACGCGCTCGGCCGGGTCACCGAGAACGGCGTCGAGCACGTCGCCCTGGTGCGCACCGACCCCGGTCGCGGCGCGGTCGAGGTGCTCAGCGGGCTGCTCGGCGAGGTGGTGTCCGAGCTGCGCGCCGAGAAGAACATGAAGTGGAACGACCCGAAGCTGTCGTTCACCCGCCCGATCCGCTGGCTGCTCGCCCTGCTCGGCACCACGCCGGTGCCGGTCGCGGTGTCGTCGTTGGCGGCCGAACCGAAGACCCGCGTGCACCGCACCGCCGACGTGCCGGTGGTGGAGGTGTCCGACGCGGACGGTTACCTGGAGTTCCTGGCCGGGCACGGCATCGACGCCTCGGCGCAACGGCGGCGTGCGGCGATCGTGGCGCGCGCCGAGGAGCTGGCCGCGTCGGTGGGCGGCGTCGTCGACTTCGAGGGCGTGCTGGACGAGGTCACCAACCTGGTCGAGCGGCCGACGCCGCTGCTGGGCTCGTTCGAGGAGCGCTACCTGGAGCTGCCCGCGCAGATCCTCACCACGGTGATGCGCAAGCACCAGCGCTACCTGCCGGTGCGCGCGGCGGACGGCTCGCTGCTGCCGCACTTCGTCGCGGTGGCCAACGGCGAGGTGGACGTCGACCTGGTCCGCGCGGGCAACGAGGCCGTGCTGCGCGCCCGGTACGAGGACGCGGCGTTCTTCTGGCGGGCCGACCTGCGCACGCCGTTGGCCGACATGAAGGCCGGGTTGGAGAAGCTGACCTTCGCCGACAAGCTGGGCTCGATGGCCGACCGGGCGGGTCGGATCGCGGCGCTCGGGCAGCGGCTCGCCGAGGTGGTCGGCGCGGCCGACGACACCCTGGCGCGGGCGGGCGAGCTGGCCAAGTTCGACCTGGGCTCGCAGATGGTGATCGAGCTGTCCAGCCTGGCCGGGGTGATGGCCCGCGAGTACGCCGAGCGGGCGGGGGAGACGCCGCAGGTCGCGCAGGCGCTGTACGAGATGGAGCTGCCGCGCTCGGCGGGTGACGCGCTGCCGTCGTCCACGGCCGGCGCCCTGCTGTCCCTGGCCGACCGGTTCGACCTGCTGGCCGGGCTGTTCGGCATCGGGGCCAACCCGACCGGCAGCTCCGACCCGTTCGGGCTGCGCCGGGCTGCGCTGGGTGCGGTGAGCGTGCTGCGGGCGTTCCCGGATCTGAAGGACGTCACGGTGACCAGGGCGTTGGCGCTGGCCGCCCAGGAGGTGGAGGTGTCGGCCGAGGCGCTGGACACCGCCCGCGAGTTCACCGTGCGGCGCTACGAGCAGCAGCTGCTCGACGCCGGGCACGACCACCGGTTCGTCAACGCCGTGCTGCCGCTGGCCGACGCGCCCGCGGTGGCCGACACGACGTTGGCCGAGCTGACCGCGCTGGCGGGCGACCCGGACTTCGCCGCGCTGGTCGCGGCCTTGCAGCGGGTGCGGCGGATCGTGCCCGCGGACACCGTCGGCGAGTACGAGCCGCAGGCGCTGGTGGAGCCCGCCGAGGTGGCGTTGCACAAGGCGCTGGCCGACGTGCCCGCCGGCGTCACGGGCCTGGCCGCGTTCGCCGCCGCCGCGACCGGGCTGACCGGGCCGGTGAACACGTTCTTCGACGAGGTGCTGGTGATGGCCGAGGACGCCGACGTGCGGCGGGCCCGGCTCGGGCTGCTGGCCGCGATCCGCGACCTGGCCGCGCCGGTGCTGGACTGGCAGGCCCTGGGCACCGCGCTGGGCTGAGTTCCCCAGACGTTCCCCAGACGCGACGATCCCCGCCCTCCGGTGAACCGGTGGGCGGGGATCGTCGTGTGCCGCTACATGTCGCGGTTGTCGACCAGGATGCTGGAACCGGCAACGGCGACGGCGTGGTCCGGCGTGGCCTGTTCGGCGGCGGCGGACCCGGCGCCCAAGGCGAGCAACGCCGCGGCGGCCACGGCCACCAGCGCTGCGGGGACGATTCTCACGCTGCTACTCCTCACACACCCGGCCAGGGTTCGGCAGGCGACACCATCGCACAGAAATCGTCCGAACGGGAGTCCCCTTTTCGCACCTGCCGGCTCCGTGACCAATCGGGTGCGGAGCGTGATAATGGTCATTGTAACGCTTCGACCTGCGGCTTCGATGCTCCGGGGAGGCCCGCACGGCGAATGGCGCGGACCATTCGGAGCTGTGGCGTTGCTACGTCTTGACGAACCCGCACCCGGAAGGATGGAATTCCGCAACATTCCGTATTTCCGCCGTCCACGGCGAAGTGCCCGCGCAAGGGGTTGGCGAATGCGAAGGCTTGTCACAGCGGTGTCCTGCGGTCTGCTCGTGCTGTCGGCCGCCGCGTGCGGGACGTCGGTCGACCCCCTCGCGCCTCCCACGGGCAGTCGTGCGGCCAGGCCGGTCGTCGGCGTCATCCTGCCGGACCGCTCGTCGTCGGACCGGTGGGAGGAGCAGGACCGGCCGCTGCTGCTGCAAGCGCTGAGCTTCGCGGGCATCGAGGGCGTGATCGAGAACGCCGAGGGCGACGAGACGAAGTTCGCCAGCATCGCCGACGCGATGATCGCCCGCGGGGTGAAGGTGCTGATGACGACGCCGTTGAGCCCCGAGGGCGGCGCCGAGGTCGAGCGCAAGGCCAAGGACGCGGGCATCCCGGTCATCAACTACGACCGCATCAGCCTGGGCGGGCAGGCCGAGTACTACGTCTCGTTCGACAACCTCAACGTGGGCGAGTTGCAGGCCGAGGGCCTGCTGAGGTGCCTGGGCGACAGGCAGGGCGCGCGGATCATCGAGCTGCAGGGCGCGCCGACGGACAACAACGCCACCCTGTTCTTCGACGGCCAGCGCCGCAAGCTCGGCCCCAAGTACGACACCGGCGCGTTGAAGCTGGTCGACAGCAAGCCGGTGGACAAGTGGGACCCGGTGCTCGGCAAGGCCGCGTTCGAGCAGATGCTGGCGGCCAACGGCGGCGCGGTGGACGGTGTGGTCGCCGCCAACGACGGGCTGGCCGCCGCGGCCATCGAGGTGCTCAAGGCCAAGGGCCTGGCCGGCCGGGTGCCGGTGACCGGCCAGGACGCCACGGTCGAGGGCCTGCGCGCGATCCTGCGCGGCGACCAGTGCATGACGGTCTACAAGCCGATCCGCGACGAGGCCGAGGCGGCGGCCCGGCTGGCCATCGCGGTGGCCCGGGGCGACCTCAGCGGCGCCGACGACCTGGCCACCGGCAACACCCGCGACCTGGTGGCGAAGCGGGACGTGAAGTCGGTGCTGCTGGGCGCGGACCTGATCACCCGGGACAACGTGCGGGCGCTGGTGGCCGAGAGCGTGGTCAAGCCGGTGGACCTGTGCGCGGGCGACACCGCCGACGACTGCGCCGAGCTGGGCATCCTGGTCAACTAGTCGGCACCGGCGCGGCGATGCCGGGGCCGGGCAGCACGTCGATGTCGGTCGGCTCCATCGGGCCGCCGCACTCCGAGCAGCGCAGCTCCACGTGCGCGAGCCGGCCGCACTCGTGGTGGCGGTAGAGCACGGGCGGACCCGCCTCGCCCGCCGTCCAGCGGTCGCCCCAGCGCACCATCACCATCAGCAGGGCGACCAGCTCGGTGCCCTTGGCCGTGAGCGCGTACTCGTGGCGCGGCGGCTTGGCCGAGTACTCGCGCCGTTCCAGCACGTCCTGCTCCACCAGCCACCTCAGCCGCTCGGCGAGCACCTTGCGCGAGATGCCGAGGTCCTCCTGGAGCTGCTCGAAGCGGGAGATGCCCACGTAGACGTCCCGCAGGATCAGCGGTGACCACGGCTCGCCGATGACGTCCATGGTCCGCGCGATCGAGCAGGCCATGTCGCCGAACCGGGTCCGCTGCGTCACGGGGCCGAGTGTAGTCCAATGAGTTCCTTCAAGGAACTGATTGCGGTAGGGTCAGTTCCCTCAGGGAACTTGGAGGTGTGTGATGGCTCGACCGACCGTCGTCTCGCCGCGGGAGTGGCAGGCCGCCCGTGACGAACTGCTGGTGAAGGAGAAGGAGCTCACGCGCGCGCTGGACGCGTTGGCCGCGCAACGCCGCAGGCTGCCCATGGTCCGGCTGGCCGCCGACCACGAGTTCACCGCGCCCGACGGCGCCGTGGTGGGCCTCACGGACCTGTTCGCCGGTCGTCGGCAGCTGGTCGCCTACCACCACATGCTCGCGCCGGGGCAGGACTGGCTGTGCTCGGGCTGCGGCTCGTTCACCGACAACCTCGCCGACCAGGTGCACCTCAACGCCCGCGACACCACGTTGATCCTGATGTCGCGCGCGCCGCAGGACGAGATCGCCCCCGTGCGCGAGCGGATGGGCTGGACCGTGCCGTGGTACTCGGCCCGCCAGGCGTTCTACGACGAGCTGGGCCTGGGCGGGGGTTTCGGCCTGAGCGTGTTCCTGCGCGACGGCGACGAGGTGTTCCGCACCTACTTCACCACCGCGCGCGGCGTCGACCGGCTGCGGATGGACTTCAACCTGCTCGACCTCACCCCGTACGGCCGCCAGGAGGAGTGGGAGGACTCGCCCGAGGGCTGGCCGCAGACCCCGACCATGGCGTGGCTGCGCCTGCGCGACGAGTACGAGGTCTGACCGCCGTGAGCGGCATGACCGACGCCGAACGCGACGAGTTCCTCGGCCGGCCGCACGTCGCCGTGCTCAGCGTCGCCACCGACGACCGCCCTCCGCTGACCGTGCCGGTGTTCTACGCCTACCGCGACGGCCGGATCACGTTCTTCACCGGCACGCGGGGCCGCGCGGCCCGCAAGACCCGGCTGCTGGAACGGGCGGGCGCGTTCAGCCTGAACGTGCAGCAGCCGAGCTACCCGTACCGGTACGTGACCGCCGAGTGCGTGGTGGAACGCGCGGACCGCGCGCCGTCGACCGACGACGTGTACGCGGTGACGAGCCGGTACCTGCCGGACCCGGACGCGCGGGTGTTCGCGGAGTCGGAGACCGCCGACCCGTCGGGCACGTTCGTGCTGTTCACCGGCCGTCCGGTGCGGTGGCTGACCTACGACTACGCGAAGCCGGAGGTCTAGGCCTCCTCGTCGTGCCGCCCGGAGATGAACTCCTGCACGCGGATCTTCACCAGGATCAGCGGCTGGCGGATGCGGGCCTCCCGGCGGTACGCGCGGCGCAGCTTGCGGGAGCCCTCGGTGTACCGCCAGCGGGCCCACGGCGAGCCGGGGCGGGCCAGCCGCACCGCGCCGATCTCCGGCAGCACGGGCACCAGCAGGCCGAGCAGCCCGGTCCACACCTTGCCCTTGAGCAGCGCCACGATGGCGAACCCGAGGTTGACCAGGATGATCAGCACCCGCAGGGCCACGCCCTCGCCGTAGAACTCGTCGTAGCCCAGCGGTCGGGCGCCGAGCAGCAGCAGGCCGGTCATGCCGATGGCCAGGAACACCGCGTCGACCGACAGCCGGCCGTCCTTGGTCCAGTACACGTCGCGCAGGTGCAGGATCAGCGCGAACTCGTCGAGCACCAGGGCCGCGCCGACGCCGAGCAGGGCCGCTGCGGCAACCCGCACCCCGTGCTCGTCGTCCGGCGCCGCCAGCCCGATCACGCCGCCGAGCAGCATGAAGACGGCACCGAAGACGACGTGGTGGATGTGCGTGCCACCAGGGGTGATGTTGCCCGGCCACCAACGCACCTTGGCCCGGATCAGCCGGACGCTGATCCTGATGAACACGAAGGTGAGCACCAGCCCGAGGAAGAAGAACAGCAACCGGGCTTGCGGCAGGTGGAGCGAGTACACCACCCCATCTTCACCCGCCGGGGCTACTTGAAGCTGACGCCACCCTGGATGTCGCCCGCTTGCAGGACGTTGCCGTGCACCGTGCCGGAGATCTGGTTGGACACCCGACCGCTCTGCGTGACGGCGTGGTGGGCGCGCAGCTCGGAGCCGAACCCGGGATCCGCCTCGACGGTCCGCTCCAACGCCTCGCTCAGGTCCCTGACCTGCGGCGAGTCCTCGGCCGCGCCTTCGGCGGCGGTGAGGGCCGCAGTGGCTGCGGGATCGTCGGCGAACTTCGCGCGCACCAGCTCGTACAAGCCGGCGACGGCCCGCGTGGCGAGCGAAGCGGCGATGGAGACCAGCATCGGTTCAGGCATCGGGAACCCCCTGTGAGCGCAACCTCGCCCACCGTAGCAGTGCGACTCGCCGCATTCTTCCGCTCGACTGCCGGCGGGATCTCATGGTTGACTGTCTTCGGTCGTACCTTTCTGTGTTCGTGTTCCACCACGCTCGCGGAACGGAGTTGCGGGCGCCGAACTTTCCTCGCCAGGAAGGGCCGGGGCCCTAGCTGACCCGGTGGTCGCAAGCGCGATCCGGCACCTGTTAGAGGAGAAGTAGCAAGATGGCAGTTCAGGGCACCGTCAAGTGGTTCAACGCGGAGAAGGGCTTCGGCTTCATCTCCCCGGACAACGGTGGCGCCGACGTGTTCGTGCACTACTCGGAGATCCAGAGCAACGGCTACCGCACCCTGGAAGAGAACCAGCGGGTGGAGTTCGAGATCGGCCAGGGCCAGAAGGGCCCGCAAGCACAGGCGGTTCGACCGCTCTGACCTAATCCGGGTCACCACCAGGACCTGGATCTTTTCGGGCCGCCACTCCCCGCAACGGGGGGTGGCGGCCCGAATCGCGTGCCACCCACCTGTCCCGCCTCGGCTCACCTGCTCAGCGCGGGCGCCTGGCCGACCTGCTCGCCGTAGACCCGCTTGCCGACCAGGCGGGCGCCGTCGAACACGAAGAACGCCGTCGTGCGCACCCGGAAGGACCGTCCCGTCGGCTCCTCGCCGCGGAGACTGCCCAGGTGGGTGCCTTGCAGCTCCAGTTCCACGATGACCGCGCCGTCGGCGTGGTGCAGCTCGACCAGCGTGCTGCGCTGGTCGGGGAACGCGTCGCGGACGCGGGCGTAGTACCCGGCGACCTCGGCCCGGCCGTCGAACACCTGCCCGGTCGCCACGATCTCGCAGCGCGGGTGGTCGAAGGTGCGCACGGTGGTGTCGAACTCGTGTTCGTTCTCCGACTCCAGGTGCTCCAGGACGATCGCCTCCCGCAGGGCACGCAGTGCCTTGGACGCGGTCATGCGCGCGATTCCCTCCGGTTCGTCGGTAGCTGACGACGAAACACGGACGTGCACCCACCAGTCAAGACGCCATCGGCCGACGGGTGCGGGACAAAGCGCCCGCTCACCCGCCGGGCGGTACCGCGACCCGTCCGCTCGGAGTGGTCGTGATTGGTGCCATTGCCGCGCCGGCACCGCCTACTCGGCGCACTCAATCGTTTACCGGCGGCCTCGGGGGTAAGGCAGTGGTGAACGCGCCACCGCCTTACCCCGAACGGCTCACGGACGCATTTCGTATGCGCCGGACAGCGCCGCCACCGCGCCCCAGACCCGTTCGAAGCGCGCCTGGTCGACAACCGGCTTGCGGACCTGCTCGACCGCCCAGCGCTGCTGCGCCTCGGTGGACGACGCCTTCCCGTGCAGCGCGACCGCGTAGGCCGAGAAGTCGCGCACCAGGACGTCGAACACCTGGTCCAGCAGGTCGGCGTCCAGGTCCGTGAGGCGGGCCTGCTCCAGCACCAACTGGCCGTAGACGACCAACGTGAACAGGTGGCCGAGGTTGAGCAGGAAGTCCAGGTCTTGCTGCTGCTCCTCGTCCGGCGCGGCCGCGGTGAGCAGGGTGCGCAGCGCGCGGGCCTGCTCGTGGAAGCGGGCCACGTTGGGCACGTGGGCGTGCTCGCGGTAGGCGGTCTCCCAGTCGTGGAACCGGATCCGCCCCAGGCTGCGGGCGGGGCCCTGGTGCCAGAAGAAGTCGTCGTCGGCCGGGTCGTGCCTGGTGGGGACGTCGGCGTACGCGGTCGGCTGGAACAGGTAGTTGGGCATGAACTTGAGCACGAGGGCCAGGTTCACGTGGACCGTGCCCTCCAGCTTCGGCAGGGCGCGGATGTCGCGGGCGGCCATGGAGAAGTAGGTGTCCTTCTCGAAGCCCTTGGCCGCGATCACGTCCCACAGCAGGTCGACGACCCGTTCACCCTCGCTGGTGACCTTCATCTTGGTGATCGGGTTGAACAGCAGGTAGCGGCGGTCCTCGGGGGACGCGCTGCGGAAGTAGTCCACCGAGCGGTCGGCGAACAGCTTCATGGCGGTGAGCCGCGCGTAGGCGTCCACGAAGCTCTGCCGGACGTGCGGGAAGTCGGTCACCCGCTTGCCGTACAGGATCCGGTTGTGGGCGTGCGTGACGGCTTCGTAGAACGCGTGCTCGTTGATCCCGATCGACGCCGTGCACAGGTTGAACTTGCCGACGTTGACGGTGTTGAGGGCGGCGCTGAACGCGTCGGGACCGGTGTGCAGGATGTCGTCCGCGGTGACCGGGTAGTCGTCCAGGCGGAACTCGCTGACGAACATCTGCGAGTCCACGATGTTCTTGACCAGGGTGAACTTCTCGTGCTGCGAGTCGACGGCGAAGAACACGTACCCGTCGGGGCCCTCGACGTCCGCGCGTCGGCCGAAGACCGACACCATGCCCGCCACGTTGCCGTTGCCGATGTAGTACTTGCCGCCGGTCGCGGTGAAGCCGGTGGCGGTGGGCGTGAGGACCATGTCCGTGGAGTAGACGTCCGCGCCGTGCTCCTTCTCGGACAGCCCGAAGGCGAAGACCGCGCCCCGGTCGAGGAGTTCGGCGGCCTTCTTGCGGGCCACGGCGTTGTCGCTCATCCAGATCGGGCCGAGGCCGAGCACGGTGACCTGCCAGGCGTACCAGTACTGCAGCCCGTAGAAGCCCAGGACCTCGCTCAACGCGGCGTTGCGAGCGGCGTCCCACCGCTTGTCCGGGTTGCCGTCGGCCTCGGACGCGGGCGTGCAGAAGGTCGCGAACAGCTTCTCGCGCGCGACGAAGTCGAGGAACTCGGTGTACCAGACCTTCGCCTGGTCGTCGGCGATCAGGCGGCGCTTGCCGCGCTCCTCGAACCAGTCGATGGTCGCGCGCAGCAGTCGGCGGCTCTCCGCGTCCAGGTGTCCGGGGTCGTAGGTGTTCGGGTCGAACAGCACCGGGGGTTCTCCCTTCGTCGCCGTCGCACGCTACCAGTCGGTAACTTGTCCGGCCGGGCTCGCCTGGGCGGCGGCTGTCGGGCGGCGGGCGTAGTGTGCGGCGCGTCACAGTCCGAGGAGTACGTCATGCACCTGCTCGCCATCGGCACCCGCAAGGGCCTGTGGCTCGCGACCAGCGCGGACCGCACGTCCTGGAGCCTCAGCGGACCGCACCACCCGATGACCGAGGTCTACGCCATCGCGATCGACAACCGCCGCGACCGGCCGCGGCTGCTGGTCGGCACGAGCAGTTCGCACTTCGGCCCGACGGTCGTGACCAGCGACGACCTCGGCGCGACCTGGGAGGAGCCGGACCACGCGCCGATCGCGTTCCCGGCGGACACCTCGCTGGAACGGGTGTGGCAGCTGGCCCTGACCCCGGACCCGGAGGTCGTGTACGCGGGCACGCAGCCGTCGGCGCTGTTCCGCTCGGAGGACGGCGGCCGGACGTACGCGCTGGTGGAAGGGCTGTGGGAGCACCCGCACCGGGAGCGGTGGGAAGCCGGGTTCGGCGGGCAGGCGATCCACACCGTGCTGCCCGACCCGGCCGACCCGCTGCGGCTGACCGTGGCGATGTCCACCGGCGGCGTCTACCGGACGTTCGACGGCGGGTCGTCGTGGGAGGCGAGCAACACCGGCATCAAGGCCTACTTCCTGCCCGACCCGTACCCGGAGTTCGGCCAGTGCGTGCACAAGGTGAGCAGGCACCCGTCCCGGCCGGAGCGGCTGTTCCTGCAGAACCACCACGGCGTGTACCGGTCGGACGACGCGGGGCGGACGTGGACGTCGATCGCGGACGGCCTGCCCGCCGACTTCGGCTTCCCCGTGGTCAGCCACCCGCACGAGCCGGACGTCGTCTACAACTTCCCGCTGATCGCGGACGCCGAGCGCTTCCCGCCCGGTGGCCGGTGCGCGGTGTACCGGTCGTCGGATGGCGGGTCGTCGTGGGAGGCGTTGCGCGACGGCCTGCCGGACGGCTTCTGGACGGCGGTGATGCGGGACGCGATGTGCACGGACGCGGCGAGCCCGGCCGGCGTCTACTTCGGATCGCGTTCCGGCGAGGTGTACGCGAGCGCCGACGAGGGCGACAGCTGGCGGCGGATCGCCGAGCACCTGCCCGACGTGGTGTGCGTGCGGGCGGCGGAGGTGTGAGGTGCGGGTGCTCGTGCTGATCCCCGGCCCGCTCCGGCCGACGGCGGGCGACCAGGCCAGGCTGGAGGTCGACCTGCCCGAGCCCGCGACCCTGGGCGCGCTGCTCGACCACCTGGCCGCGCGGTACCCGTTGCTGGACCGCAGGTTGCGCGACGAGCGGGCCGGGCTGCGGCGTTACGTGAACTTCTACGTCGACGGCGAGGAGTGCCGCCGGCTGTCCGGTCCGGACACCGCCCTGGGGCCGGACGCGGAGGTGCGGATCCTGCCGTCGGTCGCGGGCGGCTGACGGCTACCTCGCCAGCCGCCGGTAGAGCGGGCGCAGCTCGTCGGTCACCGAACGGCCGTCCACCACCAGCGGGTCCAGCTGGTCGAGCAGCGCGTCCGGGCGCCGGGTGGCGGGCTCGGCGACGTCCGGGACGACCTCGGCGACCTTCGGCCGTGCCCAGAAGCCCTCGAAGGAGTCGTCCTGTGCTTCTTGCGGCGTCACCGGCTGCTCGGGCGGGATGGGCGCGCGCAGGTCGCGCAGCCGGTCCAGCAGGTCTTCGCGTGAGCGCCCGCGCCAGGCCAGGATCTCGAACGGGTCGGTGTCGAACGACTCGGCGAGCAGGTAGCAGGTGGCGGCGAGGTGCTTGCACGGCACCTCCCAGTCCGGGCACGTGCAGTCCATGTGCAGCTCGCGCATGGTGCTGGGGAACAGGGTGAGGCCGAGGTCGGCGAACACGTCCTCGATCTCCGGCGGCATCTCGCCCGCCAGCAGCTTGGCCGCGAAGATCGCCTGGTCGGCCAGCGCGTGCTCGATGCGCCGCCAGTCGTCGTCGCCGAACTTGCGCACCCCGATCCGCGCCCGGTACGGCTCCGGGCGCGTGCCGGTCACCAGCGCCACCACGAGGCTGCTCGACAGCGACAGGCTCATCACCTGGCCGGTGCGCGCGTAGGCACGGCCGCGGCTCAGGCGTCCGGCCATGCCGAACGACTCCAGGACCTCCAGGAACCGGCGCGACCACCACGTCCGCGCGATGTCGCCCCGCTTGCTGCGCAACGTCAGGCCGCCGTCGACCCGGATCGGGCGCGACGGCGGGCGGTAGCCGTGCCAGTCAGTCACCGACGGCCTCCCCGTCCAGGGCGAACAGCTCGCGCAGCTCGCCGGTCGACAGCTCGGTCAGCCAGTCCTCGCCCGCGCCCACCACGAGATGCGCCAACCCGCGCTTCTCCTCGATCATCCGGTCGATCCGCTCCTCCAACGTGCCGACGCAGACGAACTTGCGCACCTGCACGTGGTTGCGCTGGCCGATGCGGAACGCCCGGTCGGTGGCCTGGTCCTCCACCGCCGGGTTCCACCAGCGGTCGAGGTGGATGACGTGGTTGGCGGCGGTCAGGTTCAGGCCCGTGCCGCCCGCCTTCAGCGACAGCACGAAGATCGACGGGCCGTCCTTCTCCTGGAACCTGCGCACCATCTCGTCGCGCTGCCGTTTCGGGGTGCCGCCGTGCAGGTAGAGGACCTCGGTGTCGAAGCGGGCGGCCAGGTGGGGGACCACGAGCGAGCCGAAGGCGGTGAACTGGGTGAAGCACAACGCCTTGTCGCCGTCCGCGAGGGCTTCGTCGAGGACCTCCTCCAGGCGGGCGAGCTTGCCGGACCGGCCGGCGACGCGCGAGCCGTCACCGAGCAGTTGCGCCGGGTGGTTGCAGACCTGCTTGAGGCGCGACATCGTGGCCAGCACCAGGCCCTTGCGCTTGACGCCCTCCGCCTCGGCGATCTTGGCCAGCATGTCGTCCACCACCGCCTGGTAGAGCGTGGCCTGCTCGGCGGTCAACGTGCACAGCTGCTTGACCTCGATCTTGTCCGGCAGGTCGGTGATGATCCGCGGGTCGGTCTTGAGCCGGCGCAGCACGAACGGGCCGGTGATCCGGCGCAGGCGCACGGCGGCGTCCTCGTCGTGGTGGCGTTCGATCGGCACGGCGAAGCGGGCGCGGAAGGTGTTGATCGTGCCGAGCACGCCGGGGTTGACGAAGTCCATGATCGACCACAGCTCGGCCAGCCGGTTCTCCACCGGGGTGCCGGTCAACGCCACCCGGTGCCGCGCGGGCAGCGCGCGGACCACTTTCGACTGGCGGGTGGAGCTGTTCTTGATGTTCTGCGCCTCGTCCAGCACGACCCGGTCCCAGCTCACGTCGGCGAGCTTCCCGGCGTCCCGCGCGACGACTGCGTAGGTGGTGATGACCAAGTCGCAGTCGGTATCGAGAGCGCGGTCCGCGCCGTGGAAGACGCGCACCTCCAGGCCGGGCGTGAAGCGGGCGGCCTCGCGTTGCCAGTTGCCGACCACCGACATCGGGCACACCAGCAGCGTGGGCAGGCGCTTGCCGTGCGCGCGGTTGTGGGCTTCCAGCGCCAGCAGCTGGACGGTCTTGCCGAGGCCCATGTCGTCGGCCAGGCACGCGCCGAGGCCCAGCCGGTCGAGGAACGCGAGCCAGGCGAGGCCGCGCTGCTGGTAGGGCCGCAGCTCGGCGACCAGGCCGGTCGGCTGCTCGACCGGTGCCAGGTGGTGCTCGACCTCGCCGGACAGCAGGTCGCCCAGCCAGCCGGTGGCGCTGACGCCGTTGAGGGGCAGTGGCAGGTCGGCGTCCTCGGGGTGCAGGCCGGAGTGCAGCAGGACCTGGGCCGCCGTCATCTGCCCGCCGCCGCGCTTGAGGAAGGCCAGTCCCGCGGCGAGGCGTTTCGGGTCGACCTGCACCCACTGGCCGCGGACCCGGACCAGCGGCACCTTGGCCTCGGCCAGCGACTGCAACTCGGCTTCGGTGAGGCGCTCGTCGCCGACGGCCAGCTCCCACCGGTAGTCGACCAGGACCTTCAGACCGAGCTCGCTCTCCTTGGCGACCTCACCCGCCGTGCCGCGGCTGGTGGCGGTGAGCCGGAGCCCGAGGCGGTGGGGTTGGCGCCACCACGAGGGCAGCATCACGCCGAAGCCTGCCTCCGCCAGCAGCCCCGCGTGTTGCAGGAAGTCGTAGGCGCCTTCGACGTCCAGCGCCAGTTCGACCGGTCGCTTGGCGGACAGCGCGCGGTCCAACGCCGGGTAGAGCCGGCCCGCGCGCCCGAGGTCGCCCAGCAGGACGTCCTCGGGTCGGCTGACCCACCGCCGGAGCACCGCGTCCTGCTTGTGCCACAACTGCTCGGCGGTCACCACCACGCTGGGCTCGTCCACGGCCTGGAGGAGGAACTCGACCCGCCACCCGTCCTTGAGCATGCCGCCTTGATCGGGCGAGCTGAGCCGGAAGCACGTCCGCACCGGACTTTCCCGCAACCCGCCGTCCCGCCAACCCGCCAACTTGGCCCGCAACGCCCCCGCTTCCCCGTCCACCCGGGGATCACCGACCAACGCCGCCAACCACCGCCCCACAACCCCGTCCCCGCTTCGCTCCACACCCACACCCCGCAACGCCGCCCGCACCTCACGGTCGACGGCCCGGTCCAACACCTCCTGAACCAGCTCACCGCCGCCGGTGCCGTGGACGCCCTCCGCCCCCCGAAACGACGGCGGCACACCGGCCCGCAACGCCGCGAACCGCAACGAATCCACCCCGGACAACGCCGCTCGCCACCGAGCGAAACCGTCCCCGTCGATCGCCGGCAGCACCCGCCCCCGCCGAACCAACTCCCGCCCGAACCCGAGCAACTCGTTCAGGAACTTCCCCGATGCCCCGACCCGGCAATCCGGCGGCTCAGGCAGCGCCCCCTCCACCCAAACGACGGGCACCACCCACTCCCGCCACCGAACCACACCCCGCCGCCCACCCACGACCTCCCGAACCAACTCCGGCGAAGCAACCGGCCCGCCCGCGTAGGACGGCAACCGAACCGACAACGACCCGACCTCCCCACCCCCGACCACCAAGGCGACCTCATCCCCCGAAACCGCAAAGGGATGCCCAACCGCCGCCCGAGGCAACCGCCCCCCAACCCGCCCCGGCAACGACCCCCCCTCCGCCCAAACCCCAACCCGCCCACCACTAACGCCCAACGCGTGCAGCACCAACACCCCAGCACTATGCGCCCCGCCCGCCACCACCCTCAACCCACCCCACCCTCAACCCA
>NZ_BAAGTN010000024.1:0-30890 GCF_054781895.1 Saccharothrix stipae | reverse complement strand
GCGACAGACTCGGGACGATCACGTGCCGAATGGTCTGCCACAAGGACGCACCGTCCACCTTCGCCGCGTCCAACAACGTGGGATCCAGAGTCGAGAACCCCGCCAGGAACACCACCAACGCCATCCCGAACGTCGCCCAGATGTGCACCCCGACCACCGCGAAGATCGCCACGTCCGGGTCACCCAACCAGTCCACCGGACCCAGCCCCACCCCGCCGAGGACCGTGTTGACCGGACCGTCGAACGCCAGCAGCAGGTTGAAGATCGCACCGACGATCACCGGCGACAACACCGCCGGGAAGAAGTACACACCCCGGTACACCCGATGCCCCGGCACCCGCAGGTACACGAACGTCGCCAGCAGACCCGGAACCGCCACCGCCACCGGCAGCAACAACACCAACAGACCCACATTCCGCAACGCCATCCGGAACAACGGATCACCCAACAGGGTCACGTAATTGGCCAGACCCACCCACATGCCGTTGCGCACACCGTCACCGGTGAAGGAGAAGTTCACCCCCAACACCAACGGCCACAACCGCAGCACCACGATTATCAGCACAGCCGGGGCCAGGAGGACGAACGGCGCCAGGCGCTCGGACCGCGACCCGCGACGGTTGCGCCGCGGCGACGGTCCGGCCGGACGCCGTCGGCGTGCCGGTGGGGCGCCCGCCGGCCCCCCGGTCGGCTCGGCCGAGACCGGGCCGACCGGGGACAGGGAATGTGCGGCCACGCGATCAGCCCGTCTTGTCGGACGCGGCCAGTTGCTGCACGACCTCGTCCACCGTGATCGAGCCGCTGAGCAGCTGCTGGGAGAGCCGACCCATCAGGTCGATGGTCTTGCTGGACAGGGCGACGTGCAGGGCCGGCTTGCCGGACTCGACCTCCGAGACGATCGTCTTGACCGACGGGCCGCCGTCGGAGACGTCGATGGTCGTGTCGGACGCGATCGCGCCCCCGTCGACGTAGAAGGCCTTCAGGGCGTCGGTCGAGGTCAGCGACCGCACCAGGTCGGCGGCGACCTTCGGGTCCTTGGTCCACTTCGCGACCCCGTAGCCGATGCCGCCGTCGTAGGGCAGGCTCGGCGTCGCCGCCGGGTTGACCACGGGCGCGTCCATGACGCCGACCTTGTCCGCGTCGAGGAACTCGGCGAAGTCCTTCCAGTGCCCGATGTCCGACATCAGGCCGATGACGTTCGCGGCCTTGCCCGACTGGAACGCCGCGAACGCGTCGTTGAACATCGCGGTGGAGTTGGCGCCGTCGGTGTTCAGACCGGCGTCGTTGGTCTGCTTCCAGAGCTCGAAGACCCGCTTCACGCTCGGCGAGGACCAGTCGCGCTTCCCGGCGATCCAGGCGTCGTACTCCTGCGGCGTCAGGACCGCGGACCCCATGGTCGACAGGAAGAACTGGATGCCGATGCCCTCCTTGTTGCCCAGCGCGAAGCACTTCGCGCCGGTCTTCTCGGTGATGACACCGCAGTTCTCGACGAAGTCGTCCCACGTCTTGGCCGGCGCGTCCGGGTTCAGCCCGGCCTTCTCGTAGAGCGCCTTGTTGTAGTAGAGCGGGTGCCCCTGAAGCGTGACCGGTGCCGCGTAGGTCTTCCCGTCCTTGGTGAACGCGTCCCAGCCGGCCAGCCGCTGCTCGTCCTCGGCGAGGTAGGTGTCGAGCGGGGCGAGCGCGTCGACCCGGTCGCGGATCTGGCCGCCCCCGTTGAACAGGATGACGTCCGGTCCCTTGCCGGCCTGGATCGCCGTGCCGAGCAGCGTGTAGTACTGGTCGAACGGCTGGGCCACGAACTCGACCTGGACGCCCGGGTGCTTCTTGGCGAAGTCGGCCTTGGCCTTCTCCACGTAACCGGCCGCCTTCGCGTCACCGGACTTCCAGTCCCAGACCACGAGCTTGTCGCCGGAGCCGACGGAAGCCGAACCCGGTCCCGCGGCGCTCCCGCAACCAGCGGTCAGAGCCAACCCCACGACCAGGGCGGTCGACCATAGTGTGCGCTGCTTCATCGCTGCTCACTTCTCCAGATGGTGGCCGGGCGGCGAGGGGCCCGACGGGATGCGGTGAACCTAACTCGTATGACGTATGACGTCAACGCCTCTATTCCAGTACACTCGTCCCCACGCTCAGCGCACGTGGGCGAGCGCAACCGGAGGAACGATGACGGCACCAGGCCAGCAACCGACCGCGGGCGCACCCGCCGCCGCGGGGTGGCCACGCCGGCCGGCGAACCTCGCGAGGGCGATCACCGCCGAACTCGTCGGGCGCATCGTGCGCGGCGTCCACCCCTCCGGGACGTCGTTGCCGTCCGAGCCCGCGCTCGGCGAGGCCTTCTCGGTGAGCCGGACCGTCGTCCGCGAGGCGGTGAAGATCCTCCAGGAGAAGGGCCTGGTCCAGGTGCGCCAGGGCGCCGGCACGGTGATCAACCCGCCGTCGACGTGGAACATGCTCGACGAACTCGTCCTCGGGGCCGTCATCGCCGAGGACGACACCCTGGGCGTCCTGGACGACCTGGTGGTCACCCGACGACTGCTCGAGTCGGACATGGCGCTGGTCGCGGCCCGCACCGCCGACCAGGACACCGTCGACCGGCTGCGCGATCTCGTGGACCTCATGGACCGGCTCGTGGACGACGCCGTCGCCTACCGCGAGCAGGACCACGCCTTCCACGACGCGATCATGCGGGCTTCGGGCAACCGCATCGCCCGGGGCGTCGTGCGCGCGTTGGAGAGCCAGGTCGTCAACACCGCCCGCTACACGGGCCGGAGCGAACGCGCCCTGTGCGTGGCGTCCAACCAGGGACACCGCCGGATCTACCAGCGGATCGCGGCACGGGACCCGGCGGGCGCCGCCGAAGCCATGTTCAGCCACATCACCGAAGCCTGGCTCGTGCGCCGGAGCGCACTCGGAGACCCCAGCCGCCTGGCCCGCTAGTCCCGGCACCGCGCGCTCCTGGTCCGATGTGGACGGTCGACTCGGGCGAATCGGCTCGGGGCCGGCCACTGCGGTCGGCCCCGAGCCGGATCGTCATCACATGGGCGGCGCCCGCACCGCGGGAGCGCGGCTCAGTCGACCCGGGTGACCTGCCACAGCTGACCGTTCGCGCCGGTGTCGGTGACCTGGACGAGCTGGGCCCCGGCCGTCGTGGACGACCCGGACACGCCGAGGACCTTGCCGCTGTGCACGTTCCTGATCCTGCTGTACCCGTTCCCGGCGTCGACCAGCTGCCAGTGCTGGTTGGCGCCGTCGAGGTCGGCCCACTGGACGACCGACGCGCCGTCGGCCGTGGCGGCCCCGAGGACGTCGAGCAGCTTGCCGCTCCTTTGGCTGACGATCTTGAAGTTGCCGCCCGCGGGCTCGAACCTCCAGTTCTGGTTGGCAGCGCCGTTGTAACCCCACTGGATGATCCGCGCACCATCGGTCGTAGACCCGCCGCTCACGTCCACGGCCATCCCGCTGTTCCTGTTCACGATCTTGTAGTGGGCGCCCTGGACCGGGAAGGTCTCGCTCACCTTGGAGAAGGCGTCCAGTGCGCACACCGTGCCGGTGGCGGCGGCGTTCCTCGTGCCCTTGCACACGACCTTGATCGTGTGCTGCCCGGCGGGCAGGTCGGTCTTGCGGAACAGCACCGCCTGCTTCGTCACGGTGGACGCGTAGGCGTCGATGTCGGACCGCACGAGAGCCCCGTCGAGGTAGACGTCGACCTTGCCCATGTTGGGCTGGGTCATGCCGAGGTACTGCACGCCCGAACCGGTGAACGTGTGCTCGGCGTACGCGCCTGCCTGGACGGTGTAGTTCTCCGAGCCGCGGAAGTCCCCGGTGTCGTTCCAGTTGCTCCACGAACCGCTGTAGGTCACCCTGGCGTCCTTGTCGTCGACGTAGGCCCAACCCTGCCGGACGACCGACTTCGACTGGGCCGACCGGTGCCCACCGGCGTCCAGTACGTAGAGCCGGTAGTCGCCGGGCGACTCCGGGACGGCGATGGACGTGGCGGTGCCGCCCGCCCTGGTCATCGTGCCGCCGACCACGAAGTCGGTCGTGCCCGCCGGCGCCAGCCAGATCGCCTTGCTCGCGTCGCCGGTGCTCCGGACGGGGATCGACAACGCGCCGCCGTCGGTGAAGGTGCTCGCCGGCAGGACGTGGTCCGGCGAGGAGCGCCGGTTGCCGGGGAGGATGTCCCGGTAGGCCTCCTCGATGCCGGATCGCGCGGCGACGCGGTACGCGGCCGACGGCCAGACGTTGTCCGCGTAGGCCAGCACGTCCTGGATGGTGCTGTTCGGCACGTTCTTGTCGGCGATCTTGTTGATCGTCCCGTAGGTCCGCGTGATGCTCAGGTCGTGCTGGCGCCCCCAGGTGCCGGAGTTGATGGTGTACGCCACGTTCGGGTCAACGTCGAGGACGTTGTCGCGGTAGGTGATGAAGGCCGAGCCTTCGTCCGGGTGGAGTCCGTACTTGTGGCCGGCCGGAACGCCCTGGATGTAGTTGTCGGCGATGGTGGTGCCGGGCTGGCTGCCCAGGGTGTAGATGGGCGCCGTGTCGTGGAGCTTCTGCACCGTGTCGACGAAGTGGTTGTAGCTGATGTTGTTGTTCCTGGCCGTGGTGGTCGGCACGTTCGGCACGATGGAGTTCGCGGAACCGTCGAAGTTCCACCACCCCCACCCGAGCGTGACACCCGACCACGGCGTCCTCTCGATCAGGTTGTGCTGCACGGTCAGGCCGTCCACGAAGTAGGCCGACACGGGGCTGTGCCCGTTGAACAGCACCGCGCTGTCGTGGAGGTGGTTGTTCTTGATCTCGATGTTCTTGCAGAGGCCCTCGACGCCCGCGGGGTACTTCTCGCCGTTCGTGGCGGTGTGGTCCCCGAGGTAGACGTGCTGCGGGTGCCCCACGGTGATCGCGGATCCGGCGATGTCGTTCGTGCGGTTCCCGGTCAACCGCGAGTTCGTCACGTCGTTCAGCAGGCTGATGCCGTCGACACCGGTGTGCTGGACCTTGTTGCGCTCCAGCACGATGCCGTCGGCGTTCTCCAGCTGGACGGTGCCCGGCGCCGGGTTGACGTTCCGGTAGGTGTAGCCGTGGAAGTTCTTCCTCGCGTACGCGCGCGTGGACAGGTTGCCCTGCTGGGCCTGCTTGAACACCGAGCCCGCCACCTCGGTCAGGTTCCAGTCGGAGTGCTCGACCGTGATGCCGGAGAAGGTGAGGTCGCGGACGCGGTTGCCGGTGGACGTGCCGGCGACCTTGAGCACCGTGGCCACGTTGTTCGGCGCCCAGACCGTCGCGGCGGCCATGTTGTCCGCGTCGGTCTTGTAGTAGTACAGCGTCTTGCCGGCCTTGTCGAAGTAGAACTCGCCCGGCGCGTCCAGGAACTCGTACGCGTTCATGACCTTGTGGCTGCCGCCGGCTTGCAGGTCGCCGTTGAACGCGCCCTGGGCGATCGCCCCGGCGGGTTGTTGGAACAGCGCGACGCGATTGGCGCCGTCCGCGGTCGTCGTCACCTGCCGGACTCCCACGATGGCCGTGGTCCAGGTCGTCGCCGTCTCGATCTCCAGGTCGCCCTGGTTCAGCGCCACGGCGGGCAGGTCGGTCAGGCCGTACTTGGCCCCGTCGCACTCCGCACCGGACTCCCACGCCCAGTCGGCCTGGCCGGCCGTGACGCGGTACGTACCGTGGCAGCCCGCCGAGTTGATCGTCTTGGAAGCCATGTACGCGCGCTTGTCGTCGACGTAGAGCGCACGGAGCTTGTTGGCGCGGTTGAGCGGGGCCTTCCACACGTCCCCGCTGTGCTGCGCCCACCCGGTCACCTGGACGCCGCCGTTGAGGACCGGTGTCTCGTTCGGGTACGCGGAGTAGACCACCCGGTTCCCGTTCGTCCCGGAGTCGGCGGGGGTGAACTCGATCGTGCTCGTCACCGGGTAGTTCCCGCCGCGGAGGTACACCTGGATGTCGCCGGTCATGCTGGTGTTGACCGTCCGGACGACGTCCCGCGCGCGCTGCACGGTCCGAAAGGGCGACGTGATCGTCCCCGGGTTGGCGTCGTTGCCGCCGGGCGAGACGTAGTACGTCGCCTGCGTGGCCGCCGAAGCAGGCGTCGAGCCCGAGGAGCCCGTGACGAAGAGCGCGAGCAGGGCAACGGCCAGCGCTGCGGACAGCGTTCGCCTGGCGGAAGGGGGTGACGTCACACCGGGTCCTCTCATGCGTGGCAGTGGATGTGCGGTCCAGGCCGGGGGCGCCGTCGTCGGGACATCGGTGACATGGGCGCGTAGCGGCGCGGACCGGGTCGGGGGTGGATCGTCACCTCGCGATGCAGGGCGACCGTAAGAACGGGGCGCGGGGAGGCCCGCGGCCACTTAGCTCGAACGAAACATAAGACGTATTATGACCACTGTCAACGGTCACGCACCGTTAACACAGGGCCGCATTGAGGCGGTCGTGGTTACCGCTTCTCCCACACGGGCTCCGGCGGCAGACCGCGTAGTGCGCGGGCCCGGTCGGTGAGCTCCTGCACCAGCGCCGTCTTCGCCCGCGCGTACCCGCCCGATGCCGTGCCGGCGGCGACGATCGCCCGTTTGAGCCGCGCGTAGCGGGCCGCGTCCTCGGGGTGGGCGCGCAGGTGGTCCCGGAAGATCCGCTGGTTGCGCGCGGGCCAGCTCTGCAGGCTCACCACGTGCAGGATGTGGCTTCGGGCGCCACCGTCCGCGCGGACGAACAGCAGCCGGTCGGTCATCCCGTTGTCGTGCGGCCGGAAGCCGAGGCCGGCGAGCGCCGCCTGGTGGGGACGGGCGTGCGCGAGGTCGTGGACGGCGGCCATCAGGTCGATGACGGGCTTGGCCGCCAGTCCGGGGACGGCGGTGGAGCCGATGTGCTCGATCTCCACGAACAGCCCGGGCACCGCTGCCCGGAGGGCGTCGATCGCGACGGCGGCCTGCCGCGGCCAGTCGGGGTCGTAGTCGACCACGTGGATGCTGCCGGGTTCCGACACGGCCGTCATCCTCCGTCGACGCACGCCGCGACGTCCACCGACTTCCACCGGGAGCGCGGTACCGGGCGGCGCCGGTCCCGCCGCCGCGCACCACGCGCAAGCCGCACGCGCGAGTGAGGCGCCCACGGTTGTGCGGTGAGCGGGGGCGCGGCCGACACGGACCGTGCAGGCTGCTCGGCCCAGCGCCGCCGAGAACTGTCCATTCCAACGCACGGGACGCTCCCCCGTGCCACTCCGATGCGCCGGTTGGACGTGCGCTCTGTCCCTGTGCGACAAAGACCGGCTCGCCGAAACAATCACCGACCGCGACATCGTCATCCGGTGCACCGCGCCCGTTCCGGGGCGTGACACTCGATCGGTCGTACTCCCTCGCGCCCACTCGGCTCGGTGCGATATCCCTTGCTCACCCGGGATGCGCGGACGTCACCGATGCCGGATCCGCAGCGGGTCGGGTTGTCGCTCCGCCCGGTGTGCACGAGTCATGTCCAGATGAAACCCGGCCGCTGCGGCGGCCTCACGAGGAGCGTTGGATGCTGGGCGTGCGAGGCCCCTTTCCCGAGTCGGAGCTGTGCCACCCGCTCGATCGCCAGTGGTTGCACTACGCGTTCCTGTCCTCGACCGGTCCGCACGCGGTGATCTCGAACCTGTCGGTGCTCGGCCCGGAGCCGCCCGCGGACGGGTCGACCGCGCGGTGGGCACCGCAGGCGATGGCCATCCTCCTGGTGTTCGACCCCGACGTGGGTTGGTCGTCGACCCAGTTCAACGCGAACGCGCCCGACCCGGCGTGGTCGGCGTTCCGGCTGCCGCACCCGCACGCGTCGCCCGGCCCGTTCGACGTCGCGGCCGTGGCGGGCCGGCCCGCGGTCGACCTGCGGCTGTCCCGCACCAGCAGGCCGTGCACGTCCCAGTGCGCCCCGTTCGGGCACGACCAGTTCCTGCGCTGGCAATCCGAACCCGGCGTGCGCGGCACGGGCACGTTGCGATCACCGCGCGGTGACGTCGACTGCGAGCTGGTCGGCTACCACGAACGCGTCCGCGGCCGGTGGAGCTGGCCGGTGCTGGGCGGCTGGGTCTTCGGCTTCGCCAACGCACCGTCCGAGGGCGCGGTGGGCCCGCCGCCGTGGTCGGTGGTGTTCACCCTCATCCAGCCGCGGTACCCGCACGACGCCGCCAACGGCTCGGTGATGTTGTGGCGCAACGGGCGGATGGTGCGGCACTTCCCCCGGCGCGGGCTGGAGGTGGCGGTGCACGGCGAGCTCGACCGCGACCGGGTGGTGCTGGTGCCGCCGCTGGCGGCCACCCTGGCCACCGCGCCCGCACCGGTGGTGCCGCGCCGGTTGCTGATCACCGCGCGGCTGGGCGAGGACCGGCTCGTGCTCGACTTCCGGTCCACCACCGCCGCCCGGATCGCCAACCCGTCCGAGACCAGCCTGAAGCCGTTCAGCGTGCACGAGCTGCTCGGCGACTGCGCGATCGAGGGCGTGGTCTCGGGACGCGGGTTCGGCTTCGAGGCGCGTGGCATCGTCGAGTTCGCCGGAGACGCCCGTGACGACTGAAACGCCCCCGACGACTGAACCGCCTCTGACGACGGGGACCGGGCCGTACACCGGTGCCCGGCTGCTGACCGAGACGGTGACCGCGCTGTCGGAACGCGCGCCCGCCATCGTGGCCGCCGCCGCGGAGGAGCTGCGGGAGATCCGCCTGGGACTGCACTTCCACGACGGCAGCCGGGCGACCCTGACCGCCCGCCACAGCCGCCTGCTGGTGGAGCCCGACCTGGTCGGCGAGCCGGACGTCGAGGTGGCGTTCGACGACCGGGCGATGAACCTGGTGTTCGACGCCCAGCGCCCCCCGGTGGAGCAGGTGCTGCCGCGGAGCCTGGACGTGCGCGGGGCGCGCGACCGGGTGTTGGCGGTGTGGCGTGCGTTCGTGCTGCTGTCCCAACGCGCCTCCGGTCTGCGGTTCGTGCAGCAGCTGTGGCGCGACTACCGCCAACAGGCGCCGCGGCTGTGGGGCGTGACCGCGGGCGGCCCGGCGCCCCGGGTGTCCCCGCACGGCGACGTGCCGACGGGGTGGCACGCCGTCGACTTCCTCGCCGACCGCCAACCGCTCGAACCCGGCGACCAGGCGACCATCGGCGGCACCGCGAACGCCGTGCCCAGGCTGCTCTGGGACGGCCGCCGCAGCACCGGCTGGTGGGAGGTGAAGCCGGTCAGCGACGCCGACCTGGTGGAGACGATGCGGGCCTGCCGCGCGCGCGCCAACCGGGAGATCGACCGACTGCTGCCCGACCGCGAGCCGAAAGCGGACCTGTACGACCTGATGCGGTCCTACCCCACCCGCCAGGGCAAGGGCCTGCGGCCGACGCTGGTGTTCGCCGCCTGCGCGGCCTTCGGCGAGAAACCCGAGAACGCGGTGCGGGCCGCCGCCGCGCTCGAACTGTTCCACAACGGCTTCCTCGTGCACGACGACATCGCCGACGAGTCGACCCACCGCCGCGGCCTGCCCACGATGAACACCGAGTTCGGCAACGGGCTGGCGGTCAACACCGGTGACGGGCTCAACCTGCTCGCGGTGGATGCGGTGCTGGCCAACCTCGAAACGCTCGGGTTGGCCCGGACGCTGGGGCTCATCCAGGAGGTCATGCACATGTGCCGGGAGTCCATCGAGGGCCAGGCCATGGAACTGGGGTGGATCCACCGCCGCGTGGTGCCGTCCCGGGACGACGACTACTTCACCATGAGCACCAAGAAGACCGGCTGGTACACGTGCATCACGCCGTGCCGCATGGGCGCGGTCTGCGCCGGCGTCACCGACCCGGCGGTGCTGGGCCGCTTCGACGAGGCGTTCCGCCTGATCGGCATCGCCTTCCAGATCCAGGACGACATCCTCAACCTCGTCGGCGACGAGGCGCTCTACGGCAAGGAGGCCCTGGGAGACCTGCTGGAGGGCAAGCGCACCGTCATGCTCATCCACCTGTTCCGCCACGCGGGCGACCGCGAGCGGGAACGGCTCGGTGAGCTCCTGCACCAGCGACGCGTCGACAAGACCCAGGACAACGCCGACGAGGTGCTCGCCGCCATGCGGCGGCACGGTTCCATCGAGTACGCCACCGACCTCGCCGACCGGCTGGCCGCCGAGGGCATCGCCCGGTTCGAGCAAGACCTGGCCATCATCCCGGAGAACGAAGGAAAAGCAGTGCTGCGACAGATCGCCCACTACGTCACCACCCGACCGCTGTGACGGGCCGCCTCGACGACTCCGCCCTGCGCGACGGCGACCGGGCCGCGATGCGTTCCCTGGGCCGGATCGGCGCCCGGCTGCGCGGGGTGTTGTGCACCCTGGCCCGCCGCGGCGTCGCGGTCCGGCGGGACGACCCGCGGCGCGCCCGGCAGATCCTCGACGCCCTGGCGCCGTGGCCGTTCTACAAGGGCGGCCAGTTCCTGTTCGACCTGCTCGAGTGGGAGGACTTCATGGTCGACGGCGAGCCGCCGCCGGTCCTGTCCCACGCCGAGCTCGCGGCACTGCTGGACCTGCCGATGCGCTGGGTGGACACCGCCGTCGCCGCGGTCGACGCCCACGTGCCCGGACCGCTCCGGCAGATCGGTGCGAACCCGCAGCTGCGGTGGTTGGCCGCCACCGCCCAGTCCACCCTGCACGGGGTGGTGCGCGGCCTGACCGAGGTGCTCGCGCCACCGCCGGGCACACCCGGTGCCGACGGCGGTGCGGCCGACGAGGCGCTACCGCCCCTGGAGGGCGGCTTCTACCTCTACGAAGACGTCGTGCTCGGCCTGTTCGACCTCGTCGGCGGCCGCCTGCCCCGCACGGCCGAACCCGAAGACCCGTCCCAGCCCCCGTCCCAGCCCTCGTCCCAGCCCTCGTCCGAGCCCCAGTCCCCGTCCGAGTCCGAGTCCCCGACCCAGTCCCCGCCCGAGTCCCAGTCCCCGGAGGAGCCCGACCAGGAACACGACACCGAAGGAAGTGCGATGACCACCAGCCAACAACCCGCGCCGACCACGAGCGCGCTCTCGACCGAGGTCTTCCCGATCAGGGAGACGTTCCGGGTCAGCCGGGTCGACGACCTCGCCCACAACTGGACGTTGCGCGGTGACGCCATTCTCGTGGGCGACGACGGCCTGCAACTGACACCGGCCGCGAACAACAAGGCGGGAACGGCGTTGCTGAACGTCCCGTTCCCCTCCTCGGCCGGCGTCGCCATCGAGTTCGACTTCTACTGCGCCGGCGGCGACGGCGACGGCTTCGCCGTCTACCTCATCGACGGCGCCCACGACACGAACGTCGGCGGTTACGGCGGCGGACTCGGGTACGGGCTCGGCCCCTCGGGCGCGGGCGTCACCAAGGGCTGGGTCGGCCTGGGCTTCGACAAGTACGGCAACTTCTCCACCGCCTGGGGCGGGCCCACCACCGAGAACGTGGCCAAGCCCAACCGGATCGTGCTGCGCGGCTCCGGTGACCGCGCCAGCGGGTTCAACTACATCGCCGGTGCCGCCGCCCCCGGTGGCTTGACCGCGGTCTGGGCCGACCGGGCGCACGTCCAGGTGGTGATCGTCGACGCCGTGATGACGGTGCACGTGACCCGTGGCGACACGACCACGACCGTGTTCGACGGCCTGGACCTCAAGCTGGCCCAGGGCCAGGCGCCGATGCCGGAGACGTTCAAGCTCGGCCTGTCCGCGAGCACCGGCGCGGCGATCTCCCGGCACTGCCTGCGCAACCTCGTCATCGCCCTGCCCGCCGCCGTGCCGCTGACCGTCGACGGAGCGGCCGAGGCGCCGGCCGGCAGCCAGGTGGCCTTCACCGTCACCGTTCGCAACGACGGGCCGAACGACGTCCCCGATGCCGTGGTGACCGGCACCCTCGACCCGGCGCTGCCGGACGTGGGCATCGCCGTCTCGCGGACCGGTGACGGCGGGTCGGCGACGGTTCCGGGCAGCACCGGTGTCGGTGTCTTCCAGCAGCCCCTCGACCTGCCGGTCGGCAGCACCGCCACGATCACCGTCACCGGTACCGTCGCCCGCGACGCCACCGGCAAGGTCACGTGCGCGGCCGGGGTCGAGTCGCCGACGCGCAGCAACACCGCCCCGGACAAGTCCGACTCGCACGACACGCTCCTGACCGCGCACATCCCGAAGGACGACCTGCGGGTGTGCCAGCACGCGGCGGTCTCGGTCGCGCCGGGCGCCGAGGGGCACATCGCCTTCAGCGTCGAGAACCCGGACAACAACCCGATCGACCTGGCGAACGCCGAACTGGTCTTCGACGCGCCGACCGGGTTCGAGTGGACCGGCACGATCACGTTCACCTACTACAACGCCGCCGGCCAGAGCAAGGGCAGCGGGAAGACGAAGCTGAAGCCCACCCTGGAGAACGGCAACGCACGCCTGCGGCTGACCGGGCTCCAGAAGTTGCAGGCCACCAAGGGCTACGTGCTCACCTACGCCCTGGGCATCCGGGCGAAGGCGGACGCCCGGCCCGGCCGGTACACCGACGGCCAGGCCGTGCTCGGCGACTCACGGCCGCTGCGCCTGACCGCCACGGTGCAGGGCGCCGCGCAACCGCAGACGTTCACCAACAACGACACCGCACTGCCCGTCATCCAGCCGGCACTGCTGGAGGTCAAGCAGGGTGAATCCGGGTTCATGGCCGTCACCGTCGGTTTCGAGCAGGCAGCCGGCCAGGACGTGGGCAGTCTCGACCAGGTGTTCCGCGCCCCGTCCGGGTCACGCTGGAACGGTTTCGTCTCGTACTCCTACTACAGCGGCGGCCAGACCACCCAGGGCAGCCAAGGCGACGTCCAGCACCAGGTCACCGGGAACGGCACGGTTCTGAAGATCACCGGGATGCCCCCGCTCAAGGTGTCCAAGGGCCTGTACCTGACCTACGTCCTCGGTCTCACCGCGGACGAGGACGCCGTGACCGGCCCGCACGACGACGGCGAGGCCAAGGTCGGCACCGCCCGCCCGCTCGACCTGCACGTCAAGGTGTTGGACAAGAACGAGCCCTCCCGCTGCAACCGCTGACCTCGGCGCGCCCCTGTGCGGACCCGGTCCGGGTTCCCGCAGGGGCGCGCCCTTGCACCGTCGGCGACGGCGGCGGCGCTGTCCTCACCAAGGCGGCTTGTCCGGGCCACGGTTGGGGTGAAGCCCGTCCTCGGGGGCTCCACCGGGGACCACGGGCCGAACTAGCGTTGCAAGCATCCGAACGCCGAGCGCGGGAGATCCCCATGGCACGCCTTCGATTCCTCCTCACCGCCGCGGTCGTGATCACCGCGACGGTGCTCCCCGCCGGGACGGCACACGCCGACGTGCCCGCGGGCGCGTGCGCGTTGCCACCGACCAGCGCGCACCTGACCGAAGGCGTGCCCACCCCTGCCGGACACGCACCGTCGTCCGGCAACGTGCGGGCCGCGATGGTCTTCGTGGACTTCCCCGACGCACCGGCCAACGACTCGACCACCGGCCTGCGCGACCAGCTGCTGCCCGACGGCCCGAACTGGTTCGCCACCAGTTCGTACGGCAACCTGACCATGACGGTCGACGCCGCCACCACCCGGTTCTACCGGATGCCGCGGCCATCCACCGACTACGGCTGGCGCCGTGGCCTCACCGCACAAGCGCACGCCCGCTACCTCAACGACGCGCTGGCGGCCGTCGGCCGGACCGTGTCGTTCAGCGGCACGCACCTGCTCTACGTCGTGCCCACCCGCGCGGCGGGCGAGATCTCCTTCGCCGCCGCCTACATGGCCCCGCTCACCGCGCCCGACGGCACGGTCATCGCCAGGTCGGTCACCTTCGGCCAGGACACGGCGTACTGGGGCAGCAAGGTCCTCAACCACGAGACCGGGCACGCGATCGGCCTGCCGGACCTGTACGCCTACGGCGGCGACGCGCACCGGTTCGTCGGCGGCTGGGACCTGCTGGGCCTGATCTCCGGACCGAACCCGGACCTGTTCGCCTGGCACAAGTGGAAGCTGAACTGGCTGCGCTACGACCAGATCGGCTGCGTGAGCGCGGCCGGCCGCTACGTCGACACGCTCGTCCCGGTCTCGGCGCTCGGCGGACGCAAGGCCGTGGTGATCCGGACCAGCGCGACCACCGTGCTGGTGGCCGAGGCACGGGCGCGGACCGGGCTGGACTCCGCCGCCTGCGCCACCGGTGTCCTGGTCTACTCCGTCAACACCGCGGTCGCGAGCGGCAACGGCCCCGTGCTGGTCAAGGACGCGCGGCCGGGTTCGGGCGGGTGCGGCGGCCACGAGCTGAACGACGCGCCGTTCGACGTGGGCGGCCGGTTCCACGACGCCGCGAGCAACACCACGGTCGACGTGGTCGGCCGGTCCGGCGACGACTACCGGATCGCCATCGCGTTCGGCGTGGCACCGTAGCGCCCACGGCCCGGGAGGCTTGCTGTCCCCGGTCCGCCGGGCAATACTCGGGTGCGTCCGCCGGCGGGCTTGTTCCTTGGCGAAAGGGCGCATCCGATGAACACCGGCCTGCCCCCTTTCCCCGCCGCGGACGAGAAGCCGCTCGACACCTGCCTCCGACTCCGCCGGATCGCGCCCGTGGTCGAGGTCGAGTTCCCCGGTGGCGTGCCCGCTTATCTCGCGTTGACGGCCAGGGCGGTGCGGGAGGTCCTGGCCGGCGACAACAAGACGTTCGCCAGGGATCCCGGGCACTGGCCCGCGCTGCACGACGGGTCGATCCCGCCGGACTGGCCGTTGCGCGGCATCGTCGAGGGCGACCACCTGTCGACGAAGGACGGCGCGGACCACCGACGGTTGCGCGGGCTGGTGGGCAAGGGCTTCACACCCGGACGGGTGCAGGATCTGGAGCCGCGGATCCAGGAGCTCGTCGACCGGTTGCTGGACGAGGTGGTGGCCGCGGGCGACGGGGTCGACCTGGTGCCCGCGTTCACCGAGGCGCTGCCGATGGCGGTGATCTGCGAGCTGTTCGGCGTGCCGGAGCCCGAGCGGGCCCGGTTGCGGAACTGGACGTCCACGCTGTTGGCGCACACCACCACACCCGAGCAGGCGTTCGCGACCCAGCAAGGCCTCATGGCGTACCTGCGCGACCTGGTCGAGCGCAAGCACCGGGAGCCCGGTGACGACCTCACGTCCGGCCTGGTCCAGGCCCGGGACGAGGGTGACCGGCTCACCACCGACGAGCTGGTCGGTGTCCTGTGGTTGATGCTGGTCGCCGGCCACGAGACGACGGTCCACCTGATCGGGAACGCCGTCGTGGCGCTGTCCCGCCACCCCGGTCAACTGGAGCTCGCCAAGGCCGGTGACCGGTGGGCGGACGTGGTCGAGGAAACCGTGCGGTACCGCCACTCGGTGATGATGACCAGTTTCCGGTTCACGCTCCAGGACGTCACCGTCGCCGGCGTGCCGATACCGAAGGGTCAGGCGGTCGGCGTGGCCTACCAGGCCGCCGGTGTCGACCCCGCCGAGTACGGCGAGACCGCGGACCGGTTCGACATCACCCGTCAGCGGACCGGGAACCTCGGGTTCGGCCACGGCCCGCGGTACTGCATCGGCGCTCCCCTGGCCCGGTTGGAGAGCCGACTCGCACTGGCCTCGCTGTACCGGCGGTTACCGGACCTCTCCCTCGCGATCGACCCGGACGACATCCCGTACTCGCCGTCGTTCTTCACGATCGGACCGATGTCGATACCGGTCGTCCTCGGCCTGACACCCTGACCCGGCACCTGTCGTTCCGCGCGGTTTCCGCCATCGCGGGCCGGCTGCCGCGCGGTCCGACGGGACCCGGGGTGGTTTGTTAGGGTCACCGGGTGTTGTCGGAGCGCTCGCCGTCCCGTGACCGAGCCGCGGCGACCGCGGTCCCGTGCCGGGGCCCGGAGGACCGCCATGTCGCCGCCTTCCCCGCGAGGTAGCGTCGAGGCCGAGTTCCTGACCGACGCCCGCAGGCTGGTTCGACCCGTACGAGGTGTCGGACTGCTCCTCATCAGCGTTTTCGGGGTCCTGACCGTGCCCGCCGAGGCCCTTGCGCTGGGACTCGCGCTGCTCGGGCTGGTGGTCGTCGGCGCCGTGGTGGACTGCTGGTCGGGGCTCTCCGGGCGTGCGGCCCCGTGGGCGCTCGGGTTCGCCGTGGCGCGTGTGGTGGCGGTCTGCGCGGCTCAGGAGTGGACCGGCGGACACCCGAACCTGTGGGCCCTCAACGTCCTGACCACCACGGCGATCACGTTGCAGTGGGAGTGGTCGCCGAAGGTCGCGGTACCCGTCACCGCCGGGTTGCTCGCGGTCGACCTCGCCGTGATCGGTTTCGGCGAAGGTGGGGCGGTCGTGCCCCGGCTGCTGGTCGAGTGCGCGCTGTCGCGCCTGGCGTTCGTGCTGCTGTGGCGGTCGAGCAGGCGCGTGGACGTGTTGCGGGCGCGCCGGGCGGACCTGGAACGGGCGGAGGCCCTCGCGCTGGAGCGCCACCGGAGGGAACGCGAGTACCTGGCGCTGCTGCACGACACGGCCTCGGCGACGTTCCTCCTGGTGGCCGTGCACGGGCGCGACGTCGATCCGACGCAGGCGGCCGGGTACGCCCGGCACGACCTGGCCGCGCTCACGGGGTCGGCGGGCGGGCCGACCGCACAGGACAGCCCGGTCGACCTGAACGCCTCGTTGCGCGCCGTCGTGGAGCGCGGCCCGCTGACCGTCGAGGCCCGGTGGTGGGACGCACCGCTGGTACCCGCGTCGGTGGCGCTCGCGCTGGTGCGCGCGTTGCGGGAGGTGCTGGCCAACGTCGAGCGGCACGCGGGCGTGGACACCGCGACGCTGGACGTCCGGGGCGACGGCGACGGCGTCGTCGTGGAGGTGAGCGACACCGGCGCGGGGTTCCGCCCCGAGGAGGTGCCGCACTACCGCCGCGGGCTCCGGGGCTCGGTCGTCGAACGCATGACCGGGGTCGGTGGCAGCGCCGCGATCACCTCGCGCCCCGGTGCGGGGACCTCGGTGCGGCTGGTGTGGCCGGGTGGCTGAGACCCTCGCCGCGGCGACCGCGGCCGACGACGTGCACGCCACCATGCGGCTCGCGCTGCTCGGCGTCGCCGGGGTGGTGCCCGCGCTGAGCGTGGCGCCGCTGGTCGCGCTCGAGTACCGATCGGGATGGGTCGCCGTCGCCGCTTTCACCGCGCTGGTGCTCGTCCCCGCCACCTGCGGTGCGTGGGTGGTGCGCCGGAGACCCCTGCCGACCGCCGTCGTGGTCGTCGGCACCGTCATGGTGCTGACCGCCGCACTGGGCGTGGTCGCCGTTCTGCCGGCGGACGGGCACTTCCGCGCACCGCACTGGTCGTTCGGCCTGGTGGGGTGGAACCTGTTGCTGCTGCTCCTCGACCGGGTCGCCGTGCTGCTCGCGGCGGTGGCCGTGCACGTGGCGGCGAGCGTCGCCCACTTCCTGCTGACCGGCGCGCCGGAGCACGCCGAGGTGGGCGTCGCGGGGGTGGTCGTGCTCAGCACCACCAGCATTCAGCTGGCCGTCGTGGTGATCACCCGGCTGCTGCGCCGCAGCGCCCGCCAGGCGACCGCGATGGCCGCCGAGCGGGACCGGATGGCGACCCGGGTGGCGCTGGCCGAGCAGTGGGAGCAGGAGCAGCGGATCGGCTTCGCCGGGCAGTTGGGCGTGACGCTGCCGTTGTTGGCGGACCTGGCCGACGGTGTGCTGGACCCCCGCGACGACGAGACCCGGCGGCGGTGCGCCCTCGCCGCCACCCAGCTGCGCAGGTTGTTCGCCGAGAACGACGACGTCCCCGACCCGTTGGTGCACGAGGTCACCGCGTGCGTCGACGTGGCCGAGCGGAGGGGCGTCGAGGTGTCGCTGGCGGTCAGCGGCACGCCCGTGCCGGTGCCGGCCGACGTGCGCCGTGAACTCACCGGCCCCGTTGTGGCCGCGTTGTCGGCGGCGCGGGCGCGCGCACGGGTGAGCGTGCTGCGCACCGACGAGGAGGTGCGGGTCGCCGTGGTCGCGGACGCCGGCGTCGAAGTGGCGGCCGCCCCCTCTTCGCGGGTCGAGGTGGACTGCGGGACCTATGGTGAGCACGTGCGGATGGAGGCCAAGTGGCGGCGGACGAGCGGTTGAGCGCGGTGGTCGTGGACGACCACCCGGCGGTGCGGGCCGGGGTCGCCCACTGGCTGTCGTCCGGCACGCCGCCGATCCGGCTGGCCGCCGCGGGCGAGGACGTGCGCGTCGCCTGGCTCGGTGAGGGCGCGGACGCCGACGTGGTCATCCTCGACCTGCACCTGGGTGGCCCGACGCCGGCGCTGGGTGACCTGCGGAGGCTGGCCCAGGCGGGCAGGCGGGTCGTGGTCTACTCGATGCGGGCCGACGACGACATCGCGCTGCAATGCCTGGAGCTTGGTGCGCTGAGCTACCTGACCAAAGCCGAAGGCGCCGACCACCTCCTGCAGGCCACGAGGGCGGCCGCGGCGGGCCGGGCGTACACCCCGCCGTCCCTCGCGGGCGCGCTCGCCGGCGACCGCTCCGACCAGCGGCCGGTGCTGTCGGCGCGGGAGACCGAGGTGCTGGTCGAGTGGTTCCAGTCGGAGTCCAAGGACTTCGTCGCCCAGCGCCTGGGGATCTCGCTGAACACGGTGAACTCCCACCTGGAGCGGATCAGGATCAAGTACGCGCTCAGCGGCCGCGAGGCGCCGACCAAGGCCGCCCTGGTGGCGCGCGCGATCCAGGACGGCCTGGTCCACCTCGACGACCTGTGACTGTGGTGTGAACGGACCACAGTGCGCCGACCCGAACGCGGATACGGTCCGGCCATGCGGTCGGGGGCGGCGACGTGCGAGCCCGGGCCGCACCGAGTCCTTCACCGAACCCGCCACGTCCCAGGCGGCAGCGAGGAGATCCGTTCATGCCCGTCAGTCGCACTTTGATCACTGCCGTGAGCGCGGCGGCGCTCCTGTCGTCGGCCTGCGGGAGCAGCACCGGGGGTAGCGCGGCACCGGCCTCGACCGGGTCCTCCACCGAGGCCTCGACCGGGACGTCGACCACGTCGGCAAAGTCGGGCTCCGCGACGGCGAGCTCGGCCAAGCCCAAGGCTGCCTCGGGTGACGTCACCCCGCCGGACACCGAGCTCAAGGTCGGTGATCGCGCGGTGGTGCCGTTCGAGTACGGCACCGACCAGAAGGGCACGATCGCGATCGTGGTCACCGCGATCGAGCAGGGCTCCAACGCCGACCTGGCCGCCTTCGGGGACAAGGCCAAGGGCATCACGCCCTACTACATCAGGGTTTCGGTGGAGAACGTCGGCGGCACCGACCTGTCCTACAGCTCGGTGCGCTTGCGGGCGGTCGGCGCGGACGGCCGGTCCACCGGCGTGATCATCACCGGCGAGACCCCCCAGTGCCAGTCGGAGACCGCGAAGAAGGACTTCACCACTGCGGGAGCGAAGTACGAGACCTGCGTCCTGCAAGGTGCCCGTGAGGGCGACGGAACCGTCGCGGGCGCGGAGTACAACGAGGGCGACGACTACCTGAAGTCACCGATCACCTGGAAGCGGTGACCACCAGGTCGGGCGTCATCGGACGGGCTTCGCCTGCTTGGTGAGCGCGGAGCACGGTGGTCGAGGCGCTCGGCAGGTCGGCCGGGCACCCGCACGAGCCGGCTCGGGTCCCGTCGGTCAGGGGCACCGCAGCGTCGCCAGCACCAGGTTCGGGTCGGTGGCGGTGGTGTAGGCGGCGCTGAGGACGTATGCGATGTCTCCGCGCACGGCCACCGAGGTCGGGTTCTGCAGGCCCTCGGCGGAGCCCAGCAACGTGGTGGCGGTGCCGTCGGGGGCGACGCGGACCAGCTCGCTCGGCCCGTTGAGGGTGGCCAGCACGTCGTCACCGAAGAAGGCGAAGTCGTCGACGCCGACCAGGCCGGTGGCGCGGACCTCGACCCGGCCGGACCGCCCGTGCCGCACCGGGATGCGCAACAGGGTGCCCCGGTCCAGGTTGGTGGCCCACACCGCCCCTCCGCGCACCTTCACGCCGTTGGCGCCCAGGAAACCGGTGGCGGTGAGTTCCGGGGCCGACGACCAGACCGCGGCCGTGCCGCCGCGCAGCGGCACGGCCAGGATCGCGCCGAGCACGGAGTCGGTGACGTAGAAGGTCCCGGCGCGTTCGTCGAGCGCCAGTCCGTTGGGCAACCCGTCCGCGGGCAGCGCGGCGATGCGCCGCGGCGTGCCGCCCGGCCGCAGGCGGTAGAGCCCCGTGGAACCGGCGTCACCGCTGGCGTAGAGGAAGTAGAGAGTCCCGTCGGTGGTGCGCACGATCCCGGTCGTCAGGGCGAAGCCCAGCACCGGGGTGCCCGCGCCGCCGTCCGCCGGCGCGGGCAGGGTGGCGAGGATCCGCGTGGTGCCGCCGGGCACGACCGCAGCGACCTGGCGGGCCCCTGCGAAGGTGACGTAGGCGGTGCCGTCCGGCGCCAGGGCGACGTTCTCCGGCATCTGCCCCTGAGCGAGGTCGAAGTGGGTCGCGATCCTCGACCGCACCACCACGTTCGGCGAAGCGGTCGATCCCTGGACCGCGGTCGGCGCGGTCGGCTCCGCCGCCGTGGCGGGGGACGCGGCGACCAGGGCGGCCGTTCCGGCCGCCACGACCGCGGCGACGATGGTCTTCCTGTGCATTGCTTCCTCGATTCCTCGGGTGTTTTCGGGCGCGTTCGACCGGTCTCCCCACGGGTGTGGGTCGACGGTCGGCGTTCAGGTGTGGGCGGGAGTCACCCGGCTACTCGCGCGACGGCTCCTTCGGCGCGTGCGCGGTCCTCGTCGGTGAGCGGGTGGCCGCGTCGTGCATCAACAGGGTCATGGCCGCGTGCGAGGGCGAACCGACCTCGGTGGTCGCCACCACGACGTGCTGCCCCGTCTCCGTCCGCAGGCTCTGCTGGGTGACGGTGAGGGCGCCCACCAGCGGGTGCCGCATCTCGTACACCGCGTCACCGCCGGACTTGATGCGGTGATCGCCCCACCAGGACGCGAACTCCGGGCTGCGCACCGACAGCTCACCCACCAGCGCGGCCAGCGCGGGGTCGTCCTGGTGCTGCCCGGACGCCAGCCGCAGCGTGCCGACGACGGCCTTCGCCTTGGCCGGCCAGTCGGCGTACAGCTCGCGGGTGTGCGCGTCCAGGAACACCAGGCGTGGCATGTTCGGCCGGTCCCGCGGCCGCTCGGGCGCGGCCGCGGCCAGGTGCCCGGCGAACAGCGAGTGCCCGGCCCGGTTCCAGGCCAGCACGTCACCGCGGTACCCCAGCACCACCGCCGGGACCTCCCCCAACGCCGCCAGCAGCTGCCGCACGGCCGGGACGACCCGTTCGACGTCGGACCGCCGCCGGCCGGGCCGCCGTCGTGACCCGGCCGCCAACTCGTGCAGGTGACGTCGCTCGGCCTCGTCCAGCCGCAGCGCCCCGGCCAGCGCGTCCAGCACCTCGGGCGACGCGTTGGGCGACTGCCCCTGTTCCAACCGCGAGTAGTAAGGGGCGCTCACGCCGGCCAGCATCGCCAGCTCCTCGCGCCGCAACCCTGGCACCCGGCGGCGGTCACCGTGATCGACCAGGCCGACGTCCTCGGGCAGCAGCCGCGCCCGACGGGCCTGGAGGAACTCGCCCAGTCGGCGCTTCGCGTCCATGGGACCAGTGTTCAGGTCACCGCCTCGTTGCAGCCACACCCTGTCGGGGTGCCCCTGAGCGGTCGACCGTCGGTCGGGGTGTGCCGCAGGTCCGCACCCACTTCGACGAGGCGATCTCGTTGTCGATGGACAGCCGGGGTGGACGGTCGGCTCCCCGATCGGCGGCGCACCCGATCGGGGTGCAGGGGCTGACAGCCGTCGCGCCGCGGGGCCAGGCTGGTCGGCATGAGGGGTGCGGGCGTGGTCGTGCCGGTGTTGGTGTCGCTGCTGACCGCCGCGGTTCCGGCGGCCGCGCGTGGTCCGGGCGTGGTGGTCGACTCGGACCGGTCGGCGTCCTGGCGCGGCTCGGTGGCCCGGGACGACCCGCGGGTGCGCGACGTGCCCGAGTGCCGGCCGGTGGGGTGCGACCGGGCCGAGGTGGCGGTGCGGCTGCCCGCGCGGCTGCGGGACCGGCCCGGCGGGGTCGAGCTGGCGATCCGCACGGTCGGCGCAACCCCGGACGACAGCCTGGGCTTCGCCGTCTACCGGGGTGGTCGCCGGGTCGCCCTCGCCGACGCGCAGATCGGCACGTCGCGCTCGGTGTGGCTGCCCAAGACCACCGCCCGCTACACCGTCTACGTCTTCCAGAACCCGTTCGTGCCCGAGCTGGCGTCCAGCTCCGTCCGGTACGAGGGGCTGGTGGAGAACGAGGACTCCCGCGTCGAACCCGCGCCGCGCGACCTGCTGCCCGACCTGGAGGCGTTGCCGCAGCGCTTCGCGACGTTCGACACGCCGCCGCCGTTCTTCGGCGACGCCGCCGAGCCCGGCTCGTCGTGCTTCCGCAGCGAGGTCGAGGAGCGGGACGCGCGGCTGTGCCTGCGGTTCGGTCAGGCCATGGCCAACACCGGCGACGGCCCGGTGGACGTCCGCTACCGCACGCCCGCCGGGCAACGGCCGCACGAGGTGCCCGGCGCCCAGCGCATCCACCGCTCCGACGGGACGTTCACCGACATCGCGTCCGTGGGCGCGATGCACTACCACCCGATCCACTCCCACTACCACTTCGAGGAGTTCTCGGTCTCCGAGCTGTGGGCGGTGGACGCCGCCGGGCGGCCGACCGGAACCGCCCCCGCCGCCACCGGGACGAAGAACGGCTTCTGCATGGCCGACACCGAACTGGCGTGGTGGGACCGGAAGGGCAACTCGCCGCAGACCTACCCGGCACCGCGCTGCCTGGCCCCCGAACCGGACTCGCCGGCCGGCGTCGACGCGTTCAAGAACGGCATCGCCCGGGGCTGGGCGGACGAGTACTGGTGGGCGCTGCCCGACCAGATGATCGAGGTCAGCGGCCTGGCGGACGGCACGTACGCACTCGTCACCCGCGTCGACCCCGGGAACAGGCTGCGCGAACTCGACGAGGGTGACAACTGCGTGCGCGTCCCCGTCACGCTGACCGGCCTCGCCACCGGCGCGCCGACGGCGGCGCTGGGGAACCCGGCCGTGCCCTGCGGCTGAACGCGCCGGTGCGGACGAGTGGCCGGGAGCCGTTCGCGACCGCGGGGTTGGTGATCGACCGGTCCGGCTCGCGGGTCACAGGTCGAGGACGAGCCGCGGGCCGCGCGACCGCGACACGCAGATCATCATCACGTCGCAGGCGGCCCGCTCCTCGGCGTTGAGCACCGAGTCCCGGTGGTCCGGAACCCCCTCCAGCACACCCGTCTCGCACGTGCCGCACGTCCCCTCCTGGCACGAGGACAGCACCGTGATCCCGGCCTCCTCCACCGCGTGCAGGATCGACTTCTCCTCCGGCACGACCAGCGTCCGACCCGACCGCGCCAACTCGACCTCGAACGACGTGCGCTCGCCGTCGCCGGTCTTGGGCGTGAAGCGCTCGACGTGCAGACGGGCGGGAGCGCGCTGCTCGACGGCGACGAGCAGCGGCTCCGGCCCGCAGCAGTAGACCTCCGCGTCCGCCACCAGGAACAAGTCCAGGTCCAGCAGCCCGGTCTCGTCCTGTGGCCGCACGACCACCCGGTCGCCGTACCGGTCGCGCAGTTCTCCGGCGAAAGCCATGGAAGACCGCGTCCGGCCGCCGTACAGCAACTGCCAAGACGCGCCACGAGCCGCGACGGCCCTGATCATGGGCACGATCGGGGTGATGCCGATGCCTCCCGCGATGAACAGGTAGCGGTCCGCCGTGACCAGCGGGAACTGGTTGCGGGGCCCTCGAACGCGCACCGTGCAACCCTCGGTGAGCGTCGAGTGCACGTGCCGCGAGCCCCCACGGCCGGCGGGCTCGTGCAGCACCGCCACCTGGAGCACCGAACGGTCCGCCGGGTCGCCGCACAGCGAGTACTGGCGGACGAGGTCCGGACCGAGCACGAGGTCCACGTGGGCGCCGGGTTCCCAGGCGGGCAGCGGTTCGCCGTGCGGGTGGCGCAGGGTCAGCCGCACGACGCCGTCGGCGATGAGCTCCTTGCGCTCCAGCAGCACGTCGAGCTCCACCTGTGCCCGTGGCTCGGTGGACGCGGTCATCGGGGGCTCCTGTTCAGCGATGGGCGCCGACCGGCTGCCGGTCGGCCGTCGGCGGGGGCACGGCCGCGCGCGGGTCGTGCCCCTCCGGGTGGGCCAGCAGCCAGTCCCACAGCTGCGCCGGGTCGTCCGAGTCGTGCTCGGCGCCGCAGTGGCACACGCCCACCAGCAGGTCGGTGCCCGGCTTCCAGTGGATGCGGTAGACCTTGTCGCCGCGCAACATCGAGACCCGGTCGCTCATGTCGCCGCCGCCTTCGCGGGATCGTCGGCCTCGGCCACCATGCGCTTGAGGATGCGGCGTGCCGCCAGCCCGCCGGTGTCGATGTTGATCGACAGTTCCTGGTAGTCCGGCGGCTCGGTCTGGATCACGCGCTCCAGGATGTCCAGCGCGGTGACGTCCTGGAGCACCACCGTGCGGTTGCTCTCGCTCAGGAAGTCCGACACCTCCTGGTCGTCCAGCGCGAAGTCCCTCGCCACGGCCCAGAAGTCGTGCGTGCTGTGCTCGGTCTCGGGTGTGATGGCGTAGACGACCTCGACGTGGAAGCCGTGCGGGTCCGAGCCGTCGGCCTCGGGCAGCACGCCGACCGGCGCGACCCGGCTGTGCAACAGGTACAGGCACGGCGGGTGGTACTCGATGTCCTGCCAGCGCGTGATCCGGCCCTCGATCCCGGTGGACTTGGCGTAGAACGGCGGGCACGCGGCGTCGGCCATGTGCCGGCTGACGTAGACGATCCCGTTGTCCTCGTCGACCTCGGTGGTGATCGGCGTGTTCGCCACCTCGGGGGTGCCGATGTACCCGCCGTGCAGGTAGGTCTCGTGCGACAGGTCCATCAGGTTGTCCACCAGCAGCTCGTACCGGGCGGCCAACGGCTCCATCCCGGACACCGTGGTGTAGGCCGGGTCGGCGAGCCAGGGCGCCCGGGGGATCAGCGCCCGGTCGGCCCGGTCGCGCTCGCCGATCCACACCCAGACGAACGAGTCCTGCTCCACCACCGGGTAGGACGGCACCCGCGCGGTGCGCGGGATCCGCGCCTGCCCCGGCACGAACACGCAGCTGCCGGTCGTGTCGTAGGTGAAGCCGTGGTAGCCGCAGACGATCGTGTCGCCTTCCAGCCTGCTCTCCGAGAGCGGGTAGCGCCGGTGCACGCACCGGTCGGCCAGCGCCACCACCTCGCCCGCCTCACTGCGGTAGAACACCAGCGGCTCGCCCAGGATCGTCCTGGCGAACAGCTCGCGGCCGATCTCGCGGCCATAGGCCGCCACGTACCACTGGTTACGCGCGAACGTCATGATTTGGCAACCTCCTGCGGTGGCAAGGTCGGGGTGGTCGGGTCCACGAGTCCGGTCCGGTGCGTCTCCGGCACGAACGCGATCGCGACGAGGCTGATGAGGCAGATGGCGGCGAGGTACAGGGCGGTCGACGCCGACGTGCCGGTCCTGGCGTACAGCGAGGTCGCGATCAGCGGCGCCAGCCCACCGCCGAAGATCGCGCTGAGCTGGTACCCCAGCGACGCGCCGCTGTAGCGCACCCGCGTCGGGAACAACTCGGCGGCGATGGCCGCCTGCGGGCCGTACATCGCGGACAGGAACGTCACCGCCACCACCAGGCCCACCAGCACCGCCGCCGGGCTGCGGGTGTCGAGCAGCATGAACAGCGGCAACGACCAGAGCGCGGACAGGGCCGCGCCGGCCAGGAAGACCTTGCGGCGGCCGAGCCGGTCGGACAACGCGGACAGCGCCGGCGTCGCCACCAGCTGCACCACGCTCGCGAGCAGCACGAGCAGCAGCACCGTGCTCCGCGACATCCGCAGCGGACCGGTGGTGTAGGACAGGACGTAGACCAGGGTGATGTAGCCGATGGTGTTCGCGGCCATGAACGCCAGACCGGCCAGCACGACGCGCCGCCAGTGGTCGCGCAGGAGTTCCACCACCGGCATCCGGGAGTCCGCCCGCGCCCGTTTGGCCGCCAGGAACAGCGGCGACTCCTCCAGCCGCAGGCGGACGTACAGGCCGACCGCGATCAGGACCGCGCTGAGCAGGAACGGCACCCGCCAGCCCCACGAGGCGAACTGCTCGCGGCTGAGCGCCGAGCTCATCGTGAGGAACACCAGGTTCGACAGGATGATCCCGGCGGGCACGCCCATCTGCGGGAAGCTGCCGTAGAAGCCCCGGCGGGACCCCGGCGCGTGCTCCACCGCGACCAGGACGGCGCCGCCCCACTCGCCACCCACCCCGAGGCCCTGCACGAGCCTCAGCACCACCAGCAGGACCGGCGCCCACGCCCCGATCTGGGCGTAGGTCGGCAGCAGGCCGATGAGCACCGTCGCCACGCCCATGACCAGCAGGGACGTGACCAACATCGACTTGCGGCCGACCCGGTCGCCGTAGTGACCCATGACGACGCTGCCGAGCGGCCGGGCCAGGAAGCCGACCGCGAAGGTGGACAAGGAGGCCAGCGAGGCGGCGAGGGGCGACAGGGACGGGAAGAACTGGGTGCCGAAGACCAGCGCGGCGGCGTTGGCGTAGATGAAGAAGTCGTACCACTCGATCGCGGTGCCGATGAAGCTCGTGCCCGCGATCCGGCCGATGGACGGTGTTCCGCTGGAGTCCTGCCCGGAACGGGCCGGCGTCACTGCCATGGATGCCTCCGCTGCGAGGGCGGGTGTGCTGCCGGTCCGCGGCGCGGACCTCAGGTGTAGTGGCGCAACACCGCTTGTGCGACGCAGGCGGGCTTGTCGACGCCGTCGATCTCGACCGTGAAGTCGATCAACATCTCCACGCCGTCGCCCTTGACGTCGGTGACGCCGCCGACGGCGCCGTGCAGCCGGATCTTGTCACCGACCCGCACCGGTGACGGGAACCGGACCTTGTTGAGCCCGTAGTTGACGCTCATGGTCACGCCGTTGATCTTCAGCAGCGCGGTGAACAGCGGGATGATCAGCGACAGCGTGAGGTACCCGTGCGCGATCGTGCCCCCGAACGGGCCGTCGGCGGCCTTGTCGACGTCCACGTGGATCCACTGGTGGTCGTCGGTGGCCTCGGCGAACAGGTTCACCCGGTCCTGCGTGATCTCCAGCCACCCGGTGTGGCCGAGATCGGTGGCGGCGAGCGCTTTCAGGCCGTCGATGCCCTCTGCGGTGATCTCCATGCGGCGTGTCTCCTGTGGACTGTGTGATCGGGTCAGCTCGCGCCGTAGCGGGCGCGCACGAGTTTCTTCAGCAGCTTTCCGGTGGCGCTCTGCGGCAGCTCGTCCACGAACACCACGGACTTCGGGATCTTGTAGCCGGCCAGCCGGTCGCGCAGGAACGCCAGCACGTCCTGCTCGCTGGCCGCTTCCGCACCGGGGTTGACCGTGACGACCGCCCGGCCCACCTCACCCCACCGGGCGTCGGGGACGCCGATCACGGTGCACTCGGCGATCGCGGGGTGCTCGTGCAGGACGCTCTCGACCTCGGCGGGGTAGATGTTCTCCCCGCCCGAGATGATCACGTCCTTGAGGCGGTCGACCACGGCGATGTAGCCGTCCTCGTCCGGTGTGGCGATGTCGCCGGAGTGGAACCACCCGTCGGGGCCGAAGGCCCGCGCCGTCTCCGCCGGGCGCTGCCAGTAGCCGCGCATCACGTTGGGGCCGCTGATCACGATCTCGCCCTTCTCACCGGGCGCGACGTCGGTCAGACCCGGTCCGACCACGCGCACGTCGGTGAAGAAGTGCGGCACCCCGGCGGTGCCCGCCTTGGCCTCGCTCATCTCCTTGGTCAGGTACAGGGCGCCGGGCGAGGTCTCGGTCATGCCGTAGCCCTGGCTGAAGGACAGGCCGCGGCGCTGGTAGGTGCGGATGGTCGACGCCGGCACCGGCGCGCCGCCGCAGTTGACCTGCCGCAGGCTGGACAGGTCCGCCTCCTCCCAACGCGGGCACGCGGCGATCGCGTTGTACATGGTGGGAACGCCGAACATGTAGGTGACGCGGTGGGTTTCGACCTGGTCGAGCACCTCGGCGGCGTCGAAGGCGGACATCAGGACGACCGTGCCGCCCTTGATGAGCGTGGGCAGGCAGGTCATGTTCAGCCCGGCGGTGTGGAACAGCGGCGCGACGACCAGCGTCACCTCGTCACTGGCCAGGTCGACGTCGACCAGCACGTTGACGGTGTTCCAGGTGATGTTGCCGTGGGTCAGCACGGCGCCCTTGGGCCGCCCGGTCGTGCCCGAGGTGTACATGATCAGGCAGAGGTCGTCGAGCGTGACCGGTTCGTCGATCGGATCGGCCGCGGACGACGCGATCACCTCCTCGTACGAGGACTCGCCCGCGGCGGGGTGGTCGAGCGCGATGACCCGCAACGGCCCCACGTCGCCGCGGACCGCCTGGACGAGGGCCGCTTGCTCCGGGGCGTACACCAGCACGCCGCTGCCGGAGTCGGTCAGCACGTGCGCCACCTCCGCGGGCGCCAGCCGCATGTTCACCGGGACGAACACCGCGCCGAGCACGCCCGCGGCGAACAACGTCTCCAGGAAGGCGGGGTGGTTGGGCCCCAGGTAGGCGACCCGGTCGCCCCGGCCCACACCGGCCCGCCGCAGGCCGTGCGCCAGCCGGAGCACCCGCTCGTGCAGTTGCCGGTAGGTCGATGCGCGACCTCGGTGGATCACCGCCACCTTGTCCGGCGTCTTGCGGACCCGCCGTGCGGTCCACGAGCCGATGCCCTGGTTGCGCATGACGACCCCCTCAGTCCTTGACCAGGCCCAGCAGGCGGGCGGCGTTGTCCTTGAGGATCTTGGGCCGGACCTCGGGCTTGATGTCCAACGCCGCGAAGTCGGCGAGCCAGCGGTCGGGGGTGATGACGGGGTAGTCGGAGCCGAACAGCACCTTGTCCTGCAACAAGGAGTTCGCGTAGCGGACGAGCTGTGGTGGGAAGTACTTCGGCGACCAGCCCGACAGGTCGATGTGGACGTGCGGCTTGTGCGTGGCCACCGCGAGCGCCTCGTCCTGCCAGGGGAACGACGGGTGGGCCAGGATAATCCGCAGCTCCGGGAAGTCGACCGCGACGTCGTCGACGAGCATCGGGTTGGAGTACTTGAGCCGGATCCCGCCACCGCCCGCCACCCCGGCGCCGATACCGGTCTGCCCGGTGTGGAACAGCGCGGGCACGCCGAGTTCCTCGATCACCTCGTAGAGCGGGTAGGCGAGGCGGTCGTCGGGCGCGAACCCCTGCAGGCTCGGGTGGAACTTGAAGCCGCGGACCCCGTGCTCCTCCACCAGCCGCCGCGCGGTCCGCGCGCCCGCCCGGCCGCGCCAGGGGTCGACGCTGGCGAACGGGATGAGCGTGTCGGGGTGCTCCGCGCACGCCTGTGCGACCTCTTCGTTGCCGATGGGCGGGTGCCCGGTGGCGTGCTCGGCGTCGACGGTGAACACCACGGCGGCCATCCGCCGTTCGCGGTAGTACGCCGCCATCTCCGGGATCGTGGGCTGGCGGTGGCCGTGCGCCTTGAAGTACTTCTCCGACGCGGCGAGCAGGTCGGGCGGCAACGAGGGCCGACCGTCGGCGGAGACCTCGGCGTGGGTGTGGACGTCGATGGCCACCAGCCCGCGGACGTCCGGCGAAGTGGTCATGGCGGGACTCCCCTCACGCGGTCGGTGCTTGGGGGGCGGGAATGCCGTAGGTCTCGGGTCGTCGTCCCACCGAGGTGGCCCACGCCGCCGCGAGGGCGTCCGCGTCCCAGCCACCGTCGCTGTAGGCCGCGCTGACCTCCTCCGGGTGCGACCACAGCGACACCTTGTCGCCGCCGATGCCGATGGCCTGGCCGGTGATCCCCCGGGCCGCGTCGGAGGCCAGGAAGACCAGCAGCCCGGCGGCGTCCTCCGGCGTGCCGAACCCCTCGCCCTTGCGCAGCCACGCCGGGAGGGGCTCGCCCCGCAGCTCGGCGGCCTCGACGAAGGGCGCGAACGCCGGGATGGTCCTGGTCATCGCGGTGGCCGCGACCGGGATGACGGCGTTGACCGCGATGCCCGCCTTGGCGCACTCCATCGCCCAGGTGCGCACCATGCCGACGACGCCCGCCTTGGCCGCGGAGTAGTTGGTCTGCCCGAAGTTGCCGCGTTGTCCCGCCGGTGAGCCGACGACGACGATGCTGCCCCCGTCACCCTGTTCGCGCATCCGCCGCACGGCGGCCCGGACGCAGGTGAACGTGCCGCGCAGGTGCACGTCGACGACCGTGTCGAAGTCGTCGTCGGTCATCTTCCACAGCACCCGGTCGCGCAGCACGCCCGCGTTGGTCACCAGCAGGTCCAGCCGGCCGAACTCCTCGACGGCACGTCCGACCAGGCGGTCGGCCACCTCGCTCGGACCCACCGCGCCGACCTCCGCGATCGCGGTGCCGCCCGCCGCCGCGATCGCCTCGGCGGCCGCTTTCGCCGCCTGCTCGTCGGCGTCGTTGACCACCACCGAGGCGCCCGCGCCGGCCAGGGCGGTGGCGTAGGCGAGCCCGAGCCCCCGTCCGCCACCGGTGATCACCGCGACCTTGCCCGCCAGATCCATGTGAGCCCCTCCCGCCGACCCGTGCTCGAACCGGCACGCTTGAAGTTAGGCTTATCCATGTCGGTCGTCAAGAATCTGCCTAACGTCATGCGGTGAAGGAGGGCACCATGGAGGGCACGGGCCGCACTCATCCGGTGATCACGGGTGGCGATCCGCCGACTCAGGACGCGCAGGTCCGGCCGCAGTCGTTGATGTTGAGCTTCCTGGGCATCCACGTGCTCAACCGCGACCTCGC
>NZ_BAAGTN010000023.1:0-58354 GCF_054781895.1 Saccharothrix stipae | reverse complement strand
TGCGATCGTCGAGCAACACGAGCGACACTCGCACACATGTTCGAGAACGTGCACCGCGCGCTGGCCAAGTTCCCTCAGGCGCCGGTCGAGGTGTGGGTGGACACGGACATGATCTACCGGCCGTGGCTCGGGCCGGGGCGGGAACCGATCGGGCCGCTGATCGAGGACAAAGGACTGGCCGTTCCCCTGAAGGTCGAGGGTGTCCTGCACGCGTGGGTGCGTCACCGCCGAGGCGGGTGGTTGGCCCTCGTGTCGTACCAGTTCGAGACCGACTCGGGACTGGGCCCGATCCGGATGCGACACCTGCTGCCGGAAGGCGCCGTGACGCGTCGACTGTCGAAGTTCGAGGAAGAGCCCTTCTGACCCGAGGCCTCCGCGCAGGCCGGATCAGGTCGGTGACGAGCCGGAGACAGGTCGACCCGTACGGGTTCCCGACCCGCCTCGACCTGTGCCACGACGGCTCGACGTCGAGGCGGTCGGCGTGCTCTTGCCCTGGTTCGAGGTTGTCGGCTCGCGTGTCGCCTGGTCCTGGGACGCGGCGGTGGTTCTCTGAAGATCGTTCACGACAGTCATCCCCGCCTGTGCCACCGTGGTCGCTGGCCGTGTGGCCGGTGCCTGACCTGGCCGACTCTTCCTCCGCTCGCGCCCTACTCGATTCCCGGTGACGATGAATGTCCGTTCGGTGTCGGGAGGTGGTCGGGGTGGGACATGCCGTCGCGGCCGACGACCTGCCGCACGTTCCGCCGATGTTGGCTGTCCTCGACGATCCGCCCCGTGACGCCTCGCTGTAGACCTGCGAGTTCAAGTGGGACGGAAGTGCGCCGGTTCGCGGAATCTCGCAGCTCTGAGGTCAGGAACCCGCACGCCGGACGGGGCCCTCTCCGCGGCGAGGGCGCGGGTTCGCGGTGCCCTGTCGTCAAAGGGGCTTTTGGCGACACCAATGGATCTACGGCGCGCCCAGCAACTCGGCCTTCGTGGACGCGTACAGGTAAGAGTGCCGTTCGCGACGTCGGCCCGGCGAGCGACCTGCTGTGTCGTGACCCCGCTGACGCCGTGTTCGGCGAACAGTTCGCGGGCTGCGGTCATGATGCGCTCGCGCTTGGCCTGCTTGGCCCGCTCGCGGCGCCCGATCGGCATGTGGGCCGCGTCCCATGGGACCTCCCTTGACAATAATTCTGAGTAGACTCATAATTGAGTATGCTCGGGTTGAGCGAGTGAGGACCCAGACGTCACGCCGAAGTGGCTGACCTGGCCTCATGCCTGGACAAATCGGATGAAGACAAGGAGTGCCCCATGCGAGCGTTCGTCGTCGCCAAGTACAAGGAGCCGCTGCAGGAGGCGGACGTCCCCGAGCCCACCGTGGGGGAGCACGACGTGCTTGTGCGGGTGGAGGCCGCCGGGCTGAATCAGCTGGATGAGAAGATCCGCGCCGGTGAGTTGAAGCAGATCCTGCCCTACAAGCTGCCGCTGATCCTGGGCAACGATGTCGCGGGCACTGTCATCAGCGTCGGGAAGGCGGTTCGCGGCTTCAAGCCCGGAGACGAGGTCTACGGTCGGCCCGACCAGGACCGCATCGGCACCTTCGCCGAACGCATCGCCGTCGCGGAGGGCGATCTGGCGCTCAAGCCCGCCTCGATCAGCATGGATGAGGCCGGCTCGCTGCCGCTGGTGGCGCTCACGGCGTGGCAGGCGCTGGTGGAGCGCGGGAAGGTGCGGCCCGGGCAGAAGGTCCTCATCCACGCCGGCGCCGGCGGGGTCGGTTCGATCGCGATCCAGCTCGCCGCGCACCTCGGTGCGCACGTCGCCACGACCGCCAGCGCTTCCAACGCGGACTTCGTGCGCGCGCTCGGCGCGGACACGGTGATCGATTACCGCACCCAGGACTTCGAGCAGCTCCTGACCGGCTACGACCTGGTGCTGGACAGCCTCGGTGGGGAGACTCTCGAGAAGTCCCTGCGGGTGCTCAAGCCTGGCGGCAAAGCCATCGAGATCGCTGGTCCCCCGGAGCCCACTTTCGCGCGCGAGGCCGGCCTCAACCCGCTGCTGCGGCTGGGGGTCGCGGTCCTGAGCCGCAAGATCCGCAAGCAGGCGAAGAAGCTCGGCGTGACGTATGAGTTCATGCTCATGCGCGCCAGCGGCGACCAGCTCCGCCAGATCACCACTCTCATCGACCAGGGCGTGGTGCGTCCGGTCGTGGGAAAGGTGGTCGGCTTCGACCAGACCCCGCAGGCGCTGCAGTCCCTGTCCCAGGGTGGCATCCGCGGCAAGGCCGTCATCGGCCACAGCTGACCCGCCGCAACCGCGGCGGGCGACACAGAACGCACGAGGACACCACCCATGTCTGACGCCTCCCAGTCGATCGGACGGCGCGAGCGGAACAAGCAGGAAAAACTCGACCGCATCGTCGCTGCCGCCAGTGAACTGTTCGCCGAACACGGCGTCGATGAGGTCACGACCCAGCAGATCGCCGACAAAGCCGACATCGGCACCGGGACCCTGTTCCTTTATGCCAAGACCAAGGGCGAACTCCTCCTCCTTGTCCAGAACGCCAAGTACGTCGAAGCACTTGAGCAGGGCCGGGCGGACGCCGAGACCGTCCCAGGCGTGCTGGACGCGGTGCTGGCGATCGTCCGGCCGATCGTCGAGTGCAACCGCATCCAGATCGACAACGGACGCACCTACCTGCGAGAGATGGTCTTCGGCGACCCCGAGGAGCCCCGGCACGGCGCGGCACTGGCCATCATCGCGCAGACCGAGGAGGCCGTCGCCGCCGTGCTGCGCCGAGACGAACGGGTCGCAGAGGGCGACGCCGCGACGCTGGCACACATCGTGTCCGCCGTGATGTTCCTCAGCATGGCGGCGAGCGTGAACATCGCCTTGAGCGTCGAGGAGATCTTGCAGGACATCCGCAGGCAGGTCGACGTCCTGCTGCCTCGCTGAAGCGCGGACCCAGCCTCAGGCTCACGCGACCATCCGGGTAGTCCTCGGCGGCAGCTTCTGCCCCTCGTGGTCGGTCAGTCTGCGCACACGGACGGGCTCGGCCACCGCGCCTCCAGCGGTCGGATCGGATGTCACCGCACATGCAACCGCCACGACCGCCGACCCGGCGAACCTGTGCGGTCACAGCACTAGCCGCGCCTGGTCAGCGGCTGCGTTCGGGGAGCACGACTTCGAAGGGCCTTCGGTCGGGGCGGAGGCCTCTCCACGCGGTGTGTCGGACGCGGCCGTCGGGGGTGAACTGCCGGTAGACGATCTCGCCGACGAGTTCGGGATGGACCCGCTGGGCGCGGCGGGCGCGGTCGTGCGGGACCTCGGTGAACGGGTTGGACGGCGTTCGCAGCGGTGTGAGTCGTTGGAGCAGGTCGTCGAGCATGCCGGTCGTGAAGCCGGTGCCGACGTTGCCGATGTAGATGAGGTCGCCGGTGGGGTTGAGCGCGCCGAGTAGCAGGGAGCCGATGGTGTTGGCGCGTCGACCTTCGCCGGGTTGCCAGCCGCCGATGATGACTTCGAGTCCCTGGATCAGGGCGTGCTTGAGCCAGGAGGGGCTGCGGCGGCCGGGTTCGTAGTGGGAGTCGAGCGCCTTGGCCACGAGGCCTTCCAGGCCCTGGTTGCGTGCGACGGTGAGCAGGTCAGACGGGCGCAGGCCGCGGTCGGCAACAGCCCGTGATCTTTTCGCCAGTTGACCGAATGGTTGCGACCAATAGAGACGAACAATTTCGTGCGTGGTGTGGCGCACGTTACTTGACCTGCCCGCCGACCAACGGTTTTACTGCGGTCGCGCATTCGCCTACCGGCTGGTAAGCGATCTTCGCGCGTACCGAAACGAGGGCGGGCACGCCCATTGTTCCCTGTTGGGTCCGACTTTTGTCGTCGTGATCGACAGTGGGTGCTGCCTGCCGTACCGGGAGTCCGGCATGTCCCTGTTCCAGCGGAATGACCACGTTCGACACCGGCTTGCACGACGCGGCCGAACCCGCATACTGCTCTCCGTGGTGGCCGGCGTCACCGCGGCCGCGGCGCTGATCACACCCTCCGGCGCGGTGGGCGCGGGCGATCAGGCGGTCGCGAGCGGAGGGGGGAGCGTGCACTCTTTCTGGCTGCACATGAACTCCACCCCGATCTCCGACGAGGCGTTGGCCACCGAGGCGCGTAGGCGTTCCTACGTCGTGCTGAACGCCTGGGAAGGCGCGTTGATCCCGAAGCTGAAGGAGGCGAACCCGGCCGTCCGGGTATTCGTCTACAAGGACCTGTCGTCGACGCGCTCGTACGCGTGCCGTAACGGGGTGGACGACGCGCAGTTGCCGGCGGGTGTCGGGTATTGCCAGGCGGAAAAGGACCACCCCGAGTGGTTCCTGCTCGACCCGGACGGCCGCCGGTTCGAGTACGGCGGCTATTCCGGCCACTGGCAGATGGATGTCGGCAACACCGCCTACCAGGACGCGTGGGCGGCCAACGTGATCGAGAGCAGCACGGCGGCCGGATTCGACGGCGTGTTCATGGACAACGCCCTGTTCCCGTGCGACGCCTACCACCAGGACGTCTGCCCGGCGAAGTACCCGACCGACGCCGCGTTGCAGGACGCGTACAAGTCGATGTTGGCCAACACCCGGGACGACTTCGTCGGCGCGGGGTTGACGACGGTCGCGAACCTGTCCAACGCCCGCCTGCACGCCGGCGCGTGGGACGCCTACACCGAGCACCTCGACGGCGGCTTCGACGAGTGGTGGCTCACCTTCGACGACACCAACCTGCTGTCGGAGTACCCCGAGGGCTGGAGCAGGCAGGTCGCCGAGATCGCCTCCAACGAGGCCCGCGGCAAGATCACCTGGGTGCAGCCGCACCACACCGACGGCGCCGACCGGCCGTTCCGGTTCGCCCTGGCCAGCTACCTGCTCGCCGCCGGCGACCTGTCCGCGATCGCGAGCATCGACCAGACCGACGGCTACGGCGACCCCTCCCCCTGGCACCCCGAGTACGACTGGGACCTCGGCACACCCTCCGGCCCCCACCGGTCCGCGGGCACCAACCTCTTCGTCCGCGACTTCACCTGCGGCACCGTCGTGGTCAACGCCAACCACACCGACAGCAAATCCGTCACCGTCCCCCTCGACAGCGGCCACCTCAACGAACGCGGCACCACCGTCAACGAGGTCTCCCTGGCAGGCACCTCCGGCGCCATCCTCCGCAAACCCTGCTAACCACCCGACCAACGGCAGACCGACCCCGAAACGGGTGTCACCGGGCTCGGACACCACACGGATGTCGCCGTGGCGGCGCTCGACCACGATCCGCCACGAGATGTCCAAACCGAGCCCGGTGACCAGGCACCACATCCGGCCCTTGTCGTAGTCGCCAGAAGTCACGACGTGTGGTGACGGTTGATCCGTCACCACACGTCGAGCGAGAAGGCAGGGCTTCGTCGAGCCGGTTGAGTCCGCACGCACCTCTCCGCCGCACCGGCATGCCGACCCCCACATCCCGCCGGACCGACCGCTGCCGGTGACCCGACCGCCAAGGTCACCGCGTCACGTCGACACCCTCGGCACCCCCACCACTCATGCCGGACCCCGCCGGCACGGCCGGCCGCCGAGCAATCCCGCGGATCTCCGCCAACGCCACCTCGACCCGCCGCCTCGACACCCCGAGCGTCCTCGCCAACACGACGACACCCGGACGCCGCCGACCATCCCGGCTCGCCTCCACCAACAACCGGCGCACCTTCCCGACCAACTCCGCACGCTCACCACTCGCACCGACACCCACCCCGGGCACCGGATCCTCGGTCATCGCACGGACCTCCGCCAACACCATCTCCATCCGCGACCTCGGCACTCCGAGCGCTCTCGCCAACGACACCTCACCCGGACGACGCCCCCGCCCGGACCGGCCGGCCTCCTCACGCAACCGCAGGACCCGCTCCACCAACTCCTCACGATCACCGACGACCGAACGGTCACCCACCCCGCGGATCTCCGCCAACGCCACCTCCACCCGATACGTCGACACCCCGAGCACCGCCGCCAAGGCGCCGGCGCCCGGACGCCGCCGACCAGCCCGACCCGCCTCCCCGAGCAACCGGCGCACCCGCTCAACCAACTCCTGACCGGGCCCGTCCCCCCTGATGCCGGCCAGCGCCGCGGCCACCCGGACCTTCGACGCCCCGGTGGCCCTCATCAACGCATCCTGGCTCGGACGCCGCTGCCCCGCCGACGCCGCCTCGCTCAGCATCCGACGGATCCGCCCCACCACGACATCCTCGACCGCAGGTGCCGGCGCACCCTCCGACTCGTCGACCACCGGCAACCTGTCCACCTCGACACCGGTCGACACCGGCACCAGCGCCAACGGATGCCGCTCACCCGTCAAAGCCTGCAACGCCGACGCGATCTCCTCGATCCCGGCCTTGACATACACCTGGGTAACCCCGAACCCGGGTGAACTCGGCACAGCATGACCCGCATACGCACGAGCCACCGCATAACCGAAATTACGCTCCACCCACGTCAACGTCGTATGCCGCAACCAATGCGTACTGATACCCCTCACACGCACCGTCTCGACATACTTGCCCACACGCGCCCAAAGATTCTGGTAATGCGTCCAACGCAGCGCAGTCCCATTCCGCTTCCGCAATACCCTGTCGTTCTCGTCCCGGGCACCCCGCTCACGCGCGTGATCCAGCAGATGCTCCATCAACGTCGGCGGTCCGCCGCAGGTCCAATGTCCGGTGCGGGGGATCGCCGCCGACGCGCCCGGGATCGTCGCCGTAGCCGGTCCGGTCGGACGAATCCGAAGTCGGTGAAAGGGGGAGTGGCGTCGAGTCGTCCGCCGAACACGAAGGCGGGCACCATTCGATCACTCATCGTGACCGCCACCTGGGGAAATCGTCCCACGGGGTGGCGACTGACGCGCGGGACGCGCCGGGTCTCCGAGGGTCTCTCGTGCGGTCAGTTCCGGGGGGACGAGTCCCACGTCTGCGTGTCGGATATGTGCAGCCAGAAAGAGTGCACGCTCCCCCCTCCGCTCGCGACCGCCTGATCGGCCGCGCCCACCGCGCCGGAGGGCGTGATCAGCGCCGCGGCCGCGGTGACGCCGGCCACCACGGAGAGCAGTATGCGGGTTCGGCCGCGTCGTGCAAGCCGGTGTCGAACGTGGTCATTCCGCTGGAACAGGGACATGCCGGACTCCCGGTACGGCAGGCAGCACCCACTGTCGATCACGACGACAAAAGTCGGACCCAACAGGGAACAATGGGCGTGCCCGCCCTCGTTTCGGTACGCGCGAAGATCGCTTACCAGCCGGTAGGCGAATGCGCGACCGCAGTAAAACCGTTGGTCGCCGGGCAGGTCAAGTAACGTGCGCCACGCCACGCACGAAGTTGTTCGTCTTTATTGGTCGCAACCATCTCGGTCAACTGGCGAGAAGATCATGGCGGGCCCGCGGGCGTGGTCGGGGCGACCGGCGTCGCGCCTCGGCGCAGCCGATGATCGCCACGCCCGCCAACAGCGGAAGGACCATGGCCCCCTCGACCGCCAGCGCGCACGTGAGTGCGATCCACAGCAGCAGTCTCATGGACCAGAGGTTAGGGAGATGCGGGTCACAAAGACACCGATTTGGGGAAGACTTGAGATAACGGTCGCGCCCGGGTCCCGTGACCGACTGGTCACGGCGAGGCGACGAACCCGCCGTTGGTGATCGTTCTGTCGGACCCCGTCGCTAGCCTCCGCGCCACACCGTCGTGAACGACTCGCAGGAGGCACCGTGGGCTGGCTCGATGCCCGACACGACCCGGGCGGCCCGTCCGGGTACCAGGTCCGGCTCGCGGAGAACGGGCGCGTCCAGTGCCGCAACGCCAAGGGCAAGCTCCTCTCCTCGGTGCCCGCGTCGATCAAGGAATCCCCCCAGGTCGTCCAGTTGCGGCAGCTCGCCGAGTGGCTGACCCGGCACCGGGCCGAGTGCCTGGCCACCGTGGACGGCTGGATGGTGCGGTCGCTGCCGGTGCCCGCGGCCCTGATCGCCGAGGTCTGGGCGGACGCCGCGTGGGCCGACGCGCTGCGCGACCTCGTCATCACGGCCGACGACGGCGGCGGCGCGGAGACCGGGTTCCTGCGCGACGCCGACCCCGAGCGCGGGCTGGGCGTGGTCACCCTCGACGGCGACACGCGGCGGCTGCGGCCGCAGGTGGTGGGCATCCCGCACCCGGTGCTGCTGGACGACCTTGAGGAGCTGCGCGAGTTCGGCGCGGAGCTCGGCGTCGAGCAGCAGGTGCAGCAGCTGTTCCGGCAGACGCACACCCGTCCCGCCGGGTTGGCGGGCAAGACCTCGGTGGACGACTACTCGGGCGGCAAGTTCGAGCAGCTCAACCACGCGCTCGGCCGCTGCCGCACGCTCGGCTACCCAGTGCGCGGCGGTGACGCGGTCTACGCGGCGTTCGAGGACGGCCGGGTCGTGGAGGCGCGCTACTGGCTCGGCTCGGACTACCCCGAGAGCGAGACGTGGACCGGCGACCTGACGTGGGCGTTGGAGGACGGAACCGCGCTGCCGCTGTCCGACGTCGGACCGGTCGCGTGGTCCGAGGGGATGCGCATGGCGGCGGCGATCCACGCCGGTCGCGTGGTCGAGGAAGCGGTGGTGGCCCCGTGAACGCCCGGAACCCCAAGGCCCTGATCGCCGCCGGCGCGGTGCTGCCCGGCACCGACGACGTCGGCGAGGACCGCGACACCATCACGGCCCGCCACTACGCCCACGAGGGTCTGGACGGCCGCGTCGTGGTGCGGCTGGTGCCCGCCGTGCTCGGCCGTGCCGAAGACCTGACCTGCGAGTACCTCGGGTTCGACGCGCCCGCCCGGATCGTCGAGGTCGGCACGGGCAAGCGCAGCGCGCTCGGCTTCCCCGCGTGGGCGCTGGTGCACGACCCGGCCAACGCCCACCACGCGCTCAACCTGGTCAAGGACGTCGAACGGCTGGCTCGCACCGCCAAGTCCAAGGCGGGTTCGGCGAAGGACGGCTTCACCCGGCTCGGCACCATGCTCGGCCGGTCCGCGCCGCACTTCCTGCCCACGTTCTACGAGCAGGCCGGGCGGATCTTCCTCCAGCACGGCAACACCACCTACGCGGCGAGCATGTTCGGCAAGGCGCGCGAGGCGGAGGAGGTGCACGACCTGGCGGTCGACCCGGAACGCACGCGCGAGGTGTTCCTGGAGTTCGCCTTCGCCGGCGCGCTGACCGCCAAGGCGCTGTCCGCGCACGCCAAGGGCCTGGCCCGCAAGCACGACCCGGACGCGGCCTACGAGCTGTTCCTCACGCTGTGCGTGGAGCGCACGCGGGGTGGCCTGCCGCCGTACACGGGGATGCCGGAGGACCTGCGGCGGCTGGCGAAGGCCGCCAAGCGCGACCTCGTGGTCGAGGACCAGCGGCTGCTGCGGGCGATCCTGGACAGCTCCGCGATCAGCCGCGCGGGCGGCGCGTTCTGGAAGTCCTACCGCGGTTCGCTGGTGGCGTTGGCGTCGGGCGACGCGCAGGTGCGCGGCCGGCTGCTGTCGTTCGTGCCGGACTCGGCGGCCGTGCTCGACACGTGGCTGGACCTCCTGGCCTCGTGCGGCGCGACCCGCGCGCTGATCGGGCCGGACGAGGTGGAGGCGAACCCGGCCGAGTGGCTGTCGTCGGTCCTGGCGGTCCGCTCGTCGGGGTGGCGCGGCACCGGTCGCTCGGTGCGGCTGCTGGAGCTGGTCGAGGCGATGGCGGGCCGGCTCGTGGCCGACGGCGTGCCGGTCCGCGCGCTGCGCTACTGGCGCCAGGGCGACCTGGACGTGCTGGACCTGCTGGTGTCACGGGACGTGCCGATCGCGCCCGCCGACCGGGACCAGCAGCTCGACGTGGCCGGGTGGTTGGCCGACGACGAGCCCGGCCGCCGCGACCTCGCCGCGCTGGCCGCGTCCGAGCGGTTCGGCGGCGCGCTCGGCGAGGGGTTCGTCACGCACGCCCGCGCCCACACCCGTCCGACGGCCGTCGCACCGGACGTGTTGTCGTCCGCGATGGCGGTGCCGGGGCTGCGGAGCGCACTGGGCTCGTGGATCAGCGCGCGCGTCGAGCGCGTCGCCGCCACCGGCCTGCCCGACCTCGCCGACCACCTCGACCGGCTGGCCGTCCTGCGGCTGCCCGAGGCGTACGTGGACGTGCCCGGTGCGGCCGAGTCGATCGCCCGCACCGACGTCGCCGCCGCCCTGCACCGGACGTTGCGCGCGGGCCTGCTGGACGAGCTGGGCTGGCCCGCCCTGGAGGATGCCGTCGCGCGCCTGGCCGCCGCCGGGACGCCCAAGGACGACGGCGTGGTGGTGTGCGGCGAGGGGTGGCCCGCGCTCGTGCTGCGCCGCGGCGAGACGTTCGTGGTGGTCGGCCCGGACGGCGTGCTCGCCGAGCACCTCTCCCGCATCCCGGCCGATGCCCGGCACCGCTGGGGGTTCGCGCCGACCGCGTCGTGGTTCGACGGCGTGCTGCTCGTGCGCTGGCGCGGCCCGGACGGCGAGCTGGCGTACTGGAGCGACGCGCCGGACCGCGTCTTCGCCTCCGGCGACGGCAGCCAGAGCTACTACCGGCACGACACGGCCAGGGCGTCCATCGCGCTGCCCGGCGGCGGCCGGTTCGCCGGTGAACGGGTCGTGCACCCCGGCGACACGGACGTGTCGACGCTGTCGGAGGCGCACGGCGACGGCACCACCGTGTGGACCGCCGCCTACCACGACCACGCGTGGCGCTGGTTCGAGGTCGACCCGGCCACCGGCCGGCGCGGTCGGGCGAGCCTGCCCCGGTTCATCGAGGACTTCGCCGCCGACGGCGCGTCGCTCCAGCTCGCCGAGTGCGACCTGCGGCCCGCCGTGCCCGCGACCGAAGCCAGCCCGCTCGGTGCGGCCGACGGCCTGCACGGGTGGCGCGTGCGCCGCGAGGCGGACGGCTCGTGCGTCGGCGAGGGCGTGGACGGCCGCCGGGCCCGGCTGGCCGGCGGTGCCGATCGCCCGACCGGCGTGCTGCGGCTGCCCGGCGGCGCGGACGTCACGGTGGCGTCCGGCAACCAGACGATGGTGTTGCTCGACGCGGAGGGCGTCAAGCTGGCGACGGTGTCGCCGGGCGCGCAGCACCCGGTGTACGCGACGGGCACGCCGTTCGTGCCGCCGTTGGAGTGGTGGCACCTCCTGCGGCCGCGCGACGAGGCCGGTTCCGCCGCGCTGCGCGGCGCGACCCGGGAGGCCGTGGACCGGATGCTCGCCGCCGCACGCGAGGAAGGGCCGGACAAGCGCACGATCCGCGAGCGGCTGACGGCGCTGTTCAAGGGCGAACGCGGTGGGCTCGCCGATGTCGTCGCCGCCGCGCTGCCCGGTCTCACCCACCCGGCGCTGATCTCCGGTGTGGTCGACCTGGTCCGCCGCACCGCCGACCTGGAGCGCTCCTACCGGGGTTACGCCGAGATCGCCGCGGCGGCCCGCGAGGTCGACCCGGTCGTCGCGCCCACCGGGCCGAGGGTCACCGAGGACGAGGTCGACGCCGCGCTCAACTGGTTCGGCGGCTACCGCTCCTACAACTCGCGCGGCCCGGTGCCGACGACGTTGCCCGCGTTGCTCACCGCGCTCGGCGAGGAGGCCGCGAGTCCCGAGGGACGCGCCCTGCCGCCGGCGAACGCGCCCCGCTGGTTCGACGTGCTGCCGCACCTGGCCGCGTTGGCCCACCGCGCCGCGTCGCCGCTCACCCCGGACGACCAGCGGGCCGCGTTGGCGCTCGTGCTGCGGTCGGTGGCCGACAACGGCCTGGCCGACGGGTCGGGGCACTGGCGCACCGTCGGCGTGGTCATCCACAAGGGACAGTCGAACCCTAAGGACCGGGTGACGCCGGTGCGCGACGGGTTCATCGCGCTGTTCGAGACCCAGTGGCGCAACGAGCCGGGCAGCCGGTTCGACGGCGTGCAGTTCAGCCGCACGCCGGGGGTGTTCGACCTGCCGAAGGACTGGCACGTCGAGTCGGCCGAGGAGGTGCGCACGCCGTTCGGGCCCGAGCGGGTGGCCCGGTTCCTCGACGTGCTCGCCGAGCGCGGTCCCGCGCCGTGGTCCCCCGAGGCGGTGCCCGCGCTGGTGGAGCTGACCGGCCTGGGCACGGCCGAGGCGACGTTGCTGCTGGCCGGGCTGCCCGGCGTGGCCCGGTGGGACGCCAATTACCTGACCACCGCCGAACGGCACCTGCTCGGCCTGTCCGCCGCCGGCGCGAAGGCGGCCAAGGAGCGGTTCCGCAGGCTGCACGCCTGGTCCCGGCTGGAACTGCTCGCCGCCGCCGTGCCCGCCGACCCGGCCGACCTGTGGACGAGCGGCCCGGACGTGGCCGCGGTCGCGCGGGTGTGGACCGCCCGGCACGGACGCCGTTCCCCGGTGCCGGACGACGTGCTGGTGGACGCGGCGAAGCTGCTGCCGGTGCCCAACCCCGGCGAGTGCGTGGCCGGCGTGGTCAACCCCGACCTCACGCCGTGGCTGACCACCGACGCCGACTGGACGTTCACCGGCACCGGGCTGGAGGCACGCCACCCGGAGGGCTTCGACCGCACCGCGCTGTGGGCCGTCCCGCAGGCACTGCCGTGGCTCGCGCACCGGCTCCCGGCGGGCTCGCCGCTGCGGCCCAGGCTGTCCGAAGCGCTGTCGGCGGCGCGGCAGCGGGTCGCGCACCCCGGCTTCGCCGTCGAACTGGGCCGGTGGGTCGCGCTGGACCAGGTCTGCGCGCTGCTCGGCGTGGACGTGCCCGCCGCCGACGGCGGTGTGCACCGGTACCGCGACTGGCTGGAGCTGACCCGCGCGGGCGAGGAGTACTGCCGGCTGGTGGCCAGGCCCGGCCTGGTCGGGCCCGCCGACCGCGACCTGCTGGTCGCGTTGGCGGAAATGGCCGGCGGGCAGGACGTGCTGCGGGTGCTGGACCGGCTGGCCGACGAGCGACTGACCGCCCTGTGCGCGGTCCAGGCGCCCGAGGGCGTCGACCCGGACGCCTACCACCAGGACCCGACGGTGTCGGTGCCCGCGCTGGTGGCGGAGGTCGCGACCCGGTTCGACCTGACCGAGGACGCGGCGGCGCTGTACCTGCAACTGCTGGCCCTGCCCGACCCCACCGACGCGAACGTGGCCCGGTGGACCGGGTGGAAGCCCGCCCGGCTGCGCCAGGCCCGTGCCGCGCTGGCCGGGACCGACCTGGTGCTCACCGCGAAACGGGCCAGGGCCGGGCGGTCGCTGTTCCTGCCCGGCGGCTGGCTGGCGCTGTCCGCGCCGCACCTGCCGCTGGAGGTGTGGAAGGCGCCGATGTTCGACCACGTCGCCGACCGGCCCGGCGCCATCGTGCCGCTGGAGCCCGTCGCCGACCTGTTCGCCCGCGCCTGGCAACGGGTGCTCGACGGTGACACCCCCGCATACGAAGAGCTCAGGACCGGAGGACGCAGGTGACCGCACCCAGGCAGGTCGAACCGGCCGAGGACGCCTTCCGCGAGGAGTTGGCGTTCCTCGCGGCCCACGACGGCGGCCCCCGTCCGCCGGGGTGGCGGCTCACCCCGCGCGCCGCGGTCACGTTCGTGATGGGCAGCGGTGACCCGTTGGCGCTGCCCAAGGGCGTCAAGGTGGACGGCGTGCCGTCCCGGCTGGTGATCACCCCCAAGTTCGTCGGCGAACGGGCACTGGTCGAGCGGGCCGTGGTGACGCTGGCCGGTGAACGCGGGCTGCTGCTGGTCGGCGAACCCGGCACGGCCAAGTCGATGCTGTCCGAACTGCTCGCCGCGGCCGTGTCCGGCAGCAGCCAGCTGGTCGTGCAGGGCACCGCGGGCACCACCGAGGACCAGCTGCGCTACGGCTGGAACTACGCGCTGCTGCTGGCCGAGGGGCCGAGCACCCGCGCGCTGGTCCCGTCACCGGTGCTCACCGCGATGCGCGCCGGTGGCGTGGTGCGGGTCGAGGAGGTCACCCGGTGCCTGCCCGAGGTGCAGGACGCGCTGGTGTCGATCCTGTCGGACCGGCGCATCGCGGTGCCCGAGCTCTCCGGGACCGACGGCGCGACCGTGCACGCCGCGCCCGGCTTCACCGTGATCGCCACGGCGAACCTGCGCGACCGGGGCGTGTCGGAGATGTCGGCGGCGCTGAAGCGGCGGTTCAACTTCGAGGCCGTCGGACCCATCGGCGACCTGGCCGCCGAGACGGCGTTGGTGCGACGGCAGGCCAGTGCCGCGCTGGAACGGGTCAGCGCGCCGTTCGCGGTGGACGACGTGGTGCTGGAGGTGCTGGTCACCGCCTTCCGCGACCTGCGCAACGGGGTGTCGGAGGAAGGGTGGGCGGTCGAGCGGCCGTCCACCGTGATGAGCACGGCGGAAGCGGTGTCGGTCGCCACCTCGCTCGGGTTGGCCGACGCCTACTTCCCCGGCGACCGCGACCCGCTGTCGTTGCTGCCCGGCCACCTGCTCGGCGTGGTCCGCAAGGACGACCCGGGCGACGCGGCCCGGCTGCTCGGCTACTGGGACGGCGCGGTGCGGCGGCGGGCCGAGTCCGGCGCGCGCACCTGGCGCAGGCTGTGGGAGCTCCGTGACGTCCTCGATGCATGAGCTGGCCGACCACCGGCACCCGTACCTGATCGGGGTGCGGCACCACTCGCCCGCGCTGGCGGGTGCGGTGCCCGCCCTGCTGGACGCGTTCGGGCCCGAGGTCGTGCTGGTCGAGCTGCCGGAGGAGCTGGGTCGGTGGCTGCCGTTCCTGGCCGATCCCGACCTGGTCGCGCCGGTCGCGCTGTCGGGTGCGTCGCCCGCCGGCGACCTGGCGTTCTATCCGTTCGCGGACTTCTCGCCCGAGCTGGCCGCGATCCGCTGGGCACACCGCAACGGCGTGCAGGTCCGGCCGTGCGACCTGCCGCTCGCGGCACGCGACGACGGGCGTCGGCCGCCGGAGCGGGGCGCGTCGCCGCTGACGGACGCCCTGCGCGGCGCGACGACCGGCCGTGCCGGCGACGACCTGTGGGACCGGCTGGTGGAGGCCTCCGCGCCGGGCCAGACCCCGGAGGCCGTGCGGCGGGCCGCGTTGATGGTCGGGTGGGCGTTGCGCCAGGACGCCGAGGCTGCCGGGGTCGACCCGTTCGACCTGCGTCGGGAGGCGTGGATGCGGCGGGCCGTGCGGGCCGTGGACGGCCGGCGCTGTGCGGCGGTGATCGGCTCGTTCCACGCGGCGGCGTTGCTGGACGGGCCGGTGGACTCCTCGGTCCCCGGTGACGCCGAGGTCGTCACGTCGTTGGTGCCGTACGGGTTCGCGTTGCTGGACGAGCGTTCCGGCTACCCGGCGGGCATCCGCGATCCCGAGTGGCAGCAGGCCGTGCTGGAGGCGGCGGGCGATCCGGACGCGGTCGAGGCCGCCGCCGCGTCGTTGATCGTGCGGATCTGCGCGCGGGTGCGGGAGCTCGGCCACCCGGCCGGTCCCGGCGAGGCGCGGGAGGCGTTGCGGCTGGCCGTCGACCTGGCCCGGTTGCGCGGCCTGCCCGCGCCCGGTCGCGGTGAGCTGGTCGAGGCGGTGCAGACCGTGCTGACGCACGCCGAGCCGCTGGGCCGCGGGCGGGTGGTGGCGCGTGCCGCCGGTGACGTGCTGGTCGGGCGGCGCACCGGGGTGCTCGCGCCCGGCACGCCCCGGTCCGGGCTGGCGCCCGCGGTGGAGGAGCTGGTCGCGTCGCTGCGGTTGCCCGGCCCCGACTCGCGCGAGCCGGTGTCGTTGCGGCTGGACCCGCTGCGGTCGGCGTTGGACGCGCGGCGCGAGGTGGCGTTGCGGCGGTTGACCGTGCTCGGCGTGACCTATGCCGAGGAGACCGCGACCACGGGTGTCGGCGGTGGCGACGCGCTCACCACCCGGTGGACGGTGGCGTGGACCCCGGCGACGGCGGCGACGTTGCCGGTGGCCGGGTTGTGGGGCACGACCGTGGAGTCGGCCGCGTCGGGACGGCTGCGGGCACGTCGTGCCGAGCGCGAACGGCAGGGCGGGCACACACCCGGCGCCGTGCTGGCCGACCTCCTGGACGCCGCGCTGTGCGGCCTGCCCGAGACCGTGGGCAGCCTGCTGCACGACGTGGCGACCGTGCTGCCGTCGTCCGCGACGCTGCGGGAGTTGTTGTCGGGGCTGGACTTGCTGGACCGGTTGCGTGCCGGGCACGTGCCCGGCACCCCCGGCGACGTGCTCGACGCCCACCCGTTGCTGGCGCGCGACCTGGAAACCGCCGCGGTGGCCCAGTTGGACGGACTCGCCGGGTCGGAGGACGTCGCCGACGCGCGGGCACTGGTGGAACTGGGGCAGCGCCCCGAGGTGCACGGGCTGCGACTCGAAGCGTGCCTGCGCCGCCTGGCCGACTCCGGCGCGCCGCTGATCGCCGGCGCCGCCGGTGCCGCCCGAGTGCTGCTCGGCCTCACACCGCCTTCGTCGCTGGGCGAACGCGTGGCCTCATGGGTGGCCGGCGCGTCGACGCAGGAGCGGAGGAGTGCGCTCCGGTGGGGGTTGACCGGGGTGTTGGCGGCGGCCGGGCCGTTGCTGGAAACCCCGGAAACCCTGACCCCAGTGCTGGACCGGGTGGAAACCCTGCCCGACCGGGACTTCCTCGACCGCCTACCCGCGTTGCGCGGCGCTTTCACCTCCATCGGCCCGACGGCCCGCGCCCGCGTCCTGGCAGTCGTGGAGGAGCGCACGGGCGACCGGGTCGACGCTGCCGACGCCCTCGACCCCGAGCTGCTGGCCGTGTGGCTGGACGCCGAACAAACCGCTGCCGACACCTTGCGCTCACACCACCTCCTCCCCACCGGAACGCAACCCCCACGCGAGGTCGCGTCGACCGTTCGCGACTCATTTCCCGGCGATCACGCTTTTCGATCGTCGGGAAATCAGGCGCGAACGGTCGACTTCCGGGCGACCGAGCCGCCGTCTGCGAAGCAGCGGCCGATAATACGGTGGCGACTCATCCTCGGCGCGAATGGCGAGCGTCCGGCGGGTGCGGCCCGGTATGCCGCGGCGTTGGACGAGTTGTACGGGCGTGATCGGGGCGAGGGTGCGGCTCGCGGTGATCTCGGCGCCGACCGCTCCAGCCCGTTCCCCGATGTGCGGGAGTGGTCGGAGGAGCTGCGCGACCTGTTCGGCGAGCACGTCCGCGAGGAAGTTTTGGCCGCTGCGGCGGAAGGCGGGCGGTTGGAGGCGGCGCTGGAGATCGACCCCGGTTCGGTGCGGCCGTCGGTGGAGTTGTTGCGCAACGTGCTGTCGTTGGCGGGCGGGTTGTCGGAGTCGGCGCTGGCGCGGCTGCGGCCGTTGGTGGCACGGCTGGTGCGTGAGCTGACCGCGCAGCTGGCGAACCGGGTGCGGCCCGCGTTGACCGGGATCCAGCTGCCGACGCCGACTCGTCGGCCCGGTGGTCGGCTGGACCTGGCGCGCACCCTGCGGGCCAACCTCGCCACCGCGCGCCGTGACGCCGACGGGCGGGTGGTGGTCGTGCCGGAGCGCCCGGTGTTCCGCACCCGCGGGAGGAAGGCGAGCGACTGGCGGTTGGTGCTGGTGGTGGACGTGTCCGGGTCGATGGAGGCGTCCACGGTGTGGTCGGCGCTGACCGCGTCGGTGTTCGCCGGGGTGCCCGCGTTGTCGACGCACTTCCTGGCGTTCTCCACGGAGGTCGTCGACCTGACCGAGCGGGTGGCCGACCCGTTGTCGTTGTTGTTGGAGGTGCGGGTGGGTGGCGGTACCCACATCGCGGGAGCGTTGCGCCACGCCCGTTCCCTCGTGGCCGTGCCGGAGAGGACGATGGTGGTGCTGGTCAGCGATTTCGAGGAGGGCGGTCCGGTCGGGCCGCTCGTCGCGCAGGTGCGGGAGCTGGTCACCTCGGGGGTGACGGTGCTCGGGTGCGCGAGCCTCGACGACCGCGGCGCCGCCCGCTACTCCACGTCGGTAGCGGGCGCGTTGGTCGCCGCGGGGATGCCGGTGGCCGCGTTGAGCCCGCAGGAGTTGGCCCGCTGGGTGGGGGAGAAGGTGCGCGGATGACCGTGCCCCCGGTGTTCCCGGCGGTGGTGGCGGACGTGCTCGACGCCCTGCCACCCCGGCTGCGCAAACGGGTCGACGCGGCGGTCGGGCGGGTCGGCGAGTGGGAGGTCACCTCCGACGCCGCCACCGCGAGTGCCACGCTCGATCCGGAGACCACGCTCACGTGGACGTTGCGCGAGGGCGTGCTCGCCACCGCGGACGACCTGGTGTGCAGCTGCCTGCTCGCACCGAAGTGCCTGCACCGGGGCATCGCCGTGGCGGCGGCCGACATCGCGGACGGCACCTCGGACACCACCCCGGACGGCACCTCGGCGTCCACCCAGGCCGCCGATCCGGATCCGGAACCCGATGTCGAGGAGCCGGTGTCGAACGACGAACGCGCCGCCGCGACCGCCCTCTGGCAGGCGTGCGCGACGGTGTTGCGGGCCGGTGCGACGGGCAGCGGCGCCGTGGTCCGGGCGGAACTGCTGCGCGCCGTCCACTCGGCTCGCGTCGCGGGCCTGCACCGGGCCGCCGCCGACGGTCTGCGCGTCGCCGCATCGCTGGCCGCCGCCCGGTCCGGCGCGCCCTCCTTCGACCGCGAGGTGCTGACCGCCGAACTGGTCGAGCTGATGCTGCTCTGCCACGACCTGCGCACCGCCGCCATCCAGCCCGCTGCCACCCAGCCCGCCGGCCCCGGCTCGATGGCGGAGCTGCGCGGTACCGCCCGGCGCGAGTACCGGCCCGTCGGGGCGTTGCGCCTCCACGGCCTGTGCACCGAGGCGGTCGTCGCCACCTCGGGCTACGCGGGTGTCGTCACGCACCTGGTGGACGACGGCGGTGTGCTGTGGACCGTCCCGGCGATCATGCCGGGCGGCGCGGAACGGGTCCTGGCCGCCGCGAGCGGGCCGGTGCTGATCGGCGAGTCCGGGCTCACCCAACGCGCGCTGGGCCGCGCCGGTCTGCTGCTGTCCGGCGGCACGGCGTCGGCGGACCACCGGCTCGGCGCGGGCAAGGGCGTCCGCGCGGTGGCCGCGTCCGCCGCGTCCTGGGACGAGCCGCCGTTGGCCGACCTGTGGGCACGACCGTTGCCCGACCAGGTGTCCCGCGCCTTCCACGCCCACACCCGGCCCGAGGCCCACCGCCCGGCGGGCGCGGACCTGCTGTTCGTGGCGGGCACCGTGCTCGGTGCGGCGGGCGACGCGGTGCGGCTGGCCACCGACGGGACCCACGTCGACCTCGTCGGCGAGGGCGAACGGGCTCGGGAGAACCTGCGGGTGCTCGCGAACGCCGCCGGTCTCCGGCTGCGCGTCGTGGCCCGCCTGCTGCCGGACCGCCCCGGCACGGCCCTGGCCCTCGCCGTCGCCGGTGACCTCGACCTCCCGGACGACCTCCGCCACCACGTCGACCTCGGCCTGGACCGGCTGCAACGCTCCCACGTCGCGGGCGACGGCACCCGCGAGCTGCCGCCGCGACCCGCTCCGGCCGGCCGCGTCCCCCGCCCGGTGCGCCCGCTGGAGAACGTGCTGCACCGCATCGCGCTGGGCGGGCGTGCCGTGGCGGCCGTCGCCTCGGCCGAACGGGAGGTCGCCGCGCTCACCCGCAACGGCCTCACCGCGACCGCCGACCTGCTGGCCGACCTGGCCGACGCCGCACGCGACCGCGGCCGGGACGCGTTCGGCCGGGTGGTGCGCGACGTCGGCGACGACTTCCCGCTCTCGTGGCTGCGGGCCGGCCTGCACGTCCGCGAGTTCACCCGGGCCACCGCCCGGCGCGCCTGGCTGGCGGCGGTGGGGACGTGAAGCCGCCCACCGGTCCGCTGTGCACGCGCGAGTCGATCGGCGCCGAACTCGGCGCGGTGGGTCTGCGCCCCGGCGACACCGTCCTCGTGCACTCCTCGCTGCGCTCGCTCGGCTGGGTCTGCGGGGGAGCCGTCGCGGTCGTGCAGGCGTTGCTCGACGTCCTCGGTGCGGACGGGACGCTGGTCGTGCCCACGCAGTCCGCCGACAACTCCGAGCCGTCGGGTTGGCAGTACCCGCCCGTGCCGGCGTCGTGGTGGCCCGGGATCCGCGCGTCGATGCCGGCCTACGACCCGCGCACGACCCCGTCGAGCGGCATGGGCGTGATCGCCGAGGCCGTGCGGACGTGGCCGGGAGCGCTCCGCAGCGCCCACCCGCAGACGTCGTTCGCCGCCGTCGGGCCGCGTGCCGCCGAGGTCGTGGCGGGCCACGCCCTCGACAGCCGGCTCGGTGAGCGCAGCCCGCTCGCGCGGTTGGAGGCGATGGGTGCCCGGGTGCTGCTGCTGGGCGTGGGCTTCGACTCCTGCACCGCGTTCCACCTGGCCGAGTACCGGATCCCGGCGGCGGAGACCGACAACTCCTTCGCGGTCACCACCCCCGAGGGCCGGCGCTGGACGACCGTCCGCGACATCGTCCTGCACGACGACGACTTCGAGGAGTTGGGCGCGGACTTCACCGCCGAACGCCAGGTCACGGGCGGCACGGTGGGCGCGGCCGTCACCCGGTTGTTCTCGTTGGCCGACGCCGTCGCCCACGCGGAGGTCTGGCTGGCCGCGCACCGCCGGCCCGCCGATCACCCCTGACGCGGCGTCACCGGTGTTCGTAGGCCAGGTTCGTCCCGGTCACCGCACGTTCCGCGGTGATCACCGCGGTGTCGCCGACCAGCAACGCGCGGTCGTCCACCAGCGGCGTGCCGTCCTCGCCCCGGCTGAGCCGGGAGCTCAGCAACGCGGGCGAACCGGGAGCGCGCCGGAGCACCCCGGCCTGCTCGGCGGTCAACGCCACCGCCCGGATCGTCTCGCTCGCCTGCCGCACCGGCTGCCCGGACTCCTCCAGCAGGCGGTAGAGGGACTGGTGGCGCAGGGACTCGGCGCCGACCCGCGCCCCGACCCGCTCCGGCAGGTACGACGTCTGCAACAGCAGCGGGCCGGTGGTCCGGGTGCTGCGCAACCGCTCGACCGCCAGCACCCGACCACCCTCCGCGACGCCCAGCCGCGCGGCCACGTCCGGGGGCGGCACGACGAGCCGCGCGTCCAGCACCTCGGTCTCCAGCTCGATGCCCTGGTCGACCAGGTCCTGCGACAGGCTCCGCAACCCGGTGAGGCCGTAGGAGAAGCCGGGCCGCCGCACGAACGTGCCGACGCCGTGGCGGGTCTCCAGCAGCCCGTCCGCCTCCAACGCCTGGATCGCCTGGCGCACCGTCATCAACGAGACCCCGAACTCGTCGACCAGCTCCCGCTGCGCGGGCAGCGGCGCGTCCGCCGGGTACCGCCCGTCGGCGATCCGGTCGGCCAGCACCCGGTAGATCGCGAGGTACTTGGGCACGCGCGTCTCGTACTCGCGGCCCGTGCGCCGCCCGTCGTCCACCGGTGGGAACTCCCGACTCTCAACCCCCTGCCGAGGGAGGGCGCACCGAGGATAGCGCCCGGCGGAACGCGGCCACCTCGTCCACGACCTCGGCGACCGGCGCGCCGTCGAGCAGCATCCGCAGCAGCACCGAGCCGATCACCACGCCGTCGGCGTCCGCGCAGGCCCGCACCGCGTGCGCGATCGTGGAGATGCCGAACCCGGTCACCACGGGCAGGTCGGTCACGGCCTTGAGCCGCCGGGCGGTCTCACCCGCGGTCGCGGCGAGGTCGGCGCGTTCACCGGTGATCCGCATCGAGCTCATGCAGTACACGAACCCGGACGACGCCCGCGCGATGTCGCGGCACCGGTCGTCACCGCACGCGGGCGCGGCCAGCAGCACCGCGGCGACCTCGGCGTCCGCCGCCCGCGCCAGGTACTCCGCCGACTCCTCCAGCGGCAGGTCCGGCACGATCACGCCGCGCACGCCGACCGACGCCAGGTGGTCCACGAACCCGCCCACGCCGCGTTCGGGCGCCAACGTCATCGCCACGTTCGCGTAGGTCATGACGACCAACGGCACGTCGACGTCCAACCCCGCCAGCTCGTCCAGCAACGGTCTCGGTCGCCCACCGCGACCGGCGGCGAGGGCGGCGGCCCGCTGCACGGTCGGCCCGTCCAGCATCGGGTCGGAGAACGGCAACCCGATCTCGACCGCGTCGGCGCCCGCCTCCGCCAGCCCGCGCACCAGGTCCAGCCAGTCCGGCACGACACCCGCCATCACGTACGGGATGAGCAGCCGACGCCCACCGGCGCGGCGAGCCCGCAGGTGCTGTTCCAACGTGGCCACGGCGACGCTCATCGGAGGTGCTCCCTGATCTGCTCGATGTCCTTGTCACCGCGGCCGGACAACGTGACCAGCACCGTCGTCCCGGCCGCGAGCTCACCGGTCGCGGCGGCGTCGACCACCCACGCCAGGGCGTGCGCGGATTCGAGCGCGGGAAGGATCCCCTCGGTCCTGGTCACCAGCCGCAGCGCCCGCAGGGCCTGGTCGTCGGTGACGCTCGTGTAGTGCACGCGCCCGGTCTCGGCGAGGTGCACGTGTTCCGGGCCGACGCCCGGGTAGTCGAGCCCGGCCGAGATCGAGTGCGCTTCGAGGACCTGGCTGTCGTCGTCCTGGAGGAAGTGCGACATGAACCCGTGCAGCACGCCGAGCTTGCCCTTGTCGACCGCGCTGCCACCGGCCGCCTCCACGCCGACCAGCCGGGCCGGCGTGTCCGCGAACCCGGCGAACGTGCCCGCCGCGTTCGACCCTCCGCCGACGCACGCCACCACCACGTCCGGCACGGCGGCGGGCAGGCGTTCGGCGCACTGGGCGCGGGCTTCGTCGCCGATGACCCGCTGGAACTCGCGCACCATCCACGGGTAGGGGTGCGGGCCCATGGTCGAACCGACGCAGTAGTGCGCGTCCTCGGTCTCGTTCACCCACGCGCGCAGCGCGCCGTTGGTCGCCTCCTTCAACGTGCCGACGCCGTTGGCGGAGGTGACGGGCACGACCTCGGCGCCGAGCAGCTCCATCCGGAAGACGTTCACCTGCTGTCGCCGCACGTCCGTGTGCCCCATGTAGACGGTGCACGCCAGACCGAGCAACGCGGCCGCGGTCGCGGTGGCGACGCCGTGCTGCCCGGCGCCGGTCTCGGCGATGAGCTTGCGCTTGCCCATGCGCCGGGCCAACAACGCCTGACCCAGCACGTTGTTGATCTTGTGTGACCCGGTGTGCGCCAGGTCTTCCCGCTTGAGCAGCACGCGCACGCCCAGCGCCTCGGACAGCCGCGCGCACTCCGTCACCGGCGTGGGCCTGCCCACGTACGTCGCGAGCAGCCGCCGGTACTCCGCGGTGAACGCGGCGTCGGACCACGCCTCGCGGAACGCCGCCTCCACCTCCAGCGCGGCCGGCATGAGCGCCTCGGGCAGGTAACGCCCGCCGAACCTCCCGAACCGGCCGGCCGCGTCGGGTGCGCGCATCACGCCGGCTACCTCTTGAACGGACACTTCTAGAACTCTAGAACTCATCGCTCGACGTGGCAAGTGGGGCTCACTCCGACGGCATCCGCTCCACCAGCCTCCGGGGCGCGGACACCCGGTAGCTCTCGGTCAACAGCTCGGCGACCTCGTCCCAGTCCGTGTCGTCGTCCAGCACCACACCCACGACGTTCGCCGCCCACGCGGGCTTGAAGAACGGGTGGGGCGCGTGGCTCAACGCGTCCAACTCCGGGCCCGCCGACCGGAACGTCAGCACACTGGCCGGTCCCTGCGTCCCCGCCGCCCGCGCGTACGACAACGGCTTGCCGTCCTCGACCTCCAGCACGTGCGCGAACGCGTGCTGCCGAATCCGCCACCGCGTCCCGCGCCACGCCCGTTCCTCCACCACCTCCGGGAACGCCGTGCACACCGCCCGCAGCCGGGACACCACCTCGTCCGGTACCTCCGCCACTTCACTCATCCGCTAAGTATCCGGCGACCCCCCGGGAGGTTGTCGGCGATCACGTCAAGGTCCGCAACCGCGCCGGGGCTCTACCTCGACGGGGCCGGGCGGACCGGGAACGGCGCCGTCACCGGTGCGGGTGGCCGACCGCCGGCTCGGCCGACCCCGATCCGGTCGAGTCGCGCTCCCGCAGTTCGGAGCTCAGCACCACCCGGCGGACCGGGCGGTCGGCGCCCTGGGCCAGGCGGTCGAGCGCGAGTTGCACGGCGGTGCCGCCCACGGCGTACTTGGGCGGGCGCATCGCGGTGAGCGGCGGGTGGGCGAACCTGGCGACCTCGTCGTCGTACGCGACGACGGAGAGGTCGGCGGGTACCCGGATGCCGCGCTCCTCGGCCCGCTGCACCAGCGACACCGCCTCCCGGTCGGAGTGCACGACCAGCGCGGTGGCGCGGTGCTCGACGCACAGGTCCAGCACCCGGTCGACGTCGACCCCCCAGGCGGGCTCGTAGTAGGCGGCCACGAGCACCTCGGGCACCGGGCGCAGCCCCAGCTCCGCCGTCGCCCGGCGCCACCCGTCGCGGACCTGGCCGGACGTGGGGCTGGTCGCGCTGACCGCGAGCCCGATGCCGCGGTGCCCACGGCGGTGCAGGTGGCGGACGGCCAGTTCCGCGCCCGCCGCGTGATCGGTGCGCACCGACTCGACGTGCTCGCGGTACGGGCCGGACACCGCGGAGCGCTCGACCAGGACCACCGGGACGGGCAGGCCGGTCAGCCACGCGACGAGTTCCTCGGCACCGGCGCCGCGGGTGGGCGGTGCGACGAGCAGCGCGTCGACCGCGCCGCTGCCGATCATCCACTCCACCTGGTGCCGCACGTCCTCGACCTGGTAGGACGCGCCGCGCAGGACGAGGCGGGCGCACCGCTCGTGCGCGGCGTCCTGCGCGCCGCGGATGACCTCGGGCCAGTAGTAGTCCAACGACGGCACGACCATCCCGATGGCGGGCGTGGCGTCGGGACCGGATGACGTGGCGACCGGGTCGGCGACGAGCCGGACACCGCCGTGCACGCGCTCCACCAGACCTTCGACGGCGAGGTCGTTCACGTCCCGCCGCACGGTGACCGGGGTGACGCCCATGATCCGGGCGATGTGCGTGATGCGCAGGACGCCCCGGCCCGCCAGGTGCTCCAGCAGCCACTGCCGTCGGGCGGCGGGCAGCATCGCGCCCCGGGCATCCGCAGCCGGTTCGTTCGCCATGACCGCCCCGTCGACTTTGATCGAAACTGATCGTAACAAGCAAACTGTACAGTCTTGCCCTTACTTTGTGTCTGAGATTGACTGTTTCCGACCCCTCCGATGGTGAAACGATCGACGGAAGAAGGCGACGTACGTGGAGCAGCGCTACGCGACCGCGCCGCAGCAGGTCCCGTCCATGAGCACGGACGAGCTGCGGCGGCACTACCTGGTCGAAGACCTGTTCACCGACGACGAGGTCCGTGCGGTGTACAGCCACCACGACCGGGTCGTGCTGGTCGGCGCACTGCCGCGCACCGGCCCCCTGCGCCTGCCGACGTTCCCGGAGATCCGGTCCGAGCACTTCTTCGAGCGCCGTGAGGCCGGGATCGTCAACGTGGGCGGTGCGGGGACGGTGACGGTGGACGGCCGGGAGCACCGGCTCGCACCGACCGCGTGCCTCTACGTCGGCCGGGGCGCGCGGGAGGTGTCGTTCGCGTCCGACGACGCCGCCGCGCCCGCCGCCTTCTACCTGTTCTCCGCGCCCGCGCACACCACCTACCCGACGGTGCTGGTCGAGCCGGGCGACGGCACGGTGCGCGAGCTGGGCGACCCGTTGACGTCGAACCGCCGGACGCTGACCCAGTACATCCACGAGAACGGCGTCCGCAGCTGCCAGGTCGTGATGGGGGTGACGACGCTGCACCCCGGCAGCATGTGGAACACCATGCCCCCGCACACCCACGAACGCCGCATGGAGGTGTACCTCTACTTCGACCTGCCCGAGGACGCCCGGGTCGTGCACCTGCTCGGCGAGCCGAGCGAGACCCGCCACCTGGTCGTGGCCGACCGCCAGGCGGTGATCTCGCCACCGTGGTCCGTGCACAGCGGCGTGGGCACCGCCGCGTACAGCTTCGTCTGGGCCATGGCGGGCGAGAACCAGGCCTTCGACGACATGGACGCGCACCCCGCGGCGACGCTGCGATGAGGCCGGAGGTGGCCGACCTCGTCGACCTGACCGGCAGGACCGCGGCCGTCACCGGGGCGAGTCGGGGCATCGGCCTGGCCGTGGCGCGACTGCTGGCCGCCGCGGGCGCGGACGTGGTGGGCATCAGCGGGTCCATGCCCGAGGGCGACAGCGCCGCGCGGGCGGCGGTCGAGGGGCAGGGCCGCGCGTTCACCCCCGTGCGGACCGACCTCGCCGATCCCGCGCAGGTGGCCGAACTGGGCGCGTCGCTGGCCCGCCGGCAGGTCGACATCCTGGTCAACAACGGCGGCACGATCCGCCGCGCGCCCGCCGCCGAGCACACCGACGCGGACTTCGACCACGTGCTCGCGGTCAACCTGCGTGCCACGTGGACGTTGTCGCGCGACGTCGGCCGCGCGATGCTGGCCCGCGGCTCCGGCCGGATCGTCAACATCGCGTCGATGCTGAGCTTCCAGGGCGGCATCACCGTGCCCGGCTACACCGCGTCGAAGTCGGCCGTGGCGGGCCTGACCAAGGCGCTGGCCAACGAGTGGGCGCACCGCGGGATCAACGTCAACGCCGTCGCGCCCGGCTACGTCACCACCGACAACACCGACGCCCTGCGCGCGGACCCGGACCGCAACCGGTCCATCCTCGAACGGATCCCCGCCGGGCGCTGGGCCCAGCCGGAGGACATCGCCGGCGCCGTGCTGTTCCTGTGCTCGCGCGCGGCCGACTACGTCCACGGCGTCGTGCTGCCGGTGGACGGCGGTTGGCTGGCGCGGTGAGCGCGGTCAGTCCGGCGGTGGGGCCGTCGAGCCGCGCACGCGCAGGGACGGGGTGATCACCACCCGGTGCGTCGGGCGGTCCGGGTCCCGCAACCGGGCCGCCAGCAGCGACACCGCCGCCCGCCCGATGGAGCGGCGCGGCGGGCGCACGGCCGTCAGCGCCGGGGTGAACAACGCCGCCACCTCGTCGTCGTAGGCCACCACCGACAACCCGGACGGCACCCGGATGCCGCGTTGCTCGGCCCGCTGCACGAGCGCCATCGCCTCGGTGTCGGCGTGCACCAGCACGGCCGTGGTGCCGGTGGCCGCCAACCGGTCGAGCACCTCGTCCAGCGCGGTGTCCCACCCCGCCGTGCCGGGCGCCGGGACGGCGGTGTCCACGGTGGACCCCGCGTCCAGGCCGGTCTCGGCGCACGCGTCCAGCCAACCCCGGTGCACGTGCGGTGAGGTGGGGCTGTTCTCGCTGGTCACCACGCCGACCCTGCGGTGCCCCAAGGACACGAGGTGGTGCACGGCCATGGCCGCGCCCAGGGCGTGATCGGACACGACCGACTCCACCACGGTCTGGCGCGCCCCGACGGTCGCGACCCGCTCGACCAGCACGACCGGGGTGTCGATGGTGCTCAGCCACTCGATCGTCGCGGCGGCGGACGGCGCGGTCAGGCTCGGTGCGGCGATCAGCCCGCACACGTCCTCGTGCTCCAGCAGTCGCTCCAGCTGCGGCCGGTCGTCGGCGCTCTCGTAGGACGAACCCCGCAGCATGATCCGCAACCCCCGCGCGCCCGCCTCCTCCTCCGCGCCGCGGACCACCTCCGGCCAGTAGTAGTCCAGCGAGGGGACCAGCATGCCCGCGGCGCCCAGGACCGCCGGTTCCGCCGAGGTGTCGGCGGAACGCTCTCCGGGCGGCGGTGAGGTGGCGCGGAGGGTCGCTCCACCGTGGACCCTGAGCAGCAGGCCCTCGCCGTCGAGGTGGGCGATGTCGCGCCGCAGCGTCACGGGGGTGACGCCCATCTTCTCGCTGAGGTCGGAGATGCGGACCACGCCGTCCCGGTGCAGCGTTTCGAGGATCGACGCGCGCCTCTTGGCGGCGAGGGTGCGGGACTCGGAGTTCACGCCGCTCCCGCCGCGGTGGTGCCGGGCGACGGCGCGCCGGGCGGCGGGACGTCGGGCCGGTTCGGCGGCCCGTCCAGCACCCGTTCCGGGCTGACGGCACCGTTCCCCGTGCGCGCTCTCGTCACCGCACATCCTCCTGTCGTTGACCTCGACCAATTATGAGTCGGCCGCCGGCCGTGCCCCGCGATGACAGGCCGGGACGTGCGGGGCCGAGCCGGACGCCGGCGGGCACGGTGGCGGGTAACAAACGTTCATGTGAGCCTTGACACGATCACTACTGCACGTATTTACTGCTTAACAGGCAAAGCGATCAAAAACGAAAGCAACTGTGCACCGTTGTGATCGAACGTCTTCCGACGACGAAGGACGAGATACATGCCGCCGCAACCCCTGCCGAGGGCTGACGCGCCATCGCCCGTGCGTGCCGGGTGGACCCGCGACCAGTGGGCTCACACGGCCGACGCGATGCTGCGCGCCGTGCGGCCCTTCGCTTCCCCGGGCCGTGCGAGGGTCGCGCTGCCCGGGCCAGTCGGGGGGTACGGGGCCGATGTGGACGGTCTGGAGGGCTTCGCCCGCACGTTCCTGCTCGCCGGGTTCCGGATCGCGGGCGAACGCGGAGCCGACCCGGACAACCTCGCCGAGTTCTACGCCGAGGGCATCGCCGCGGGCACCGACCCGAGGTCACCGGAGCGCTGGGTGCGCCTGGACGAGCACCCGCAGGCCAAGGTCGAAGCCGCCTCGCTGGCGCTCGCCCTGGACCTGACCCGCCCGTGGCTGTGGGACCGCCTCGACCCGGCCGTGCGGGAGCGGGTGGTCGCCTACCTCGCCCCCGCCGTGGGCGACCCGACCTACCCGCGCATCAACTGGGTGTGGTTCCGGCTCGTGGTGCAGGCGTTCCTGCGGTCGGTCGGCGGCCCCTGGTCGGCCACCGACGTCGCCGAGGACCTGGCCACGCACGACGGCTTCCAGCGTGCGGACGGCTGGCTGGCCGACGGCCACGAGCGCGCGTTCGACCACTACGTCGGCTGGGCACTGCACGTCTACCCGCAGCTGTGGGCGCGGATGCCGGGCGCGGCGGGCTTCGCCGAGGACCGCAGGGCGCGCGACACGGCGGCGCTCGACCGCTTCCTGCTCGACGCCGTCCGCCTGGTCGGCGCGGACGGGTCGCCACTGGTGCAGGGCCGCAGCCTGACCTACCGGTTCGCCGCCGCGGCGCCGTTCTGGGCCGGCGCCCTCGCCGAGGTCCCGTCCACGCCGGCGGGAGTCCTGCGCCGCGCCGCGTCGAGCGTCGTGCGCCACTTCGTGGAGCGCGGCGCCCCCGACGAACGCGGCCTGCTGACCCTGGGTTGGCACGGGCCGTGGCCGCGCATCGCGCAGGCCTACTCCGGCCCCGGGTCGCCCTACTGGGCCGTGAAGGGCATGCTCGGGCTCGCCCTGCCCGCCGACCACCCGGTGTGGGCGGCCGAGGAACTGCCGCTGCCGGTCGAACGGGGCGACTACGTCCGGGCGGTCGCGGCTCCGGGCTGGGTGGTGAGCGGCACCGCCGCCGACGGCGTGGTGCGCGTGGTCAACCACGGCACGGACCACGCGGTCCCCGGCGACACCAAGGGTGATTCCCCGCTCTACGCGCGCTTCGGCTACTCCACCGCGACCAGCCCCTTGCTGGACCGGGACAGTTGGACCGACCCGCACGACCAGGCCGTCGTCCTGGTGGACGCCCGCGGCCGGGCATCCCACCGGTCCGGCATGGACGTCGGCGCCACCGCGGTGGTCGACGCCGACGGCACCGAGGTGGGAGTCGGGTCGTCGTCCGGCGTCGTGCGCTGGTTGGAACCCGACGAGACCCAGCAGCACCACGGATCCGGCTGGACCGGCCGCCACCACGACGCCGGGACCGTCGCGGTGCACTCGCTCGTGCGCGGCCCGTGGGAGGTGCGCCTGGTCCGCGTGGACGACGTCGCGCGAGACCGACCACCCACGACGCTGCGGTTGTCCGGCTGGGCCGTGGCGGGCGCGGACGTCGACATCGTCTCCACCGAGACCCCGTGCGTCCGCGCCGCCGACGGCACGCAGTCGACCCTGCGCGTCCTGTTGGGACGAACCACTGACTCGGGCGTGTCCGTGCACCCGGACGCCGGCCCGCTGGGACCGGTCGCCGCGGTCCCGTGGGCGCACTGCCCCGTCGTCCCCGGCGAGTGGTTCGCCGTGCTGCTGGAACTGACCCGCGACACCGGACCCCGGTCCGCCGAGCCCGAGGTCCGGCTCGCGGGCGGCGGATCGACGACCTGGGTCACCACCCGGTGGCCCGACGGCGCGCACACCCGCGTCGCGCTGTCCTGAACACCCGGCCGCCCACCCGGCGCCGCCCCACACCCTCCCGCTCCCTCCCCGTGGCTCGACCAGGAAGTGAAGGACCATGCGACACCGCCGATCCAGGTGGACCGCCATCGCGGCCGCCGTCACCGCCCTCACGCTCACCGCCACCGCCTGCGGCGCCGACGAACCCGCCGGCAGCGGCGGCCCGGTCACCCTGACGATGAGCGCGTGGAGCATGAAGACCACGCCCGAGTTCGCGAAGCTCGCCGAGGCGTTCCAGGCGCAGCACCCGGACGTGAAGGTCGAGTTCAAGGAGTACGACGCCACCAACTACGACACCCAGCTGACCGCGGACCTGGCCGCCGGCAGCGCGCCCGACCTCTACGTGCTGAAGAACCTCAAGAACTTCATCACCTACCAGGCCGGCGACCAGCTCCTGGACGTGTCCGACGTCGCGGGCGGGCTCGGTGACAAGGTCAACGGCCTGGGCAACTACAAGGTGGACGGCACCACGTACGCCGTGCCCTACCGCCAGGACTCCTGGTACCTCTACTACAACAAGGACCTGTTCACGGCGGCAGGCGTCACGCCGCCCGACAAGACCTGGACGTGGGCGGAGTACGAGCAGGCGGTGGCGGCCCTGACGGCCGGCCTGAAGGCCGCCGGTTCGCCGGCCAAGGCCGCCTACCAGCACGTCTGGCAGTCCACCGTGCAGGGCCTGGCGCTGGCGCAGACCTCCGGCGCCGACCTGATCAGCGGTGACTACGGCTACCTGGCGCCCTACTACCGGCGCGCCTTGCAGCAGCAGGAAGCCGGCGCGCAGGTGGACTACGGCACGGCCACCACGAACACCCTCCAGTACCAGGCGCAGTTCGGCACGCAGCAGGCGGCGACCATGCTGATGGGCAGCTGGTACGTCGCGACCCTGATCGCCCAGCAGAAGTCCGGCGACGCGCAGTCGTTCCAGTGGGGCTTCGCCCCGGCGCCGCAGACCGACGCGGCCACCAAGGACAACCCGGTCACCTTCGGCGACCCCACCGGCCTCGGCGTCAACGCCGCCATCGACGAGGGCAAGGTCGCCGCCGCCAAGAAGTTCCTGACCTTCGTCGCGGGCGAGGGCGGCGCCACCGCGCTGGCGTCCATCGGCATCACGCCGGCCACCCTGACCGACCCGGTGACCAAGGCGTACTTCGGCGTCCAGGGCGTGCCGACCGACGAGCTGTCCCGGTTCTCCTTCACCACGCACGACACCCGCGCGGAGAACCCCGTCTCGCCCCACACGGCCGCGCTGCAGAACATCCTCCAGGAGACCCACTCCGCGATCATGTCCAAGAGCACGCCCGTCGACGAGGCCCTCGGCCAGGCGGGCAACCGCGCCCGCACCGAAGTCCTCGAATCCCGGTGACACCCGGCGCGGGCTCGACACCCGAGCCCGCGCCACCCCGAGCACACCACCTACGCAGGAGCACGGAGAGCCGATGAGCACGACGACTGTCGGCGGTCCGCGCGGCCCGGGCAGCACCGGCCGGGGCAGCACCGGTCCGCGCGGCTCCGGTTCGCGCGGTCCGGGTTCGCGCGGCACCGGGGCGGACCGCACGAAGCGGTGGTATAAGGCCCGCCGGTCACTCCAGGGCGTGTCGTTCGTCCTGCCGAACTTCCTCGGCTTCGGCCTGCTCACCCTGGGCCCGGTCGTCGCGCTGTTCTACATCTCGTTCACCAACTGGAACGTCTTCGGCACCGCCAAGTGGATCGGGCTGGACAACTTCACCCGCCTGATCAAGGACGCGAGCTTCCACACCGCGCTGCTCAACACCCTGTACTACTCCGCGTTCCACATCCCGCTCACGCTTGCGCTGTCACTGGGCCTGGCCCTGCTGCTCAACCGGAAGCTGCGCGGGGTGGCGTTCTTCCGCACCGCGGCCTTCTTCCCGTACGTGACCTCGATCGTGGCCATCGCGATCGCGTGGAACCTGCTGTTCAGCCGCGACGCCGGACCGATCAACCAGATCCTGGGCCTGTTCGGGGTGGACGACCCACCCGGCTGGACCGCGTCGTCGGACTGGGCCATGCCCGCCGTGATCGTCGTCGGCGTCTGGCGCGAGATGGGCTACTACATGCTGCTCTTCCTCGCCGGGCTGCAAACCGTGCCACCGGAGCTGCACGAGGCGGCCCGCATCGACGGCGCGGGGGCCTGGCAGCGCTTCCGCAACGTGACCCTGCCGTGCCTGCGGCCCACGACGTTCTTCGTCACGGTGATGCTCACCATCGGCAGCTTCAAGGTCTTCGACCTGATCCTGGTGATGACCAACGGCGGTCCCGGCCAGTCGACGCTGGTGCTGTCCCAGTACATCTACCAGAAGGGCCTGGTGGAGAACCGCTTCGGCTACGCCTCCGCAATCTCCGTCGTGCTGTTCGCGCTCTGCATGGCGGTCACGGTCGTGCAGTTCGCCATCAACCGCAGGAGGAACGCCTGATGGCCGCCCCGCACGCCCTGCCCGACCTCGTCGCACCCGGGCCGGTCGACCGCGGGAAGGGACCCCTCGCGCCGTCGGACCGGCGGCTGCCCGCGCCCGGCAAGGTCCTGGGCTACCTCGTCCTCGGGGTGGCCGCGGCCGCGCTGCTGCTGCCGTTCTTCTGGATGATCTCTTCGTCGCTGAAGACGGACAACACCGTCTTCTCCGTCCCGGTGACCTGGCTGCCGGAGTCACCGCAGTGGGGCAACTACGCCGAGATCTGGCGGATCTCCGACATGCTCGGGTGGCTGAAGAACACGGTCTTCCTCTCGGTGGTCGTCACCGTGCTCCAGCTGTTCACCGGCAGCTTCGCCGCGTACGGGTTCGCCAAGGCCCGCTTCCCGGGGCGCAACCTGCTCTTCGTGCTCTACATCGGCACGATCGCGGTGCCGTGGCAGGCCTACATGATCCCGCAGTTCATCATGATGTCGGAGGTCGGCCTGACCAACACGCTGTGGGCGGTCGTCGCGCTCCAGGCGTTCGGCGCCTTCGGCGTGTTCCTGATGCGCCAGTACTACATGACCATCCCCGACGAGCTGTGCGAGGCCGCCAGGGTGGACGGCCTGAGCGAGTACGGCATCTACTTCCGGATCATGCTGCCGCTCTCGGTGCCCGCCCTCGCCAGCCTGGCGCTGCTCACCTTCGTCACCACCTGGAACGACTACCTCGGGCCGCTGATCTACCTGCGCGACCCGGACCTGTGGACGATCCAGCTGGGGCTCAAGTCGTTCGTCAGCGAGTACAACGCCGAGCACGCGCTGATCATGACCGGCTCGGTGCTGTCCGTGCTGCCCATCGCGGTGGTGTTCCTGCTCGGGCAGAAGTACTTCGTCGAGGGCGTCGCCACGAGCGGGATGAAGGGCTGACGGCCGTGAGGTACGAGACCTACACGCGGGTGTTCACCACCGCCTACGCGCTGCTGGCGACCAGCGCCCTCGTGGTGGGCGCGAGCGCGCCGTTCCTGGCGGTCCTGCTGTTCACGCCACTCGTGGCGACCTGGCCGCTGCTGGTGCTGACCGCGCCGCTGCTCGGCCCGGCCGTCGCCGCGGCCCACGCCGTGTTCCCCGCCACCGCGCAGGACGACAGCGCACCGGTGTTGCGGGGGTTCCTGCGGGCCTGGCGCCGGCACGCTCGCCGCGCCTTCACCGTCACCGGTGCCACGACCGCCGTCCTGGTCGTGCTGGTGGTGGACGTCCACGCGGTCTGGGGGACACCCGTCGGCGCGGTCGTCATCCCGGTCCTGGCCGTGCTCGTCGTGCTCACCGCCGTGACCGCGCTGGTGGCGCTCACCGGTGTGGTCGAGCACCCGGACGTGCCCGTCCGGCGCCTCGCGAAGGCGTGCCTGTTCCTGGCGATCCGCCGACCGCACCTCACCGCGGTGTCCGTGGCGGCGCTGTGGGTGCTGGCGGCGGCGGTCGTGGCCCTGCCCGTCCCGGCGCTCGCGCTGCTGACCGGACCGGCGCTGTACGTCGTCTGGGTGGGCAACCGCGCGACCCTGCGACCCGTCCGCACCGCCCCGGAGCCCGACCCGCGCTCCACCGCCACGCGCTGACCTGCGTCCGTCGTCCCGTCACCGTTCTGAGGGAGAACCATGTCCGCGGAAGCAGACCGCGCCGCACCGATCACCACCGACCCCCTGGCAGCGGCCTGGGACGCCGCGGTCGCGACCGTCCGGCACAACATCGCGGAGTTCACGTCCTGGTACCCGGACGACACGACGACCGCGGGCGTCTACCGGCCGCGCACGCCTCGCGGCGGGCAACCCGAAGGCGCCAACGCCGGGTGGACCACCGGTTTCTGGCCGGGGATGCTGTGGCTGGTCTGGGAGGCCACCCGCGACGACGCCGTGCTGCGGGCCGCGCGACGCGAGGTCGACAGCTTCGAGGCCCGCGTCGTGCGGGGGATCGACCTGGACACCCACGACCTGGGCTTCCTCTACACCCTGTCGTGCGTGACGCCGTGGCGGCTGCTCGGCGACCCGCGCGCCCGCCGTGCCGCGCTGAAGGCCGCCGACCACCTGATGGACCGCTTCCTCGAACCGGCGGGCATCATCCAGGCCTGGGGCGACCTGAGCGACCCCGTGCAACGAGGCCGCACGATCATCGACAGCCTGATGAACCTGCCCCTGCTGTACTGGGCGGCCGAGGTGACCGGTTCCCGGGCTTCCGCCGAAGCCGCGATCCGCCACACCGAGCAGCTGCGGCGGCACATCATCCGGCCCGACGGCACGACGTTCCATACGTTCTACTGGGACCCGGAGACCGGCGAGCCGCTCCGGGGCGCGACCGAGCAGGGACACCAGGACGGGTCCTGCTGGGCACGCGGGCAGGCCTGGGGCATCTACGGCTTCGCCCTGGGTTACCGCCACGTGCGGGAGCCGTCGTTCCTCGACGCCGCCAGGCGCTGCGCCGACTACTTCCTCACCCGCCTGCCGCAGGACCGCGTCGCCTACTGGGACCTGGTGTTCACCGACGGCAGCGGCCAGGACCGCGACTCCTCGGCCGCCGCGATCGCCGTGTGCGGCCTGAACGAACTGGCCGACCACCTGGACGACCAGGACGCCGCCCGGCACTACCGCGCCGAGGCCACCGCCATCCTGACCAGCCTGGCCACCACCTACGCGACGGCCCACGGTGCCGTCCCCGGCCCGCTGCTCCGGCACGGCGTCTACGACAAGCCCAAGAACGTCGGCGTGGACGAGGGCAACCTGTGGGGCGACTACTTCTACCTGGAAGCCCTGTCCCGCCACGTGCGGCCCGAGTGGCGCAGCTACTGGTGAGCCGCGCGAACGGCGGGGTAACGGTGGTCGTGGTGCCGGCGAAGGGTTGAATACGGGTCGTCGGGGATCCTGCCGATAGGGGTGGAACGTGGTCGTGCGGCGCAGTCGGCGGTGGGTGTGGGCGGGTCGTGTCGTCTTCGGTCTGATCGTGGCCGGGTTGGCGGTGTACCTGTTCAAGGTCGGTCTGGACGACGCCGACAAGCTGGGCAGCAGCATCGGTGGCGTGGCGGCCGTGGCGGCGTTGCTCGCGCCGTACCTGCTGCCCCGGCGGGAGGAGGACGCGGTGCCGGATGAGGTCGTGGTAGAGGACTCCGGCGACGCCGACGCGACGGGCGGCGGTGAGGCGAACACCGGAGTCGAGACCGTCGACGGCGACCCGGGCACCGTGCGGGTCACCCGATCGGGGAACGCGGTCGCCGACGGGCCGGGTTCGGTGGCCAACACCGGTGTCCGGCGACGTCCCCGGACGTGACCGCCGGATTACCCCCGTCCGGCGTGCCGAAGGACGCGGTGGAGGTCCACGAGTCGGGTGGGGCGACGGCCGACCGGGGTGGTGTGGCGAACTCCGGCGTGATGGGCGACGTGCGCGTCGAGCACCACCACCACCCCGCCGTGGTGCCCGTGTGGCCGGTGGTGGTGGGGCAACCCCCGCCGTTGGCCTCGGCGTTCCAACCCCGTGAGGACGTGCGCGAGCAGGTGCTGGCCGCACGCCGCCGGGGCGAGGACGTGGTCCTCGCGCAGGACGACGTGGACCGGCGGGCCGCGATGGGGACGCGGGTGCTCGCCGGCGGGGGAGGGGTCGGCAAGTCCCAGCTGGCGGCGTGGTTCGCGCGGGAGGCGGTGACGGCCGGCACGGACCTGGTGGTGTGGGTCAACGCCGCCGGCCCGGAGCAGGTGATCACCGCCTACGCCAGGGCGGCGGCACGGGTGGGTGTGCCCGGAGCCGATGGCGCCAACCCGGACGCGGACGCCGCCGCGTTGGTGGACTGGCTGCACACCACCGATCGCACCTGGCTGGTCGTGCTGGACGACGTGACCGACCCCGCCCACCTGGCGGGCCGGTGGCCACCGCACCGTCCGAGCGGGTGGACGCTGGCCACCACCCGACTGCGCGAGTCCGCGCTGACCGGTTCGGGCCGGCAACGCGTCGACGTCGACACCTTTACTCCGGACGAGTCATTGCGCTACCTGCACGACCGGCTCACCGACGCCGGTGGCGGCCACCTGCTCGACGGCGACGCCCCGGCGTTGGCCGCCGCCCTGGGCCACCTACCCCTGGCGCTGTCCCACGCCGCCGCCTACATGCTGGATGAGGACGAGGCGTGCGGGGCGTACCTCGCCCGCTACACCGCCGGGGACCAACGGCTGGACGACCTGATGCCCGCCGGCGTCGACCCGGACGCCTACGGCAGACCGGTGGCCGTCGCCCTCTTGCTCGCCCTCGAAGCCGCCGACACGAGGCCGCCCGCCGGACTGGCTCGTCCCGCCCTGGCGTTGGCCGCGTACTGCGATCCGGACGGACATCCGGAGGCTTTCTGGGCCACCGAGGCGGTCACCGACTACCTGACCGCTCACATGGGCAACCCGGTCACCCCCGAACAGGCCCGCAAAGCCGTGCGCACCCTTCACCGCTACGGCCTCATCACCCACACCCCCGGCGACGGCCCCCGCGCCGTTCGCATCCACGCCCTCACCGCCCGCGCCGCCCGCGAAACCGTCACCACCGACCCCGCCACCACCGCGTGGGCCGCCGCCGACGCACTCCTGCAACTGTGGCCGGACAACGTATACAACACCACCGACCTCCTCACCGCCCTCCTTGCCAACACCACCACCCTTACCGCCATCGCAGGCGACCGCCTCTGGCGTCCCGATATCCACCTATTACTGGACAGGGCGGGCACCAGCCTGCTTCGTGCTCAACTACACGCCCCCGCCCTCACCTACTGGCACCACACCACCGCACAGGCCCAACGCCTTCTTGGCGAGGAACACCGGGACACGCTCACCACGCGATCCAACCTGGCCCTCGCCTACCGGCAGGCCGGTCGCACCAGTGAAGCCATCGCCATCGAGGAGCGTGTGATCGCCGAATCGGCGCGCCTGTTGGGTGAGGACCACGAGGACACGCTCATCTCGCGGGGAAACCTGGCCGTCTCTTACTGGCAGGCCGGTCGCACGAGTGAGGCCATCGACCTGCTGGAGCGCCTAGTCGCCGACCGGATACGTCTGTCGGGTGAGGACCACCCGGGTACGCTCACCTCACGGGGGAACCTGGCCAACTCCTATTGGCAGGCCGGTCGCACCAGTGAAGCCATCGCCATCGAAGAGCGTGTGGTCGCCGATTCGGTACGTCTGTTGGGTGCCGAACACCCGGACACGCTCACCGCGCGGACCAACCTGGCCGTCTCCTATTGGGAGGTCGGTCGCACCAGTGAAGCTATCGCCATCGAGGAGCGTGTGGTCGCCGACTCGTTACGCCTGTTGGGCGCTGCACACCCGCACACGCTGGCCGTGATCGAGGTCTTGGAGACGTGGCGGGCGGAAAGCTAGAACGCCAACGGCCGCGCGCCGACGTGCGGTCAGGTGCGGCGCAGGTGGGCGGTCAGTTCGTCGGCGGCGCCGGCGGTCAGTTCGGGGAAGTGGGTGCCGAATGCGCCTACCAGGCGGTACCAGTTGAAGTGGTTGTCCGGGTGCAGGAGGCGTGCGACCAGGGGAGTGGCCTGGTCGACCTGGTTCCGGTGCAGCAGGGTGACCGCGATGGCCAGCTCCATCTCCGCCCGTTCTTCCCGATCGTCGGTGTTCTCCACCAGTCGTAGCGCGCCGTCGAGGTCGTCCGTCCTCGTCATGGCCGCCGCGAGGGGGTACCCGAAGTCGCCCGGGATCGGGCCGGTGACGTCGCCCAGGTCGGATCGCACGCGGGCGAGTACCTGGTCGACGACTTCCGGCAGGTCGTGCGGGTCGCGGTTGGCGAAGAGGTTGCGGGCGATGTCGGCCACGGACGCGGTCGGCACCCCGTCGCCCCCGACGCGCAGCAGCTCCCGGAGTTCCTCGACGATCTGCTCTGCCCGTTCGACGTCGCCGACCGCGATCAACGGTCCGATCAGCTCCGCCCGGAGGTTCGGCTCGTCCCGATGACGCATCTCCAGGACCTGGAGCATGGTCCGCGCCAAGACGGTCTGCCCGGTCTCCACCAGCGCCGCGCAGACCTCCTGCCACGCGCGGGAACGGAAACGGGCCAGCACCACTTGCACCGCCCGCTCCGGATCACGCGCGTGCACCAGGGCTACACCGATCGCTTCGAGTTCGCCGTGGGCGCCACCGAGGTCGTGGTCCACCAGGTGCTCGGCTTGGTCGAGGAGGTGCCACGCCTGCTCGACGTCCCCCCATCGGGTCGCGGCCTCCGCGGCCCACGCCAGGACCAGCGCCCGGGTGCCCGGGTAGTCGACCTCGTCGGCGAGCGCGGTGAACCGGCCGGTGACGTCCGGGCCGGTCGGTCGCTGAACGTGCAGCAACCGCGCCCGGTCCACCGGATCGGTGACGTGAGCGGCGAGGTGACCCGCGCGTTCGAGATCACCGAGTTCGTACGACTTGACCGCCGTGCCCACCAGCGCCGAGGTCAGGATCTCCGACGGTCCCCGGCTCCGCAGCGCCACCTCGGCATCCTCCACCAGGCGGCGGGCCCGGCCGACCTCGCCGCCCCGGATGAGGGCCGCGCCGACTGCCGTCAGGGCCTGCGCCCGGTAGCCGGCTTGGTCGACCCCGTAGGCGAACTCCTCGGCCTCGTCCCACCGGCCCGCGGCGCACAGGACTTCCGCCATCTGATGCGCCACGGCGCCCGCCCTGGTGTCGCGGCGCAACTCCTCGACGACGGCCACCGCCGTTTCGTGGTGGCCGTGCTCCGCCAAGACTACGGCGGCGGCCGCCAACGTCGCGGTCGAATCCGTGTCGACCCCCACCTCCAGCGATGGTCGGCCGAGCCGTGCGACCTCCACCGCCTCTCGTGGTCGGCCGTGCCGGGCGTAGCCGAGCACGAGGTGCCGCACGACTCCGCCGAACATGAACGCCCCGGCGACGCGGTCGGCGACACGCCGGGCCGTGCGCAGGTGCCCGAGGGCCGCGAGGACCTCTGCCGCCTGCATCGCGGTCCAGACGTTGTCGTCGGCGTCCCGTGCGTACGTGAGGGCGGTACGGCGGGCGAACCAGCGGGCGCGCCACCCCGCGCCACCGGGGAAGCGGACCAACTCCTGCGCGACGAACAGCTTGGTCACGACGCTCAACGGGCGTGCCTCGGCGATCGCCTTGGCCGCCAGCGCGCGTCCGAGCCCGTGGTCCCCCGCCCGTCGTGCGATCGAGGAGTGCCGGGCGTACGTCTCCGCCTTCTCCACGGGCAGGTCCACCGAGTCCGTCGCGGCCTGGTCGGCCAACGCGAGTGCGCGCTCCGACTCACCGCGGGCGATCATCTGGTCGGCCGCGTTCAGCAGCGCGTGCGCCCGCCACGAGGGATGGTCCAGCTCCCGACCGACCGCCTCGGCCCAGGTCGGCTCGCCTGCCATGACCAGTACCTCGACGACCGTCGCCAGCATGCTCCGGCGCTCCATGTGCAAGGACTCCGACTGCACGGCCGCCAGTGCGTGCCGCACCGCCTCGGCGGCCACATCGCGGTGGCCCGCCGCGAACAGCGCCTCGGCGACCCGCACCAACGCCTTGAACGGCTGCCACACCGACCTGGCCAGGGTCAGGGCCCGGGCGGCGCTGCCCAGCGACACCCACAGCGCGGGCAGCTCGTCGGGCACACCGGCGCTGTGGCCGGAGAGGATCTCGTGCCGCACGGCCAGCCTGGCCAGGGCACCCAGGTCGGGCCGCTCCCGGGCGGCGACGGCTTCGCTCAGGGTGCGGATCTCGTCCAGCGCGTGCGCGTCACCGCCGGACAGGTCCAGCATCCGTTCCTGGCGGTCGGGGTCGGTGCACAGCGCCAGCGCGCGATCGAACTCGCCGATGGCCACCAGCATCGCGTGGTAGCCGCCCAGCAGGTACTCCGGCGTGTCGGCCGGCCAGCCGCGCTCGCGGTAGGCGTCGGCCCAGGCGTGCAGGCGCCGGCGGTAGTCGACGATCCGCCCGCCCAGGTGGTCGACCACGGCCACCTGGAGTTCCTCGTGACCGAGCAGGTACACGTCCGGCAACGTCCCCGGCCGGAAGTGGCTGCCGCGCCGGGTGAAGCTCCGCCCGGCGACGGTCCGCAGCTGCTCTTCCACCTCCGACCGGCTCAGCCCGGTCAACCCGGCCAGGTCGTCACCGGTCAGGCCACCACCCGAAGCGGCGAGCAGCCCGAGCAGGTCCGACCCGACGGCCGAGCCGTGCAGCAGCCGCGCGACCTCGCGTTCCATGCTGTCCCGCACGACCCGCGCCGCCGCCGAGGGTGCCAGGAGGCGCACGACCGTGGAATCCCGCAACGGGTGGTGCTCCGGCACGTCGCCCGGCAGGGGCGGGTTCGGCCGTCCCGACACCACGACCCGCATCCCGGCCGGGGGAGCGACGGGCAGCAACGCCGCGATGCTCCGGTCCTCACCGGCTCCCGCCACCACCGCCGAGTCCTCGTCCAGACCGTCGACCACCAGCACCAGCGTCTCCCCGCGGCCGGCGAAGGCGTGCGCGGCGGTGTCCAGCAGGCCGAGCAGGCGGGTCTCCCGCGCGGTGTCCGCGGCGGGCTCCGGCACCGTGAGCAGACCGGTGAGCTGCTCCAGGACGTGGTCGACGAACGCGGCCCTTGTGTTCTGGCCGGCCAACCGCGCCGTCACGAAGAACGACACCACGCGCACCCCGGCAGGCGGGTTGAGCGCGAACCACGCCAGCAACGCGGTCTTGCCCGACCACGCGGGCGCCTGCCACCACCGGTACGCATCGCCCTCGCCGGTGCAGAACGCCGCCAGCTCGGCCAGTTCGCGCTCGCGCTCCACCAGCTCGGCGGGCGCTATCCGCCGCACCTGGTGCAGGTAACCGCTGCGGACCGGGCGACCCGGCCACACGTGCACGTCCCCGATGTGCACACCGCTGTTGGCGTACCCGCCCGGCCCGGCGATCGCATCACCGCTGCCGGTCACCTCGATGCGGCGATCACCCCTCATCCGACGGGCCCGATCACCGCGCCGCGCCGATCCGCGTCCCCGAGGGCACGCGCCGACACCCGCCCCCGTGCGGTCACTGCAACAGTCCCCCGACTTCCTCGATCACGAGGCGGAAGGCCCGGTGCGAGGTCCGCGCCAGCGCGGGAAGCCCGACCGTCCACCGGTCCGAGCCCAGCAGCTCCACCACCAGTCGACGGCGCATGACCGGAACACGCCTCGCCACCGTCGCCAGCACCTCCGCCCACCGGTCCGGGTCGTCGATCCCGTCCGCCAGTGCTTCCGCCGGCCTCCCGAAGTCTACCGACACGTGCGTGGCGGCCAGGTGGGCGAACACCAGGGCGCGATCACGCCGAGTCGCCGCCAGCCCGCTGATCCGGTCGGCGTGCATGGCGGACTCCGGGAGCCGTGCCAGGTCGAAGGCGATCCACGCGCGTTCCAGCTCGTGCCCCTCCTCGGCCAGGGACAACGCGCGCTCGAAGTCCCCGACCGCGCCGAACGCGCCCGCCACCCAGGACAGACCGTTGCCCTGCTGCCCCCGAGTCTCGATGGTCCGCATGACGGCGCAGGAACGCTCCGCGAAGTCCCGTGCCCGCTCCGGATCCTCGCTGTGCGTCGCCATCTCGGCCCAAGCCTTGACCCGGTGATAAGGCGTGGCGATCCGGGCGGCGACCGCCGCGCCGCGCGTCACGTCCCCGGCGGCCGCCCAGACCGCCACCAGCTTGACCAGCTGTGCCTCCGGATCCCAGTACGCGGGTATCGCATCGAAGACGCGCTCCACCCGGTCGACGAGCCGTGCCACCTGGCCGAGGTCACCGGCCCGCGCCGCCACGTGCGCCAGGTCGGTCCCCACGTTGGCCGCGTGCAGGGGGTCGGTGATCCCCGCCGCGGCGGCTTCGGCGGCCCCGAGGTCGCCACCGGCGATCAACGCCCGGACGACCTGCGCGTGGAGCTTCGGACCGAGGTGGTCGTCGGCGAACCACTGCTCGACACCGCTGGTCAGCGAAGTCACGACCTCCGCGCACCCGCGGGCCGCGGTCGCCAACGTCGTCAGCGTGATCACCCGCTCGGCGTCGTCGGTGATCCGCGACGAGATGAAGGTGCCGCAGTGCGCCAAGTCGTTCATCGACTCGGTGTCACCGATGTCCGCGGCGGCCCGCATGGCGTCGGTGAGCAACGGGAACACCGCCGTAGCGGGGAATTCGACCCGCGCGATGTCGGCTGCGTGCAGGGCTATGCCCTCGGCGACCTCCTGCTCGTCACGTGCGGCACAGTGCTCCGCGATTCTCGTGAGAGCGGCCACCCGGTGGGCGTCGTCGGTGATCTCCTCGACGATCTGCATGGCGAAGTGCCATTCGCTGCCCTCGGCGAGGTGGGAAGCCAGGGCCTCCAGGGCCCGCGACCCCCGGTTGAACCTCAGCGACGGCGCCTCCCTGAGGATCTCGTACGCCCCGGTGCGCATGTCGTCCTGAGCACCGCGGTATGCGGCCTGGTGCACGTACTCCAGCAGCGAGAGCACGCGGGACCAGGTGTCGGTGCTCGCCTCCGGCCACGGCACCGGCTGGGGCGACGGCGCTTGCGCGGCGGGCAGCACCTTGTCACGCAAGGCGCGGATCGCGTTCCCGCGCCTCGACGCGTCGGGTATCGACAACGCCAGCGATTCGGCGATCGACTCGTGTCCCAGCCGGGCCAACAACGCCGGCAACCGTTCCGGAACCGCGTCGTTGCGCCACGCGAGGTGGCTGCGGTGCACCGCGAGCCGGGTCAACGCCCCCAGGTCCGGCTCGGCCCGGTGGATCAGCGCCCGTCGCGTCCGGTCGATCTCGGACAGGCCGATCGCATCGCCACCGGACAGGTCGAGCAGGGTTCCGTACCGTCTGGCATCGGTGGCGCAGTCCACCATCCGGTCCACGTCACCGAGGCGCACCAACAGGCCGAAGTAGCCGTTCAGCAGGTATTCCGGGGTGTCCTGGGGCCAGAACCGCTGTCGGTAGCGATCCGCCCAGGCGTGCAGTCGGCCGTGCAGCCCGTCGAGTTCGTCCGCCAAGAACTCCAGCGCCTCGACCTGGAGCTCCTCGTGGCCGAGGAGGTACACGACGGCGCCCGGCTCCCACTGCGCGGGTCGTGGCCGGTAACTGCGGCCCAGCACCGACGTGAGGTGCTCGTCCACCTGCCGACGCGGCCGGTCGGTCAGTTCGGCCAGGTCGGCCGCCGACAGACCACCGCCCGCCGCGACGACCAGGCCGAGGAGGTCCCGTTCCTCCGGCGACCCCTTCATCAGGCGCCTGAGCTCACGTTCCATGTCGACGCGGACGACCTTGGCCTCTAGGGAAGGCCCCAACCGGCGGGTCACGGACGCGTCGCGCAGGGGGTGGTCGTCGGGCACGTCGGCGGGCAGGGACGGGTTCAGCCTGCTCGCCACCACCACCCGCATGCCCGCCGGCGGCGACGCGGGCAGCAGGGCCGCGATGCTGTGGACGTCGCCGGTCCCGTCGACGTTGTGGTCCTCGTCCAACCCGTCCACGACGAGCACGAGCCGTTCGCCGGCGCGCACGCACGCCTCGGCCGCCTCGCGGAGCAGCCCGCGCAGGTGGATGTGGCCGGCGGCGGGCAGCGGCTCCCCGAGCAGGTCCGCGAGTTGCTCCACCACGGTCCTGACGAACGCGTCGGCGTTGTTCTGCGCCGAATAGCGGGAGGTCACGAAGAAGGACACGACCCGCACCCCGGGCGGCGGGTGCAGCACGAACCACGACATCAGGGCCGACTTGCCGGTCCAGGCGTCGGCCTGCCACCAGAGGTAGCCCTCCTCCGGCTCCGGGTCGGGAGCGCAGAAGTCGGCGAGCTCGTCCAGCTCGCGCGCCCGTCCGACCAGCTGCTCGGGGGCCAGCGCGCGCACTTCCTCCAGGTACCGCGAACGCGCGGGCTGCGCCACCGTGACGTCGCCGATGTGGATGCCGCTGTTGGCGTAGCCACCCCGGCCGGCGACTGCCTTGCCGGTCCGCGACGCGGAGAGCCGGCGCCTCGGCGGACGCGGGCCGCTCATCGCACGGGTCGCCGCGAGGCCGGATGCACAACGGCACGATACGCCAGGAATACACGACACAGGATGTCGTGATTGGTTGGGAGGCTGGTCACCACGACGTCGGAGGTGCCGGCCGGCGAGCCGGCGGACGTACGTGTCCTCAATGGATCGAATGGAGCTGATGTGGCAGTGCAGCGAACGGCCGTCAACCCGGTGACGTGGTCGGTCAAGATGGGATTCAACCAGGGTGAGCTGGTCTCCGGGCACACCCGGACCCTGTACTGCTCCGGGCAGACCGCGATGAGCGGCGACGGCGAGCCCCAGCACGCCGGCGACATGGCGGCGCAGTTGGCGCTGAGCGTCGACGGCCTGGAGGCCGTGCTCGGCGAGGCCGACATGTCCCTCGCGAACCTCGTCCGGCTCAACGTCTACACCACCGACGTCGACCTGCTGTTCCAGCACTACGGCGTGCTGGCGTCGCGGTTGGGCGCCGCCGGGGTGGCGCCGAGCATGACGATGCTCGGCGTGACGCGGCTGGCGATCCCCACCCTGATGGTCGAGTTGGAGGGAACCGCCGTCGCGTGACGCGACCTCGCCGCCTCCGACAGGGCGATGACGGAGGGCCTTCCTCCGGACGGGAGGACGGCTCACGCGCCCGTCATCCCTTGTCGGTGGCGCGGTCGAGGTCGTGGAGCTGCCGTTGGACGCGTTGGGCGTCGTTGTCGCGACCCTGTTCCCGGTACAGGGCCAGCGCTTCGCCCCAGGCTTCGCGGGCTTGGTCGTGCTGTCCGAGGGCGGCGTGGGGGTATCCGACGCGGTCGAGGGTCTCCGCATCTTGCTGGTTCGACCGCCCCTACGCAGGAGGGAGGCACCTCCGCCGACGCGTACGTGAGGGCGCCGGTCAGCCTGGGTGGTGTGGTGAGGATGCGGCCGGAGGTGGGGCGAGCACCTCGGCGATCAATTGGGTGTCGGTGTACTCGGTTATCTCGGCGACCTTGCCGTCCCGCATCACGAAGACCCAGCAGTAGCGGTTCGGGTAGTCACGGCCTGACTTGGTGACGCTGTGATTGCGGCCTTCGACGACGACCACGTCGTTGTCGGCCACGAAGCGCTCGGCGCTGACGATGTTGCGGCCGCCGAGCTGCTCCGCGAGTGGGCGGAGCAGCTCATCCAGCACGGCGCGCTTCCCCTCGTAGGTGCGCGACCACGCGGTCTGCCCGATGATCGTCCAGCGGACGTCGTCGGCCAGTGCGTCGAGGAACGGCCGCCCGTTCCCTTTCGCGGTCTCGGCGAAGACTCCCCGCAGGAACGCCTTGTTGTCGACCTCGGACACTGGGCGTACCTCCCACTCCGGTGAACGCCGTGATCTTGGTGGTTCGGGTGGCCGCCGGCCACAGCGTAGACCGCGGCCGGTGGCAGGTGATGTTCGAAGTTCTGATTGGCCGTGTGGCGTCACGGCGGCGGCAGTGGTGAGGGCCGCGTCCAACCGGGTCAGCTCCGCGAGCCGGCCGGCGAGCAGGTCCGGTGCGGCGGGCAGTCGACGTGGCACCGTCGGTGCGGGTGCCGGTGGTGCCGCGTGCAGGTGCACGTCGCCTCCCACGCCGGGCCGGCTCGCCCGGTTATGGACGATCGAGCGCTGTCCGGATCCGGTTGAGCCCTTCCGCGGCGAGCCGACGGCCGTTCGGGAGTTGGTCGTCCCGATCCCAACGCCACGTCGTGATCATCGCCAGCACGAGGATCCGGCACTCGCGCACCAAGTCCTGATCGACACCGGGGTAGTGCTCGGCGACTTCCTCCGGCGCATGGGCCAGGTCGAACTCGACGGGCCCGCGGCAGCACGTCTCGAGGTCGACGAACAGCAGCCCGTCCGCCGTGGTGAGCACGTTGCCCGGGTGCGGCTCGCCGTGCAGCAGCTGCTCGGCGGCGCCGCGTTCGGTGATCGCGCGTCTCGTGCTCCGCAACGCGTCGGCGAGGAGCTCGCGGTCGGCGTCGACGAGCTCGGGCGTGCGGTCGGGACTCGCCACGAGCTGCTGCGCCTCCTCGATCCGATCCGTGAAGTGCGGCGTGCGGACGTCGAGCTCGCGCATGCCGGCGTGCAACCGCTGGAGCGCACCGGCGTAGTCGGCCGGCGGGATCCCTTGGTGCGTCACGGGTTCGTAGTAGGTCCACAGCGTGATGTCGAAGCCATCACGCTCGTAGACGCGTGGTTGCACGCGTGGCTCAAGTGCCGCAACCGGAATTCCGGATGCGATGAGCCGCTGTGCGAGCTCCACCTCGAACCGCGCCACCTGATGCGCGACCGGTGCCACCTGGGCCAGGACGTCACACGGCAGCAGCCGCAGGGTGAGCCGGTTCGAGTCCTGCACCACGACCGCCTCGTCGACCGCCAGGCCGAGCTCGGCGGCCGTGGAGATGCTCGCGGTCACCGCACGCGTGGCATCCGAAGCCTTCATCGTCGCAATCTCCGCACCCTGAGGCACCCTACGGCCCACCACCCCGCCGGACGACCGGATTTCTCCGCGTCCGGAGGGCGGAGGGCGACGCTCATTCCTGCGCCTTGCCCCCGGTGACGCGGGACAGTGCCAGGGCGATGAGGATGATCGTGCCGTTGAGGGCGCCGATCCACTGCGCGGGGACGCCGCCGAGGGTGAGCACGTTCTGGATCATGAACAGCAGCAGGATGCCGGTGAAGGCGCCGAACATCGTGCCCTTGCCGCCGTTGAGGCTGATGCCGCCGATGACGGCCGCGGCGAACACGGTGAAGATGTAGCCGTTGCCCTGGCCCGAGGCGACCGAGGCCAGCCGCCCGGACAGCAGCAGGCCGCTGAGCGCCGCCAGCAGGCTCGCGGTCACCAGCACGATCCACAGCACGCGGTCGGTGCGGATGCCGGCCGCCTTCGACGCGTCGACGTTGCCGCCGATGGCGTAGAGGGACCGGCCGAAGCTGGTGAAGCCGAGCACCACGATCCCGATGGCGAACAGGACCAGGCACAACCACACCGACGCGGGCACGCCGAGCCACTGGGTGCTGCCCAGGTAGAGCATCGACTCCGGGAGCCGGAAGAACGTCTGACCGCCGGAGATGCCGGTGAGGATGCCGCGCAGCACGATCAGCATGCCCAGCGTCACGATGAAGCCGTTGAGCCCGAACCGGATGATGAACAGCGCGTTGACGACGCCGATCAGCACGCCGACCGCCAACGTGACGGGCACCGACCAGCCGCCCGGCAGCAGGCCCAGCCCGTGGCCCGCGCCGACGGGCACGGTGAGCCACGCGGCGACCCCGGGCGCGAGGCCGACGGTGGACTCCAGGGAGAGGTCCATCTTCTTCACGATCAGCACCAGTGCCTGGGCGAGCACCAGGACCGCGATCTCGGACATCGTCTGCAGGATGTTGACGAGGTTGTCGGCTTGGAGGAACACCGGGCTGACGAGCTGTCCGACGACGGCTATCGCGATGATCGCGGGGATGAGCGCCAGGTCGCGCAGGCGGGCGAAGGCGAGCCGCCGCCCACCGGCACGTCGGGCGGACGGGCCCTTCCCGCCGGGATCGGCGGTCGAGCCGTTCCCGGTGACCGCGGCCGCGGTCGTGGTCTCAGGCATCGAGGTCCACTCCTTCCATCGCGGCCACGAGCTGGTGGTCGTGCCAGCCGCGGGCGGTCTCGGCGACCACGCGGCCCTGGAACACCACCAGGACCCGGTCGCACAGGCGCAGGTCGTCGAGTTCGTCGGAGGCGATGAGCACGCCCGTGCCGGACTCGGCGATCTCCTCGACCTTGCCGAGGAGGAACTCCTTCGACCGCACGTCGACGCCGGCGGTCGGGTTGATCAGCACGAGCACCTCGGCGTCGCCCGCCAGGGCGCGCGCCATGACGACCTTCTGCTGGTTGCCGCCGGAGAGACCGGAGACCGGCAGCTCCGGCCCCGGTGTCTTGATCGCGAGTTTCCCGATCATGGACCTGGCGACGTCGTCACGGCGGCGGCCGTCGATGAACCCCGCCCGGCCGAGCCGTTCCGGGATGGTCAGGGTCGCGTTGTCCGCGATGGACATCTCCGGCACGAGACCCTGGTGGTGCCGGTCCTGCGGGACGAACCCGGCGCCCGCCTTCAGCGCGGCGGGCACGCTGCCCGGCCGGGGCCGTGAGCCCGCGATCTCCACGGTGCCGCGGGCGGCCGCCCGCAACCCGACGACGGTCTCCGCGATCTCGACGCGACCGCTGCTCGCCGCGCCGGCGAGACCGACGATCTCACCGGCGCGGATGCGGAACGACACGTCGTCGTACGCACCGGGCAGGGCCGCGCCGTCCACCTTGAGCACGTCCGCGGCGTCCGGCGACGGACCGCGCCGCGCACCGCCGACCTCCGCCGCGGCCTCGCCGGTCATGGCTGCGACCAGCTCGGCCCGCGGCAGCTCGTCGACCGGGGCGGTCAGGATGTGCCTGGCATCGCGGAACACCGTCACCGTGTCGCAGATCTCGTAGATCTCCTGGAGGTGGTGGCTGATGAACAGGAACGTGACGCCCTGCTGCTGGAGGTCGTTGATCCGGGCGAACAACCGGTTGATGGCGGCGGCGTCCAGCTGGGCGGTCGGCTCGTCCAGGATGATGAAGCGCGCACCGAACGACAGTGCCCTGGCGATCTCCACGAACTGCCGCTGCTCCACGTCGAGCTCCCGCGCGGGCGTGCGCACGTCCACGTCGACCGACCAGGTGTCGAGCAGTTCCCGTGCCCGGTCGCGCACCGTCCGCCAGCTGATCAGCCCGCCGCGGCCGCGGTCGTGCCGGTTGAGGAACAGGTTCTCGGCGACGGTCAGCTCGGGGATGATCGTGGACTTCTGGTAGACGCACGCCACCCGCTGCCGCCAGGCGTCCCGGTCGGCGAGCCGCGGTGCGGGCTCGCCGCCGAACCTGATCGTGCCCTCGTCCGGCGGTTGGAGCCCGGTGAGGATGGCCACCAGGGTCGACTTGCCCGCTCCGTTGCGCCCCACCAGGGCGTGGGTCTGCCCGGATTCGATCCTGATGGCGGCCTCGTGCAGCGCCACCGTGGACCCGAACCGCTTCGTTATCCCCGTCGCCTCGGCAACGGGCGCAGTCGTAGCCATCTCGCGTGTCGCCTTCCCGGTCAACCGAGCTTGTTGCCCCACAACGACTGGTCGTCGCTCTTGAGGCTCGCGACGCCGTCGTAGGTGCCGCCGTCCGCGGTCACCAGGGGAGCGGAGAGCTGGTCCTCCAGCAGACCTTCGCGGACCTGGATGATCGTGCTGTCGTGGTCGGTCTTGCCGGGAGCGAACGTCTTGCCCTCGATCGCGGCCTTCAGGTAGTGCAGGGCGTACTTGGCGTAGAGGTCGGCCGGCTGGGACACGGTGGCGTCGATCCGGCCCTCGGCGATGTTCTTGAGCTCCTCGGGGATCCCGTCGTTGGAGACCACGAACACGTGCTTGGGGTCCTCCGGGCCGACCAGCAGGTCCTTCTGCTTGAGCACCTGGAGGGTTCCGGCGAGCGCGAAGCTGGACTGCATGTAGACGCCCTTGATGTCCGGGTGGGCGGTGAGGTCGGTCTGGAGCTTCTGCGCCGCGATCGCGCCGTCCCAGTTCGTGGCCTCGCCGAACACCGTGATGCCGGGGTACTCGGACTTCATGCAGTCGTTGAACGCCTCGGTGCGGTCGCGGCCGTTGATCGAGGCGAGGTCGCCCTGCAACATCACGACCTTGCCCTTGCCGCCGAGCTTGGCGCCGAGGAACCGGCAGGCCTTCTCGCCGTACGCGCGGTTGTCGGCCCGGACCACCATGTACACGTTGCCGGTGTCGGGTCGGGTGTCCACGGTGACCACCGGGATCTTCTTCGCTTCCAACTGGTCCAGCGTGGGTGCGATGGCCGCGGTGTCCTGCGGCGCCATCGCGACGCCCTTGACGCCCTGGCTGATGAAGGTCTGGGCGTTGGCGGTGAGCTTGGCGACGTCGTTCTGCGAGTTGGTGGTCTTGAGTTCGAGGCCGAGCTCCTGCGCGGCCCCGGGGGTGTACTGGATGTAGGAGTTCCAGAAGTCGGTGTCGGACCGGGGGTAGTCGACGCCGACCACCGGCGCGCCGCCCGCGGCTCCCGGCCCGGAGTCCGGTGTGGCGCAGGCGCTGAGCGCGGCGGTGAGGGCGGCGACGGCGGCGAGGCGCGCGCGGGTTCTGGTCTGCACGGCGGTTCTCCTAGCGTGCGGTGTGGTTCGGGGGCCGGTGGGGGTTCGGTGCCGGGTGCGCGAGCCGCTCAGGCCGTCGACCGCGAGGTCGGCGCCGGTGCGCTCACGCGGTGGCCTGTCGTTGCCAGACCGGCCCGTCCGGGAAGCGGTGGGCCGCGATGGACGCGGGGTGCAGTTCGGCGCTGATGCCGGGCGCGGTCGGGGCGAGGTAGCGGCCGGCGCGGATCCGCACCGGGTCGGTGAAGTGCTCGTGCAGGTGGTCGACGTACTCGATGACGCGGTCCTCGGTCGTGCCGCTGACGGCCACGTAGTCGAACATCGCGAGGTGTTGCACCATCTCGCACAGCCCGACGCCGCCCGCGTGCGGGCAGACGGGGATGCCGAACTTGGCCGCTAGCAGCACGATGGCGACGTTCTCGGTGACGCCCGCGGTGCGGCTGGCGTCGAGTTGCAGGATGTCCAGGGAGCCAGCCTGGAGCAGTTGCTTGAACATCACCTGGTTGTGGGTGTGCTCGCCGGTGGCGACCTTCACCGGCGCCAGCGCCCGCCGGATGGCGGCGTGGCCGAGGATGTCGTCGGGCGAGGTGGGCTCCTCGATCCAGTACGGGTCGTACTGTGCCAGCGCGGTCATCCAGTCGATCGCCTGCCGCACGCCCCACGCCTGGTTGGCGTCGACGGCGATCCGGATGTCCGGTCCGACCGCCTCGCGGGCCAGCCGCAGCCGGCGGAGGTCGTCGGCCCGGTCGGCGCCCACCTTCAGCTTGATCTGGGTGAAGCCCTCGGCCACGGCTTCCTTCGACAGGCGCACGAGCTTCTCGTCGTCGTAACCGAGCCAGCCGGGCGTGGTCGTGTACGCCGGGTAGCCGTGCCGCAGGAGGTGCGCGGTGCGTTCGGCGCGCCCGGGTTCGGCCCGGCGGAGGATGTCGAGCGCCTCGTCGCGGGTGAGGGCGTCTTCGAGGTAGCGGAAGTCGACCAGGTCGACCAGCTGCTCCGGGGACAGCTCGGAGAGCAGCTGCCACACGGGCTTGCCCGCGCGCCGCCCGTACAGGTCCCAGACGGCGTTGACGATGGCGGCGGCGGCCATGTGGATGGCGCCCTTCTCCGGCCCGAGCCAGCGCAGCTGGCTGTCGCCGGTCAGCCGCCGCGAGAACGCGCCGAGGTCGCCGAGCACCTCGTCCACGGACAGGCCGATGACCAGCGGCGCCAACGCGCGCACCGCGGCGACCTCGACGTCGTTGCCCCGTCCCACGGTGAACGCGAGCCCGTGCCCCTCGGCCCCGCCGCTGGTGCGGATGGTCACGTAGGCGGCCGAGTAGTCGGGTTCGGGGTTCATGGCGTCGGAGCCGTCGAGTTCGAGCGAGGTCGGGAACCGCACGTCGACCGCGTCGAGCGCGGTGATCAGCTCAGTCATCGTGCGGGGCACCTTCGGTTCGAGCGCCCCAACGTCTGTTCGACGGCATGGCAACCACCCCTCGTCGTGTGTCGCCGGCAAGTCAGCGGTGCGACGAACCGCCCCTGGACATGGGATGAATGTATAGGCTCTCGCCGGGGTGCTGTCCAGATCGAATGGGCGATTCGGTCCGGAAAACGCCAAGATCTGGCTGCTGGACTGGACCTGAGGCTGATCGGCGGTGTCCATGCGACATCCCATGTCTTTCGCAGAGATGGGATGTATTGCTAGCCTGCCCCGGCGTCGATGCCACGTTCCGGGGAGAGCCGCCAGATGTCACTGACCGACAAGGCCATCGACCGCATCAGGGACATGATCCAGTCGGGTGAGCTGCCACCAGGGTCCAAGCTGCCACCGGAGCAGCAGTTGGCCGCCGAGCTGGGACTGTCCCGGAACCTGATGCGGGAGGCGGTCAAGGCGCTCGTCGTCGCCCGGGTGCTGGAGATCCGCCGGGGCGACGGCACCTACGTGACCAGCCTGGAACCGGAGGTGCTGCTCGGGAGCATCGCCTCCGCGGTGGAGTTGCTCAGGGGCGACACCCTGCTGGAGCTCACCGAGGTGCGCCTGCTGTTCGAGCCGGTCGCCACCGGGCTCGCCGCCACCCGCATCTCCGCGGCCGAACTGGCCGAGGTCGAACGCCACCTCCTCGCGATGCGCCTCGCCCGCGACGACGTGGAGCTGCTCAACAAGCACGACGCCGCGTTCCACCGGGCGGTCGTGGCCGCCACCGGCAACGCCACGCTGACGACCCTGCTGGAAGGCATCTCCGGCCCCACGGTGCGCGCCAGGGTCTGGCGCGGACTGGTCGACGACAACGCGGCGAGCCGCACCCTGGCCGAGCACGAGGCGATCTACCACGCCTTGGTCGACCGGGACGCCACCCTCGCGCAGGCCGCCGCCCTCGTGCACATCAGCACCACCGAGCGCTGGCTGCGTGAGCACGTGGACCGGGACGGCGACGCCCCGCCCGAAGACCGGCCACTTCCGACCTACCCCCGCTGAGGAGGAACCCGATGAGACTGTCGCGTCACGTTCCCGGGCGGGCGTGATGGCCGCCGCGGAGCCGCAGTGGTTCGCCGAACGGGTGCCGCTGGGCCGCACGGACGTCACGGTGACCCGTCTCGGCCTGGGCACGGCGCCCCTGGCCGGGCTGTACGCGGAGGTCGTGGACGACGAGGCCGCCGCGACCCACGAGGCCGCGTGGGCGGCCGGCATCCGGTACTTCGACACCGCGCCGCACTACGGCGCCGGACTGGCCGAGCGGCGCCTGGGCACGTTCCTCGCCGGTCGGCCCCGCGCGGAGTTCGCGGTGTCCACGAAGGTCGGCCGGCTGCTGGTGCCCGGTGAGACCCCGCCCGGCAGCGAGGGCTTCTTCTACGACGACCCCGGCGTGGTCCGGGTGCGGGACTACAGCGCGGAGGGCGTCTACCGGTCGCTCTCGGAGAGCCTGGAGCGGTCCGGCCTCGACTCCTTCGAGATCGTGTTGATCCACGACCCGGACGACCACTGGGAGGAGGCGGTCAGCGGGGCGTACCCGGCGCTGGAGCGGCTGCGCGCCGAGGGCGCGGTGCGGGCGATCGGGGCGGGGATGAACCAGACGGCGATGCTCAGCCGGTTCGTCGCCGAGACCGACGTCGACTGCGTGCTCGTGGCCGGCCGGTACTCCCTGCTGGATCGCGGCGCGGCCGACGACCTGCTGCCGTTGTGCGAGAAGCGGCAGGTGGGCGTCATCGTCGGCGGTGTCTTCAACAGCGGCATCCTCGCGAACCCGGTCCCCGGGGCGATGTACAACTACTTCCCGGCCTCGGAGGAGGTGCTGCGACGCGTCCGCGCCCTGGCCGCCCGGTGCGCCGAGCACGGCGTCGCGCTGGCCGCCGCCGCGCTGCGGTTCCCCCTGCGGCACCCGGCGGTGACCACCGTGGTCGTCGGCGCCCGAAGCCCGCGCGAGGTCGCCGAGAACACCGCGCACGCCACCGCCGTGATCCCGGAGGCGCTGTGGGCGGAACTCGACGGGCTGGACGAGGCGGCACCGTGATCGGAGCGACCACCACGAACCAGACCCGTGAGCCGAGCGGCACGGTCCCGGCCGAGGACCGTGCCGCTCGGGCGGCACGTCAGCTGCCGAACAGCTTGCGGGTCTGCTCGATGATCGTCATGACGCTCAGCGCGCCGAACAACGCGACCGCCCAGCCGAGCACGGCCATGCGGCCGGCGCGGATGCGGATCGGCTCCGGCAGCACCTTGCGGTTGAGGACGATCAACAGCCCGGAGTAGATGAACATCATCAAGGCGCCCACGCACGCGGAGATCACCAGCAGGAGCAGCGGCTGCCCGAGGCCGGCCAGCACGATCACGCAGCCCACCAGCACCAGCGCCCACACGATGGCGAAGTAGAGCGTGCTCTCCTTGAGCTTCTTGGCGTACGCGGTCTTGATCACGTCCGCGACCAGGCGGCTCGAGTAGTCCACGATGCCCAGTGCCGCGGCGAACAGCGCGAACGCGCCGGTCACCCAGAACAGCGTGCCGAACCAGGCGCCGACGGTCTCCTTCAGCACCTCGCCCTCGATGCGCAGGAACCCGATGTTGTTCGGCAGACCGGGCCGGCCGTGGACGGTCGAGTAGGCGAGCAGCGAGGTGAACACGATGGACAGGAAGGTGATCAGCACGAAGGTGTAGAGCTGCTCGCGGTTCGCGAACCGCCACCACGCGCGCCACCGGGTCAGGTTCTCGTCGGTCGGCTCGAAGATGAACCCGGTGCTCGGCGCGGCCTCGGGCTTGCCGGTCACCGGGCTCTTGATTCGCGGCACGTACTTGCCCATGCCGAAGCCCTTGTCCCGGATCCAGTTGCTCTGCACCAGGTTCTGGCCGCCACCGGCACCCGCGAAGGCGAGCGCGCCGGTCAGGAGCGCGAGGCCGAGCGTACCGACCGGGACGCTCGCTCCCGTCACGATCTCGGGCACGTCGGCCCACGCGTCCGCGGAGATCGCGACCACCGCGCCGACCGCCAGCAGCACGAGCACCGCCGCGACCTTCAGCATCTCGGCCCGTTCCAGCGCCACGTACACCACCGGCGCCAGCGTGAGGATCAGCCCGATGGCGAGCAGCATCCCGACGGAGATCCAGCGGACGTCGCCGCCCCACAGGTAGGTGACCATGGTCGCCGAACTGGTCGCCCAGCCGGGCCACAGGTTCGCGAACATGGTCAGCACCGCGAACACCAGGCCCCAGTGCCGCCAGAAGCGGCTGAAGCCGGTGAGCGCGGTCTCACCGGTGGCGAGCGTGTACCGCTCGATCTCCATGTTGAGGAAGAACTGGGTGGCCAGCCCGACCAGCGCCGCCCAGACGAACACCAGGCCGACCTGGGAGGCGATGTAGGGGAAGAGGATGAACTCGCCCGACGCCAGCCCGACGCCCGCGGCGATGATGCCCGGTCCGATGATCCGCCAGGTGGAGGTCGGGGCCTCCGGCAGCGGCCGCACCTCGGGCGGTGGCAGGTGGCGGCCGGCGGGGAACCGGCTGGTCACGTCGTCGTGCTGCCTGGTCATCTGGTGATCCCTTCGCCGGAACTAGGAGATCTCCGTGGAGATCATACGGGGAACCCGCACGATCGGGCGAGGGAAGGCGAACGGGCCGTGCGGCCCGACGCGGGAGCACACCAACCCAGTGGTGACCCCGGCGTCGAGCCGGCCGCCGGTCGACGCCGAGGCGACGACCGGCGGCCGCGGGTCACCGCGCCGAGCAGGTGGGGGAGAGGCCGGTGGCGCTGCCGGTGGCCTGGAAGCCGAACTCGACGGACTGGCCCGCCCCGACGGAGCCGTTGTAGTCGACGTTGGTGAACGTGACGGTGCCGGTGGTGCCGCTGCGGTTGGCGCTCCACTGGTTGGTGACCGTGGTCCCGGACGGCAGGGACACCGAGACGGACCAGCCGTTGAGCGCCGACGTGCCCGCGGTGACCTTGATGTTGGCCACGAAGCCGCCGTTCCAGCTGTTCAGCGACGCCGTCGCGGTGCAGGCGCCGGGACCTGGGTTCTGCGTCGTGGTGGTCGTCGTCGTAGTGGTGGTGGTAGTGGTCGTCGTGCTGCTGCTGCTGGTGGTGGTCGTCGTGGTCGGCGGCGCGGCGTTGAGGGCGTCGAGGACGGCGTTGTAGGCGGGCTTCTTGTTGCCGGAGCCGTCGAACAGCAGCGGCGAGTCGTTGGGGTAGCGCCACGAGTCGGTGTCGCGGATGCCCCACACGGTGATGCCGGTGCACCGCGCGACCGCGGTGCACGCCTGCGTCACGCGGCGGTAGTTGTCGGCCTGCTGGGTGCCGGAACCGGCGATGTCCAGCTCGGTGATCTGCACGTCGACGCCGAGCGCCGCGAAGCGCTGGATGGTGGTCTGGTAGTCGCCCGGGATGCTGGTGCCGAAGTGCGACTGGAGGCCGACGCAGTCGATCGGGACGCCGCGGGCCTTGAAGTCCTGCACCATCCGGTACACGCCCTGGGTCTTGGCGGCGGCCCAGCTGTCGGTGTTGTAGTCGTTGTAGCACAGCTTGGCGGCGGGGTCGGCCGCGCGGGCGGTGCGGAAGGCGACCTCGATCCAGTCGTTGCCGGTGCGCTGGAGGTTCGAGTCACGGCGCCCGCCGGAGCCGCCGTCGGCGAAGGCCTCGTTCACCACGTCCCAGGCGTAGATCTTGCCCCGGTAGTAGGAGGCGACCCGGTTGATGTGGTTGACCAGCGCGGAGCGCAGCGCCGAGCCTTCCATGCCCTGCATCCACCGCGGTTGCTGCGAGTGCCAGGCCAGGGTGTGGCCGCGCACGCGCTTGCCCTGGGCGATCGCGTGGTTCACGATGCGGTCGCCGTTGGCGAAGCTGAACTGGTTCTGGTTCGGCTCGGTGGCGTCCATCTTCATCTCGTTCTCGGCCGTCACCATGTTGAACTCGCGGTTCAGGAGCCCGACGTAGGTGGAGTCGCCGAGCCTGCCTGCCGCGACGGCCGCGCCGTAGTAGCGGCCGCTCTGGGCCGCGGACGCGCCGAGGGTGCTCGCGGCGCTCGCGGACGTGGTCGCCAGCAGCGCGACGCCGCCCGTGGTCGTGGCGATCAACGCCGCCGCGAGCGCCACCCGTGACACTGACCTCGCTGTCAGCTTCATCTTCGACACCTTCGCAGAGAGGCACCCGTCGTCCGTGACGGGTGAATTGGGCATAACCGTTCGGCCGGTCCGCCGTCGCCGTGTCGCCGGGTGCGGGCGGCGCGCAAGCGTCGTGGCGGTGTGAGTCGCGGGCCGGCGCTTCGCGAAACGGCGCACTGTGTCGTCGGCGCGATTCGCGAGTCTGGTGCCCGGCAGTGTCGCACCCCATTGTTCGCGCTCACAAGGTCTGACCACGGAAAATATGCGTCCGCTTGCGCTGAATGGAGCAGTTTAAGCTTTGTGGTAGCAGTTGAACTGTGTTTATGCGGGTTTTTCGAAAAGTTGCGCAACGCGGTGTGGCGAACGGTAGCTAAAGTTAGCGCTCACATATTTAGCTTTGACCGGTCGAATCGCGTATCGCTACATTCGACGGGCAATCGGGGTCGCCCCGCAGGCCGCGACCCGACCCTGCCGGTGTCTGTCCGACGACGCTGGGCCGCCGCGCGTCGCGCGAGCCACGACACCGAACAGCGAAGGGACCGATAACCATGGCACACCTACCGCGGCGGCATCGCGTCGCGCACGTCATGTCCGCGGCTCTGCTGGTGGCGGCGGGCGTGATGACGGTGCTGAACACCGACTCCGCCCGAGCCCTGGACAACGGAGTGGCGCGTACCCCGCCGATGGGGTGGAACTCGTGGAACACGTTCGGCTGCAACATCAACGAGACGTTGATCAGGCAGATGACCGACGCCATGGTCAGCTCCGGCATGCGCGAGGCGGGCTACCAGTACGTGGTGGTGGACGACTGCTGGATGAACCCCAACCGTGACTCGGCGGGCAACCTCCAGGGCGACCCGGGCCGGTTCCCCGGCGGCATGAAGG
>NZ_BAAGTN010000022.1:0-231433 GCF_054781895.1 Saccharothrix stipae | reverse complement strand
CTGCCCGGCTTTGGCCTGCCTGGGGTGCCCGTAAGGGCCCCATGTCAAATCGAGCCGGACCTGAGCGCTGAACCCACCCCGATCCCCATCCCCATCAGTCCTGCTCGACCCCCAAATAAAACGCGATCAACCGCAGCAAGTGCTCCGTGTCCACCGGCTTGGTCACGTAATCCGTCGCCCCCGAAGCCAACGACTTCTCCCGATCACCCTTCATCGCCTTCGCCGTCACCGCGATCACCGGCAGGTCGGCGTACCGCGACATGGCCCGAATCGCCGCCATGGTTGCGTTGCCGTCCAACTCCGGCATCATGATGTCCATCAACACCAGCGTCACGTCGTCGTACTGCTCCAACGCCCGCACACCCGTGATGCCGTTGTCCGCGTAGATCACCTGCAACCCGTGCAACTCCAACACCGACGTCAACGCGAACACGTTGCGCAGGTCGTCGTCCACGATCAGCACCTTCTCGCCGTGGAACCGCATCGGCGCCGGCGGCAGCTCGGTCGGGGCGACCAGGGACTGCGGCGCGTCGTCGGCGGGCGTCAGCAGCTCCGGCACGGCTTCCGGCTCCACCACGACCGGCGCCATGATGCCCTGTTCGCCCAGCGGCAGGTAGAGCGTGAACGTCGACCCGATGCCCGGCTCGGACCGCACGTCCAGCCGACCGTCCAGCAACGCCGCCAGCTCGCGGCTGATCGACAGGCCCAACCCGGTGCCACCGTACTTCCGCGACGTCGTGCCGTCGGCCTGCTGGAACGCCTCGAAGATCACCGACAGCTTGTCGGCCGGGATGCCGATGCCGGTGTCCTGCACGTCGAACGCGACCGACTCCTCGACCGCCCGGATCCGCAGCTTGATCTCCCCTTCATGGGTGAACTTCACCGCGTTGGACAGCAGGTTGCGCAGGATCTGCTGCAACCGGTGCTCGTCGGTGTGCAGCGTGGACGGCATGTCGGGCTCCACGACGACCTCGAACGCCAGCCCCTTCTCCGCGGCCAACGGCGTGGTCATCGCCTCCACGTAGCCGACCACGTCGGACACCCGCACCGGGTCCGTCTGCACCTGCATGTGACCGGCCTCGACCTTGGTCAGGTCCAGGATGTCGTCGATCAACTGCAGCAGGTCGGTACCGGACGAGTGAATGGTCTTGGCGAACTCCACCTGCTTCGGGTTCAGGTTCCCGTCGAGGTTGTCCGCCAGCAGCTTCGCCAGGATCAACAAGCTGTTCAACGGCGTGCGCAGCTCGTGCGACATGTTCGCCATGAACTCCGACTTGTACTTCGACGCCGACGACAGCTGCCGCGCCCGCGCCTCCAGCTCCACCGAACCGGCCCGCAGCTCCTCGGTCAGCCGCTGCGACTCGACCAGCAGGCTGTCGGTCCGCGCGTTGGCGAGCATCGTGTTCAGGTTGACGCCGATGTTCTCCTTGAGCTGGTCCAACAGGTCCAGGTGCACCTCGGTGAAGTCGCCGAACGACCCCAGCTCGATCACGCCGAGCGTCTCGCCCTGGAACACGATCGGCAGGATCACCAGGTTCGCCGGTGGCGCCGACCCCAGTCCCGACCCGATCTCGATGTACCCCGGTGGCACGTCGGTGACCAGCACCGTCCTCTTCTCCACCGCCACCTGCCCGATCAGCGACTCGCCGCGCATGAACCGCGTGGGACGTCCGCCACGCGGCGCGTACCCGTAGGCGGCGGTCAGGTCCAGGGCGTTGGACTCGGCGTCGACCAGGAAGAACGCCCCGTGCTGCGCCGACACCAGCGGCGTCAGCTCGCTGATCACCAGCGACGCCATGGCGTTGAGGTCGCGGTGGCCCTGCATCTGGCCGGACAACCGCGCCAGGTTCGTCTTCAACCAGTCCTGCTCCTGGTTGGCGCGCGTGGACGCCCTCAGGTTGCCGATCATCCGGTTGATGTTGTCCTTGAGGTCCGCGACCTCGCCGGACGCGTCCACGGTGATCTGCCGGGTCAGGTCGCCCGCGGTCACCGCCGTCGCGACCACGGCGATCGCGCGGACCTGCCGGGTCAGGTTCCCGGCCAGCTCGTTGACGTTCTCGGTGAGCCGCTTCCAGGTGCCCGAGACGCCTTCCACCTCGGCCTGACCACCCAGCTTGCCCTCGGTGCCGACCTCGCGCGCGACCCGGGTGACCTCCTGGGCGAAGGACGACAGCTGGTCGACCATCGTGTTGATCGTGGTCTTGAGCTCCAGGATCTCGCCGCGCGCGTCCACGTCGATCTTCTTCGACAGGTCGCCCAACGCCACCGCGGTCGTCACCTGGGCGATGTTGCGGACCTGCGAGGTCAGGTTGTTCGCCATGAAGTTGACGTTCTCGGTGAGGTCCTTCCAGGTGCCCGCCACGTTCGGCACCCGCGCCTGACCGCCCAGGATGCCCTCGGTGCCGACCTCGCGGGACACGCGGGTGACCTCGTCGGCGAACGCGCGCAGCGTGTCGACCATGCCGTTGATGGTGTCCGCCAGCGCCGCGACCTCGCCCTTGGCCTCGACCGCGATCTTCTTGGACAGGTCACCGCCCGCGACCGCCGTCGCCACCGCCGCGATGGACCTCACCTGCGTGGACAGGTTGTCGGCCATGACGTTGACGTTGTCGGTGAGGTCCTTCCACGTCCCGGCCACCCCGGGCACCCGCGCCTGACCGCCCAGCCGCCCGTCCGTACCCACCTCGCGTGCCACGCGCGTGACCTCGTCGGCGAACGACGACAGCTGGTCGACCATCGTGTTGATGGTCGACTTGAGCTCCAGGATCTCGCCGCGCGCGTCGACGGTGATCTTCTGCGACAGGTCGCCACCCGCCACCGCCGTCGTGACCTGGGCGATCGACCGCACCTGCGCGGTCAGGTTGTTGGCCATGAAGTTGACCGAGTCGGTCAAATCCCGCCAAGTACCCGCGACCCCCGGCACCTGTGCCTGACCGCCCAGCCGCCCGTCCGTGCCCACCTCACGCGCCACACGCGTGACTTCGTCGGCGAACGACGACAGCTGGTCCACCATCGTGTTGATGGTGTCCTTCAGCTCCAGGATCTCGCCCCGCGCGTTGACCGTGATCTTCTGCGACAGGTCACCCCGCGCGACCGCCGTCGCCACCTGCGCGATGTTGCGGACCTGGGACGTCAGGTTGCCCGCCATGAAGTTGACCGAGTCGGTCAAATCCCGCCAAGTACCCGCGACCCCCGGCACCTGCGCCTGACCGCCCAACCGCCCATCACTGCCGACCTCCCGCGCCACGCGCGTGACCTCGGCCGCGAACGACGACAGCTGATCCACCATCGTGTTGATCGTCGTCTTGAGCTGGAGGATCTCGCCGCGCGCGTCCACGTCGATCTTCTGCGACAGGTCGCCCTGCGCGACCGCCGTCGTCACCTGTGCGATGTTGCGGACCTGGGACGTGAGGTTGCCCGCCATGAAGTTCACGGAGTCCGTCAGGTCCCGCCAAGTACCCGCGACCCCCGGCACCTGCGCCTGACCGCCCAGCCGCCCGTCCGTACCCACCTCGCGCGCCACGCGCGTGACCTCGTCGGCGAACGACGACAGCTGATCCACCATCGTGTTGATCGTCGACTTCAGCTCCAGGATCTCGCCCCGCGCGTCGACCGTGATCTTCTGCGACAGGTCGCCCTGCGCCACCGCCGTCGCGACCTGCGCGATGTTGCGGACCTGCGAGGTCAGGTTGTTCGCCATGAAGTTCACGTTGTCGGTCAGGTCCCGCCAGGTGCCGCCGACCCCCGGCACCTGTGCCTGACCGCCCAGCCGCCCGTCCGTGCCCACCTCGCGCGCCACGCGCGTGACCTCGTCGGCGAACGACGACAGCTGGTCCACCATCGTGTTGACGGTGTCCTTCAGCTCCAGCATCTCGCCTGCCACCGTCACGGTGATCTTCTGCGACAGGTCGCCCTGCGCCACCGCCGTCGCCACCTGCGCGATGTCACGCACCTGCTTGGTGAGGTTGTCGGACATGAAGTTGACCGAGTCGGTCAGGTCCTTCCAGGTGCCCGCCACCCCCGGCACGACCGCCGTGCCACCGAGGCGCCCGTCCGTGCCGATCTCGCGCGCCACCCGCGTGACCTCGCCCGCGAACGTCCGCAGCGTCGCGGTCATCGAGTTGAAGCTCTCGACCAGCGCGGCGACCTCACCCCGCGCGTCGACCACGATCTCCTGCGACAGGTCGCCCTCGGCGACCGCGGCGAGCACGCGGCTCAGCTCGGCGGTCGGTCTGGTCAAGTCGTCGACCAGGCCGTTCACCGCCTCACCGGCGGTCGCCCAGCCGCCGGTCGCGGTGCTGGGCGCCAGCCGCTCGCCGAGTCGGCCCTCCTGGCCGACCGACTGGCGCACCCGCACGAGCTCGCCGACCAGCCACTGGTTGCGCTCCGCGATCTCGTTGAAGACCTGGGCCAACTCGGCCGACGCCCCGTCGCCGGGCACGACGAGGCGACGGCGGAAGTTGCCGTCCTTCATCTCCCGCATCGCGGTCAGCAGTCGGGACAGGGTCACGTCCGTGTCGTCCTGGGCGGTCGTCACACGAGCCTCCGATGTCAGCGCAACTGCGCCAAGCCTGCCACTGTTGGAGGCAACTTGTCCGATAGGTTGGGTCGACCCGACACACAGGAGCCGTGATGGCCCAGGGCTACCGGCAAGGCGCCGACACGGGCCTCGACCTCGACGCGTGGCGTCGCGTGGTCGACGGCTTCCACGAGGCCGTCGTCGTGCTGGACCCGGAAGGGGTCGTCCGGCTGGTCAACCGCCTCGCGTCCGCGCTGTTCCCGCAGGCGCGGACCGGCTCCACGCTGCCCGGCGGGGCGCTGCCCGGCGACGTCGGCCACGGCGGTCGGCGTGACTTCGGCGGTCGGCGGCAGGACCTCGGCGGCGGGTGGGTCGCCTGGTACCGGGGCATCGACGACTACCTGGACGAGCTCACGCGGCGGACGGCGTTGTCGCCGCACCACGCCGACACCGTGCGGACCGTCGTGGAGATGGCGCCCGCCGAGCACACCGTGGTGGTGCTGCCGGGCGTTCGCGGGCGGCTGGAGTGGTGGCGGCGCACGCCGGCGGGCGACGTGGCGGTGGTCCGCAGCACCCGGCAGGTCGCCGGCACCGCGCCCGGCCTCACGGGGGTGCTGGAACGACTGGTCGACCACGCCGAGCTCACCGAACTGGGTGATGGTCCGTGGGGCGTGTCGGGGGTGGGCGTGGCCGTGCCGCTGACCGAGGGCGGTGCGCTGGTGTGCTTCGGCGGCACGTGGAACGCCGACCTGCTCAAGCGGTACGCGACCCGCGCCGCCGCGGCGGTCGAGGCGAGCGCCCGGTTCGCCGAGCAGCAGCGGACCGTGGAGGCGTTGCGGGCGAACCTGCTGCCCACCCCGTTGCCCGAGGTGCCGGGCGCCCGCCTGGCCGGCGTCTACGAGCCCGCGCACCGGGGCGTGCTGATCGGTGGGGACTTCTACGACGTCCACCCGCGCGAGGACGGCAGCGCGGCGTTCGTGCTCGGTGACGTGGCGGGCAACGGGTTGGAAGCGGCGGCGCACAGCGGCCGGGTGCGGCAGAGCCTGCACACGCTGCTGGTGGTCGAGCAGCGGCCGGCGCAGCTGTTGCACCTGCTCAACGCCGCGCTGAGAGCAGCGGGCAGCCGCCTGTTCACCACGCTGGTGGTCGGCACGCTGCTGCCCGTGCAGGCCGGTGGCCTCCGCCTGACCCTGGCCGCCGGTGGCCACCCCGCGCCGCTCGTGCTGCGCGGGGACGGGCGGGTGGACGAGGTGGCGGTGCACGGCGGGATCGTCGGCGTGCTGCCGGAGGTGCGGTTCCACCAGACCACGGTGACCCTCCTGCCCGGGGAGACGTTGCTGCTCTACAGCGACGGGTTGACCGAGGCGCGCAAGCACGGCGACCGGCAGGAGCTGTTCGGCGACGTGCGGCTGAAGGCGGCGCTGGCCGACTGCGCCGGGCTGTCCGCCGAGGCGGTGTCCGACCACCTGCGGCGGGTCGTGTTCGACTGGCTCGGCCCGGCCGAGCACGACGACCTGACCCTTCTCGTCCTCCAGGCGGCGCACTGAGGCGGCCCGTGACGCCCGGGAAAGCACGAACGGGCAGGTGCCGGGACGTCGTCGAACCTAGGATCGGGTGACGTGGAGCCACCTCTCGCCGCGGTCGCGCAAGCCCACCGCCGGCTGTTCGACGCGATCGCCGACCTGACCGACGACCAGGTGGCGCAGCCGTCGTCGCTGCCCGGCTGGACACGGGGGCACGTCCTCGCCCACCTGGCCGACGCCGCCCGCGCCCGCAGCCGGGTGATCGAGCACGCGGCGCGCGGCGAGCAGGTCGCGATGTGGGAGCCCGGCGAACGGGACGCGATCATCGAAGCCACCGCGACCCGCACCGCCGCCGAGCACCGTGCCGCCACCGCCGAGCACTCCGAACGCCTGGAACGGGCCTGGGCGGGTATCTCCGACTGGTCGGACCCGGCCGCCGCGGATCTGACCGCCGCGGATCTGACCGCCGCGGATCCCGTCACCACAGCTCCCGTCGCTACGGATCCCGTCCCGCACGTGTTCACCCGCTGGCGCGAGGTGTGGATCCACCTGGTCGACCTCGACCTGGGCGTCCGACCGGCCGAGTGGAGCGCTGACTTCGCCGTGCACACCATCGGCATCCTGCTCGCGCGACTGCCCGACGGCGTGTCGCTGCGCGCGACCGACGTGCCGCGCACGTGGGGCACGGGCACCGAAGTCGCCGGCGGGGTGCGCGACCTCGCCGCCTGGCTCGCCGGCCGCGTGCCGGACGAGCCGCCGACCTCCGCCGGGCCGTTGCCCGAGCTCGGCCCGTGGCCCGCGTACCCGTCGCGCCGGCAGGACCTGCCGGACTAGTCCGACGCCGGCCGACCCAACGACCCCGGCACCGTGCTCACCACCCCCAAGCCGCTCGCACGGCCAACCCGACCCCGACGACCACCACCAGGGCGGCGGTGATCACGGGCAGGGCGGTGAAGCGGTCCCGCAGGCGTTCGACGGCGGCCAGTCGATCCCGCAGGCGGACCAGGAGCAGGCCGACGGCGGTCAGGGTGGCGGCCATGCCCAGGCCGTAGCCGAGCACTAGCACCACGCCGAACCACGTCCGACCCAGCGCCACCGCGCCGAGGAGCACGACCAGCGCGGACGGACTGGGCACCAGGCCACCCGCCACGCCCATCCCGATCAGCCCGCCCCGACCGACGCCATGCCCGTGCCCGTGCGCATGTCCATGTCCATGTCCGTGCCCATGCCCATGCCCATGCCCGTGCCCGTGCCCGTGCCCGTGCCCCACGAGGACCGGTCGGCGCACGGAGGCACGCAAGAGCGTGACGCCCACCGCCGTCACCAGCACACCGCTCACCACACCCAGCCAGCGCAGCACCGAGTCACCCGCCACCGCACTGGTCGCGCTGATCAGCAACCCCAACGCCAGCACACCGGCCGTGTGCGTCAGGGTCACCGTCGCGCCGACCACCAGCGCGTCACGAGGCGTCCCGGCCCGACCGGCCAGGTAGGCCGCGATCACCGTCTTGCCGTGGCCCGGCAGCGCCGCGTGGGACGCGCCCAGGACCAGCGACAGCAGCACCGCCAACACACCGACCAACGGCGTCAGGTCGCGCCCGCCCGCCAACGACGTGAACGCCTGCGTGGCCACACCCAGCAGCGACGAACCACCCACCTCCGACCCACCCACCACCGCACCCCCACCGACCACCGGCGCGGACGACCCCGCGCCCACCCGCAACACCACCGAACGCACGTCCAACGGGTCCGCCAGCAGGTCGTCGGGGTACTCCCGCAACTCACCCGTCACGCTCACCCCGGGCACGGGCGGGTCGAGCAACGCGACACCGTCACCCACCGCCGTCATCTCCCGCCAGCCGACGCGGTCGTCCCGGTAACCGGCGCGCACCGCCACCGTCTCCCCGGACGCCCCGGCCTCCACCACGCACGTCAACCGCGTCGTCGGCAGGCCCCCGTCACCGGGCGGGAACTCGACCGCGCTGGACCGCACCTCGACCGGCACACCCCGGCCGTCCACCTCCACCGACGTGGCCCGCGACAACACCGCGCACTCGCGTGACGCGTAGTCACCCACCTCCGCCGGCCGTTCCTGCAACGTGGGGATCTCGGCCGTGTCCACCACCGCCCGCACGGTCACGCGATCCGGGTGCACCGTGATGCCGTGGTAGTGGTTGACCGTGAAGTTCCCCAACGGGTGCGCCGCCGCCTGAGCCGGGAACAGCAGCAACCCCGACGACAACACCAGCAAGCCCGACAACACCAGCAAGCCGAGAACCCTCACCGCAGACCGCCCAGCACCTCGCGGGCGCGCGGAGCGTCCACGAACGAGAAGTGCGGGTTGATCCGCAACGCCTCTGCCACCACCCCCGCCGCCTCGGCGTCACGTCCCAGCGCCGCCAGGATCACGCCCCGGTGGTACAGGAACGCGGCGTTGTGCCACCCCGCGGACACCGCGCGGTCGGCGAAGGACAACGCCTCCTCGTGCCGACCGTTCAGGTGCAGCGCCCACGCCAGCGCATCGGCCACCAGCACGTGCTGCCGCCGTCCCCACTCGGCCTCCGCCAGCCGCAACGCCGACGCCGCGTCACCCCGGTCCGCCGCCGCGACCGACGCCGCCAGGTCGTCCGGCGCCAGCGCGAACTGCCGTTCCAGCACGGCGAACTGCGGCGACGGGTCACGTCCCGCCGCACGCAGCATGTTCGCGTACTCGTGCACCAGTTGCGGCAGCGGTGTGCGCTGCACCAGTTCCGAGTACATCCGCAGCGCCTCGTCCACCGACCCGCGCGCGAACTCCACCTTCGCCTTGCCCTGCAACAGCATCACGTCGCGAGGGTCGACCGCCAGCCCTTGCGAGTACTGCGACAGCGCCTCGTCCAGGTCACCGTTGTCGAACGCCAGCTCACCGAGGCGGTAACGGCAGAACACCACGTCCGGCGAGGCGGCCGCCGCGCCCGACGCGCGTTCCAACGCCGCCCGGGCACCCGCCACGTCCCCGCGTTGTTCCAGGTCGTAGGCCGCGCGCGTGAACGACGGGACACCGGGCTCCAGGTCGAGCATCCGCTGCACCGCGGCCGTGGCCTCGGCTGTCATCCCGAGCTGCGTCAACGCGTCCGCCAGCACCCCGTACACCGCCGCGGTGTCCGGGAGCAGCGCCTGCGCCCGGGCCGCGTGGTCACGAGCCGCCGCGAAGTCGTGCCGGGCGTTGGCCAGCGCGCCCAACCCGATCGACGCGAGCCCGTTCCCCTCGGGTCGGTGTCGCAACGACGTGTCCAGCGCGCCCTGCGCCTTCTCGTAGTACGACGGGTCACCGGTGATCCGCGCCCGCTCGACGTAGGCCGAGCCCAGCGCGGCCCAGGCGTCCGCGTCCGACGGCGTGCGGCGCAGCTTGTCCTGCAACGCCGAGACGGTCCGGTGCGTGGCGACCTCGGCCACCGCGCCCGCCGGCTGGGCCGGTGCGTCCGAAGTGGACAGTGAGGTCACGGCCGTGACGAGCAGGGCGAGGCCGCCCACGACGGCGGTGATGGCGACGAGTCGGATCATGGCGGCCTCCAACGAGGACGAAGAAGCCCCCTTGGAGGGCGGGGGACCCTCCAAGGAGGACGAGGACTACTCGGTCGGGGGCTCCTGCTGGGCACGGTGGCGCAGGACCCATGCCCCGGCGCCGATCAGCAGGAGGGCGAGTAGTCCGCTCAACAGGGGCGCGGTCGGAACGCCACCGCCCGCTGTCGGCTTGATCGCGACCTCCGCCCCACCGGCGTTGACCGCCGTGTTGTTGGGCAGCGCCACGTACGGGAACTGCTTCTCGAACGCGTTCTCGTTCGCGTCGACCTTGTCACCGGCGGCCAGCGCCTCGACCACGCCGTTGACCGCCGCGCCCTCCAACGCCTGCAGGCCGATGTCCAGCACGTCGTCGGTGAGCCTGCGCCCGTTCGGGAAGCCCTGGTTGTCCTGGGCCAGCACGCCGAGCCGGTTCGGCTCGGCCGCGGGCGCCACGGACATGTTCAGCCGCAGCTGCTCGGACGGCACGAACTTCCGCTTGTCCACGTCGGCGTTGACGACCTGCGAGTTCAGGTCGGCCTTGATCGGCCCGCCGAGCTCGGTGGTGATGCCGGTCAGGAAGATCTCCACCAGGTCGTCACGCCGACCCTTGGGCGCCGGGATCCGGTAGATGCCCTCGACGAGCGCGGGCAGCTCCGGGTTGGTCACCCGGTCGACGAGCTCCTTGACCTTGGCGTCCTGGTCCGGCGTCAACGAGTTGAACTTGTCCTTCAACCCCGCGGGCACGACCACCTCGTTGACCAGCGGGTTGCCCAGCCGGGACACCTGCACCCAGTCGCCGTGCGCGCGGTAGCGGCCGGGGCTGAGCTCCATCGACCGCCGCTCGGTGTCGCCCCACACGCCGATCACCGGGTTGCGCTTGGCGTCGCCCTTCAACGCCACCCACGCCTTGGGCACCTGCAACGCGATGGTGTTGGCGTTGAAACCGCGCAGCGTGTCCTGCCCGACCTCGGACAGGTCGCCGCCGTAGAGCAGGTCGAACACCCGCAGGTCGAGGAAGAACGAGTCGTCGGCCTGCCCGACGTAGGCCTTCGCGCCGCCCTGGATCCCGGTGACGGCCTGGTCGCGCAACGCGCGGTAGTCGGGCATCGACTTCGGTCCGGTGTTGGACGGCGCGACCTTGCCCTTGTGCACCAGCTTGGTGGACGCGCCGCGCTGGTCGACCAGCTCCAGCGTGTAGGTCTGCCGGAACAGCAGGTTCTCGTCGTCCAACGAGGTCACCGCGCCGTTGTTGTACAGGAACGTCGACTTGCCGCGCCGGTCGTCGTTCTGGAACGTGAACCGGTAGGTGATGTCGGCGCGGGCGTCGCCGTCGTTGTCGACGTTCAGGTCGTACCGCGCGTCGGTCGCCCACGGGTAGAAGTTCGGCCCGCCGTTCGGCTCCTGGAACGGGGAGAAGTTCGCGATCAGCGTCACGGTGTCCGGGTGGTCGGGGCTGACGAACGCGTAGACGTCGGTGTTGTCGACCGCCGGGTCGCCCGCGATCAGCGGCGCCTCGCGGTGGCTCGACGCGCCCGCACCGGACGCGCCGAGCAGGCCGGTGGCCAGGGCCGTGGCGCCGACCGCGGCCAACGCGGCGACCACCTTGGCGGCGCGGCGGTTGGTGAGCGGTGTGGACATGCTCGATCCCTTCATCGGATTCGCGAGCGTGCTGACACCGAGCAATTCGTCCCGCGAGCACCTCCGGTTCAGAACGTAGGGGTTCCGGACCCCCGGACGCGGGGGTTCCCGACCTCCGGACGCAGGGGTTCCCGACCTCCGGACGCAGGGGTTCCCGACTTCCGGTGAGTGGAAGATCCGTTGACCCCCGGCGAACGTGCTCAATAGCGTTCGCCGCACGGAATCGCCGGTTCCGGCCGTGCCCAACCGGAGGTCGGATTGGCCACCATCGCCCCGCTCGCGGAGGCCGTCGCACACGTCGTGCGCGACGGCGACACCGTGGCCTTCGAGGGCTTCACCCACCTGATCCCGTTCGCCGCCGGGCACGAGGTGATCCGGCAGGGCAGGCGTGACCTGACCCTGGTCCGGATGACCCCCGACGTGCTGTACGACCAGCTCATCGGCGCGGGCTGCGCGCGCAAGCTGGTGTTCTCGTGGGGCGGCAACCCCGGCGTCGGCTCGCTGCACCGGTTCCGCGACGCCGTGCAGCACGGCTGGCCGCGGCCGCTGGAGCTGGAGGAGCACAGCCACGCGGGCATGGCCAACCGGTACGTCGCCGCGGCCTCCGGGCTGCCGTTCGCCGTGCTGCGCGGCTACACGGGCACCGACCTGCCCGCCCAGACCGCCAACATCGCGCCGGTGACCTGCCCGTTCACCGGCGAGGTGCTGACCGCCGTGGCCGCGCTGCGGCTGGACGCCGCGGTCGTGCACGCGCAGCGCGCCGACCGGCACGGCAACGTGCAGCTGTGGGGCATCACGGGCGTGCAGAAGGAGGCGGTGCTGGCCGCGACCCGTTCGCTGGTCACCGTCGAGGAGGTCGTGGACGAGTTGGAGCCGCGGCCGGGCGGGGTGGTGCTGCCGTCCTGGGTGGTCGACTACGTCGCCGAGGTGCCGGGCGGCGCGCACCCGTCCTACGCGCACGACTACTCGGTGCGCGACAACGACTTCTACGTGGCGTGGGACGCCATCAGCCGGGACCGGGACCGGTTCGCGCAGTGGTTGGGGAGTCTGTCGTGACCGCGGACCACACCTCCGACGAGATGATGACGGTCGCCGCGGCACGGGCGCTGCGGGACGGCGCGGTGTGCTTCGTCGGCATCGGGCTGCCCAGCACCGCGGCCAACCTCGCCCGCCGCACGCACGCGCCGGACCTCGTGCTGATCTACGAGTCCGGCACGATCGGCGCGAAACCGGACCGGCTGCCGCTGTCGATCGGCGACGGCGTGCTGGCCGAGACCGCGGTCAGCGTGGTGGGCGTGCCGGAGATCTTCAACTACTGGTTGCAGCCCGGCCGGATCGACGTCGGCTTCCTCGGCGCGGCCCAGCTGGACCGGTTCGGCAACATCAACACCACGGTGATCGGCGGCGACTACCGCAACCCCGGCGTGCGGCTGCCCGGCGCGGGCGGCGCGCCCGAGATCGCCGCGTCGTGCCGCGAGGTCGTCGTGGTGGTGCGGCAGACCGAGCGGGCGTTCGTGGAGCGGGTCGACTTCGTGACGTCGTTCGGGTTCGGCTCCGGACCCGGCGGGCGGGAGGCGCTGGGCCTGACCGGCGCCGGGCCGCGACTGGTGATCACGGACCTGGGCGTGCTGCGGCCCGACCCGGACACCTGCGAGCTGGTGCTCACCGCGCTGCACCCCGGCGTGGACCTGGCAACCGCGCGCGAGCGCACCGGTTGGGACCTGCGGGTCGCCGACGACCTCGGCCGCACCGAGCCGCCGACCGAGGGGGAACTCGCCGTGCTGCGCGAGCTCACCCGCTAGACCACTCCGCCTCGGCACGACGAACAGGAGACCGCGGTGCCGACCTACGAGCCGCACACCTATCGGCCGGACCCGGATTCGCACCCGCCCGTCGCCTTCCCCGAGTACCGGTCCAACGTGCTCCGCGCGCCCCACCGGCCGTTCGTGCTGCTGCCGCAACGGCTGGGCGAGATCACCGGCCCGCTGCTGGGCGAGGGCCGCGTCGGCCCCCACGACAACGACCTGACCCTCGGCCACGACGGCGAGCCGCAGGGCCAGCGGATCATCGTGTCCGGTCGGGTGCTCGACGGTGGCGGTCGGCCGGTCGCGGGCACGTTGCTGGAGGTGTGGCAGGCCAACGCGGCCGGCCGGTACCGGCACGACGCCGACCGCCACCCCGCGCCGCTCGACCCGAACTTCACCGGCGTCGGCCGCGTCGTCACCGACGCCGACGGCCGCTACTCGTTCACCACGGTCCACCCGGGCGCCTACCCCTGGCGCAACCACGACAACGCCTGGCGGCCCGCGCACATCCACTTCTCGCTGTTCGGCACCGCGTTCACCCAGCGGTTGATCACCCAGATGTACTTCCCCGGCGACCCGCTGTTCGCCCAGGACCCGATCTTCAACTCGGTCCGCGACCCGAAGGCCCGCGAGGCGATGGTCGCCCGGTTCGACCTGGGCACCACGGTGCCGGAATGGGCGCTGGGCTACCAGTGGGACATCGTGCTGCGGGGCAAGAACCCCACGCCGCTGGAGGAGGAGGACGACGATGAGTGAGCTCCAGACCACCCCGTCGCAGACCGTCGGCCCGTTCTTCTCGTTCGGCCTGGTGTGGTCGGACGGCCCGTTCGTGGTGCCCGAGGGCACGCCCGGCGCGTTCCGGATCGGCGGCACGGTCTACGACGGCGCGGGCGTGCCGGTGCCGGACGCCGTGGTCGAGACCTGGCAGGCCGACCCCGACGGCCGGTTCGACCACCCCGACGACCCGCGTGGTCCGGTGCGCTGGAAGGATTTCCGCGGCTTCGGTCGCAGCGCCACGGACCCCGAGGGGCGGTACTCGCTGTTGACCGTCAAACCCGGGCCACTGCCGGTGGCCGGGAGCGGCGGCGGCGTGGTCGGGGGAGGATGGGAGGCACCCCACCTCAACGTGTCGGTGTTCTGCCGGGGCATGCTGGTACGGCTGGTCACGCGGATCTACTTCCCGGACGAGGAGGCCAACATCGCGGACCCGGTGCTGACCTCGATCGACGACCCCGCCAGGCGGGCGACGCTCATCGCCGGGCGCGACCCGTCGCGGACCGGCCCACCCGGCTACCGCTTCGACATCCACCTGCAAGGGGACCATGAGACCGTCTTCTTCGACCTCTGAGCACGGCGCCCGCTCGGCGGGCCCCCGCTCGCTGTTCGGCACGCTGTTCACCGACCCGGACGTCGAGACCGAGACGTGCGACCGGGCGTGGTTGCGGGCCATGCTGGACTTCGAGCGAGCCCTGGCGATCGTGCAGGCCAGGGCGGGCATCGTGACCGAGGAGGCGGCCCGGATGGTGGTGACCGCCATCGACGTGGGGCACTACGACCCGGTCGTCATCGGCGAGGGCGCCCTCACCTCCGGCACGCCGGTCGTGCCGCTGGTCCGCGCGATCGGCGCGCACGTCACCGCCGAGGGTCGTGCGGCCGTGCACAACGGCGCCACCAGCCAGGACGTGCTGGACACCGCGTTGTCGCTGGTCGCCTCCCGCGCGCTCGGGCCGATCCTGGTCGGGCTGCGCGGCGTGGCCGCCGAGTGCGAACGGCTCGCCGAACGGCACCGGGACACGCTCATCGCCGGTCGGACCCTGGCCCAGCACGCGCTGCCCACCACGTTCGGGCTCAAGTGCGCCGGTTGGCTGGTCGCCGTGGACGAGGCGGAGGCGGCGCTGACCAGGGTGCGCACGCGGCGGCTGGCCGTGCAGTTCGGCGGCGCGGTGGGCACGATGGCCGCCGTGCGCGAGGGCGGTGACCTGACCGAGCAGCTGGCCGCCGAGCTGGGCCTGGTCGCGCCGCTGATCCCGTGGCACACCAACCGGACCAGGGTGGCGGAGCTCGCGGGCGCGCTGGGCGAGGCGTCGGGGGTGCTGGCCAAGATCGCGCAGGACGTGGTGCTGCTCGCGCAGACCGAGGTCGCGGAGGTGGCCGAGGCGGACGGCGGCACGTCGTCGGCGATGCCGCACAAGCACAACCCGGTGCGCGCGGTGCTGGTGACCGCGGGCACCAGCCGGGTGCCGGGGCTGGTGGCCACGGTGCTGTCCGCGATGGCTCAGGAGCACGAACGGGCGGCCGGCGCGTGGCACGGCGAGTGGCAGACCGTCACCGAGCTGCTGAGGCTGGTCGGCGGGGCCGTGCGCGGCACGCGTGAGCTGCTGTCGAAGCTGCGGGTCGACCCGGAGCGGATGCGGCGCAACCTCGACCTCACCGGCGGGCTGCTGATGGCCGAGAACGTGGCCGTGCGGCTGGCGGGGCGCATCGGCCGGTCCGAGGCGCAGGAGCTGGTCGCCGAGGTGTGCCGGAGCGCGGTCGCGGCCGGTCAGCCGCTGCGCGAGGCGTTGCTGGCCGACCTGCGGATCGGGCTGTCGGAGAAGGAGGTCGACGACGCGCTGGACCCGGCCGGGTACACCGGCAGCGCGGGCGAGTTCACCGACCGCGCCCTCGCGGCGCACCGGGGGAGGGGCCGGCCGTGAAGCCGCACTACGAGTTGAGCGGGCCGCCGGACGCGCCGGTCGTCGTCCTGGGCAACTCGCTCGGCACCACGACCGCGATGTGGGCGCGTCAGCTGCCCGTGCTGCGACGCCGGTTCCGGGTGCTGCGCTACGACCACCGCGGCCACGGCGGCTCGCCCGCGCCGGACGGCCCTTACCGCATCGACGACCTCGCCGACGACGTGCTGGAGCTGCTGGACGCGCTGGGGCTGGCGCGGGTTTCGTACTGCGGTGTGTCGATGGGCGGAATGGTGGGCATGTGGCTGGCCGGGCACGCGCCGGAGCGCATCGAGCGGCTGGTGCTGTGCTGCACGGCGGCCACGTTCCCGGCGGCGCGGCCGTGGCTGGACCGGGCGGCGACCGTGCGGGCCTCCGGCACCGGAGCCATCGCGCCCACCGCGGTCGACCGCTGGTTCACCCCGGCGTTCCGTGAGAGCTCACCCGAGGTGGTGGCCGCGTTCGAGACCGATCTGTCCGAAGTGGACGACGAGGGGTACGCCGGGTGCTGCGAGGCGTTGGCGGTGCTGGACCTGCGGTCCGTGCTGCCCGCGATCGAGGCGCCGACGGCCGTCATCGCGGGTGCGGCCGACGAGGCCACCCCGGCGGACTGCGGGCGTTTCGTCGCCGACTCGATCCCCGGCGCGTCGTTCCACCTGGTGCAGGCGGCGCACCTGGCGAACGTCGAGGCGGCCGACGAGGTGTCGACGATCATGGAGGAGCACCTGTGAGCTTCGAGGAAGGCATGCGCGTGCGGCGGGAGGTGCTCGGCGACGAGCACGTGGACCGCGCGGTGGCCGACACCGACGCGTTCACCGCCGATTTCCAGGACTTCATCACGCGGTACGCGTGGGGCGGGGTGTGGGCCAGGCCCGGACTCGACCGGCGGGTGCGGTCGTGCCTCACGTTGGCCGTGCTGGCGGCGCTCGGGCACGAGCGGGAGCTGGCGATGCACGTGCGGGCGGCGTTGCGCAACGGCGTGACGGCGGACGAGATCAAGGAAGTGCTGCTGCACGTGGGCGTCTACGCGGGCGTCCCCACCGCGAACCGCGCGTTCACCGTGACACGACCGATCCTGGCCGAGAGCTGACCGCCAGGCCTGGGGCCGGGGTCGCGGCACGGGGGTGAGCGAGCGGCGCCGACCGGGAACGTGGTCGGCGCCGCTCCGTCGCGCGGGCTACTGGTTCCTGACCTCGGACTTGACCTGCTGACCCGACTCGCGGGCGTGCTGGCCGACCTCCTGGGCCGAGCCCTTGGCCTGCTCCACGGTCGTCTGCGTGGCCTCCTGGGCCACCTGCTTGACCTGGTCCGCCGCCTCGCTGACGGCGGTGCTCGCGTCGTCCTTCAACTTCTGCGCGGACTCGGTGAGGGCTTCCTTCACCGGTTCCACGGCACCACCGGCGCGCTCGCCGAGCTGGCGGATGGCGTCCTGCTCGGCCCTGGTGGCCGGGATCAGGGTGGCGATCAGCGCGCCCGCGCCGAACGCGATCAGGCCCGCCGCCAGCGGGTTGCCGCGCGCCTGTTGCCGTGCCTGCTCCGGCGCGTTCTGCACGGCCTGCGCGGCCTCCTGCGCCTTCTCGCCCACGGCGGACGCGGCGTGCTGAGCCTTGTCGCCGACGGTCGAGGTGGCGTGCTGCGCCCGCTCACCGACGGCGGACGCCATGCCCGCGGTCCGGTCCTGCACCGATGCCGCGGTCTCCGGAACCGTGCCCATGACTCGCTCCTTCAACGTGCCCATGCGGTGCCGGACCCGGTCCACCCGGCGTTGCGCGATGTTGCGTGGCCTGGTGTGGTCGACGATCCGGTTCGCGTCGGCCACCAACTCGGCACGCGTGCGGTCGATGTCGTGCCTTATCTGGTCGGGTGACGGACCCATTCCGCGTCCTCCTTCAAGGTCTCGATGGTGCGCTCCGGCTTGGGGTTCACCTTGCGCAGTCGCGTGCGCCCGGCGGAGAACAGGGCGAAACCGGCGATGCCCCACAGCACGGCCACGACGAGCGTGGCCCAGCCCAGCCCCATGAACGTCGCCAGGCCGAACGCCAGCGCCAGGCTCAGCAGCACCGCGGTCATGTACCCCGCGAACCCGGCCGCGCCCAGCATCCCGGCCGCCTTGCCCGCCTTCGTCGCCTCCTGCCGGATCTCGGCCTTGGCCAGCTCCAGCTCCTGGCGCATCAGCCGCGACAGGTCCTCGGTCAGCTCACCGACGAGCTGGCCCAGCGAGGCCTCGCCGTCGGGCGGCGGCACGGCGCCGGTCGGCACCCGGCTCGGCGGCACGACGCCCTCCGTCAGCCGGGGCTCAGCGCTGGACATACGGCGCCCCCTCCGATTGGTAGGGCGCACGCGGCGACGGCGCCGGCGGACCCGACGGCGCCGACTGCGGCAACGTGCCGTACTGGGACGGCGGCACCGGCGAGGGTGACGAAGGCACGGCGGTCGGCGTGGTCACCGGGGTCGTCGGCGTCTGGTCGGTGTAGCCGCGCTGCGGCTGCGCCTGCTGACGCGACTGGTCGGGCGCGTTCATGCTCTTCGCGGCGCGGGCGACCAGGAAACCGGCCACCGCCGCGCCGATCAGGAACGTCCCGGGCTTGCGCCGGGCGAAGTCCTGCGCGGAGTCCAGCAGTCCCCGCGCACCCCGTTCGTCGAGGTAGCGGGCGGCCTGCCGGCTCGCGTCGGACACCTGGCGCAACGCGCCCGCGGTCAGCGAGTCCGGGCCGGAGCCGTCGGCCATCGTGCCCAGCTCGTCGGCGATCCGGTCGATCTGCCGCGACACCCGCTTGGCCTGCTCCTCGGCTTCGGTGGCGACGCGTTCACGCATGTCGTGCGCGACGTGCTTGGCCTGGCCCTTCGCCTCGTGGGCCACCTGTCCGACCTGTTCACGCGCGGTCGCACGCACCTCTCCGGCGGCCTGCCGGGCGTGCTGCGCCACGGCGGTGCCTTCCTGCTCGGCGGTCTCGCGGACCGCACCCACCTGGTTCTCGTCCACGACGGACTCCTCACGGTCGGCGTGTTCTCGCCTACCGACCTACCCCCACGGCGGAGGGTTAACCTCCTTCGCAACAACAACCACCTCGGTGCTCGGCGGCGCACCGCGCGCTCGCGCGGAATCGGCGACAAATGTGCGACGACCCCGCGACCGGGTTCCGGTCGCGGGGTCGTCCTGGATGGTCGGTCGGTTATCGGGTGGTATGCGGTCGACGGGTCAGAACGAGAAGACCGTGCCGGTCTCCTGCTCCATCACGCACCGGTTCGGGAATTGCTCGACGTACTGCACGGGTTCACCCCGCCACGAGCCGAACGCGGTCACGGTCACCGGCGTGTAGTCGAAGGTGCAGACCTGCGGCTCGGTGCCGGTCAACTGCGTGAAGTCGCCGTTCGCGGCCTCGATCTCGTCGCACGCCACCCGCGCCAGCCGGTGGTCACCCGCAGCCGGGTCGCAGGTCAGCCGGGTGCTGTCGACCCCGGTCTGCTCCTGGTAGACCGCCAGCAGGAGGTCGGTCTCCGGCGCCGCGGCGGACGCCGGGCCCGCCCCGATCAGCGGCGCGGCCAGCAGGCTGGATGCGAACAAGGAAGCCATGAGGGTTCGTGTTCGTCGCATGGCACCGGGATGACCCGATCGAGTGGATCGTATTCGGCCGGATTCGCATCTCACCGGGATGTCGTAATCTGTGAATTAACGTTTCCAATTCGCACCGAATAGGTCACCAGGTAGGTCGCGCGGTGATCCCGCCATCCACTACCAGGTCGTTTCCGGTGATCCAGGACGCCATCGGCGAGGCGAGGAAAACGCAGGCGTCACCAACGTCCTCGGGTCGACCGAGCCGACCCAGCGGCGCGGCCCGGGTCCACCGGTCGACGCCGTCCGGCCAGTCCCGCGCCAGCCCCGGCCGGTCGATCAGGCCGGGGGAGACGGTGTTGACCCGGATCCCCCGCGGCCCGTACTCCAGGGCGGCCGACCGGGCGTGCATGATCAGGGCGGCCTTGGACGCGCCGTAGTGCGCGTGCCCTGCGGCGGGGTGGGTGCCCTCGATCGAGGCGACGTGGGTGACCGACCCTCCGGCCGGCAGCACCTCCGCCGCGGCCTGGGTGCAGGCGAAGGCGCTGGTGAGGTTCAGGTCCACGACCGCGCGCCACTGCGCGGCCGTCATGCCCGCGAGGTCCTGGACCGGTTGCACGCCCGCGTTGTTGACCAGCGCGTCCAGCCGCCCGCCCCACTCGGCCGCCGCGCGCACCAGCCGACCGCACGCCTCGGGGTCGGTGAGATCGGCCCGGATCCCGGTCGCCCGCCCACCGGCCGCGGTGATCTCCGCGACCAGGGCGTCCACGTCGCCCCGGTGGCCGTGCGCCACCACCGCCGCCCCGGCCCGCGCGAACCGCAGGGCGATGCCGTGCCCGATGAGCCCGCTGGCTCCGGTGACGAGCCCGACCGTGCCCACGAGAAGACCTGTCACGGGCACGGAGAGTAGCGCGGGGTGGTGGGCGGATCAGCTCGGCGTGACCGACGAGCGCCCGATCAGACCGGCACGAGGGGGCTGTGCGGTTCGGCGGGCAGTTCGACGCGGATCTCGTCGCCCGGGCGGACCTCGCCGCCGACCAGCACGACGGACATGATGCCGGCCCTGCGGACCACGTTGCCGTCCTCGTCGCGGCCGACGACCTCCTTGAGCAGGCCGCTCCGGAACGCCTCGATCTGCGGGCACGGGTTGCGCAGGCCGGTCACCTCGACCACCGCGTGCGGGCCGAGGTGCAGGCGCGTGCCGGTCGGCAGGCCGAGCAGGTCGACACCGCGCGTGGTCACGTTCTCGCCCAGCTGGCCCGCCGCGACCGCGAAACCGGACGCGTTCAGCTCGTCGTGCAGCTCCGCGTGCATCAGGTGCACCTGCCGCAGGTTGGGCTGCGTGGGGTCGCGCCGCACGCGCGACCGGTGCTTGACCGTGACGCCCTGGTGCACGTCGCCCTCGACGCCCAGGCCCGCCACGAGCGTGATCGAGTCCTGGTTGGGCTTGGTGAACGTGTACTCCCCGCTCCGGCTCACGGCCGCGACCATCCCCATGTGATCGACCCTACCGGTAAGACTTCGCCCGGCTCCGGCGATAAACCCAGTGCACAACCTCTGGGGACGACGGTGATTGATCATGGTTGACGAGTTGAACCACCGGGCACGGGCACTGCTGCGGGCGATCGCGGCCGGGCGTGCCGAGGTGACCCGCAGCAGCGAGCCGGACCTCAAGGTCGACGGGTTGCTGTGCAGTGACCAGGTGGCCGCGCGCGAACTGGCCCACGCCGGGCTGCTCCGCCCGGCGCGACGCGACGCGTCCGGCCCGTGGGTGCCCGCCGAGCTGACGCCCGCCGGCCGCGCGGTCCTCGCCTGACCGGCGCGGCACGCCGCCCGAACGGGCCGCGCCCGACCGGTGCGTCCGCCTCCTCGCTGGTCGACGCACTCTTGACGCTGCGTGCACGGAGCGGTTGACTGCGTGTCCGTAACCGGTTTCGGTACCGGTTACGGACCCGTTCCAGTGGCTGCTGCCGAGGAGTGCACCGTGCGAGTCACGATCGCCGAAGTCGCCCAACGCGCCCAGGTGAGCAAGGCGACCGTGTCCCGCGTGCTCAACGGCAAACCGGATGTCGACGCGGCCACGGCGGCGCGGGTGCGGCAGGTGATCGCGGACGTCGGCTACGTGCCCAGCGCGCGCGCCGTCGGTCTCGCCCGCGGCCGTGCCCGCACCGTCGGCATGCTCGTGCCCTCGTTGACCTGGCCGTGGACCGGCGAGGTGGTGCAGGGCGCGGTGGACGAGTTGGAGGCCGAGGGGTACGGCCTGCTGCTGTACACGGTGAACCGGGGTTCGGAGTCGCTGGCGCAGTTCGCCAGCCACGTGTCGGCGAAGGCGTTCGACGGGCTGCTGGTGATCGAGCCGCCGGACACGTTGAGCTACATCGAGACGCTGCACGACCAGGGCCTGCCCGTGGTGATGATCGACGACCGGGACAGCAGGCCGGGGTTCCCGTCGGTGAGCACCACCAACCGGGAAGGCGCGCAGGCGGCGGCGCAGCACCTGGTGGCGGCCGGCCGCACGGCGTTCGCCGTGGTGACGGGGCCGGCGAACTTCGGGTGCGTGCGGGAGCGGCTGGACGGCTTCCTCGACGCGCTGGGCGACGCGGGCGTGCACGTCGACCCGCGACTGGTGGTCGAGGGCGACTTCACCACCGACCGCGGCGCGGTGGCCACCGAGAAGCTGATGGCCACCGGCCTGCGCTTCGACGCCGTGTTCGCGCACAACGACCTGTCCGCGCTCGGCGTCCTGCGGGCGTTGAACGCGGTCGGCCGCAAGGTCCCGGACGACGTCGCGGTGGTCGGCTTCGACGACATACCCATCGCCGCGCACGCCGAGTTGACGACCGTGCGGCAGCCGATGCGGGAGATGGGCGAGGCGGCCGCACGCCTGCTGCTGTCCAGGCTGGAGGGCGCGACCCTGGCCGCCGAACCGGTCGTCCTGCCCACCGCGTTCGTCGCCCGCCGCTCGGGCTGATCGCCTGCCGCTCGGGCTGATCGCCCGTCCCGAGGCTCAGCGGCCGGCCAGGAGCGGGTCGCCGTGGCCGACGCACAGGACTTCCGGCTCCAGGTCCAGCAGCCGCCGCACCGACTCCAGCAGCCGCGGCCGGTCGGTGTTGAAGACGCCGGGGATCGCCGCGCCCTCCCAGGTGGCCACCGTGTCGCCGGTGAACAGGATCCCGTGCGCGGGCAGGTGGATCGCGATGCTGCCCGCCGTGTGGCCGGGGATCGAGAGCACCCGCGCGCCGCCGCCGAAGTCCAGCTCGTCACCCTCGTCCACCTCGTGGTCCACCGGCGAACGGGGAGCGGCGGGCACGCCCGGCGTGACGCGGTCGAACAGTTCCCGCTCCTCGGGCGGGATGACCGGCGCCGGCGGCGTCACGGCGCCCCGGATCACGGGCGCCTCCAAGCGGTGCGCGTACACCGGCGCGCCGGTCAGCGAGCGCAGTTCGGCGGCCGAGCCGATGTGGTCGTCGTGGTAGTGCGTCAGCACGATCCGCTCGACGCGCCCCAGCTCGGCGATCCGGGACGCGTGCCCGGCGGTGCCGGTGTCGATGACGGTGAGGGCGTCGCCGTCCTGCCACGCGTACCCCTGTCCGATCGGGAACCTCAACATCCGCAGGCCCGGCACCACGTCGATGATCTCCACGCCCGCAACGCTAAACGCCAGGCCGGGGGTGTCGCGCCGGGTTTCGCCACGAGCGCAGCGACCGCCTTCCACCACCCGAAGGTGTTCACCGCGCCGGTCCTGGGTACCAGAGGTCCAAGCATGGGGGACAACACGATGTTGGGAGCCGAAATGCCTTGGGTCCAGCGACACCGTCGCCGTGTGCCGTACAGCTGGTTCCGCACGACCTCGGTGCAGAGCCACTACCGCCGCTCGCCCGCCACCATCCCGACCATCATCGCCGTCATCCTGGCGATCGTGCTGCTGATCGTCCTCTTCTAGTTCCCGGGCCTGGTCGGGCCCGCTAGGACCGGGTGCCCGACCAGGCCGCCCACAGCTGCGCGTAACGGCCGCCGGCGGCGAGGAGCTCCTCGTGCGTGCCGCTCTCCACCACCCGGCCCACGTCCATCACCACCACGCGGTCCGCGGTCACGGCCTGGGTGAGCCGGTGCGCCACCAGCAGACCGGTCCGGCCGTCCAACGCCCGGGCCGCCGCCTCCTCCAGTTCCCGCGCGCCCGCGCTGCCCGCGTCGGCCGTCGCCTCGTCCAGGATCGCCACCGGCGGGTCGGCCAGCACGAGCCTGGCCAACGCCAACTGCTGCGCCTGCGCCACGGTCAACCGGTGGCCGCCCTCGCCGACCACGGTGTCCAGGCCCGACGGCAACGCCGAGGCCCACCCCAGCGCGCCGACCCGCGCCAACGCCGCCGCGATCAGCTCGTCGTCGGCGTCCGGACGGGCCAGCCGGAGGTCGTCGACCAGCGGACCCGCGAAGACGTGCACCTCCTGCGTGATCAGCGCGACCGACCGCACCGCGGACCCCAGCTCGACCCCGCCGATGCTGATGCACCCGGTGGTCGGCTCGTGCACGCCCGCGATCAGCTTGGCCAACGTCGTCTTGCCCGCGCCGGACGCGCCGACCAGCGCCACCCGTTCGCCCGCCGCGAGTTCCAGGTCGATGTCCCGCAGCACGGGATGTCCGTCCACGTAGGAGTAGCCGACCCCGGCGAGCTTGATCGTCGTGTCCGCGGGCCGCACCCGTCCCTCGGTCGAGGGCATCGGCTCGTCGGTCACGCCCACCAGCCGCGACAACGACGCGGTGGCGGCCTGGGCGTCGTCGGCCAGCGCGAGGGCCGCGTTGATCGGGTTGAACAGGCCGTGGAAGTACAGGGCCGCCGCGGTCGCCGTGCCCACCGACGCGGAACCGGCGCCCACCAACCAGAACCCGGTCACCAGCACGCCCGCCAGACCGATGAACTCGGCCACGTTCAGCCGCCCGTAGAACCGGGTCAGCAGCCGGATGCCGCGCAACGCGAGGTCCACCGCCTCCTGCGACCGCGACCGCACCCGCGCCACGTGCGAGGAGGCCAACCCGAAGGTCCGCACGGTCGCCGCGCCGCCGATCGAGTCCAGCAACTGCTGCTGCTGCACGCCCACGGCGACGCGCTGCGCCGCGTACAGCCGCACCGCGCGCCCGCCGTACCAGCGCACGGTGTGCACGTGGATCGGCATCGCCAGCAGCACGGGGATCAGGAACCGCCAGTCCAGCACCGCGATGCCGACCACGGTCAACCCGATGGTCAACGCCGACCGCGCCATCACCGGCAGCGCGTTGCGCACCGCGTCCGCGATCACCTGCACGTCCCGCGTCACCCGCGAGGTCAGGTCGCCCGCGCCGGCCTTCTCCACCCGCTCCAGCGGCAGGTGCAGCGCCCGTTCCACGAACTTCTCGCGCAGGTCGGCGAGCATCCCCTCGCCGAGCCGCGCCACCAGGGACGTGCCCAACGCCGTCGACACGCCCTGCGTGATCGCCACCAGCACCAGCAACGCCACGGGCCAGGCGATGGCGGACGACCCCGCGCCCACCACGTCCACGATCCGGCCCAGCACCGGCGCGGTGAGCAACCCGACCGCCGTGCCCGCCAACAGCACCAGCAGCGCACCCCACGCCAAGCCGCGCCGCGGCCGCACCAACCCGCCGACCGCGGCCCAGGTCCGCGCGCCCGACGCGGTCGCCAGCAACTCGCGCATCAGCTCAACACCACCAGTCGGTAGTCGTCGTCCGCCACCAGGTCCGCGTGCGCGCCGGAGGAGACGACGACGCCGGAAGCCAGGAACACCACGCGATCCGCGGCGGCCAGCAGCGCCGGGCTCGTCGCCACCACGATCGTGGTCCGGCCCGACCGCACCCGCTTGATCCCCGCGGCCAGCGACACCTCGGTCACCGCGTCGACCGCGGTGGTCGGGTCGTGCACCACCAACACCGGGGGAGCGGCGGCCAGGGCACGGGCCAGTGCCACCCGCTGCCGCTGCCCGCCGGACAACGACCGGCCGCGCGCCGAGATCACCGTGTCCAGCCCGTCGGGCAGAGCCCGCGCCACGTCGTCCACCCGCGCCGCGTCCATCGCCTCCCGCAGCACGACCTCATCGACCTGGGCCACACCACCCTGGGCCACACCACCCTGGGCCGCGCCGGCCGCGACGTTGTCCCGCACCGAACCCTCGAACAAATCCGCGTCGTGCGCCGCGACCAACACCGCCGACCGCAACGCAGAACCCTCCACAGTGGACAAGGGAACGCCGTCCAACGTCACCGTGCCGCCCGAGGGGTCGACCTCGCGCGCCAGCACGGCCAGCAACGACACGGCGTCCGCCGGATCACGCGCCACCACGCCGACCAGTTCACCGGGCTCCGCCGTCAACGACACGCCGCGCAGCGACCCGGACACCACCTCGGCCAGCTCCACGCGCCCGGCCACCGGGAGCGGCAACGGCGCCGAACCCGGCGGCACGGCCGGGGGAGCGGCCAGCACCTCGGCCACCCGGGCGGCCGACGCACGGCCCTGCGCCAGCAGCCCGTTGACCCACGAGAAGATCGACAGCGGCCACAGCAGGAACTGCGCCAACCCGACCGCGGCCACCAACTGGCCCACGGTGATCGTCCCGGACGCGGCCAGGTGCCCGCCGACCAGTGCCACGACCGCCAGGAACACGCCGGTCATCGCCAGCATCGAACCGTCCAGCCAGGCTCGCGACCGGGCGGCGCGGATCGCGGCCGCCATGGACGAGCGGCTGGTCACCCGGTACCGGCGTGCGGCGGTCGCCTCCGCGCCGATGCCCTTGACCGCCCGCAGCCCGGCGACCAGGTCGGCCGCCACCCCGGACGCCAGCGCGGCCCGGTCCTGCTCGGCGTCACTGCGCCGTTCGAGCGGCTTGCCCAGCAGGTGCGCGAGGCCGAGCAGCACCGGGGCGGCCACCAGCACCAGCAGCCCGAGCACGGGCGAGACGCGCAGCAGCGCCACCGCGCCGACCAGCACGCCGACGACCGCGGAGAACGCGATCGGCAACGCCAGGTTCACCTGGCCGACGCGTTGGGCGTCGCTGGTCGCGATGTTCGCCAGCTCGCCGGACAGCCTGCCGTGCGCCGCGCCGCCGTCCGCCGACAGCACCCGCTCGGCCAGCCGCGACCGCACCTCGTGCGCGGCCTGGTGCGAGGCCTTCTCCCCGCTGCGCAAGGAGAAGCGGAAGCTCAGCGACAGCGCCACGAACACCGCGGCCAGCACGCCGATCCAGAACACCAGCCGCCCGCTCGCGCCGGTGCGGACCGCCTCGTCGATCACCACGCCGACGAGCAGCGGCACCGCGGCCTCGCCGGTCTGGTGCGCCGCGCCGAGCGCGGAGGCGGCGGTCACCGATCTCCACTGCCCGGTGACCGCCTCCTTGAGCACTGCCCCCCTGGGCACTGCCCCCTTGAGGACGCCCGCCTTGAGGACGGTTTTCACCCCGGTGCCCGCCTTCCGCTGATTGCTAGGTGAGGCTACCCTAATCAGAAGAGAGGCCTGGATCACTCCCGCGAACGATCGACTTAGGTTAGGGTAACCAAAGTTCGATCACCCTGTACTCGCACCGATGGGACAGCCATGCCACAGCCACCGGTCTTCGACGTCCTCGGCGTCGGCTTCGGGCCGTCCAACCTGGCCCTCGCGATCGCCGTCACCGAGTACAACGCCACCGCGCGCGCCGAAGACGTGGTGACCGCCCACTTCCTGGAGCGCCAGCCGCGGTTCGGCTGGCACCGCGGGATGCTGATCGAGGACGCGACCATGCAGGTGTCGTTCCTCAAGGACCTGGTGACCCTGCGGAACCCGAACAGCACGTTCACCTTCCTCAGCTACCTGCACGGCAAGGGCAGGCTGGTCGACTTCATCAACCACAAGAACCTGTTCCCGCTGCGGGTCGAGTTCCACGACTACTTCGAGTGGGCCGCCGGCCGGGTGGACGACCTGGTGTCCTACGACCACGACGTGGTGGACGTGCGGCCGGTGACCGAGGACGGCGTGATCACGCACTTCGACGTCGTCTCGCGCACGTCCGCGGGCGAGGTGGAGCTGCGCCGCGCCCGGAACCTGGTGCTGGCCACCGGTCTGCGGCCGGCCCTGCCCGAGGGCGTCCAGCCGTCCGGACGGGTCTGGCACAACCGGGACTTCCTGCACCGCGTGGAGTCGTTGACCGACCCGCGCCGGCTGGTCGTGGTCGGCGCCGGGCAGAGCGCCGCGGAGGTCACCGCGTTCCTGCACGAGCGGTTCCCGTCCGCCGAGGTGTGCGCGGTGTTCGCCCGCTACGGCTACAGCCCCGCCGACGACAGCCCGTTCGCCAACCGGATCTTCGACCCGGGCGCCGTCGACGACTTCTTCACCGCGCCCGAGCAGGTCAAGCGCAAGCTCATGGACTACCACGGCAACACCAACTACGCGGTGGTCGACAACGACCTGATCGCCGAGCTGTACCGGCGGGTGTACCGGGAGAAGGTGGTGGGGCGGCAGCGGTTGCGGCTGCTCAACCTCTCCCGGGTGGCCGAGCTGGACGACCGCGAGGACGGGCTCACCGTCACCGTCGAGTCCTTGGGCACCGGTGCGCGCGAGGTGTTCGACGCCGACGCGATCGTCTACGCCACCGGCTACCGGGAGGCCGACCCGACCGCGCTGCTCGGCGACCTGGCCGGGCACTGCGTCCGTGACGCGCACGGCAGGCTCAGCGTCGGTCGCGACTACCGCCTGGACACCGACGACGACCTCCTGGCGGGGCTGTACCTCCAGGGCGGCACCGAGCACACGCACGGCATCTCGTCGTCGTTGCTGTCCAACACCTCCGTGCGGGTGGGGGAGATCCTCCAGTCCGTGCTCGGTCGCCGCACCCCGGTGGTGCCGGTGCAGCCCGAATACGCGATCAGCGTCTCACGCGTGAGCTGAAACCCCTCGCCGTTTGTTAGGTTATGCAAACCTAATGAATAGCTAGCACTAGCCCGAATACCTAGCACTAGCACGGTACAGCGGCGCGCCGCCGCGCCTCCGAAAGGGAAACCCTGATGTCCACGAAGTTCAAGCTGGTCGCGGTCGTCTCGGCCGCAGCGCTGGCGCTGGCCGCCTGCGGGGGCGGCGGCGACGCCGGCTCCGGCGGGACGAGCCCCACCAACGCCGCCTCCACCGGCGCGTTCCCGGTCTCGGTCGAGCACAAGTACGGCACCACCGAGATCAAGTCCGAGCCGAAGAAGGTCGTCACGCTCGGCCTGTCCGACCAGGAGCCCGTGCTGGCCCTGGGCGTCAAGCCGGTCGGCGTCGTGGACTGGTTCAAGGAGCGGCCGTTCGGCAACTGGCCGTGGACCAAGGAACTCTGGGGCACCACCCAGCCCGAGATCGTCGGCGAGCGCGACGAGTACAACCTGGAGAAGGTCGCCGCCCTCAAGCCCGACCTGATCATCGCGGTCTACTCCGGCATGAAGCAGGAGCAGTACGACACGCTGTCCAAGATCGCGCCCGTGGTCGCGCAGCCCAAGGCGTTCCCCGACTACGCCGCCCCGTGGCAGGACCAGACCCTGCACATCGGCAAGGCGCTGGGCAAGCAGAAGGAGGCGCAGGCGCTCATCGACGGCGTGGCCAAGCGGTTCGCCGACGCCAAGGCCGCGCACCCCGAGTGGGCGGGCAAGACGATGGTGGTGGCCGACAGCTTCAAGCCCGGCCAGTACTCCGCGTTCGCGCCGACCGACCCGAAGGCCATCTTCATGAAGGAGCTGGGCTTCACCCTCGTGGACGAGATCGGCAAGCTCGCCGGCCAGCTGAACGTGGCCGAGTTCAGCGAGGAGCGGTTCGACCTGCTCGACGCCGACCGGCTGGTGTGGCTCATGTTCGACCAGAGCGCCTGGGAGCGGGTCAAGTCCGTGCCCGCCTACCAGCGGCTCAAGGTCGTCAGCGAGAAGCGCGACCTGTTCCTCACCTACATGGACCCGCCGATCGGCGCGGCCATGTCGTTCAACACCGTGCTGAGCGTGCCCTACGGCATCGAGCAGGTCGTGCCGCTGCTCGAAGCGATCAAGAACTAGTTCGGCGGTCCACCGCGGGTGGGGGTGCCGTCGTGCGCCCCCACCCGCGGTGTGTGCGGGGAAGTCGGGAAGAAATGGAAGGTCGACCATGGTGCTGCCCTTGACCGGTGCTCAGACGGGTGTCTGGTTGGCACAGCAGCTGGAGCCCGACAACCCCGTCTACAACGTCGCCTGGTACCTGGAACTGCGCGGCCCGGTCGACCACGACCGGCTGGAGGCGGCCGTCCGCCGGACCATCGGGGAGACCGGCGCGCTGCACGTCCGGTTCACCGACGAGGGCCAGGTGCCGGCGCCGCCGACCACCGACGTGACGCTGCTGTCGTTCGACTCGCTCGCCGACGCGCGGGCGTGGATGGACGACGACATGGCCCGGTTGACCGACATCGCCGCCGGCCCGCTGTTCCACCACGCGCTCCTGCGCATCGCCGACGACCACGTGCTCTGGTACCAGCGCTACCACCACCTCGTGGTCGACGCCTACGGCTGCGTGCTGATCACCCGCCGCGCCGGCGAGCTGTACGCCGCCGCCGGCGACCACCGCCCCAAGCCCGTGCAAGCGCTGGTCGACGCCGACCTCGCCTACCGCGACTCGCCCGCGCGCGAACGGGACCGGGCGTTCTGGCACGCGAAGATGGCCGACCACCCCGAACCGGTGCGGCTCGTGCCGCGGGCGACCGGGCAGGTGCGCGAGGTCATCCGCCGCACCGTCGAACTGCCGAACCCGTTGACCTCACGGCAGGTCATCGCCGCCGTCGCCACCTACACCCACCGCGTGACCGGCGCGTCCGACCTGGTGCTGGCCATGCCGGTGACCGGTCGGCGGGATGACGTCAGCCGCGTCACGCCCGGCATGGCGTCCACCGTGCTGCCGCTGCGCGTCACCGTGCGGCCGGACAGCACCATCACCGGCCTGATCGCCGACGTCGACCGGGAGATCCGCGAGGTCATCCCGCACAGCGCCTACCGGGGCGAGGACCTGGCCCGCGAACTCGGCCTGCGCGACGGCATCCCGGAGCTGGTCGGTCCCACGGTCAACTACCTCGGCTTCGGCCGGGAGATGGGGTTCGCCGACCTCGACCCGGCGTTCCACATGCTGTCGCTGGGCCCGGTCAACGACCTCACCACGTCGTTCCTCCAGCGCGCCGACGGCCGGCTCGTCGTCACGTTCGAGGCGAACGCCGCCGTCTGCACGCCGGAGGAGCTGGCCGACCACCAACGCCGGTTCCTGCGCGTGCTCGACGCCGACCCAGACCAGCCGGTGGCCCTGATCGACCTGGTCGACGACGCCGAACGCGCGCAACTGCTGGAGTTCGGCACGTCGCCGCGCGAGGTCGACGAGGTGACGTGGCCCGGCGCGGTCGAACGCCAGGCCGCGCTGCGCCCGGACGCCCTCGCGGTCGTGTGCGAGGACGTCCGGTTGACCTACGCCGAGCTGAACACCGCCGCCAACCGGCTCGCCCGTGCGCTCGTCGCCGCCGGCGTGCGGGCGGAGGACGTGGTGGGCGTGGCCCTGCCGCGGTCGGCCGACCTCGTCGTGACGCTGCTCGCGGTGATGAAGGCGGGCGCGGCCTACCTGCCGCTGGACCTCGACCACCCGCGCGACCGCGTCGACCACATGATCGCCGACGCGGGCGCGAAGCTGGTCGTCACGCCGGAGACCCGGGTCGAGCTGCCCACCGACGGGTCCGACCTGGGCCTGCCCATCGCGCTGGACCAGGCCGCGTACGTGATCTACACGTCCGGCTCGACCGGGCGGCCCAAGGGCGTGGTGGTCACGCACGAGGGCATCGGCAGCCTCATCGCCACCGCGCTGGACCGGATCGGCGTCACCCCGGACAGCCGGGTCGTGCAGTTCGCGTCGGTCGGGTTCGACGTGGCCGTCTGGGACCTGTGCATGTCGTTGGGCGTCGGCGGCACGGCGATCGTCGTGCCGTCGCACCGGCGGGTCGCGGGCGAGGCGTTGACCTCCTACATCGCCGCGCACGAGGCGACGCACATGATCCTGCCGCCGTCGCTGGTCGCCGCGCTGCCGCCGGAGTGCGAGCTGCCCGAGGGCGCGGTGCTGGTCGTCGGCACCGAGACCGTGCCGACCGAGCTGATCGCGCGGTGGGCCCGGCGGTTGCGCGTGGTCGCCGCGTACGGCCTCACCGAGGCCACGGTGAACTCGACGCTGTGGGCCGCCCGGCCGGACTGGACAGGCCCGGTGCCGATCGGCGTGCCCGACCCGAACACCCGCTGCTACGTCCTCGACTCGGCGCTGCGACCGGTGCCGGTGGGCGTGGAGGGCGAGCTGTACGTCGGCGGGCGCGGGCTCGCGCGCGGCTACCTGGGACAGTCGGCGTTGACCGCGTCGCGGTTCGTGGCCGACCCGTTCGGCCTGCCCGGCGCCCGCATGTACCGCACGGGCGACCGCGCCCGGTGGCGCGCCGACGGCACCATCGACTTCCTGGGCCGGTCCGACGGCCAGGTGAAGATCCGCGGGTTCCGGATCGAGCCGGGCGAGGTCGAGAGCGTGCTCATGGCGCACCCGGACATCGCGCAGGCCGCCGTGCTGGTGCGGGAGGACCACCGGCGGGTCAAGCGGCTCGTCGCGTACGTGGTCGGCTCGGCGTCGCCGGCGGACGCGCGGGAGCACGTCGCGGGCGTGCTGCCGGAGTACATGGTGCCGTCGGTCGTCGTGCCGATGGCCGGGCCGTTGCCGTTGACGCCCAACGGCAAGCTCGACCGCGCGGCGCTGCCGGCGCCGGACTGGACCGCGCTGGGCGGTGACGCGCCGGCCACCAATCCCGTCGAGCAGGCGTTGGTCGACCTGGTGGCGGCGGTGCTGGGGCTGACGCCGGGCATCCACGACAACTTCTTCGAGCTGGGCGGCGACAGCATCGTCACCATGCAGCTGGTGTCGCGGGCCCGGGACGCGGGTCTGGAGATCACGCCGCGCGAGGTGTTCGAGCACCGGACCGTGGCCGGGTTGGCCCGCGTCGCCCGGGTCGCCGAGGTCCGCGAGGTCGAGCTGAGCGCGTTCTCGTCGGACGTGCTGCCGGTGTCGCCGTTGCAGGAGGGGTTCTTCTTCCACGCCCAGTACGACGCCGACGACTCCTACGTGGTGCAGGAGGTGCTGGCGCTGGACGTCGGCCGGGAGGCCGTGCAGGGCCTGCTCGACCGGCACCCGTTGCTGCGGGCCGGTTTCCGGCAGACCGACCGGGGACGCGTGGAGCAGGTGATCGCCTCGGCGCTGACGGTGCCGTGGCGCGAGTACCCGGCTTCCGACGACGTCGAGGACGTGCTGGCGGCCGAACGGGCCGAGGGCTTCGACCTGTACCGGCCGCCGCTGATGCGCGCCGCCCGGCACCGCGACCGGCTGGTGCTGACGTTGCACCACATCCTGCTGGACGGGTGGTCGGTCGGCCTGCTGCGGCGGGAGCTGGTGGGCGGCCGGGTGGAACCGGTCGACCACCGGCGCTACTTCGCGTGGCTGGCGGGCCGGGACCGGGACGCGGCGCACGAGGCGTGGCGCGCGGCGCTGTCCGATGTGGACGAGCCGACCCGGATCGCGGGGTTGTCCACAACCGCCCTCGCTCCGCCCGGAACCGTCGGTGCCGGCCGGCAGGATAAAAGCAGGGGTCCCCTTGGCGGGGACGCGCGCGAAGCGCTGCCGTCGGCGGAGTTCGAGGTCTCGCCGCGGCACGGTCAGCACCGGGTGCGGCTGCCCGCGGCGTTGAGCGCGGCGCTGGTCCGCGAGGCGCGTCGGCGCGGTCTGACGCTCAGCACCGTCCTGCACGGCGCGTGGGGGCTGCTGCTCGGCGGGCTCACCGGGCGGGCCGACGTCGTCTACGGCACCACGGTGGCCGGGCGGCCGGCCGAGGTGCCGGGGATCGAGAACGCGGTCGGCCTGTTCATCAACACCGTGCCGGTCCGGCAGCGGTGGCGCGGCGCGGACAGCCTCGCCACCGTCTTCGCGCACCTCCAGGACGAGCAGGCGCGGCTGCTGGACCACCAGCACCTCGGGCTGGCCGAGATCCAGCGCGTCACCGGGCACGGCGAGCTGTTCGACACCCTCGTGGTGGTCGAGAACTTCCCCGACCTGGTGGACGACGTCGAGATCCGCGACCAGCTGCACTACCCGCTGGCCCTGGTCGCGCTGCCCGGCGAGCGCCTCGAACTGCGCCTCAAGCACCGCCTCCCCGACGCCGAGGTGGCCTCGGTCGCCGAACGGCTGGTGCGGCTGCTGTCCGCGTTCGCCACCACCCCCGACCGGCCGGTGGCGAGCCTCGACCTGGTCTCCGCGCGCGAGACCGAGTGGTTCGCCGAGCTGAACGCCACCACCGCCGACGTGCCGGAAGGCACGCTGGTGAGCCGGATCGCCGACCGGACGGCCCGCACCCCGGACGCCGTCGCGGTGGTCTACGACGACGTCACCCTCACCTACGCGGAACTGGACCGGCGCTCCACCGCGCTGGCGCGCAGGCTGCGGGCGGCGGACGCCGGTGACGTCGTCGGCGTCGCCGTGCCGCGGTCCGCCGAGCTGATGGTGGCGCTGCTGGGCGTGCTCAAGTCCGGTGCCGCCTACCTGCCGCTCGACCTGGACTACCCGGCCGAGCGCGTCGAGTTCATGCTGGCCGACTCCGGCGCGACCACCGTGGTCCGGCCGCAGGACTGCCTGGACGACACCGCGCCGGACGTCGAGCTGCCCACCGCGCGACCGGACCGGCCCGCCTACCTGATCTACACCTCCGGCTCGACCGGCCGGCCCAAGGGCGTCGTGGTCACGCACCGCGCGATCGTCAACCGGCTGGCGTGGATGCAGCACGAGTACGGCCTCACCGCCGACGACCGCGTGCTGCAGAAGACACCGTCGAGCTTCGACGTGTCGGTGTGGGAGTTCTTCTGGGCGCTGTGCGAAGGCGCGGCCGTCGTGCTCGCCAAGCCGGACGGCCACCGCGACCCGGCCTACCTGGCCGACCTGATCCGCCGCGAACGCGTCACCACGCTGCACTTCGTGCCGTCGATGCTGGCCGCGTTCCTCGGCGTGCCCGAGGTGTGCGAGGACCCGACGTGGTCGGCGAGCCTGCGCCGGGTGTTCAGCAGCGGCGAGGCGCTGACCGGCGAGGTGGCCGGTCGGTGGCTGGAGCTGACCGCCGTGCCGCTGCACAACCTCTACGGACCCACCGAGGCCGCCGTCGACGTCACGTACTTCGCCTGCGACGGCGCGCCCGACCCGGCCGTGCCCATCGGCCGCCCGGTCTGGAACACCCGGCTGCACGTGCTGGACCCGTTCCTGCGGCCCGTCCCGACCGGTGTGCCGGGCGAGCTGTACCTGGCGGGCGTGCAGCTCGCCCTCGGCTACCACGGCCGGTTCGGGCTCACCGCAGAGCGGTTCGTGGCCGACCCGTTCGGCGCTCCCGGCGAACGCATGTACCGCACGGGCGACCTGGTGGTGCGCCGCCCCGACGGCGTGCTCGTCTACCTGGGCCGCACCGACCGGCAGGTCAAGGTGCGCGGCAACCGGATCGAGCTGGGCGAGGTCGAGTCCGCGCTGGTCAAGCTGCCCGGCGTGGCACGGGCCGCGGTGATCGCCCGCGACAACCAGCTCCTGGCGTACGTGACACCGGCCGACGTCGACCCGGACGCGGTGCGTGCCGGGATCGCCGACGCGCTGCCCGCCGCGATGGTGCCGCACGCGATCGTGGCGCTGCCGGACTTCCCGCTCACCCCCAGCGGCAAGCTCGACCAGAACGCGCTGCCCTCGCCCACCCCGGCCAAGACCGTGCGCCGGGCACCGGGAACCGAGCGGGAACGCCTGCTGGCCGACGTGTTCGCCGACGTCCTCGGCGTGACCGAGCTCGGCGTCGACGACGACTTCTTCGTGCTCGGCGGCGACAGCATCACCTCCATCGCGGTGTCCAGCCGGGCCCGCCGGCTCGGCGTCGAGATCAGCCCGCGTGACGTGTTCGAGCACCGCACGGTCGCCGCGCTCGCCGCCGTCGAGACCGTCACCGGCACCGCCGACGACGCCCCGCTGCTCGTGCTGACCGACGAGCAGCGCCGCGCCCTGCCCGACGCGGAGGACGTCTGGCCGCTCTCGCCGTTGCAGGAGGGCCTGTACTTCCACTCCAGCTACGACACCGGCGCGCTGGACGTCTACCTCTCCCAGGAGACCATGGACTTCGCCGGCCGGCTGGACGTCGACCGGCTGCGCCGCGCGGGCGCCGCCCTGCTGGCGCGCAACCCGAGCCTGCGGGCCGGGTTCACCAGCGACGGCGTGCCGGCACCGGTGCAGTTCATCGCGCCCGGCCCGGAGGTCCCGCTGCGCGTGGTCGAGGCGCGGGACGCCGACGTGCCGGCGCTGCTGGCCGCCGACCGGCGCGAGCGGTTCGACCTGGCCGCGCCGCCGCTGTGCCGGTTCCTGGTGCTGCGGCTGCCCGACGGCCGCGACCGGCTCGTCATCACCCACCACCTGATCCTGTGGGACGGCTGGTCGGCGTGGCTGTTCCTGGAGCAGCTGCTGGAGCTGTACCGCGACGTCGACGCCGAGCTGCCGCCGCCCGGCTCCTACCGCGACTACCTGGCGTGGCTGGCGCGGCAGGACCACGACGCCGCGCGGCGGGCGTGGCGCACCGCGCTGTCCGGCCTGCGCGAGCCGACCCTGGTCGCGCCCGTGGACCGGTCCCGCGAGCCGGTGATCCCGGCCGAGTTCCACGAGGAGCTGACCGAGGAGCTCACCGACCGCGTCCGGGCGCAGGCCCGGCGGCACGGCCTGACCGCCAACGCCGTGTTCAACGCCGCGTGGGCGAGGGTGCTGGCGAGCCAGGTCGGCCGGGACGACGTGGTGTTCGGCACCGCCGTCGCGGGCCGCCCGGTCGAGGTCGACGGCGTCGAGCACGTCATCGGCATGTTCCTCAACACCATCCCCACCCGGATCGCGCTGAACCCCCGCGAGACCGTGCTGGAGCTGCTGCGCCGCATCCAGGCCGAGCGGACCGCGCTCATGTCCTACGAGCACGTCGGCCTGGGCGAGATCCAGCAGGAGGCCGGGCACCGGCAGCTGTTCGACACGTTGTTCGTGCTGCGCACCGGCGACGGCGACGACCGCCAGGGCGAGCTGGCCGAGCGGCACGGCGTGCTCGACGTGTCCAACGTGGACGGCACGCACTTCCCGCTCACGCTCATCATCACGCCGGGCACGCGGACCCGCGTCACGCTGGCCTCCCGCCCGGACGTCTTCGCCGCCGACGCCGCGCGAGCGCTGCTCACCCGCTACACCACCGTGCTGCAACGCCTGGTCGACGCCCCGGACGCGCTGGTCGGCACGCTCGACGTGCTGCCCGAGCACGAGCGGCGGGCGTTGGCGGCCGAGTGGGACGCCGGCGCGCACCCGATGGTCGAGGACACCATCGCCGACATGCTCGCCGCCCAGGCCCGCCGGACACCGGACGCGACGGCGCTGGTGTTCGGCGACCAGCGGCTCACCTACGCGCAGTTGCAGGACCGCGTCGACACCCTGGCCCGGCTGCTGATCGGCCGCGGCGCGGGACCGGAACGGGTGGTCGCGCTGGCGTTGCCGCGCACCACCGACATGGTGGTGGCGTTGTTCGCGGTGCTGCGCACCGGCGCCGCCTACCTGCCGCTGGACCTCGACCACCCGGCCGACCGGCTGCTGCTGATGATCGAGGACACCCGGCCGCTGTGCGTGCTGTCGACCACGGCGGTCGGGTTGGTGCCGGACGCGCTGTGCCTGGACGACCTCGATTTCGGGGACGTGCCGGAGGTCGTGGAGTGGCCCCGGTTCTCGCTGGAGCACCCGGCGTACGTGATCTACACCTCCGGCTCGACCGGGCGGCCCAAGGGCGTTGTCACGCCGTACCGCGGCCTGACGAACATGCAGCTCAACCACCAGGAGGCGATCTTCGCGCCCGCCATCGCGGCGGCGGGCGGTCGGCGGCTGCGCATCGCGCACACCGTCTCGTTCGCGTTCGACATGTCGTGGGAAGAGCTGCTGTGGCTGGTCGAGGGCCACGAGGTGCACGTGTGCGACGAGGAGCTGCGCCGTGACGCGGCGGCCCTCGTGGCGTACTGCGACGAGCACCAAATCGACGTGGTCAACGTGACGCCGACCTACGCGCAGCTGCTCATCGAGGAGGGCTTGCTGGCGGGCCACGTGCCCGCGCTGGTGCTGCTGGGTGGCGAGGCGGTGCCGGAATCGGTCTGGCAGCGGCTGCGCGAGACGCCCGGGACGTACGGCTACAACCTGTACGGCCCGACGGAGTACACCATCAACACGCTCGGTGCGTCTACAGAGGACAGTGAGACCGCGACCGTAGGCAAGGCCATCCGGAACACCCGGGCGTACGTGCTGGACTCCCGCCTGCGGCCGGTGCCGCCCGGCTCGCCCGGCGAGCTCTACATCGCGGGCGTCGGCCTGGCCCGCGGCTACCACGACCGGTTCGGCCTGACCGCCGAGCGGTTCGTCGCCGACCCGTACGGCCCGCCCGGAACCCGCATGTACCGCACGGGTGACCTGGTGCGGGCGCGCACCGCGTCCTCGCTCGACCCCGCGGGCAGGTCTTCGGCCGGCAACCTCGACTTCCTCGGCCGCACCGACGACCAGGTCAAGATCCGCGGCTACCGGGTCGAGCTGGGCGAGGTCGAGTCCGCGCTCGCGGCCCGGCCCGGCGTGACGCACGCGGCGGTCGTCGTGGACGCCGGTCCGGGCGGGGTGAAGCGGCTCATCGGGTACGTGGTGTCCGGCGTCGACCCGGCGGTGCTGCGCGACGGCCTCAAGTCCGTTCTGCCCGACTACATGGTGCCCGCCGCCATCATGCCGGTGGACGCGCTGCCGCTGACCGTCAACGGCAAGCTCGACGTGCGCGCCCTGCCCAAGCCCGTGGTGACGAGCGCGGCGTCGTCCCGTGCCGCCGCTACCCGTGAAGAGGAAGTGCTGTGCGGGCTGTTCGCCGACGTGCTGGGCGTGCCGTCGGTAGGCGTGGACGACAACTTCTTCGACCTCGGCGGCCACTCGCTGCTCGCCACCCGGCTGATCAGCCGGGCCCGGTCGGCGTTGGGGGCGGAACTCGCGATCCGCGACCTGTTCGACGCGCCGACCGTGGCCGAGCTGGCGTTGCGGGCCGGTGGCGGGGTGGTGCGACCGGCGCTGGTGCCGGTGGAGAGGCCCGCGGAGCTGCCGTTGTCGTCGGCGCAGCAGCGGTTGTGGCTCATCCAGCAGATGGAGGGCACGTCCGCCGCCTACAACTTCCCGTTGGTGTTCAAGCTCGCCGGCGCGTTGGACGTGGACGCGTTCACGGCGGCCGTCGGTGACGTGGTGGAGCGGCACGAGGCGCTGCGGACGGTGTTCGGCGAGCACGAGGGCACCCCGTTCCAGCGGGTGCTGAGCGACGTCACGCCCGTGGTGGTGGTGCGTTCGGCTCGTGAGGACGACGTGCCCGGCATCGTGCGCGAGGAGGTCGACCGGCCGTTCGACCTGCGCACCGAGCTGCCGCTGCGGGTGACGATCGCGTCGCTGCGGGACGACGAGCACCTCGTCGTCATCCTGCTGCACCACATCACCACCGACGAGTGGTCCGACCGGCCGTTCCTGCGCGACCTCGCGGAGGCGTACCGGGCACGACGCGGCGGTGGGGCTCCGCGGTGGGAGCCGCTGCCGGTGCAGTACGCGGACTACACGGTGTGGCAGCGCGACGTGCTCGACGTCGTCGGCGAGGAGCAGTTGGACTTCTGGGCGCGGGCCTTGGCCGGTGCTCCGGAAGAACTGGAACTACCGGTGGACCGGCCCCGTCCGGGACGGCCGACGTTCCAGGGCGCGGACCTGGAGGTCGTGCTCGACGCCGGTCTGACCGACGGGCTGCGGGCGCTGGCGCAGACGTCCGGCGCGTCGATGTTCATGGTGTTGCAGGCCGCCGTGGCCGCCCTGCTGGGTCGGTTGGGCGCGGGCGACGACATCCCGCTCGGCGCGCCGATCGCGGGTCGCACGGACGAGGCGTTGGACGACCTGGTCGGGTTCTTCGTCAACACCCTCGTGCTGCGGGCCGACCTGTCCGGCGACCCGAGCTTCACCGAGCTGGTCGGGCGGGTGAAGGAGACGTCGCTGGCCGCGTTCTCGCACCAGGACGTGCCGTTCGAGGCGGTGGTGGACCGGCTCAACCCGGTCCGGTCGGCGGCGCGCAACCCGTTGTTCCAGGTGATGGTCGGCTACCACAGCCGGGGACGCGAGGCGGGCTCGTTCGACGGGCTGCCGGTGACGTGGGTCGGCCATGAGACCACGACGGCGAAGTTCGACCTGGTGTTCAGCTTCACCGAGGTGGTCGACGGGCCGGTGGTGTGCCGGCTGGAGTACGCGACCGACCTGTTCGACCGGGTGACCGTCGAGCGGCTCGGCGCGCGGCTGACCGCGTTGGTGCACGCCGTGCTGGCCGCGCCGTCCGCGCCGGTGAGCGCGGTGGACCTGCTGGCGCCCGACGAGCGCCGGCGCGTGGTGGACGAGTTCAACCGGACCTGGCGCGAGGTGCCGGAGGAGACGTTCACGACGATGTTCGCCCGGTGCGTGGCCGAGAAGCCGGACGCGGTCGCGGTGGTCGACCGCAATCGTTCGGTCAGCTACGCGTGGCTGGACGCGCGGTCGGACCGGATCGCGCGGCTGCTCGCGGCACGCGGTGTCGGCCACGAGTCGGTGGTGGGCATCGCGGTGCCCAAGTCGGCGGACATGGTCGCCACCGTGCTGGCGGTGCTCAAGCTCGGCGCGGCCTACCTGCCGCTGGACCTCTCGCACCCGGCCGACCGGATCGCATACATGATCCAGGATTCCGCCGCCAAGCTGGTGGTCACCACCCGGACCGCGCCCGTTCCCGACGTCGCCGAGATCGTGGTCCTCGACTCGGATTCCGTATGCGAGGAACTGTCCGCAGAATTCGGTCGTGTGTCGACTGTGGACAATCGACCGATGGGCGATGATGCCGACGATCGGATGTTGCAGACTGCATACAGTGGACCGTTGTCGTTGGACTCGGCGATGTACGTGATCTACACGTCGGGCTCGACCGGTCGGCCCAAGGGCGTGGTGGTGCCGCACGAGGGCATCGCCAGCCTCGCCGCGACCGCCATCGACCGGATGGGGCTGACCGCCGACAGCCGGGTGCTCCAGTTCGCCTCGGTCGGCTTCGACGTGGCGGTGTTCGAGCTGACCATGGCGCTGTGCGTGGGCGGCCGGCTGGTGTTCGCCCCGGACGAGGTGCGCGTCGCCGGCCCGGAGCTGACCGACTTCCTGCGCGACCGGCGGATCACGCACATGATCCTGCCGCCGTCGCTGGTGTCGGCGCTGCCCGCCGACTGCGAGCTGCCCGAGGGCTCCACCATCCTGGTCGGCACCGAGACCGTGCCACCGGACGTGATCGGCCGCTGGGCCGGGCGGCTCAACCTGCTCGCCGCCTACGGCCTCACCGAGGCCACGGTCAACTCCACGCTGTGGAGGGCCGTGCCGGGGTGGGACTCGGCCGTGCCGATCGGCGTCCCCGACCCCAACACCACCGTCTACGTGCTGGACGACCGGCTGCGACCGGTGCCGCCGGGCGTGGTCGGCGAGCTGTACGTGTCCGGTCGCGGCCTGGCGCGCGGGTACATCGGCCAGGCCGCGCTGACCGCGTCCCGGTTCGTCGCCAACCCGTTCAGTGCCGCGTCCGACTCCTCGGCGGGCTCCCGCATGTACCGCACGGGCGACCGGGCGCGCTGGCGGGCCGACGGCAACCTGGACTTCCTCGGCCGCGTCGACACCCAGGTCAAGATCCGCGGCTACCGGATCGAGCTCGGCGAGATCGAAGCCGCCCTGGCCCGGCACCCGGACGTGGCGCAGTCCGCCGTCGTCGCCGACCGCACGGGTGACGTGACCAGGCTCGTCGGGTACGTCGTCGGCTCGACCGAGGACGACCTGCGGGCGTTCGTCGCCGAACGGCTCCCCGAGTACATGGTCCCCGCCACTGTGCTCTTCCTCGACGGCCCGCTGCCGTTGACGCCGAACGGCAAGCTCGACCGCCGTGCCCTGCCGCAGCCGGACTGGTCGGCGCTGACCGGCGACGACCGGCCGGTGACGCCGGAGCAGAAGGCGATCGCGGAGCTGTTCGCCGAGCTGCTGGGCGTGTCACCGGGCATCCACGACAACTTCTTCACCCTCGGCGGCCACTCGATGGCCTCCATGCGGCTGGTCGGCCGGATCCGGTCGGTGTTCGGCGTCGACATCGCGTTGCGCGACGTGTTCGACTCGCCCACCGTCGCGGGGCTGGCCGGGCGGCTGACCGGCGCCACGTCGGCCCGACCCCGGCTGCGCCGGTTCGACCGGCCGGTGGACCTGCCGCTCGCGCCCGTGCAGCGGGGGCGTGAGTCGTCGTGGGACCACGCGTTGGCGTTGCGCGCGCGGACGCCGTTCGACGTGCCCGCCCTGATCGCCGCCTACGCCGACGTCGTGGGTCGCCACGAGCCGTTGCGCACGGTGTTGGACGGTGAGGTGCAGCGCGCCGTCCCCGTGCCGCCGCTGGCGGTGGAGCCGGTGGTGGCGCTGGACGAGGCGCTGCCCGCGTTCGCGGCCGAACCGGTGCGACCGGGCCACCCGCCCGTCCGCGCCAGGCTGGTCGTGGACGCGTCCGGCGCGCAGGCGCTGCTGCTGACCATGAGCTACCTCGCGGTGGACGAGTGGTCGGTCGTGCCGCTGTTCCGCGACCTCCAGCACGCCTACGCGGCCCGCCGGCGCGGTGAGGCTCCACAGTGGACCGATCTGCCGGTGACCTACGCGGACTACACGCTGTGGTCGCTGGAGGTCCTGGAGTCGGTGGGGGAGGAGCAGCACGCGTTCTGGCGCGACGCCCTGCGTGACCTGCCCGAGCTGGCCCTGCCCTACTCGGGGGAGCGGCGGTCCGGGCGCCACCCCGCCGCCGTGATCCCGTTCACGCTGTCGGCGGAGCTGCACGCGGCCGTGGACCGGCTCGCCACCCGGACCGGCACCAGCATGTTCATGGTGGTGCAGGCCGCCGTGGCCGCCGCGCTCACGCCCTATGGCACGGACCTCCCGATCGGCACGATGGTGGCCGGGCGGACCGAGGAGGCGCTGGCCGACCTGGTCGGCTGCTTCTTCAACCGGGTCGTGCTGCGCACCGACACCGCCGGTCGGCCCGGCTACACCGAGCTGCTGGCCCGCATCCGCGCCACCGACCTGGCCGCGTTCGACCACGCCGACGTGCCGGTGCCGGTCGAACCGCAGGTCATGATCGTCCACCACGAGAAGGCGGTGTTGTCGACGCTGGAAGGCGACACCGGCGCGCTGGTGGCCGTGCCGACCGGCACCACACCCGCCGAGCTGACCGTGAGCTTCTACGAACCGCAGGACGACGGCCCGGTGCCGTGCTACCTCGTCTACGCCACCGACCTGTTCACCCCAGCCACCGCCCAACACCTGGCCGACGCCGTGCTGAACCACCTGCACCGCGCGACGACCGAACCCGACCGGAGGATCGAGCCGTGACCAACCCGTTCGAAGACCCTGAGGGCCGTTTCCACGTCCTGGTGAACGACGAGGGCCAGCACTCGCTGTGGCCGTCGTTCGCCGACGTCCCGGCCGGCTGGACCACCAGGTTCGGCCCCGACACGCGCGAGGCGTGCGTCGCGTACGTGGAGGAGCACTGGACCGACCTCCGCCCCCTCAGCCTCCGCTGACCCGCGACCCGAGGCCGCCCGTGACGGGATCCGGCGGTGGTGGACCCCGTAACGGGCGGTGATCGGAGGTGGTCCCCCAGGCCTCGTACCGTCGGACGTGAACGCGGTTCCGCCCGCCCTCGGCGGAACCGCATTCGGAACAATGCCCGGCGGCGTGGAATTCGACGTGCCCCCGAAGCCCTGCCGTTGACGTTATGCGGCCTGGTTTGTTCAGTGTCCGGGTTCGGGTGTTGAACACCGTTGTGTGGACAATGGTCGGGGGCGAAGGGGGCACCGGTGCCGCGTCAGGAAACTCCATTGGCGTCCGAGGAAACGGCGCTGCTCCGGTTCGCGAGTGATCTGCGCCGGCTGCGCGAGAGAGCGGGCCGGCCGACCTACCGCGAGCTGGGCAGACGCACGAACTACTCGGCCGCCGCGCTGTCCGCGGCGACCGCGGGCCGCAAGCTGCCCAGCCTGGCCGTGACGTTGGCGTTCGTCCGGGCCTGCGGCGGTGACGTCGCCGAATGGCGCGCGCGGTGGTCCGCCATTGCCGCCGAGGACGTTCCGGAACCGGACCAGGGCGCAATTCCCTATGTCGGCCTCGCCAGTTTCCAGACCAGCGACGCCGATCGGTACTTCGGTCGGGAGGCGCTCACCGAGACGTTGGTCGACATGGTGCGCAGGCGGCGGTTCACGGGCGTGTTCGGCGCGTCCGGCTCGGGCAAGTCGTCCCTGCTGCGAGCCGGGCTGGCGGCCCGCAGCGACGACCCGGTCGTCATCATCACGCCCGGTCGCGACCCGGTGGAGGAGTGCGCGGTCGCGCTCGCCGGGCTGACCGGCGAGTCCCCGGTGGCGGTGAAGGCGGACCTCGCGGCGTCGACGGAGAACCTGCACCTGTGGATCCGCCGCGCCGTGGCCGATCGGGACCTCCTGCTGGTGGTGGACCAGTTCGAGGAGATCTTCACCCAGTGCGCCGCGGCAGAACGCGACTGGCTGGTGCGGGCCCTGACCTTCGCCGCGAACGCGGACAACAGCCGGGTGCGGGTCGTGCTCGGCGTCCGCGCCGACTTCTACGGGCACTGCGGCCCGTACCCGGAGCTGACGGCCGCGCTGCACGGCAACCAGGTGCTGGTCGGGCCGATGTCGCCGGACGAGCTGCGGCGGGCGATCACCGAGCCCGCGGCGAGGGCGGGCGCGACGGTCGAGACGGCGCTGGTGGTCCGGCTGGTCGCGGACGTGACCGGCCGCGCGTCCGCCCTGCCGCTGGTGTCCCACGCGCTGGTGGAGACGTGGCGGCGGCGGCGCGGCATGACCCTGTCGCTGGCCGGGTACGAGCAGGCGGGCGGGGTCGAGCACGCCATCGCCCGCACCGCCGAGGAGGTCTACGGCGGGCTGACCCCGGACGGGCAACGCGCCGCGCGGTCGTTGCTGCTGCGGCTCATCGCGCTGGGCGAGGGCACCGAGGACACCCGCCGCAGGGTGCGGCGGCACGAGCTTGACGTCGACCAGGCGCTGCTGGACCGACTGGCCCAGGTCCGGCTGATCACGCTCGACGACGACGCGGTCGAGCTCACCCACGAGGCGGTGATCCGGGCGTGGCCCCGGCTGCGGGAGTGGCTCACGAGCGACCGGGACGTGCTGCGGCGGCACCGCGAGCTGACCGCCGCCACCGAGACGTGGGAGGCGCACGACCGCGACCCCGACGCGCTCTACCGGGGCGCCCGGCTGGAGCAGGCGCGCGGCCTGCGGGAGTGGCTCACCGGCCGCGAGCACGACTTCCTCGACGCCTCGATCGCCGCCGAGACTCCCGCCGCGCCGTCGAACGCAGGCGGACCCGCAGGCTCAAGCAGTACGTGGCGCTCCTCGTCGGCCTCGTGGTGGTGCTGGCCGGCACCGCCGTGTACGCCGTGGTCGCCGAGAACAGCGCGGGCAAGCAACGCAACAGCGCCCTGTCGCTGCGTGCCGCCGACGCCGCCCTGCGCCTGCTGCCGGACCGACCCGACGACGCGGTCCGGCTCGCCCTGGCCGCCTACCGGGTGTCGCCCACGGCCGAGGCGCTCAACGCGGTGCGGGTGGCGTGGGCGGTGAAGAACGCCGTGCCGCTGGCCGCCCGGCCACCGTGGCGGTGGATGTCGTTGGCGCCGACGGGTGACATCGCGATCTCCACCGACGCGGAGGCCCGGTCGTCGTCGGTGTGGAAGGTCGAGCGCGGCACGGCGAGCCACCTGGCCGACGTGCCCGCCGAGGGCCGGGTCTCGATGATCAGCCGCAGCGGCGGCGTCTTCCTGCTGACCGACGACCAGGGCGCCACCCAGGTCTGGACCATCGCCGAGCCGAGCGCGCCGAGGCGGCTCGACACCATCCAGCACGCGATCGTCCAGACGATGAGCGACTCGGGGCGGGTGCTGGCCGGCGTCGGCATGCGCCGCGAGCCCCGGCGCTTCGACCACCCGGCCAACGTGCTGTCCGGCAACGGGATCGCGTCGATGTGGCGGCAGGGCGACGACGGCCGGATCAGCGAGGTGCCGTTGCCCGGTATGCGGGTCGAGAGCGTCGCGCTGCGCGGTGACGCCCGCGCCATGGTGACGGTGAGCCTCAGCAAGGACTACTTCGAGCGCTACGTGGAGCTCTGGCACCTGGACGAGGGGGGCTCGCCGACCCGCGCCGGCCCCATGCTGGTCGAGCAGGGCCAGGTCCGCGCGGTGTTCAGCCCGGACGGCCGGTTCCTGGCCCTGGTCAACGAGACCGCCAAGACCATCGACGTGCTCGACGTCGCCGACCCGTCGGCTCCCCGGCACTGGGCCCGGCTGACGGACCTGTCGCTGTCCGAGCTGGTGGTGGACTTCGCCGCGGACAACGCGGCGTTGGCGATCGGCGGCCGACCGGAGCTGGTCCAGGTGTGGGACATCGCCACGCCGGGGGAACCGCGACAGGTGGCGGCCATCGAGGGTCTGCCCGCCGCCGTGGACTACTCGCACTACCACCCGGCGTCGCGGGAGTTGACGGTCTCCGACCCCGCCGGCACCCAGTGGCGGTTCGACCTCGACGACGCGCGCCTGTTGGGCGAGGCCTGTGCGTGGCCGGGCGTGGACGACGACGACGTGAGCTGGCACCGGACCTTCCCCGGCGTGGAGCAACGGTCCCTGTGCCCGTGAGACGGCGCTGAGGCGCGCGTTGTCCGCGCTGCGCCCGTGAGGCGGCTCGCGCCACCTCACGGGCGGTCACGCGTCAGTACACGAAGCACTCCGCGCGCGTGTGCACGGTCGCGTCGTACCCGGCGGCACGCACGTCGGTCGCGGCGAACTGGCCCGCGAACCGGCGCTCGACCTCGGCCCGCTCGGCCGCGTTCGGCAGGTCGTTGCGGCACGAGATCGGCGCGCTGGAGCCCGACATCAGGTCGGCGCACAGCCCGGTCCGCCGGTCCGGCAGGCCGAGGATGTGCCCGATCTCGTGGGTGGAGATCCGGGGCCGGTAGTAGCCCTGCTGCACGGCCTGGCGTCCCATGTAGACGGTGCCGTTGCCGAGGGACGTGACGTAGGCGCGCGGCCAGCCGTTGTCCGCCAGGATGCGGATGTTGACCGGCGTGCCGGTGGCCCGGCGGGCGAGCTTGACGTTGCTGACCGAGTTGTTCCAGTTCGTCGCGGCACGATCCCAGTCCGCGACGAACTCCTGGGCCTGGCTCACGTCGTAGTACAGCGTGCGCACCAGAGCCTGCGGCTGCGCCGACGCGCTGGGCGCGGCCACCGCGATCAGCGGCAACAGCAGGCCCAGCACGCTGACGAGGACACGCGCGGCCTTTCGTACGAGCATGGTGGTCTCCTTGGGGTACAGGGAAGGGAGCCGTGTGACAGGGGAGGCTCCCGCCACCAACGAACCAGCAGGTAGCCGGTTGTCACCAGCCCCATACGTAGGGTTGTTCGGACCACTGCCCGGCGGAACCGTTCGTCGACACCGATAGTTGACCCTGACTAGTTGCTCGTGGATAGTCAGAGCTGACTAGGAGGTGGCGGTGGCGTCCAAGCGCAAGGTCGGCAACCTGCTCGGGTTGGCCGTGCTCGGCTATCTCGTCCGCGAGCCCATGCACCCCTACGAGCTGAGCCGGCTCATGCGGGCGCACGGGGACGATCGCAGCATCAAGTTCACCCACGGCTCGCTCTACATGGTGTTCGGGCAGCTCGCCAAGGCCGGGTTCATCGTGGAGCGGGAGACGTCCCGGGAGGGGCAGCGGCCGGAGCGGACGGTCTACGCGTTGACCGACGCCGGGCGGGCGGAGCTGAAGGACTGGATGCGCGAGCTCGTCGCCGAACCGCGGCCCGAGTACCCGCGGTTCGTCGCCGCGCTGTCGATGATCGCGGCGTTGCACCCCGACGAGGTCGCCGGCCTGCTGCGGGACCGGCTGGACGGGCTCGCCGGGCAGCTGGCGGAGGCCGAGGCGGTCATCGCGGGAGCCGACGCGCACCCGCTGTTCCTGGTCGAGGAGGAGTACCGGATCGCGCTGCTGAACGCCGAGGTGGCGTTCGTGCGGCACTTCCTGGAGCGCATCGAGGACTGGCGCCCGCTGTGGGCGGGCTTCCACGAGGAGGAACGATGAGAGCGACCGTCATCGGCGGCGGCATCGGCGGACCCGTCGCCGCGATCGCGTTGCGCAAGGCCGGGATCGAGGCGAGCGTCCACGAGCGCTACGACCGCACCGCCGACGGCTCGGGCGGCGCGCTGAGCATCGCGCCGAACGGGTTGCAGGCGCTGGACGTCCTGGGGTTGGCCGACGCGGTGCGCGGGATCGGCACGCCGATGACCGCGATGGAGTTGCAGACCTGGACGGGTCGCACGCTCGGCCGGTTCGGCAGCGAGCCGCCGCAGTTGCTGGTGTGGCGGTCCGACCTCCACCGGGTGCTGCGCGAGGAGGCGGTGGGGCGCGGCATCACCATCGAGCACGGCAAGGAACTCGTCGACGCCGTCGACCGCGGTTCGCACGTCACCGCGCGCTTCGCCGACGGGTCCGAGCGGGACTCCGACCTCCTGGTCGGCGCGGACGGCATCCGGTCCACCGTGCGCCGGATCGTCGACCCGGATGCGCCTGGCCCGCGTTACGCCGGTCTGCTCGGCTTCGGCGCCCGGGTGGCGCGCACCGGCGAACCGTCGACCGGCGGCGCCATGCGGCTGGTCTCGGGCAAGCGGGCGTTCTTCGGCTACCAGGTCGACGACGACGGCTCCGGCGGGTGGTTCGCCAACCTGCCCCGCAGGACACCGCTGACCACGGCGCAAGCCCGCGCCACCGAACCCGGGCGGTGGCTGGACGTGCTCGGCGAGGCCTTCGCGGCCGACCGCACGCCCGCCGTCCGGATGATCGGGGCCACCGACCCGGCCGCTCTCGTGGTGACCGGCGCGTTGGAGGACGTGCCGAGCGTGCCCCGGTGGAGTCGTGGCCGGATGGTGCTGATCGGCGACGCGGCGCACGCCACGTCACCCAGTTCGGGGCAGGGCGCTTCGCTGGCGTTCGAGAGCGCCGTGCAGCTGGCCCGTTGCCTGCGCGACCTGCCGCACGAGGACGCGTTCCGGGTCTACGAGACGCTGCGCCGGGGGAGGGTGGAGCGGATCATCGCCCAGGCCGCGCGGACGAACCGCGACAAGGCCGCCGGTCCCGTCGGCCGGGTGCTGCGCGACGCGCTGCTGCCGCTGGCGTTCAAGTTCGTCGACCCGGCCAGGTTCACCTGGCAGTTCGACCACCGCATCGAGTGGGACGACACCCTCACGCCCGCGTGACGGCGGGCAGCCGGCGGGCGTAGCAGACCGACTCCGGCTCACCGCGGTACGGGCCGAAGTTGTCGATGCGGTGGTAGCCCTCGCGTTCGTAGAAGCGCATCGCGTCCGGCTGCCGGGTACCGGTCTCCAGCAGCAGGTCCACCACGCCGGACCGGCGCGCCTGGTCCTCCAGCGCCCGCAGGATCCGCGCGGCCGCCCCCGTGCCGCGTGCCGCGGGCTCGACGTACATCCGCTTCACCTCGGCCGTGCCCGGTTCGAGCAACCGCAGGCCGCCGCACCCGACGGCACGCCCGTCCCGGTCACGGGCCACCACGAACACCGCGACGTCGTGCGCTCCCGGCGCTTCGCCCGGCTCGTGGTCGTCCGTGCCGTACCGGACGTCGAGCTCCGCGCGTTGCGCCGCGCGCAGCCGCGTGCCGTCGGGGCCGTCCCACGGTTCGACGATGACTTCGATCACTGCCGCCTCCTTCGTAACGATCGTTACCGTAACAGGCGGTACGATAAGGCGGGAGCGCTCGTGGGGGAGGACACAGTGGCCAGGAAGAAGGACGTGCAAAGGGCTCGGGAGCGCCTGTCCGCCGCGGTCTGGTCCGTGCTGGCCGAACGAGGGCTGACCGGGCTGACCCTGCGCGCCGTCGCCGAACGGGCGGGGTGCACCACCGGGCTCGTGCTGCACACGTTCCCGGACAAGCGGGCGTTGCTCGTGCACGCGCGGGAGACGTTGCACCGGCGCACCGCCGTCCGGGCGGACGCCGCCGAGCAGGGCGCGCCGGACGCGGTGGGCAAGCTCGAAGCCGTGCTGTCGCAGGCGGTCACGCCGACCGACAACCACGACGAGTCGCGCGTGTGGGTGGGGTTCCTGGCCGCCTCGCTCGCCGACCCCGTGCTGGCCGACGTGCACGTCGCCCACAGCCGCGCGTTCCTGCGCCGGTTGGAACGGCTGCTCGTACCGGTCCGCCCGGAGTGGGACGACGCCCGCCGCGCCCAGGCGGCGAAATCGCTCGTCGCCCTGGTCGAGGGCTTCAACGTGCTCGCCGTGCGCGATCCCGACACCTACGCGCAGGACGTGAAGGACACCGCGATCAAGGCGGCGGTCGCCGGGCTCAGCCGAACCGGCCCAGCAGCAGGTCCAGCCGGGCCCGGTGGTGGTCGGGGCGCAGCCGTCCGCCCCGGTTGAGGGTGGCCTGGCCGTGCAACGCGCTCCACAGGACCTCGACCAGGGTCTCCGGGTCGTCGTCGCCGGCCACCGGTACGACGACGGCGAGGAACTCGCCGTACGCGGCACGCAGTTCGGGCGGTGTCTCGGTCGTGCCGAACGACAGGTCGACCTCCCGCACGAACATGGCGTCGTAGAGCGCGGGCCGGGTGGCGGCGAAGTCCGTGTAGGCGTCCGCGAGCGCGCGTAGGGCCTTCTTGGGCGAACGGTGGGCCGTGCGGGCGTCGCGCAGCCGTTCGGTCAGATCGCGGAAACCCTGCACGGCGACGGCGCGCACGATCGCGTCCTTGCCCTTGAAGTGGCTGTAGAGCACCGGCTGGCTGTACTCGACCCGCTCGGCCAGGCGGCGGGTGGTGACCGCGTCCCAGCCCTCGGCCTCCGCCAGTTCCCGGGCCGCGTCGACGATCAACCGGTGGCGTTCGGCGCGTTCGCGCTCACGGCGTTCCTGGATGGACACGCCTCGGATTCTAGCAGTGCTAGACATTCGAGCGCGGTTCACGTTAGTGTTGCTCTCGTACCTAGCACTGCTAGAAAATGGAGTCGGCATCATGTCCCACCAGCGGATCAACACCGTTCTCGCCGCGCTCGTCGTCCTCGCCGGCTTCTACTTCGGCCTCGGCTTCCTGCTCGACCCGCAGTCCGCGGCGGCCGGGTTCGGGATCGACCCGTGGCCGGAGGGATCGGGCTACTTCGTGGTCAAGGGCGTCCGCGACATCGCCTACGCGCTGACCGCGCTCATCCTGCTGCTGTCCGGGCACCGCCGGGCCCTGGGCTGGGTGGTGCTGGCGGACGCGATCATCCCGATCGGTGACTGCATCGCGGTGTTCACCAACGGCGGCACGGTGGCCTACGCGCTGGCCGTGCACGGTTCGGCCGCCGTGCTGGTCGTCGTCATCGGTGCGTCGCTGCTGTGGGAGACCCGGAAGCGGTCAGCAGGAACGCGGGCGACCACCAGTAGTCGTGCAGCCGGGTGACCCGGACGTCGGTGAACCCGGCCCGTTCGACCTGGTCCGCCCACCGCGACGCGGGCTGCTCCCAGGTCGACCGGGTCGCGCCCGGCACCAGCTGGCCGGTCAGCACCGGCATCAGGAAACCCTGCGCCACCAAGGCCCGGTCGGCGTCGTACTCGGTCACCCCGCGCTCGTAGGCCTCGGCCAGGAACCGGCGGTGCTCCGGGCTCGCGTGCGGCAGGTCCGGCACGTCGAACTCGACCACGGCGAGCACGCCGACGTGCCCGACCAGGTCGGCGAGCACGCCGTCGCGCACCTCGTGCGGCAGCGTGTGCAGGGCGAACGTCGACTGGGCCACGTCGAACACCGCGGTTGCGGGCAGTGCCGCCGCGAACGGCTCGACCCTGGTGTGCCGTGCGTCCACCCGGGGTCCGTCGCCCTCGAACCCGGCCAGCGCCCGTACGGCGGTGTCGAGCAGCGCGGCGGAGGGCTCGACCAGCGTCACGGACGCGGGGGCGTGCGGCGAGGCCAGCGCGGGCAGCAGCGTCCGGCCGTCACCGCAGCCGATGTCCAGCAGGCTCGCCGGTCGGGCATCGGCGTAGACGTGCCCCAGCGCACCGGTGACCGCCTGGTAGAGGCCCACGTTGCCGCCGCCGTCGATGAACGCCTCGAACGCCGCCGGCTGGTCGTACAGCGACCCGTTCCGCATGGCGTCCAGGTGCTCGGCCAGTTCCCGGGCCAACGGCGTGTCGCCACCGCGTGCCGCCACCCTGGCCCGGTCGATGTCGCCGTCGGCCAGCGCTCGCAGGGCTTCGTCGATGTAGGTCGTCACCGCACGAGCTAACCAAACCACCGCCGTTCGCGTTCCGAGCGTTGAACTCGGGGGTCCTGAACGTAGGACACGCGCGTTCTGAACGTAGGACACGCGCGTGCTGGAGGTGGCGCTCTTGGCGGGAGAGGCGGCGGGGCCTCACGCCGTCGGCAGTGCCGTGGTGTGGGTAGGTCGAAGACCGTCGAGGGCGATGCGCAGTTGCCGTTGCCACACCCGTGCACCGTGGTCCCCGACCAGCTGCACGGTGTGGCTCAACGTGGCCAGCAGCAGTGCCAGGTCGCCCGTGGTCGCATCGGCGCGCAGCTCCCCGGCCTCCTGGGCGCGGGTGCGCAGGTCGTCGAGCACGGGGTACAGCAGGCGCGCGCAGTCCAGGGCCGGGCCGCTCCAGTTGTGGCCGTACGCCTCCACGACGGCCCGGTGGCACGCCTGCGTCGCCAGCGCGTGCTCGTAGAACCCCTCCAGCGCGGCCCGCGGGTCGTCGGTGCCGGCGGCCGCCTCGCGCGCCGCGCCCGCCCAGGCGGTGAACTCGCGGTCGAGGACCGTGCCGAGGAGGTCCTCCTTGGTGGGGAAGTGCCGGTAGAGCGTGCCCATGCCGACACCGCTGCGCTGGGCGATCTCCCGGACGTCCACCCCGCTGCCCTGCTCGGCGAGCACCTCGGTGGCGGCCTCGATGATCGCCGCGCGGTTGCGCTCGGCATCGGCGCGGAGGGGGCGCCGGGACGACGTGTCGGTGGCCACACCGCCAGCATAGTCCGTGGTCGCCCACTAGCGGAGCACGTGCTCCGCTAGTGCTAGCCTCAAGAGGAGCAAGCGCTCCGCTTCTTTTCCCTGAGATCCACCGTCAAATCCCGTCGAGGGCTTCTACCGCCGAGGATGCACATGACCACGCCCGCGCGCACCGCGATCGACACCGCGCCGCTGTTCCGGCCCTTCTCCGCCGGCTCGCTCGACCTGCCGAACCGGGTCGTGATGGCCCCCATGACCAGGCAGTTCTCCCCGGGTGGCGTCCCGGGTGAGAACGTGGCCGACTACTACGGCCGCCGGGCCGCGGGCGGCGTGGGCCTGATCGTCACCGAGGGCACCTACGTCGGGCACCCCAGCGCCGGCGAGAGCGCCGACGTGCCGCGCTTCCACGGCGAGGACGCCCTGGCCGGCTGGGCGCGCGTCGTGGAGCGCGTGCACGCCGAGGGCGGCCGGATCGTGCCGCAGCTGTGGCACGTGGGCGCGGCCCGCACGCCCGGCGCGCCGCCCGTGCCGGAGGCACCCGTGTTCACCCCGTCGGGCCTGAAGCTGGACGGCACCCCGATCGGCGAGGCCGGCCCGGTGCCGACCGCCGCCGACCTGGAGGCCGTGGTCACCGCGTTCGCCGAGGCGGCCGCGGCCGCGCAGCGGCTGGGCTTCGACGGCGTGGAGCTGCACGGGGCCCACGGCTACCTGCTCGACAACTTCCTGTGGGAGGTCACCAACCGGCGCACGGACGCCCACGGCGGCAGCCCGGTCGCCCGGACGCGCCTGGTCGCCGAGGTCGTGGCGGCGGTGCGCGCCGCGACGTCGCCCGACTTCCCGGTCATCCTGCGCCTCTCGCAGTGGAAGCCCACCGCGTACGACGCCAAGCTGGCGCACACGCCGCAGGAGCTGGAGGCGGTCCTGACGCCGCTGGTGGAGGCCGGGGTGGACGTCTTCCACGGCTCGACGCGCCGCTACTGGCAGCCCGAGTTCGAGGGTTCGGCGCTGAACTTCGCCGGCTGGATCAAGAAGATCACCGGTCGGCCCACCATCTCCGTCGGCTCGGTCGGCCTGGACGGCGAGTTCCTGGCGACCTTCGCCGGCCAGACCCCGTCGCCCACGGGCATCGACCAGCTCGTGGAGCGACTGGCCGCGGACGAGTTCGACCTGATCGCCGTGGGCCGGGCGCTGCTGGCCGACCCCGAGTGGGCCCGCAAGGTCGAGAAGGGCGACGTCGCGGGCGTCACCCCGTTCACCCGGGACGCGCTGGCCTCGCTGGTCTGAGCCGGACCGCACCTCGGCCACACCTGGACCCGTGCGGCCGAGGTCGGCGAAGGGTTCGTCCCCGGCTCCGACGACCGCGACATGGCGGTGGGCGCCCTGGAGCCCGCGTTCCGCGCAGGGCCGCCTGCGTGACCCCGGTGCCGACCTTCGCCGAGGCGGCCGACCGCCCGCACCTCGGGGCCAGGCCACGCCCCTGGGCACGCCACGGGGCGCGCCCCGCTTCCGCCGCCACCCCGCACCGTCGCCGTGACCTGCGGCGTTGCCCGGGAGTTGGTCGGACGTTGGTGTGTCGTTGGTGCGCCGCGCTCCACTGCACGTGCAGGAATCCGAGCAGGGGGAGAACTCCGTGGGAACGCGCGCGACCCGGGCAGGTGGCAGGCGATGACGGACCAGTGGACCGGCGCCGGCATCTTCGAGAGCTACGCCAGTTTCGTCAAGACGATCGAGGGCGACGCCCAGAGCGAGACCGAACGCGTCCTGGACATCACGTTCGGCGCGATCGACGTGGTCGCCTCGACCGTCGCGCTGGCGATCGACCCGATCGGCACCCTGCTGGCGGCCGGCATCGGGTGGCTGATCGAGCACGTCAGCTTCCTGCGCGAGCCGCTGGACATGCTGATGGGCGACCGCGACGCGATCCAGGCGCACATCGAGCTGGTCAAGGCCGACGCCAAGCAGATCCGCGACCAGGCCGAGGTGCACAAGAGCGCGATGGCGCAGTTCACCGGCTGGGAGGGCAAGGCGGGCGAGGCCTTCAAGAAGAGCATGGACCGCCTCGGCGGCGAGCTCGACTCGTTGGCCGAGGTGGTGGACGGCACGGCGCGCGTCACCGCGGTGACCGGCACGCTGATCATCATCCTGCGCGACATCGTGCGCGACCTGATCGCCGGTCTGCTGGCCCAGCTCGTCAAGGGCGCGCTGATCGCGGCGGCGGCCGCGGTGTTCACCCTGGGCGCCTCGATCGTCGGGTTCATCGGCTACGCGGTCGGCGCCGCCACCGCGCTGGCGGTGCAGATCGGCGCCCGGATCGCCAAGCTGATCGCCGCGCTGGGCAGGCAGGCCGGGCGGCTGGGCAAGCTGGGCGGGTCGATGGGCTCGCTGGCGCAGGGCTTCTCCCGGTTCGGCGACGCGGGCGGCATCGTGCACGAGACCACCAAGGCCGGTGGCGGGTACGGCGACTTCTACGGCGACAACAAGAACGGCGCGCCGCAGTCCGGTGACCAGACCAAGGCGGCCGTCTGATGGCCCGCACCGGAGGCGGTGGCGGCTCCTCGCCGCCGCCCGGCAGCCCCGACAGCACCACCAGCACGACCAGCAACCCGTTCAGCGACAAGTACGAGGTCAGCCCGCCGCCGTCGCCGCAGAACCCGTTCGACGACTTCTACCAGATCAGCGACAACGGCAGCGCGATGAGCCTGGACAACCTGGACTGGGCGGCGCAGAACCTGGACAACGTCGGCCACGGCCTCACCACGACGAGCCAGAACCTCGGCTCGCACCAGGCGACGGCCGAGGCCTACGGCGCGTTCGGCAGCATGATCGCGTCACCGCTGAACTCCACGATCACCCAGGGCGGGGACACGACCAAGGCCGCCGCGGACGCCGCTGCCGCCGCCGCGCAGAAGGTCCGCGACTCCGCCGAGACGATGCGCACCACCGACAGCGACATCTCGGACAACCTGAGCAGCATCGGCCAGGGCGACAACGGCTACCAGGGACCGCCCGGCTCCTCCGGCGGTCGTCCCGGAGGCGGCGACGGCCGACCGGGCGACAACGGCCAGAACGACACCGTGCCACCGCCGCCCGAGGTGTCCGGCGACAGCACGATGCCGCCACCGCCGAACGCCACGCAGATGCCGAACCCGGATCCCCGGCCGCTCGGCGACCGCATCGGCGACATCCGCCAGCAGCTCGGCGTCGGCAACGACGTCGGCGGGGTCGTCGTGCCCACGGGCAACCGGCCCGGCGGTGGCCCGTACACCCTGGACACACCGGTCATGGACCTGCCGCCGGGCAACCGCCACGGGTTGACCCCGGAGCAGCAGCGGATGACGCTCGGCGAGCTGATGGGGCTCCCGCCGGAGGCCATGGCGGATCCGGAGTTCGCGGGCAGCCCGGCCAGGGACATGCTGGACATGCAGGGCGGTGGCGGCTACAACGCCGACAGCAACCTGCTCATGCTCGACGACAAGCACAACGACAACACCACGTTGCTGCACGAGATCGGGCACGCCAGGCAGAACGAGCACGGCTTCAACGACCACAACTCGCAGCGGACGTTGCTGGAGTTCCAGAACGTGCTCATCAACGAGAACGCGCACCACGGCGCGAACGGCAACCCGGACCGGCTGGCGTACGTGCCGCAGCCCGGAGCGGTCGCGCCCACCGACTGGAACGGCCTGCGCGACTACGTCCAGGGCAACCCGATCACCGTCAACGGCCAGCAGCTCACGATGAACCCCGCGCAGCGCGACCAGAGCCTGGTGCTGCTCAACCAGATCGAGCAGCTGACCGGTCCCGGCGGCCAGTACGCGGCCAACGGCGCCCAGGTGCGCGACAACCTGATCAAGGAGTTCTTCGCGAAGGAGAAGGAGATGCAGGGGCGATAGCCGCTGGGGGAAAAGGGGGGTGGCCCGGCCCCCGTGCCGCTACCCGCGGCCGGGGGCCGGGCTGCGCATCACGATCAGGTCGCCGTGCCCGCCGTACCCGAGGACGGGCTCGGCGTACTGCGTGCCGTCGAACGTGATCAGCCACCACTCGCGGCCGACCGGCAGCAGCACCGGGTGCGGGATGTTCGTGCCGTAGGGCGCGTCGAGGGTGCCGAGCTTGCGCATCGACCGGTCGTACACCGGGTACTGCCGGGCGTCGCCGTCGCTGGCGAACACGTACCACTCACGGCCGACCCGCTGGATGATCGTGCCCTCGGTCTGGTCCACCGAGGTGTCCGCGCCCACCAACCGCGTCCGCGTGTAGTCCGCGCCGGGTGCCGCGACGGCGAGCGCCGGGTGGAAGACAAACGCCGGCTGCTGCGCCTCGCTCTCCACGAACGCGAGGTGCCAGCGGTCGTTGATGCGGGTCAGCGCGGGGTCCCAGGAGCTGACCGCGGTCGGCAGCGGCAGCCGCTCGGTGCGCAGCACGTGCACGCCCTGCAACACGTTCACGGTGGTCGTGGTGTGCCGGATGTGCACGCCCCGGAACGCGAAGTCGCCCCACGAGCTCATGAGCAGGATGAACCGGCCGGTGCGGTCGTCGTACACGATCTGCCCGGCGTGGTCGCCGAGCACGACGCCGTCGCGCTCGAAGAACAGGACCGCGACCTGGTCCAGCCGCGAGGGGTCGGCCAGGTCGATCGTCCACACCGCCCAGTGCGCCTGCTGGAAGAACCCCAGACCCGCGTTGGTCATGGTCACGTACAGCTTGCCCGCGCGGATGAACGGCCTGCCGTCGGCGTGCTGCACTACGTGCGGGTCGCGGACGCCCGCCTGGCCGAAGTACCCCGCCCGCACCCGGCCCAGCCGCACGTCGCCGCCGCGCCCGCCGTAGACGTAGTCGAGGGAGCCCAGCACTGCGGGTACCCGCAGGTCGACCAGCGCCCGCACGCCGTCGCGCTCGGTCAGCACGGGTTGCCAGCCGGTGCCGGTGCCGGTGGTGTCGACCAGGACCGTGACCGCGTTCTCGTTGACCACGACGGCGAACCGGAACGCGCCGGTCACGCGCACGTCGGCGGTCTTCACCACGGTGGTCGCGCCGCCGGTGGTCACCTCGATCGTGGCCCGACCGGCGGTCGCGTCGAGCGTGCCGAGCACGGACGTGGCGCCGCCCGCGAGGCCCGCCACCACCACGCCTTCCGCGCGCTGGACCTCCACGAGCACCGAGCCGAACGGCGCCCGCGGGCGCACACCGGTGCTGACCAGCGTGCCCGCGGTGGCCGACGGCGGGGTGATCGCGCTGTCGTACTGCACGAACCGCGGCGCGACCAGGTCGAACGGGCGGTGCTTGTGCGTCACCGCGAAGTGCAGGTCGAACGGAGTCGTGGCCGGCTGACCCATCGCGGGCACGCTACCGAACAGCGTCGACACCGCCCCGACCGCGCCCGCCGCCCCGGCGTGGCGCAGCAGCGTGCGTCGATCCATGTCCCGTGCCGCCATCGGACCTCCTCGGACTCCTGCCGGTACTTGTTAACCATGTGTTACAGGCAGGTGTGACTCAGTGTCCATAGGCCGTTCGGTCCAGGGGGCGGCGCCGCTCAGGTGGTCAGCACGAGCTTCCCGCGCACGTGGCCCGCGGCGCTGACCCGGTGCGCCTCGGCCGCGTCGGCCAGCGGGAAGGTGGCGCCCACGGCGATCACGAGCTCGCCCCGCGCGGCCATGCCCGCCAGTTCGGCCAGGCGTTCGGGTGACCGCTGCTTCGGGCCCCCCGAGAACACCACGCCCAGCTCGGTGGCCGCGTTGTCGGCGATGGTGACGATGCGGTCCGTGCCGCCGCGCAGCTCGATCGAGTCTGGCAGCGCGCCCCTGCCCGCCACGTCGAACACCGCGTCGACGCCCTCGGGCGCCAACGCCCGCACCCGTCGCACCAGACCCTCGCCGTACGTGGTCGGCGTGGCCCCGAGCGCGGCGACGTGCTCCTGGTTGTCCGGGCCCGCGGTGCCGATGACCCGCAGCCCCGCCGCCACGGCCAGCTGCACGGCCATCGTGCCCACGCCGCCCGCCGCGCCGTGCACCAGCAGCGTCTCGCCCGCCCGGACGTCGAGCAGGCCGAGCACGTGGTCGGCGGTCTCGGCGGCGATGGGCAGCGCGACGGCCCGCTCCCACGGCAGGCCGGCGGGCTTGCGCGTGAACCCGCCGGCCAACGCGTACTCCGCGTACGCGCCGGTGTCGGCCCAGCCGAGCACCTCGTCGCCGACCGACGTGCCGGTGACGTCCGGTCCGACCGCGTCGACCACGCCCGCGAGCTCCAGGCCCAGGATCGTCGGCAGCGGCGTGCGGAAGAAGGCCTCCATCGCGCCGGAGCGGACCTTCACGTCGAACGGGTTCACCCCCGCCGCCCGCACCTGGATCCGCACCTGGCCGGGACCGGGCTCGGGCAACTCGACCTCGTCCGGGCGCAGCTCTTCGGGGCCGCCGAAACGGCTCAGCACAACGGCTTTCATCACGATGTCCCATTCTGTCAGTACCGGCGGACCGGACTACAGTCCGCCTCCATGACGGACATGTCCGCGCCCGGCGGTGGTGTGCACGTGGAACTGGCCCGGCTGCGGGAGTCCCCGCCCAGGGAGCGGGCGGACGCGGCGCGCAACCGGGCCAAGATCCTCGACGTGGCGGCACGGCTGTTCGCCCGGCACGGCGTCGCCGAGGTGTCGATGGACCAGATCGCCGCCGCGGCCGAGGTCGGCAAGGGCACGTTGTTCCGCCGGTTCGGCGACAAGGCGGGCTTGGCCTCGGCCCTGCTGGGCGCCCGTGAGGAGGAGTTGCAGGGCGCGATCCTGAGCGGGCCGCCGCCGTTGGGGCCGGACGCGCCGGCGGGGGAGCGGCTGATCGCGTTCACCACCGCCTACGCGGCTTTCCTGGAGGCCAACCTCGACCTCGTGCGGTTGTCGGAGACGGCCAACCCCGGCGCCCGGTACCGGACCGGCGCGTACCGGTTCTGGCACCTGCACGTGCGCATCCTGCTGACGGGGGCGCGGCCCGACCTCGACGCCGACTACTTCGCGCACGTGCTGCTCGCCCCGCTGGCCGCGGACCTGCGGCACGCGACCGCCGACGCGTTCCCCGCCGAGCGCGTCGCCGCCAACGTCGCCGACCTGGCCCGACTGGTGCTCACCGGTCGGATCGGGACGTGACCGGCGTCTCGACGCAGAAACGGACCATGGTCCGTTACAGTGGGAGTCAACCGGACTTCGGTCCGGTTCCACTGTGACGGAGGACTGGACCATGACGACCCTGCTGCACATCTCCGCGTCACCGAGGGGCGAGGCCTCGGAGTCGCGGTCGATCGCCCGCACGTTCCTTGACGCCTACCGGGCGCGCCACCCCGAGCACCGGGTGGAGGAGCTCGACCTCTGGGACGGCACGCTGCCCGCCTTCGGCCCGGACGCCGTGGCGGCCAAGATGGCGGTGTTCGCCGGTCAGGAGCCGGTCGGAGCCGCCTGGGACGCGGTGACCAGGACGTTCGACCGCTTCGCCGCCGCCGACGCCTACCTGTTCAGCGTGCCCATGTGGAACGCGGGCGTGCCGTACGTGCTCAAGCAGTTCATCGACGTGGTGAGCCAGCCCGGCCTGGTGTTCGGGTTCGACCCCGAGCGCGGCTACTCGGGTCTGCTCCAGGGCCGGAAGGCGGCCGTCGTCTACACCAGCGCCGTGTACGGGGACGGGCGCGACCCGGCGTTCGGCGCGGACTTCCAGCGGCCGTTCCTCGGTGGCTGGCTGCGCTGGGCCGGCATCACCGACCTCACCGAGGTCGAGTTCCGGCCGGACCTGGTGGCCGCCGACGTCGACCAGCGGCGCAAGCAGGCGCATGAGGACGCGGTGAGCGCGGCCGAGCGCTTCTGAGGCCGCGGCGGACCCGCACGTCACGACGGGACCGCGGGCTCCTCGGGTCGGAGCTTGGCGACCAACTCGCCCCGGCTGCGCACGTCCACCTTGGCGAACACCGACTTCAGGTGGTCCTGGACGGTGTGCGCGGAGATGGCGAGCCGGGCCGCGATGTCCGAGGTGGACCGCCCGGCGATGACCTCGTGGCACACCTCGCGTTCCCGGGTGGTGAGGCCGTAGGCGGCCAGCAGCAGGCCGAGCAGTTCGCCGCCGGACGCCCGCGCGACGGTCACCACCGTCTCCTGGTCGCCCTCGTCCTCGGCGAGCAACCGACTGGCCCGCAACAGGACCCAGCCGCCGGACGCGTCACGCACGCGGGCCCGGAACGTGCCCGACCCCGAGGACCGCGCGCCGGCCACCACGGCGCGCAGCATCACCGCGAACCGGCCCGGCGCGACCTCGTCCAGCTCGTCGCGCCAGGTCCGGGCGGCGGCCGTGGCCGCCCGCGGCGTGCCGTCCGGGCCGACCACGACGATCGCCGGGTCGCCACCGGTGCGGTGGCCGCCGCCGCGGGCCGCGACCCTCGTCGCGGCGGCCAGCGCCGGTGCGACGGAGGCGATGAACTCGGCCTCGCGGTCGGTGAACTCGCCGCTGCGCACCAGGCCCGCCGCGCCCCAGCACGTGCCGTCCACCCGGAACACCGCGCGCAGCTCGTGGTGCAGGCCGAGGGGCCGCCACACCTCGTTGAGCCGACCGCTGCGGGCGACGTCGTGGCGCGGCACGTCGGACAGCCGCGCCACCACCCCGGGGCGGCGGGCCAGCTCGGCGAACGTGTGCGGCTCGGCGCCGCTGTACTCGTAGGTCGCCAGCAGCGGCTCGTACTCGGCCGGGATGCGGGTGGGGCCGCTGGTCATCGAGCTGATCACGGCGGTGTCCGGGTCCAGCGACGCCCAGCAGGTCAGGTCGGTGGGCACGACCCGCTCGACCACGTCGATCGCGGCGCGGTGCAGCTCGGCGACACCGAGGCCCGCCGTCGCGAGCGCCGCGACCTCACGCCGCGCGCCGGTCGCCCGACCTTCCCACATGCTCGGAGTATGCGCCTGCCCGCGCGGCTCCTCCATCCCACATTTCCGGGATGGGCGGGTCGCGGCACGGGCTCCTACCGTCGGCTCATGAAGACACACCTGAGCACCGCGGGCGAGGGCTTCGAGCTGAACTCGCCGGACGCGAAGATCACCGTCAAGGTCGACGCCGCGCACACCGACGGCGCCTACGAGCTGTTCGAGGTGGACGCGCCGCGCGGACCCACCGTGCCGCCGCACGGCACGCCGTGGGCCAAGGCGTTCTACGTGCTGCACGGTCGGATGGCCGTGCTGGTGGACGGCGAGGTCTACGACGTGGGGCCGGGTGCGTCGATCACCATCCCGCCCGGCGCGTCGCACACGTTCACCGTGCACTCGCCGTCGGTGAAGTTCCTGGCGATCAGCCTCACCGACGCCATGGGTCGGTTCTTCCGCGACGTGGACCGGGCCGTGCCCGTCGACACGCCGTCGGCCGACCTGGGGCCGTTGCTCCACGAGGTGGTCGGGCGGCACGGGATCACGATGGGGGAGTGGTCGTCGTGAACGTCGTCGCGCAGGTGGCCGCGGCCGTGGCCGTCCTGGTCCACCTCACCGCGTTCGTGTGGGAGACGCTGCTGTTCCGCCGACGGGGCGTGCACTGGGGCGTGTTCAAGGTGCCGACCGAGGACGTGGGACCGGTCCGGCTGTGGTCGTTCAACGTGGGCCTCTACAACCTGTTCCTCGGCTCCGGCACGGTCATCGGCCTGGTCGCGCTGAACACCGGCGACGAGGCGGTCGGCCGCGCCCTGGTGTTCTACACGTGCGGCTTCATGGTGCTGGCCGGCATCGGGCTCGCCGTGTCCGACCGGCTCGCGATGAGCCGCCCCAAGGGCACCGGGATGGGTGGCGCGATCGCCCAGACCACGCCGGCGCTCGTGGCGATCGTCGCGCTGGCCCTGGCCTGACTACCGCTCGGGACGGCACAGCATCGGGTTCTCCAGGTCGGCGCACGGCTTGTCGCCCGCGTTGCGGATGATGTCCTGGCCGACCTCGTTGGTCAGGTAGCGCAGGAAGCTCGCGGCCGTCGAGTCGGCTGCCGGCTCGCCGTGGGTGTAGGCGTACTCGGTCTCCCAGAACGGGTACGCGCCCTGGTCGGCGCCTTCCAGCGTGGCCGGTTGGCCGTCGATGCGGACGAGCACCACGCCGTCGACGTCGGTGGCGGCGGCGACCTCGTTGTAGCCGATCGCGCCCCGCGTGCCCGCGACGGTGGCCAGCACGTCGGCGGAACTGCCCTTCTCACAGCGCGGCGGTCCGGGCTGACCGCCGGGCTCGACGGCGAGGCAGTCGTAGGAGTTGGCGGCGAGCTCCCACGCGCCGCCGAGCACCTGCCGCTGGAACGCCTGCCGGGTGCCGGAGTCGGGGTTGCGGCTCACCACGGAGACCGGCACGTCGTGGCCGCCGAGCTCCGACCAGTTGCGGATCTCGCCCCGGTACAGCCGGCGGACCTGGTCCAGGGTGAGGTCCTCGACGCCCGCGTCGTCGTTGGCCACGAGCGTGAACAGGGTGAACGCGATGGGACGCGGCAGCAGCCGGGGGTGGCCGTCGCGCTTGGGTCCGTCGGAGAACGCCAGCAGCGCGGGGTTGGCCTCGCCCTCGCGCTGCAACCGGTCGATGCCCTCGCCGCTGCTGTTCGGCTCGATCGCGAACGACGCCTTCGGACAGCGCTTGCGGTAGGACTCGGCGGCCTCGCGCACCACGGGCGCGAACGCGGTGGAGCCGGTGACGGTCAGCTTGCCCTCCGCGCAGTCGAGCGGCGCGGCGTCGTCGAACGCCGACAAGGTGAGCTGACCCGCGATGACCAGCGCCAGGAACGCGATGAGCGCGTAGGTCTTGCGCGACGGTCCGGTGCGGTTGACCGTGTGCCGCAGGGTGCCGCCCTTGATGTTGGCGTCGACCCGCGCCTCGCCGAACGGCACCAGGCCGCTCTCGGTGCTGCCCGGCTTGACCGGGATGCGGTCGAGCGCGAACAGCACCTTGTAGTAGTGGCCCCGGTTGATGGTCACCTTGGGCAGTTCGACCACACCGACCGGGCCGCCCTCGTCGGAGTTGCGCAGCTCGACCGCGCCCTCCTGCTTGAACGGCAGGCCGAGGCCCGGATCGCTCAGCTCGGTCACCACCATGCCGCGCACGCGTCGACCGGGGAACACGACCTCGACGCCGACGTTGTCGGCCTTGGAGTTGTAATCGCCTTCCTCGATGGTGCTCACGCCCGCGTTCTCGATGCGCAGCAGCACCAGCGACGGCGCGATCAGCCGGTCCTCCTCGTCGTCCTGGTTGAGCAGCCGCAACGCGCCCGCGTGCTCCAGCACCTCCGCCTCGGTGACCGGGATCGCCCCGGTCGCGGGCGTGTCCATCTGGATCCGGTAACCCAGCCGCTTGCGACCGACGAACACGAATTCCCGCAGGAATGCGGCCAAGGTGACGAGCACACCCAGGATTCCGACGATGATCCCGACGACTTCCGCCACGATTCGATCGTTCCAGCGGACTTCACGCGCCGGAGGGCAGTTCGCCCGATGTTCACCCGCGTCGCCCGGAAGCCGTCACCTCGCCGCGGTGTCGTCCTCGGCCACGTCGTCGGGGCTGACCGGACAACCGACCCGGTGTGTCGGTTAGCCTTACCTAAACTTCGGGGAGGTGCGGGTGTCGCGCGAAGCGGTGCGGGGGGTCGGCTTGCTCCTGTCGATCGGTGTGCTGGGCCTGGTCGTGCTGCTCAGCCTCTGGATCGGCACCAAGAGCATCCCGTTCACCGACACCTTCGCCCTCCTGCTCGCCGACGACGGATCCGGTGACGCGGCCATCGTGCGCGACGTCCGGGTACCCCGAGCCGTCCTCGGCCTGCTCGTCGGCGCGGCGCTCGGCCTGGCCGGCGCGGTGATGCAGGCGTTGACCCGCAACCCGCTCGCCGACCCCGGCCTGCTCGGCGTGAACATGGGCGCGGCAGCGGCGATCGTGTCGGCCATCGCGTTCCTCGGCATCACCAGCCCGACCGGCTACATCTGGTTCGCGCTGGCCGGGGCGGCGGGCACGGCGACCGTCGTCTACGTCCTCGGCGCGGCGGGCCGGGGCGCGGCCACCCCCGACCGGCTGGTGCTCAGCGGCGCGGCGCTGACCGCCGTGCTCTACGCCTACGTCTCGGCGATCCTGCTGCTGTTCACGCACACGTTCGACGCGTTCCGGTTCTGGAACGTCGGCTCACTGGCCGGTCGCGACTTCGAGCTCATCGGCCAGGTCTCGCCGTTCGTGCTGCCCGGCATCCTGATCGCGTTCCTGCTCGCCCGCAGCCTCAACGTGCTGGCGCTGGGCGACCACACCGGCAAGGCGCTGGGCGCGAACGTCAACCGCACCCGGGCGTTCGGGGTCCTCGCCGTCACGCTCATGGCGGGCGCCGCGACCGCCGCCGCCGGGCCGATCGCGTTCGTCGGCCTGACCGTGCCCCACGTGGCCCGCATGATCGGCGGCAGCGACCAGCGCTGGGTGCTGGCGTACTCCGCGGTGCTCTCGCCGATCCTGCTGCTCGGCTCGGACGTGGTCGGCCGGGTGGTCATCGCACCGCAGGAGATGGAGGTCGGCATCATCACCGCGTTCATCGGCGCGCCCGTGTTCATCGCGCTGTGCCGGCGGCGGAAGCTGGCCACGCTGTGAGGACCATCCGCACCCCCGCGGTCTCGCTGCGGGTCAGCGAACGCGCCCTGCTCGTGAGCACGGCCATCGTCGCGCTGACCGCGGTCGCCGCCGTCGCCACCATGGTCACCGGCGACTTCCCGCTCACCGTCGGCGAGGTGCTGGCCACGTTCGCCGGGCAGGGCGACGGCTACGCCGACTTCGTCATCTTCACGCTGCGCCTGCCGCGGCTGATCACCGGCCTGCTGGTCGGCGCCGCGCTCGCGCTCAGCGGCGCGATCCTGCAGAGCCTGTCCCGCAACCCGCTGGCCAGCCCCGACATCATCGGCTTCACCCAGGGCGCGGCCACCGGCGCGATCGCGGTCCTGGTGCTGGCGCAGGGCAGCATGGCGGCCACCGCGCTGGGCGCGACCGCCGCGGGCCTGCTCACGTCCGCCGCCGTCTACCTGTTGGCGCTCAAGCAGGGCGTGCAGGGCTTCCGGCTGGTGCTCATCGGCATCGGCGTGAGCGCCATGATGCTCGCGGTCAACTCCTACCTGCTCACCCGGGCCACGCTGGAGAGCGCGTTGGCCGCGCAGACGTGGCTGGTCGGCGGCCTGAACAACCGGGGCTGGGACCAGGCCCAGGTGGTCGCCGCCGCGCTGGCCGTGCTGCTGCCGTGCGCCTTGGTGCTCGGCCGCCGGCTGGCGTTGCTGGAGATGGGCGACAGCGCCGCGACCGGCCTGGGCGTGCCCGCCGAGCGCACCCGGCTCTCGCTGCTCGCGGTGAGCGTGGGCCTGGCCGCCGTCGCCACGGCCGCCGCCGGGCCGATCAGTTTCGTCGCCCTGGCCGCGCCGCAACTGGCCCGACGGCTGACCGGCGCGTCCGGGCCCGGCCTGGCCGCGTCGGCGCTCATGGGTGGCCTGCTGCTGGTCGTCAGCGATTTCGCGGTGCAACGGCTGTTCCCGACGACCCAGTTGCCGGTCGGCATCGCGACCGGTGCGATCGGCGGGCTCTACCTGGTGTGGCTGCTGGCGCACGAGTGGCGGAAGGGGAGCACGACATGACGAGGCTGCGGGGTTCGGGGCTGACGCTGTCCTACGACGAGCGCGTGGTCGTGTCCGGGTTGGACGTCGAGATCCCGGACGGCTCGTTCACCGTCATCGTGGGTCCCAACGCCTGCGGCAAGTCCACCGTGCTCAAGGCGTTGGCGCGGATGCTCAAACCACGCACCGGCGCCGTGTACCTGGACGGCGAGGCGATCTCGACCTACCGGTCCAAGGAAGTCGCGCGCCGCCTCGGCCTGCTGCCGCAGTCGTCCATCGCGCCCGGCGGGATCACGGTCGGCGAGCTCGTCGCCCGGGGGCGGTACCCGCACCAGCGGCTGCTGCGGCAGTGGTCGGTCGAGGACGAGGCGGTGACCGGGGAGGCGATGAGGCTGACCGGCGTGCACGACCTGGCCGACCGGTTGGTCGACGAACTGTCCGGCGGGCAGCGGCAGCGCGTGTGGCTGGCCATGGTGCTCGCGCAGCAGACGTCGATCCTGCTGCTGGACGAGCCGACCACGTTCCTCGACATCGCGCACCAGGTCGAGGTGCTGGACCTGTGCGCCGACCTGCACGAGGACGGCAACCACACCCTCGTGGCCGTGCTGCACGACCTGAACCAGGCGTGCCGCTACGCCACCCACCTGATCGCCATGAAGCCGGGCGAGGGCGTGGTGGCCCAGGGCCGACCGTCCGACATCGTGACCGCGGAACTGGTCGAGGACGTCTTCGGCCTCCCGTGCCGGGTGATCGCGGACCCGGAGACCGAGACACCGCTGATCGTGCCTCTGCGCCGGCAACGCGTCACCCAGCCGTCCAACGCCTGACGATCACTCGAGCAGACGGCCCGAGGAATCGCGCGAAGTCATACCTGCCACCGGACGCGGCCCGGGGGTTCGGTGGTCAGGTCGGTTTCGAACGCGGCGGCGATGGAGTCGAGGTCCCAGGATTCCCGGGTCAGGACCGGCTGCTTCACGGCGTACTGCGAGATCACGTGCAGCTTGTCCGGCAGGAAGCGGATCAGTTGGCTGGTCACGTGTTCGGACCGGTCGCTGAGCAGGTACGTCACCAAAGGCGCCATCAAATCCGGTGTCTGATCAGGTGAGCTGATCTGCTCGGCTCGCGGGTCGAGGTCCATCATCGGGGTCCACGCCAGGGGTGCGATGGCGTTGACCCGCACGCCCCGCGCCGCCAGCGAGCCCGCCCACGACAAGGTCAACGACGCCACCGCACCCTTGGACGCCGAGTACGCGGCGGCGCCGGCGCGGCCCAGCATCGCGCCCGACACGACGTTCACGATCGAGCCGCCCCGCATGACCTTCGCCGCCGCCGTGCCGCAGTACATCGTGCCCAGCACGTTCACCTCGACCACCGACCGCAGCACGTCCGGCTCGTCGTCCCACGGCTCGGCGAAGTGCGTGACGCCCGCGTTGTTCACCAGGCCGTCGACCCGCCCGAACGCCGACGCGCACAACTCCACCAGCGCCGACGCGACCGCGGGATCGGTCACCGACCCGGTGTGCGCCACCGCCTCACCGCCCGCCGCCACGATCGACGCCACGACCTCCGCCGCACCCGAGACGTCGTTCACCACCACCCGCGCACCCGACGCCGCCGCGTGCCGCGCGTACGCCTCACCCAACCCGCGACCCGCGCCGGTCACGATCACGGCCTTGCCGTCCAGCACTCCCACGCCCTACCCCCGATACCCGGCCACGACGTCGGCCGCACGCAACCGGTCGAGTTCCGCCCGCGCCAACCGGGCCGTCACCACCCGCGGCCCGGTGCCCGCCCGCGCCACCAGCCGACCGTCCGGGTGCCACACCCCGCTCCCGCCGCACGACCGCCAACCCGGACCCGCGCCCGCCAGGTTCGCCACCAGCACGTACATCCGGTGGTCCAGCGCACGGGCCGCCGGGTGGACGTCCAGGCGCCGCTCCTGCCCCTCGGTGTACAACGCCGACACCGCGTAGACGTCCACGCCCCGCCGCGCCACCTCCACCGCGTGCTCGGGCGCCGCCGCGTCGTAGCAGACCGCCGGAGCCACCCGCCACCCGTCGACGTCCAGCACGGGGAACGACTCACCCGGCTCGAACACCTCCCGCTCGGCCCGGCTCAGGTAGTGCTTGCCGACCACCTCGACCGCGCCGTCCGGCGACAGCGCCAGAGACGCCAGCAACCGCCGCCCGTCCGGCCCCAGCCACGCCCCGCCGACCACCACCGTCACCCCGTGGGCCCGGCTCGCCTCGCGGACGACGTCCAGGCGCGGGTCGTCCGAGGTCACCCAGCACGTCGAGTCGGCGAAGCGGTCCAGGTCGTAGCCGGTCAACGACAGCAGCGGGAACAGCAGCAACCTCGCGCCCGCCGCATCGGCGACCGCCCTGGCCGCACGGCGGGCGTTCTCCGCGACGTCACCGGGCACGGGCGCGTGCTGCGCCACGGCGACCACCAACTTGTCGGATTCCACCCGACCGATCATTCCACGCGCGCACGACCGCCCGGAGCGGAACGGGCGCTCGTCGAACCGCGCCGTCCCCGATCACCGGGCACCGGTCGGCCGCACCGGAAAGCCGGGGACGCGGCAGTCCGCGTCCCCGGCACCGACCTGATCAGGCGGACACCGCCACCTCGGGCTCGTCCGCAGGCACGGCCGTCGGCGGCACGCGCCGCAGCACGGTCAGCGCGAGCACGGCCGCCCCCGCGACCAGCGCCGCCGCCACCACCGCGGCGACGTTGAGCCCGTTGGTGAACGCCTCCCGCGCCGGTTGCACCAACTCCCGCGCCGCGTCGGCGGGCAGCGCCGCGGCGGCGGCCAACGCGCCCGGCAGCGAGTCCGCGGCCTCGGCGGGCACCCCGGACGGCATCGCCGCGTGGTACACGGCCGTGCCGATGCTGCCCATCAACGCGATGCCGAGCGAGACGCCCAGGTCGCTGGCGGTGGTGTTGACCGCCGACGCGGCGCCCGCCTTCTCCGGCGGCGCGGCCGTGATCACCAGCGTGGTGGTCAACGCCATCGTCGGCGCGATACCGGGGTAGAGCAGGTAGAACCCGGTGATCAGCAGCGGCAGCCCGGCCACGCTCTCGACCTGGGTCAGCACCAGGTACCCGGCCACCGAGAACACCGCGCCGCCCGCCACCACGTACGCCGGCCGCACCCGTCGCGCCAGCATCGGCGACAGCGTCGACACCGCCACCAGCGCCAGCGCCGCCGGCAGGATCCACAACCCCGCGGCCAACGGCGACAGCCCGGCCACCAGCTGGAGGTACTGGGTGAACAGCAGGTAGATGCCGCCGAGCGCGATCGCGGACAGCAGGAACACGCCCAACGCGCCGCTGAACGTCCGGTTCGCGAACAGCCGCACGTCCAGCAGCGGGCTGTCGAGCCGGAGCTGACGGCGGGCGAACACCACCGCGAACGCGACACCGGCGACCACCGCCACGACCGCCGTCGCGGTCGGCCCGACCTTGGAGAACTCCTTGATCCCGTAGACGAATGGCAGCAGCGCGGCCATGGACAGCAGCACGCTCGGCACGTCCGGCAGCCCGACGCCGGGAGCGCGGTACTCCGGCACCGACAGCGGCGCCACGACCACCACGAGCGCCATCACGGGCACGCCGATCAGCAGCGCCGCGCCCCACCAGAACGACTCCAGCAGCAGCCCGCCGACCAGCGGGCCGACCGCGACGCCGACCGACACCGACGCGGCCCACAGCCCGATCGCCGTCGCCCGCTGCCGCGCGTTCCGGAACATGGTGCTGACCAGCGACAGCGTCGACGGCATCACGGCCGCCGCGCCGACGCCCATCAACGCCCGCGCCCCGATCAGCAGCTCGGCGTTCGGCGCGAACGCGGCCAGCACCGAGGCCACGCCGAACGTCACCGCGCCGAACAGCAGCACCCGGCGCCGGCCGACCCGGTCCCCGACGGTGCCCATCGCCACCAGCAGCCCCGCCATCACGAACCCGTACACGTCGTTGACCCACAGCAGCTGGTCGCTGCTCGGCCGCAGGTCGGCGGCGATGTGCGGGGTGGCCAGGAACAGCACGGTCATGGCCAGGAACAGCAACGCGGTCGGCAGCAGCAGCACCGCGAGTCCGAGCCATTCCCTGGTCCCGGCCCGGTCACCGACATCGACAGACATGGTGTTTCTTTCCCTTTGCTCGAACCGCTCGGGCGGTTGGTCCCGCCCGTCTGCGACCCACGCTGTCCGCCGCGGCTCCAGGAACCGTCCAGATCGACTTCGGACGCCCTTCGGGTACGGTTCGACCGTGCGTTTCGGGGTGCTCGGCCCGCTCGCGGCGTGGACGTCCGACGACCGCCCCGTCCGCGTTCCCGAGCTGAAGGTCCGCGCGCTGCTCGCCCAGTTGGCCGTCGCCGCGGGCCGCGTGGTGCCCGCCGACCGGTTGATCGACCGGCTCTGGGGCGACCGCCTGCCCGCGAACCCCGCCGGCGCGTTGCAGACCAGGGTCTCCCAGCTGCGCGCCGCGCTGGACGAGGCCGAGCCGGGCGCGCGGCGGCTGGTCGTCTCACGCCCGCCCGGCTACCTGCTCGACGTCGCACCGGACGCGGTGGACGCCGGCCGGTTCGAAGCGCTCGTGACCCGGGCGACCGGCGATCCGCGCACCCGGGTCGCGCTGCTCGATGACGCGCTGGCGCTGTGGCGCGGACCGGTGCTGGCCGACTTCGCCGACGAGGAGTTCGCCCGCGAGGTCACCGCCCGGCTGGTCGAGCTGCGCCTCACCGCGTGGGAGCAGCGCGCCGAGGCGCGGCTGGAGTTCGGTGAGCCCGGCGTGCTGGCCGACGAGCTCGGCGACCTGGTCGCCCGGCACCCGCTGCGCGAACGCCTCCGGGCCGCCCACCTGCGCGCCCTCTACCAGGCCGGTCGGCAGAGCGAGGCGTTGGCGGGCTACCGCGACCTGCGCGCCGGGCTGGTCGCGGAACTCGGCGTCGAGCCCGGCCCGCGCCTGGTCGCGCTGCACCGGGCGATGCTCGACCAGGACCCGTCCCTCGGCGGCGCGGTGGAGCCGCCGACGAACCTGCCGCACCCGCTCGGCGACCTGGTCGGCCGGGACGCCGACGTCGGCGAGGTGCGGTCGCTGCTCGCGGCGGACCGGCTGGTCACCCTCACCGGACCCGGCGGCGTGGGCAAGACGCGGCTCGCCCTGGCCGTGGCGCGGGACCTGGTGGGCGGGTTCCCGGACGGCACGTGGCTGGTCGAGCTGGCCGCGCTGCCGGCGGGCGCGCCGCCGGACGAGGTGGCCGCGCTGGTCGCGGCGAACGCGGGCATCCGCGACTGCGTGGCGTCGGACCTGGCGGGCAAGCTGGCCGAGGCGGTGCGGGCCAAGCGGATGCTGCTCCTGCTGGACAACTGCGAGCACGTCGCACCGGCCGCGGCGGAGCTGGCCGCCGGGCTGCTGCGGGCGGCGCCGGGGCTGCGGGTGCTGGCCACCAGCCAACGCCCGCTCGGCGTGGCGGGGGAGCTGCTGTGGCACGTGCCGACGTTGGCCGAGCCCAGCGCCGTCGAGCTGTTCGTGGCCCGCGCGGCGGCCGGCTCGCCCGGCTTCACCCTCCGCCAGGACAACGCCGAGGCCGTCGCGGCGATCTGCCGCCGGCTCGACGGCATCCCGCTGGCCCTCGAACTCGCCGCCACCAGGGTCCGCGCGTGGGGCGTGCACGAGGTCCTGGCGCGGCTGGACGACCGGTTCCGCGTGCTGACCGCCGGGCACAGCGGCGCGCCCGCCCGGCAGCGGACCCTGCGGGCGGTGCTCGACTGGAGCTGGGACCTGCTGACCGAGGCCGAGCAGGTCGTGCTGCGCCGGCTGTCCGTGCACGTGGACGGCTGGACGTTGGGCGCGGCGGAAGCCGTGGCGGGCGGCGACGGCCTCGACGTGCCGGACCTGGTGGCCCGCCTGGTGGACCGCTCCCTGGTCACGACCACCGGGGTCGACCCGCCCCGGTACCGGCTGCTGGAGTCGGTCGCCGCGTACGGCGCGGCGAAACTGCGCGAGACGGGCGGTGCGGACGAGGTCGCCGACGTCGAGCGGCGGCACCGCGACCACTACGCGCGGCTCGCCGCGACCGCCGACCCGCACCTGCGCGGACCGCGGCAGTCCGAGTGGCTGCGCCTGCTCGACGCCGAGGCCGCCAACCTGCGCGCCGCGCTCGACCACGCCGCCCGCGACGGCGAAGCGCTGCCGGTGGTCGAGTCGTTGGCGTGGTACTGGGTGCTGCGCGGGCGCCTCGGCGAGGGGCGCCGGGCGCTGACCGCGGCGTTGGCCGCCGGCGGTCCCAGCGACGTGGCGGGCACGGTCCAGGTGTGGCACGCCGCGTTCAGCCTGCTCATGGGCGTGGCGTCCGGGCTGGTGCCGCCACCGGCGACCCGTCCGACCGGACCGGAGGACGCGGCACGGCGGGCGCGGGCCGAGTGGTTCCTCGGGTTCGCCGGTCTGGGCATCGGTGAGCTGAGCGTCGGCCACGACCTGGTCGCCTCCGCGCTGGCGGTGTTCCAGGGCCAGGGCGACCGGTGGGGCACGGCCGCCGCGCTGGGCACGCTCGCGCGGTACGCGTTGGCGCGCAGCGACCTGGACGCGATGGCCGAGCACGGCGAGCGCAGCATGGCCCTGTTCACCGAGGTCGGCGACCGGTGGGGGCAGCTGCACGCGACGTTCGGGCTCGGCACGCACGCCGAGGTCGTCGGCGACTACGACCGCGCGGCCCGGCTGCACCGCGAAGGCCTGCGGATCGCCGAGGAGCTGGGCTTGAGCACCGAGGTGTCCGACAAGCTGTCCGCGCTCGGCCGGATCGCGCTGCTGACCGGCGACCACGAGCAGGCCGACGAGCTGCACGAGTGCGCCCGCGAGCAGGCCGTCGCGCAGGGCTACACGGTCGGCGAGGAGTTCGCCGAGCTCGGCCTGGCGTTGGGCGCGCGGCGGCAGGGGCGGTTCGACCAGGCCGAGGCGTTGTTGCGCAAGTGGCTGGTGTACGACCGGCGGCTGGAGTCCGACATCGCGGTCGCCCTCATCGTCGCCGAGCTGGGCTTCATCGCCGAACAACGCGGTGACGCCGACGCCGCCCGCGCCCTGCACCTGGAGGGGTTGGCGGCGGCGCGCAAGGCGGCCGACCCGCGTTCGGTGGCGCTGGCGTTCGAGGGGCTCGCCGGCGCGGAAGCCCTGTCCGGCGACCACGAGCGGGCGGCACGGCTGCTCGGCGCCGCCGCCGCGCTGCGCGAGCGGGTCGGGGCGCCGCTGCCGACCGGTGAGCGCGGCGACGTCGACCGGATCACCGCGACCTGCCGCTCGGCGTTGGGCGAGGAGGCGTTCACCTCGGTGTTCGCCTCGGCGTTCACGTCCGCGGTCACCTCCGAGTCCACCTCCGCGGCCGACGGCGGTCGGCCGCGCCGCGAGTCCGAAGTGGACCTCGTGCTGCCCTGAGCCGCCGCTGTCATGCGGACCGCTGCCACCCGCCTTACGGTGAACCGCATGGACGATCGGTGGGAGTACCTGTCGGTGCTCGTCGTCTGCCTCTTGTTGACCGCGCCGCTGGAGTACCTGGGCGCGGGCGTGTACCGGCGGTTCGACGCGTTGGCCCGCGCGGTGCTGCCGGTGGTGGTGCTGTTCGGCGCGTGGGACCTGGTGGCCATCGCGCGCGGGCACTGGACGTTCAGCGAGCGGTTCACGCTGGGGTTCGTCCTGCCGGGCGGGATGCCGGTGGAGGAGGCGTTGTTCTTCCTGGTGATCCCGCTGTGCGCGCTGCTGACCTACGAGGCGGTGGGCGCCGTGGTCGTGCCCCGGGTGGAGGGCGCGCGGTGGGTCCGGAATACCTGATCGCCGCGGTGGCGTCGGTCGGGCTGACGGTCGCCGCCGAACTGCTCCTGCTGCGCACCGGCCTGTTCCGCCGTCCCGCCTACTGGCTGACCATGGCGATCGTGTTCGCGTTCCAGGTGCCGGTCGACGGCTGGTTGACCAAGCTGAGCGCGCCCGTCGTCATCTACGCGCCCACCGCGATCAGCGGGCTGCGCGTGCCGTGGGACATCCCCGTGGAGGACTTCTTGTTCGGCTTCTCGATGATCACCCTGACTCTGCTGCTGTGGGAACGCGCCCGTGCCCGGAAGGCGGCGGCCCGATGACCGGGTTGGCGGTGGACGCGGTGCCCGCCGCGTTCGACTCGGCGGCGCGCGGCTACGACCTGCTGGTCGGCGCGAACCCGGGCTACCACCGGGAGCTGCGCAGGTCGGCCACCGCGCTCGGCATCGCGCACGATGGTGCCGGACAGCGCTTGCTCGACCTCGGGTGCGGCACCGGCGCGTCCACCGCGGCGCTGCTCTCGGTCGCGCCGAAGGCGGAGATCGTCGGCGTGGACGCGTCGGCCGGGATGCTCGACCGGGCGCGCCGCAAACCGTGGCCGGACACCGTGTCGTTCGTGCACGCCCGAGCCGAGGACCTCACCGCGCACGGCCCGTTCGACGGGATCTTCGCCGCCTACCTGGTCCGCAACCTGGCCGACCCCGACCCGGTGCTCGCCGCGGTCCGGGGTCTGCTCAAGCCGCGGGCGAGGTTCGTGGCGCACGAGTACTCGGTGCGCGACTCGCCGGTGGCGGGCGCGGTCTGGACCGCCGTCTGCTGGACGGTGGTCATCCCCGGTGGCGTGGTGGTGACCGGGTCCCCGGCGCTCTACACGTACCTGTGGCGCAGCGTGCTCGACTTCGACGGCGTCCGCGCGTTGCGACACCGGCTGCGGCGCAACGGGTTCACCGACGTCCGCGTGCTTCCCGCCGCCGGGTGGCAGCGGGGGATCCTGCACACGTTCGTGGGGCGCGCGTGAGGCGGGACCGCAAGGCGGTGCGCGTTCCGGGGCCGACCGGGCGGCCGACGTGCGAGCGGGACGTGGTGGTCGTCGGTGGCGGGATCGCGGGGTTGGCCGCGGCGACGATCCTGGCCGAGCGCGGCGCGCGGGTGGTGCTGTGCGAACGGGAGGACTACCTCGGCGGCCGCGTGGGCGGCTGGCCGACGCGGTTGGCCGACGGCAGCCACGCCACCATGACCCGCGGCTTCCACGCGTTCTTCCGCCAGTACTACAACCTGCGGTCGCTGCTGTCCCGGGTCGACCCGGACGGCTCGGCCCTGGTCGGGCTGCCGGACTACCCGCTGTGGCGCGCCGGTGGCCACCGCGAGGGCTTCGCCGGGCTGCCGCGCGCGGTGCCGTGGAACGCGGCCGGTTTCCTGGTGCGCAGCCCCGCGTTCGCGTGGCGCGACCTGGCCGCCGTGGACGCCCGTGCCGCCCTGCCGCTGCTGGACGTCTCCGTGCCGCGCACCTACCACGACCTGGACGACCTGGACGCCGCCACCTACCTGGACCGCGTCCGCTTCCCCCGGGCGGCGCACGCGTTGGCGTTCGAGGTGTTCTCCCGCAGCTTCTTCGCCCACCCCGGCCGGATGTCCGCCGCCGAACTCGCGACCATGTTCCACATCTACTTCCTCGGGTCGAGCGAGGGCCTGCTGTTCGACGTGCCCGCCGACCCGTTCCCGCACGTGCTATGGCAACCGCTGGCCCGTTACCTGACGGGTCTCGGCGTGACCGTGCGGACCGGCACGCCGGTGCTGCGGGTGGACGCGGGTGAGCGGTTCACCCTCCACCTGCCGGACTCGGTGCTGGAAGCGGACGCCGTGGTGATGGCCCTGGACGTCGAGGGCTTGCGCCGAGTCGTGGGTGGGTCGGATCTGGGCACACCGCAATGGCGCGCGGACATCGCGAACCTGGAGTGCGCGCCGCCGTTCCTGGTCTCCCGCTACTGGCTGGACCGCCCGGTGCGCCGCGACCGGCCGGGGTTCCTCGGCACCACCGGCTACGACCTGCTGGACAACGTCTCGGTGCTCGACCGCTACGAACGCGAGGCCGGCGAGTGGGCCACCCGCACCGGCGGCTCGGTGGTCGAACTGCACGGCTACGCCTTGCCGTCCGCCGTGGATCCCGCCGACGCCCAGGCCCGCCTGTTGGCGCAACTGCACGCCGTCTACCCGGAGACCCGCGCGGCACGGGTCGTCGACGCGCGGCACGAGCTGCGTGCCGACTGCCCGCTGTTCCCACCCGGCGGCTTCGCCCGCCGGCCCACCGTGCGGACGCCGGTGGACGGCCTGGTCCTGGCCGGCGACCTGGTCCGGATCGACCTGCCGGTGGCGTTGATGGAACGTGCCGCGACCACCGGCTTCGCCGCCGCCAACCACCTGCTGTCGCGGTGGGGCGTGGCGGGCACGGACCTGTGGAGCGTCCCAACCACGGGCAGGGGTCCGGTCCTGCGCGCCCTGGCCCGCCGCTTCGGCCGCAACCCGACCAGCACCCCGGTCCCGATCTGACCAACCGGCTTCTCCTCGCACCGGCCTCGGCTCTCGAAGTGCGCATCACGACCACCGGTGGTGCTCAGGGCGCTGTTCGTCATCACAACACCCTGAGCACCACCACCCCTCACGTCGGCGTGGGCGGCTCCGGCGTGGGCGGAATCGGCGGCTCGGTAGCGGGCGAGGGCTCGGGCCCCGGCGGCTGGGGCACCGGCTCCGGCACGGGCACGGGCCGCGGTTCGGGCGTCTGAGGCTGGACCATGTCGACCTCCTTCACCCCACCGGGTTACCCAACCCACCCACCTCCTACCTCCACCCCCGCCTCCTCCCTCCAATCCCCACGTGTCCTCCCTCCAGAACGCGCGTGTCCTACCTCCAGAACGCGCGAGTCCTACGTTCAGAACACCCGAATTCAACGCTCAGGACGCGCGGGGTGGGTCCGTGGCACGACGGGCGACCGACGGTGACGGGGTCAGGTTCGGCAGGACCTCCCGGCTGAACAGCCGGATCGTGTCGAGCACCGCCCGGTGCGGCAGACCGCCGATGTCGACCATGACCAGTTGCGCGTCCAGGTTCAGCAGCTCGGTCAGCCGGTTCAACCGCAACGCCACCCGTCCCCGCTCGCCCATCGCCTCCCGGTAGCGCTCCACCACCGGTCGATGCGTGCACGGGTCGCGCAACGTGCTGGGCAGCATCAACGGCCGGGGTGCTGCACGGGACGCGGAGTCGTCGTGACGTCCTCCAGCGGACTGCGGTGCTTCCTGCACCGCGAACGCCACGTCGGTCCGCTGCGACACGCCCCGCGCCACGATCAGCTCCGCCCGTCCCTGCGACAGCACGTCCAGCGTGGCCAGGTTCTCCGCCACCCGAACGGGGGCGTGGTGCGCCGGCAGCGTCACCCCGGTGGACAGCCGCAACCCGGACGTGCGCTCGGCGATCGTGGCCAACAACAGTTCGGGCGCCGAGACGATGTACCGGGTGAAGTGGTGCTCGCCGATCGCCACCCCGACGAAACCCGCCTCCTCGGCCGCGACGGCCTGCTCCACGATCGCCCGCATCCGGTCGCACTCGGTGACCGCCCGGCCGGTGTGCGGGTTGGGCAGGTGGTCGCCCAGCATCGGCAGGTAGACGTCCATCCGCCGATCTTGTCCGCACGGCTACGGTGGCACCGGTCGAGAACCCGTCCGAGCGTCAGGAGTGCGATGTGACCGCGGTGTCCGTGTCCGACAACCCCGAGCTGTCCCGCTACGAGGTGCGCCTGGACGGCGAGCTCGGCGGCTTCGCCGAGTACACCTCGGTGGACGGCGTGGTCACGTTCACCCACACCGAGGTCGCCATCGAGGGCAAGGGTCTGGGTAGCGCGCTCGTCCGGCAGGCGCTGGAGGACGTGCGTGCCAAAGGCCGGACCGTGGTGGCCCAGTGCCCGTTCGTGCGCGGCTACCTGGAGAAGCACCCCGAGCTAGCCGAGGTTACCGGCAAGTAGTATCCGGGGATGGAGTGGACAGAGCCCGGCGTCTTCGAGGTCGCACCCGGTGTATACAGAATACCGCTGCCACTGCCGAACGATGGGTTGCATACAGTCAACGTGTATGCAATCGACGATGGTGACGGCCTCGTCCTGATCGACTCGGGCTGGGCGCTCGACGAGGGCGAGACGGCGCTGGAAACGGCGCTGGGCGCCCTCGGGCACGGGTTCGAGGACGTCCGCCGCTTCCTGGTCACCCACGTCCACCGCGACCACTACACGATGGCCGTGGCACTGCGCCGCCGGTTCGGCACCAGGATCGCGCTGGGCGCGGGGGAGCAGCCGTCCCTGGCCAAGGTCATCGGCCGTCGCCGGGACGGTTTCCGCGACCTGGCCACGTGGGGCGCTCCGCACCTGGCCGAACGGTGGCGCGCGGTGGTGGCGTCGGTCGGCGAGGCCGAGTTGCGCGACTACGAGGAGCCGGACGAGTGGCTCCACGCCACCGACCTGGCCCTGGACAAGCGCGTGCTGCGCGTCCTGCCGACCCCCGGCCACACCCGGGGGCACGTGGTGTTCATCGACGTCGACGCGTCGCTGCTGTTCGCCGGCGACCACGTGCTGCCGCACATCACGCCGTCCATCGGCTTCGAACCGGCCCGGCCCGCGCTGCCGCTGGGCGACTACCTCGACTCGCTCCGCCTGGTCCGCGACTACCCGGACCTGCGGCTGCTGCCCGCGCACGGGCCTGTTACCGAGTCCAGCCACGCCAGGGTGGACGAACTGCTCGCCCACCACGAGGACCGCCTGGCGGCCACGCTGGATGCCGTGCGCGCGGGCACGGGTACCGCCTTCGAGACCGCCCGCAGGCTGGGCTGGACCCGGCGGAACCGGACGTTCGCCGAGTTGGACCTGTTCAACCAGGTGCTGGCGACCGGCGAGACGGCCGCCCACCTCGACGTGCTGGTCCACCGCGGCGTGCTGACCGCCGACGAGGACGACGGCGTGAGGCGGTACGCGATCGGCTGAGCTCCCCCGGACGGCTGGGGCGCCGGGTCGGCTGAAGTCCGCGGTTGGCTGTATGCCGGATCGGCTGGGTGCCGGATCGGCTGGAATGCCCGGTCGGCTGGAATGCCCGGTCGGCTGGGGTGCCGGATCGGCTGGGGTGCCGGTCAGCGGAATTGCTCAGGCCGCCGAGGGGCCGCCGGGTCAGCGGAAGTGCTCGGCGAGGACGGGGGCGAGGACGTCCGGCGCGATGTCGTGCCAGCGGCCGTCCAGGGTGCGACGCCGGGCGTTCGGCAGGCGTTCGGCGACGCCGTCGGCCCAGGCGCGCAGCCGTTCGTCGCTGCCCTCGCTGTCCAGCACGAGCGTCGGCACGTCGACCGAGGCCAGGTCCGGGACGGTGCCGGTGATCGTCAGGTCGTAGGCGGTGGTGTGGGCCAACGCCTCCAGTACTGGCCAGGCCGGTGACCGCCGCATCCCCGCGGTGACCTCCTCCGGCACGCCGCACGCGACGTGGAACCGGCTCATCGCGTCACCACGCCGACCCTCCGCCACCAGGGCGTCGATCTCGGCGCTCACGTCCGGCCCGACCTGCTCCTCGAACGACAGCGGCGGCTCCAGCAGCGCCAACGCGGTGATCGGCACCCCGGCCGCCGCCGCGTGCAGGGCCAGTACCGCACCGGACGAGAAACCGTATACAAAAGCCGATCCACCGGCCGCGTCCACGACCGCCGCCAGGTCCTCGACCTCGCGGTCGATTGCATACGGTCGACGGTCGCCACTCTCGCCACGACCCCGGCGGTCGTAGGTGTATGCGGTATACCCCCGCAACGCCTCGGCCAGCGCGGGCATCGGCCCCGAGCCGCGGAAGCAACACGCCGGATCCACCAACACCACCGCCGGACCGTCGCCGACCCGCGTGTACCCGATCGTGGTGCCGTCCTTCGAGGTCACGGTGCTCATGACCACTCCTCCAGTCGGGGAACTGGACGGTACGGTACTCGTCGCAGTACTGGACGGTCCAGTACTGTCAGCCCGTGGAGGAGAGACGATCCGACCGCAAGCGCCGAGCCATCCTGGACGCCGCCCGCACCGTGTTCCTGCGGCACGGCTACGTCGGCGCGAGCATGGACGAGGTCGCCGCCCTGGCCGAGGTGTCCAAGCAAACCGTCTACAAGCACTTCGCCGACAAACAACGGCTGTTCACCGAGGTCATCACGGCCGACATCCGAGCGGCCGAACAACGGTCCGACGACGTGGTCGACGGCCTGGCCGACACCGCCGACCTGGCGCGCGACCTGCGCGAGATCGCCCGCAAGCTGGTCACCGTGGTCACCCAACCGCACCTGGTCCGGCTGCGGCAGGTCGTCATCGGCGAGGCCGACCGGTTCCCCGACCTGGCCCGCACCTGGTACGCCTCGGGCCCGCACCGCGGCTACGAGCGGCTGGCCGAGCGGTTCGCCCGCCTCACCGAGCAGGGCAGGCTCCGGACACCGGACCCGCTGCTGGCCGCACAGCAGTTCACCTGGCTCGCGCTGTCGGTGCCGCTGAACCGGGCCATGTTCGACCCCGAGCCCTACCCCGAGGACGAACTGCTCAGGTTCGCCGACGAGGGCGTGCGCGTCTTCCTGGCCGCCTACCAGCCCTAGCGGGGCAGCTTCACGACGGTCACGAAGAAGTCGTCGATCTGCCGCACGACCTCGATGAACCGGTCGAAGTCCACCGGCTTGGTGACGTAGGCGTTGGCGTGCAGGTTGTAGCTGCGCAGGATGTCCTCCTCCGCCTCCGACGTGGTCAGCACCACCACCGGGATGGGCCGCAGCGCCGCGTCCGCCTTGATCTCGGCCAGCACCTCGCGGCCGTCCATCTTCGGCAGGTTGAGGTCGAGCAGGATCAGCCCCGGCCGCGGCGCGTCCTCGTACTGGCCCTCGCGGCGGAGGAACTCCAGCGCCTCGACGCCGTCGCGCACCACGTGCAGCTGGTTGCGGATCTTGTGGTGCTCGAACGCCTCCTGCGTCATCAGCGCGTCGCCGGGATCGTCTTCGACCAGCAGGACGTCGATCACGTTCAGCGGGTTGGTCATTGCTCGTCGTCCTCTACAGCCGGCAGCGTGAACTTGAAGGTGGTCCCGGTGTCGTTCGTGGTGTCCAGCCAGATCGTGCCACCGTGGTACTCGATGATCTTGCGGCACATGGCCAGCCCGATGCCGGTGCCGGGGTAGTCGTCCTTGTGGTGCAGGCGCTGGAAGATCACGAAGATCCGCTCAGCGTACTCGGGCTCGATGCCGATGCCCTGATCACTGATCGTGAACGTCCAGAATTCGCCCGTCCGCTCCACGTCGACGCGCACGTGCGGCGGCTCGTCGCCGTGGAACTTCAGCGCGTTGCTGATCAGGTTGCCGAACACGCCGCCGAGCAGCGACTCCTCGCCGCGCACCGTCGGCAGGTCGGCCGCCTCGACCGTGGCGTTGGTCCGCTCGATGACCTCGGAGTAGTTGTCCAGCACCTGGGAGACCAGCTCGTCGCAGTCCACCAGCGTCTGCTCGCGGCTGATCCGGCCCACCCGGGAGAACGCCAGCAGGTCGTTGATCAGCACCTGCATCCGCTTCGCGCCGTCGACGGCGAACCGCAGGTACTGCTCGCCGCGCTCGTCGAGCTGACCGGAGTAGCGCCGCTCCAGCAGCTGGCAGAAGCTCGCCACCTTCCGCAGCGGTTCCTGCAGGTCGTGCGAGGCGACGTAGGCGAACTGCTCCAGCTCCGAGTTGGACCGCCGCAGCTCCTCCAGGTCGGAGAGGATGCGCACCCGCATGGCCTCCACGTCCTGGCCGAGCATCACCGTCTCCTTCGGCCCGCCCGCCTCGACCGCGTGCTCGAAGTCGCCCGACGACACCTGCCGCACGTCCGCGGCCAGGCCCGTCAACGGCGCGATGACGATCCGGTACAGCATCACCGCCACCCCGGCGATGATCAGCACCAGCAGCAGGCCCAGGCCGACGACCAGCCACAACGCCTGGCGAGCGGTGTCCGTCACGTTCTGCCGGCCCTGGGCGGAGGCGTCCGCGAGCTTGGCCTTCAGCGCGGCCAGCGCGGTGCGGGCCCGGTCGAACAGCTCCTTGCCGCGCTCGGCTTCGGCCAGGGTGGTCTGCGGGTTGCCCGACACGTACACGAAGTCGACCAGCGGCTGGGCGTAGCTCTGCCGCCAGTCGGCCGCCAGCTGGTCGACCTCGTCCAGGTCGCGGAGCAGGTCGGGCCGCGCCTGCGACAGCAGCGACCGCGCGGACTGCACGGCGTCGTGCTCGGCCTTGCCGCCCTCGGTGTAGGGGGCCAGGAAGTCCTGGTTCGCGGTGAGCACGAACCCGCGCAGCCCGGTCTCCTGGTTGGCCAGTGCGATCTCGACCTCGAACAGCTCGCGGCCCGCCGGGTCGATCCGTTCCAGCAGCTCGGTGCGGGCGTCGGTCAGACCGTTCAACGCGACCACGAGGCTGCCGATGGCCCCGGCGCAGACGACGATCAGGACCGCGACGGCCGCGATCAACAGCTTGCTGGCCGGCCAGCGGGTGCGGTAGTCCATCAGTCGCGGTCCGAGATCAGCAGCACGGCCATGTCGTCGTCCAGCTCTCCGCCGTTGAGTTCCTTGACCTTGCTGATCAGGCTGTCCAGCAGCGTCGCCGGTGTGCGCGTCCAGTCCGGCCGTGCCGCGGTGATGTCGCCGATCAGGTCGATCAGCCGCTCCGAGCCCAGCCGCTCGGTGTCGCCGTGCACGCGGCCCTCGACCAGGCCGTCGGTGTAGAGCAACATCGCCCACCCCGGCGGCAGCGGCACGTCCAGACCGCTCCACGTGCTGTCCGGCAGCACGCCCAGCGGCAGCCCGGCCCGGTCGCGCGGCAGCTCCACCACGCGGTCGCCGACCAGCAGCATCGGCTCCGGGTGCCCGGCCAGGTAGACCCGGGCCCACCGGCGGTCCGGCGAGATCGTCACCATGCAGGCGGTGGTGAACAGGCCCGGCTGGTGGCGTTCGTGCTCCAGGATCTCGTGCAACGTGCGCAGCACCCGCGACGGCTCCTGGTCGGCCAGCACGAGCGCCCGCCACGCGATGCGCAGGAACACGCCGATCGCGGCTTCGTCCGGCCCGTGCCCGCACACGTCGCCGATCAGCACCTGCAACGTGCCGTCGGAGGTGCGCACCACGTCGTAGAAGTCGCCGCCCAGCAGCATCCGGCTGCCGCCGGGCCGGTAGCGGACCTGCCAGCCGATGTCCTCGCCGTGCATGATCGGCGACGGCAGCAGGCCGCGTTCCAGGCGGGTCTTCTCCGCCGCGAGCAGCTTCTCGTCGCGCAGTTGGCGCTGGGTCTCCTCGACGCGCTTGCGGCCGACCGCGTACCGGATGCTGCGGGCCAGGCCGACACCGTCCACCTGGCCCTTGACCAGGTAGTCCTCCGCGCCCTGGGCCACCGCCTGGGTGCCCTGGCGCTCGTCGTTGAGGCCGGTGAGCACGATGATCGCCACCGGCGCCGGGTCGGCGAGCAGCCTGGTCAGGCCGTCGAGGCCGGTCGTGTCGGGCAGCCCGAGGTCCAGCAGCACGCAGTCGGCCTTGGGCAGCAGGCCCTCGGCCTCGCGCAGGGTCCGCGCCCGGTGCAGGGCGACGTCCGCCTCGACCTCGTCCAGCAGGGCTTCGACCAGCACGGCGTCGCCCTCGTCGTCTTCGACGAGGAGCACGTTGATCCGGTTCACCGCGGTCCGCGGTGTGGGAAGCCCTGCCACGGGGGAGGAGATTAGTCGAACGCGATCAGGCCTGGGTGACGGCGGTGCGGCGGGTCGGCGGAACCGACGGGGTGGGGCGCGGTGCGCGGCCCGGACGCCATGACCGAAGATCCTGGCGTGACGTTCTCCCAGATGGTGGCGCTGACGACCCGTTTGCCCCGGCGGGGCCGCGGTTTCTGGTACTCCGTGGCGATCGACCTGCTGTGGCCGCTGGTGGTGCTGTTCGTGCGCATGCGGATGGCGGGTAGGACCAACATCCCGCGCGAGGGCGCGGTGCTGCTGGCCTCCAACCACCTGTCCTTCGCCGACCCGGTCACGTTGACCGCGTTCGCGCTCGCCTCCGGCCGGGTGCCCCGGTACCTGGCCAAGGCGAGCCTGTGGAAGGCGCCGGTGATCGGGTGGGTCATGTCGTCGGGGCGGCACATCCCGGTCGACCGCGACAGCGTGCGCGCGGGCAAGGCGCTGGACGGCGCGCGGACCTCGTTGGACGCGGGGGAGTGCGTGATCGTCTACCCGGAGGGGACCTTCACCAACGATCCCGACGGCTGGCCCATGCGCGGCAAGAACGGCGTCGCGCGGCTGGCGCTGACGTCCCGCACGCCCGTGGTGCCGGTGGCCCAGTGGGGCACCAGGGAACTGCTGCCGCCGGGCAGCTTCGTGCCCCGGCCGTGGCGGAAGGTGACCGTGGTGGCGGGCGCGGAGGTCGACCTGTCCGACCTGTACGGGCTGGAGCCGACCAAGGTGGTGCTGGACGAGGCGACCGCGCGGATCATGGGCGCGGTGACCGCGCTGCTCACCGGTGTGCGCGACCTGCCGCACCCCGGCGGGCGGTGACCGTCAGCGGGTCTTCTTCGCCTGGCGCTCGCGTTCCCACCGCAGGTACTGGCCCGTGACGGTGGACACGCTGGTGAGCAGCCACACGGCCACGCCCGCGTCGTCCGTGACGCCGATCAGCGGCAGCAGCTCGGGCAGCAGGTCGATCGGGGAGACCAGGTAGACGACGGCGAACGCCCACGTGGCCAGGGTGGTCGTGGGCAGGCCGTAGGCCTTGCGCTCGCGCAGCAGCCGGGGCAGCGCCCTGGCCCGGTCCACGACGTTGCCGACCGGGCGCGGCTCGCCGTTGCGCTCCCACCGCCGACGCCGGCGCACGACCCACAGCACACCGGCCGCCACGCCGAGCACGACCAGGCCGGAGCCGACGACGGCGGGCGGCAGGCCGACCAGCTCGTCGTCACGCCACAGCAGCGTGCTCAGCCCGACCAGGGTGAGGACCACGCTGAGGAAGATCACACGTCCATGGTAGTGGCGGCGGGGCGCTCGCGGGGGTGGGGCGGGCGTCAAGTCACGGCGCGGAAACTTCCGCGTCGACCTGGGCGCGGCGCGGGCGGGTCGATCAATACGATGGCTCGGTGAGCGATTCCCCCCGGTTACCGGCGAGATCGGTCGTCGTCGCGCTGTTCGTCGTCGCCGCCTGTGCGGTCCTCGCGGCCGGTGGCCTGACCGCCGTGGTCCTCGCCGACGACCGGCCAAGGCCGACCGTCCAGGCGTCGGCCGGGCGGCCCTCGCCCAGCGCCCGGGAGGACACCTCCCGGGCGCTGGGGCCGCCGTTGTGCCTGGTCGGCTCGTGGCGCACGGTGGACGAGCGGTTGATGATCAAGTTCTACAACAACGAGGACCCGATCCCGTTCACGGTGAGCGGCCGCGCCTACGACTTCCGGCCCGACGGCACCGGGACCGAGCGGATGGACAACGTCGTGTTCACCGGCACGTTCCAGGGCAACCAGCTGCGGTTGGTGGGCAACGGGTTCAGCGAGTTCACCTGGACCGCCACGGACAAGGTGATCACCTACGGCAACCGGACCCGTTCCGAGGCCTCGTTCTCGTACTACGACCAGCGCGGGTTCCTCGAAACCCAGCCGTTGCCGGGCGACCGCCCGATGAACGAGGTGAACGACTACGCCTGCCAGGGCACGCAGCTCGTGGAGAGCAACGCGGGTCTGGGCTTCCAGTCGGCGTGGGTGCGCACCGCCGCGTCCGGGGTGTACGGCTGATGCGCGCGGTGTTGACGGCGGTGGCGCTGCTGGCGTTGATGGCGGCGCCCGCGCCTGCCGCCGCTGCGGCCGCTGCCGCCCAGCCGTCGAGCCCCGAGGAGCTGGCCGCCGCCATCGCCAGGCCGGCCATCGTGTTCATCACCGTGGAGTGGCACGGCTGGGTGCGCGACAAGCGCTCCGGCGAGGTGTTCGGCGGTGAGAAGGGCTACGTGGTGAAGGCGACGTGCAGCGGGGTGGTGATCCGGCCGGACGGGCACGTGGCCACCGCCAGCCACTGCGTCCACACCGGACCGCAGGGTGGCGCGGGCGCGTTGTTCGACGCGGCGATCGCGGACCTGGCGGCGGTCGGTCGGATCGGCGACCGGGCGAAGGCCAGGCAGCAGATGGCCGAGCACGCCGTGGCCGAAGGGGCGAACCCCGACCGCCCGATCGACCGCGCGATCCAGGTGGAGCGGATGGAGGCCACCGGTGACGGTCCGATCCGCGACATCGCGCCGGCCACCGTGGTGGACCTGGTCGCCCCGACCGACGGTGACGTGGCGGTGCTGAAGGTGCCGCGGGACAACCTGCCGTCGTTGGAGGTCAGGGAGGAGCAGACGGCGGTCGGCACGCCGATCCTGGCCATCGGGTACCCCGGTTCGGCGAGCGCGGCGGTCGACCCCAGCCTGGAGCCGAGCAACAAGAACGGGCAGGTGTCGGCGCGGCGGACGCAGAACGAGCGGCCGTTCTACGAGTTCAGCGCCGCGGCCACGCAGGGCATGAGCGGCGGGCCGGTGGTGGACATGGAGGGGCGGGTCGTCGGTCTGGTGAGCCAGGGGTCGCCGGGGGAGACGCAGTCGTTCAACTTCGCCGCCGCGTCGTCGACGCTGCTGGACGTGCTGGCGGGCAAGGACGTCAAGGCGGAGCCGGGCGCGCACGACCGTGCTTACCGGGCCGCGTTGGACAGCTACTTCGCCGAGGACTTCGACGGCGCGGTGGAGGGGTTCGACGACGTGCTGGCGGCGTCGCCCGGTCACCTGCCGGCCGCGGAGTACCGGCGGTCGGCGGTCGATCGCGGTGGGTCGGCCGGAGGTGGCTCGGTGCTGCTCATCGGGCTCGCGGTGCTGTGCGCCGGTGTCGCGGTCGCGACCGCGACGGCGGGCACGGCGATCGCGCTGGCCCGCAGGCGGCGGTCGTCCGTCGGTGCCGTGCCGCCCGGGCCGGTTCCGGTTCCCGGGCCGGTTCCGCCGGTGGCGTCCGGTGTGGACACGCCGCCGTTCGGCATCCCGGTGCAGGTGGCGCCCGTCGTGCCGCCGCCGGCGGACGCGGACACCGTCAAGGTGGAACGGCCGGAGGACGGGCCGACGACGCCGCGGCCGTCGTCCTGAGCGTTGAACTCGGGGGTCCTGAACGTAGGACACGCGCGTTCCGAACGTAGGACACGCGCGTGTTGGAGGTAGGACTCTCGGGACGTGAAGGTAGGACTCTCGGGGAGTGAGGGTGAGGGGGAGGGTGGGGGCGCGGGGTTAGGGGTGGCGGGATCTGGCGGTGCGGTTGGCGTCGGCCAGGTCGGCGGCGGTGACGAGGCGGACTTCGGCGGCGCGGCGGGCGACGGCGAACCTGGTGTTCTGCAGGCGGCCCGCGTGCGGTGCGAGGAACGGGTCGTCGGCGGCGCCGAAGGCGATCGCCGAGATCGCGCGGATCGCGTCGTCGACCCGTTGCGGCCGGTGGAGGTTCCACGCGTAGCCGTGCCAGTCGAGGACCCGTTCGAAGATCTCCCGGTTCGACGGCGGCCGGGGGTAGTCGTCCGCGCCCACCAGCCACGGTTCGCACAACGCCAGCGCGACGAACCAGTCCCGCCCGCCGCGCACCAGCCCCGGACCGGTCCGCGTGTCGTCACCGGCCGACCGGAACGGCACCTCCGGCGCCACCGGCGAGTGCTCCACGTCGAGGGTGATCAGCAGGTCGGCGAACCCGTCGCCGCCACCGCGCCTGCCCCGCAGCAGCACCAGCTGGTTCTCGCCGGCGTCCAGCAGCGCCGCCGCCGACCGGGTCAGGATCACCCGCCGCGCCCCGCCCGGCGCGTCGAACAGGCTCGACAGCTGCGCCTCACCCGCGCCCAACCACGTCAACGACACCACGTCCGCGCCGACGGCCAGCTCGCCGACCAGCCGCGACACGTGCGGCGCGCAGTCCGGCAACGCCACCACCACCCGACCCGGACCGGCCGGACCCACCACACCGTGCGGCGCTCGCCCGAACAGCAACGACTCGCCCGGCCCCAACACCACCGAGGCCAGCCCGGCGCCCCGCACCACCACCCGCGGCACGGCGCTACTCCGGGCACCGGGGCGGGTCGCCCCGGTCCGGTCCCAGCGCCCGCCACTCCTCGGCCAGCGTCGCCGGGTCGAGCGCACCGCACAGCACCTCGACCGCGTGGTCCGGCACGAGGTCCCACAGGTGGGCGGCGCCGTCGGCGCTCACCGACGCGATCAGCTCGCCGTCCGGGTGGAACGCCACGTCGTTCAGCTCGGCGCCGTGCCGGTCCAGCCGCGCCAACTGCCGGGCGCCGTCGACCTCCCACAGCCGCACCACGGTGTCCTGGCTCGCGGTGGCCAGCGTCCGGCCGTCCGGGCTCCACGCCACCCGGCGCACCGGCGAGTCGTTGCCGGTGAGCCTGCCGATCTCGACACCGTCCTTGATCCGCCACAGCCGCACCAGCCGGTCGCCACCACCGGTGGCCAGCACCGAGCCGTCCGGGCTGAACTCCACGTCGATCGCGATGCTGTCGTGGCCGGGCAGGATCCGCCACTCCGAGCCGGGGTCCACGAGGTCCCACAGCCCGATCCGCCCGCCCGCCAACGTCACCGCCAGCGTGCGGCCGTCGGGGCTGAACGACACGCCGGTCGGGTAGTTGGGCTCGACGCCGTTGACCGGGGTGTTGCGCGGCTCCTGGGCCGTCGCCCGGCGGGTGACCAGCTCCAGGTCGGCGGCGTCGAACAGGAGCGTCTCGTCGCGCTCCTCCTTCGACCCGGGCGGGGTGCGCCCCGCGACGGCGATCGTCTTGCCGTCCGGGCTGAACCTCACCGCGGTGAACTCCGTGCCGGGCCGGGAGAACCGGCGCGCCTCCGCGCCCGTCTCCGCCTTCCACACCACGAGCAGGCCGTCCACGTCCACCGTGGCCAGCTCGGTGCCGTCCGGGCTGAACGCCACGTCGTAGGCGTTGTCGCCGTGGGCCGTCAGCTCGTGGACCACCTTCGAGTTCCGGTGGTCCCACAGCCGCACCACGCCGCTGCCGCTGGTGGTGGCGAGCAGGTTCCCGTCGGGGTGGAAGGCCGCGCTGAGCACCGCGGAGTCGCGCCGGCTCAACGTCGTGCGCTGGTAGGACCACACCGTGATCACGCCGGTGGAGTCGGAGCTGAGCAGCGTGCGGCCGTCGGCGGGCATCGCCACGCCGAACGTGGTCACCGAACCGGCCGCGTACTGGGTCAGCAGGTCACCGGTCGCGATGTCCCACGAGTAGACGCTCGCACCGACCGCGCCCGCCACCACGGCCGAGCCGGACGGCGTGAACGCGACGGAGCTCAGCCCCACCTCGGGCGCGGTCACCACCTTGCGCGTGGCCCACGTCGCGGTGTCCCACAACCGGATCGTCGCGTCCATCCCGGTGGTGGCCAGCAGCCCGCCGTCCGGCGCGAACGCCAGCGAGTTCACCTCGCCGGTGTGCCCGGTGAGGTTCGCGACCACCGCGCCGTCGCTCGCCCGGTGCACCACGACGTCGTTGCCGTTGGTCAACGCGATCAGCCCGGGGTCGGGCAGCAGCGCCATCCGGATCGAGGGCGCCGCCGTGAACACCGCCCGCTCGGTGAACCCCGCCGTCTCCCACACCACCACACCGCGATCGGTGTAGGCGACCAGCGTGCCGCCGTCGGGGGAGAGCGCGGTGTCGACGGCCTCGCCCGGCACGGTGAACACCCGCTTGCGCGCCGGCACGTCCCACAGCTCGACCTTCGAGGTGGTCGGGTCGGCGGTGGCGAGCAGCCGGCCGTCGGTGCTCATCGCCGCCGTGCGGTACCAGCCGCCCTTGTCGTCCAGCACGGCCAGCTCACGGCGCGTGGGCACGTCCCACAGCCGCAGCGTGCCGTCCCGGCCGCCGGACGCCGCGGTCTTCCCGTCACCGCTGACCACGAGCGCGTTGATCGCGCCGACGTGCCCGGTCATCCGACCGCGGTAGGCGTCGGTGCTCGCGGACAGCAGCGCGCTGCGCCCCTCGACGGTCGGGCTCGCCCGCCACGCGCCGAATGCCGCCAACGCCGCCCGCCGCGGGTCCACGGTCTGGGCCAGCGCCGACTCCGCCGCCAGCTGCCGCGACAGGTTCTGCTGCCGGCCGGTGTCCGCCCGGTCCCGTTCGGCCTGCGCCGACTGCTGCAACCGCGTGGCCACCACGACCGCCACCGACGCGATCACCAGCAGCAGGCTCAGCGCCACCACCAGGCCGCGCAACCGGTTCGTGCGCCGCCGTGCCGCCAGCTGACCGGCGTGCTCGGCCGCGGTCGACCGGTTCAGGAACTCCTGCTCCGCCGGCTGCAACCGCACCCGGTCCCGCGCCGACTCCAACCAGGCGCTCAGCGACGCCAACCGGACACCCCGGTACAGGTCGTCGTCGTGCTGCCCGGACTCCACCCACACCCGGACCGAGTCGGTGAACCGGCGGTGCTGCACCAGCCCGGCGCGGTCCTCCTCGATCCAGTCCCGCAGCCGCGGCCACGCGGTGAACAACGCCTCGTGGCTCAACCGCGCCCCCGAGCCGTCCACGGTCACCAGCCGCGCCGCGATCAACCGGTCCAGCACGTGCCGCTGCACGGCGAACTCGCGCGGGTCCACCCGCCGCCGGACCACCGCGCCGTCGTCCAGCACCGCCACCAGCCGCAGCAGGATCGCCCGCAACGCCTGCCGCCCGGCCGGGTCGAGCGCGGCGTGGATCTCCTCGGCGGTGCGCGACACCGCGCCGTCGATGCCACCCGCACGGCGGTAGGCGGCCAGCGTCAGCACCGGGCCGTCGCGGTGCAGCCACGACTCGCGCAGCGCGTGCGCCAACCGGGGCAACGCGCCGGGGTCGTAGCCGATCTCGCCGCGCACGCCCAGGTCGGCGATCATCCGCTCGGGCAGGCCGGGCTCGACGTCGACGCCGAAGTCCTTGGCGGGGCTGACGATCGCCTGCCGCAGCCCCGTGGCGTCCAGCGGTCCCAGCAGCACCGGCGCGGCGAGCGCGGGGCGCAGCGGCGCGAGTTCGATGCACCGGTCCAGCAGGTCGGCCCGCACGGCCAGGACGACCAGCGCCGGTCGTGCGGCGGTCAGGGCGGTGGCGAACGCCAACCGGGCCGCCTCCGGCGCGTTGAACACCTCCTCGAACTGGTCGACCACGATCACCGGCCGCGTCGGGCCGGCGCAGAACTCGCCGAACCGCAGCGGCGTCTCCCAGATCAGCCGCGTCCACTCCGCGACGCCGACCGGGGTGTGCGCGGCCATCGCGGCGGCCAGGTTGCCCACCGGGTCGACGCCCGGCGTCAACACCACCTGCGGCCACGTGTCGTCGCCCTCCGAGCTCAGCGCGGGCAGCAGCCCGGCCTTGAGCACGGACGACTTGCCCGCGCCGGACGCGCCGACCACCACCACCGGCTCGCCGCCGCCGACCTGCTCGGCCAACCGGACCAGCAGTTCGGTGACGACGTGCTCGCGGCCGTGGAACAGGTCGGCGTCGGCCCGTTCGAACCCGCTCAGACCCGGGTACGGGGTGGCCTGCGGCCGGGTGCGCGGGGTGCGGGGCCTGTTGGCGGAACGCAGGATCGCGCGCACCAACCGGCCCTGGTCGTCCCCCTGGCCGGGCGAGGTGGGCCGGGCGGCCCGCGCGGTGTCACCGTCGTACGCGGCGGTCCGGGCGGCGGCGATCAGCGCCGCGGCCGACTCGAACCGCCGTGCCGGGTCCTTCGCCAGCCCGCGCAGGACCACCGCGTCCAGAGCAGGGGTGACGGTCGGGCTGAACACCGACGGGGCGGGCGGCGGTTGCAGGAGGTGGGCGGCGACCTTCGCGGCCGGGTCGGTGGCCGGGTGCGGCAACCGGCCGGTCAGGCACTCGAACAGCACGCAGGCCAGGGAGTACTGGTCGGACCGGCCGTCGACCGCACCACCGGATAGTCGTTCCGGGGCCATGTAGTCCCAGGAGCCGATGAGGTCGCCGGACCTGGTCAGCGCGGTGGCCTCGGGCGAGGTCTCCCGCGCGATGCCGAAGTCGGCCAGGTACGCGTGGTCCTCGGCGGTGATCAGGATGTTGGACGGCTTGACGTCCCGGTGGACCAGGCCGCGCTCGTGGGCGGCGTCCAGCGCGGCGGCGACCTGGGCGAGGATCTCCAGCGCCCGCACCGGGTCCACCTCGCCCGCGCCGAGCGCGCGGCGCAGGTCCGTGCCCTCGACCAGCATCATGTCGAGGTAGAGGTGGCCGTCGATCTCGCCGAAGTCGTTGACCGGGATGACATTCGGGTGGCGCAGCCCGGCGGCGATGCGCGACTCGCGCTGGAACCGGGCGCGGTACTCGTGGTCGGTGGCCGAGGCGGAGAGGCGCTTCAGCGCGACGACCCGGTCGTTGGCGCTGTCGTAGGCGCGGTGCACCACGCCCATGCCGCCCTGCCCCAGCAGGTCGCGGATCTCGTACCGCCCGAAGTCCGCTAAGCCGGACCGCGCCCCCATAGCGCCCCCTCACCCTGAGCCCGCCCAAACCCTACTCGGCCGCGCTTGCCCGGTGATCCGCGCTCGACCCCGATCGGAAGGGGTGTGCCGCGGGCCCCGGACGGGTGTGGGACGCCCGCCCGCGGCCCGCGGTTCCTCGTGGACCGGACCCCGCCGGTCGAAGGGGTGGTGCCGGCGGGGTCCGGGGGAGCGGCGCCCGCGGGGCGAGGGGTGAACCCGCGGACGCCGGGTCGTGCCCTGTCGGATCGGTCAGATGCCGCAGGACGACGCCGACCAGAAGCGGCTGCCCCGGTGGTCGACGTGGGTGTGGTCGCCGTGACCCGGGTAGCCCGGGCCGAGGATGCCGTTGAAGCCGTGGTTGCGGGCCTGCTGGGCGAGCCGGCACAGGGAGTGCGGTCCGGCGCCGAGGTCGACCGCGTCGCCGTAGAGATGTCGGGAGTCGGACGCGCCGCCGGCCGCGTCGTTGCACGCGATGCTGCGGAACCCGCTGGTCACCCGGATCGCCTGGTCGCCCAACGCGTGCCGCATCGCCTGGAGCTTCCACATCGACACCAGGGCGTTGAACTTCGCGGTCGCCGCCGACACCTTGCCGCCGCCCCAGGTGGAGTTGCAGTTGTTCAACTCCGCGTAGGAGAAGTTGATCGGCGTGCAGTCGTCGTCCTGCAGGGCGTAGAGCCGCGAGTACGTCGCGCTGCCCGCCACTCCGTCCGCCCCGAGCCCGTACGCCTGCTGGAAGCGCACGAGGGCCGACCTGGTGGCCGGGCCGAACTGGCCGTCGATGCCGAGCACCGCGCCGTAGCCGGGGTAGCCCGACAGCCGGATCTGCAACTGCCGCACGTCCTCGCCGGACGCGCCCGAGGAGAGGGTTCGGTTCCACGTGTAGCAGCCATCGGCTTGCGCCGTGCCGCCACCAGTCACGAGCACCAGGGCGACGAGCGCCAACGAGGCCAGATAGGAAACTAGTCGGAGCACAGGGACCTCCAGACCGGGTTGGGGGACGGCTCTGGAGCCTGTCGGAGAGGTAAACTTGCGTCAATCTGTCCTCGATGTCCGAATATTTCACACATCAAGAACAGTTTGTGAACGGGCGGGTCGTGCCGGGACGAGCCTTCGGTGCCGCGAAGTCGGGCCACCGCGCGACGGGCGGTGACCCGACTTCCCTGTCCCGGAACCGGATGGTCGACGGTCGGGGTTACCGCGACACGGCGTCCAGGTGACGTGTCACCGTGGTCTGGCCTTCGGTCCGGTGCGGGCCAGCGACCGGGTGTGCGACCGCGAGCGCACCACCGGCGCGTGCGAGGGCGGGATGGGCAGCGGCTGGGACTCCTGCTGCTGGCGCGGCACCCGGGCCAGCTCGACCGGGTCGGAGAACCGCGTGTGGTTCGGTCCCGGCTGGGCGCGCACGGATTCCGCGCTCGCCGACGCGGCGCGCGCCGACTCCGAACGCGCCGACTCCGAGCGCGCGGCCTCGGACCGGACCGCTTCCTGGAGCAGCGCGTTCTCCAGTCGCAGCGCCTCGGACCGGACGGCCTCGAACCGCATGGACTGCTCCGACCGCGTCGGCTGGGACCGCCTCGGCGCCTCGAAGTGCACCGCCTCGGTGCGTGGCGCCTCGAATCGCACCGACTCCTCGATCCGGGTCGGTGCTGCCATCGGACCCACCGCCGCGACCGGCGCCGGTTGCGCGGGTGGGGCCGGTTGCGCCGGCTGCACGGGTGGGGCGGGCGGCGGGGTCTTCGCCACCGCGTCCTGCTGGGGCACGTGCTGCGGACGACGCCGCTGCGATCCGTTGTCGGTCACCCGGTTGTGCCGCCACAGCTCGGTCGACAGCTTGATCATCGCGGTCGGCGCGTCCAACCCGACCATCCCGACCAGGCGCCCGTCGTTGATGAACCCGGTGATGGTCCGGTGGTCCTTCTGCGAACCGGCCAACGTCGTGGTGTCCGTGCCCATCGCCGGCAGCCCGGACCCCTGGATGCGCATCCCGTACTGCTCGGTCCAGAACCGGGGTACTGGGGTGAACGGCCGCGAATTCTCCCTGCCCGCCAACAGGTTCTCCGCGGCCGCCCGCCCCATTTCCACCGCGTTGAGCCAGTGCTCCACCCGACGCGGTTGTCCTCCGAACCGGAGGTTCGGCCACCGCGCGACGTCACCCGCGGCCACGATGTCGGTCCCGCCGACCACGTGGCACGTGGGGTCGCACAGCACGCCGTCCTCCAGCACCAGACCCGACCCGCGCAGCCAGGCGATCGACGGCGAGGCGCCCACCGCGATCACCACGACCGCGGCGAAGAACACCTGCCCGTCGGAGAGGTGGATCGCCACCCCGCCCGCCTGGCGCACCCAGTGCCGGATCTTCACGCCCATCGCCATCCGGACACCGCGCACCCGGTGCGCCTCGGTGACCGTGTCGGCGATGTTCTTGCCGACCGCGTTGCCCAGCAACGTGGACGACCGGCTCACGATGGCCACGTCACGGCCCATCATCTTCACCGACGCGGCCATCTCGCAGCCGATGAGGCCGCCGCCGATGACCACGATCAGGCCCTGCGTGGAGTTGATCGCCTGCTTGATCGCGATCGCGTCGTCCACCGTGCGCAGCACGTGGATGCGCGGGTCCTGGCGCGGCGCGCCCGCCAGGTGGCGCGGCTCGACGCCGGTCGCGATGATCAACCCGTCGTAGCGCAGCTCCTCGCCGCCGGGCAGGCCCACCACGTGCCGGTCCGGCTCCAGGTGCGTTGCCGCGGTGCCCAGCCGCCACACCGCGTCCAACTCCCGGCTGATGGTCAACCGCAGGTCGGACGCGATCAGCTCGCCGTTGATGGCCTCCTTGGACAGCGCGGGTCGGTGGTAGGGCAGGTGCCGTTCCGCGCTCACGATGGCGATCTCGCCGCGGAAGCCCAGCTCCCGCAGCCGTTCGCCCGCGCGCAGCCCGGCCAACCCGCCGCCCGCGATGACCACCCGTTCCTCGTTCTTCACCGCACACGCTCCCGCAGCTCGATCGCCCGCATCGGGCAGGCACGCGCGGCCGCCCGCGCCTGGGCGAACTGCTCCGGCGGTGGCCTGCGCTCGTAACGCAGGCGCTCGTCGTCGACCAGCTGGAACAACCCGGGCGCCTCCGCCTGGCAGATGCCGTAGCGGTGGCAGCGCTCGTTGTCGACGCTGATGTCCAACGCGCTGCCGCCCGCGCCGTCCGGCTCCGGCTCGAAACCGGGCTCCGGCTCCAGCATGCCCAGCCGCACCAGCCAGTCCGGCGGCAGGAAGCGGGCGATGGCGATGGTCGCCGTGGGGATCAGGATGGTGAGGCCGGCCAGCCACAGCACGGCCAGGTTGCCGTTCGCGATCGCGCCGAACCAGGAGTGGACCACGGTGACGGTGACCGCGACGTAGGCCAGCTGGTGCAGCCTGAGCCACTTGCGGTAGTAGACCTTCTTGCGCAGACCCGCGGTGACCGCGATGGTCAGCATGATCTCCAGGCCGAGGGTGCCCAGGGCGTGCCGGAACAGGCCGCCGTCGTAGAACGGCACCAGGACCTTCAAGTACGAGAACGCGCCGAGCTGCAACAGGGTGAACGAGATGGCGTGCAGCGACCCGAACGTCAGGGCCATGGTCGCCAGCACCATGTGGCTGTTGCGCAACCCCTGTCTGCCGGAGATCTTGTTGGCCCAGCCCGTCGCGATCAGCACGCCCCAGCACAGGGTGGCGCACATGGTCGCGTAGGCCAGACGCGCCGAGATCTGCGCGACGTGGCGCACTCCGGCGTCGTGGTCGCCGCCGGTCGCCTGGGCGATCAGCAGCGGAACCTGGGTGAGCACTGGTCTTACCTCCGAGATGGCGGGAGAGAACTCGCAGGCGGTGGGAGAGGCCGACCCGTGGCCGACCCCGCGGGGCCGGCCCTCAGGGGCCGACCCGCCCGGCGGGCCGCGCAGGAGTGGTCACGACCTGCCGGGCGGGTTCGAGGGTGTGGAAGTCTCCACGCGATGGGAGACGCGCTGGTAGTGCGACTGCGTTATCCGTTCTGACGGACCACCTCCTCTCACTTGACGTTGCCGCGAGGCCGCAGCAGGCGCAGGATCCCGATCGTCACCACCGCGCCTGCCAGGCACATGAGGAGCACGACGAGGGGACTCGGGCCGTCCGACGGGATCTGGGCCGCCGCGCGCACCGGGTCGGCGTTCACCGCCGCCGCGGGCGCCGCACCGGCGGCCACCGGCTTGGACAGGCCCATGTCGGTGACCATGTTGGTGCTCTCCAACAGGGTCATGTGCTTGAGCACGATCTGGTTGCACACCTGGGCGAACTGCCGGATCGCCTCGTTGCGGGTGGTGGCCCGCACCGCCGCGATGGCCGGGAAGATCGACCCGTGCGCGGCACGCAGCCGGTTGGCGAACGAGTCGTCGAACGCCGCGCCCGTGCGGGACCGCATCTCCGCCATCCACGACTGCTGGTCGGCGTTGGCCTCGTCCGGCAGCGGCACGCCCATCTGGGACGCCAGCCGCACCACCCGCTCATCGAGGAACGTGTGGTCACTGGCCAACTGCGCGCCGACCTCCTTGACCCGCGTGCTGGCCGCACGGGTCTGCGCCTCCTCACCCATGGGCATCTCCCACAGGCCGGCCAGTCGCACCTTGACCAGCAGTTCCTTGTCCGAAGCGGTGATCGGGCCCAGCGGTGTCTGCTCCACCGGCCCCGCACCGGGCGGGTCGTCGGCGTGCGCCACACCGGGCAACGCGGGCAGCACCAGCAGGTTCAGGGCCAGCACGACCGCCGCGAAACGCTTGGCTGACATGGGGTTCTCGTCCTAGTAGCCGTCGCCGGTGGACGGTTGGCCGGGCGCCGCGCCGTCGTTGGCCTGCGCCTTCTTGCCCTCGGGCGTCACCGCGAACCACGCGCCGCCCTTGCCCTGCCCGGCGATGTCGCCCGCCTTCTTGTCGCCCGCGTACCGGTACAGGGGCCAGCCGGCCAGCGTGACCTGCTTCTTGCCGTCCGCGCGGGCCACCGAACCCACCAGCGTCGGGTCGACGCCCGAGGTCATGGTGTGGTCGCTGACCAGCACCGGGGGCCACATCTTCAGGCACTCGCCATCGCAATTGGACTTCGCCGGTTTCGCGGTGTCCTTGTCGTAGCGGTACAGCGCGAAGCCGCCCGCGTCCGCCACGAACCACCCGACCTGCTTCGACTCGGTCGCCGACAGCATCTGGTGCGGCTCCTTGCCGAATTCCGGCTGCTGTTGGAGAGTCGTCGAACCGGAACCGGCGCCGGCCGCGGGGTTCTGGTTGGCAGCGTTGTTGATCCCGGCCGCGCCACACGCGCTGACCAGCATCAACGCCGCTGCCGCCGGAGCCAGCAGCAACGCCTTCGCCGAACGTCGACTTCGCATCCTTGGTCCTTTCTCCTGCTGGCGGGTCCGCCAAAAGGCCTAGGGACCGGGGACACCGGGTCCGAGCCTTTGAAGCGGATACCGTGGAGTACGGACACGATGCGATGACGGTTCACGAACAAATCAACGACTTTTTTTGCGGCCAAACCCTCGACGCGGCGGCCTCCGGCGCGCTTGGATGCTCGGCGTGGCGCGGCACAGACGCAGCACTTCCCCCCAAAGAGATCACAGTTGGCCGGACTTGAGTCTGGAAGACGAGCTGATCCGCAGGCTCTACCAGGAGTTCGGCAGCGCGCTGCTCGGGCATGCCATGAGGCTGACCGGCAGCGACCGGCAGTGGGCAGAGGACATCGTCCAGGAGACGCTCGTACGGGCGTGGCGCAACGCCGAGAAGCTGGAGCGGGACCCCGTCCTGCTGCGCTCCTGGCTGTTCACCGTCGCCCGGCGGCTGGTCATCGACGACCGTCGCAAGCGGAGCGTCCGACCGCAGGAGTCGGAGTTGACGCCGTCCGACGAGGCCCCGCAGCGGGACGAAGCGGACCGCACGCTGGCGGCCATAGTCGTAGCCGAAGCGATGAACGGACTGACGGAGGAACACCGGGAGGCTATTCTCGAGACGTACTTGAGGGATCGGACCGTCGGGGAGGCCGCAGCGGTGCTCGGGGTACCGCCCGGCACGGTGAAGTCCAGGGTGTACTACGCGCTTCGCGCCCTGCGGCGTGCTTTGCAGGATCGGGGCTGAACAGGTGACTTCGCTGCCGAACCACATCGACGTGGCGGCGTACGTCCTCGGTGTCCTCGATGAGGACGAGGTCGACGCGTTCGAGAACCACCTCGCCCAATGCCGTCGATGTGCGCTCGACCTGCGCGATTTCGCCGAACTGCCCGATCTGCTCGACGAGGCCGACGCCAACGGCATGCTGCGCGCCAACGCGGGGGAGCGGCCCGACGGCCGTTCGGTGCGCGCGATGCTCGACTCGGTCTCGGAAACCAGGGCGCGCAAGCGCCGCAACGTCGCGCTGCTGGCCGCCGCCGCCGCGGCGGTGCTCATCGCGGTGACCGCGGTCGTGTCGGTGAACGTCGCCGCACCGTCCGACCCGGTCGCCGGTTCCTCGTCCACACCCGCGGTGCCGGAGCAGTCCAACGTGGCGAAGGGCGCCCCGGACGCTTCCGGCACCATCACCCGCACCGATCCCGCGACCGGCGTGTTCGCCCGGCTCTCGGCCAGCCCCGAGCCGTGGGGCACGTCGTTGCAGGTCGAGGTGAAGGGCGCCAAGGGGCCCACCCGGTGCGAGCTGGTGGCGAAGTCGCGCACCGGCGAGGCGATGGTCATCGGCTCGTGGCTGGTGACAGGGTCGGGTCCGAGCAAGGACCCGGTCACCCTCCAGGCCTCGGTGGGCATGCGCTGGCACGACATCTCGGAGTTCGTCGTGCGCGACACCAAGGAAGGCGCCACCCTGGTCCGCCTCCCCACCTCCTAACCCCCACCCCACCCCCCACCCCTCGCGTGTCCTACCTTCAGAACGCGCGTGTCCTACCTTCAGAACGCGAGAGTCCTACCTTCAGAACGCGAGAGTCCTACGTTCAGAACGCGCGTGTCCTACCTTCAGAACGCGCGTGTCCTACGTTCAGAACGCGCGAGTCCTACCTTCAGAACGCGAGAGTCCTACGTTCAGGACCCCCGAGTTCAACGCTCAGGACGCGCGCGGCGCACCACCGTTCAAGACCGGCAGCACCGGCACGGCGTTGAATCCCGCCAGGGGACGGCGCCGTGCCGTCGTGTGAGGAGGTCTCGGTGGAGGTCGGTTTCGTCGGTCTCGGCATCATGGGTCAGCCGATGGCGCTCAACTTGGCCCGGTCCGGCCGGCCGCTCGTGGTGTGGAACCGCTCGCCGCACCGGACCGAGCCGCTGCGCGCGGCGGGCGCCCGGGTCGCGCGGACCCCGGCCGAGGTGTTCGCCGACGCCGAGGTCGTGATCCTCATGCTCGCCCACGAGGGTGCGATCGACGCCGTCCTCGACCGCGGCACGGACCGGTTCGCCGACCACGTCAACGGCCGCACCGTCGTGCACATGGGCACGACCTCCCCCGGCTACTCGCGCGACCTCGCCACCGACGTCCGCGCCGCCGGCGGCGACTACGTCGAGGCCCCGGTCTCCGGCTCACGCGGCCCGGCCGAGGCCGGCGAACTGGTGGCCATGCTCGCGGGCGACCCCGAACCCGTGGCCCTGGTGCGCGAGGTGATCGCGCCGATGTGCGCCGAGGTGGTCGACTGCGGCCGGTCGCCCGACGCCCTGCTGATGAAGCTGGCCGTGAACCTGTTCCTGATCACCATGTCCACCGGCATCGCCGAGGCGTTCCACTTCGCCGAACGGCACGACCTGGACCTCGGCACGCTGGTCGAGGTGCTGGACAAGGGCCCGATGGCCAGCAAGGTGTCCCGCGCGAAGGCCTCGAAGCTCCTCGCCGCCGACTTCGAGGCCCAGGCGGCGGCCCGCGACGTGCTGACGAACAACCAGCTGATCGCCGACGCCGCCCGTGCCGCCGGGGTCGCCTCACCGCTGCTGGACGCGTGCCTGGCCCTGTTCACCCGCGCCGTGGACCTCGGCCACGACAAGGAGGACATGATCGCCGTCGTGCACGCGTTGCGGGAACGCTCAGATCTGGCGCAACCCCATCAGGACGCGTTCCATCAACTCAAGTGACGGCCTGCCCTTGTCGTCGATCGCGTGACCCTCGTGCACGTTGATCAGGCTCATGTCGGACATATCCGCCAACAGCACGCGAACCACGCCGAGCGGCAACCGCAACGTCGCCGCCACTTCCGCGACGGAATGCGGATTGCGGCACAGATCGCTGATCACGCGGTGTTCCGCGGTCGACGTGAGGGCGTCTCGCGCCGCCCTTTCATTCGTCGTCACGATGGTCTCGATGGCCAGCGTCGTCGCGGAGCGCGTACGCCCGCCGGTTCTGGTGTAGGGGCGCACCCGGAGGGTCGACACACCAGCTCCTCAAAGCGGTCGGCGTTGATCTTGGTCGCGCGGGGTCAGGTTCGCTGACGCCGGTAGACCCTACGAGCGATCACGCCTCCTGTCTCGGTTTTCCCGACATGTGGGAGAGTCGGCGTGTCATCGCGACGGTGTGTGCCCAGTCGCTTCCGGGCGGTGTCCGCCGCTGTGCCGGGCCTGTGCCCAGGCATCGGATGATCGGGTCGCTTCACCTCTCGTTCGCCCGCCGTTCGGCTCCCGATCGCCGGGGACGGATCGGCCGAAGCGATCACCAAGTGCACCGGGCGGTGCGAGATCCGTGATCACGCCGACGCCGCGGAACACTTGAGGGGATTGAAGTTCGGCAATCCCGCAACCGCCTCCGGGAAATACCCCGACCACGATTCCGGGGTCATTCCCGACGCGCCGCCACCCACTGATCCGCCACATTTGCTCCCGTGACGGCGAGCGCCGTCCGGGCACAGGGGTGGAGGACCGGTGACGGGCAAGGCAGGGGCTGCCGCGAGAGCGGTGGACGTGTGGAAGTCCTACGGCACGGGGGAAGCCGCGGTCACCGCGCTGGCGGGGGTGAGCGTCGAGTTCGACCGCGGCCGGTTCACCGCGATCATGGGACCGTCCGGGTCGGGCAAGTCGACGCTCATGCACTGCCTGGCCGGACTCGACGTGATCGACTCCGGTGAGGTGTGGATCGGCGGCACCAGGGTCGACGGCTTGGGGGACAAGGCCCTCACCGACCTGCGCCGCAACCAGGTCGGCTTCATCTTCCAGCAGTTCAACCTGCTGCCGACGCTCACCGCCGAGGAGAACATCACCCTCCCGCTCGCCATCGGCGGCCGGCAGGTCGACCGCGCCTGGTTCGACGTCGTGATCGACACCGTCGGCCTGCGCGACCGGCTCACGCACCGGCCGACGCAGCTGTCCGGCGGTCAGCAGCAACGCGTGGCCTGCGCCCGCGCCCTGGTCGCCCGGCCCGACGTCGTGTTCGCCGACGAGCCCACCGGCAACCTCGACTCGCGCTCCGGCGCCGAGGTCCTCGGCTTCCTCCGGCGCTCGGCCCGCGACTTCGGCCAGACCGTCGTCATGGTGACCCACGACCCGAACGCCGCCTCCTACGCCGACCGCGTCATCTTCCTGGCCGACGGCCGGATCGTGCGCGAACTGCACGAACCCACCGCCGCCGCCGTGCTCGACACCATGAAGGCCCTCGACGGCGACGACCGGCTGGTCGTGGCCTGATGCTGAAGGCGACGCTCAAGAGCGTGCTCGCACGCAAGCTGCGGCTGGTCCTGTCCGGCCTGGCCGTCGTGCTCGGCGTGATGTTCGTGTCCGGCTCGTTCGTGCTGACCGACACGCTCGACCGCTCGTTCAAGGACCTCTTCGCCACCGTCTACTCCGAAGTGGACGTCCAGGTCGCGGTGCGACCCAAGATCGACGAGGACGACCCCGAGGCCGCACTCGCCGGCACCCTGACCGCCGACGACGTCAAGGCCGTCGCGTCGGTCGACGGCGTGCGCACCGCGGTCGGCGACGTCACCGGCTCGGCCCGACCCATCGGCGAGAACGGCAAGGTGCTCACCACCTCCGGCGCGCCACGCGTCGGCACCGCCTGGCGCGACGACGGCCAGGAGGAGCTGCGCGAGGGCACACCGCCCCGACGCGACGACGAGGTGGCGATCAGCGCCTACCTGGCCGAGACCGGCGGGTTCCAGGTCGGCGAGCGGATGTCCGTGCTCACCCTGGAGCCGAAGCGCACGTTCACCGTCGCAGGGATCTTCGGCTACCCCGGCGACCGCGACTCCCTGGGCGGCGAGCTCACCACCGCCTTCACCGAGACCACGGCCCAACAACTCCTGCTCGGCACGCCCGGCGCGTACAGCACCATCACCGTGCTGGCCGACGAAGGCGTGTCGCAGGCCGCGCTGCGCGACCGCGTGCAGGCCCGACTGGGTGACGCCTACCAGGCCAAGACCGGCGAGCAGCTGGCGAGCGAGTCGGCCGACGAGATCGGCGAAGGGCTCGCGTTCTTCAACTACGTGCTGCTCGGCTTCGCGGGCATCGCGCTGTTCGTCGGCATCTTCATCATCCTCAACACCTTCTCCATCATCGTCGCGCAACGCACCCGAGAGCTGGCGCTGCTGCGGGCCATGGGCGCGAGCCGCAAGCAGATGATCGCCTCCGTCGTGATCGAGGCGGTGGTCATCGGTCTCGTCGCCGCCGTGGTCGGCCTGGCCGCGGGCATCGGCGTCGGCGCCCTGCTGGCGAACCTGTTCAGCACCATCGGCGGCGGCAGCCTGCACCTCGCGGGCCTCTCGGTGCCCTCCTCGGCGATCATCTCCTCGTTCGCGGTCGGCATCGTGGTCACCGTGCTGGCGGCGTTGCTGCCCGCCGTGCGCGCCTCCCGCATCGCACCGGTCGCCGCACTGCGCGAGGCCGCCACCCCCGACCGGCCGCTGACCAAGCTGACCGTCACGGGCGCCGCGCTGTCGCTGGTCGGCGGCGGGATGCTCGGCCTCGGCTTCGCCGACGGGACGCTGTGGCTCATCATGGCCGGGCTGCTGGTCTCGTTCGTCGGCGTCGCACTGCTGACACCGTTGATCAGCAGGCCCGTCGTGTCCGTGATCGGCAAGCTGCTCGCCTGGTCGGTGCCCGGCACGCTCGGCCGGCGCAACTCCGCGCGCAACCCGCGCCGCACCGCCATCACCGCCGCCGCGCTGATGGTCGGCATCGCCCTGATCACCGGCGTGAGCGTGGTGCTCACCTCGGCCACCACCAGCATCACCAAGGTCGCCGACACGCAGATCAAGGCCGACCTGATCATCTCCGGTGAGTCGGCCAACGGCGAGACCAGCGGCACGTTCACCGCCGACCGGATGGACCGGGTGCTCGCCACGCCGGGCGTGGAGTCCGGGTTCGGCTGGTACAACGACGGTGTCGTGATCGACGGGCAGCGCAAGTTCGGCACGGTGGTCACCGACGTGCCCGCGATGGAGCGCATCTTCGGGCTCAGCACCACCAGCGGCACGATCGGCGACCTCGGCGACGGCGAGATCGGCCTGGACGAGGCCACCGCCACCGCGCTGAACCTGCGCCAGGGCAGCACGGCGGAGGTGCAGACCACCAAGGGCGGGCCGCGCAGCTACACGGTCGCGTTCGTGCTGGCCAAGAGCGTGGTGGTGACCGATGCCGTCATCCTGCCCCGGTCGGCGGTCGACGAGTTCGCGCTGCCGCAGATCAGCAGCGCGTTCATCAAGGCCGACCCCGGGGTGAACGTCGCCGACCTGCGCCAGGGCATCGAGCCGCTGTTCGCCGACAACCCCGAGGTGTCCGTGCAGGACCTCGGTTCGTACGCGGAGCAGCAGGCCGCGCAGCTCGACACCGTGCTGATCATGATCCAGATCCTGCTCGCCCTGGCCATCCTCATCGCGGTGCTCGGCGTGATCAACACGCTGGCGCTGTCGGTGATCGAGCGGACCCGTGAGCTCGGGCTGCTGAGGGCGATCGGAATGCGCCGCGCGCAGGTGATGCGGATGATCACCGTCGAATCGGTGGTGATCTCGGTGTTCGGCGCGCTGCTCGGCCTGGTGGTGGGCACCGCGCTGGGCGTCGCGGCGGTCCGGGCGCTCGCGGACCAGGGGTTCACCGACCTCGGCATCCCGTGGGCGCAGCTGGGCAGCTACCTCCTGATCGCCGCCGTGGTCGGCGTGGTCGCGGCGATCCTGCCCGCGATCCGCGCCGCCCGGTTGAACGTCCTGCAGGCCGTCTCCTACGAGTGAGGCGGGTACGAGCGAGGCGGGTTGCGCCGCTTGCGGTTTCCGCCGCCCGGTCGGTCCACTGAGGACCGACCGGGCGGTGACGTCACCGGGGTCGGACCGCGGTCGGCAGGGTGAACTGGATCGTCTCCCGTGCCGTCTCGCGCACCTGGACGTCCCACGCGCCCAGCGCCTCGACCACCTCGTCCACCAGCCGCGGCGGCGCCGAGGCGCCCGCGCTCACCCCGACCACCCGCGCGCCGTCCTGCCACTCCGCCCGGATGCCGGACGCGTCGTCGACCAGGTGCGCGGGCGTGCCCATCCGACGGGCGGTCTCCACCAGCCGCACCGAGTTCGAGGAGTTCTCCGAACCGACCACCAGCACCAGGTCGGCGTCATGCGCGATCTCGCGCACCGCGTCCTGCCGGTTGGTGGTGGCGTAGCAGATGTCCGCCGCCGACGGCCCTCGCAACGCCGGGAACTTCTCCCGCAACGCGGCCAGCACCTCGGCCGTCTCGTCCACCGCGAGCGTGGTCTGGGTCAGGTAGGAGACCCTGGTCGGGTCCGGCACCTCCAGTGCCGCCACGTCCGCGACGGTCTCCACCAGCACCATCTGCTCGGGTGCCTCGCCGAGCGTGCCCTCGACCTCCTCGTGCCCGGCGTGCCCGATCAGCACCACCGTGTCGCCACGCGCCGCGTACCGCTTCGCCTCCGCGTGCACCTTCGTCACCAGCGGGCAGGACGCGTCGACCACCTCCAGCCCTCGCCGCGCGGCCTCCTCCCGCACCGCGGGCGACACCCCGTGCGCGGAGAACACCACGACCGCGCCGTCCGGCACCGCGTCCAGCTCGTCCACGAACACCGCGCCACGTGCCTCCAGCTCGGCCACGACGTGGGTGTTGTGCACGATCTGCTTGCGCACGTGGACCGGGCCACCGCGCTGGTCCAGGAGGCGGTCGACGATCTCGATGGCCCGTTCGACCCCGGCGCAGAACGACCGGGGTGAGGCCAGCAGCACTAAGGGAAAGGCCACGGCGGGGCTCCTCGTCGGATCTGGGTGACTCGTCAGGCCGGCTGTCGGGATTCGGAGGGTGCGGTGGGCGCGGGGTGGTGGGTGGCAGGGCAGGGGTTGGTTGCCGGCCTCGTTGTTTCAACCGACGTTTCACCTGGGCGATAACGGCGTTTTCTTTGGTCCTTCTTTTATGTTCACTCGTTCGTAGTTCCTCTCCGCAGAAAAACCGCAGGTCGGAGGCTATTGGAGGTCGCTCGGCGCTCAGTGGTCACGGCGAGTGGCCAAGCGGGCGACGGCGTCCAGTTCGCGTGCGGCGCGCTCGGCTGGTCCCGCGGCACGCAGGTGCTCCCGCGCGCGGACGAGGAGGTCGTCGGCGCGGCTTTGTGCCCACGCACGGGCGCCCGACTCCTCGATCAGCTCCGCCGCACGCGCCAGCTCGACCGGGGTGAGTTGGTGCTCGGCGTGGTAGAGCGAGTGGAGTTCACGGCCGGCGGGGGTGTCCGACGTCAGCGCGGCCACCACCGGCAGGGACTTCTTGCGGTTCTGCAGATCCGAGTACACCGGTTTGCCCGTCACCTCCGAGTCGCCCCAGATGCCGAGCAGGTCGTCCACGAACTGGAACGCCAAGCCGACCCGCTCGCCGAACGACCGCAGGTGCTCCACCTGCTCGGGCCGACCGCCGCCGAACAACGCGCCCAACGCGCACGACGCACCCAGCAGCGCACCGGTCTTGCACTCGGCCATCCGCACGCACTCCGCCAACCGCACGTCGGCGCGCTCCTCGAAGGACAGGTCCGCGCTCTGCCCGTCCAACAACCGCTGCACCGCAGCCGACAGCACCCGGATCGCCTGCTGCGCCTGCGGGTGACCACTGCCCGCCAACACGTCCATCGCCAACGTCAGCAGCGCGTCACCGGCCAGGATCGCCGGGTTCACGCCGAACACGTGCCACGCCGTCGGCCGGTGCCGCCGGGTCGTGTCGCCGTCCATGACGTCGTCGTGCAGCAACGAGAAGTTGTGCGTCAGCTCCACCGCCACCGCGGTCGGCAGCGCCGCGTTCACCGCGCCGCCCACCGCCTGCGCACCGAGCAGCGCCAGCGCGGGCCGGATCGCCTTGCCCGCGTCCGCGCCCGTCGGCCTGCCGTGCTCGTCCCACCAGCCGAAGTGGTAGCCCGCGATCGTCCGCATGGAGTCCGGCAACCGGTCGACCGCGCTCCGCAACGCCGGGTCGACCCCGGCACGGCTCCAGTTCAACACCTCGTGCGCGGACCGGTGATCGAGGCTCACGTCCAGGTCGGTCATCGCCACAGCTCCTGTTCGGGGGGGAAGCGCCCTCCTCCGGAGGATTGGCGCCGGCCGCGCGGGCGCGGAAGTGAGGGCAGGGGGAGAAAGCGCAGAAGGGGACGGGAGAGAAAGGCAGGGAAGAAGGGCACGGGAGAGCCGCAGGAGAGGAGCAAGCGGCAGGGGAGGAGTGGCAGCCGGGTGTGGTGGCCCGGCTGCCGTCGACTCCGAGTGGTCAGGACCGACCGATCTCCACGTGCTCAAGGATGCCGAGCGCGTCCGGCACCAGCACGGCCACCGAGAAGTAGGCGCTGACGAGGTAGGACACGATGGCCTTCTCGTCGATCCCCATGAACCGGGCGTTCAGGCTGGGCTGCACCTCGTCCGGGATGCCGGGCTGGTGCAGGCCGATCACGCCGCTGTCCTCCTCGCCGATCCGCATGGCCAGGATCGAGGTGGTGTGCTGCGGCGAGATCGGGATCTTGTCCGACGGCAGCAGCGGCACACCCCGCCAGGTGACCACCTTGGTGCCGTCCACGTCCGCCGTCCCCGGGTACACGCCGCGCTTGCTGGCCTCCCGGCCGAACGCGGCGATCGTGCGCGGGTGGGCCAGCATGAACGCCGTCTTGCGCCGCCGGGACACCAGCTCGTCCAGGTCGTCCGGGGTGGGCGGGCCGCCCCGGGTGTGGATGCGCTGCTTGAGGTCCGCGTTGTGCAGCAGCCCGATCCGGCGGTTGTTGAGGATCTCGTGCTCTTGACGTTCGCGCAGGGCCTCGATGGTCAGCCGCAACTGCTGCTCGGTCTGGTTCATCGGGTGGTTGTAGAGGTCGGCGACGCGGGTGTGCACCCGCAGCACGGTCTGCGCCACTTCCAGCTCGTACTCGCGCGGCGCCAGCTCGTAGTCCACGTACGTCGCCGGCAGGTCCGGCTCGCCCTCGTGGCCGGAGGCGATCTCGATCGCCGCCTCGCCGTGCTTGTTCTGCGGCTTGCCCGCCTGGCGCGCGAACGCCTCGATGTGCTCCCGCAGCGCGTCCGCCCGATCCCCGAGCTCTTGCACCGACTGCCACGACAGCACCAGGACGGTCACCGGCGTGATCGCCTTGACGGTGTAGTCCCAGGTCAGCTCGTCGCCGTACAACACCTCGCCACCGAAGTGGTCGCCGTCGGCCAGCGTGCCGAGCACGGTCTGGTCGCCGTACTGGCCGCGCCCGATCTTGCTCACCTTGCCGTGCGCGACCAGGACGACCTCGTCGGCCCGCTCACCGGAGGACACCAGGAGCTCGCCGGGCTGGAACTCCCGCTGCCGGCACCGGTCCGCCAGCGCGGTCAGGACGTCGTCGTCCGGGAAGTCGCGCAGCATCGGCAGCTCGCGCAGCTCCTGCGGGATGACCCGGATCTCGGCGCCGGTGCTGGTGAAGCTCACCCGCCCGTCGCCGACGGCGTAGGTGAGGCGGCGGTTGACCCGGTACGTGCCTGCCCGGGTGGCCACCCAGGGCAGCTTCCGCAGCAGCCACCGCGGCGAGATGCCCTGCATCTGGGGGGTGGACTTGGTGGTGCTCGCCAGGTTCCGCGCGCTCGCGGTGCTCAGGCTCTGCCGCTGCTGCTCGGCCTCTTCGGGTGCGAGGCCGGGGTCTGTCACGGTCACGTCAGCTGCCCAATCTGGTCAGGGGGATGGTCAGTCTTCGCGGCCGAGCTCCACGTGTTCCAGCACGCCGATCGCGTCCGGCACGAGGATCGCGGTGGAGTAGTAGGCGCTGACGAGGTAGGAGATGATCGCCTTCTCGTTGATGCCCATGAACCGCACGTTCAGACCGGGCTGGTACTCGTCGGGCAGGCCGGTCTGGTGCAGGCCGATGACGCCCTGGTTGTGCTCGCCGGCGCGCAGCAGCATGATCGAGCTGGTGCGGGTCTTGGTCAGCGGGATCTTGTTGCACGGCAGCACGGGCACACCGCGCCACGCGGGCACGTGGTGGCCGTTGAGGTCGATGGTCGACGGGTAGATCCCCCGCTTGGTGCACTCGTTGCCGAACGCCGCGATGACCCGCGGGTGGGCCAGGAACGCGGTCGGCTCCTTCCACACGGTGGCCAGCAGGTCGTCCATGTCGTCCGGGGTGGGCGGGCCGCTGCGGGTGTGGATGCGCTGCTTGAGGTCCGCGCTGTTGAGCAGCCCGAAGTCGCGGTTGTTGACCATCTCGTGCTCCTGGCGCTCGCGCAGCGCCTCGATGGTCAGCCGCAACTGCTGCTCGACCTGGTCCATCGGGTGGTTGTAGAGGTCGGCGACGCGGCTGTGCACCCGCAGCACGGTCTGCGCGACGCTGAGCTCCAGCTCGCGCGGCGCGACCTCGTAGTCCACGTACGTGCCGGGCAGGTCCGGCTCGCCCTCGTGGCCCGAGGCGATGTCGATCTCGGCCTCGCCGTAGGCGTTGGACTTGCCCTCGCCGGCCGCGAACATGCGCTGGATGTGCGCGCGCAGCCCGCCCGCCTCGCCGTTGAGCCGCTCGAACACGTCCCACGGCAGCACCAGGGCGATGACCGGCGTGACGGCCTTGAACGTGCGGTCCCACTCGCCCTGCGGCCCGGCGAGCACCTGGCCGCCGAAGTGCTCGCCGTCGGCGAGCGTGCCGAGCACGGTCTGCGAGCCGTACTCGCCCTGGCCGATCATGTTCACCTTGCCGTGCGCGATGAGGTAGACCGCGTCCTGCGGCTGGTCGACCTGCACGATGACCGCACCCGGCTCGTACTCGCGCTGCTCGAACCGGTCGGCCAGCGCGGCCAGGGCCTCGACGTCCTCGAAACCGCGCAGCAGCGCCAGCTCGGTCAGCTCCTGCGGGATCACGCGGACGTCGGCGCCGATGTTGGTGAACGTCAGCCGCCCGTCGCCGACGGAGTAGCTGAGCCTGCGGTTGACCCGGAAGGCACCGCCCTTCGCCTCCACCCAGGGCAGGAGCTTGAGCAGCCACCGCGAGGTGATGCCCTGCATCTGGGGAACGGACTTCGTCGTCGTCGCCAGGTTCCGCGCCGCCGCCGTGCCGAGGCTGAGCCGAGGTCGCTCGGTGTCCAAGTCCGAATCGGTCACAGTCACCGCGTCACACCGCCAATCGGAATTCGTTCATTGGTCCGGGTTGACGGTAGTGAGCCTGAACGGGGCACGGGAAGCGGCCGATGTGACGACCCCCCTGAGGGTCAACCAGCCCCCGTTTGCGCACTCACCGTGGACGTTGTCCACCCCGCAAGTAATTAACGGGTGATCTTCCGGTACCGGCGAGGGTTTATTCCGCACGACAGGGAATGACTAGCTCAATGATCGTAACCGATTTCACTGAAAAGTGTCGTTGACGCCGACGAGACCAATCGCTGGGTGGGCATTCCGCATGTTTGCGGACCAAAATTCACTCGCAAGTGGGTACGACGAAACACGCGGTGCCGGCGGGTAGCCGACACCGCGTCAACGGACGTGGAACGGGCGTGGCGCCGCGGTCGACCGCGACGCCACGCCCGGGTCTGCCGACCCGCCGCTCAGACCGAGTGCGGGCAGGTGTCCCGGTAGTCCGAGATCAGCGAGCTGTCGGGGGGCGAGGGGCACAGGAACTGCTCGTAGCGGGTGTCGTTGTCGATGAACCGCTTGAGCCACGCGATGCTGTACTTCGCGATCGTCGTGTTGGAGCTGTTGGGCGCGAAGTGGCTGGCGCCGTTCAGCTCCAGGTACGCCTTGTCCAGGGTGGACGGCAGCGAGGTGTAGAACGGGATGGAGTGCGACGACACCGGCGCCACCGAGTCGTCCTCGGCGCCGACGACCAGGGTCGGCACCCGGTTGTTGCCCCAGGACTTGTCGGTGTGCCACCCGGTCAGCGGGATCGCCGCCTGCAGGGACGGGCGCTGCTCGGCGGCGCGCATCGTGCCGCCGCCGCCCATCGAGTGACCCATCAGACCGAGCCGGGAGGCGTCGATCCGGGTCCGCACCGAGCTGCGCTGGGTCAGGTAGTCCAGCGCGGACAGCAGCTGGCTCGCCCGGCTGTCGGGCTGGTCCAGGGTGCTGTTGGTGTCGATGGTGAACACCACGAAGCCCTGCGACGCGATGCGCGGGCCCAGCCACGAGATGGTGGACTGCGTGCCGGTGAAGCCGGGCGAGATGGCGATCGCGCCGAAGGTGCCCTCGGCGGTGCTGGTCGGGTAGTAGATCGTGCCGCCGCCGAAACCGGAGACCGACAAGGAGGACACCGTGGTGGTGGCCGTGGCGAACGGGCCGCGGGACGCCTCGATGCTCGAACTGGTCGGCGCGGGACCGCGCCGGTACTCGACCTCGGCGTTCGCCGGCGTCACGCCGACCAGGGACAGGGCCAGCGCCGGGATCAGCGCGGGGATCAGTTTGCGGAGTTGCACGTCGGTGTACACCTCGCTTGGCAGGGAACTACGGACAGCAATGACCCTGCGCCACCGGGTGAGCGCCGCGCATCGGTGCAACCACCGGTCCGGGGCCGAAAACTAACACTGGTAGATAATTTTGCCCCGAGCCCTTCCGCTCGCCGCGGAACTCCCGACAGACTGGCCGCATGCTGCGCGGACGTGACCGGCAGCGCGTCGCCGTCGACGCGTTGCTCGCCCGCGCCCGCGCCGGTCACGGTGGGGCGCTGGTGCTGCGGGGCGGCCCGGGGTCGGGCAAGACCGCGATGCTCGCCGCCGCACGGGAGGCCGCCGCCCCGACCGACCGCGAAGTGCTGCTGTGCGTCGACGACGCGCACCTCCTGGAGGACACCGACTGGCTGGTGGAGCTCGCCGCGCACGCCGCCGACGAGCCGGTGGCCCTGCTGGTCGCCACGGAGGGCGGGCCGCTGGGCCTGCCGTGGGTGCGGCTGGACCCGCTCGACCACGGCGACAGCCTGCGCGTGCTGCGCGACCTGCGCCCCGGCCTCGCGCCGGGCCTGGCCGACGACGTCGCCGACCTGGCCCGGGGCAACCCGCTCGCGCTCACCGAGCTGGCCCGCGCGCTGACCTCCGAGCAGCTGGGCGGCACCGCGCCCGCGCCGGACGCGCTGCCCGAGGACAGCTCGCTGCGGGCCAGGTTCAGCGCCCGCTTCCACGCCCTGTCCCCGCAGGCCAGGCACGCGGCGGCGTTGAGCGTGGTGGACGACGAGGTCGACGCCGACGCCCTGGCCCGGCTGCCCGACCTCGACCTGGCCGCGGTGGAGGAGGCCGCCGCCCTGCTCGACGGCGGCCCCCTGGTCCGGTCCACGCTGCGCACCGAGATCCCGCTGGCCCTGCGCTACGCCGCGCACGCCGCCCTGGCCGAGCACCTGCCGCCCGGCCCGCGCCGCACCTGGCACGAGGCCGCCCGCGCGCCCGGCGTGCGCGACGCGTTCGCCGAACGCCTCGTCGACTCCGCGAGCCGGTCCCGCCGCTGTGGCGACTACCCGGCCGCGGCCCGGGACCACGACCGCGCCGCCGCGCTCACCACCGACCCGGACGCCAGGGCGCGCCACCTGATCGCCGCCGCCACCGACCACTGGGCGTCCGGTGCGCCCCGCCGGGCCCGCGTCGCGCTGCGCACCGCCGCCCGGCTGACCGACAGCGGCGAGCTGCGGGCCCGCACCGAGCTGCTGCGCGGCGGCATCGACCTCGGCAACGGCCTGCCCGACGTCGCGGTGCGCCGACTGCTGCACGCGGCGGGCGAGCTCGTCGGCACCCACCGCTCGCTGGCCATCACCGCGCTCGGCTTCGCGGGCGAGGCGGCCAGCATCGCGGGCGACCACGCCCGGTACGCCGAGACCGCCGCGTTCGCGGCGAGCCTGCGCCGACCCGACGAGCCGGACGACACGCGGATCACCCTGGACCACCTCGCGGGCATGGCGGCCACGTTCGCCGGACGGCACGAGGAGGCCCTGCCCGTGCTGCGCTCGGTGATCGAGCTGGCCGAACGGGTGCCGCACCCGCAGGCCAAGATCTGGGGCGGCCAGGCCGCCTACACCCTCGGCGACGCGTCCCGGGCGCACGAGCTGGCCACCAGCGCGGTCACGGCGGCGCACGAGCACGGCCTGACCGCCCTGGTGCCGTGGGCGCTGGTCTACCGCGCGTTGTCGGCGTTGCTGCTGGACCAGCACTCGGCGGCGCTGTCGGCCGCGTTCGAGGGCGTGCACGCGGCCACCGCCATCGGCCAGCACAACGCCGTGGTCGACCACCTCACGATCCTCGCCCTGGTCGCCGCCCTGCGCGGCGACACCGACACCGCGATGCACCGCATCGACGCCGCCGCCGAGCAGATCGCCGAGCGTGGGCTGGGCCGCTCCGGCACGTTCGGCGCGTGGGCGTTCGCCTGCGTCGACCTCGTGCTGGACCGCCCGGCCGACGCGCTGGACCGGCTGCGGCTGATGGCCGCCGGGTCGGGCGGCGTGCACACCGGCATCAAGGTGATGGCCGCGCCGCACGTGGTGGAGGCCGCCGTCGGCTGCGGCCGGCCGTCCACCGGCGACCGGGCGCTGCGCCGGTACGAGAAGTGGGCGGGCACCACGGGCAGCGCGGCGCGGCTGGCGTTGTCGCACCGCTGCCGCGGCCTGCTCGCCGACGGCCCGCGCGCCGAGGAGCACTTCCGCGAGGCGATCCGGCTGCACCGGGCCAGCGGCACCGCCATGGAACTGGCCAAGACCGAGCTGTTCTACGGCCACCGGCTGCGGCGCGACCGCAAACCGCGGGCCGCGCGCGACCTGCTGCGCGACGCGGTGAAGATCTTCCAGCGCTACGACGCCGACCGCTGGGTCGTCCGCGCCCGCGCCGAGCTGCGCGCGGCGGGCGAGGCGGTCGGGCCGACCCAGGCCGACCGGACCGCCGACCGCGCCGCCAACCGGGCCGCGGGCCGCTCCGACGTCGACCCGGCCGCGGGTCTGACCCCGCAGCAGGCGCAGATCGCCCGCCTGGTCGCCGAAGGCGCGACCAACCGGGAGGTCGCCGCCCGGCTGTTCCTGAGCCACCGCACCGTCGAGCACCACCTGCGCAACATCTTCGCCAGGCTCGAGGTGCGGTCCCGGGTCGAGCTGACCCGGATGCTCGACTGATCAGGAGGATGGGTGCGACAGGACTACCGGCACTGGCAGCGGATACCGACCCGGTGGCACGACAACGACGTGTACGGGCACGTGAACAACGTCGTGCACTACGCCTTCATGGACACCGTGATCAACACGTGGTTGATCACCGAGGGCGGGTTGGACATCCACCACGGCCAGGCCATCGGCCTGTGCGTGGAGTCCCACTGCAACTACCGCGCGTCCATCGCGTTCCCCGAGGCGGTCGACGCGGGCCTGCGGATCGGGCACCTCGGCCGCTCCAGCGTCCGCTACGAGGTCGGCTTCTACCCGGAAGGACGGGACGACGTGGTCGCCGAAGGGCACTTCGTGCACGTGTTCACCGACCGCGAGACCCGCAAGCCGGTGGCCATCCCGGCCGGTGTGCGCGCCGCGATGGAAGGGCTGGTGGTGGCGTGAGGACCAGGGGCGCGGTGCTGACCGAGGTGGGCGGTCCGCTGGAGGTGCTCGACCTCGACCTGGACCCGCCGGGCGCCGGCGAGGTGCTCGTGGAGGTGCGCGCCACCGGGTTGTGCCACTCCGACCTGTCGGTGATCGACGGCTCCCGGCTCCGGCCGCTGCCGATGCTGCTCGGCCACGAGGCCGCGGGCGAGGTGGTCGAGACCGGGCCGGGCGCGTCGGACTTCGCCGTCGGCGACCGGGTGGTGCTGTCGTTCGTGCCCGCGTGCGGTTCGTGCCGCCGGTGCGTGTCCGGGCGGCAGGCGCTGTGCGAACCGGGTGCGGCGGCCAACCGCGAGGGCACGCTGCTCGGCGGAGCGCGGCGGCTCCGGCTGCCCGACGGCACGCGCGCGCACCACCACCTGGGTGTGTCCGGGTTCGCCGAGTACGCCGTGGTGTCGGAGAAGTCGGCCACCCGCGTGCCCGCCGACCTGCCGTTCGAGATCGCCGCCCTGTTCGGCTGCGCGGTGCTCACCGGCGCGGGCGCCGCGTTCTACAGCGCGGCCGTCACGCCGGGTGACCGGGTCGCGGTGTTCGGGCTCGGCGGCGTGGGGTTGGCCGCGCTGCTCGCCGCACGGGCGGCGGGCGCGACGCAGATCGTCGCGGTGGACGTGGTGGCGCACAAGCGCGAGCTGGCCCGCAAGCTCGGCGCGACCCACGACGTGGCCGGTGGTCCGGACGCGGTGGCGGAGGTGCGCTCGTTGACGGGCGGTGGCGCGGACAAGGTCATCGACACCACTGGTGTGGCGGCCGTGCTGGAGCAGGCGTACCTGGCCACCGGCGCCGGCGGCACCACGGTGACCGTGGGCCTGCCGCACCCCGACCGCACCGTCTCGCTGCCCGCGTTGAGCCTGGTCGCCGAGCAGCGGACGTTGAAGGGCAGCTACCTCGGCTCCTGCGTGCCGCGGCGGGACGTGCCCCGGTTCGTCGACCTGTACCGGGCCGGTCGGCTACCCGTCCAGGAACTGCTGTCCGGCCGCCTCGCGCTGGACGAGATCAACACCGGGTTCACCCGTTTGGCGTCCGGAGAAGCCGTCCGGCAGGTCGTCGTTTTGTGATCACCCAGCCGGTACGGTTGCCCGGATCGGGTGACGGCTAGGCAGAGGAGTGGTCGGCGGTGCGCAGACGGTCGATGCTCGCGGGTGTGGCGACAGCGGTGGGCGGCATGATCGCGGGCGGGGGGTCGGCGGGGGCCTCGGGCCGGACGGGTGCGCTGAGCCTGGCCGACTACCGACTGGTCAACCTGGCGCACGTGAACGACCCGGACCGGACCAACGTGTACCCGGGCGACCCGGCGTTCACCCTGACGACCGTGACCACGGTGCCGGAGCACGGGTTCTACCTGCAGTACGTGCAGCAGGGGGAGCACACCGGCACGCACTGGGGCGCGCCCGCGCACTTCAACGCCGACCAGCCGCACGCCGACGAGCTCGACGCCGAGGACCTGTTCCTGCCCGCCGTCCGGATCGACGTGCGGGACGAGGCCGCGCGCGACGCCGACTACGAGGTGAGCGTCGCCGACCTCCAGCGGTGGGAGAGGCGGCACGGTCGCATCCCGAACGAGGCCGCGGTCGTGCTGTGGACCGGGTGGGAGGAGCGCTGGGGCACCCCGGCGTTCTTCAACTTCGACGCCGACGGGCAGATGCACCAGCCCGGGTTCTCGCTGGCGGCCGTGCGGTGGCTGGTGGACACCGGCCGCCTCGGCCGCCGGGGCGCGCTGGGCACCGACACGTTCAGCCCCGAGTCGGCCCTGGACGTCGAGTACCGGGTCTCCAAGCTGCTCTACCGCGAGCACCGGATCAGCCTGGAGATCCTGGCGAACCTGGCCGAGCTGCCGCCGACCGGCGCGCACGTCCTGGTCGGCGGCACGGTCAACCGACGTGGCTCCGGCTCGCCGGCCAGCATCTACGCCTTCGTGCCGAGGGTGGCGCGCTAGTTCCCGGACGGTCGTCGCCCACCGACGACCGTCGCTCCCGGTGGTGCTCCGCGCGCGGACCTCAGGTGCCGCAGAAGGTCTGGTAGGCGGCGGCGAACCCGTTCGGGGCGGGTTCGGCGTAGCGGTCGAGGCCGGGGCGCTCGTCGTAGGGGGCGGTCACCGCGTCCAGGAGGCGTTCGAGCGGACGCTGGTCGCCCTCGGTCGCGGCGTCGAGCGCTTCCTCCACGAGGTGGTTGCGGGGGATGTAGGCGGGGTTGACCCGGCCCATCGCGTCGGCGTCCGGTTCGAGGGCCCGCCAGCGCGTCAGCCAGCCGTCGATCGCGGCGAGGTCGAGGAACAGCTCGCGCGCGGGCCCGGTGTCGCCGCCGGCCGCCGCGCCCAGGCGGCGGTGGAACGACGTGTGGTCGACGCGGTTGTCCTGGAGGAGGGCGAGCAGTTCCTCGACCAGGGGCCCGGTCACCGCGTGGTCGACGTGGTCGGGCAGGCCGAGCTTGGCCCTCATCCCGGCCGACCAGGAGTCGTCGTACCGCCCGCGGAACGTGCCGAGCGCCTCGACCGCCAGGGCGATCGCCTGCTCCTCGTCGTCGGCGAACAGGGGGAGCAGCGCCTCGGCGAGCCGGGCGAGGTTCCACTCGGCCACGCGCGGCTGGTTGCCGTAGGCGTAGCGCCCGCCGTGGTCGATGGAGCTGTAGACGGTGGCCGGGTCGAACGCCTCCATGAACGCGCACGGCCCGTAGTCGATGGTCTCGCCGGAGATCGTCATGTTGTCGGTGTTCATGACGCCGTGCACGAACCCCACGAGCATCCACCGCGCCACCAGCGCGGCCTGTGCCGCGACCACCGCCTCGAACAACGCGAGGTACGGGCGCTCGGCCCGCGCCGCGCGGGGGTGGTGGCGGGCGATCGCGTGGTCGGCCAGGCGGCGCAGCAGGTCCACGTCGCCGGTGGCCCTGGCGTACTGGAAGCTGCCCACGCGCAGGTGGCTGCGGGCGACCCGGGCGAGCACGGCTCCCGGCAGCACGGTCTCGCGGCGCACCGGCCGGCCGGTCGCCACCACGGCCAGCGAGCGGGTCGTCGGGATCCCGAGCGCGTGCATCGCCTCGCTGACCACGTGCTCGCGCAGCATCGGGCCGACCGCCGCCAAGCCGTCGCCGCCACGGGAGAACGGCGTGCGCCCGGAGCCCTTGAGGTGCAGGTCGCGCGGCTCGCCGTCGGCGTGGACGACCTCGCCGAGCAGCAGCGCGCGCCCGTCGCCGAGCCGCGGGGCGTAGTGCCCGAACTGGTGCCCGGCATAGGCCTGCGCCACCGGGGTCGCGCCGTCGGGGACGTGCTCGCCGACGAGCAGGCGGAGGCCCTCGGCGCCACGCAGCCACGCGACGTCCAGCCCGAGTGCCGCGGCCAGCCGCTCGTTGAGCACGAGCAGGCGTGGCGCGGGAGCCTGCTCGGCCTGCCAGGCCAGAGCCATCTCCGGGAGATCCCGGGCGAAGCGGTCGCCCAGGGTGACGGTCGGTGCGGTGCTCACGCGGTCCACGGTACGTCTTGCCGGCGGCCGGCCCGTCGGGGTCGGGGGCGAGGGTCGGGTGTCGGCGCACGACGGCCGGGTAACCGGTGGGCGACCGCCGATGCTTGAAGGGAGAGCGATGAGCGACACGACGACGGTGGGCAGGTTGCGCACCGTGCTGGGTGACGTCGCGTACCCGGCGGACAAGGGGCAGTTGGTCGACCACGCGTCGCGCAACAACGCCGACGAGGACACCGTGCACGCGCTGCACTCGATCCCGCAACGCCGCTACGAGTCCTTCGACCAGGTGGTCGAGTCGGTCGCGATCGACCAGGACCGCGACGCCTGACCGCACGCCGAACGCCCGGTGATCACGGACCGTCCGATCACCGGGCGTTTCCGCGTGCGCGAACGGGATCGTTCTCTGTCCCTTGTGGACGGACCAACGTCGCCGGAACGCTACCCGACGTTCGGCGGGCTGACACTTCCGAGTGAAAGGAGCAGCATCACGACCTGTCACCACCCCTGCTCACAAAGTGAGGTGAACCAGTGCGGAGAACCCTGCAACTCCTCGCTGCTGCCCTGCTCCTCATACCCCTGTTAGGAGCAACCGCCACCGCCACCGCGGCCCCGGAGCACTTCCAGCAGACCCAGAAGGTGGGCGAGGACGAGGTCGTGTCGACCGTCCTCGGCCGCAAGTCACCGTCCACGACCGTCGAACGCCCCGGCTCGTGGTACCTGAAGACGCACTTCACCGGCCTGCGCCTGATCGCGGGCGACGTGCTCACGGTGTCCGACCCGACCGGCGCCGAGACCTACCGCTACACCTCCGACGTCACCGCGTCGGGCACGGCCACCCCGGACGCGACCGGCTTCTGGGCCATGTCGGTCACCGGTGACAAGGCCGTGATCAGCCTGCGCGGCCAAGACGGCGGACCGGCGCACCCGGCCAGCCGGGTGCGGCTCGACAAGATCACCCGCGGGTACACCGACGCCGAACTGGCCGCGGCGGCGGAGATCGCGCCCCAGAGCATCTGCGGCACGAACGACTACCGCGACGCGGTCTGCTACCAGTCGAGCAACCCCACCGAGTTCGGCCGCACCAGGGCGGTGGCCAAGCTGCTGCGCAACGGCGGTTCGCTGTGCACGGCGTGGCGGGTCGGCGCCGACAACCGGATGCTGACCAACAACCACTGCTTCACCAGCGGCACCGGGATCGAGGTGTGGTTCAACTACCAGTGCCCGACCTGCGGCGGCACCACCAGCGCGGCGGTCACCAAGGTGTTGGTGTCGTCGGTGCTCAAGACGAGCGCGGCGCTGGACTACACCCTGTTCAGCGTCACGAACTTCGCCTCGCTGGCGTCGTTCGGCTACCTGGAGCTGGACGCGCGGGTGCCGGCGGTCGGCGAGGAGATGTACGTCGTCGGCCACCCGGCGGGCAAGCTCAAGAAGCTCTCCCTGCGTGACGACCAGAACGGCGGCGGTTACTGCGTCGTCTCGGCGGTCCGGGTGAACGGCAGCTCGTCGCAGTCCGACATCGCCTACCGGTGCGACACCGAGGGCGGCTCGTCCGGCTCGCCGGTGCTGTCCCGCCGCACGCACAAGGTGATCGGGCTGCACCACTACGGCGGCTGCCCGAACCAGGGCGTCCGGATCGACCTGGTCGCGGCGCAGATCGGCACGTTGCTGTAACCGCTCGGTCGGCGTGAGGCCGCGTTCACGTGCACGAGCACGAACGCGGCCCGCGCCGTCGCCGTCGCCGTCGCCGTCGCCGTCGCCGTCGCCGGAGTTTGCCCGGTGGCGGCGTGGGTACGTCGAGACCGTGGACAGCGTGCCCGACATCTCCCGACTCTTCCCCGGCCTGAGCGTGGACGACCTCCTGGTGGACTACGACGACGGGGACGACCCCGTGCTCCGGCACCCGGACGGCACCGAGATCGACACCTGGCGGGAGAACTACCCGTACCCGACGCGGCTGACGCGCGAGGAGTACGAGCTGTCCAAGCGGTTGCTCCAGATCGAGCTGCTCAAGCTCCAGTACTGGATCAAGGACACCGGCGGGCGGATGGTCGTCGTGTTCGAGGGCCGTGACGCGGCGGGCAAGGGCGGCACCATCAAGCGGTTCACCGAGCACCTCAACCCGCGCGGCGCGCGGGTGGTGGCGTTGAGCAAGCCGACCGAGCGCGAGCAGGGCGAGTGGTACTTCCAGCGCTACGTCAACCACCTGCCGACCGCCGGTGAGATCGTGCTGTTCGACCGGTCCTGGTACAACCGCGCCGGTGTGGAGCGGGTCATGGGCTACTGCACCGACGAGCAGTACGAGCGCTTCATGCGGCAGGCGCCGACGTTCGAGCGGATGCTCGTGGACGACGGGATCGTGCTGGTCAAGCTCTGGTTCTCGGTGTCGCGGGCGGAGCAGCGGACGCGGTTCCTGATCCGGCAGGTCGACCCGGTGCGGCAGTGGAAGCTCAGCCCGAACGACATCGAGTCGCTGGACCGGTGGGACGCCTACACCGAGGCGAAGGTGGCCATGTTCCGCACCACCGACACCGAGGCCGCGCCGTGGACCGTGGTGAAGAGCAACGACAAGAAGCGGGCCCGCATCGAGGCCATGCGCAGCGTGCTGGCGCGGGTGGACTACGCCGACGCGGACCCCGAGGTGGTCGGCGTGCCGGACCCGCGGGTGGTCGGTCCGGCGGCCACGCTGCTGGAGGAGGGCGAGGACGAGGCGTCGCTCAGCCCGACCCGCATCGCACCGGACCCGGATCCCGACCACGGGCCGGGCGTCCACCCGTCCTGAGGATCGTTGCCGCGCAACGCGGTCGAGGGCGGCCCCCATGGCCGGATGTCGCAGTACCGGATGTCGCGGGGCCGGGATCCGACTCCGGTGACCTCGGCCGGAGTCGGATCCCGGGCTCAGCTCCCGTCGGCGTTCTCGTCCTCGGTGGGCTCGCTCGGCGGGTCGTCGGGGTCGGGGCTGGGCTGCGTGGTCTGGGGGGCGCTGGTCGGCGGGATCGAGGTCTGCTGTCCCGTGGTGGTGGGCACGGGCGGGGTGGTGGTGACCTGACCGGTCTCGGGTGCCGGCGCGTCGCCCACGGCGGCGTCGGCGGGTGCGGGCGTCGAAGTCGTGGGTCGCGGCGCGACGGGCGCCTGCGTCGTGCCGGCGGTTTGCTGCGTGCCCACGAACCTGGGCTCGGCCTGGTCCTGCGGCGTGTCCGACGGGCCCGGCTGTTGCGGTGCCGCCTCCTGCGTCGAGGACGCGGGCGGCGAGGAGGTCGCCGGCGGCTCGCCCGACGTCGCGGCCATCGTGATCGCGAACGCGCCGAGGAGCGCACCCGCCGAGGCGGCGAACGTCTTCCACGACGGACGGGCCGCCGGTGGGAGCTCCTCGGTGGCTTCGCCCGCGCTCGGCTCGGCCGCGGGTTCCAACGGGACGAGCCCCGCGCCCAGGACCACCGCGCAGTCCTGCGCGGTGGGGCGGTCCTCCGGCGCGGACGACGTCATGCCGGCCAGGAGTGCCCGGACGTCGACCGGCAGGTCCACCGGGACGACGGGCGGGCGGTGCAGCCGGGCGACCGCCGCCTCCACGTCACCGCCCTGGTACTCGCGCTGCCCGGTCAGGCACTCCAGCAGCACCAGGCCCAGGGCGTAGACGTCGGCCGGGTGGTCGACCTCGCCGCCGAGCACCTGCTCCGGGGCGAGGTAGGCGGCGGTGCCGACCAGGTGGTCGGTGCGGGTCAGCCGCGTGGCGCCGGTCAGGTGCGCCAGGCCGAAGTCGGCGAGGTAGGCCTCGCCCTCGTGGTCGAGCAGGATGTTCGACGGCTTCACGTCCCGGTGCACCAGGCCGTGGGCGTGCACGTGCGCCAACGCGTCGGCCAGCCGGGCGCCGAGCCGTCGCGCCTGGTCCAGGGGCAGCGGTCCGCCCAGGGCCAGTCGCTCGTGCAGGGTGCTGCCCTCCACCAGTCGCAGCACGACGAACGGCGTCGCGGCGGTGGTGTCGGCGTCGTACACGGAGACCAGACCGGGGTGCGAGAGCCCGGCCAGGACACGGACCTCGTTGTCGAACCGCTGCGCGCCCGCCGGGTCGAAGCCCGGCTGGAACAGCTTGATCGCGACGTGCCGCCGCAACACGGTGTCCCAGGCGCGGTGGACCTCGGCCATCCCGCCGGTCCCGATCGGCTCGATGAGCTGGTAGCGGTCGGCCAGGACGTTCTCGCTTACCGAGGGTGACACCGTCCATACCTCCGGTCGCGTGAGCAGGACACTTCCGAATGCCCGGACCGCGCCGGCGGCAAACAGGTGAGCACGCCTCGGCTCGGCGGTCGTGCCCGCCGCCGACGGGTGATCATCCCCTACGCTGCCCGCATGGCGAGAGCGCTCCGCGTCGTCCCGCTCCTGGTCGCACTGCTGCTCGTCGGGTGCGGCACGCAAGTGGCCGGCACCGCGGTGCCGGTGCCCGACCCGACGTTCCCCGAACCGCCCGCGCCCACCGCCGAACGGCTGCTGGGCGACCTCGCGTCGGTCGACCCGTGCGGACAGGTCGAGCCGGCGGACGTGGCCGCGTTCGGCGAGGCCTCGGTCGCGCCGGTCGAGTCCTGGGACTACTGCCTGCTCAAGCTGTCCGCGGGCGGCGTGGTGCTCGACGTGTTCGCGGGTGGGCTCGACCGGTTGCGGCACGAAGCCGTGCTCGAAGGGCCGAAGGTGCCGTACAAGGAATTGCGGATCGCCGAGATACCGGGCGGCGGCGTGCAGTGCCAGCGCGGCTTGCTGTTCGCCGACCTGGTGGCGCTGAACGTGACGGTCGAGAACCCCTCCACCGACGGGGCGGACGCGGCGAGGCTGTGCGAGATCGCCGACGTCCTGGTGCGTGCGATCGCGGACCGGGTGCTGGCGGGGGACGTGGCGCACCGCCGGTTCCCCGCGAAGTCCCTCGGCCCGGTCGACGCCTGCGCCGGGCTGTCGGAGGCGGCGGTCGGGCGGCTGCCCGGCTTGGCGGGCGCGAGTGCCTGGCCCTACCCGGCCGGCCACCAGTGCCGGTGGAGCCCGAGCGGCACCACGACACCGCCCAGGGTGCGGGTCGTGCACTCGGTGGGCGTGCCGACCGAGCCGAACGGCGGGAACAGCAAGCGCGAGGACATCGCCGGGCGGCCCACCGTGATGTCGTCGTTGACCACGTCGTCGTTCGTGCTGTGCGGCGCGGAGACCACGCACATCCCGTTCGCGGACGGGCTGAGCGAGCTCGCGCTGGTGACCGTCGCCCTGCCGACCGGTGCGACCGAGCAGGACGCCTGCGCCGCGACGAGGACCGTCGCGGCGGAGGTGTGGGCGGCGCTGCCGGGGTAACCCACGTCACTTTGACCGGCACCCGGTTCACCGGCACTCTGGTGGCAGAGGGGAGTACCCACTCTGCGCGTGATCGTCATTACGGCCGCTCCACAGCGGTCCGGTCACGGCGCCACCGCGTGCGGTGGTCGGGGAGACCTCTGGTTCGGGTCAGAGCCGGAGGAGCCAGCCATGCGCGTCACCAGCCGCGTCGTCGCCGCCATCACCACGATCACCGCCGTCACCGCGCTGAGCGCGTGCGGATCGCTCCAGGAAGCGTCCGACGCGGCCGCCGCCGTCGCCGACACGGCCTCCACCGTCCAGGTGTGCACCGAAGCCCTGTCGCAGGCCACGGCGGTGTTCGACACCGCGAGCCCGGACCGGGCGGTCGAACAGGCCCACACCGCCGCGGACTCCCTGACCGACCTGGCCGCGAACGCCGCGGACACGACGGTGAACGAGGCCATCACCGCGATGGCCGCGACCCTGCGCGAGGTGACCCTGGACGACCTGGTCCTGCGCCCGGCCGCCTGGCTGGAGGACAAGGCCACCCGGGTCGCCGACCTGACCGCCGCCTGCACCACCTGAGCGGGCGCCGGCCGGGTGTCCGGTCCCGCCGCAGACCGGGTGGGCACCGGCCGCACCAGGTGACACCGTCGCTCAACGCCGCACGCGCACCCAGCGGGGGCGGGACTGGTTCCCGCCCCCGCTGTCGTGGTGCGGCGGAGGTCGCCCGGCCGTCGGCGGCAGGCGGGTCCACCCGTGCTCTGCTTCCGGACTCACGACGTGGTGGTCGTGCCGGTGAAACCCGGTCAGACCTGCTCTTACCTTCGGGTCGACCGCCGACCGTGCGATACGCCCTCCGTGCTCACATGGCGTAACCCAAATGCCGGTCGAGGCGCGCACATTCACCCGGACGTGGGATACGCGAACGAGTCGGGTGCGAGGATGCGGTGGCGGTTCCCGGCGCGCGACGCGGGCCGCGGCGGGCCGGCCACGGCACTGGAGGGTCTCGCCGGGATGTGTGGGCGGTGATGCCCGGTCGGTGGGGTTGCCAGGCGGTAGGGGGTCACTCGGAGGCGGGTCCGGTCCGGTGTTGCGTTCCGGGTTGCGTCACCGCCGCCCGGACCGCGTGCCCACCGAGCTCCCGCAGCCGATCCGCCGCGGCGGCGGTGGCCTCGATCAGGTCGGCCAGCGACAGGTCGGACCGCGGTGAGGTCCACCCGCGGGCGAGGAAGCGGATGACCTCGGCGTTGTCCCGCACCTGGACCGCGAGCGCCTCCAACTGCAGGGGGAGCGCCACCTCCGACCGCTCGGCCAGCCGCCGGGCCCGGAACGCGCGCTGCCGGCACGTGGACGAGCAGTACCGGCGTGGTCGGCCGGTGGTCCGTGCCGTGAACTCCTGCCGGCACTCCTGGCAATTCAATTGGCGCGCTTTCGTTACGGGCGGTCCGCGGTCTCCGCGTTACGAAAAGGCGCCGGGCGCCTGCGGAAAAGCCGGTCCAGGTGACTCCGGACGTCGACATATCGGGTGATGGCGGGCGCCTTGACGCCCGTGGGCGCGGCGGCGTCTACTGGTTCTCGACGGAATACCGGTCAGCAGGAATCGAAAAGGGAATGGCCTTCCGGGTTTTCCCCTCGGCCGGTCGTCCGTGAATGCGCGAAACCGGTGAGGTCCGCCGGCCCGGAACCGGACATCCCGCGGCTGAGTCGGAATTCATTCCCAATCGTCTCCTTGCGAAGGAGTTGTCTGCCATGCCCACCAAGTACTCGCTGACCGTCAGCAATGAATCTACCCAGTTCCAGAACCTCTGCGTCTACCAGCAGCCGGTGGACCTCGGCGTGCGCAACGCCATGTCGCTCGCCTGGCTGACCGCGCCGGCCTGGCCGCACACGACGGTGACCTTCGAGTGGAACGTCGACTACTGCTTCACCTGGTCGTACACCGGCACGCTGAAGCCGGGCGTGAAGTTCCGGGCGCAGGAGGTCCGCAAGGCCAACCCGCAGGACCTGACCGCGAACCAGGTCCTGTTCGACTACGCCGACGGCGCGCACCGGTTCCTGTCCGGCCGGGCCTTCGGCACGGCGGAGCTGGACACCCTCTACATCCGCGAGCTGCCGACGGTGCCCGCCGACACGGCCGCGGTCGGCATCGGCATGTCGAACTCCGGCGTGTTCGCGGTGCAGGCGCAGCCCAACGAGAACCTCGTCTTCACCCCGCACCCCAGCTACTGGCTCACCGCGGGCACCTACACCCACGGCGAGGTGCTCGACATCGAGCAGATCAGCAACTCGGTGGAGCTGCAGTACGACGCGGGCTTCGAGATGAACGCGGTGCTGCGGCCGGACAACACGTGGTCGGTCACCACCGGCTCCGGCGTGAGCAACGCCGCCTGACCACCCCACCCCGGTCGACCGGGCAACTCTCCCCTGCCCGGTCGACCGCTCCACCCGCGGACCCGTGCGCCGGAACCCCCGGCCGGCGCACCGCGGAGGACGACGGGGTCGAGGTCCGGTGGCGCCCACGTCCGCCCCGCTCGACGACCGCGTGCCCGCCCCACGCCGGCCCGCCGTCCCAGGCGCAGAGCGCGACTCCCCCCGGCGCGCTCTGCGCCTCCTCTCCACTCCCTCTTTCCCCTTCCCCAGGAGCGAAGTCATGCCCTACCTCATGCTCAACCCGTACCAAGCCGTCGACAAAGTCGTGGAGTGGATCGGAGAGGAGGAGTTGCTGATCGACGAAGTGTTCCGTTTCGCCGGTGACTGGGACGGTTGGGCGCACAACCAGTTCTCCCTCTGGTTGCAGCGGAAGTTGCGCGCGCCGGGCAGCGACGATCCGCTCGACGTGCGGACCGATGTCGCCCGCATTTGGACCGGTGACGCCGCCGTGCCGGTCTTCCAGCGGCAGCCGGGCGAACCCGTCAAGCGCGCGAACCTCGTTTTCAACGCGACCGAGAACATCGACGAGCAGGCGCCGCCGCTCATGGTCGTGCAGATGAGGTGCGAGGCGTCCCCGCAGAAGTGGGACGATTTCCTTTCCGGACTGAGCGCGGACGTGGCCCGGCTCTACCGGGTCGACCCGGCCCTGCGCCCCGATCCGGCGGAGCGGGGCCGGGTCGTGATGGCGCTGGGCATCAGCCGCTTCGATTCCGACCACGGCGTGGCCCCGGGCTTCTTCGTCAAGTTCGCGGGCCAGAAGTACGTCGTGCAGTGGTGGACCGACGTCGAGGTCGACTGAGCCGCCGGCCGGGTCCGCCCGGTCGCTACGAGTGGATGACCAGACCCCGGCCACCGTCGCGCTTGGCCTCGTACATGGCCTTGTCGGCCCGGCTGAGCACGGACGCGGCGGTGGCCTCGGGGTCGGGGTCCGCGCAGATCACCACGCCGACCGACGCGCTGATCTCCTCGCCGAGCGCGTCCAGGACGCGGAACGCCACCTTCTCCGGTTCCTCGACGCCCTCGACCAGGACGCCGAACTCGTCACCACCCAGCCGGGCGACCACGTCGGTGTCGCGGACGCACTGCCGCAGCCGCCGCGCCACCTGTTCGAGCATCGCGTCGCCGTGCGCGTGACCGGAGACGTCGTTGACCGACTTGAAGTCGTCCAGGTCCACGAACAGCAGCCCGAACGGCGTGCCGTCGCGGTGGTGCTCGTCCATCGCCTCGTCCAGCCTGCGCTCGAACAGCGCCCGGTTGGCCAAGCCGGTCAACGGGTCGTGGTGCGCCTGGTGGGTCAGGGTGCGTTCGGACTCGCGCAGCAGCAGCACGAGCTTCGTGTTGTCCACAAGGGTCACCAGCTGCCGCAGGATCACCGCGACGAACACGGTGAAGCCGCAGCCGATCTCCACCCCGTCCAACGGCCCGAGGTCGCCGATGATCGTGCGCCGGAGCACCAGCACGGTGCTCATCAGTAACGGCACGTACGGCATCATCAGGTAGGCCCACTGCCACGGGCGGCGGTTGCGGCCCGGGCCGGTCGGCGGCGACGGCACCGGCGCCAACGCGGCCAGCGCGATCAACGCGGGCCCCACCACGAACCCGGCGTTGGCCAGCGGCGGCACCTCGGGCGCCTGGATGCTGACCAGGTAGGCGAACGCGAAGTCGGACGCGGCCAGGCCGACCAGGCCGAGCCCGAGCAGCCGCAGCTGTGGTTGCAGCACGACCTTGCGGTCCGCGCTGAGCACCACCACGATCACCAGCAGCACGAGGTCGGTCACCGGGTAGGCGATGGCCACCAGGAACGCCGCCGAGCTCGGGTTGCCCACCTCGACCAGCCCGCCCAGCACGGTGGTCCAGGTCAGCACGAACAGCGACCCGACCACGATCACGCCGTCGAGCAGCAGCACCAGCCGGGCACTGTGCGAGCGTCGGTCCAGCAGCGCGTCGGGCGAGTCCGAGCGGCGGAAGTTGCCGATGACCAGCAGCGCGATGAGCGCGAACGGCACGATGCTGAGGTAACCGGCGTCCGCGGCCGACGGCGAGGGCACCGCGCGCCGTTCGACCAGCTGGTACCACGTCCACAGCGCCTGACCGGTGGACCAGCCCGCCATGCCGAAGCCCGTCGCGAGCCGCCAGTGGCGGTCCGGCCCGGTCGCCCGGCGCGCCGTCCACCAGCAGCAGCCGGTCGCGAACAGGCCCGTGGCGAGTTGGGCCAGGTCGTCGAGGACCACCGCGCCCTCGCCCTTGACCAGGTCGAAACTGGCGGCCACGGACGCGGCGGTGGCGAGCACCAGCACGACCGCGGCCGTGATGGCGAACCGCCTCGTCCCGATCACGTCGGTAGTGTGCCGTATTCGCGACCCTTCGGCCGGGTCGCCCTGGGAGGATCAGCAGGTGGCAGAGCAGGAGCTTCCCGTCGCCGACGACGTGGCGACGGAGCAGGAGTACGAGCGGTTCGCCCGGCACCGGATCAGCGAGTCGGGCGGCGACGCGGACGCGTTCGGCCTGTCGTACAACGTGCTGCACCTGGCGTACATGATGATCACCGACTACGAGGCGCTGGTGCACCGCGAGCAGGGGTGGACCATGCCCGGGTTCCGGTTGATGTTCAAGCTGTGGCTCCTGGGGCCGACGCAGCCGGCCAGGCTCGCGGACCTGTCCGGCACGACGAGGTCGGCGATGTCCAACCTCATCAACACGCTGGAGCGGGCCGGGCTGGTGGAGCGGACCAGGGACGACCAGGACCGGCGGGTGGTGTTCGTGGCGCTCACCGAGGAGGGCCGCACGGCGGTGTCGCGGGTCTTCCCCCGGCAGAACGCCCGCGAGGGGCGGTGGTTCGCCGTGCTGGACGACGACGAACGCGCACAGATGGTGCGGTTGATCCGCCGAGTGGTCGCGGCTCGCCCGAAGTGACCGGTTCGGTCACCGCGGCGACGACCGGCCCGCCCCCGGGTGCGGCGCGACGTCGGTTCGGGGTGCCGCACGCCCCGGCGCGGACAGGGCGTCCCCGGTGGCCGGACCACGCTGTCCGGCCACCGGGGACGAGTCACACGAGCGGCCGGTCGGTGGGCTCGATCGGCCTGGGCAGCACGGCGCGGCCCGTCAGGTAGGCGTCCACGCCGGCGGCGGCCGAACGGCCCTCGGCGATGGCCCACACGATCAGGGACTGGCCGCGGCCCATGTCGCCCGCCACGAACACGCCGTCGACGGAGGTCGCGAAGTCCTCGTCACGCGCCACGTTGCCGCGCGCGTCGAGGTCGACGCCCAACTCGGCGAGCAGGCCGGCCCGCTCCGGACCGACGAAGCCCATCGCCAGGGTCACCAGCTGCGCCGGGATCTCCCGCTCGCTGCCGGGCACCGGCTCGAACCGACCGCCGGAGGCCTCGACCTCGACCAGCTTCAACGCCCGCACCGCGCCCTCGTCGTCACCGAGGAACTCCACCGTGGACACCGAGTACAGGCGCTCGCCGCCCTCCTCGTGCGCCGACGACACCCGGTACAGCATCGGGTAGGTCGGCCACGGGTGGACCTCGGCGCGCTTCTCCGGCGGCCGGGGCATGATCTCCAGCTGCGTCACCGAGAGCGCGCCCTGCCGGTGGGCGGTGCCCACGCAGTCCGCGCCGGTGTCGCCGCCGCCGATGACCACGACGTGCTTGCCCTCCGCCGTGATCGGCGGCACGTCCAGGTCGCCGCGCGCCACCCGGTTCGCCCACGGCAGGTACTCCATCGCCTGGTGCACCCCGGACAGTGACCGGCCCGGCACCGGCAGGTCGCGCCACGCCGTCGCGCCACCGGCCAGCACCACCGCGTCGTAGGACTCCCGCAACCGCTCGACCGTGACGTCGACGCCGACGTTCACGTTCGTCTTGAACCGGGTGCCCTCGGCCCGCATCTGGTCCAGCCGGCGGTCCAGCCGCCACTTCTCCATCTTGAACTCGGGGATGCCGTACCGCAGCAACCCGCCGATGGCGTCGGCCCGCTCCAGCACCGTCACGTCGTGGCCGGCGCGGGTCAGCTGCTGCGCGGCGGCCAGGCCCGCGGGCCCGGAACCCACCACGGCCACCGAACGGCCGGTGCGGGTGGCCGGCAGCTGCGGCGTCACCCAGCCCTCGTCCCACGCCCGGTCGATGATGGAGATCTCGACCCGCTTGATGGTGACGGGATCGCCGTTGATCCCCACCACGCACGCGGCCTCGCACGGTGCGGGGCACAACGTCCCGGTGAACTCCGGGAAGTTGTTGGTGGCGTGCAGGCGTTCCGACGCCAGCAGCCAGTCCTGCTTCCACACCAGGTTGTTCCACTCGGGGATCAGGTTGCCCAGCGGGCAGCCCTGGTGGCAGAACGGGATGCCGCAGTCCATGCACCGGCCGGCCTGCTTCTCCAGCTTGGGCCGCTCGAACTCCTCGTACACCTCGCGCCAGTCGCGCAGGCGCAGGAAGACCGGACGGCTGCGGGGAGTCTCACGCTCGGTGGTGAGGAACCCACGAGGGTCAGCCATGAGACGCCTCCATGATCGCTTCGTTGACGTCCCGGCCCTCCAGCTCGGCCCGGGCCTGTGCCGCCAGCACCCGCTTGTAGTCCTTCGGCATGACCTTGGTGAACCGGTCCACCGCCAGGTCCCAGTCGGCCAGCAGCGAGTGCGCCACCGCCGAGTCCGTCTCCAGGTAGTGCTTCTCCACCGCGCGCCGCAGGAACTCGCGGTCCGACTCGTCGAGCGGGTCGAGGTCCACCATCTCCGGGTTGACCCGCTGGACGGCCGCGTCCAGCACGTAGGCGATGCCGCCGGACATGCCCGCGGCGAAGTTGCGCCCGGTCGGGCCGAGCACGACCACCCGCCCACCGGTCATGTACTCGCACCCGTGGTCGCCCACGCCCTCCACCACGGCCAGCGCGCCCGAGTTGCGCACGCAGAACCGCTCGCCGACCTTGCCGCGCAGGAAGACCTCGCCGCCGGTCGCGCCGTAGCCGATCACGTTGCCCGCGATGATGTGCTGCTCGGCGGCGAACCGCGCGTCGGGCACCGGCCGCACGACGATCCGCCCGCCCGACAAGCCCTTGGCCACGTAGTCGTTCGCGTCGCCGACGAGCCGCAACGTGATGCCGCGCGGCACGAAGGCGCCGAACGACTGCCCGGCCGTGCCGGTGAACGTGATGTCGATCGTGTCGTCGGGCAGGCCCTCGCCGCCCCACCGCTTGGTCACCGCGGAGCCGAGCATGGTGCCGACCGTGCGGTTCACGTTGCGCACCGGCAGTTCCAGCCGCACCCGGTCACCGGAGGCGATCGCGCCCTCGGCGAGCTGGATCAGCGTGTTGTCCAACGCCTTGTCCAGTCCGTGGTCCTGGTCGGTGGTGCGGTGCCGTGCCGCGCCCTCGGGCAGCGCGGGTACGTGGAAGATCGGCGACAGGTCGAGCCCGGCCGCCTTCCAGTGGTCCACCGCGGCCCGCGTGTCCAGCAGGTCCGCGTGCCCGACGGCCTCGGCCAGCGTGCGGAAGCCCAGTCGCGCCAACAGCTCGCGGACCTCCTGCGCGACGAACTCGAAGAAGTTCACCACGTGCTCGGCCTTGCCCGCGAACTTCGCCCGCAGCACCGGGTTCTGCGTGGCCACGCCCACCGGGCAGGTGTCCAGGTGGCAGACCCGCATCATGATGCAGCCCGACACGACCAGGGGAGCGGTGGCGAAGCCGAACTCCTCCGCGCCGAGCAGCGCCGCGATCACCACGTCCCGCCCGGTCTTGAGCTGGCCGTCGGTCTGCACCACGATCCGGTCGCGCAACCGGTTGGCCAGCAGCGTCTGCTGCGTCTCGGCCAGGCCCAGCTCCCACGGACCGCCCGCGTGCTTGATGGACGACAGGGGAGAGGCGCCGGTGCCGCCGTCGTGGCCGGAGATCAGCACGACGTCCGCGTGGGCCTTGGACACGCCCGCCGCGACCGTGCCGACGCCGACCTCGGAGACGAGCTTCACGTGGATGCGCGCCGCCGGGTTGGCGTTCTTCAGGTCGTGGATGAGCTGCGCCAGGTCCTCGATCGAGTAGATGTCGTGGTGCGGCGGCGGCGAGATGAGGCCGACGCCGGGCGTGGAGTGCCGGGTCTTGGCGATCCACGGGTACACCTTCGCGCCGGGCAGCTGCCCGCCCTCGCCGGGCTTCGCGCCCTGCGCCATCTTGATCTGGATGTCGTCGGCGTTGACCAGGTACTCGCTCGTCACGCCGAACCGGCCGGACGCCACCTGCTTGATCGCCGAACGCCGCGAGTCGCCGTTGGCGTCCCGGGTGAAGCGCTCGGCGTCCTCACCGCCCTCCCCGGTGTTGGACTTCGCGCCCAGCTGGTTCATCGCGATCGCCAGCACCTCGTGCATCTCCTGCGAGATGGACCCGTAGGAGATGGCGCCGGTGGCGAACCGCTTGACGATCGAGGAGACCGGCTCGACCTCGTCGATCGGCACGGGCTCGCGCACGCCCTCCTTGAACGCGAACAGCCCCCGCAGCGTCAGCAGCCGCTTGGCCTGCTCGTCCACCGCCCGCGTGTACTCCTTGAAGATGTCGTAACGGCCGGTGCGGGTGGAGTGCTGGAGCTTGAACACGGTCTGCGGGTTGAACAGGTGCGCCTCGCCCTCGCGGCGCCACTGGTAGTCGCCGCCGACCTCCAGCTCGCGGTGGTGCGCCCGGACGCCGTCGGCCGGGAACGCCATCCGGTGCCGCCGCGCCACTTCCTCGGCGATGATGTCGAAGCCGACGCCGCCCAGCCGCGAGGTGGTGCCGGTGAAGCACGTGTCCACGACCTCGTTGCCGAGGCCGATCGCCTCGAAGATCTGCGCGCCGGTGTAGGACGCCACGGTCGAGACGCCCATCTTGGACATCGTCTTGCGCACGCCCTTGCCCAGCGCCTTGATCAGGTTCCGGGTGGCCACCTCCGGCTCGACGTCGGCCAGCTCCTCCACCGACGCCATGGCCAGGTACGGGTTCACCGCCTTGGCGCCGTAACCGATCAGCAGCGCGATGTGGTGCACCTCGCGGGCGTCACCCGCCTCCACGATCAGGTCGACCTGCGTGCGGGTCTTCTCGCGCACCAGGTGGTGGTGCACGGCGCCGGTCAGCAGCAGCGACGGGATCGGCGCGTGCTCCTGGTCGACACCGCGATCGGACAGCACGACCAGCCGCGCGCCGTCGCGGATCGCCTGCGACACCTCGGCGCGGATCTCGTCCAGCCGCCGCACCAGGGCCTCGCCGCCACCGGCCACCTCGTAGAGGCCGCGCACGCTGAACGTGCGGAACTCCGGCAGCGTGCCGTCGTCGTCCACGTGCACGAGCTTGGCCAGCTCGTCGTTGTCCACCACCGGGAACGGCAGCGAGATCCGCCGGCACGACGTCGCGTCCGCGCTCAGCAGGTTGGGCTCCGCGCCGAGCGTGGCGTGCAGCGAGGTCACCAGCTCCTCGCGGATCGCGTCCAGCGGCGGGTTGGTCACCTGGGCGAACAGCTGGGTGAAGTAGTCGAACAGCTGCCGCGGCCGGTCCGACAGCGGCGCGAACGGCGCGTCGTTGCCCATCGAGCCGATCGGTTCCGCGCCGGTGCGGGCCATCGGGCCCAGCAGCAGCGCCATCTCCTCCTCGGTGTAGCCGAACGCCTGCTGACGACGCACCAGGGACGAGTGCGTCGGCACCTCGCGCTCGCGCGCCGGGAGGTCGGCCAGGTGCAGGATGCCGTCGGCCACCCACTCCTGGTACGGGTGCTCGGCCGCGAGCTGCCCCTTGATCTCCTCGTCGTCGATGATCCGCCCCTGGGCGGTGTCGACCAGGAACATCCGGCCCGGCTCCAACCGGCCCTTGCGCACGATCGTGGCCGGGTCGAACTCCAGCACGCCCGCCTCGCTGCCGAGCACGACCAGGCCGTCCTCGGTGACCCAGTACCGGGCCGGGCGCAGACCGTTGCGGTCCAGCACCGCGCCGATCAGCGTGCCGTCGGTGAAGGCCACCAGCGCCGGGCCGTCCCACGGCTCCATGAGCGTGGAGTGGAACTCGTAGAACGCGCGCCGCTGCGCGTCCATCTCGGCGTGGTTCTCCCACGCCTCGGGGATCATCATCAGCACCGCGTGCGGCAGGCTGCGCCCGCCCAGGTGCAGCAGCTCCAGCACCTCGTCGAACGTCGCCGAGTCGCTCGCGCCGCGGGTGATGACCGGGAAGACCCGGGACAGGTCGCCGGGGATCAGGTCGGTGGCGAGCACGGACTCGCGCGCGTCCATCCAGTTCCGGTTGCCGCGCAACGTGTTGATCTCACCGTTGTGGGCCACGTACCGGTACGGGTGGGCCAGCGGCCACGACGGGAACGTGTTGGTGGAGAACCGCGAGTGCACCAGGCCGATCGAGCTGGTGACCCGCTCGTCGGTCAGGTCCGGGAAGAACCTCTCCACCTGGGGCTCGGTGAGCATGCCCTTGTAGACGATCGTCCGCCCCGACAGGCTCGGGAAGTACACGCCCGTCGCGTGCTCGACGCGCTTGCGCACCACGAACGCCAACCGCTCCAGCTCCAGCCCTGCCGTGCCCGCCGGACCGGCGAGGAAGAGCTGGCTGAACACCGGCATGGTCGTCTTCGCGGTCGGGCCGACGTGGTCGGCGTCCACCGGCAGTTCGCGCCACCCGAGGACGGTCGCGCCCTCTTCCTCGGCGATGCGCTCGATCCGCGCCCTCACCTCTTGGGCGGTCACCTCGTTGGCCTCGATGCCGTCCTGGCCCTCCCCGGGGAGGAACGCGGTGCCGACCGCGTAGCCGCCGGGCTCGGGCAGCGGGAAGCCGACGACCTCGCGGTAGAACGCGTCGGGCACCTGGATCAGGATGCCCGCGCCGTCGCCGGTCTCCGGCTCGGCGCCGCGCGCCCCCCGGTGTTCGAGGTTGCGCAGCGCCACCAATGCCTGGCTGACGATCGCGTGATTCCTGCGACCGGCCAGGTCGGCGACGAACGCGACACCGCAGGCGTCGTGCTCGTACTGCGGGTCGTAAAGGCCTTGAGGCTGGTGGTGGTGGGTCACAACGGGCCCTCCCGTGGCGTCGTCAGTCGCCCTGCTTTTGGGCGCACGGAGACGGCCGAACGCCCGCGCGCGGCTTTACGCGGACAACTCGGCCTGCAGGTACTGGCTGTGGATCCACGCCCGAGAGATCGTCGGCGTGGGGACCGCACTCCGTTGTGCGGGGAAACTGCACTTCCTTGTGCGCGCGCCTCGCGGCCCGATGGGGCCGTTCGTGAGCGCCTGGCGGTGCACCGGGATTGCCGGGGTCTTGTGACGATAGTGTGAATTCGCGGTTATGGCGCTAGTCCGAGAGGGCGTCGTGGTGAATCACACCCCTACTTGACGCCGTTCCTACCAACGGGGTACGCCCGCTCGGACCAGAGTTTCGCTCGGTTTCGATCCTTCAGTGTCAGGTGAAGTCAGCTGCCGGCTCTTCTGGACCGCACCGCGCAGCCGACCGCGACCACGAGGCACAGCGCCGCGACGGCACCCTGCAACCACGCGGCCTCGCTCACCGCGAGGATCACATTGACGCCCGAGACCAGGGCGAACAGTGCGGACAGCAGTGCCCAGAGCCGTCGTTCGGCCTTCTCGCCGCGGAACACGAGCAGGGGTGTCGGTGGGTGGGTCACGGCGGGCACCTCCAGTCCGGGCTTGTCGCGCTCAACGTCGACAAGTCAGACGCCGGGTACCCGCACTTTGCGTACCTCACACCTCCGGGTGCCGACTTTTTGGGACCGGCTCCGGACGGTGTGCGCGGTGCGTGATCGCACTCACCCGACCGTTACTCCGAACAGGAGGCCGACGTAGTAGGTGACGACCATCGTCAGCGACCCGACGACCACGTTGCGGCGCACCGCGCGGCCCGTGCGGCTCGACCCGAGCCGGGCGCTGATCACGCCGGTGAGCACCAGGCCGACCAGCACGGCCAGGGCGCACGCCCACACCCGCCACGGCGTCGGCGGCAGCACGATCGCGACCACCGGGATCGACGCGCCGGCCGCGAACGCCAGCAGCGACGTCCACGCCGCCTGCCACGGGCTGGTGAGGTTGTCCGGGTCGATCTGCAGCTCGGCCTCGGCGTGGGCGCGCAGGGCGTCCTGCTCGGTCAGCTCGCGGGCCACCTGCGCGGCCAGCGCCTCGGACAGCCCCTTGTCCTGGTAGATCTCGGCGAGCTCGCGTTCCTCCTCCTCGGGCATCTCGCGCAGCTCGCGCTCTTCGAGCTTGAGCGCGGCCCGCTCGGTGTCGCGCTGGGTGCTGACCGACACGTACTCACCGCCCGCCATGGACAGGGAGCCCGCGACGAGCCCGGCGACCCCCGCGGCGAGGATGGCGGTGCGGTCGGTGGTGGCGCCCGCGACGCCGACCACGAGGCCGGCGGTGGACACGAGGCCGTCGTTGGCGCCCAGGACGCCGGCGCGCAGCCGGTTGAGCCGGCCGGAGAGGTCGTCGTGGTGCGGTTCGCCGGGATGCGTCATGACCGTGATCGAACCACCGCTCGGCCAACGGGTGGCGGCCCCGTCGCGAACGGGTGAAGGCCTGGACAGCGGGAGGATTCCACCTCCGGGGGTGCGGGTGATCGACTCCCGGCTGACGAATCGGGGCGCGGCGGTCAGCCCGCCTCCACGATCCGCCACTGCGGTCCGCCGACCCAGGTGGCCTCCAGCCGGGACCGGTGGCCGGCGCTGGTGAACTCGACCACGACGGCGTCCGCGGGCTGCTCCACGGTGGCGGCGAAGCCCTGGCGCGGGGTGGCCGAGATCGGCTCCATGCCCTTGGCGGAGAAGCGGATCGCGGCGACCCCGCCGTGCAGGCCGAAGCTGCGCAGGTACACCGGTTCGCCGTTCTGCTCGGTCCACGTGCCGTTCTCCGACGGCAGGGGCTGGGTGGTCGTGGTGGGTGCGACCGTCGTGGTGGTCGGGGCGACCGTGGCGATCACCGCGACCGTGGTCGTCGTGGTGACGGGTGCGGCGGTGGTGGTCCTGGCGGTGGTCGTGGCGATCGCGGACGACTGCGTCGGTCCGGCGACGACGCGCGGCAGTTCGGGTGCGCCCGCGTCCAGCACGAACCGGATGCCCAGCCAGGACAACGCCACCGCGACCGCGGTCGACGCCGACCACGCGGCGAAGTACTGCAGGCCCCTGGTCACGCGGTCATCCTGCCGGCGGGGCCGGCGCCGCGGACCCTTCGGTCGGTGGAACCGGCGTCGCGGGCCCCACTGCCGGTGGAACCGGCGTCGCGGACCCTCCGGCGGCACGACCGGCTCCGCGGACCCCTGACCGCCGTTCGATCAGCACCCGGTTCCGGGTTCGCCCGGCGTGGTGCCGACGTGGCTGCCGACGTCGTCCTGGTCGGCGGCGGCGAGCACGGTGTCGAGCAAGTTGGGGAACCGGGCGTCGACGTCCGCGCGGCGCAGCCGGACGTAGCACCGGGTGCCCTCGTCGCGCCGCCAGGTCAGGCCGGCGGTGTTGAGCACCTTCAGGTGGTGGCTGAGCGTGGACTTGGCGACGGGGACGGCGAACTCGCCGAAGTTGTGCTCCTCGCCGTCGGCGAGCAGGCGGACCAGGCCGACGCGCAACGGGTCGCTGAGCGCCGCGAGCACGTCGGTCAGCATCAGCCGATCGAGGTCGGGGTTGGGTTCGGGGTGGCGCACACCACCAAGTCTAGATGTTCGATAGTTTGCGAACATCGAAGTCGCGCGAGTAGGTTGTTCGTTGTTCACCGAACTTCGAACAAGGCGGGGATCATGGAGTTTGACGGGCAGGTCGCACTGGTCACGGGCAGCACCTTGGGCATCGGTCGGGAGGCCGCGCGACTGCTGGCGCTCGGTGGTGCGACGGTGATCGTCACGGGGCGGGACGTGGCGCGCGGTGGGGAGACCGTGGCGATGATCGAGGCCGACGGCGGGCGGGCGAAGTTCATCGCGGCGGACATGGCGGACCTGGACTCGGTGCGCGAGTTGGCCGAGGCGGTCGGCGAGGTGGACGTGCTGGTGAACAACGCGGGCATCTTCCCGTTCGCGCCGACGGTGGAGCAGGACGTGGAGACGTTCCAGCGGCTGTTCGACGTGAACGTGCGGGCGCCGTTCTTCCTGACCGCCGCCCTGTTGCCGCGGATGGCGGCGCGTGGCAAGGGCAGCGTGGTGAACGTGTCGACGTCGCTCACCACGTTCGCGTTGCCGGGCGGTGCGGTCTACGCGGCGACCAAGGCGGCGCTGGAGTCCCTGACCCGGACGTGGGCGGTGGAGTTCGGCGGCACCGGCGTGCGGATCAACGCCATCGCGCCGGGTGCGACGGACACCGAGGGCGCGTTGGCCCTGAACTCGGACGCGGTGGCCGCCGTCGGCGACCAGTCACCGCTGGGCCGCACGGCCTCGCCGCGCGAGATCGCCGAGGCGATCGTCTTCCTCGCCTCGCCGCGCTCCAGCTACATCCACGGCGAAGTCCTCCAAGCCGACGGCGGCCGCACCATCGGCTAACCCCCACCCCGCGCGTGTCCTACCTCCAGAACACGCGTGTCCTACCTCCAGAACGCGAGAGTCCAACACTCAGAACGCGAGAGTCCTACGTTCGGAACGCGAGTGTCCTACGTTCGGAACGCGCGTGTCCTACGTTCAGAACGCGAGTGTCCTACGTTCAGGTACCCCGAGTTCAACGCTCAGGATCGCCAGACCTGTTCTGAGCGTTGAACTCGGGTGTTCTGAACGTAGGACACGCGCGACGCGAACGTAGGACACGCGTGACGTGGAGGTAGGACTCACGAGGGGTGAAGGTAGGACTCTCGCGGTTAGGTGGTGGCGGAGTTCAGCAGGGGGAGGTAGCCCTGGGCGTAGCCGGTGGCGTTGGGGTGGAAGGACTCGACCAGTCGGAACAGGGAGAACTGGTTGATCCACGGGGAGTTGCCGCACGCGCCGTGGCCCGCGAAGTGGGCGCGGGCGTCGACGTAGCGGACGCCGGCGGCCGCGGCGCGGGCGGCGATCACCTCGTGGAGGTTGTCGGCGCCCCGGTTGAGGGCGGAGCGCTTGGTGGCGCTCATGCACGTGCCGGCCGGCTCGACCAGTCGCGGGTAGCCCAGGACGACCACGGTCGCGTTCGGGGCGCGGTCGCGGATCGTCGCGTAGGTGGCGTCGAGTCGCCCGGGCAGGGTGGTGCGCGCGGCCTCGATGCCGTTGTTCACCGCGTTGACGCAACTGGCGTCGCTGCCCGTGACGCAGGTGATCATGGTGTTGGCGAAGCCGACGTCGTTGCCGCCGATGGTGATCGAGACCAGGTCCGTGCCCGCGTCGAGCGAGGCGAACTGGTCGGTCATGCTCTGCGTGGTGGCCCCGCCGCAGGCGGCGTACTTGAACGACGACACCTCGTGGGTGTTCGCCCACAGCTGGGCGTACCCGCGCGAGCTGCGGTAGCACGACCCGCTCTGGTACGGCGGCGCGCCCGTGCCGGAGGAGTACGAGTCGCCCAACGCGACGTAGTCGACCGGAGCGGCGGCCTGGGCCCCGGTCGAGGTGAGCATGACAGCCAGGGCGGCGGGCAGCACACCGCACACGACCCTGAGAAGACGTCCGCGCACGTCGAGTCCTTCCTCGAAACATCACCTGCGTGAAGGCGGCAGGTCGCCGACGTTACGAAGGCGTTCCGAGGGATCACAGACGGTGCTATTCTCATTACCTGCGAGTAACCTGGACCGCTTCGCCGGGGTGCCGCCATGACCGTTCCGCGCCGCAGCGACGCCCTGAGGAACCGGGCGTCGATCATCCGCGCGGCCGAGCAGCTGGTGGTCCGGGGCACCACCCCGTCGCTGGCGCAGGTCGCCCGGCTGACCGGCCTCGGCCAGGCGACGGTGTACCGCCACTTCTCCGACCGCCGCACGTTGCTGCTGGCCGTCGCCCGGGAACACCTCGGCGTGCTGGTCGAAGCGGCCGAGCGCAACGCCGACGACCCCGCCGCGTTCCGGGCGCTGCTGGGCGCGGTGATGGCCTACCAGGTGTCGATGCGCCCGCTGGTCGACGAGATGCGCCGGTTCCCCGAGCCGGACCGACGCGGCCACCTGCGCCGGCTGCTCGACGCGCTGCGCGGCCCGTTCGACCGCTCGCAGGCGGCGGGCCACCTCCGCCACGACGTCGTGCTCACCGACGTGGTGGTGGTGCTGACGATGCTCCAGGCGGCGGTGGACCGGACACCCGATCCGAAGCGCGCGATCCCCGTGCTGCTGGACGGCCTGTTCCTCCCGCAGACCGAACCGCGCCGGCTCGGGTGACGAGCCCGAGCGCTCGGACGTGCACCGGCCCGCGTTACCGTGCGCGCCATGGTCTCGGTGCTGCTCGTCGAGGACGATCCGGTGGTGCGGTCGGCGGTGAGCCGGGCGCTGACCGGGCTCGGCCACGCCGTGCTGCCGGTCGGCACCGCGCTGGAGGCGTTGCGGGAGATCAGCGGCGGCGCCTTCGACCTCGTCGTGCTCGACCTCGGCCTGCCCGACATGGACGGCGCGGACGCGTTGCGGATGATGCGCGGCGTCTGCGACGTGCCGGTCATCGTCGCCACCGCCCGCGACGACGAGACCGAGATCGTCCGCCTCCTCAACGCGGGCGCGGACGACTACCTGGTCAAGCCCTTCTCCAGCGAGCACCTCGCGGCCCGGCTGGCCGCGGTGCTGCGCCGGGCGCGCAAGGACACCGCGCCCGCGGCGCTGCGGATCGGCCGGCTCACCGTGGACCCCGACCGCCGGGAAGCCCGGCTGGACGGCCGCGAGCTCAACCTGACCCGCAAGGAGTTCGACCTGCTGGCCTACCTGGCCGCGCGCGAGGGCAAGGTGGTGCCGCGGGCCGAACTGCTGGCCAACCTGTGGAACCTGCCCGGCAGGCACGACGACCAGACGCTGGACGTCCACCTGTCCTGGCTGCGCCGCAAGCTCGGCGAACGCGCCGCCGAACCCCGCTACCTGCACACCGTGCGCGGTGTCGGGTTCAAGCTCACGGCGGCCGAATGAGGAAGTCGCTCGCCCTGGTCTCGCTGGCCGTCACGTCGATGGTCGCGCTCGCGTTCCTCATCCCGCTGGCCCTCGTGGTGCGCCAACTCGCCGAGGACCGCGCCATCGCCGACGCCCAACGCCTCGCCGGCGCGCTCACCCCCGTCCTGGTGATCACCACCGACCCCGCGTCGGTCGGTCAGGCGCTCATGAGCACCGCCGGCCGGGTCGCGGTGCACCTGGCCGGCGGCGAGGTCGTCGGCGTGCCGGTGGCGACCGACGAGCAGCTCCGCACCGCCCGCGAGCAGGGCCTGTCGTTCACCCAGCCCATCCCGGCCGGTTACGTGCACCTCCAGCCCGTGCTGCTGGACGAGGGCCGGGTGGCCGTGGTGGAGGCGTTCGTGCCGCGGTCCGAGCTGTACCGCAACGTGGAGCAGGCGTGGCTCGCGCTCAGCGGTGTCGCCGTCGCACTGGTGCTGGGTTCCGTGCTGGTCGCCGACCGCCTCGGCGCACGAGTCGTCAAAGCCGCCGCCGCGCTCGCCGAGGGCGCGCGCAGAATGGGCCAGGGCGATCTCACCACCCGGGTGACGCCGAGCGGACCGCCGGAATTGCTCGACGTGGGTGCGGCGTTCAACCGGATGGCGGATCGGATCGGCCAACTGGTCGCGAACGAACGCGAAATCCTGGCCGACCTGTCGCACCGCCTGCGCACCCCGCTCACCGCGTTGCGGCTCGATTCCGAAACACTCGGGCAGGAACCCAACGCCAACCGCGTCCGACAGGCCGTGCACGCGCTCGAACGCGAGGTCAACGAACTCATCCGGGCCGCCCGCCGCGAACTCGACGACCCCGACGGCGGCCGCTGCGACGCCGCTCGGGTCGTGCACGACCGGCTCGTGTTCTGGTCCGCCCTGGCCGACGACCAGCGGCGGCTGTGGAACCTGCGCGGCACCGAGCGGCGCGCCCTCGTCCCGCTCACCCGCAGCGACCTCGCCGCGGCGATGGACGCGGTGCTGGGCAACGTCTTCCGGCACACCCCCGAGGGCGTCGGGTTCGTCGTGGCGCTGTTCCGCCGGGCCGACCACGTGGTGATCGTCATCGAGGACGCCGGGCCCGGCATCGAGGACCTGGAGGCGGCGGTGCGGCGGGGGAGCAGCGGCGCGGGCTCGACCGGCCTCGGCCTCGACATCGCCCGCCGGGCGGCGGAGTCCACCGGCGGCTCGCTGGTGGTCGACCGGGGACCGCTCGGCGGCACGCGGGTCCAACTGCGGCTGGGCCTCGCGGAGGAGCCAGTCTGACCGCCGATCCCTTTTCGGCGCCTGATGACACCTTTAAATGTTCCTTAAATAATTAGTCGTTGACACTTCCTCGTTCCCGGATAAAGTGATTCACGGAATTGAGGTCGGACGCAGCGCTCTCCCCCTTGCCCGGTCCGCCCGGTTCCCACTTCGGTGCGGTGACCGCGTGCGCTTACCCTGCGAAGAAGCGCCCGCGGTCGCCGCGCCCGAAATGCCGCCGAATGCAGATTGAGGTTTTTCGCGTGTCGCGCAAGAGCAGTGTGCTGCCGGTCGTCGCCGTCCTCGCCGGGCTGGTCCTGACCGGGTGCGAGCACCCGGACGGCATGGCGCTGGTCGCGGCGAGCGCTACCCCCACCACCCGCACCACGTCCGAGGTGGGCGTCGAGCCGACCGCCGTGACCACGTCGGACCTCGCCTCGTCCGCACCCGGCACCACGACCACGACGACGAGCGAGCCGCCGCCCGCCACCACGACCACCACCGCGGTCACGACCACCGCCGAGCCGCCGAGGCAGGTCCAGCCCCCGCCCGCCCCGCCCGCGGCCGCCACGCCGACCAGGACCGACGTCGAGTCGGCCGAGGCGGAGGTGGTCGAGCTGACCAACGGCGAACGCGCCGCGCACGGCTGCCCCGCGTTGGCCGCCGACGACCGGTTGGCCGCCGCCGCCCGCGCGCACAGCGCGGACATGGCCGCCCAGAACTACTTCGACCACGTGTCCAAGGACGGCCGCAGCTTCGTCGACCGGGTCAAGGCCGCCGGCTACCCCGCGCCCGGCGCGGAGAACATCGCCGCCGGTCAGCGCACCGCCGAGGCCGTGGTCAAGGGGTGGATGGACTCGCCGGGCCACCGCGCCAACATCCTCAACTGCAAGCTCAAGGCGTTGGGCGTGGGCATGGCTCGCGGCGGTTCCTACGGCATCTACTGGACTCAGAACTTCGGCTGGTGACCGTCGCGGTCGTTCCCGCCCGCCGGCAGCTCGTCCAGGATGAGCACGGTGTGGCTGGACGTCACGTCCGGCATCGTCTGCAACCGGGACAGCACCAGGTCGCGCAGGCTGTGCGCGTCCGGCGCGCGGACCAGCAGCACGAGGTCGTAGTCGCCCGACACCAGCGCGCCGTGCCACACCTCCGGGATCTCCAGCACCCGTCGCCGCACCGCCTTCCACGAGTGCTGGCTGATCTTGAGGTAGACGTAGGCGGAGATGCCGAACCCGTAGCGCTCCGGGTCGACCACCGCCGTGTACCCGGTGACGACGCCGTCGCGGTGCAGCCGTTCCACCCGCGAGTACGCGCTGGCCCGCGAGATGTGCAGCTTCTCCGCCAGCGACCGCATCGACAGCCGACCGTCCGCGCGCAGCTCCTCCACGATGCGCCGGTCGAGCGCGTCGAGGGGTGCCGAATGTCCAGCCCGCACCGTCATGTGGCCGACCCTAACCCGTCCGCCCGGCCATTCGTCCGGATCGAGGGCCGGGATCTGGAACATTGGCCGGTGTGAGCTGGACCATGCCCTCCATCTCGACCCTTGAGACACCGGAGGCGTTATGGCCCGCACCCGCGCGCCCGAGCGGACGTTGCTGCCCAGCGACGAACCGCTGTCGCTGCTGCGCAAGGACGGCTCACCGGTGCCCGACTCGCCGCTGGCGATGCCCGACGACGACGTGCTGGTCGAGTTGCACCGCCGGATGGTCGTCGGCCGCCGCTTCGACACCCAGGCCACCGCGTTGACCAAGCAGGGCAGGCTGGCGGTCTACCCGTCGTCACGCGGCCAGGAGGCCTGCGAGGTCGGCTCGGTGCTCGCGCTGCGCCCCACCGACTGGCTGTTCCCGACCTACCGCGACTCCGTCGCGCTGGTCACCCGGGGCGTCGACCCGGCCGAGACGCTGACCCTGCTCCAGGGCGGCTGGCACCTGGGCTACGACCCCTACGAGCACCGCGTCGGCCCCCAGTGCACCCCGTTGGCGACCAACACGCTGCACGCCGTCGGCTTCGCGCACGCGGCCCGGCTCAAGGGCGAGGACACCGCCGCGCTCGTGCTGCTCGGTGACGGCGCCACGTCCGAGGGTGACACGCACGAGGCGCTGAACTTCGCCGGCGTGTGGCAGGCCCCGGTGGTGTTCCTGGTGCAGAACAACGGTTACGCGATCAGCGTGCCCATGTCCAAGCAGAACGCCGCGCCGTCGTTGGCGCACAAGGGCATCGGGTACGGCGTGCCGTCGGTGCTGGTGGACGGCAACGACGTGGCCGCCGTGCACGCGGTGGTCCGGGAGGCGTTGGCGTCCGGCGGACCGACGTTGATCGAGGCGCTGACCTACCGCATCGAGGCGCACACCAACGCCGACGACGCCACCCGCTACCGCACGTCCGACGAGGTCGCGGCGTGGTTGGACCGGGACCCGGTGGACCGGATCGAGGCGTACCTGACGTCGCGGGGGCTGCTGGACAAGGCGCGCCGGGCGGCGGTGGCGGCCGAGGCGGAGGAGTTCGCGGCGTCCGTGCGGGCGAAGATGAACGCCGACACCGTGCCCTCGCCCGACGAGCTGTTCGAGCACGTCTACGCGACCACGCCGCGCCACCTGCGCGAGCAGGCCGCGGCGCTGCGGGAGGAGCTGGCATGACCGCGCCGTCCACGCAGGCGCCCCAGGTGTCCATGGCGGGCGCGTTGAACCGGGCGCTGGCCGACGCGTTGGCCGAGGACCCGAGCGTGCTGGTGTTCGGCGAGGACGTCGGCGCCCTCGGCGGCGTGTTCCGGGTGACCGACGGCCTGGCCGCGCGGTTCGGCGAGCAGCGCGTGTTCGACACGCCGCTGGCCGAGTCCGGCATCGTCGGCACCGCCATCGGCATGGCGATGAACGGGCTGCGGCCGGTGGTGGAGATGCAGTTCGACGCGTTCGCCTACCCGGCGTTCGAGCAGATCACCAGCCACCTGGCCAAGATGCGCAACCGCACGCGCGGCCGAGTGTCGTTGCCGGTGGTGATCCGGGTGCCCTACGGCGGCGGCATCGGCGGGGTCGAGCATCACTGCGACTCGTCGGAGGCCTACTACACGCACACGCCGGGGCTTCGGGTCGTCACGCCCGGCACGCCCGACGACGCGTACCGGTTGCTGCGCGACTCGATCGACTCGCCTGATCCGGTGATCTTCCTGGAGCCGAAGCGGCGGTACTGGGCCAAGGGTTCCCTCGACCCGGCGAACTCCGTCGGGTTCGACCGGGCGCTGGTGCGGCGGGCCGGGCGGGACGTCACGCTGATCGCGTACGGGCCGATGGTCGCGACCGCGCTGGAGACGGCCGAGGCGGCCGCGGAGGAGGGCTGGGACGTCGAGGTGGTCGACCTGCGGTCGCTCTCGCCGTTCGACGACGAGACGGTGTGCGCCTCGGTGGTGAAGACGGGTCGGGCCGTGGTCGTGCACGAGGCGTCCGGGTTCGGCGGGTACGGCGCGGAGGTCGTGGCCCGGGTGACCGAGCGGTGCTTCCACCACATGCACGCGCCGGTGCTGCGGGTGACCGGGTTCGACATCCCCTACCCGCCGCCGAAGCTGGAGGAGCACCACCTGCCGGGGGTCGACCGCATCCTGGACGCGATCGCCCGGCTCCAGTGGGACGACCAGGTCGTGGGAGGCCCCGGTGCCTGACTTCCGGCTGCCCGACCTGGGCGAGGGGTTGACCGAGGGCGAGATCGTCACGTGGCTGGTGTCGGTCGGCGACCAGGTGACCGTCGACCAGCCCGTGGTGGAGGTGGAGACGGCGAAGGCCGTGGTCGAGGTGCCGTGCCCGTTCGAGGGCGTGGTGAGCGCGCGGTTCGGCGAGCCGGGGGAGAAGCTGGCCGTCGGCTCGGTGCTGCTGACCGTGGGCGCGCCGGAACCCGCGTCGGAGTCCTCCGGCAACGTCCTGATCGGCTACGGCACGTCCGACTCCCCGCGCCGCCGACGCCGCCACACCCGCGAGTCCCACACCCGGAACGCGCGTGTCCTACGTTCGGAACACCCGAGTTCAACGCTCGGAACACCCGAGCCGGTCGCCACCGGTGCCGCGCGCACCGCCGCGCCCGCCGTCATCTCGCCGTTGGTGCGGCAGCTGGCCCGGGAGAACGGGCTGGCGCTCGACCGGATCCCCGGCACCGGGCCCGGCGGCGTCATCCGGCGTGCCGACGTGGAGCGGGAACTGGCCGCCCGCGCCGCGCCGGACACGCCTGCCGCGTCGGCCCCATCCGCTGTGCCTGCCGCGCCTGCCGTGCCGGACACGCCTGCCGCGTCGGCAGTGCCCGTAGCGCCTGCCGCGCCTGGCCGCCGCATCCCGTTGCGCGGTCTGCGCGGCGCGGTGGCGGAGAAGCTGGCCACGTCACGTCGGGAGATCCCCGAGGCGACCGTGTGGGTCGACGTCGACGCCACCGGCCTCCTGGCCGCACGGGCCGCGATGCCGTCCGTGTCGCTGCTCGCGCTGCTGGCCAGGTTCACCGTGCTGGGCCTCAAGAAGTTCCCCGAGCTGAACTCGCGCGTCGAGGGCGACGAGATCGTGGTCCTCGACCAGGTGCACCTCGGCTTCGCCGCCCAGACCGACCGCGGCCTGGTGGTGCCGGTGGTGCGGGACGCGCAGTCCCTGACCACCGCCGAACTCGCGGCCGCGATCGCCGCGCACACCGCGTCGGCACGCGAGGGCAAGCTCACGCCCGCCGCGATGACCGGCGGCACGTTCACGGTCAACAACTACGGCGTGTTCGGCGTCGACGGCTCGGCCGCCATCATCAACCACCCGGAGGCCGCGATCCTCGGCATCGGCCGGATCATCGACCGGCCGTGGGCGGTGGACGGGCAGCTCGCCGTGCGCAAGGTCGCCCAGCTGACGCTCGCGTTCGACCACCGGGTGTGCGACGGCGGCACGGCGGGCGGGTTCCTGCGGTTCGTCGCCGACTGCGTCGAGTCCCCGGTCACCGCCCTGGCAGACCTGTAGATCCGGCGGGATGACGACGGCGGTGGCGGTGGTTTCGTAGATTGTCCGATGTGACCAAGCCCGACTACCCCGTTCGGACCCGGCGCCTGACCCTGCGCCCCTTCACCCTCGACGACCACGCCGCGCTGCACTCGTGGATGTCGCGGCCCGACGTCGTGCGCTACCTGTACGGCGAACCCCGCACCACCGAGGTGACCGCCGCGAGCCTGGCGCTCAAGGCGTCGGTGTCGTGGCCGGAGAAGGAGGGCGACCACCTCGCGCTGGCCGTGGAGCGCGACGGCGAGGTGATCGGCGAGGCGGTGCTCAAGTGGCTCAGCGAGACGCACCGGCAGGGCGAGGTCGGCTACATCCTGCACCCCGACCACCACGGCCGCGGCTACGCCACCGAGGCCGCCGCGGCCGTGCTCGACCTCGGCTTCACCCACCTGGGCCTGCACCGGATCGTGGCGTCGTGCGACGCGTTCAACGAGCCGTCGTGGCGCGTGATGGAACGGCTGGGGATGCGCCGCGAAGCCCACTTCCGGCACAACGAGATCTTCAAGGGCGCGTGGGGCGAGGAGTTGATCTACGCGATCCTGGAGGACGAGTGGCACCGGATGGGGGACAGCCGGTGGTGGGCGGGCGGCGGATGATGGCCCGATGCAGAGGTTCATGGAGGACAGCGGCGCCTACGAGCACTGGCTGGCGGACAACCAGGACCAGTACGTCATCAACGCGGAACGCAGCCTGAACCCGGGCAACCTCGTCCTGCACCGAGCCGACTGCACCACCATCACCGGCGTCCCGGCCCGCGGCGACCGGTGGGTCGGCAGCTACGTGAAGCTCGTCGGCACCCGCGCGGAGCTGCAGACCGAACACCCGACCGCGCGCCCGTGCCGCCTCTGCCTGTAGGCGCCGCGGTCATGTCGAGCCGGTTGGTCTGGTACGTCGGCTACGGGTCGAACATGCACGCCGAGCGGTTCGCGTGCTACCTCGCCGGTGGCACGCCGGTCGGTGCGGCGCGGGGCTACCCGGGCTGCCGGGACACCAGTCCACCCCTCGACACGAGGGCCGTGGAGGTGCCCGGAGGCATCTACTTCGCCACCGAGTCGCCCGTCTGGCTCGGCGGTCGGGCGTTCTACGACCCGGACCTGCCCGGCACCGCCGCCGCCCGCGCCTACCTGGTCACCGCCGGGCAGTTCGCCGACGTCGCCGCCCAGGAGATGTACCGCGACCCCGGCGTCGACCTCGACCTGACCGCGGTCACGGCCCACGGCAGGCACGTGCTCGGACCCGGCCGCTACGAGACCCTGCTCCACCTCGGCGAGCACGACGGCCACCCGGCGCTGACGTTCACCGCGCCGTGGCGCGCGGCCGACGTCGAGCACACCAAACCTTCGGCCGCCTACCTCACCATGCTCGCGTCCGGCCTCACCGAGGCACACGGTTGGACCGCCGGACGCGTCGCCGACTACCTCGCCCGCAGCACCCCATTCTGGACCTCGGCCCAGATCGCGGCGCTGATCAGTCCTTCGCCACCACCGCGTTGAGGTTGCCGTCGTCCCCGGCGAGGCACGACGCCTCCCGCGCCGTCATGGCCAGGAACTCCGTCATGCACCGGCCGAACTGCTCGTAACCCCGGTCGTTGGGGTGGAACGACTCCTGCAACGCGTGCCGGGCCCGGGCCTCGTCCCGCAGGCCGTCGAAGTCCACCGTGAGCCGGGTGAACCACTCGTCGGACTGGTTCTCGCCGCCCATGCACGCCTCGCGGTGATCACCGGCCTTGGACAGGTCCAGGAACCGCGCCTCCGCCGCCTTCGCCGCCGTCCGCAGGCCCTCCGACAGCTGCTCGACCGCGTTCTCCCGCACCCACCGCAGATCACCGGTGCGCAGCGGGCACCCGGCCAGGTTCTGCAGGTCGAACGGGAGCCCGGGCGCGACCGGCGCGGCGTAGGACTGGAGCACCAACGTGTACGAGCGGGGCGTGTAGCCCTCGTCCTGCAACACCCGGCGGACGTCGCGCAGCGCGCGCTCCACCTTGGGCGTCATCCGCTCGACCCGGGCCTTCCACTCGTCCGCCATGGCCTGCGCGCAGTCGGTGCGGCGCTCGATCCACGCCCGCAGGCACGCGCCGAGCACGTCGGCGAACCTCGGGTCGTCGTTCGCGCCCACCGCCACCACGACCACCGACACCCGGTACTCGCGCGCGATCGCGGCCAGCTGCCTGGCCTGCGACCCCTCGGTGTTGCGGACCTGGTCGGTGACGCCGACCTGCTCGGCGTTCGCGCCCGAGCAGGCCAGGTTGAACACCCGGTCCACGCCCGCGACCTTCGTGTGGTGCACCGAGGCCTTCGTCGACCGGTGGCACCAGTTGCCGTTCTCGCCGTTGGTGCCCGGCTCGTACGAGCCCGCGCCCTCGCCGGCCATGGTGCTGTCGCCGAGGGCCACGATCGCGCGGGGCGCGTCGCGCTTGGGCCCCGGCAGCGCCGGGTACGGCGAGTCGCTGACCAGCAGCAACAGGGCGAGCAGCGGGAACACCAGGGCGACGGTGGAGAATCGGCGCGACATCGACGCCTATCCTACGGAGATCCGCCCGCCGCCGAGCACCAACGTGCGGTCCGCCGCGCGGTGCACCTCGTCGTGGTGCGTGGCGACCAGCACCGCCGAGCCCTCGTCGGCCGCGCGGCGCAGCACGCCCACCGCCGTCGGCGCGCTGCGCTGGTCGAGGTGCGCGGTGGGTTCGTCGGCCAGCAGCACCCCCGGCCCGCCGACCACGGCACGGGCCAGCGCGGCCCGCTGCTGCTGCCCGAACGACACCTCCTCGGGGTACCGGTCGGCCAGCTCCGCGATGCCCAGCTCCGCCAGCAGCCCGGCCACCCTGGTCAACGAGCCGCCGCCGCGGCCGAGCCGGAGGGGCAGCGCCACGTTCTCGGCCAACGTCAGCTCGCCCGCCAGGCCCAACGCCTGCGGCAGCAGGGCGCACACCTGCCACGACGGCGGCGACGTCAGCACCTCGCCGCCCATCTCCACGGTGCCCTCGTCCGCCTGGTCGAACCCCGCCAGCACGGCCAGCAACGCGCTCTTGCCCGACCCGGACGGCCCGGACAGCGTCACCAGCTCGCCGGGCGCCACCTCCAGGTCCACGCCGCGCAGCACGTGCACCGGTCCGCCGGCGTGCCGGAACGTCCGCTCGATCCCCTTCACCCGCAAGGCCGTCATGCCACCAGCGCTCCGTTCCGCAGGTCGAACCGGGTGTCGGCGAGCGCGATCAGCCGGGGGTCGTGCGAGGCCACCACGACCGGCACGCCACCGCGCGCCAGGGCGGCCAACGTCTCCAGCACCAGGTCGGCCGACGCGGTGTCCAGCTGCGAGGTCGGCTCGTCGGCCAGCACGACGCTCGCCTGCCGGGCCAGCGCGCACCCGAACGCCAGCCGCTGCTGCTGCCCGCCGGACATCGCCGACACCCGCCACCCGGCCGTGCCCGGCAGCCCCAGCCGCTCCAGCACCTCGTCCACCCGGGCGACCCGGCCGGCCGCCTGCGCCGCCGCACGCAGGTTGTCGCCCACGTCCAGGTGGCCGATCAGGTTGTCCGCGGGGTGCTGGAACACCAGCGCGACGTCGCGCCGCCGCAGCTCGCGCCGCGCGCCGGAGGACAACCGCGCCGTGCCCTTCCCGCGCAGCTCGACCGCGCCCCGCGTGGGCCGCTCGACCAGGCTCAACACCCGCAGCAACGTCGACTTGCCCGATCCGGACGGCCCGGCCAGCACCGTCATGCCCCTCGCGGGCACGTCCAGCGACACGTCCGACACCGCGGTCACCGCGCCGGCGGGCGTGCGGTAGTCCACACCCACCTCGCGCACCCGCAACACGTGCTCAACCACGGATGAGCTCCCCGATCCTCGCCGAACGCACCGCGCGCACCGCGATCCACGCCGCCACCAGCACCACCAGCACGCTCCCCGCGACCGTCGTCACCAGCAGCGGGAGGACGTCCGGGACCTCCGGGGCCGGCGTGAGGCGTGGCGCGGGATCCAGCTTCGGCACGGTGACGGCGCTGCTCACCCCGCTCGCGGCCAAGCCGACCACGACCGCCGCCGCGGCCACCGCGCCCAGCTCGACCAGGTGGCTGCGCAGCATCGCGGCCGGCCCCAGCCCCATCCTGGTGCTGAACGCGCCGGACAGCGCGTTCTGCCGCCGCCGCACCTCCACCGCCAGCAGCAGCGCGATCGACGCCACCACCGCGAGCACCGAGCCCAGCGCCGCGACGAACCCGAACGTCCACTGGATCGTCAGGAACGGCAGGCCCTGCACCGCCTTCTCCTTCTCGCCGACGTTGCGCGACAGCTTCACGCCCGCCGCCGACAGGGCCTCGGTCACCTCACCCAACGGCTTGCTCGACCACACGTACCAGGAGCCGACGTCACGTCGGTCGGCGATCCGGTCGACCGGCACCACCCAGCCGGACCCGCCGAGCTTCGGCAACGACGGCACCCACGCGTCCGGTTCCACCGGCGGCAGCCCCGGCAACCGGACCTCGCCGCGCGGCACGTCGCCCACCCGCAGCGGCTCGGCCAGCAGCGCCGGGTCCACCTCCGACGGGAACGCGCCGTCGCGGAACGTCCGCGGGTCCACCACCAGCGCCGCGCGCTCGTACTGCTTGACGAAGCCCACGATGGTGGAGTTGCCGCGCAACGCCTCCGGCAGTTCGGTGACCCCCGCCGGGATCTGGGCGTAGCTGTTCGCCCCCGCGTACGTGCCGGACTTCACCTCCAACGCGGTCCGCTGCGATCCGGCGATGGCCGCGCCGACCGCGATGGTGCCCACGGCGAGCACGCCCACCAGCAGCACACCGGTCACCGGACCGGCGCCCGCCGCGAGTCGCCGGATCGCCAACTGCGCGGCCGGCTTCGACCACAGCCGCACCCGGTGCGACGCGCCCAGCGCCCACCTCGCCACCCGGGCGGCCAGCAGTGCCGCCGTGAGCACGACCAGCAGCGGGAACGCCAGCGCGGCGGCGTCGATGCGCGGCAGCGCGCCGATCCGGGGCGTGGTGGCCAGCCCGCTGTGCTGCACCCGGTTCCACGCCCAGACCGCCAGGGCGGCGGTGGCCAACTCCCACGGCAGGGCGGCCAGCGCCTTGCGCAGCCGGTTGCCGCGCCGCGCGACCTGGAACATCCGGTGCGTGCGCAACGCGCCGGTGGCGAAGGCGACCACGAGGCTCAGCGCCACCACCACGACCACCGCCAGCGCCGCCGTCGTCACGGTGCCCGGCGGCAGCAGGTCCGAGGGCGCGTACCAGGGCAGCAGCAACCGGGCCGTGCCCAACCCGGCCACACCGCCGACCACCAGCGGCAGGCCCAGTTCCAGCACGCCACGACCGCCCAGGGCGAACGGCCCGGCGCCGCGCACCCACAGCAGCCGCAGTTCCCGCTCCCGGCGCTGTGCCCACTGGACGGTGACCGTGGCGATGCCCGCCAGGCCGATGAGCAGGCTGATCAGGGTGAGCGGCAGCACGGCGGACGCCACGTTGGTCACGGTCTGCCGGGCGTTGTCCACCGGCAGGTCCAGCAGCGAGATCGTGCGGTTGAAGTGCCTCTCGACCGGGGCGACGCGCGCCGTGCCCTCGGCGAGCAGGGCCGCGGCCTCGTCGACGGTGCGCGGCGGGTCGGCGGGGAAGCGCACGGTCACGTCCGTCAGGCCGGCGATCTCCGGCGGCAGCGCGGCGAACGACTCGGCGCTGGGCAGCCACACCACGGCGGTCGCCAACTCGTCGCGGTCGAGCACGTTGGGCACGACGAAGTGGCGTTCCGAGCACCACCACCCAGGCAGCGGGTCGAGGATGTCGGCGTAGACCGCGGTGACCGGCGGCAGCCGCCCGCCCATGCCGCGCTCGCCCAGCCGCAGGTCCGTGGTCACGGCGATGCTCTTCGGCACCCACAGGCCGTCCTTCGAGCCGCCTTCCAGCACCTTGAGCCGGTCGGTGGCGCCGGGGCGGTAGCCGAACTTCGCGTCGGTCGGCCGGCCACCGAAGTCGACCCGCTGCTCCCGGAGGTAGGTGCCGATCAACGGTGCGCGGTCCGGCACCGACTCCTCGACGGCTCGGATCATCTCGGGAACGCGCTCGTGGGGTACCCCGGTGGCTTCCAGCGACGGGTGCAACGCCTCCGTGCACAGCCGGTCCTGCTGGTAGTCGATCGCGGCGCTGCCGGACGCCGCCGAGTGCATCACGGCGGCGGCCACCACGAAGCTCAGCAGCAGCGCGGTGACCACGCTGACCAGCAACGTCAGCGGACTCGACAGGGCCGCGCGCGGGGCGGCCCTCCACGGGATCTGCACCCGCGAACGGTAACCGGCGTCCGGTCCACACAGGAGCCCCTTCGTGAACGCCGTTCATGATTCCGGACAACGTCCGGACAACGCGGTCCGTTGTCCGGGATCGACGGACCGGCTCGGACGCGGGTTGACGCCGACCGGTTCCGGGTACCGGGACGGCATGAGGCCGAACGTGCTGAAGAAGTCGCTCGCGGTGGTGGTCAGCGGCGCGGCGTTGTTCCTGACCCTCGGCGCCGGGTGCCAGAACGAGGGCGACGGCGAGAACGGCGACCAGCCGGGCGTGGAGCAGCAGGACGAGCAACAGGACGAGCAGGACGGCGAGCAGCAGGACGGCGAGCAGGAGGGCGACAACTGACCGGTGCCGGGCGCTAATGTGCGCCCATGCCGACATACCTGCGCCCGGGTGTGTACGTGGAAGAGGTCGATGTCCTGGACCGGGCGACGTACGGCCACCCGCTGCGCGACGTCGACCGGTCCGAACCGACCGCGCCCCGGCGGATCGCCGAGCACGGCGTGGCGGCGTTCGTCGGGCTCGCCCCGCAAGGACCGGCGCACGTGGTCACGCTGATCCGGAGCTGGACCGAGTTCCAGCAGCGGTTCGGCGGTGTGGTGGAGGGCGCGTACCTCGGCCACGCGGTGCACGGCTTCTTCACCAACGGTGGCCGGGAGTGCCACGTCGTGCGCGTCAACGACGGGCGGTTCGACCAGGTCACCCTGGACGACGTGGTCGGCAGCGCCGACGAGCGGACCGGGATCGCGAGCCTGGAGGCGGTCGAGGACGTGTCCGTGATCGCCGCGCCCGACGTGATGGCGCTGCGCGACCGGTTGGGCGAGGAGGGCGTGAAGGCGGCGCAGTTCGCGCTCTTGTACAACAGTGAGCTGATGGGCGACCGGATCGCTCTCATCGACTGCCCGCCCGACCTGTCGCCCCAGGAGGTCCGGGACTGGCGCACTTACGTCGCGGGCTACGATTCGAAGTTCGCGGTGCTCTACTACCCGTGGCTCAAGGTGTCCGACCACTGGGACGAGTCGACCGTCGTGCCGCCGTCCGGGCACTTGGCCGGCGTCCACGCCCGGATCGACCTGCACCGCCACGCCGCCAACGAGCCGGTGCGCGGCACGTTCGCGCTGGAGCGCGACCTGCTGCTGCAAGAGCAAGAGCTGTTGCACCCGTTGGGCGTCAACGCCTTGGTCCGCGCACCCGGCGGGCCGGTCGTCTGGGGCGCGCGCACGCTGTCGAGCGATCCGAAGTGGCGGTACCTGAGCTCCCGGCGGCTGATGAACTTCCTCGTGCGCAACATCCGCGCGGGCGTGGCGTGGGTCGTGTTCGGCCAAGCCCACGACCGGGAGGTGTGGCGGCGGGTCCGGCGCGAGCTGGAGGAGTTCCTGTCGATGGTGTGGCGGTCCGGCGCGCTGCGCGGCGAAGACCCCGACGAGGCGTTCTACGTCAAGTGCGACGAGGAGACCAACCCGGCCGAGAGCGTCGACGCCAACCTGATCGTGGCGGACTGCGGGGTGGCCGGGCACGACGGCGCCGAGTTGAGCTTCCGGGTCGTCTGCTACCTGGGTTAGTCGATCTCGGGCAGCAAGCCCAGTTCGGACAGCCCGAACACCGCCGCGGGCGTGCCGATGTCGGTCAGCACGGCCACCGCCAGGCCGCGCAACCCGTGGTCGGACATCCGGGTGAGCCGGATCAGCTCGGGCACGGCGGGCTCGCCGATGAGGCGCAGCGCGTGCCCGGCGGCGGTGCGGGCGGCGACGTCCGGGCGTTCGACGATCCGCAGCAGCAACGGCAGCGCGGCCACGCCGAACCCGCCGAGCGCGGTCGCGGCGGCCAGCCGGACGGCCTCGTCGTCGCGCAGCAACCTGCCCAGCGTCGACCGCGCCGTCTTCGACCGGCTCGCGCCGAGCGCCTCGACGGCCGTGCGCCGGACCGAGGCGTCGGGGTCGGACGTCAGCTCGGCCAGGGCGGGCAGCGCGGCGTCGCCGACGGCCTGGAGGACGGCCGCCGCACCGCGCCGCCGGCGTCGGTCGGCACCCCGCACGGTGCGCGCGGCGGCGGGCACGACCTCCGCGCCGCGTCCGGCCAACGCGTCCACCGCGGGCATCCACCGCTCCGCGTCGCCCCCGAAGGCCAGCAGCACGGTGATGCCCTTCGGCCCGGAGGCGGCCAAGGCCTTCGCCGCCCGCGTGCGGACGACCAGCGGGTCATCGGACTTGAGCACCGGGATCAGCGGGTCGACCGCCGGCTCCCCGATCCGGGCCAGCGACCGGGCGGCCTGTTCGGCGACTTCGGCGTCGACGTCCGCCAACGCCGCCACCAGGCCGGTGGTGGCGGCGGCGTGCCCGCCCAACGCCCGAGCCGCCGCCCGGCGCACGGCCGGGTGGTCGTCGGTCAGCGCGGCGAGCAGCGCGGGCACGGCCCGCGGATCGCCGCCCCGGGCGGCCAGCACCTCCGCCGCCCGCCACCGCACGTCCACGTCGTCGTCACCGAGCGCCCGCACCAGCCCTGTGGTGGCGTTGACCTCGGCCAGCACCTCGGCGGCGGCGGCCCGCAGCCGGGGGTCCGGGTCGCGCAGCGCGTCCACCAGCGGGTCGGGGTAGGTCGCGCCGATCGCTTCGAGCGCGGCGGACGCGCCGGCCCGGACCCGGGCGTCGGCGTCGCCCGCCGAGAGCAGCAGCGGCCCCACCGCGGCGTCCCCGAACGCGCCCAACGCGCCGACCGCGCGCCACCGCACGTCGAGGTCGTCGTCCGACGTCGCCTCGGTCAGCACCGCGACGGCCTCGGGGAAGTCCATCGCGGTGAGCGCGCCGACCGCCAGCGACCGGACCCGCTCGTCGTCGTCCCGCAGCGCGCTCGCGAACGCGGGCACCGCGTGGGCGTGGTTGAGCTGCCTCAGCGCGCCCAACGCGGTCAGCCGCACCTCGGGCTCCGGGTCGCGGGCACGGTCGACCAGACCGGGTACCGCTGCCTCGCCGATGCGCACCAACGCCGTGCCCGCGGACGTCCGCACGGCCACGTGCGGTGATCGCAGCGCGCCGAGCAGGCCCGGGATGGTGCCCGTGCCGATCGACACCATCCGGTCGGTCAACGCCTGCCGCCGGTAGGTCGGGATGGCCGGGTCGAGGAACGTCGGCAGGAGCCGTTCGTGCTCGGGCCGCAGGAAGTCGGCCGGCACGGTGTCCGCCGAGGGCTCCAGCCGTTCCAGCGTCTCGTAGACCGGCGCGAGGCGTTCGTGCTGCCACAGGTACGCCTCGGCGCGACCGCTCTCCTCCCACTCGCGGGCCGCCGCGCGGACCCGGCGCAGCAGGCGCAGGTCGTCCTTGATGACCTCGATCCACTCCCGCAGCCGGGTCCAGCCCGCGAACAGCGCCTCGTGCGCCACCGAGACCAGCGGCCGCTGCGCCGGACCCGCGTCGCGCACGAACAGCCTGGCCTCGGTGAACACGTCCACGAACCGCCGGGTGTGCTCGTCCACCGCGATCCGGTCGAGCGCGACCCTCCGGCGCACGGGCACCCCGGACTCGTCGATGTCGGAGAGCTCCCGGAAGACGCGGGTGAACGTGGCGCGGGTGTCGTCGTCCAGGAGGTCGCGGAACACGCCCTCGGCCCGCGTGCCGACCGCGCCGCGCACGCCACCGAGCCGCTGGTACGCCTCGTGGCTCAGGGTGCGGGTCGCGCCCCGCGTCCGGTACAACTCGTCCAGCGTGTAGGCCAGCAGGGGCAGCGCGCCGGGGTCGCGGCCGGTGTCGGCGAGGATGCGCCCGGCGAGGCCCTCCTCGAAGTCCAGGCCCGCCCGTTCGGCCGGTCGGACGATCATGTCGAACAGCGTGTCGTGCGGCGCCGAGAGCGGGAACTGGCCGCCCGCGAGCAGGTCGGCGAGGGCGGGGATGGCCACGCAGCGGTGGTAGAAGTCCGACCGGACGGTCACCACGACGTGCGCGGTGGTGGTCCGCAGCAGGTCCAGGAACGGCTCGACGTGCTTGGCGTCGACCGTGGTGAACAGCTCCTCGAACTGGTCGACGAACAGCAACGCGCGCCCGCGCCCCGCCAACGCGCGGTCGAGGTACCCGGCCAGGCCCCCCGGCCCGCGTTCGAGGTCGGCCGCGATGTCCCGCGCCGTGCCGCCGACCAGGGGCGCGAGCTTCACGGCCAGGGCGAGGAACGGGTTGTCGCCCAGCTCGCCGGGCGTGATCCGCAGCCCGGTCCACTGGTTGGTCGCGGGGTCGTGATCGGGCAGCAGCCAGCCACCGCTCAGCGCGCCCGCGGCCAGCCGGGGGATGAGGCCGGCGCCCACCAGCGAGGACTTGCCGGAGCCGCTCGCGCCCACCACGGCGAGGAACCGGCTCTCCGCGAGGCGGACCAGCAGCTCGTCCACCTCGCGCCCGCGGCCGAAGTAGATCGGCGCGTCGCGCGGGGTGAACGCGCGCAGGCCGGGGAACGGCGAGCCGTCCCACAGCGGCGGTGCGGGCGGGCCGCCGGACCCGGGCTTCGCCGCGACCATCCTGCCGACCAGCGCCCGCAGGTCGGCCTCGAACTCGACCCGGAACGCGTCGGGCGTCCGGCACTCCTTGTGCCCGCCCAGGATCGCGCCCGTGCCCGGGTCGCGCCGGCGCTCGAAGAACTCCCGCACCGCGCGGGCCTGCCGCCAGCGCTCCTCGGCGTCGTGCTGGTCGGGGTCCAGCGGCGCCATCGGCACCCGGCGGTAGAGCAGCACGGCGGGGGTGCCGCGCGCCCCGGCGCCCCGGACGGCGTCCTCGAACTCCCACTCCGTGCCGGACAGGTACGGCTCCCCGTTGTCCTTGCGGTACTCGGGGTGCGGCAGGGGAGTGCCCATGCGCGACCAGAACAACACCACGACCACGTCGCACTCGGACGGGCGCGGCAGCCCCTCGTCGATCGACGCCTGCGGTGTGCGGGTGGCCAGGATCGGCGGGCCGGCGCCGACCCGGTCCCACGCGACGGCCTCGAAGTCCACCCGGCCACGCAGGTCGTGGTCGTACCTCAGGCGGTCCAGCACCTCCAGGGCGATGGCCCGCTCGGCCCTCACGTCACCCGGCGAGGAGAGGAAGACGCGGACCCGGCGCACCGGCCCATCGTAGGGTCACCGGCGCGGCCAGCCGCGGTGGTTCCCGCGGATGGCCGCGCGGGGGTCAACGCCCGCGACCCGTCTTCTCCTGCAACCGGTCGATCAACTGCGAAGCCTCCACCTTGGTCAACCCTCCCGGCACCTCTTCGCCCGCCTCCTGCGCCAACGTGTGCAGGTAGGACTCCTGCGGACCGGTCATCGGCTCGTCGCCGGTGGTCCACTTGCTCGGGTCCTTCTCCGGATTGCGGTCCACGTGCGGCTCCTTCCCTCGAACGCTCGTTCGAGGTACCCGCTGCGCCGTTCGGTCAACCACCCCGGGCTCACCCTTGACACGACGTAGGTGGTCTAGTCCAATTTCCCCACCTGGAGGCCGCCACCGCTAGGAGGGGACGATGTCGCGCAGGATCCTGTTCGCCAGGGCGGCGGCGGTGGCGGCGTTGGTGGTGGCAGCGGCGGCGGTCGGCTTCACGCCCGCGTACGCCGCGTCGGTCACCGCGACGTTCACCAAGACCGCGAGCTGGGACACCGGCTACACCGCGCAGTTCTCGATCAAGAACGAGACCAGCGCGGCGATCTCGGGGTGGAAGGTCGAGTTCGACCTGCCCGCCGGGACGGCGGTCGGCGCCTACTGGGACGCGTTGCAGACCACCGCGTCCGGCCACTACGCGTTCACCCACCGCGAGTACAACGGCGCCGTCGCGCCCGGCGCCTCGGTGACGTTCGGCTTCAACGCCTCGGGCACCGCGAGCCCGGCCAACTGCAAGATCAACGGCGCGTCGTGCGCCGGTTCACCGACCACCACGACGACGACGACCACCACCACGTCGCGCACCACGACTACCACCACGACCACCACCGGTCCGACGACCACCACGACGACTCCGCCCACCGGGCTGCCCAAGCGCGTCCTGGTCGGCTACCTGCACGCGAGCTTCGCCAACGGCTCCGGCTACATCCGGATGAAGGACGTCTCCGACGACTGGGACATCGTCAACCTGTCCTTCGCCGAACCCACCTCGGCCACGTCCGGCGACCTCCGCTTCGCCCAGTGCCCGGTGGCCGAGTGCGCGGGGGTGGAGTCCGAGGCCGAGTTCATCGCGGGCATCCGCGACAAGCAGGCCAAGGGCAAGAAGGTGCTGATCTCCATCGGCGGCGCGAACGGGCAGGTGCGGCTGTCCACCACGGCCGCGCGCGACGCGTTCGTCCGCTCCGCGTCGGCGATCATCGACAAGTACGGCCTCGACGGCCTGGACATCGACTTCGAGGGCCACTCGCTGTCCCTCGACGCGGGCGACACCGACTTCCGCGCGCCGACCACACCCGTGGTCGTCAACCTGATCCAGGCGTTGAGGACGTTGAAAGCGCGCTACGGCGCGAGGTTCGTGCTCACCATGGCGCCGGAGACGTTCTTCGTCCAGGTGGGTCACCAGCACTACGGCGGCAGCGGCGGCGCCGATCCCCGCGCGGGCGCGTACCTGCCGGTGATCCACGCGTTGCGCGACGACCTGACCCTATTGCACGTCCAGCACTACAACTCCGGCCCGATCATGGGCCTGGACGGCCAGTACCACTTCATGGGCGGCCACGATTTCCACGTCTCGATGGCGGAAATGGTGATGGCTGGGTTCCCGGTGCGCGGTGACGCGACGAAGGTGTTCCCGGGACTTCGTCAGGACCAGGTGGCGATCGGCCTGCCGGCGAGCATCAACGCGGGCAACGGCTTCACGTCCGTCGCCGAGGTGCACCGGTCGCTCGACTGCCTGATGAAGGGCGTGAACTGCGGCACGTACAAGCCGAAGGCGGTCTACCCGAACCTGCGCGGGCTGATGACGTGGTCGGTCAACTGGGACCGCCACGCCGGCTTCGAGTTCTCCCGATCACACCGCGCCTACCTGCCCAGGTGACGTCACCGGACCCGCCGGGGTGCCACCCGGCGGGTCCGCGGCGGGGGCCACCAGCAGCTGCTCACCACCGCGAGCACCCAGGAGGACAACCCGGTGATCATCGTCCGCCGGAGCCGGTCGTCGTCCTCCAAGCGGGGTCCGCGGTAGAGGAGGAACGCGGCCACCCCCGCGAGCAGCGCGAGCAGCAGGGTGGCGACGAGCACCAGCCGGCCGTACTGCATGACGCGCACGCACGTCAGCTGACGGCCGGCGTAGCGCGCGGCGCAGGACGTGAAGTGCGGGTTCGTCCCGACCTCGACGGTCAGCGGCCGACCGGCGACGGGCACGGCGCAGGTGGTCAGCACGTCGGCCGCGGCGCAGTCGAAGCCGTCGACGACGGAGAACTCGGGGGGTGTCGACGCGGTACGGCCCGTCGGTCGCCCTGGCGGGTGCCACCGGGCGCCGACGACGATTTCGGGGCGATGCCGGTGCTCGCCACGGTCGCGGTGGCCGTGCCCGCGGGCGTGATGGCGTGCCGGCAGTACGTCGCGGCCGGACCGGACGGCGGCCGGCTGCGGGAGCGGTTCGGGCAGGTGGCTAACGCGTTCACCGCCACCCTGCTGCTCGGCGCCGTCCGACTGCTGTGGCTGGGGCTCGCCGCGGGTCTGCTCGACTGAGCCTTCCCCGCGTCACAGCCTGGGGAACAACGGCTGCGGCTGGGGTAGTCGGTCGGCCAACGTGACGCACTGCTCGGAGATCCGCGCGGCCAGCGCCGGCACGAACGGCGTGAGTTCGCGGGCCAGCACCCGGCACGCGGTCAGCAGCGCGGTGACGGCCGCGTCCAGCCGCCTGCCCGCCTCGGCGTCACCGCCGCGCTCGGCACGGGCCAGGTCCCACGGTCGCACCCGTTCGACGTACCGGTTGGCCTCCTCCACGATCCGCCACACCGCCGCCGTCGCACGCCTGAAGTCGAAGTCGGTGACGGCGGCGTGCACGAGGTCGGGCGCCTCGCGGCACGCGGCCGTCAACGGCTCGGCGTCGGCGTCCGGCTCGGTGCCGCCGGGCGGCCTGCCCTCGCGGTAGCGGTGGACCATGACGGTGACGCGGTTGACCAGGTTGCCCAAACCGTTGGCCAGGTCCTCGTTCGCCCGGGCGACCAGGCGGGCCTCGGTGAAGTCGGCGTCGCCGACGCGCGGCACGTCGCGCAGCAGCCACCACCGCACCGCGTCGGAGCCGTACCGGTCCGCCAACGCCACCGGGTCGACCACGGCGCCGGTCGACTTGCTGATCTTGCGGCCGTCGGTGGTGAGGTAGTCGTGGACGAGGATGTCGGTCGGCAGCGGCTCGCCCGCGGACAGCAGCATGGCGAGCCAGTACACGGCGTGGAACCGGACCACGCCCTTGCCGATCACGTGCACGCGCCGGTCGTTCTCCACCCACCAGCGCCGGTAGTTCGAGCCTTCCCCGCCGTAGCCGAGGCTGGTGATGTAGTTGCCCAGCGCGTCCCACCACACGTAGACCACCTGGTCCGGATCACCCGGGACCGGGATGCCCCAGCCGTGCGCGCGGGCGCGTGACCGCGAGATGGAGAAGTCCCGCAGGCCGGCCGCGATGAACGCCAGCACCTCGTTGCGGCGGGCGGCGGGCTCGACCCGGACCACGCCGTCGCCGATCAGCTCGCGCAACCGGTCGGCGTAGCGGGACAGCCGGAAGAACCAGTTCTCCTCGGCCACCGGTCGCGGCTCGACCTCGTGCTCCGGGCACTTGCCGTCGACCAGCTCGGCGGGGGTGTAGAACTGCTCGCAGCCCACGCAGTACAGGCCTTCGTAGTGCTTGCGGTAGAGGTCTCCGGCGTCCGCACAGGCCTGCCAGAGCCGTTCAACGCCGGTGCGGTGCCTGGGGTCGCGGCTGGTGCGGATGAAGTCGGTGAACGACAACGCCAACGGGTCGCGCAACGCCGCGAACGCCGCCGCGTTGCGGTCGACCAGTTCCCCGGTCTCCAGCCCCTCCGCCTCGGCGGCCAGCACGTTCTTGAGCGAGTTGTCGTCGGTGCCGGTCAGGAACCGGACCCGGTGGCCGCGCAGGCGGTGGTGCCGGGCCAGCACGTCGGCCTGCACGATCTCCAGCGCGAAACCCAGGTGCGGGCGCGAGTTGACGTACGGGATGGCGGTGGTCACGTAGTACCGCGACATCGGAACCTCCTGGTGCGGGGGTTCCCGGTCGAGACCCCCTGGGACGGGGGCCTCGGACTCGTCATCCGTGCAGCGTCGGCGGCCCCGCGTGGCGGGGCGTCATGACGGCGGACGACGGGGACATGGCGGCGACGCTAGCAGCGCCACCGCCCGTCTCGCGCCTGGTTTTCGGTCGCGCGACCACTCAGGAGCCGGGAACCGCCGTCCGCCCCTGGCACCGCGTGTCGGCGGGCTTCGTCCCGTCGAGGAGGAAGGCCTCGATCGGGCGGGCGACGCAGTCGCGGCCGGTCCGGTGCTCGATCGTGGCGTCGTAGGCGCCGTGCCCGAACCCGTTGTAGCTGATCAGCGGAGCGGAAGGGGCGGACGCGAGCCGCCGCGCCCAGACCTGGGGCGTGGCGCCGTCGTACCGCATCGAGGCGACCACCAACGGCACCTGCCCGGGGAACGGCCCGGGACGCCACTCGCCCAGGTCGGTGCCCAGGCACGCCCGCGCCCAGGTCCAGTGCCACGAGGAGGTCCGGACTATCGGCGCAACCTCACGGCTGCTCCGCCACAGGTCCCGCCACTGGTCGTCGGTGGTGATGGTCCGGTCGAAGAAGTCGTTGCAGCGCAACAGCGTCTGCGCGTCCGGGGTGGGCTCGTCGACCGTTCGGGCGGTGGTGTCCCGCCCGTGTCCGGCTCGCCACGTCGCGAGGACGTCGGCTTGCTCCTCGAGGGAGAAGCTGCTGTCTTTGTTGTGGTGGAGGGATTGGAACACGGCCGTGAGCGTGTCGGGAGTCACGAGCTCGCCCTGGCCGTCCCGGAGCTCCCCGGCCTCGGCCAGGGAGCGCAGCCCGGCCAGGTGGTCGAGCACGTGCTTGGCCGTGATTCCGACGCCCTTGCCGATCGTCCGGGCGAGGGTCCGGCACGACCCCTTCTTGGGTCGGGTGAACTGGTGTGCCTGGCACCAGCGGGCGAACCCGTGCACCACGTCCTCGACGCCCGCCGCGGCGGTGACGAGGTAGTCGCGGGTGCTCAGCCGCGGGTACTGCGGGCTGTCGAGCACCATCGACCGGACGGTGTCCGGGAACAGCTCGGCCGGCGCCTGCCCGGCCACGGTCCCGTAGGACACGCCGTAGAAGCCGACCACGTCGACGCCGAGGCCCCGGCGGAGCGCGTCCAGGTCCCTGGCCCGGTCCACCGAGTCGACCGTCTTGAGGCCGGGCGGTCGGCAGCTCTTGGCGTAGCGGTCGTTGTCGGCGGTGAGGACGGTGAAGGTGCTCAGCGACGGGTCCAGCGGCAGTTGCTCGTTCACCCGAGGGCCTTGGCAGGCGATCCTGCCCTCCCGCTGGTTGATCGCGACGATGTCGAAGGCACGGCGCACCGGCTCGGTGAACTTCCGGTACCCGTCGTGCTCCAACGCGTCGGCCGATCCGCCGTCCGGGCCGCCGTTGTCGAAGAGCAGCACCCCCTTGTACGCGCCGCCCGATCCGCTCGCCTCCCGCTTCACCACCTTGAGCCCGATGACGTCGGCCAAGTCCACCGCGTCCCACCGCTCGGGCACGGACAACGTCGCGCACCGCGCCTTCGGGTCGTCCTGGCACGGCTCGAAGTCGGACAACGAGGACGCTGACGCGACCGCCTGAGGTGCGACGACCGCGGCGGACAGCGCGGCCGCGGTCGTCGCCACGGCGATCCTCCGTCTGCGTTCCGCGCCGATCCCGGGGCCGGCCTGACCTTCTTGTGCGGTAGACATCGACTGTCCCCTCTCCTTGTCGGTTCGAGTCGATCGAAACGACTTGGCGGGCGTTCCGGGGACGTCGTCCGCGAAGGTGCGCTATCGGGCCGTGAAACCGCCCGGTACGGTACTCGTGAACCACGGAGTGTGCCCTGTGGTCATTGTGGGTGACCACCCCCTCCTTGTCGGGGTGATGGCACCGGAAATCGCGACGGTCGCTTCTCGGATCGTGCCGACCGCGAATACCGCCACGGTAATGAAGATCCCGGATCGGGTGAGATCCGTGAATTCGCCTTCCCCGTCGATGGCCGGACGGTTCCACTGGACCGCGAGGGCTCCGGTTCGGAGTCGATCACGAGAGGACCGCAATGCACATGTTCCGCAAGATTGCCGGTGTCGTGTTCGCCATCGCGGCCGCCGCGTTGATGTTGACCGGTGTCAGCGCCGCGGCGCCCGCCGCGGAAGTCGACGACCGGGTCAACGGCGTCTGTGTGAAGAGCTATCCCGCGGGCACGACCGTCAAGTTCGTCTGGAAGAGGAACGCGCCCACCTACTGCCTGCCGGACGTCAAGAAGCAATGGGGGTCGATGTCCGGCGGGAACGAATACTTCTACTGCCAGAAGAAGACGGACAAGAAGGTGACGGTGGGGCAGTACTGGAACAACTGGTGGGCGCTGACCGATGACGACAGCGGGAACGTCCGCGTGTGGCTGAACGTTGTCTACATCTCGGGAGGCAACAACGGAGAACCGGTGCCCAACCTGAAAACATGCTGATCGGGTTCTTGACCCGGGCCGGCCGACGAGGGCGGTGATATCGGCGAGGAAGGCGGGTCTTTCGGCGGCGGTCGGGAGGTTCGACCACACCGGCCACCGAGCCGAAAGGCCCGCCTTCGCGTTACCGCACGCCTAGCAGCCGATGCGCCGGGCGCCCAACGCGATGTCGTCCAGCCAGATGTCGTAGCTGCCCTCGTTGGGCTGGTAGAGCTGCCAGCCGAGCTTGACCGTGTCGAACTTCGGGAACAGGAAGTCGACCTGATTGCCGCCGTGCTCGCGGGTCGAGACGGTCAGGTCGGGGTTCGGCACGCCGTCGAACCACAGCGTGATCCGGTTGTCCGAGGCGTCCATCCGCCACTCGACGCACGTCCACGCGCCGGCCTTCGACGGCGCGGACTCGCGCCAGTTCGTCCAGTCGCCGGTCGGGCCGCCGTCCGCGCCCACGCCCCACAACGCCTTGTCCAACGTGGGCACGTACTGGCCGCCGAGCGGCCGCACGACCTCGGGGCCGTCACCGGTGGCCTCGACCAAGGTGTAGTGCGCCCAGTCCGGCGCGTCCGGGAACGCCTCGACCTTCACCCGGACCCGGCCGTAGAAGCTGTTGCCCGGTGCGGCGAAGTCGTCCACCTTGAGGAACGCCCGGCCGTTGCCCTCCGCCCGCACGTGCAGCACCTTCTGGCCGCGCCGGTCGCGTTCGACCTCCAGCGAGCCGTTGCGGGTGTCCACACCCCACTTCAGGCTCGTGCCCGCGCCGGTGGGCACCTGCTGGAAGTCCTCGCAGAACAGCAGACCCGGCTTGGCGCAGGTCTTGAGCCGGTGATCGTGGTCCGGGCCGGCGGCGTCCGCGACCGGGAGGGCGACGACCGAGAGCAGGACGGCGAGGACCGCCGAGGACAACCGTTTCCGCACGGGGAGCTCCTTCTGCGCTGAGGGGTAGCAGGAAGTTACCGACTCTGGGAACGCTCCCATACCTCTGTGCGGCGCAAACCCGGTGATCCGTTGGCAGGCAGGCCGGCGTCGGACGCCGGAGGCGGGCGGGTCCGGGATCAGGCGAAGCGGGCCGGGTCGCCCGCGCCCAGCCGGACGATCTCCGGCTCACCCTGGGAGAAGTCGACCACGGTGGTCGGCTCGGTGCCGCAGTCGCCCGCGTCCAGCACCGCGTCGACGACGTGGTCCAGCCGCTCCTTGATGTCCCAGCCGTGCACCAGCGGCTCTTCCTGGTCGGGCAGCAGCAGCGTGCTGGACAGCAGCGGTTCGCCGAGCTGCGCCAGCAGCGCCTGTGCCACCGGGTGGTCCGGGATGCGCGCGCCCACGGTCTTCTTCTTCGGGTGCATCAGCCGCCGCGGCACCTCGGTGGTCGCCGGGAGGATGAACGTGTAGCTGCCCGGCGTCGCCGCCTTGATCGCCCGGAAGACCGCGTTGTCCACGTGCACGAACTGCCCCAGCTGCGAGAAGTCGCGACACATGAGCGTGAAGTGGTGCCGGTCGTCCAGGTGCCGGATCTGCCGGATCCGGTCCAGCCCCGCCTTGTTGCCGAGCCGGCAGCCGAGCGCGTAGCACGAGTCGGTCGGGTAGGCGATCAGACCGTCCGACTTGATCAGCTCCACCGCTTGGTCGATGGACCTGCGCTGCGGGTTGACCGGGTGCACGTCGAAGTACCTCGCCATGCGGGGAGCCTAGTCTCCCGACCGGCCGACGGTGGATCAGGTGAACGCGGGTGCTGTGCGGGGAGCGTGTCGGAGGGCCTCGCCCCGGCCCTGCGGGTGGGTTGGCCGCTCGTGCCGAGCGCGTACCGGGAGGGCGTGGTCGAGGCCGAGCGGTACGCCGACTTCGACGACCGGCATCGCCGAGGGTGTCGCCATCGTCGCCGACGTCCTCCGCTGATCGGTAACGATGATTCCTTTCGTCACGCGGGTTTCCGCGTGCGGGCAACGGGTTCACACGAACGCGTGGATGATGTGCACGGTGGGATTTCCGTGATCATCCTAAGTGGACAGGTGGCGTCCGGCCCGGTCAGGATGCGGTGGACGCCGGGTAGTCGGGCGCGGAGATCCTGCGGCACTCCCGGGCGTGCCATGCTTCGTCTCGTTCGAAAGCAGAAGACTCATGTCCCGCACGACCGTAGATGCACCCACTCAGGCAGACGACCAAGCACACCGCCCGTTGCCCGTCCACCTCGTCGGCTCGCTGCCGCGTCCGCTGTGCGACGACCCCGCCACCGCCATGCGCTGGTTCATCGAACACCGGGGCGAGGCCGAGCTGACCGCCCTGCCGTCCGACCGCGACCCGCGGTGGATCATCGACTGGCTCACCCACCACATGTCGTCCGTGCCCTCGCTCGAACAGGTGCGCGGCGGCGAGAGCCGCGGCTACGACGACATGCCGTACTACCGCGTCCGGCCCGGGCGGCGGCTGAGCGAGCAGGAGGTCGGCCTCGGCCGCGTCGAACAGGCCGAGGCGGCCTTCGCGGCACTGGACCGGTTGTGCCCCGGCGGTCCGGGTGAACGGCCGCGCGTGCAGGTCGGCATACCCAACGCGCTGGACCTCGCGCTGTTCGCGTTCGGCTCGATCGACGCCGCCCGCGAGTGGATGCCCACCATGCAGGCCGCGGTGCGGCACGAGGTGGCCGAGCTCGACGCCCGGTGGGGTGACCGGTTGCAGCTCCAGCTGGAGACGCCCGCCGTGCTGGTGGCCTACCACCTCGCGCCACCGCCCGCCTGGGCGATGCTGACCGCCGACCTCACCCGCCAGGTGGCCGGGGTGCTCGACGCCGCTCCGCGCGCCCAGTGGGTGCTGCACCTGTGCTACGGCGACCTGGAACGCGTGCCGGTGTTCACGCCGACCGACCTGCGGTCGGCGGTGCGGTTCCTCAACGCGCTGGCCGACCTGCTGGCCGAGCAGGGCGCGCCGATGCCGACCGTGCACCTGCCGGTGGCCAGCGGCCAGAGCCCGCCGCCCACCGATCCCGCGTTCTACGAGGAGCTCCGGCACCTGCGGCGAGGGATCGGGATCATCGCGGGCGTGGTGGTCGAGGACTACCCGGAGGAGACGCGTGAGGCGCTGCGGCTGACCGCGGAGGCGCTCGACGCGCCCGTGACCGGTGTCGCCGCCGCGTGCGGCTACGGGCGGCGCACCGAAGAGGCCGCCGCGGCGAACCTCGCGCTGGCCGCCCGGTTGGCGCGGGAGTGGGACGTGCGCTGACCCACGGGGCGGTGGGACGTCACACGGCGTCCCACCGCCCCGTCGTGGTCACCTGACGGGACGTCACGCCGGTGGCGCCGGTTGTGCTGTCCTTTGTGGACTGTCCAAGGCTCCCGGTGTCGGTTGTGACCCGCGTCATAGATCAAATTTGTCCGTCCTCGCCACACCCGCAGCCCATCCTCTGGTTGAGTGATAACAGCATTACCAAACGTTCGAGGAGCTCATTCAATGAAGTTCATGCTGTTGATCAACGAACTGCCCGAGGTCTACAACGGGCTCGACGACGCCGAGCTCCAGGCCATCTCGGCCGAGTACATCGCGTTGATGTCGGATGAGCGCGTGATCGGCGGGGAACGGTTGCAGCCGGCCGAGACCGCGACCACGCTGCGCGTCTCGGACGGCGAGCGCTTACTGACCGACGGGCCGTTCGCCGGCACCAAGGAGGTCCTGGGCGGGTACTACATCCTCGACGTGGCCGACCTGGACACGGCGCTGGACATCGCCGCCAAGACCCCGGCCGCCCGGCTCGGTGGCGTGATCGAGGTTCGACCGCTGGTCGAGCGGTAGGTCGTGCCGGCTTCCCCGGCGGGGGCGTCCTCGCCGGGGAAGCCTCGCGGGCGGTCACGGCCCGACCGTCACGTACGGTGAGAGCTGATTGCTCCGTTGGAATCAGCGAGGGGTGCGCGACATGGCCGAACGTTCCCGGGGCAGGAGCGGGCGAGTGGTGCGCACCGAGCGGATCGCGCCGCAGATGGTCCGCGTCGTGCTCGGGGGAGAAGGGCTCGCGGATTTCGCCGTCGGCCCCTACACCGACAGCTACGTCAAGCTCGCCTTCCCCTTGGCGGACGTGCTCTACCCCGAGCCGTTCGACCTCGGTGCGATCCGCGCGGCGATGCCGCGGGACAAGTGGCCGCGGACCCGCACCTACACCGTGCGCAAGTGGGACGGCGATGCAGGTGAGCTGTGGATCGACTTCGTCACGCACGGCGACTCCGGCGTGGCCGGGCCGTGGGCGGCCAAGGCGCAGCCCGGTGACGTGCTCCACTTCGCCGGACCCGGCGGTGGGTACGCGCCCGACCCGGACGTCGCCTGGCACCTGATGGCCGGTGACGAGAGCGCCTGGCCCGCCATCGCGGCGGCCCTGGAGGCGTTGCCCGCGGGCGCTCGGGCCGAGGTGTTCGTCGAGGTCGACGGACCGGAGGACGAGCAGGTCGTGCGGACGGCGGGACAGGTCGACCTGCGGTGGCTGCACCGCGGCGGCGGCCCGCGCGGCCGGCTGGTGGTGGCGGCGGTCGAGGCGCTGCCGTTCCCCGAGGGCGTGGTCGGGGTGTTCGTGCACGGCGAGGCGAACATGGTCAAGGACCTGCGCGGGCACCTGAAGCTGGACCGGGGCGTGCCGCGCGAGCAGATGTCGATCTCCGGCTACTGGCGGCTCGGCGCGGACGAGGACGGCTGGCAGTCGGCCAAGGGCGAGTGGAACCGGCGGGTCGAGCAGGAGCAGGGCTAGCGGCTCGCGGGCCGTGACGTCGGAGGCGTGACCTCGCGGGTGCACCGGTAGGAGCAAGCCGAACGGCGCGCTCCTGGTCACCGCGGCCGATGTCGGCCGAGCGCCTCGCGCAGCCCGAGGCGGACGGGCGGCGGCAGCGGGTCGCGTGCTTGGAAGGCCTGGAGGAAGTACGCGACCAGGCGGCGTGCGGCGGCCACGGCCGCGTCCACCGAGTCGGTGACCAGACCGTTGTTGGCCATCAGCACCAGCGTCAGGTCGTCGGTGGTGAAGTCGGGGCGCAGCCTGCCCGCGGCCTTGGCGCGCGACACCAGCCCGGCGAACACCTCCTCCGCCGACGCGCGCTTCTCGTCCACCGGCACCGCGTCGGGGAAGGCGGTCAGGAACGCCGCGCTGAACCCGCGGTCCCGCGCCTGCATGTCGCAGAGCCCCGCCACCACCCGGCAGAAGCCACGCCACGGGTCCGGGTCCTCCGCGGCTCGGTGCACCTCGGCCGTGCAGGCCTCCAACTGGTCCGCGAACACCTCGGTGACCAGCGCCTCCTTCGTGGGGAAGCGGCGGTAGAGGGTCGCCACGCCCACGCCGGCGCGTCGGGCGATCTCGGTCATCGACACGTCCAGCCCGTCGGCGGCGAACGCCTCCCGCGCCGTGGCGAGGATGCGGTCGCGGTTCTCCCGCGCGTCCACGCGCAACCGAGTCGTCTCACCGGGCACGTCTCTCACTTTAGCTCAAGTGGAGGGCACCTTCCGCTTGTCCTGCTAGCGTCGAAGTGGAGGAGAGCTTCCACTTGTGCGAGAGGTGACGGATGCGTGCAGCGCTGTTCGACCGGTACGGGCCGCCGGAGGTCTTGTACGAGGGTGTCGTGCCCGACCCGGATGCCGGGCCGGGGCAGGTGGTGGTGCGCGTCCACGCGGCCAGCGTGAACGGCGGCGAGCTCATGGGCCGGTCCGGCCGGCTGGGGTTCCTGCTCGGCCGGGGGTTCCCCAAGCGCGTGGGCATCGACTTCGCGGGCGAGGTCGTGTCCGGCCCGGGTTTCCCGCCCGGTACCCACGTGTGGGGAGGCCTGCCGCGCGGCCGGTTCGGCAGCGCCGCCGAGTACGTCGCCGTCCGCCCGGACCGGCTCGCGCCCAGCCCCGCCGGTCTCGACCTGGTCCAGGCCGCCGCGCTGCCCGGCGTCGGCACCACCGCGATCACCGCCCTGCGGGACAAGGCCCGGTTGCGCCGGGGCGAACGACTCCTGGTGCGCGGTGCGAGCGGGGGAGTGGGCAGCGTGGCGGTGCAGGTCGGCAAGGCCTACGGCGCGCACGTCACCGCCCTGGCGAGCGGGCGCAACCTCGACTTCGTCCGCGGACTGGGCGCCGACGAGGCGATCGACTACCGCACCGACCCCGCCGACCTCGGCCGGTTCGACGTCGTCCTGGACACCCACGGGAGCACGCCGCGCGCCTACCGCCGCCTGCTCGGCCCCGGTGGCCGCATGGTCGGCATCGCCTTCCGCTCCGCGGCCGATGTCGGCTACGTCCTCGGGTCCGCGCTGTTCGGGCCGCGTCGCGTCCGGTTCTTCAGCGGCAACCCCGGGTCCGACCTGTTCGCGGACCTCACCGCGCTGGTGGAGAGCGGCGCGGTCCGGCCGGTGGTCGACGCGGTCCACCCGCTCGCCGACGTCGCCGCGGCGCACCGCGCGTTGGAAGCCGGTGGCGTGCGCGGCAAGCACGTGATCCGGATCGGGTGATCAGACGAACGGGCTGACGGTGTTCTCCGCGCCCACCAGGGTCGAGCCGTAGAGCTCCAGGTTGACCTGCGGGAGCAGCATGCCGTGGCGGGCGGCCACGTTCGCGTCGCGCCAGATCCGTTGCAGCGGGCTGGCGTCGGCGAAGCCGCGCGAACCGTGCGCGTACATCAGCGTCTCCAGGGCGCGGGTCACGTAGCGGACGGCCACGGAGGCGTCGGCACGACAACGGGTGCGCAGCAGCTCGGGCGGGTAGGTGGCCTCGGCGGCGTGCCGGTCGAGGGCGTCGGCGGCGCGGTAGGCGTGCAGCTCGGCGCTGTCCACCGCGCAGGCGGCCTCGGCGACCAGGAGCTGGAAGGCGGCCGAGTCGCGCTGGCTGGCGAAGCCCGTGTACGCGATGCCCTTGTCCGGCGCGGCGTCGATGACGTGCGCCAGTGCCGCACGGCCGAGGCCCAGCAGCGGACCGGTGATCATCACCACCAGCGACGGCACGAACGCGGCGCGGAAGGTGGGTGCGGTGGCCGCCGTGACGTTGGCGCCCGCCATCACCTGTTCGATCCGCAGCACGCGGTGCTCGGGCACGAACGCGTCCTGCACCACGAACCGGTTGCTGCCGGTGGACCTCATCCCGGCCACGTGCCACTCGTCCACGACCTCGAAGTCCTCGCGCGGCACCAGCAGCCACGCCAGGCCGTCGTCCAGGACCGCCGCCGCAAGGCCCCACGACGCGTGCCCGATCCCGGAGGCGTAGGTCCAGGCGCCGCTGAGCCGGTAACCGCCCGGCGCGCGCTCGGCCCTCCCGCTCGGCATCAACGTGCCGCTGGTCAGGGCGTCGGGGTCGGCGCCCCACACGTCCTGCCGCGCCTGCTCGGGGAACAGGGCGACGATCCAGTTGCCGCCGTTCCACAGCGCCGTCGACCAGCCCGCGCCGCCGTCGATCGCGGCCACCGCCGACGACAGGTCCAGGTGCGTGCGGATCGAGGCCTCCGCACCGCCGTACCGCGCGGGCCGGGTGGCGCGGAACGTGCCCGCGTCCCGCAACGCCGCCACGGTGTCGTCGGCCAACCGGCGGTCCTCGTCGGCCCGCGCGGCGGCGCCGGTCAACCGCGGCGCGAGGGCCGCGATGGCGGTCAGGACGTCGGAACTCATCGGGAAACCCCCTGGGACTCGGCGACCGCGGCGAGTGGTCGATCGTCCCACCGCCGGTCGTCGGACCGGAGCGGCCATTCGCGTGGCCCGGCGCGCCGAACGGGTCGGCGGCAACCGAACGGCGGCCGCACCTCGTCGTGGTGGTGGAGGGGGTGGACGGGTGAAGGACAAAGATGCCGAGTTCGTCGCGTTCGTCCGGGCGAAGCACGGCCACGTGCGGCGGACGGCGTTCCTGCTGTGCGCCGACTGGCACCTGGCCGAGGACCTGGCGCAGGCCACGCTGCTCAAGCTGTACCGCTCGTGGTCGCGCGTGCGGCGGGCCGACTCGGTCGACGCGTACTGGCGCACGGTGCTCGTGCGCACCGTGATCGACCACCGGCGGCCGTTGAAGCGCTCGGAGAGACCGGTCGCCGAACCGCCGGACCTGCCCGCCGTCGAGGTCGAGCACGAGCACGGCGTCGACGTGCAGCGCGCGTTGGCGACGTTGCCGCCGGGTCAGCGCGCGGCGGTCGTGCTGCGGTACTGGGAGGACCTGTCGGTCACGCAGACGGCGACGTTGCTCAAGTGCAGCGAGGGCACCGTCAAGAGCCAGTGCGCCAAGGGCCTCGCGGCGTTGCGGCGGGAACTGAACGGCAACCTGGACAAGGGAGGAGTGGCGTCGTGAACGACGTGGACGAAGTGCGCAGGATGCTCGCCCCGGCGCTGGAAGGCGACACCGGGCCGCTGCACTCGCCGGAGGAGGTGCTGCGGTCGGCGCACCGGGCGTCGGCGCGACGGAAGGCGGTGGTGGTCGCCGCGTTGTCGGTCGGGGTGGTGGTCGCGACGGTGACGAGCGTGCTCGTCGGCGTGACCCCGTCGTCCACCGTGGCGTCCGCGACGAGTGCCGTGCTCACGACCACGGCCCAGCCGCCGACCGACGTGCGGCCGGTGCGGACCACGCTCGGGCACGCCGACGACCTGACCGCGGCACTGGCCGCGGCGGACGTCGTCCCGGACGGCTTCGACCTCGTCGCCACGCTCCCGGACGGCGCCGCGCCGGAAGTACCGCCGCTGCACTTCCGCCCGTTCGGCGAGGACACCTCGGGCGGCTACCTGGCCTCCGCGGTGTTCGTCGACGCCAAGGGGCGTGCCACGTTGACGGTGTACGTGCGGTCGGCCACCGCACCGGAGAAGTGCACGGCGGAGAGCCGCTGCCCGCTCTTCACCGCGGCGCGGGCCACGAGGGTGGGAACACCGACCGTGACGTCCGTCGACGGCGTCGAGGTCGCGGTGGCGCGTGACCACGACACCGGCCTGCCGGGCATGGTGTCGGCGACCGCGCGCCTCCCCGACGGCACGGTGGTGCAGGCGACGATCATCACCGAGGTCACCGTGCTGTCCCAGGGCGTGCCGTACCCGGAACCCGCCACTCGCGACAGCGTGCCGTTGACCGAGCGGCAGCTGGTCGACCTGGTCACCAAGCCCGGGTTCCGCTACCAACCGTGATCGCCGCGGGGGTTCGAGTCGGGCGGTCGCCTCCCGCGACCTGGATCGGTACCCCGACCCGAACTCCGACCGTTCGGCGGAGTGGCGTGCGGGCCGGCGGCGGGACCATGGGTCGGGGGTAGTACTCATGGAATTCGGTCGCAGAACCTTCATCCAGGCAACCGGACTCGTCACGCTGGGGGCGTGGGAGCGCGATTGGGACCGGCTGCGCCGCAAGCTCACCGGCAGGCTGGTGCTGCCGGGCGACGACGCCTACGACACCGTGCGCCGGCCGTACAACACGGTGTACGCGCACCGCAGGCCCGCGGCCGTCGCGCTGTGCGCCGACGAGTCCGACGTCGCCCGGTGCCTGGAATTCGCCGCGCGGGAAAGGATCCCGGTCGCCGCGCGCAGCGGCGGGCACAGCTACGCCGGCTACTCGGTGCCGGAGAACGGCCTCGTCGTCGACCTGTCCGCGCTGCGCGCGATCCGGGTGGACCACCGGGGCCGGGCCGAGGTCGGCGCGGGCACCCGGATGATCGACCTGTACGACGAGTTGGCCCGGCGCGGTCGGCTGCTGCCCGCCGGCTCGTGCCCCACGGTCGGCATCGGCGGGCTGGCGCTGGGCGGCGGGATCAGCGTCGTGGGCCGCAAGTACGGCCTGACGTGCGACCACCTGCGCGCCGCGCGGATCGTGACACCGGGCAGCCGGGTGCGCCGGACCGACGCGCACACCGAACCCGACCTGTTCTGGGCGCTGCGAGGCGGCGGTGGCGGCAACTTCGGCGTCGTCACGTCGTTCACCTTCGACACCGCGCCCGCACCGGACGTGACCGCGTTCCTCCTGGCGTTCCCGACGGGTGCGGCGACCGACGTGCTCGGCGCGTGGCAGGAGTGGGTGGTCGGCACACCGGACGGCCTGTGGTCGGCGTGCAACGTCGGCGCGGGCAGCCCGCCGACCACCAACGTCATCGGCAGCTGGATCGGCCCGGCCGACGAGCTGACCCGGCTGCTCGACCGGTTCGCCGCGAAGGTCGCGCCGACCAGCCGCACGGTCCTGCCGATGGACTACGGCAGCGCCATGCGGTTCTTCGCCGGCTGCCTGCCCGCGTGCCAACCGGACGACGGCTCGCCGTTCGTGGCCTCCTCCCGGATGCTGTACCGGCCGGTCGACCCGGCGCGCGTCGTCGGCCTGCTGGACGGGCGGCGGACGGGTCGGGCGCAGTTCGACACGTTCGGCGGCGCGATCGCGCGCGTGCGGCCGGAAGCCACCGCGTTCCCGCACCGGCACGCCATCGCCAGCGCCCAGGCGTACGTCGACGTGGTCGGCGTCGACGAGGCCGAGGCCCGCCGCATCCTGGCCGACCTGCGCGACGGGATCGGCCACGGCACCGGCTACGTCAACTACATCGACCCGGACATGCCGGACTGGCCGACCGCCTACTACGGCCGCAACCTCCCACGACTGCGCCGCGTCGCGCGTCGCTACGACCCGGACCGCGTCCTGGCGTTCCCCCAAGGGCTCGCCTGACGCCTGAGGGCCGGCAAGGGCTGGACGAGCACGTGCCGGTGGAAGTGCGCGACCCGGCGACCGTGCCGCGCGATCGGAACCGGTTCCGGCTCGACGTGTACGGCGGGGGCAATCCGGTCTACTCTGGGAGCGCTCCCGGAGATTCCCCGCCGTCGTGGACCCTTCGAAAGGAGTTCCATGCGTAGCACCGTCCGAGCTCTCGTGCTGGCCGGACTGATGGCCGCCAGTGTGGTCGTCACGACCGGACCGGCCGCCCAGGCCGACACGACGATCTGCCAGCAGTACGGGTCGACCACCATCCAGGGCCGTTACGTGGTCCAGAACAACCGGTGGGGCACCTCGGCGACCCAGTGCATCAACGTCACCTCGACCGGTTTCCGGATCACCCAGCAGCAGGGCTCGGCGCCGACCAACGGCGCGCCGCTGTCGTACCCGTCGGTGTTCCTGGGCTGCCACTACACCAACTGCTCGCCGGGCAGCAACCTGCCGATGCAGGTCAGCCGGATCCGCAGCGCGACGTCCTCGATCAACTACAGCTACGTGGGCGGCACCTACAACGCCTCCTACGACATCTGGCTCGACCCCACGCCCAAGACCAACGGGGTCAACCAGATGGAGATCATGATCTGGTTCAACCGCCAGGGCTCGATCCAGCCGATCGGCAGCGCCGTCGGCAACACCACCATCGGCGGCCGCAGTTGGCAGGTCTGGCGCGGCAGCAACGGCGCCAACAACGTGATCTCCTACGTCGCGCCGTCGCCGATCACGTCGTGGTCGTTCAACGTGCTCGACTTCATCAACGACGTCCGCAACCGCGGCGCGATCACCACGTCGTGGTACCTGACCAGCATCCAGGCCGGTTTCGAGCCGTGGAACGGCGGCGTCGGCCTGGCGGTCAACAACTTCTCGGCCTCGGTCAGCGGCTGACCCGCGCCACCCGGTCGCCGGGGCCGGTCCGGGACGACACCCCGGACCGGCCCCCGCCGTGCACGTCGACATCGCGACCGGTCCTCCCGCGTCACGCCGGCGGCCGTGCGTCAGGCGGGCGGCCGGAACACGACGTCGGACGCGGCGCGCAGGAGCAGCGTCCCGCCGGGGTGGATCGCGGTGCTGAGGATCCGGTTGTGCCGGTCGACGACCTGCTCGGCGGTCAGGCCCGCCGCCGGGTCGCCGTCGGCGGCCGGTGCGTGCCCGTCGCTGACCAGCACCACGTCCAGGCCGTGGCTCAGCGCGGACCGCGCGGTCGTGTCGACGCAGTAGTCGGTGGCGAGGCCGGTCAGCACGACGGTGTCCACGTGCCGCTCGGCGAGCACCGCGGCGAGCTCGGTGCGGTAGAAGGCGTCGGTCGCGGTCTTGCGGACGACCACGTCCGTCGGCTCCAGACCGAGGCGGGGGCTGAGCCGCGTGCCCGGCTCGTCGGGGTCGAAGTCCGTGCCTGCGGGCCCGACCTGCCGCAGCGCGATCACCGGCACACCCTGCCGCCGGGCCGCGCGCGCCAGGGACGCGATGCGGTCGGCCAGCTCGTCACCCCGCCAGACGAGCGGGATCAGCACGTCCTGCATGTCGACGATGACCAGCGCCGGCTCCATACCGGTGCAGCCTATCGACGTCAGGTGACCTCCAGCACGCCCATCATGCCCAGGTCCTCGTGCGAGGCGATGTGGCAGTGGTAGACCGTGCGGCCTCCCTCGCCGCGCAACGGCACCGCGATCGTCACCGTGCCGCCGGGCGGGACGTTGACGGTGTCGCGCCAGGCCCGCCGCGGTTCGCGCACGTCGTCGCGTGCCAGCACCTGGAACGAGTAGCTGTGCAGGTGGAACGGGTGGTCGGTGGTGTGCTCGTTGACCACGTCCCAGACCTCCAGCGTGCCGAGCCGGGCCCGGAGGTCCACGCGGTGGTGGTCGAAGGTCCGGCCGTCCACCGTGAAGCGGTCGGTCCCGTCGCCGCCGAGCACGATCCGCCTGCGCCGCACCGCATCCGCCTCGTCCAGCACCTCGACGTCCCGCAACCGCGCCGGCAACGCGACCGGCGCCAACCCGGCGGGCACCTCCAGCGCGGCCAGCCGGAACGCGGTGCTCGTCGCGCCGCCGGGGCCGTAGACCGAGTACGGCAGCGCGGTGAGCTCCAGCCGCCCGGCCGCGCTGGTGTCCACCAGCACGTCGGCGCGTTCGCCGGGTGCGAGCAGGACCTCGGTGATCCCGACCGGTTCGGCGACGAAACCGCCGTCCGTGGCGACCAGGTGCAGGGCCGTGCGATCGCCCGACCGCAGCACGCCGACCAGGAGGTGGTCGCCCGCCGTGGCGTTGAGCAGGCGCAGCCTGGTCCGGCCGGCGGTGGGGGTGAGCACGGGCCGGACCACGCCGTTGACGCTGATCTCCGCCCCGGTGCGGGTGAACACCAACACCCTGTCGTCGCACGGCTCGAGCAGCTCGTCGGTCGGGCCGGTGACGACGATCGGCCCGGCGAGGCCCGCCAGGAGCTGCCGTTCGACGTCGCCGTGCGCGTGCGGGTGGTACCAGTAGGTGCCGGCCACGCCCGCGGGCACGTCGAACTCCTGCACGCTCGTCGCGCCGGGAGCCACGTGGGCCAGCGGTGCGTCCACGGCGGGTGCCAGCGGCAGGCCGTGCAGGTGCAGGCTGCTGTCGGTGTCGAGGTCGTTGCGGAACTCCAGTCGCACCCGGTCGCCCTCGCGGAGCATCACCAGCGGGCCGGGGGCGGAACCGTTGTAGCGCAGGGAGTTCCCCGCCTGCGCGGCGACCAGCTCACCGCGCAGCACACCGTCCGCGCCCGCGCGCAGCGGCAGGGTGGGTGGTCGGGGGAGCGGCGGGCCGTCGGCGGGTCCGGCGAGGGCGGCGCGCAGGAGCGGCACGCCACCCGCGACGAGGGCGCCCGCGGTCAGGCCGCCCGCGATCAGCGCGGTCCGGCGGGACACCTTCCGCTCAGCCATGGTGGTGCGCACCGGAGGTCTCGCCGGCGGTCGGGGAGGACGGTGCCGGGAGCGCGCCGTCGGTGACGGTCAACCGGCCGACCATGCCCTTCTCCCGGTGGTCGCCGGCGGCGCAGTGCACCGCGTACCGGCCCGGCTCGGCGGCCACCACGGTGATCCGGGTGCGGCCGCTGGGCACCTCGACGTCCACGCCCAGCTCGGTGATCGTGAACGTGTGGTTGTCGTCGGTGTCGTTGGTGAACCGGAACGCCACCGGTCGCCCCCGGTCGACCCGCAGCTGGGCCGGGGAGAACTTGAAGTTCTCCATGTCCACGGTGGGCAGCGCGGCGATCTGCTCGTCGGTCAGCGACCCGGTGTCGTCGGCCTGCGGCCACACCACCAGCAGGGTCGCCGCGAGCGCCACACCGACCGCCGCGCCACCGCCGAGCACGACGAGCCGTTCGCCGCCGACGCCACGACCACGGCCCGACATCAGCACCACCGACGACACCACGGCCACGCCGGCCGCCGCCACCAGCACCGCCGCCACCGCGAACGGCGGCACGTCGCCCGGTCGGCCCAGGTCGAACGCCAGGTCGACGGGGTGGAAGAAGACCGTCGCCACCGCCACGACGATCGTCACGACCGGGGCGAACCGGACGCGTCGCCACAACAGCGCGGCGGTGGCCAGGGGGAGGGCGGACACGGCGGCCATGCCGGGGTTGGGCTGCCCGGCCAGGACAAGGAAGTAGGACGCGTTCGCCGCCGCGAGCACCGCGGTCGCGAGGAGGGCGGTGGTTGCGGCACCGGTCGACCGTTCGGCCGTTCGGGTGGTCATGGTTTCCTCCGAAATTGTGTGACTGGTCAGTCACTCACTCTTGCTACAGCTCACCGCACTGCACGATCGCCTGTCAAGCGGCAAGTGGAAGATTTGTGAGTGTTCAGCCACTCTCTTTCGGTGGTAACAGAGCGTAGAACCGGCTCGATGACCGGCGTACATCCGTTCGGTGTAAGGAGCACGCTGTGGTGGAGAACTCCGCATTAGGTCTGGTCATGCTGGAGACCGGGGTCCCGGTCGTGGTGACCGGCGAGGAGCACCACCAGGAGTGGTTGGCGAGGTACCCGGTCGCGCCCGGCGAGCAGCGACGCGTCGCGGTCGCGCTGGCCTGGTGCACCATCGGCTCGGGCAAGCACCGCGGCCAGTACGCCATCGAGGTGCGGTTGGACGGGCAGCGCGTCGGCGAGCTGACCTACCTGATGTCGCGGCGCTACGCCGACGTGCTCGGCCGGGTGATCGAGGCGGGCGGCACGCCGGGCTGCGAAGCGGTGATCCGACGGGGCAACCGGGGCTCGGAGGTCGTGCTCCAACTGCCGCGTGACACGTCCGCCGCGGGCGTGCCGCCGCAGCCCGCGGTCTACGCGCCGCAGGCGAAGCGCAAGTCCCACCGTCCGGCGTGGATCGCCGCCGCCGCGGTGGTGTTCCTGTTCATCGTCATCGGCGCACTGGCCGACGACTCACCGTCCACTCCGGACTCGGCCGCCCCGCTGACCACGACGCGGACGACCGTGCCGACGACGACCACTACCGCGCCTACGACCACCACCACCACCACCACCACGACTACGACCACGACCACGACGACCACCACCACCACCACCACCACGGTCGCGGCGCCGGCTCCGAAGCCGCAACCCAACCCGCAACCGAACCCGCAACCGAACCCGCAGCCCAACCCCCAGCCGAACCCGGCGACCCAGGCCCCGCCGCCGCCCGCGCCGAACCAGGGCTGCCACGCCAACTACAAGCCGTGCGTGCCGATCGCGAGCGACGTCGACTGCGAGGGTGGTTCGGGCGACGGGCCGGCCTACGTGCGCGGGCCGGTCACCGTCGTCGGCGCGGACCCGTACCGCCTGGACCACGACAAGGACGGCATCGGCTGCGAGTAGCGCCGCGCGCGGGTCAGCGGCTCGGCGAGGTGACGGGTTGCGCGGTCGGCGCCGGGCGGGGCGCCAGGACGCCGGCGAAGACCACCCCGAGCAGGCACAGCGCCACCGGGACGAGGAACGCCACGTTCAACGGGATCCAGTGCGCCAAGCCGCCGATCAGCGCCGGACCCGCGAGCAGGCCCACGTAGCCGAGGCCGACGACCCGCGCCATCAGCGCGCCGGACGACCGCTTGTCCAGGTTGCCCGCGGCGGAGAACAGCTGCGGCACGCTGCCGGACAGGCCCAGGCCGAACAACGCCCAGCCCGCGAACGCGAGCCCCACCCACGGCGAGAACACCACGAGCGTGAGCCCGAGCGCGGCCAGTGCCGCCCCGTACCGCACGATGGCGACGGGACCGACGGCCGCGGCGACCCGGTCGGTGGCGAACCGGCCGACGGTCATCGCCACCGCGAACGAGCCGTAGGCGAAGGCGGCGGTGCTGGTGGAGGTGCCCAGGACGTCCTCGGCGTGCAGCGCGGCCCAGTCGTTGGCGACGCCTTCGGCGAGCATCATGGCGAACGCGATCGCGCCCAGCAGCCACACCAGCTTGGTCGACGGCTTCGCCGCCGGGGCCTCGGACGCGCCCTCCGCCCGCTCCTCGGTGTCGGCGTCGATCAGGAACCGGCCGGTGAGCAGCGACACGACGATGGTGAACGCACCGCACGCGCTCAACGTCACCGCCGTGGGCACGGCCGCACCGAGCGTGACCGCGCCGACCACCGCCGCGATCGCGCCGCCGATGGACCACATGGCGTGGAACGACGCCATGATCGGCCGCGGGTAGGCGCGTTCCACGACCACGGCGTGGGAGTTCATCGCCACGTCGATCGTGCCGTTGCCGAAGCCGAACAACAGCAGCGCCAGTCCCAGCGCCCACCACGTGTCGGCCAGGCCGGGGAAGAACAGGGCGACGCCGAGCAGCACGCCCGCCGCGGGCAGGAGCTTGCGCTGGCCCAGCCGGTCGGCGAGCGGACCGGCGACCTGCATGCCGACGAACGCCGCACCGCCGAGCACGAGCAGCAGCGCGCCCAGGGCGCTGTGCGAGATGCCGGTCGCGCGCTCGATGTTCGGGATGTGCACCACCCACAGGCCGACGGCGAACCCGTTGAGGGTGAAGTAGATCCAGGTCGCGACGCGGGCGGCGCGCGGCAGGGGGGTCGTCACGGGTTCTCCAGTCGTTCGGCTACGTGCACGAGCACCCCGCGTGCGTCGAGCTCGCGGCGCACGTCCGCAGGGGTGTCGGGGTCGGTGACGAGCACGTCGGGTCGGTCGGCGGGGCAGACGTGGGCGAGCGCGGTGCGGCCGAACTTGGTGCTGTCGGCGAGCACGACCGTGCGCGCGGACACCGCCATCGCCTGCTGCTTGACCTCGGCGTCGGCGAGGTTGTGCGCGGTGAGCCCGGCGTCGAGGTCGATCGCGCACGGGCTGAGCAGGGCCACGTCGAAGCGAAGCGCCCGTAGCGACGCCAGCGCCAGTGGGCCCACCATGGCCAGCTCGCCGGGCCGCGGCTCGCCGCCGGGCAGCAGCAGGCGCACCTCGGGCGCGTCGAGCAGCTCGCGCACCGCGTGCAGGGACAGCGGCATCACCGCCACCGGGCGGCCGCGCAGCAGCTTCGCCACCTCGACCGCCGTCGAGCCGCTGTCCAGCACGATCGTCTCGCCGTCCCGGACCAGGTCGACGGCGGCCGCCGCGATGGCGCGTTTCGCCGCGGTGGCGGTCGCGGTGCGCGCCGTGAACGGCGGCTCGACCCCCGCCGGGCTGAGCGGCACCGCCCCGCCGTGCACCCGGCGCAACACACCGCCCGCCGCGAGCAGGTCCAGGTCGCGGCGGATGGTCATCTCCGACGCGCCGGTCGCGGCCGCCAGCTCCGCCACGGCGACCTGTGCGCCGGAGCGGAGCCGTTCGACGATCACGCGGTGGCGGTCGGTGCTCTTCACGTGAGCAACCTTCGCAAAGGATGTTCATTCGAACAAGTGCTTTGTGCTTCCGCTCGCATTCGGCCGTACCCGGGCGTGGCCCGGCCACCCATGTCGGTCGTGCGGGCCGTGCGAGCGCCGGTGCGGGTGCTTTGGGCTGAACGGTGGCCGGCCGGCGGTCGACGGGCCTGCCTATAGTCCGGACGAGGAGTTCTGGGAGCGCTCCCAGAACCGTTCGACGGAAGAGGGATTCTCGATGAGGAGAGTTCTCGCCGGTGTGCTCGCGACCTCGGTCGTGGCCGGCCTGGTCACGTTGGCGCCGCACGCGAGCCCGCGGGCCGTCGCCGACGAACCCGTGGTCGTGGTCTCCAGCACGTTCGACGACGGCACCGCACAGGGCTGGACGTCCCGCGCCGGCGAGGTGGTCGAGCCGAGCACCGCGGTGGCCCGCAGCGGCACCCACGGCCTCGCGATCACCGGCCGTGCCCAGACCTGGCAGGGGCCGACGCTCGACCTGCTCGACGAGGTGCGGAAGGGCGTCCGCTACGACCTGTCGGTGTGGGTGCGCCTGGCGGCGGGCGAGGCGGCCACGCAGGCCCGGCTGTCGGTCGAGCGACGCACCGCGGGCACGCCGAGCTACGACCAGGTCGTGGGCGACACTGCGGTGAGCGCGGACGGCTGGGTCAACCTGCGCGGCAGCTACACCCTCGCCGCCGACGTCGAGTTCCTCGCCACCTACGTCGAGCTGGGCAGCGCCACGGCGGCCCTGCACATCGACGACTTCTCCCTGTCCCACACGCCGTTGCCGCCGATCCAGACCGACATCCCGTCGGTCAAGGACGTGCTGGCCGACCACTTCGCCGTGGGCGCCGCCGTCGAAGGCGCGCAGGTGTTGGACAACCACGGTCAGCTGCTCGCCAAGCACTTCGACTCGATCACGCCGGGCAACACGCTGAAGTGGGACGCCACCGAACCCACCGAGGGCGCGTTCCGCTTCGGCGACGCGGAGACCCTCGTCGCCTGGGCGAAGGCCAACGGCTCGGCCGTGCGCGGGCACACGCTGGTGTGGCACCAGCAGACACCGGCGTGGGTGTTCAAGGACGCCGCGGGCAACGACATGACCGCGACCCCGGAGAACAAGGCCCTGCTGCTGTCCCGCCTGGAGGCGCACGTCCGCGCGGTCGTCGGCCACTTCGGCGAGGACATCCCGGTGTGGGACGTGGTGAACGAGGTCGTCGACGAGGCCCAGGCGGACGGCATGCGGCGCAGCAAGTGGTTCGAGATCACCGGCTTGGACTACCTGCGCACGGCGTTCCGCGTGGCCCGCGAGGTCGCGCCGAACGCCCGGCTGGTGATCAACGACTACAACACCAACGTGCCGGCCAAGCGCGACAAGCTCTACGACCTGGTGGTGCGGCTGCGTGCCGAGGGTGTGCCGGTCGACGCGGTGGGCCACCAGATGCACGTCAACGTGCAGTGGCCGGCGCTGCCGGAGACCGAGGCGATGCTGGCGAAGTTCGTGCCGCTGGGCATCGACCAACAGATCACCGAGATGGACGTCTCCGTCTACACCGACAGCGGCCAGTCCTACCCGACGCCGCCGCGCGAGGTGCTGCTCACCCAGGCCTACCGGTACCGCGACTTCTTCGAGCTGTACAAGAAGTACTCCGACCACATCAGCTCGGTGACCTTGTGGGGACTGGCGGACGACAGCACGTGGCTGGACAGCTTCCCGGTGACCCGCAAGGACCACCCGCTGCTGTTCGACACGAGGTTGCAGGCGAAGGACGCCTACTGGGGCGTGGTGGACCCGGGTCGGATCGGCGGTCCGACCAGCACGACGACGACCACTACGACGACCACGACCACCACGACTACGACCATGACGACCACCACGACTTCGCCCCCGGCGTTGTGCGCGGTCGCCTACACGATCGGCGGGCAGTGGCAGGGCGGTTTCCAGGCCGAGGTCCGGATCACCAACCGGAGCACCGCGCCGATCACCGCGTGGACGCTCGCCTGGTCGTTCGCCGACGGTCAGCGGATCACCCAGCTCTGGGCCGCCACCCACACCCAGGACGGCGCGGCGGTGAGCGTGCGCCACGCGTCCTGGAACAGCATGATCCCACCGGGCGGCTCGGTGTCGTTCGGGTTCCTGGGCAGCTGGGCGGGCGCGAACGGCAAGCCGACCGCGTTCACCCTGAACGGGACGCCCTGCCAGAGCTGACGCGTCAGCCCTCGACCACCTTGTGGTAGCGCAACGGGGTGTAGGCGCCCGCCGTCCGCGCCGTCCACTTCCGCTCCACCGGCGGCTCGCCGTCGGGGCCGGTCTGCTCGCGCACGACCGGCTCCGACCTCGCGTCGTCCGCCCAGCGGACGAACAGCGCCGCGTGGCCCGCGTTGACCAGGGCGTCACCGGGCAGCAGTTCGGCGTGCGCGATCTCGGTGGCGACGTCGCGCAGCGTGGTCGTGGTGCGGGAGTGGGTGAGGCCCCACGCCATCGAGACGTAGCCGGAGCAGTCGGTGCGGTAGTTGCCGTGCTCGTTCTGGTGGCAGGCCTGCTGGCTGTACGGCACCCGGGCGTCCAACCAGGACTGCGACCGGGTCTGCGTCTCGCCGCGCGTGGTCGCGCGGTCCTCCGGCGTCGTCCCGCACGCGGCCAAGCCGCCCGGGTCGTCCACCGCGTGCGCGACCGGTGCCACGAACGCCGCCGTGCAGGCGATGGCGGCGACCAGCGTGCGGGTGCTCATCGGACCCCCTCGGGTCGTGGGTGCGCCGCGGACGGCCCGCGGCGTTGGCACCACGAGGTTTCCCGCCGTTCGGTGGCATAGCGCCAAACCACTCGGCCGAGTGATCTGCCGCGCGCGGAGGGTTCACCCGGAGCGGCGAGGGTAGTTCGACGGTGCTCTCGGCGGACGTCCGAAGGGGACCGGTATGCGCTTCGTCATCGTCGTGGCCGCGCTGTGCGCCGCGGTGGGGTGCGGCGGCGACCCGGAAGCGGGCCGGGCCAGGTCGTCCGCGGCGGAGGTGGGCAGCCGGGAGATCGGCGTCCTGGCGCCGGCCGAGGCGGCCGGCGCCGCCTTCACCTACGACCCGGTCGCCGCGCCACCGGGCGCGGAGCTGGAGCTGGAGGTGGTCGGCGGTGACGGCACGACGACCGTGCGGCTGAGCGCCGACCTGCTCCAACCCGATCGCGGTTACGCCGCCCACGCGCACACCGATCCGTGCGGCCGCAAGGGCACCGACGCCGGCCCGCACTACCAGCACGAGGTCGACCCCGCCGCGACGCCCGAGCGGCCGTCGGTCGACCCGGCCTACGCCAACCCGCGCAACGAGATCTGGCTCGACCTCACCACCGACGGCCGGGGCAGCGGCACGGCCGAGACCACGGTCCCGTTCGCCTTCGGCGACCGCGCGCCGTCCTCGATCGTGCTGCACGAGCACCCGACCACCGAGACCCGGCAGGGCCGGGCGGGCAGCGCGGGCGCCCGGATCGCCTGCTTCACCGCCCCGTTCCGCTGACGGCTCAGTCCACGGCGGTGGTCTTCGGCGAGCGGTAGACGATGTCGACGTACTCGCGGTGCCGTTCGACGTAGCCCTTGATGAACGGGCACAGCGGCAGCACGGGCAGCCCCCACGCCCGCGCCTGGTCGAGCGCGCCGCGGGCCAGGGCGCTGCCGACGCCCTTGCCCTCGAACGCGGGGTCGACCTCGGTGTGGGTGAACACGATCAGGTCGGGTGTGCGGATGTAGACCGCCTTGCCCGCCGCCGTGCCGTCGACCACGGCCGCGAAGTGCTTCTCCGCGGGAACGTCGTGCACCTCGATGACCATGACGCGATCCTCGCACGGCGGCCCTCGCCTCGTCCGACGCACGCACGTGCGCACGCACCGGTCGGGGCGCACGGGTGATCGCCGTCGGCCGGTGGAGAAATCGGTACACCCGCGCGACGGCGATCGGGCAGGCTGTCGCGATGGGGTACGCGGTGCGCGACTACGTCGCCGAGGACGAGCGGTCGTGGCTGCGGTGCCGGGTGTCGTCGTTCCTGGGCACCGCCCTCCGCGACGACGTGGTGGCAGCCAAGCCCGAGGTCCGCGGTGCGGAACTGGTGGCGGTGGACGGGGCGGTGGTCGTCGGCATCCTCGACCTGGCGGTCGACGGCGACCTGGCCACCATCGAGACGATCGCGGTGCACCCGGACCACCAGCACCGGGGGATCGGCGGCGCGCTGCTGTCGCGGGCCCGCGCCCGTGCCATCGCGCTCGGCGCGACCACGCTGGACGCCTGGACCCGGGACGACCCGCCGACGTTGCGCTGGTACCGCGCCATGGGCTTCGGCGAGAGCGACCACCACCTGCCCGTGCTCGCCGACCAGCGCACCTCGCCCGACGAGCCGGCCCGTGCCGTGGCCGCGCGACCCGACCGGCGCGCGGCGAAGGCGTTCCGGCACGCCGACGTCACCGAGGAGGCGCGGTCGCGCCGGGAGTTCGCCCGCGTGCACGCGCGCCGGCGGTTCGCGATGCCGTTACGTGGTGAGCTCCGTGGGCGTGGCGATGACGTCGACCATGGCGCCGTTGCGCAGGACGGTCACCGGCAGCGGTAGGCCGATGGCCTCGGCGAACAGCTGCCGCTGGATGCCCTGGGCGTCGTTGACCGGTGTCCGGGCCACGCTCAGCACGAGGTCACCGTCGCGCAGGCCCGCCCGTTCGGCCGGACCGCCGGGCACGACCTGCACCAGCCGCACGCCCGCGCGCTGCCCGGTGCGTTCGGCGACGGCGTCGGGCAGCGGCGCGGGCGCGCCGACCAGGCCCAGGTAGGCCCGCCGCACCCGGCCCTCGACCAGCAGGGTCGACAGGATCCGCTGGGTGGTGCTGTTCATCGGGATCGCCAGCCCCAGGCCGATGCCCGCCAACGCGGTGTTGATGCCGACGACCTCGCCCGCGGAGTTGGCCAGCGCGCCGCCGGAGTTGCCGGGGTTGAGCGCCGCGTCGGTCTGGATCACGTCCTCGATCACGCGCCCCATCCGGCCGTTGCTCACCGGTACCGCGCGGCCCAGCGCGCTCACCACGCCCGCGGTCACCGAACCGGCCAGGCCCAGCGGGTTGCCCACGGCGATCACCAGTTGGCCGACCTGGAGGTGGTCGGCGTCGCCGAACTTCGCCGGGCCGGGCGCGTCCGCCGCCGCCCGCAGCACCGCCAGGTCGGCCAGCGGATCGGTGCCCACCACCGTGAACGGCGACTCGGAACCGTCCGCGAACACCGCCGTCCCGTCCCGCGCGCTGCCGACCACGTGCGCGTTGGTCAGCAGGTGGCCGTCATCGGTGAACACCACCGCCGACCCCGTGCCGCGCGGCATGCGCACGCTGGCCACGTGCGGCGTGACCGACTTCGCCACCGCGATCACGGCCTGCGAGTAGGCGTCCAGCGGGTCCATCGGCGCCTCCTGATTACACGATTACACCTCAATCGTGCGCTCGGGGAGGCCGTGCTGTCCGGGGCGTTCGCCGACAGCGGATTCACCCCGGACAGCGGCGGGTCAGCGGTCCAGCAGCATGTCCAGGTCGACGGCGTCGGCCATGGCTTCCGTGCCCGCGTCGTTCGGGTGCAGGTGGTCGCCGCTGTCGTAGGCCGGGTTCAGGGTGGCCGGGTCGCCGGGCACGGCGGTCGCGGCGGCGAAGTCGACCACGCCGTCGAACTCGCCGGACGTGCGGATCCAGTCGTTGAGCGCCCGCCAGGTCGCCTCGCGCTCCTCGGTCCAGATGAACGAACCCTTGAACGGCAGGATCGTGCCGCCGTACACCCGCACGCCCTTGGCCCGCGCCTGCGCGATCACCTCGCGGTGCCCGGCGATCAGGTCCTCGGCCGACGCGCTGTAGCCGATGTCGTTCACCGCCTCCAGCAGGATCATCGCCTGGACGCCGGTCTGCGACAGCACGTCCCGCCGCACGCGCGTCACGCCGGCCACGCCCCAGTACGGCTCGTCGCGGTCGGCGATGAGGCGGTTGCCGCCCAGGCCCGCGTTCACCACGGACAACGTCCGACCCGGCACCGCGTTCAGCCGCCTGGCCAGGAAGTCCGGCCACCGGCGGTTGGCGTTGCCGGTGGTGCTGGCCGTGTCGGTGATCGAGTCGCCGAACGCCACCACCGTGCCCGCGACCCGCCTCGCGGGTGCCACGTCCACACCGTCGACGACCATCCAGCACGGGGTGTCCTGGAACCCGCCCGACAGCGCGCCGGTGCGGTCACCCGGTGCCAGGTAGTTGCCCTGGGCGGTGAACGGGTGGTTGGTCAGCGGGCCGGTGGCGTCCGGCAGGTACGCGCTCACCAGCAGCGTGGACAGCGCTTTCACGTCCAGCGCGACCGGGTCGCTGAACAGCTCCCGGCCGACCGGCACCGTGACGCCGCGCTTGCCCTTGAACGTCAACGCGCGCAACGTGCCGGGCACCGCCGCGTCACCGGACGCCTGCACCGCGACCGACGCGCGGCCGACCCGCAACGGCGTGGCGCCGAAGGTGTTGGTCAGCCGGACCCGCACCGAGTTGCCGCCGGCGCTGAGGAACACCACGTTGCGCACGGTCTGGTCGCGCAACCCCTGACCCGCCGGGCAGTCGCTCCACGGTATGTCGCTGCCCACCACGGGACTCGCCGCCCAGCCGGCCACCCAGGGCTTGCCGTGCGCGGTGGCCGTCGGTTGCAGCACCGCCGTCGCCACGAGCGCGGCCGTCACGGCCAGCTTCCCCACGTGTCTTGCCATGAAGGTCTCCCAACGCCGGTCGTCATCGGTGACGTCGCCGACGGTGGCAGCGATCAAATTAACCGGTCAAGCACGCCACGACGAGTGGCGCGATCGTTGCGACGAGTGGCTCGACTTACGTGTTAAGCCCGAGGTCCGGTTGGTCGCACCGGTGCGCCGCGTCGATCGTGGCCACCGCGCCGGGTGGCGGTTCCGCACCCTGCCCGCCTGACCACGCCCCCCGGTCGTGGTCAGGCGGGCCTGCGGGGTCAGACGTGGTCGGGCAGCGAGCGGGCCACGTCGTGCGGTGACGGCATGGCGGCCACCTCGTCGGCCATCGCGCGGGCCGCGTCGCGCACGGCCTCGTCGGCGAGCAGGCGCCGTGCCGTGGTCGTGATCGCCTCGGCGGTCGTCTCCGCGCCCACCAGCCGGTCGCCGAGCCCCGCCTCGGCCACCATCGCGGCGTTGTTGAACTGGTCGGCCCCCTGCGGCACCACGAGCTGCGGCACGCCCGCGCCGAACGAGCCCATCGTCGTCCCGCTGCCGCCGTGGTGCACCACCAGGTCCACGTGCGGCAGCAGGTCGGCCTGCGGCACCCACGGCCGCACGACGACGTTGGCCGGCAGCTCGCCGAGCGCGTCCACCTCGACCGTCGGCCCGGCGGCCACGAGCACCCTCGCGTCCAGCGCGCCGAGGCCTTCGATCGCCGTGCGCAGCACGCCCGCGTCACCGAACGCGGTGCCCAACGTGAGGTACACCAACGGCTCGCGGTGGTCGAGCACCCACGACGGCAGCTCGCCGGGCTCGGCGAACGGCACGGGCCGCAGCGGGATCCGGTGCCGTGCCGCGGCCAGGAACCGCGGGTCCTGCACCGACGGCGGGCAGATGTCGACGTACGGGTTGCCCAGCACCATGAAGTCGTCGTCCGGCAGGTCGACGCCGAGGTCCGCGGCGACCGCGGACAGGTGCTTGCGCACGGGGTCGGAGAACTCCTCGGCCTCCCACATCCGGCCGAACGAGTGGCACAGCGCGGGCACGCCCGCGACCTTCGCGGCCAGCCCCGCGCCGGGGTTGCCCAGCTCATGCACGACCAGGTCCGGCTTGCGGTCGGCGATGATCGGCGCCAGGTCGGCGGCGAAGCGGCGCGGCAGCACCGAGCCGAACACCGCCGAGATCTGGTCGGCGCCGACGTCCTGCGCCTGCACCCCCTCCGCGCCCTCGAACGCGGCGGTGAACGCCTCGTGGATGCTCAGGCCGCCGACGACGTGCTCGACACCGTGCGGGGTTAAGGCGTTCGCGAACGCCTCGGAGGTCACGAAGATGACCTCGTGGCCGACCTCGCGCGCGGCGATCGCGAGCGGCAGCAAGGGATAGGTGTGTCCGTGTGAGCCGAGGCTCGAAAAGAGGATTCGCACCGGTTCGAGCGTAGCGAGATTTTTCTACGTCGGGTGAATTTCGTCCGGATTGGGGTGCTTGCCGCGACGAGGCGAAGATCACCCCGGCGTGGTTCAGGCGTAGTCGGGCAGCAGACCCGCCACGTCGTGCGGCGACGGCATGGCGGCCACCTCGTCGGCCATCGCCCGCGCCGCGTCGAGCACGGCGTCGTCGGTGAGCAGGCGGCGTGCCTTGGCGGCGATCACCTCGGGCGTCACCTCCGCGCCGAGCACCCGGTCGCCCAGGCCGGCCTCGGTCACCATGGCGGCGTTGGCGAACTGGTCGGCGCCCTGCGGCAGGACCAGGTGCGGCACCCCCGCGCCGAACGTGCCCATCGTGGTGCCCGCACCGCCGTGGTGGACCACGAGGTCCGCGTAGGGGAGCAGGTCGCCCTGCGGCAACCACGCCCGCACGACGACGTTGTCCGGCAACTCGCCCAGGTCGTCCACCTCCACGGCCATGGCGGTGGACACGAGCACCTTGGCGTCCAGCGCGCCGAGGCCCTCGATGGCGGTGCGCAGCACGCCCGCCGTGCCGAACGCCGTGCCCAACGTCAGGTACACCAGCGGTTCGCGGTGGTCGAGCACCCACGACGGCAGTCCGCCGGGCTCGGCGAACTGCACCGGTCGCAGCGGGACGCGGTCGGTCGTGGTGGCCAGGAAGTCCCGGTCCTGCACGGACGGCGGGCAGAGGTCGAGGTAGGGGTTGCCGAACCGCATGACGTCGCCGTCGGGGACCTCGACGCCGTACTCGGCCGCGACCTCGGCCAGGTGCAGGCGGATGTCCTCCAGGGGGCCGCTGGGCAGCCAGTACTTGCCGAACGAGTGGCACACCGCGGGCGTGTCCGCCGCCTTCGCCGCGAGCGCCACGCCGACGTTGGCCACCTCGTGCACGACCAGGTCGGGCTTGCGGTCGAGGATGATCGGCGCCAGGTCGGCGGCGTGCCTGCGGGCCAGGATCGAGCCGAACACCGCCGAGACGCGCCTGGGGTCGAAGTCCTTCGCCTTGCGCGCCGCGGGGCTCGCGTTGCCCAGTTCGAACGCCTCGAGCATGTCCATCCCGCCCGGGACGTGCTCGATGCCCTGCGCGGTCAGCGCCTGCGCGAACTTGTCCGTGGTCACGAACGTGACGTCGTGGCCCAGGTCGCGCGCCGCGACGGCGAGGGGCACGAGGGGGAATGTGTGTCCGTGCGAGCCGAGGCTCGAGAAGAGGATTCTCACGGTGAGACCCTGTCGCTTTTCGGCCGGCGCGATCGTGCTACCCGTGGGTCACTGCGGACCGGGCGGAGATGACTTCGGGTCCGGCGGCGCGGCGAGCGCCGCCCGCACGGCGGTGGTCGCGTCGATGCTCGCGGCCAGGAACCGGGCGATCACCTCCTTGTCCGCGTCGCCGAACCGCTCCCACGCGCGGGTGTACGCGACGTCGAGCGGCTCGAAGAAGTGGCGTCCCAGCTCCAGCGCCTTGGCCGACACGTGCAGCTCGACCTTGCGCCGGTCGTGCGGGTTGCGCGTGCGTTCGACGTGCCCGGAGGCCTCCAGCCGGTCCAGCACCGATGTCGTGGCGGACGTGCTCAGGTGCAGCGCCTCGGCCAGCCTGGTCGGGGACATCGGCGTGCCGCCCCACCGCGCGTCCATGATCAGCGCGAGCGCGTTGAGGTCGGTGCGGTGCATCCGCTGCTTCTCGCCGAACATCTCCACGAACCGGTCGGTTTCGACCGTCAACTGCCGGAGCAACCTGACCAGGGCCGAGTTGTCGGCCATGCGCCCTCCCGTTATTCTTTCGACGGTCGAACTATTGGATCGTCGAACTTTGTGGCCTCGGAGGTCATTGTCCCGTGCACGCGACCCGGAACCGCACCCGCTGGTTGTTGCCCGCCCTGGTGGCGGTGGCGTGGCTCGCGCTCGGCGGCTTCTCCGGCCCGTTCGCGGGCAAGCTGAGCGAGGTCGCGGTCAACGACAGCACCGCGTTCCTGCCCGCCTCCGCCGAGGCCACCGAGGTCTCCGAGCGGGTGAAGGCGTTCGGTGACGCACGCGGCCTGCCCGCGATCGTGGTCGCCGAGCGCGCCTCGGGGCTCACCCCGGCCGACCTGGAGTACCTGGGCGGCCGCGGCTTCGCCGGCGAGGCGTCGCCGGTGATCCCGTCGACCCGCGACGACCAGGCCGCGCAGGTCGTCATCGCGGTCGACCCGGTCGACCCGGCGGGTGCGGTGGAGGACATCCGGGCGAAGCTGACCGACCCGCCCGACGGGCTCACCGTGCTGGTCGCCGGGCCGGCCGCGCAGGTCGCCGACCTCAAGGAGGCGTTCGGCGGCATCGACGGCCTGCTGCTCCTGGTCGCGGGCGCGGTCGTGGCGCTGATCCTGGTGCTGGTCTACCGCAGCCCGCTGCTGCCGCTGGTGGTGCTGCTGTCCGGGGTGTTCGCGCTCGGCCTGGCCAGCCTCGCGGTCTACCTGCTGGCCGACCGCGACGTGATCGACCTCAACGGCCAGAGCCAGGGCATCCTGTTCATCCTGGTCTTCGGCGCGGCCACGGACTACGCGTTGCTGCTGGTGTCCAGGTTCCGCGAGGAACTGCGCGACACCGAGGACCGCTACCGGGCGATGCGGGTGGCCTGGCGGGCCACCATCGAGCCGATCGCCGCGTCGGCGGGCACCGTCGTGCTCGGCGTGCTGTGCCTGCTGTTCAGCGACCTCAACTCCAACAAGGGCCTCGGGCCGGTGGCCGCGATCGGCATCGGCGCGGCGCTGCTGGCCTCGGTGACGTTCCTGCCCGCCGTGCTGGTGCTGCTGGGCCGGTCCGCGTTCTGGCCGCTGCGGCCGAAGCTCGGCTCGCCGCACCCCGAGACGAGCGGGGTGTGGGCGCGGGTCGCCGGGATGATCTCGGCCCGGCCGCGGGCCACGTGGGTCGTCACCGCGGTGGTGCTGCTGATCGGCGTCGCGTTCGTGCCGCAGCTCAAGGCCTCCGGCACGGCGCAGTCCGACGTGTTCCTCACCGAGGTCGACTCGGTGGCCGGGCAGGAGGTGCTGTCCCGGCACTTCCCGGGTGGCACCGGCGCGCCGACGGTCGTGCTCGCCCGGGCGGGGCAGGCGCGGGCCGTGACGGAGGCGGCGGACGTGGACGGTGTGTCCGAGGTGCGGCCGGCGGGGGAGGCTTCGGGGTTGGTGCGGCTCGACGTCGTGCTGGAGGACCCGGCCGACTCCGAGGCGGCGTTGGCGACGGTGCAACGGCTGCGTGACGCCGTCCGGGCGGTGCCGGACGCCGACGCCAAGGTCGGCGGGCCCACCGCCACGCAGTTGGACACGCAGACCACGTCCGAGCGCGACCGGCTGGTGATCATCCCCATCGTGCTGCTGGTGATCTTCCTGGTCCTGGCGCTGCTGCTGCGGTCGCTGCTGGCGCCGTTGCTGCTGATCGCCACGGTCGTGCTGTCGTTCGCCGCGACCATGGGCGTCTCGGCGCTGGTGTTCAACGGGATCTTCGACTTCCCCGGCGCCGACCCCGTGGTGCCGCTGTTCGGGTTCGTGTTCCTGGTGGCGCTGGGCATCGACTACAACATCTTCCTGATGACGCGGGTGCGGGAGGAGTCCGGTGAGCTGGGCACCCGCGCGGGGGTGCTGCGCGGGCTGACCATCACCGGCGGCGTGATCACGTCGGCGGGTGTGGTGCTGGCGGCGACGTTCTCGGCGTTGGCGGTGCTGCCGATCCTGTTCCTCGCGCAGATCGCGTTCATCGTGGCGTTCGGCGTGCTGCTGGACACGTTCGTGGTGCGGTCGTTGCTGGTGCCGGCGTTGGGCGTGGACGTGGGCAGGCGCATCTGGTGGCCGTCGAAGCTCGCTCGCGGCAAGGACTGACACCGGGCGATGTCACAGTCCGCGTGGCCCGGATCGTCCTGACCGTGGCGGGTCTGGCGGAGGAGGGCACGATGAGGATCGCGGTGGTGGGCGGCACGGGAGCGGGCGGGCGCCGGGTGGTCGACGAGGTGGCCCGGTCCGGGCACGAGGCGGTCGTGGTCGGCCGGTCGGCCGGGGTCGACCTGCTGACCGGCGCCGGGCTCGACGCGGCCCTGGCGGGGTGCGGCGCGGTCGTGGACGTGTCGAACTCGCCGGGCTGGAGCCGTGACGAGGTGGAGCGGTTGTCGACCCGGGGCACCGGGAACCTGCTGGACGCCTCGGTTCGCGCGGGCGTGCGGCACCTGGTGGTGCTGTCGGTCGTGGGATCGGACGAGGCCGACCTCGACTACTACTTCGGCAAGCGGCGGCAGGAGGCGCTGGTGATGTCCGGGCCGGTGCCGTGGAGCGTGCTGCGGACCACCCGGTTACCCGAGCCCGCCGCCGGGTCGCCGGCGGGCGTGACCGGGCCGGTGCCGCCCCGGCCGGTGCCCGTGGCGGACGTGGCGGACGTGGCGGCCCGGCTGGTCGAGCTCGCGGTGGGGCGGCCGCAGGGGTTCGTCCTGCCCCTCGTCGGCCCCGATCTGCCGCGGCCGGCCGAGGGGGAGTGCGCCCGGTGCCTGGACGTGGTGTGCTCGTGACCGACCACGCCGAGGGATCCGCGACCGGACGCGCCACCGGGCCTTCGGCCGACCGGGTCGCCGAGTTGGCCGCGGAGTACACCCGCATCAGGCCGCGGCTGGTGGGCGTGGCGTACTCGCTCGTCGGCACGTTGGCCGAGGCGCAGGACGTGGTGTCGGACTGCTGGTTGCGGCTGACCGCCGCCGACGAGCAGGAACCCGTCCGCGACGTCGAGGCGTGGGCCGTGGTGGCGGTGGCGCGGCGCGCGGTGGACGTGCTGAGGTCGGCCCGGGTGCGGCGCGAGGAGTACGTCGGTCCCTGGCTGCCGGAGCCGCTCGTGGGCGCCACCGCGGACGACCCGGCGGAACGGGTGACGCTGGACGATACGGTGAGCTTCGCGCTCATGGTCGTGCTGGAGACCCTGACCCCCGCCGAACGCACCACGTGGGTGCTGCACGAGGTGTTCGGGATGCCGTTCCCGGAGATCGCCACCGTCGTCGGCCGCAGCCCGGCCGCCGTGCGGCAGTTGGCCGTGCGGGCCCGCGCGCACGTCGCGGCCGGCGCGCCCCGGGTCGACGTCGGCACCGCCGAGCACCGCTCGGCCGTCGACGCGTTCGTCCGCGCCGTCGGCCAGGGCGACCTGCGCGGCCTGCTGGCCGTGCTGGACCCGGACGTCGTGCTCACCAGCGACGGCGGTGGCGTGGTGGGCGCGGCGCGGCGCCCGGTCCACGGCGCGGACCGCGTGGGTCGGTTCCTCGTCGGAGTGCGCACCAAGCTGCCCGCCGGGGCGCGGATCGCGCCGCTGACCGTGAACGGCGGGCCCGGCCTCGTCGTGCTGGTCGGCACGACCCCCTGGTTCGTCTGCTCCTTCACCCTCCAGGACGGTCGGGCCAGGCGGGTCGACCTCGTGGTGACACCGCACAAGCTGCCGCGCGACCTGAAGGTCTAGCGCCAGGGGTCAGGCTCGGCGCAGTCCGGCGATGAGGAGCCCGACCAGCCGACGCGCGTCGTAGTGGGGGTCGCGGTCGGCGCCGATGCAGAGGTTGCCGACGCCGCGCATGAGTTCGAGGGCCTCGACGTCGGCACGGATCTCGCCGGCCTCGGCGGCGGCGTCGAGCAGTCGGGTGCACACGGGCACCAGGCGGTCCAGGAAGTACGCGTGCAGCGCGTCGAAACCGGCGTGGTCGGACCTCAGCACGGCGGCCAGCCCGTGCTTGGTCACCAGGAAGTCGACGAAGAGGTCGATCCACCGCCCGAGCGCGGCGTACGGGCCGGGGCCGTCCGCCAGCAGGGCGGGCCCGGCCTCGGCACAGGCCTCGACCTGGTGCCGGTACACGGCGATGATCAGGTCCGCCCGGGTCGGGAAGTGGCGGTAGATCGTGGCCGTGCCGACCCCGGCCGCCGCCGCGATGTCGCGCACCGGTGCTTCGACGCCCGAGGCGACGAAGACCGCGGCCGCCGCGTCGAGCAGGGACTCCTCGTTGCGCCGGGCGTCGGCCCGCTTCGGCTTGGCCGCGGGCCGGTCCTCGTCGTTCACGCGCGTTCCCTCCAGAGCCGTGGTTGCTAACCGGGACACTGTTCCGTATCGTCAAACGGGACAGCGTTCCGCTTGTTCAGGATGCCAGATCAGGAGACGACACGGTCATGCAGTACCGCACTTTGGGCCGCACCGGTGTGCAGGTCGGCACTCTCGCGCTGGGCGCGATGAACTTCGGCGCGATCGGGCGCACCGCCCAGGACGAGGCCACCGCGATCGTCGACGCCGCCCTCGAAGGCGGCATCAACGTCATCGACACCGCCGACTGGTACAGCGCCGGCGAGTCGGAGGTGATGGTCGGCAAGGCCATCGCGGGCCGCCGCGACGACATCGTGCTGGCCACCAAGGCGAACATGCCGATGGGTGACGAGCGCAACCACCGGGGCAGCTCGCGCCGCTGGCTGGTCACCGGGCTGGACCACAGCCTGCGCCGGCTGGGCGTCGACCACGTCGACCTCTACCAGATCCACCGGTGGGACCCGGCCACGAGCGACGAGGAGACGCTGTCGGCGCTGACCGACCTCCAGCGCGCGGGCAAGATCCGCTACTTCGGCTCCTCCACCTTCCCTGCCTACCGCATCGTGCAGGCGCGGTGGGCGGCCCGCGAGCACCACCTCGGCCGTTACGTCACCGAGCAGCCCAGCTACTCGATCCTCCAGCGCGGCATCGAGGCGCACGTGCTCCCGGTGGCCCAGGAGTACGGGCTCGGCGTGCTGGCCTGGAGCCCGTTGGCCTCGGGCTGGTTGTCCGGCGCGGTCCGCGCCGGGCGGGAGGTCGCCACCCACCGCTCGGCGATCCTGCCGGAGCGGTTCGACCCGGCGATCCCGGGCAACCGGGCCAGGCTGGACGCGGTGGAGCGGTTGGTCGAGGTCGCCGCCGAGGCCGGCCTGACCCTGATCCAGCTCGCCCTCGGGTTCGTCACCGCGCACCCGGCCGTGACCGGCGCGATCATCGGGCCGCGCACGCTCGACCACCTGCACTCGCAGCTGGCCGCCGCGGACACCGTGCTCCCGGCGGACGTGCTGGACGCGATCGACGCGATCGTCGCACCCGGCGTCGACCTCGCCCCGCAGGAGAAGTTCGACACCCCGCCCGCGCTGCTCGACGCGTCGCTCAGGCGCCGCTGAGGACATAGCGCGGCCGGGGTGGCGCGACGGGGTGGCGCCGGCGGGGGTGGCGCGGCCGGTTGGTCGGACCGGCGACTCCGTGTGGTCCCGTGCGGTGGATCTCCGCCACCTCGACACTGGGACCATGGGACTTCGCCCGATCCTCGCGTGCGCCGCGCTCGTCCTCGGCTTCGGCGCGGTCCCCGCGCTGACCGGGGCGCCGATGGCGAACGCCGACGCGGTGGACTGCATCGACTACCTGTACTGGAAGCACTTCGACGGCTTCATCATCAGTGCGTGCGTGCGTGCGGGCTCGGCGAGGACGGCAACGTGCGGAGCTGCGAAGACATCCTCACCTGGGCGAACGTGCGACCGCAGGACGTCGTCGAGGAAGCGTGCGGGTCGGCGGCCCAGCCCTAGGGCGTCGGCCGGAGCACCAGGGTGACGAAGCCCAGCACGCCGCGGTAGCCGTTGAGCCAGCTGTCGCGGTGCGCGGCGGACGTGGCCAGGACCTGCTCGCGGTCCGGGTGGTCGGGGTGGTCCAGCGCCCACGCGGCCAGCGAACCCGTCCAGCTCCACTCGTACTCGTCCCACTCCGCCGTCGTGCTCACGTGCCCGTGCACCGGCGTCCAGCCGTCGGCGACCACGCGGGCGACCGTGGTCGACAGGTCCGCGTACTTCTGCGGACCGTCCTCCAACTCCGCCCGGACCGCCGGGCTCGGCTCGCGTTCCCAGAAGCAGTCGCCGAGCACCACCACGCCGTCCTCGGCCAGGTGCTCCCGGGCGGCGGCGAGCGCGGGCAGCAGCTCGCCGAAGGCGTAGGCCGCGCCGATGCTGAGCACCACGTCCGCCCGGCGGGACGACCGGTACCCGTTCACGTCCCGGCACACCAGGTCGAGCCGGTCGGCCACGCCGAGCCGGTCGGCGTCGGCGAGGGTCGTGTCGAAGCCCGAGTCGGAGATGTCGACGCCGACCGCGGTGATGCCGTGGTGCACCTGCACCGCGCGCAGCAGCCACGCGCCCTCGCCGCACCCCAGGTCGAGCACGTGGGCGTCGGGTCGACGGATCGCCCGGTCCAGGATCTCGGTGACGGCGCGGTCGCCGACGGGCGCCGAGATCGGGTGTTCCGCGTGCGCCAAGGCGGTGAGTGTCTGTCGATCCACGATCAGTGACTAACACACCGGCCGGCGCGACCGCGCCTGTTTTTCCGGTCCGTACCGGTCCTTACCGGTACGGATTGGTGTCGGCCGGGCATGGCGCGGGAGCGGATCGTGAAGTAAAAATAGCCAACTCAACATCGCCGACGCCCTGACTCCGCCGGACCTGAGAGAGCGCTCTCTTGCGCGGCGGTCGGCGTCACTACCCCCAGAGGCATGTCAATGACGATCATGCGCCACGCCAGACGTGAGAGCGCTCACACGAGACTGCGCCGGGTGTTCGTGCTCGGCCTCGCCTTGGCCGCCGCGACCGCCGCGACGCCGGCCGTGAGTGCGGACCCGCCCCGGCGCACGCAGGACCTCGGCGTGAACGTGAAGGTGTTCGACCCCTCCATGCCGGTCGCCGAGATCCAGGCGGCCCTCGACGCGACGCACGCCGCCCAGGTCGACAACGAGATGGGCACGCAGCGGTACGCGTACCTGTTCAAGCCGGGCCACTACGGCACCGCCGAGCAGCCGCTGCAGATCAAGGTGGGCTACTACACCGAGATCGCGGGCCTCGGCGCGTCGCCGACCGACGTGGTGATCAACGGCAAGGTCGAGGTCTACAACCGCTGCCTGGCCGACGGTGGCACGGGCAACTGCCTCGCGCTGGTCAACTTCTGGCGCACGCTGGGCAACCTGACCATCAACATCGACGGCAAGGGCCAGGACGGCTGCCGGTCCGGGGCGAACTTCTGGGCCGTCTCGCAGGCGGTCTCGCTGCGCCGGCTCAACGTCACCAGCGGCACCTTCACCCTGATGGACTACTGCACGGCCGGCCCGCAGTACGCCAGCGGCGGGTTCATCGCCGACTCCAGGCTGCCGTCGGTCGTCAACGGCTCGCAGCAGCAGTGGCTGACCCGTGACAGCGAGCTCGGCAGCTGGTCGAACGGCGTGTGGAACCAGGTGTTCTCCGGTGTCGCGGGCGCCCCCGACGACGCGGCGTTCCCGAACCCGCCGTACACCACGCTCGACGCCACGCCGCTGAGCCGGGAGAAGCCGTTCCTGTTCGTCGACGGCGCCGGCCGCTACCAGGTCCGCGTCCCGGCCGCCCGGCGGAACACCAGCGGTGTGTCGTGGGCCGACGGCCCGACGCCCGGGCGCACGGTCCCGCTGTCCGACTTCTTCGTCGCCAAGCCTGGCGACTCGGTGCGCGACATCAACAACGCGCTCGCGCGCGGCAAGCACCTGCTGCTCACGCCGGGCGTGTACGACATCGCCCGCAGCATCGAGGTCAAGCGCCCCGACACGGTGGTGCTCGGGCTCGGGCACGCCACGCTGACCGCCGTGCACGGCTCGACCCCGCTGGACGTCGCGGACGTGCCCGGTGTCGTCATCGCCGGTGTCACGGTCGACGCGGGCACCGAGCTGTCCCCGGTGCTGGTGCGGGTGGGCAAGAAGCACGGCAACCGGCCGGGCAAGCCGCTCAACCCGACCACGCTGTCCGACGTGTACTTCCGCGTCGGCGGGCCGCACGTGGGCAAGGCGGACACCGCGCTGGAGGTCAACAGCGACCACGTGCTCATCGACCACACCTGGGTGTGGCGGGCCGACCACGGCGTCGAGGGCTTCACCGACACGCAGCGCTGGAACACCAACACCGGCCTCACCGGCGTCGTCGTCAACGGCGACGACGTGACCGCGACCGGTCTGTTCGTGGAGCACTTCCAGCGGCACAACACCGTCTGGAACGGCGAGCGCGGCACCGTGGTGCTCTACCAGAACGAGCTGCCCTACGACCCGCCGACGCAGGCCGACTGGATGAAGGGCGACGTCGAGGGCTGGGCGGGCTACAAGGTCGGCGACCACGTGCGCACGCACACCCTGCACGGCGGTGGCGTCTACGTGTTCAACCAGAACAACCCGGAGATCCACACCGAGAACGGCTTCGAGGTCCCCGAGACGCCCGGGGTGAGGCTGCACCACATCATGACCGTCAACCTCAGCGCCGGCGTGATCGACCACGTCGTCAACGGGGTCGGCGGCGCGGCGGACATGACCAAGATCGGTGTCCCGATCTACGTCGCGGAGTACCCGGCGCCGTGAGCCGGACGCCGTGACGCGGGTGCGGTGAGTCGGCGGCGGTGGGACAGACGCCGTGAGCCGGACGCCGTGACACGGATGCGGTGCCCGACCCCGTCCGGGGCCGGGCACCGCACGTCCGCCTACCCGCAGACCGCGCCGCCGGAGGCCGAGCCGACGAGCTTGGCGTACTTCGCCAGCACGCCCCGCTGGTACCGGGCGGGCAGCGGCGCCCAGCCCTCGCGGCGGGCGGCCAGTTCGGCCGGGTCCACGCCGAGGTCCAGCGTGCCGTTGGCGACGTCGAGCGTGATCGGGTCACCGTCGCGGACGAACGCGATCGGCCCGCCGTCCACCGCCTCCGGCGCGACGTGGCCGACGCACAAGCCGGTCGTGCCGCCGGAGAACCGGCCGTCGGTGAGCAGCAGCACGTCCTTGCCCAGCCCCGCGCCCTTGATCGCCGCGGTGACGGCGAGCATCTCCCGCATGCCTGGCCCGCCCTTGGGGCCCTCGTAGCGGATGACGACCACGTCGCCCGCGGTGATCGTGCCCGCCTCCAGCGCGTCCATCGCCGCGCGCTCGCGGTCGAACACGCGGGCGGTGCCGGTGAACACGTCCGAGTCGAACCCGGCGGACTTCACCACGGCGCCTTCGGGCGCGAGCGACCCGCGCAGGATGGTGATGCCGCCGGTGCGGTGGATTGGCTCGCTCATCGCCCGCAGCACGGTGCCGTCGGGGTCGGGCGGCGCGATGTCGGCCAGGTTCTCCGCGACGGTGCGGCCGGTGACGGTCAGGCAGTCGCCGTGCAGCAGCCCCGCGTCCAGCAGCGCCTTCATCACCACGGGCACGCCGCCGATGCGGTCGACGTCGGTCATCACGTGCCTGCCGAACGGCTTGACGTCGGCCAGGTGCGGCACCCTCGCGCCGATCCGGGTGAAGTCGTCCAGGCTCAGCTCGACCTCGGCCTCGTGCGCGATGGCCAGCAGGTGCAGCACCGCGTTGGTGGAGCCGCCGAACGCCATCACCACGGCGATCGCGTTCTCGAACGCCTCACGCGTCATGATCTGCCGCGCGGTGATGCCCCGGCGCAGCATCTTGACCACGGCCTGACCGGACTTGCGGGCGAACCCGTCGCGCCGCCGGTCCGTGGCGGGCGGCGCCGCGCTGCCGGGCAGCGACATGCCCAGCGCCTCCGCCGCGCTCGCCATCGTGTTCGCCGTGTACATGCCGCCGCACGCGCCCTCACCGGGGCAGATGGCCCGTTCGATGAGGGCGACGTCCTCGCGGCTCATCAGGCCGCGGGAGCACGCGCCGACCGCCTCGAACGCGTCGATGATGGTCACCTCGCGCTCGCTGCCGTCGGTCAACGTCACCCGACCGGGCAAGATCGAGCCCGCGTAGAGGAACACGCTGGCCAGGTCGAGCCGGGCGGCGGCCATCAGCATGCCGGGCAGCGACTTGTCGCAGCCCGCGAGCAGCACGGACCCGTCCAGCCGCTCGGCCTGCATGACCGTCTCCACGCTGTCCGCGATCACCTCGCGCGACACCAGGGAGAAGTGCATGCCCTCGTGGCCCATCGAGATGCCGTCGGACACCGAGATCGTGCCGAACTCCAGCGGGTAACCGCCGGCCGCGTGCACGCCGTCCTTGCTCGCCTTCGCGAGCCGGTCCAGCGGCAGGTTGCACGGCGTGATCTCGTTCCACGACGAGGCGACACCGATCTGGGGCTTGACCCAGTCGTCGTCACCCATCCCGACCGCCCGCAGCATCCCGCGCGCGGCGGTGCTCTCCAGGCCGTCGGTGACGTCGCGACTGCGCGGCTTGATGTCCGGGGTCTCGTTCATGGCAGGAAACCTAGTCGAACTCGGCGCGGCGGATCCGCCGCGGGCTCGTGGACCGGCTCGGATCCCCCGGTCAGGTGCATCGGGGTCGGTGCCCGGCCTCGACCGGCCGGCGGGGTCGGTCGAGGCCGCGAGGCGGCCGTCAGAGCTCGGTGTAGCTCTTCAACCCCACCAGCGTGGTGAGCTCCATCGAGTTCGCGCCGGCGGGGGAGGGCAGGCCGAACCGCTTGTCCACCAACCGGCCCAGGCCGCCGCAACCGTGCGTGGCGGGCACGGCGAACGCGTTGTCCTCGATGGTGAACCTGAGCACCGGCGGGTTGGCGGAGATCCGGTCGGGTCCGCTGGTCCGGATGGGCCGGAACACGAGCGGGTCCGCGTCGTCGCCGATCGTGCAGGTGCCCGGCAGCAGGTCGTTGAGCACGCGGAGCTTCAGGTGCTGCACGCCCATCCGGTCGCCGTCGGAGAGGAAGTCGGCGAACCCGGCGTACTCGATGCGCAGGTCCGTGCGCAGCAGCGGGTTGCGCCCGGGCACGCCGAGCAGGCCGCCCGGCACGCGGGTCGGCTCGGCCCGCAGCGCGCCGAAGACCTGCGCGAACTTCCCGTCCAGCTGCCCCTCGGCGAACGTGAGCCGCATCGCGCCGGTGCCCTGCTCGCCGAGGTTGCCGAACCTGATGGAGCCACTGGACACCAGCACCTCGCAGCGCCACTGCGCGGGGTCGGCCCCGGCGGGGATCGCGGGGCAGTCGGCGAAGTCGAACGCGGGCACCGGCTCGGACCGCGCGGCGGCGGGCTGCGGCGGCACCGGCCCGGGTTGCGCGCCGGCGGTCTGCGGCACCGCCGCGGCGAGGCCGATCAGCGCGGTGCTCGCCAGTGCCGCGACCGCGGCGCGGCGGAAGGTTCTCGTCATGCCGCAGAGCCTTCCGCCTCGCGCCGCTCCCATGATCCGGTAGACCCCCGGGATCACCCCCGGTTCGACCCCGAGGCCCGGCCGGGGGTCAGCAGGACCTGGTCCAGCTGCACTCCACCTCGGCGCGCTGGTCGGTGGCCGGCTCCACGGTGATCCTGACCGGGGGCGCGGTCTGCCCGTCGCGGTGGCCCGCCAACCGCACGGCGACGGCGTCCTCGACCGGCTTCGCGGACGTGAGCGTGTTGTTGCTGATCATGGCGAACACCAGCGGTGTGCCGTCGGCGGTGGTCACGTAACCGGACAGGGCGCTGACGCCGGTCAGGGTGCCGGTCTTGGCCCGGACGTTGCCCTCGGCCGGCGTGCCGCGCATCCGGTTGCGCAGCGTGCCGCCGACGGCCCGGTCGCCGACGCCGGCCACCGGCAACGCCTCGTACCAGGTCCGGAACCAGGGCTTGCGCTTGGCCGCGAGCAGCAGCGCGGCCAGCTGGTCCGGCGCCACCTGGTCCATCCTGGACAGGCCCGAACCGTCCCGCAACGACAGCGCCGCCGGGTCGACGCCCAACCCGCCGAGCGTCGCCGACATCGCCCGCAGGCCCGCGCTCCAGCTGCCCTCGTCGAAGACGGCCCGGCCGGCGGTCTTCACCAGGATCTCGGCGTGCATGTTGTTGCTGAGCTTGAGGAACGGCGCCATCAGCCCCGACAGCGGCATCGACAGGTGCTCGGCGAGAACCCGGGCGTCCGCCGGGGTCGCGCCCGCGGCCGTGCCGCCGAGCACGTGGACCCCGTGCCGGGTGAGCGCGTCGTGGAACAGCGAGGTGACCAGCCCGGTCGGCTCCCAGACCGTGCTCCACTCGGTCTCGACGGCGCCACCGGCGGGCACCGCGCCCCGCACGTCGATCACGTTGGCGCCGTGCCGCCGTTCGACGGACACGCTCGACGCCGAGCCGGGCGGTCCGGTGACGGCGGTGTTGGCGATCGTGACGTAGCTCGTCGGTGGCTCGGTGGTGACCGTCGCGGGCTCGCCCGGCGCGCCGGGGGCGACCCGCACGATGACCGTGCCGGCGTCGTAGTCGGTGTCCGGCGAGACGGTCAGCGCCGAGATCTGGGCGTTGTAGTAGTACGGCTCGTCGTCCCAGGCCCACCCGGTGCCCAGCCGCACGGAGTCGAACCAGGTGTCGTCGGCGACCAGCCTGCCGCGGACCACCCGGATGCCGCTGCCCGCGACCCGGGCGGCCAGCGCGTCGTAGTCGGCGGCGAGCACGGTCGGGTCGCCGGTGCCCCGCAGGTGCAGGTCACCTGCCAGCACCCCGGCGCGCACCCGGCCCGCCGCCGACACGGTCGTGCGGAACCGGTGGTCGGGACCCAGGACCTCCAGCGCCGCGGCGGAGCTGAGGAGCTTGCCGTTGGACGCCGGTTGGCCGCGCCGGTCGCCGTCCCTGGCGAACACCACGGCTCCGGTCTCGGCGTGGCGGACCACCAGCCCCACGTCCGCGCCGTCGAGGCTCGGACCGGTGATGAGCGCCGCGAGGTCCCGGGCGAGCGTGCCGTCCGCCTGCGCCGACGCGGGTGTCGCCAGGTCGGCGGTGGGCACCGCGGCGAACACCGCGGCGGCCAGGACGAGCGCGAACGACCGTGATCCGGGCATGGGGACTCCTCCGCGACGGCGAGTGTTAGCCAAGGATTCTCCACCTAGCCGGGTGGCTTGTGAAGATTTGACGTTCGTTCGGGGGTGGGTGTCACCCCGTCCCGGGCCCGGGCGGCGGAGCACATCACCGCCGTCATGCCGGACCTGCCGCGGATCCTGCGGGCCTACCGGGCGTTCCTGCGCCGGGCCGTGCGCCACCTGGTCGACCAGGGCGTCACCCGGTTCCTCGACCTCGGGTCGGGCATCCCCACGGTCGGCAACGTGCACGAGGTCGCGTGGGCTGCGAACCCCGACTGCCGGATCGTCTACGTGGACGTCGACCCGGTCGCGGTCGCGCACAGCCGGGCCATCCTCGACGAGGGCGACTCCCCGAGACGCGGCGGATGCTGGACTTCACCCGCCCGGTCGGCGTGCTGATGTTCGCGGTGCTGCACTCCGTGCCGGACACCGACCGGCCCGCCGAGATCATCCGCGCGTACCTGGACGCGGTGGTGCCGGGCAGCTACGTCGCCTTCTCGCACGCCGGCCTGGAAGGCGACGCGGACAAGGCGGAGGAGGCGACCGAGCAGTTCCGGAGCCGGGTGACCGACTTCGCGACGCGCACCCGTGCCCGGATCGCCGACCTGTTCGCCTGCGTGGAGCTGCTCGACCCCGGCGTGGTCTACCTGACCGAGTGGCGCCCGGACGCCGGCGACGAGGACGAGGACCCGAAGCGGATGTCCACGTTCGCGGGCGTCGGCCGCAAGACCGGCTGACGGGTTGCGCGCCGCCGCGGCCCGGGTGGCGGACGGGATAGGATCGTGGTGATGTCGTCGCGTGTCGCGGCGCGTGCTGCTGGTAAGGGGTTGCGGTGGTGGTCAAGGGCAAGGTCGTCCGGTTCGACGAGGTCCGCGGGTACGGGTTCGTGTCGCCGGACGAGGGTGGCGAGGACGTGTTCATCCACGTCAACGACATCGACTTCGACAAGCGGCTGATGGCGCCCGGTGCGCTGGTCGAGTTCCTGGTGGAGATGGGCGACCGCGGCCCCAAGGCCTCCCGGGTGAGCCTGGTGCGGGAAGCGCCCGCGCGGACGTCGGCCTACCACTCGGGCGACGAGCCCAACGGCAGCGACGTCTTCTGCGAGGTCGTGTCGACCAAGCGGTACCTGCAGGAGGTCACCGAGACGCTGTTGGCCGCGGCTCCGGGCATGACGGCCGAGCAGATCCTCAACGTGCGCAGGAACCTGGTCGGGATGGCGCGCAAGTACAACTGGATCGACGACTGACCTCCGGCGGCCCGTCCACTGTGGAGGGGCCGGGTTCCGGGGCACCCGGTGGTCGGGTCGGCCGGCCTCACGCCGTCCCGGTGAACGCGACCGTGACGGCCAGGCCGCCGTCCGGTCTCGGCGTCACGTCGACGACCGCGTCGTGCGCGGTCGCGATGGCGTGCACGATCGACAGCCCCAACCCCAGTCCCGGCCCCGTCCGGGCCGGCCGCGGCCGGTGGAACGGCTGGAAGAGGCGCCGCACCTCGTCGGCCGGCACGACCGGACCGGTGTTGACCACGGTCAGCACACCGCGGTCGCACGACACCTCGACCCACCCGCCGGGCACGTTGTGCCGGATCGCGTTGTCCACCAGGTTCACCACCAGGCGCTCGGCCAGCGCCCGGTGCCCGGACACCACGCTCGGCTCGACCGACGCCCGCAGCTCCACCTCCGGCGGGCGGCGGACCTCGACCACCTCGGTGACCACCTCGCCGAGGTCGAACGGGTGGCGCACGTCGAGGCCGGCCTGACCGCGGGCCAGCGTGAGCATGGCCTCGATCAGCCGTTCCTGCTGCGCGCCCGCCGCGAGCACCCGTTCGTGCGCCGCGCGCAGGGCCGCCGCGGTCGCGTCCGGGTCGTCCAGCGCCACCTGCCCGATCGCGCGCTGGCGGGCCAACGGCGTGCGCAGCTCGTGCGAGGCGTTCGCGACGAACCGGCGCTGCGCCTCGAACGACGCCTCCAACCGGCCCAGCAGCTCGTCGAACGTGTCGCCCAGCTCCTTCAGCTCGTCGTCCGGCCCGGTCAGGGCCAGGCGCCGGTGCAGGTTGGTCGCCGAGATCTGCCGTGCCGCGGCGGTGATCGTGCGCAGCCTGCGCAGCACGCGGCCCGCCACCCACCAGCCCAGCGCGAGCGCGACCACCATCGTCATGCCGAGCGCGACCACGGACTGGAGCAGCAGTTGGCGCAGCACGTCGCGCCGCTGCTGCTGAAGCGCCTGCTCGGCCTCCGCGACGATCCGCCCGGTCGTGCTGTCGGGCGGTGGCAGGCGCGGGCCGCGCGGTGGAGGGGGCTCCGCCGCCGTGCCGGGGTACCGGAACAGCGTCACGTCGTCCATCGGCGTCACCGCGTGCCGCACCAGGAAGAAGGTGGCGGTCAGCAGCGCCGCGCCGCAGAGCAGGAAGAGCCCGCCGTAGAGCAGGGTCAGTCGCAGCCGCACGGTCCGGCGCGGCCGGAGGCGCGCGGCGAGCCGGGTGCGCGTGCCCATCAGATCCGGTACCCGCTGCGGGCCACGGTCTCCACCACCGGCGGGTCGCCGAGCTTGGCGCGCAGCCGGCTGACGGTGATCTTCACCGCGTTGGTGAACGGGTCGGTCGCCTCGTCCCACACCCGTTCCAGCAACTCCTCCGCCGACACCGCGCGGCCCGCCGCGGCCAGCAGCACCTCCAGCACGCCGAACTCCTTCGGCGCGAGGTCCAGCGGCCGGTCACCGCGCGCGACCCGGCGGCGCGCGGTGTCGACCACCAGGTCGCCGTGGCGCAGCACCGGCGGCACGGCCGGGTGCGCCCGCCGTGCCAGCGCACCGATCCGCGCCACGAGCGCCCGGAAGTCGAACGGCTTGGGCAGGTAGTCGTCCGCGCCGAGGCCGAGCCCGTCGACCAGGTCGTCGGTCGTGGCCGCCGCGGTCAGCATCAGGACCCGACCCCGGCAGCCGGCCGCGATCAGCGCCGCGCACACGTCGTCGCCGTGCGTCCCGGGCAGGTCGCGGTCCAGCACGATCACGTCGTAATCCGTGCACAGCGCGCGTTCCAGCCCGTCGGTGCCGTCGAACGCGACGTCGACGGCCATGTGCGCCCGGCGCAGTCCCGTCGCGACCGTCAGCGCCATTTCCTCGTCGTCCTCGACCACCAGCACGCGCATGCGCACCAGTATCGGCGGCCCCCGGTTTCGCCGAGGTCTCGTCGGCGGTGAAACCCTCCCGAAACTCCTCCTCGCGTAGAACTCGCCTCGCCAGAACCGGCTACACCAAGGGGATTTCTCGTGAGAATCAGATGGCGTCCGCTCGCCACCGCGACGGCGCTGCTCGCCGTGACCGCCGCGCTCGTCGGCCTGGGGGTCGGCACCTCGTCGGCCGGCGCCGAACGGCCTCCCGCCTGCGCCCGGCCCACTCCCGAACAGCCGCCGCCGACGCCGAAGCCGGCCACGCTCACCACGGTCGGCCAGGCGTACTACTGCATCTTCGACAACTACTACAGCGGCCCGGTGCTCGACAGCCGCACGCTGCTCGTGCCCGCGTTCGCCGCGATCACGCAGGAGCTGCAACGCCGCGGCCTCGACCGGTCCGACGCCACCCTGCCCGCGCTCACCGGCCGCAAGGACGCCGACTGGTCCGCGTTCGGCAAGGTCTACCGGCGGATCGCCGACGCCATGCCGGACGACGACACCCGGGCGGCCATCGCCGCGGCGGCCATCCGGTCCATGGTGGACGCGCTGGGCGACAACCACGCCCGGTGGTTGTCGACGTTCGTGCCGAACCTCTACGGGTTCGACCTCTCGGTGACGGTGGGCCCCGGCGACATCGACCCGGTGGCCGCCGAGCCCGCCCACGTCAACCGGATCGCGGCGGGCGGACCGGCCGAGGCCGCCGGCCTCAAGCTGGGTGACGAGGTCGTGGCGATCAACGACGTGCCGGTGTTCGTGAACGGGATCCTCAACACGGCCGTGCTGTCCTGGCTCACCGACGGCCAGGTCGGCTCGACGGTGCGGCTCACCGCGCGCCGCCCGGTCACCGGCGAGACGTTCACCGCCACCGCGACCGCCGCCCGGTTCTCGTCGCCGCGGCCGGGCGTCCAGTCCCGGCTCGTGGACGGGGACGTCGCCCACGTCACGCTGCCGGGCTTCGCGCCGCCGTTGGCCGACGAGGTGCTCGCCGCGATCGCCAAGCTGCGTGCGGGCACCGCGCTGCGCGGCGTGGTCCTGGACCTGCGGGGCAACGGCGGTGGCAGCCCGGAGGCGGTCGCCAAGCTGCTCGGCGCGCTCGCGCACGGCGAGATCACCAGCTACTGGTGCGACGTCAAGGACCGCTGCACGCCCAACCGCACCGACGACTCGGTCGAACTGCTGAACGTGCCGTTCGTCGCGCTCACCGACCGCCGCTGCGCGTCGGCCTGCGACTCGTTCTCCAGCGCGGTCAAGGACCTCAAGCTCGGCACGCTGGTCGGCACGCGCACCGCGGGCGCCGTGTCCGGCCCGGGGCAGGGGTACCTGCTGGACAACGGCACCGGCCTGATGCTGCCCAAGCTGCACGAGGTCGCCGCGAACAAGGAGGTCGTGAACACCATCGGCGTCGCGCCGGACCACCACGTCCCGACGACGGCGGCCGACCTGTCCGCCGGTCGTGACCCGGCCCTGGACAAGGCGGTCTCGCTGCTGTGACCGATCGGTGGCCGGGCCGGACGCGGCCCGGCCACCGCCGGCGCACCGCTCGTCGCGGGTGCCGGCAGCCCTTACGACCGCCGTGCGAGCAGGTGCGCGCGGAGTCGTTGCAACGGCGGCATGAGCCCGTAGATGACGATCGGCACCGCGACCGTTGCCAGGACCAGGGTCCGCACGACGGTCGGCGCGCCGTCCAGCAGGTCGCCGAGCAGCAGTTGCAGCACGGTCAGGGTGGGGAAGACGGCCAGCCAGATCATGAGGGCCAGGTGGTGGCGGGGCGGCGGCCCGACCCGGGTCACCGCCGCCGCGTTGTTCTCGGTCATGACGCCAGGTTGCGCCTCAGGTGTCGAGGTCGACGACTCCTGTTGCCGTTTCCGGGACGAGCCCGCGTCGCACACCCGTGCCGGCCCGCGCCGCGGGTGGGTTCGCGGCCACGTGCCGACGCCCGCCGACGGCCTCGCAGTAGACGTCCTCGTACCGGGCGGCCATCAGGTCGACGTCGAACCGCCGGACCACCTCGGCGCGGCACCGGTCGGGTGACAGCTCGTCGACCCGGCGCAACGCGGCGACCAGCGACTCGTGGTCGTCGCACACGAAGCCGGTCTCCCCGTGCGCGACCACCTCCGGGACGGAGCCGCGGCGGGTGGCGACCACCGGGGTGCCGCACGCCATCGCCTCGACCATCACCATCCCGAACGGCTCGTCCCAGCGGATGGGGAACAGCAGGCACCGGGCGGCGGTCAGCAGCGCCAGCTTCTCCTCGCGGTCGACCTCGCCGAGCCACTCGACGCCCGCCCCGAGCAGCGGCTTGACCTCGCGGTCGAAGTACTCCTGCTCGTCGGGCTGGCGGCACTTGGCCGCGATGCGCAGGGGGATGCCCGCCCCGGCCGCGGCGGCGATCGCCTCGGGGATCCCCTTGCACGGCGCGGCCCGGCCGAGGAACAGCGCGAAGTCCTCCTTGTCCCGCCGGAACGGCACTCGGTCGACCGCGATCGCGTTGTGCACGGTGCCCGCCCAGTCCAGGTCCGGCGCCTGCCGCCGCTGCGCGTCGGAGATGGCCACGAGGTGCACGCTGCCGTTCAGACGCCGGTAGTAGCGGCCCTGGTCACCGGTCACGGGCAGGTGGGCGGTGACCACGGTGGGCGTCGGACGGCCGCGGGCCAGCAGCGGTCCGGCGAAGCTGTGGTCGTGCACCACGTCCACGTCCAGGTCGGCCAGGATGGCGGGCAGCGCGGCGGCGTGCACCACGTCCGGCACGCTCTGGCCCAGCCGGTCCGGCTGCGGTCGGTCCGCGGTGGACCGGAACTCGGCGGCCGTGCCGTTGCGGCCGACGCCGACCAGGACGACGTGGTTGCCGCGGGCGACCAACCGGTCGACCAGCTCGGCGCACATCGACTCGATGCCGCCGTAGGCCGACGGGGGCAGCTCGAACCAGGGCGGGGCGATCATCGCGACGCGCAACGGGGTCACCGGTTCCGCCCCCTCTCCAACCCGGGGTGCACGCCCACCGGCTCCCGGACCAGCTCGACGTCGTCGGGCAGGCCGGTCAGCCGCACGTCGTCGCCGTTGACCTCCAGGTCGACCCGCGTGCCCAGCATCGGTATGCCGTCGAGCGCGAGCGGCTGGAACGACTCCGGCAGCACGGGGGCCAGCCACACCTTGCGCCGCGGCGCGTACGGCTCCACCCGCAGCAACACGCGCAGCAGGTGCACGGGGGTCGCCGACGCCCAGGCCTGGGGCGAGCACGACGTCGGGTAGGGGATCGGTTCCGGGTACTCGGCCCGGTCGAAGCCGCACAGCAGCTCGGGCAGCCTGCCGCCGAACGCCTCGGCCGCGTCCATCACCGCGGACGCCACCCGCTGCGCGTACTCCACGAAGCCGTACCGCATGAGCCCGTGCGCGATGAGGGCGTTGTCGTGCGGCCACACCGATCCGTTGTGGTAGCTCATCGGGTTGTACGCGCCCATCCCGGCCGCGAGGGTCCGCACGCCCCACCCGGTGAACATCTCGGGGGAGAGCAACGCCTCCGCCACCTGCTCGGCCTTGTCGTCGTCGACGATCCCGCTCCACAGGCAGTGGCCGATGTTGGAGGACAGCGCGTCCACCGGCTGCTTGTCGCCGTCCAGGGCGATCGCGTAGTAACCCCGTTCGGGCAGCCAGAATCGCTCGTTGAACCGCGCCTTGAACTCCGCCGCGCGGTCGCGCCAGCGCCGTGCCCCCGCCAGGTCTTCGAAGTCCTCGCACATGCAGGCCCGTGACAGGTAGGCGTTGTAGACGTACCCCTGGACCTCGCACAGCGCGATCGGACCGCGCGCGATCCGGCCGTCGGCGAAGTTCACCCCGTCCCAGGAGTCCTTCCACCCCTGGTTGGCCAGTCCGCGCTCGGTCGCGCGCTGGTACTCCACGAACCCGTCGCCGTCCCGGTCGCCGTAGTGCTCGATCCACTCCAGCGCGCGGTCCACGTGCGGGAGCAGCGTCTCGACCTGGTCCCGGTCGATGCCCCACCGCGACAGCTCGCCCAGCAGCATCACGAACAACGGGGTGGCGTCCGCGGTGCCGTAGTAGACGTTGCGGCCGCCCAACGCCAGCGACGCGTCCGCGCCGAACCGCATCTCGTGCAGGATGCGGCCCGGCTCCTCCTCGCTGTCGGGCTCCACCCGCGTGCCCTGGTGGTGGGCCAGGGTCCGCGCCGTGCCGAGCGCCAGGGTGGGGTCGATGGGCAGCGACATCAGCGAGGCCAGGATCGAGTCGCGGCCGAACAGCGTCATGAACCACGGCGCGCCGGCGGCGACCGCGGTGTCCGAGGGGCGATCCGGGTCGAAGATCCGCAGCGCGCCCAGGTCCTGCCTGCTGCGTTGCAGCGTCGCGGCCAGCGACGGCTTGCCCGAGTACCTCAGGACGGGCACGGCCTCGCGCCACCGCCGGGCGCGCAGCATCGGCACGGACTCGTCGATCGGCTGCTCGCGCGGGAACATCGGCTCGGTCGCCTGGCCGTCCACCACCGGTTGCACCGTCACGCGCGTCGACCACTCGCCCTTCGGCGGGATGACGGCCCGAAAGGTGAGCGCGGCCGGCGAGTAGTCGGCGCCGTCCGCCCGCACCTGCACGCCGCGGCTGCGCCCGTCCAGCCGCCGGGTCAGGCGCAACTCGTCCGGCTGGACGTCGGAGTCGGGCGCGCCGCGTTCGCGGACCCGGCCCTCCTTGACCTCGAACAGGTCGGCGAAGTCGGCCTCGACGTGGACGGTGACGACGTGCTCGACGGTGTCCCGGCCGAAGTTGCGCAGCGTGATGTCCTCGCGCATGCCCGTGCCGACGTACCGCTCGCGCCGCACGAGCAGGGTGCTCTCGGCGCCGTGCGCCCGGGACCGCCCGCGGCCGACGAACGTCATCCGGAACGGGTCGCGGGTGATCGTGGTGATGTGCTCGACGCCTCCGCCGTCCACCCGCAACGCCCAGCCGGAGACGATCCTGGTGTCCTGGAAGAACACGCCCTGAGCGGCGGCGCCGTCCACGTTGCCGTCGCTGCCGCACACGCAGAACGACGTCCCGTGGACCAGCGTCACGGTATCGGGTGACAGCGTGACGGGCTCGCCGTCGTAAGCCCAACCACCCTGGGTCATCATCGCCTCCTCCGCCGGGTGTTCTCCCCGCCGTTCAGGTGCAGTACGGGTGCCACCCGCGCCGGTCGACAAACAACCGCCATCCCTCCGGGTGTGCCTCGCGGTGCTCCAGGCGACGGTCCCGTGGGCCTCGGCGCTCAGCCGCCGTTGGCGCTGGGCAGCATCACCGGGCAGCCCGCGGTGGCGTAGCCCGGGTCGTACTCGAAGTGCCACTCCTCGTTCAGGTAGCGGCGGCACCAGCCCAGCGCGGGTCCGTGCCGCTGCACCCAGGCCGCCGACTCCAGCGGTTGCACGTCCACCGCGATGCCCTTGACGTGCATCGACTTGTCCGGCGGCAGGACGTATCGCGCGGCCAGCTCCTCGGTGCCGAACCGCCGCACCGCGTCCTCGAACTCCCGCCGCTGCTGGCCGGTGCTGCGCTTGCCGTCGTTCAGGCACAGCCCGACCCCCTGCCCGCCCGCGGCGGCGTCGAGCCGTTGCCACGCGGCCAGCACGTCCGGGCGCAGGCCGTCCGGCTGCTCGTCGACGTACCGGCCGTCCAGCGGACAGGGCGGCCCGGTCTCCGGACCCGGGACCTCCTCGACGATCGCCACCGGTCGGCCGGTGACGGGGTGGTGGACGAGGACCAGCCGGCCCGTCGCGCCCAGCGCCCCGGCCGAGGCGACGGCCAGCAGCAGCGCGACCAGCACGCCGATCACGGTGCGTCGCATCAGGCCAGGGTCTCCACGACGTACGCGGCCGCCTCGGCGAGCAGCGCCTGGTCGTACTTCGCGTCCGCGGCGGCCTTGCTGGACATGATCGAGAGCACCAGCGGCGCGGCGTCCGGGGGCCACACGACGGCGATGTCGTTGACCGTGCCGTAGTCGCCGGTACCGGTCTTGTCGGCCACGGTCCACCCCCGCGGCACGCCGGCCCGGACGCGGAGGGCGCCCGCCTTGGTCGCGTTGCGTTCGAGCAGGTCGCGCAGGAAGGCGCGCTTCTCGGGCGCCAGGGCGTCGCCGAGCACGATCTGCCGGTAGTCGGCGCCGATGGCGCGGGGCGAGGTCGTGTCGCGGAGGTCGTCGGGCACGGCGGTGGTGAGGTCCGGCTCGACCCGGTCCGACCGCGTGACGGTGTCGCCGAGGTCGCGCGCGTACGCGGTCAGCCCGGCCGGGCCGCCGAGCTCGCGCAGCAGCAGGTTGCCGGCCGTGCCGTCGCTGTGGCGGACCGCCGCGTCGCACACCTGCCGGATCGTCATACCGGTCGCCACGTGCTGCCTCGTGATGGCCGAGCTCGCCATCAGGTCATTCTCGGTGTACCGCACGACGGTGTCCAAGTGGGACAGCGGGTTGCGGTGCAGCACCGCCGCGGCCGCCAACCCCTTGAACGTCGAGCAGAACGCGAACCGCTCGTCCGCCCGGTGCGCGATGGTGGCACCGGTGCCGGTGGCCACCGCGTACACGCCCAGTCGTGCGTCGAACTTCCGTTCCAACTCGATCAGGTGATCGTGCGACACGACGGGAGGCGTGGTGGTGACGGGAGGAGTGGTCGTGACGACCGGTTCGGACGACGGCGCGGGCGCCGCCTCCGGCTCTTGGGCGCAGGCCGCCAGCGGGAGGAGCGCGACCGCGCCCAGGAACGCGCGACGGCTGGTGGTTCGGTACGGCGGTGTCACGGAAGAGAGCTTCACAGGCGACCGCGGATGCTGTCCAAGACACGAACGCGCCCATCGATGCCGATCTGGCATAGTCGGGCCGGTGGACGTGGTCGAGGCGTGCAAGGCGTTCGTGGCCGTCAGCGGGCACGGCAGCTTCACCGTCGGCGCCGCCGCCGCGCGGATACCGCAGTCCGTGGCGAGCAGGCGCATCGCGGCGCTGGAGAAGCACTTCGGGGCCCGGCTGTTCACCCGTACGTCCCGCAGCGTGGCGCTGACGCCGTTCGGCCGGGAGGTGCTGGCGTCGGCGCGGCGGCTGGTCGAGCTCGCCGAGGCGATGGAGCACGACGCCGAGCGCGCCAAGCTGCGCCCGTTCCGGCTGGCCGTGCCCGAGATCTGCGCGCCTCGCCCACTGGCCCGGCTCGTCTCCGACGCCCGCCGCCACGACCTCGACCTCGACCCGCGCCCGGCCGGGCCGGTCGACCGGGTCGAGCTGGCCCGGGCCCTGGACGTGCGGGCCGCGCTGGTCGCCGTGCCGCCGGACGAGGGCGCGTGGCGGGTGCCGTTGGGCCTGGCCGGTCACGCCGACCCGGGCACCGGCGCCGCGGTCTACGTGGAGACCCTGCGCGCGGGCCGGGCCGACCGCGACGCCCGCCGACGACGGATCCGGATCCAGCCGGAGGACGACGTGCCGCACGTCCGCGACCGCGTCACCCGGCTGCGTGACGCCGTCGGCCTGCAACCGGCCCAGGTGGTCGTGGCGGCCTCGCTGGTCGCCGCCGCGGCCGAGGTGCTCGGCTCGACCGACCTCCTGCTCTGCTCACCGCGCCAGGCCGAGGAGCTCGGCCTGCACTGGCGGCCGATCGGCGAGCTGGACCTGGCCCGCGGCTACGACGTCACGGCCGGGCTGCGCGAGGACGCCGACCGGATCCGCGACCTCCCGCCCGCCGCGATCGGCCGATGCCTGGGCGGTGACGGTTCGTGACGGGCACGACCAAGGTCCTGCGTGACGCGCGGGCCGCGCTGGACGACGCCGGTCTGCGCGGCTCGTTCCTCGTGCGCGACCTGGACACCGGTGACGAGCTCGGCATCGACGCGGACCTGGAGTACCCGGTCGCGTCGCTGGTGAAGGTGCCGCTCGCGGTCGCCACCCTGGAACGCGTCGAGCGCGGTGAACTCGACGCCTCGACCCCGGTCGTCGTGCCGCCCGACCGGGTCGCCGCGCCGGGTCCGATCGGGCTGCCCAAGTTCCGCCACCCGGCCACGATCGCCGTGGACGACCTGCTCTACCTGAGCGTCGCGATCAGCGACAGCACGGCCGCGGACGCCCTGTTCGCGCTGACCCCGCCCGCGGCCGTCGCCGCCGAGCTGCGCCGGCTCGGCTGCGCCGGCATCGCGGTGCGCCACCTCATGCGCGACCTCGTCGACACGCCCGCCGAGCGGTTCACCCCGGCGGAGGGCCACCTCGCCCACTCGCTGGCCATCGCGGCGGCCACCGAGGGACGTGGGCACCCGGTGACCCAGCTGGACATCAGCCGTGCGAACGCCGGTTCCGCCCGCGCGTTCGTGGACCTGCTCCAGGGCCTGTGGCGACCGACGACGATCCGGCCCGCGGTCGCCGCGCGGGTCCGGGAACTGATGGGGGACAACGCGCTGCGCCACCGGCTCGCGCCCGACTTCAGCTCGGACGCGTCCCGCTGGTCGTCCAAGACCGGCACGCTGCTCAACCTCCGGCACGAGGTCGGGGTGGTGGAGCACGCCGACGGCCAGGCGTTCGCCGTCGCCGCGCTCACCGAGTCCCGCGTGCCCGCAGTCGTGCAGCCCGGGGCGGAGGCGCTGATGGCACACGTCGCCCGTACGTTGCGCGACCAGTTGCGCTGAGCCGGCGGAATGTGGGCGCGGGCCGGGTCCGAGGAAGTCGTGAGCGCCGGGTCGGCGGAAGTCGTGTGACGGCTGACCCGGCGGAAGTCGGGGCGCGGGCCGGTCAGCGGAAGTCGCGTGCGGACGGCACGAGCGCGGCGGCGGCCGGTGCGGCGAAGCAGACCACCGCGCACACCGCGAGGACGGTGCCCGCGCCGAACCCGTCGATCGCCGGCGCGATCAGGGCCAGGCCGACCGGCGCCAGGCCGTAGGACAGCAGGAAGTCCAGGGACGACACCCGCGCCAGCACCGACGGCTCCACCTCCCGTTGGGTGGCCGTGAACCAGGGCACGTTGAACAGCTCGATCCCCGCGCCCGCCACCACGTACGCGGCGATCACGAACACCGCGTGCACGGGCAGCAGCAAGGTCAACGGCACGAACCCGTAGCACGCCAACCCCGCCAGCGCGGTCCAGCCCTGCGCCCCGGAACCCCGCCGTGCGGCGATGACCGCGCCACCCAGCGCGCCCACCGTGTACGCGGTCATGGCGGCGGCGAGCACCGCCCCCGTGCCGTAGCGGTCGCGGCTCACCAGCGGCAGCACGACACCCGTCGCGGAGTAGCCCGTGGCGATCACCGCGGTCAATGCGCCTAACCCGGCCACGAACCACGGGTGCCGCCGGGCCTCACGGATGCCCTCGACGAACTCGGCCACGAACCGCCGACGGGCCACCGGGACGACGACCCCACCCGCGGGCGGGATCACCGCGGCGCCCAACCACAGCACCGCCGTCCCGACGATCAGCGTCGGCGTGTCCACGACCAGCGCCAGCAACGCGGTCAGGCTCGGCGCCACCAACGTGGTGACCCGCACCGCCAAGGTCATCGCCGCGTTGGCCCGCCGCCGCCGGTCCTCGGCCACGACCTCCGCCGTGAGCGCCTGGAACGCCGGCCGGCACGCGCCCTGCCCCGCCCCGACCGCGGCCGCCGCCACGGCCATCAGCACGACCGACCGCCCCAACCCGACCGCGATCAGCGGCGTGGCGAGGCCCGCGACCAGACCGGCCCACAGCACGACCCGCCGCCGGGGGTGCCGGTCGGCCAGCACACCGGCGATCGGCACCGCGACCAGGAACCCGACCGTCCGGGCGGCCAGCACGACTCCCAGCTCGACCGCGGTCATCGACCGCTCCAGCACCGCGAACGCGAGCACGAACGGCAACGCCCAGGTGGCCAACCCGGACGCGGTCGTCCCGGTCCACAACCGCAGGAACGCCGCGCTCCGCAGCAGGGTCGTGCCCGGTCCGGGGTGCACGGACGCTCAGCCGACCTCGGTGGCGCCCGACCGGCCGGTCGCCCGCACGAGGTCTTCACGCGCCCGCGCGACCCGCGACCGGATCGTGCCGATCGGACAGCCCGCGACCTCGGCGGCCTCCGCGTAGGACAGACCCAGTACCTGGGTGAGCACCAAGGCCTCCCGGCGGTCCGGGTCCAGCGCGTCCAGCAGCATGGTCAGCTCGACGGTGCCCTCGAAGCCGGACTCGACCGGACGCCGGTCCGCCTCGCGCTCCCAGTCCGCGCCGGACGAGAGCCGCGGCCGTGACCGCGCCATGCGGACCTGGTCGACCACCACCCGGCGGGCGATCGACAGCAGCCAGGTGCGGGCCGACGAACGCCCGGCGAACCGGCGCAGGCTCACCAGGGCACGCGCGTAGGTCTCCTGGGCGAGGTCGTCGGCCACGCCGACGTCGGCGAGGTGGGCGATGAACCGCCACACGTCCCGTTGCGTGGCCCGCACGAACCGCTCCAGCGCGTCCCGGTCGCCGGACCGGGCCCGCAACGCCCAGCGCGTCACCTCGTCATCGGGGTCGGTCACGTTGGGGAAGCTCACGATTCCGGATCGTAACCACAAGGTGCCGGGAACCGGTGCGCCGAATGGAGCGACTACTGGGACGTGGACTGCCGAACCTGCCGCGAAGCGCTGTCCGCGCGCCTCGACGGCGAAGCCGAGCCCGTACCCGCCGCCGAGGTGGACGCGCACGTCGAGCAGTGCGCGGACTGCTCGGCGTGGCTCGTCCGGGCGCAGGCGCTGACCAGGACGATCCGGGTGCGCCCGGCCGAGCCGGCGCCGGACCTCGTCGCCGCGGTGCTGGCGGACGTGCCGCCGCGCCACGTCGCCCTGGTGCCGCGCCTGGCGCTGGCGGCGGTCGCGATCACCCAGCTGTGGCTGGCGCTGGCGCAACTCCTGGCCGGCGCCACGTCGCCGGCGCACGGCGAGGGCATCGCCGGGCACCTGTTCAACGAGGGCGCGGCGTGGAACCTGGCGTTGGGCATCGGCCTGCTCGTGGCGGCCGTGCACGCCCACCGCGCCGCCGGACTGCTGCCCACGCTCGGCGGGTTCGTCGCGGTGCTGGCCGCGTTCTCCGTGCACGACCTGCTGACCGGCACGGCGACGACGGCGCGCGTGCTGTCCCACCTGCCCTTGGCGGCCGGCCTGGTGCTGCTGTACCTGGTCCACCGCGCGCACCGGGACCAGCCGACGCCGGGCACGCCGGCCCAGCACGACCACGACGAGCACGACGGCACGGGCGAGTCCGACGACGAGCGTCCACCGCGGGCGGACAAGCGCCGTCGGGGCGGCCTGAGGCCGACGGCGCACCGCCGTGCGGCCTGACGCCCGCCGGATCACGACACGACCGGCGTGATCGCGCCCGCGGCGGCCAGCGCCCGGTGGAGGGCCAGTTCGGCGGTCGGGCCCTCGGCGAGCACGATCCCGGTGCACGACCGCTGGTCGGTGAGGTGCTCGACCACGTCACCGGGGCTCGCGGTCGGGTACCACTCCGGCGAGCCGGGCAGGCCCGTCACCCGGTCGAGCCCCGACCACCCGGTCAGCACACCGGCCCGACCGGGGTAGGCGAGCACGAACGCCACCCCGGTGCCGGGCTTGAGCGGTTCGGTGAGCAACGCCGGTTCCTCGTCCAAGGCGATCGACACCATCGCGTCGTAGACGTTGGTGTCCAGCGACCGGCACAGCGCCTCGCCCACGAGCGCGCCGCCGATTCGCGCGTTGACCTCGACCACCTCGGGGCCGTCGGCGGTCAGCACGAACTCGGTGTGCGCGAACCCGCGTTCGTGCCCGGCGGCGGTCAGCACCCGCTCGATCCACCGGCCCAGCTCGGCGAGGTCGGCGGCGGGGAACGCGACCGGGAACGCGGCGGCCTCCTCCCGCCGCACGGGCTCGGGGGAGAGCTGGCGGCTCAGCACGCCCAGCAGCCGGGTGCGGCCGGCCCACGTGACGGTCTCGGCGCTGTAGAGCGGACCGGCGAAGTACGGCTCGGCGATCAGCCGACCCTTGAGCGGCGTGCGTTCGGCCTCCCGCAGCGCGGCGTCCAGCTCGGCCCGGGTGCGGACCAGCCACACGCCGCGCGAGGACGTGCCCGCGGCGTCCTTGACCACCAACGGGAACCCGTCCGCCGAGCCGGGGTCGACGGGTCCGCTCCGGCTCAGCCCGTGCTCGTGCAGCAACGCCCGGACCGCGCCCTTGTCCCGCAGCACGAGCACCGCCTCCACCGCCGGTCCCGGCAGGCCGAGGCGCCGCGCCAGCTCCGCGCCCGGGACCGCCCACGTGTCGGTGGAGCTGATCAGCCCGGCCAGGTCCGGCATCCCGCGCACGGCCGCTTCGCACGCCGTGACATCGGTCGTGTCGATGTCGACGACGCGCACGCGGTCCGGGCCGAGGCCGGCCAGCTCGTGGGCGTAGATGGACCGGTCGCCGGTGAGCAGGCACAGGTCGTGGCCCGCGTCCTCGGCGGCGTCGGCGAGCCGGCCGAGGCCGAAGGTGAGCGCTTCCAGCAGCACGATGGTCACGGCACGGGGTCCTTCCGGCGTTCCTGCAGGGGGACGAGCGTTTGCCGGGCCCAGTCCATCGCGGCCCACGGTGGCGTGAGGTCGTCCAGCGAGGCGATCTCCACCGGCTTGAGCAACGCCGGGTCGAGGGCCTCGCGGTGGCGGGTGAACACCCGCGCCGCGTAGCGGTGGCCGGTGTCCGCGCCGATCACGACGTGCGTGCGGTCGGGGTCGCGTTCGGCTTCCCAACGCGCGGCGAGGTGCGCCGCGCCGGTGGACAGGCCCGCGAACACCGCGTGGTCGCGCAGCAGGCCGACGGTGGCGGCCATGGCGTGCTGGAAGTCCAGCCAGTGCACGCGGTCGTACAGCTCGTGGTGCACGTTGGCGAACGGGATGGCGCTGCCGATGCCCGCGATGATGGCGTCGGGGTCGGTGAACCGCTCGCTGCCGAACGTGACGCTGCCGAACGGTTGCACGCCCACCAACCGCACCAGCGGGTCGTGCTCGCGCAACGACCGGGTGAGGCCGCCGGTGGACGCGCCGGTGCCGACGCTGCCGACCACGGCCAGCGGCTCACCCGGCAGCGCGCGGCGCAGCAGGTCGGCCAACTCCGCGTACCCGAGGTGGTGCACGGGGTCGTGGTACTGGCGCATCCAGTGCAGGTCCGGGTCGCGGGCCAGCAGCTCGCGCACCCGGGCGACCCGGCGGTTCTGGTCCAGCCGCAGGTCGTCCGACGGTGGCATCTGGTCCACCGTGACGCCCAGCACCTCCAGCTGGGCGCGGATCGTGTCGTCCACGGTGGTGGAGGCGACGATGTGGCAGCGCAGCCCGTGCCGGTGGCAGGCCATCGCCAGCGCCAGCGCGTAGATGCCGCTGGAGCTGTCCACCAGGGTCTGTCCCCTGTGGACGGTCCCGGTGTCGAGGAGGTGCCCGACCGCGCCCAGCGCGGCGTACACCTTGAGCGTCTCGAACCGGATCAGCACGGTGTTGGGCGAGAGCCGGACGAGCGAGGGCGTCTTGAGCGCGTCGGTGATGTGGTCGTGCACGGGTAAGCCGACCTGGTCGAGCACCGCCCTCACCGCCCGGTCGGACGCGGGTGGGTGGCCGGCGGCAGGGCGGTGGTGCGCGTCAGGGTCATAGGTGGATCCCCTCGTACTCCGGCCGGTTACCGGTTCGCCCCAGTGGTCGGTCGGGATCCCCGTGCGGTTCCCGGGTCGACCATTTCTATAACTTCAGTGTTGATCGAAGTCGGCTATCGGCGGGGCGGCCGGTGGTCGAGCCAGGTCCGCAACGCCCACCAGTGGCGCAGGGTGCCCAGGACGGTGGGGTCGTCGGCGCTGTCGTCCCACGGCGTGCCGGTGACCTCGGCCAGCCGGTCGAGCCGGTACCGGACCGTGTTGGGGTGCACGTGCAGCGCGGCGGCGGCGTGGCCGAGGCGTTGGCCGTGGTCCAGGTAGACCAGGGCGGTGCCGACAAGTTCGCGGTGGAAGTCGTCGTCGTGGTCGAGCCCGGCGAGCGTGCCGCGCAGCAGGTCGGCGAGCACCGGTTGGGCGGCCAGCGCGACCTCGCCGGACAGGTCGGTGAGGCCGCGCAGGCCGCGCGTCCCGGCCCGGCCGGCGATCCGCAGTGCCGCCACGCACAACGGGTGGACGTCGCGCATGAGCGCGAGCCCGGTGGCGGGGGCGGCCACGAGCAGCACGTCCGGTGCGAGGTCGGCGGGGGTCGGTGGGCGCGCGGACAGCCCGGTCAGGCGTCCCTCGACCAGCCCGTAGACGCCGCCGTGCTCGCGCAGGCGTTGTTCCAGCGCACGCGCCCGGTCGGGTTGCGCCACGTCGGAGACCAGGCAGTGGTAGGGCTGGTCGGAGGACAGGCCCGCGCGCCGCAACTCCTCGGGTTGGGGTGGCGGGCCGTCGCCGTGCAGGAGCAACCGCCGCAGGAGGTGGGTGTCGGCGTCCCGGTTGGTGCGGGACAGTTCGAGTTCGGCGGTGTGGTAGCCGTTGATGACGTGCCGTTCGAGGGCGCCGGTGTAGCGGTCGAGGTCGACCATCCCCTCCAGGAGCGCCTCGTCGGGCACGCCCGCGTCCCGGCTGCGCGCGATGGCGATCCGCATCGCCAGGGTGCGGCCCGCCTGGACGCCGCGCAGCAGGCCGTCGATGGAGATGCCCTGGGCCGCGCGGTCCGCGCCCAGCGCCTCGGCGGCCCGGAAGTCCTGGGCCGCGGGCTCGGTGGACCGCTCGAAGAAGTCGAGCCCGGTGGCCAGCAGGACCTCGACGTGGCGGCGGTTCTCCGCTTCCGGCAGCCGGGCCACCTCGGGTGAGTGGCCGCGGGCGGCGCGGACCAGTGCGTCGACCACGTCGCGATCGGTCGCCATGGCCCTGAGCACCTGCCCGAGCAGGCGACCCCGGTCGTGTGCCGCCGACACCGGCCCTCCTCCCGCCGCGACGTTGTGGCAGTGGCATAACGAGCACCGGGCTCGTTGGGCATCGGCCCCTACCGCGTGCGGACCGCGAGCCGGTATCTATTGCCTACTGAACGGTAACAGCCCGGTCGGACTCGGTGGCCCGCGAGTTCGCCGTAGTGGCGTGGCCGAATCGAACCCTGCACGGATGTGACGATTCCGCATCCGGTTTGGAGCTGTCGTGGACAAGAAATCCGTTTCGAAGGGGCGGAAGCGCGGCGGCCGCACGCGGCTGCTCGGCGTCCTGGCCACCTGCGCCCTGGTCGCCACCGTCGCACCGGCCGCGGCCGGTGCGCCTGCCGCCGCGCCGCCTGCGGGTGCGGCGCTGCGCGAGGTCATGTTCGTCGGCAACAACTGGGACGGCACGGCCGACGTGATCGCGTCCAGTGGCGATTTCGCGCGGATCGGCCGGGTGAACATCATCCCGGACCGCTCGGAGCGGCTGTGGGAGATCTACCTGAACCCGATCAAGCTCGCGTTCTTCCTCGGCATCCGGTCGGGCCCCGGTGAGGGTCACGACCAGTTCGTCGACGACATGTACACCACGCCGGACGGCCGTGCCGTGGTCGCCTCACGGCCCAGCTTCGCCGACGTGGTGTCCATCGATCTGGCCACCGGTCGGGTGAACTGGCGCTTCCCGGTGTCGGGTTTCCGCTCCGACCACATGGCCGTGTCGCCCGACGGGCGCCGGGTGGCGGTGTCGGCTTCCACGTCCAACACGGTGCACGTGCTGGACATCGAGAGCGGTCGTCAGGTCGGCTCGTTCGCCACCGGCGACAAGCCGCACGAGAACGTGTTCACCGACGGCGGCCGGTACCTGTGGAACTCCTCGATCGGCGAGGTCAACACCGCGCTGGACGACCCGGCGTTCGACTTCACCAAGGGCGACCGCCGCATCACCGTGGTGGACACGGCGACGTTCCGGCAGGTCGAGGTGATCGACATGCGGGCGCGGTTGGACGCCTTCGGCCGGTCGGACCTGTCGGACTCGGTGCGGCCCGTGGCGTTCACGCCCGACGAGTCGAAGCTGTACTTCCAGGTGTCGTTCTTCAACGGGTTGGTGGAGTACGACGTCGCCGCGGACCGCGTGACGCGGGTCAAGGAGCTGCCCAAGAACCCGGCCACGAGCGAGGACCGCACGACCTGGGTCAACGACTCGCGCCACCACGGCATGTCGATGAGCCCGGCCGGTGACAAGCTGTGCGTCGCGGGGACCATGGACGACTACGCGGTGGTCGTCGACCGGGCGAGCCTGCGTGAGGGTGCGCTCGTGCCGGCGGCCAAGCCCTACTGGGCGACCGTGAGCGGTGACGGGCGCAGTTGCGTGATCTCGGAGAGCGGGTCGGACCAGGTGACCGCGATCGACTTCGCCACCGGCCGCAAGGTGGTCTCGGTACCGGTCGGCGACCACCCGCAGCGGGTGCGCCTCGGGCACGTTCCGACGGGCTGGACCGGCCCTTCGGTCGGCTGATCCGCGCGGGCGGCGGTGGTCGGCGACCCGTCGACCACCGCTGTCCCGGGTGCCGGGGTGGCGCACGCGGGGTGGCAGCCGGCGGCGGGGGGAGCGATGATCTTCGGGTGACACCCGGCCTGTGGGACCTGAGTTCGGCCGACCTGCGCGCGCGGACGGCGAGTGCCGATCCCACCCCCGGTGGCGGATCGGTCGCCGCGGTCACGGCGGCGTTCGGTGGCGCGTTGGTGCTCATGGCCTTGGAGATCACCGCCCGACGCGATCCGACCCCTGCGGTCGAGGACGCGCTCGCGACGGGCAGGGCGCTGGTCGACCGGCTCGGTTCCGCCGCCGACCGCGACGTCGAGCTGTTCGAGGACTACCTCCGGGCGCGCCGGCTGCCGCGGTCCACCGACGAGGAACGCGCCGCGCGGCGGGCGGCGGTGGCGGCGGCCTCGGCGGCGGCCACGGAAGGTCCCCTGACCGCCGCCGGCGACGCCGTGCGGGCGCTGGAGTGGGCGTTCTCCGTGCTGCCCGTCGTCAGTGCCCCGGTGGTCAGCGACGTCCGGGCCGGCGCCGACCTCCTGCTGGGCTCCGTCCTGGCCACCCTGCGCGGAGCCGAGGCCAACGTGGCGCTGATGGGTGCCGACGACCCGGCGGCGCACGCGTTCGGCGTCCGACTGCTAGCCGTTCGACGCGCCGCCGCGGCCGCGCACACCCGCATCGAGGAGCACCGATGACCGCCCGCACCATCGACCCGGCCGACCTGGCCGAGTCCATCCGCGCCGAGATCCGCGCCGACCTCGCGGCGCTACCGCAACGCCTCACCGTCGTCGGCTTCCTCGTCGACGGGGACCGGCCCGCGCGCACCTACGCCGAGTACACCCGGCGGGCGTGCGCCGAGGTCGGCATCGACTTCGACCTGCGCACACCCCGTGCCGACGACGTCGAGAACGCCGTGCGCGACGCGGGTGCGGACGACGGGGTGCACGGCGTGTTCGTCTACTACCCGGTCCGCGACCCCGAGCGCGACCGCTGGCTGCGCGAGCTGGTCGACCCGCGCAAGGACGTCGAGGGCCTGCACTCGTTCTGGAGCCGCTGCCTCTACGAGAACCGGCGCTTCATCGACGACGCGGGCACGCGCCGGGCCGTGCTGCCGTGCACGCCGCTGGCGGTGATGAAGCTGCTGGGCGAGGCGGGCGCGTTCCGCGGCGACGGCGACACCCCGTTGGCGTCGGTGAAGGCCTGCGTGTTCAACCGCAGCGAGATCGTCGGGCGCCCGCTGGCCGCCATGCTCGCCAACGACGGCGCCGAGGTGACGTCGTTCGACGTCGCCGGAGCCCTGGCGTTCCGGCACGCGGCCGGGATCCAGGGCCACCACGTGGACGCCGTCGACGTCGACCGCGCGACCGCCCTGGCCGAGGCGGACGTCGTGGTCACCGGCGTGCCGTCACGGGACTTCCCGCTGGTCCGGGCGGACGAGATCAAACCCGGCGCGGTGTGCCTGAACTTCTCCACGATGAAGAACTTCGCCGACGACGTGGTGGACCGCGCCTCGGTCTTCGTGCCCCGGGTCGGCTCGATGACGGTGACCATGGCGATGCGCAACGCCGTCCGCCTCTACCGCAACGCGCGGACCGGCTGACCGGGTCCCGGGTGGCCCGGGACCCGGCGACGGTCAGCGAACGGGGGTGTTCGCGACCGGGGTCCAGCGGACGCCCTTCACCGAGCCGTCCGCGGTGCTGCTCCGGCCGACCACGACACCGTGGTTGTTCATCGCCACGGGCATGCTGTAGTCGCCGCCCAGCGAGTCCAGGTAGGTGACCCGGCCGTTGCGCCAGACGAACGTGCGGGTCACCGAGTAGTCCGGCGTCGAGGTGTGCCCGACCACCTCGCCCCGCTCGTTGATCGCGACCGCCGACGACGGCGCGGGCACGTCGAGGTGGACCTGCTTGCCGCCGGCGGGCCACAGCACCGCGCGGCTGGTGCCGCTCGCGTCCACCACCCAGCCGACCGCGTCACCGCGCTCGTTGAGCGACTGCTCGCCGTGGGCGAGCCGGCCGGTCTCGGACAGCACGGTCAGCTCGTCGCCCTCCCAGCGCAGCGCCACCATGCCCCGGTTGCCGACGACGACACCGTTCTCGTTGATCGCCTCCGGGTCGTACGGCCCGTAGCCGGGACCGGACGCCAGCTTGGTGCAGCCGCCCTCGGTGCAGCGCACCGCGGCGAACTCCTGGAGGGTGGCCGACGAGTAGTTCCCGGCCACGACACCGGCGTCGTTGATCGCGTACGCCGACACGTACTCGTTGGTCAACGGCAGGTCCACGTGCCGCGTGCCGTCCCAGACGGTGGCGCGCTGCGGTCCCCGGGCGGACGTGGCGTAGGACATCGGCACGCGGCCGCTCTCGTTGATCGCCTGGGACAGCGCCCACGCCGCACCGGGCGGCAGGATGGAGCGCCGCTCACCGCCGAACCACGTCCACGGCCGCTGCGTGTCCTGGATGCCGTCGCTGTCCAGGCCGAGCACCTGGCCGTGTTGGTTGATCGCCCCGGCCACCCCGGGACCGAGGTCGGTCACCCCGCCGCGCGGAGACCACAGGACGGCGTGCGCCCGAGCGTCGCCCTGGGCGCTGCCGACGACCTGGCCCAGGTCGTTGACACCGGTCGGGTGGTGACTGGCGTAACCGGGCAGGCCGGGCAGTTCGGCGACGACCGCGGTCGGCGTGACGTCGGCGATCGCCGACGGCGCGGCCGCCAGGGACAGGCTGGTCGCGAGGGCCACCACGGCCAGCGACGCGCGTAACTCGGGCATGATCGCTCCATTGCGAGGATGTCCTGCGGGAATGGTTCTGGATCGATCCGAACCGTAACCCCGGCACACCCGCGGCGGCGTCGGCCGGACAGCGCAACGAGCCGGGAAACCCCTGCGCCTGAAGGCGGACGCCCGCCGCCGTGGCGGCATCCCGGTCGGATGAATTGGCGGACAACGGTGTCGCGGTGCGCCGGAGGAATTCGTTTCCATCACCACGTCCGCGCGAAAACGGGTACTGCAAGGGCTCGTTTCGCGGTTCGACCGGCGGGTAATCCGTCGCCATGAGCGAACAAGAAGACGTGGTCGGGCTGCTGGTCCGGCAGCACGGCGAGCTGCGCGCGCTGTTCGACGAGGTGCAGACCGCGAAGGGCAGCGAGCGCATCGACGCGTTCCACCGGTTGGTCCGGCTGCTCGCGGTGCACGAGACCGCCGAGGAGGAGATCGTGCACCCGGCCGCGCGGCGCGGCGAGGGCGGTGACGCGATCGTCGACGCCCGGGTCGCCGAGGAGCGGCGGGCCAAGGAACTGCTGGTCACGATGGACAAGATCGGCGTGGAGGCGGAGGGGTTCGACACGCTGTTGGCGCAGCTGCGCGAGGACGTGCTGGCCCACGCCGAGCACGAGGAGCGCGACGAGTTCCCCCGGCTGCGCGAGCAGTACGACGACGACCGGCTGCGGGCGATGGCGAAGGCCGTGCGCGCCGCCGAGATGATCGCTCCCACCCGTCCGCACCCCGGCATCGAGTCGCCCGCCGCGGCCATGCTGCTCGGCCCACCGGTGGCGTTGTTCGACCGGGCCCGCGACCTGGTTCGCGACGCACTGCGCAAGTGAGCACCTCCCGCCGCCCGTTGGCCGCCGCGTGACGCTGGGGCGACACCCTGCCGCCATCGCGTGATGCGTGAAGACCTTCCGCCGAGCCGCGAACGCCCTGGTGCCGGGGGCGTGCGCGGGCGGATGATGGGGGTGGTCGGGCGCTTCCGCAGGAGGTGGGTCCGATGGGTTCGCGGCAGAAGGTCGCCCTCGGTGTCCTCGCGATCCTGGTGGTCCTGGCCGGGATCATCGGCGCGGTGGTGCTGCGGCTCGGCGACGACGGCTCGGGCGGCGCCGTCGCGACGAGCTCGGCCGGGCCGGTCCTGCCCGGTGCGCTCGTGGTCAAGGTCGACAACGCGCCGGCCGCCCGCCCGCAGACCGGGATCGGCACGGCCGACGTGGTCTACGTCGAGCCCGTCGAGGGCGGCGTCACCCGGTTCGCGGCGGTGTACCTCGGCGAGGTGCCCGCGGTCGTCGGGCCCGTGCGCAGCGCCCGCGAGACGGACCTGGAACTGCTCGCGCAGTACGGCACGCCCGTGCTCGCGTTCTCCGGCTCCGCGCCGGAACTCGCCCCGCTGCTCGACCAGGCCCGGCTGACCAGGGCGTCACCGCAGGAGGCCGGCTCGGCCTACACCCGTGACGGGAACCGGCAGGCGCCGCACAACCTCTACGTCCACCCCGAGGGCCTGCCCGACCCCGAACCCGGTGGCCGCGCGCCGTCGGTCGGGCCGGCGCCCGCCGGTGGTCGACCCACCTCGACGTGGTCGGTCGACTACCCCGCGGCGGCGTTCGACCTGGCGTGGTCGGCGATCGGGGGCGGTTGGGCGATCTCGGTCGACGGCGTCCCGCTGGTGGCGACCGACTCCGGCGCGGTGGAGGCGGCCAACGTGGTCGTGCAACGGGTGCCGATGCGGGCGGGCCGGTTCGTGGAGGACGCGTCGGGCGCCGTGTCGCCGGTGGCCGGGACGGTCGGCTCCGGACCGGCGGCCGTGCTGCGGGACGGCGTCGTGTTCGAGGGCAGCTGGTCGCGCCCGACCCCCGACGAGCCGACCGGGTTCGCCACCGCCGACGGCGCCGACCTGCCCCTCGCGCCCGGTCGGACGTGGGTGTTCCTCGTCCCGATGTGACCGATGGGACCGATGTGAGCTAGCGGAAGGTCGCCGCGACCCATGCGGCCAGCTCGGCCCGTGCCGCGGCCACCGACCCGGTCGACGCGCCGTTGGCCACCAGGGCGAAGTGCGGCCCGGAGTCCCTTGTGGACAGCAGCAGCCGGTGCACCCCCGACGCGCCCGGTTCCGGCGCGACGGCCACCGGCTCGGCGCCGGTGTAGGCGGGCGGCCCGGTGACGGTCGCGAGGTCGCTCACCACCGTGGTCGACGCGGGCGGGAACGACGACGGCAGGTGCAGCTCCGTCGGCGCCGCGACACCGTTGCCACGCCACACCAGCACGCCGAACTGCCCCGTGCCGACCAACGCGCGCACCGCGGGCATCGACTCCGGGATCCGGTTCCACGACAACACCGTGCCGCCGTCCCGGGCGCGTTCCTCGTAGGTGAACGCCGCCGCGCGGCCCGCCACGGCACGCGGGAACAACCGGTCGACCACCCGGCCCTCCACCGTGAGCACGTGGTTCCCGCCGTCGTCGACGCGCACGGCGGAGAAGTGCTCGTCGTTCATCGCGTCGCCCTCGGTGCGGACCTTGTCCGGGTTGCCGTTCATCAACTCGTGGTGCCGCCCGTAGTTCACGTCCCAGTGCCACTGGCTGCCCGACAGCACCGGGCCGGACCCCGCCGCGTCCGCCCACCACCGGGCACCGGGCAGCCGGGAGTCCAGCGCCTGGTACATCGCCTTGAGCACGGTGGGGTTCTTGTCCGAGGTGAACCCGGCGACCGGGTGCCCGAACTCCGACACGATCGCCGCCGTGCCCAGCGCGGCCGCCCGATCGCGGATCCTGGCGAAGTCCGCGCTGTACTCGCCGTCGCCCGCCTTGCCCGGCTTCAGCAGCCCCGACTGGGCCTTGCCGTCGTAGAAGTGCGAGTTGAACACGAAGCGGTCGCCGAGGGTCGGCACGGCCGGGAACCCACCCGGCTCGGCGAAGAAGTCCACGTTCTGGTTCCAGAACACCAGCGGCTCCACGAACGCGGGCTTGTCGGCCCAGCCCGCCTCGTCCATCCGCTGCCGGAACTGACGGTAGAACGGCATGAGCAGGTCGCGTTCCCAGGCGACGCCGTCCTGACCCGGGTCGTACCGCCCGGCGTAGGGCTCGTTGAGCGGGTTGACGCCGAGCACCAACCGGAACGCGTCGGCCGGCAGCGCGGACCTCAGGTGCCGCATCGCCTCGCCCGCCTGGTGGAGGAACTCGTCGCGGACGCGGATCGGCCCGGCCGAGGTGGTCACCTCGCGGTTGTGCCAGAAGTCGTGCACCGCGGCGGTGACCGCGTTGTTGTTCTTCATGTTCTGGCCCCAGTGCACGCAGATCCCGCACGACTCCTTCGGGTAACCGCCCGCGCGCACCACCCACTCCGGCGCGCCGTCGCCGGTGTACCAGCTGTCGCGGTTGAACAGGTAGCGCGAGTAGAGGTCCTGGTGGAAGTCGACGTAGACCCGGACGCCCTGGTCGGTGAAGGCGCGCACCTGCTCGGCGACGCGGTCGAGGTAGGCGTGGTCGATCCGGCGCGGCTCCGGCTCGACCCAGGCCCACGTGACGAGGAAGCGCACCGCGTTCGCACCGGTCATCCGCCGCATCGCCACCGCGGAGGACCGCGCGTCCGCCGTGCTCGCGAACGGCAGGCCGCGGTGCTCGGCGAGCTTGGCGGTGCCGGACACGTTGAACCCGCGCAACACCACCTCCCGGCCGTGCTGGTCGCGCAACGCCCCGTCGGCCACCACGACGGTGGAGTCGTCGAACCACAACGCGTTCGGCGCGGCCGCGACGGGTGTCGTCAGCGACGCCAACAGGAGCACGACCACGAACACCATGCGCTTCACCACGTCCGCCCCCACACCGAAAGTGAACGAGTTTCGCGTTAAGCGTATCGGAACGCGGGCGTCGCACAAGTGCGCCGAGCCGGAGGGGCCGGGTTAGGCTCGCCCGGTGATCCCGCACGACCCGCAGACCCCGGGCGGTGACCAGGAGGCATCGCTCCGGCCGCAGTCGTTGATGTTGAGCTTCCTGGGCATCCACGTGCTCAACCGCGACCTCGC
>NZ_BAAGTN010000021.1:0-73775 GCF_054781895.1 Saccharothrix stipae | reverse complement strand
CCGTCTCGCTGCTCAAGACCTGGAAAGTCCTGGCCAAGCTCCGCTGCTGCCCACGCCGAGCAACCGCGATCATCGCAGCCATCCTCGTCCTGCACCACATCGACACCCGTCGTCAACCACGATGAAAAAGGTTCACTGACGGTACGGATAGCAGTCTTCGGGTCACCTTGAACAGCAGGGATACGACCACCCGGACATGTTCCCAACACCGTGACAGCCTTGCTCTACCAGCAACGATGACTTTTCGAGCGGCACACCATCGGCATGCCCGCGAACCCCGGCGAACCTCCCCGGGATCGACTGCCCGGATCGCGGCCTTGATCAACGGTTGGCGAAAGGCTGCGGGCAGCTCGACGGCAGCCTCGGCGGGGCCCGGTGTCTCATACAGGACTTCCCCCGAAAACCTTCCCGTTACATCTTGACGTCGTCGATGTTATCGCTCACAGTCCACCTGGTGCGTTCGTCACACCGCCAGTTGGTCTAATGATCACCTACATCCCTACATGCTCATGCCCGGATTCGTCAGCACCCGCAGTAGGGGTGTTAGCGCTAACAAGTTGTGTTGTGGGCCGTCGTCCGTGCGCGGGTGTCGTCGGGGCCCGCGCCGATGCGGCCCGCCTCAGGTCGGCGGTCCCAGTGAGGAAAGGAAACCGCTATGTCGGTTGGGTTTGCGCGTTCCGCGAGGTGGCGTCGTCGGTTGCGGTCGGGGTTGGCTGCGGCGGCGGCGGTGGCGTTCGTGGGCGGGTTGCTCTCGGTGGTCACGACGGCGGCGTCGGCCGCCACGGTGGACACCACGGCGTGGTACGTGCTGGTGAACCGCAACAGCGGCAAGGCCCTCGACGTCTACAACTTCTCCACCGCCGACGGCGGCAACCTCGTCCAGTGGACCCGCACGAACGCCGACAACCAGCAGTTCCAGTTCGTGGACTCCGGCGGCGGCTACTACCGGATCAAGTCGCGGCTCTCGGGCAAGGTGCTGGACGTGTCCAGCTGGTCGACGGCCGACGGTGCCGCCATCCACCAGTGGGCCGACCACAACGGCACGAACCAGCAGTTCCGGTTGGCCGACTCCGACGGCGGCTACGTCCGGTTGATCAACCGCAACAGCAACAAGGCGGTCGAGGTCCAGAGCGCGGCGACCAACGACGGCGGCAACGTCGTGCAGTACAGCGACTGGGGCGGCGCCAACCAGCAGTGGCAACTCGTCCGGGTCGGCGGGGGCAGCGGCACCTGCGCGCTGCCGTCGACGTACCGCTGGACATCGACCGGCCCGCTGGCGAACCCGAAGGCGGGGTGGGCATCGCTCAAGGACTTCACCGCCGTCGTCCACAACGGCCAGAAGGTCGTCTATGCCACGACGCACAACACCCTCACCGGTCAGGACGGGAGGTGGGGATTGACGACCTTCACCCCCTTCACGAACTGGTCCGACATGGCCACCGCCACCCAGAACACGATCGCCCAGGACACGATTCCCGTCGACGCCTTCGCGCCGACGCTGTTCTACTTCGCCCCGAAGAACCTCTGGGTGCTCGCCTACAACGGGGGTTGGCCACAGCCCTTGTCCTACCGCACCTCGAGCGACCCCACCAACCCCAACGGCTGGTCCGCGGAGCAGGTGCTGTTCACGGGCACGCTCCCGGTTGGGGCCCCCCTCGACGTGACCCTCATCGGCGACGACACGAACATGTACCTGTTCTTCGCCGGCGACAACGGCAACATCTACCGGTCCAGCATGCCCATCGGGAACTTCCCCGCCAGCTACGGCTCGTCGTACACGACGATCATGAGCGACACGAAGGAAAACCTGTTCGAAGCGCCGGAGGTCTACAAGGTCCAGGGTCAGAACCAGTACCTCATGATCGTCGAGGCGATGGGCGCGAACGGGCGCTTCTTCCGCTCGTTCACCGCCACCAGCCTGGACGGCACGTGGACACCGCAGGCCGACACCGAGAGCAACTCCTTCGCCGCCAAGGCCAACAGCGGCGTCACCTGGACCAACGACATCAGCCACGGCGATCTGCTTCGGACCAACCCCGACCAGACCAAGACCATCGACCCCTGCAACCTGCAGTTCCTCTACCAGGGACGCGACCCCAGCTCGGACGGCATGGACTACGGCATCCTGCCGTACCGGCCGGCCGTGCTGACACTGCAGCGCTAGTCGGTGGCGTGACACAGGTCCGACTCCGGTGTTCCCGACGTTCGCGGGCGACGACGTACGCCGGACCGGGTGAGCGTCACGGCGCGCGATCAGGAACGGGTGGAGCTTAAGCGGGCGGGCTCGGCACAAGGCCGAGCCCTCCCGTGCACGCGGAGAACCCGGATGGTGGCGGCCTCGTCCTGGTCGACCACGAGACGCGGAACGTGCCACGCCTGGTGAGGTGGTCGGTTCCGGGGTTTGTCGAGTGAGCCGGGGTCGCCGGTGTCCGAGTTGGTCACCGGGCGGCGGCGTAATCGTGCTGCCGGAGGATCCACACGTTGGTGGCAATGATCGGCGGGGTGAGTGGCTTGTCGACGAACCGTTCGGGGTTGCGCCGGCAGGCGGCGGTCACGACGTCGGCGCGGGCGGCGACCATCCAGACGACGGTGTAGCGGCTGCCATGGGACGCCGACCGGCCGAACCCGAACTCTGGCCCGTATTTGGCCCGGACACCCGTGGACGGCCGGACTTCACCGGACATGGCCGGACAGATGACTAAGGCCCTTGACCAGCGTGTACGCCGGTCAAGGGCCTTGTCGTGCTGGTGGAACGATGTGCCCCCGGCGGGATCGCACCAAAGGATGGGACCTGGGCTGGCCACCGGTTTTACGCCGGTCGGCTTGTGGTCGAGGCCTGTCAACGCGTTCACCCGGCTGACCGCGCTCCCGCGACCGATCACCTGAACACCGGCCCACGCCCCGACGAGCAGTCGGCGGAGGGCTCCCGGTCAACATGCCGGGCCATCGGCGTGCCCGCGAACTCCGGCGGACCTCCCCGAGATCGACTACCCGGATCGCAGCCTTGATCAACGGTCAGCGAAAGGCGGAGGGTCGGCTTGACGGACGCCGAGCTCGGCGAGGCCCTACGGGACTTCCTGCGAAAACCTTCCCGTTACATCTTGACGCGGTCGATGTTATCGTTCACAGTCCACGTGGTGCGTTCGGTCACACCGCCGTTGGTCCCCTAACATCCATCGCCTCTGTACCCCTACGTATTCCCTGCACACGGATCGTCTTCGAAGAATGTTAGCGCTAACAAGCTGCTTTCCGGGCAGTTGGCCGTGCGCGGGTGTCGTCGGCGTCCGCGCCGATGCGGCCCGCATCGTGTCGGCGATCCTCAATGACGAGAGGAAAGACGCTATGTCGGTTGGGTTTGCGCGCGCCACGAGGTGGCGTCGTCGGTGGCGGTCGGGGGTGGCCGCCGCGGCGGCGGTGGCGTTCGTGGGCGGGTTGCTCACGGTGGTCACGACGTCGGCGTCGGCCGCCACGGTGGACACCACCGCGTGGTACGTGCTGGTGAACCGCAACAGCGGCAAGGCGATGGACGTGTCCGGCGTTTCCACCGCCGATGGGGCGGCGATCCACCAGTGGGCTCGTCACGGCGGAGCGAACCAGCAGTGGCAGTTCGTGGACTCCGGTAATGGCTACTACCGGTTGAAGTCGAAGAACTCCGGCAAGGTCCTCGAAGTGGGCAACTGGTCGACCGCCGATGGCGCGAAGGTCCAGCAGTGGACGGACCACAACGGCACGAACCAGCAGTTCCGGCTGGCCGACTCCGACAGCGGCTACGTGCGCCTGATCAACCGCAACAGCAACAAGGCGGTCGAGGTCCAGAACGCGGCGACCAACGACGGCGCCGGCGTCGTGCAGTACGGCGACTGGGGCGGCGGCAACCAGCAGTGGCAGCTCGTCCGCGTCGCCGAAGGATGGAATCCCGATTCGTCGTACACGACGACGGACACCGGCGAGGGCACCTACGCGGTTCCCATGCTCAACGCCGACGTGCCGGATGTCAGTGTCGAGCGCGTCCCCGCGTCGCAGAACGACGAAGGGCGCGACGTCTACTACATGGTCAGCACGACGATGCATCTCAGCCCGGGCGCACCGATCATGAAGTCGTACGACCTCGTCAACTGGGAGATCGTGAGCTACGCGTTCGATCGCCTCGACATCAGTGATGCCGCGTCCTTGCGCAACGGCCGGAACTCCTACGGCGAGGGACAGTGGGCCTCGTCGATCCGCTTCCACGACGGCACCTACTACGTGCTGATCAACTCGCTGAACCTCGGCGGCGCCTTCCTCTACCGCACCGACGACATCGAGAACGGAGCGTGGACCAAGACGGCGTTCGGGCGAGGCTTCCACGACCCATCGCTCTTCTTCGACGACCCCAACGGCGGAACGCCGTACATCTTCTACGGTGGCGGTGGCGCCAGCGCGGTTCGGCTGAACCCGACGCTGACGGCGGTCGAGCAGGACTTTCCGGACGTAATCCGGCGCAGCGACTACGCGGATAAGCCGTACATCGGCAACGATACGATCTTTGAGGGCGCCCAGGTGGCGTTCATCGACGGCTACTACTACGTGGTGATGATCACCTGGCCCGGCGACGGTCGGCAGGTCGTCATGTTCCGCTCGACCGAACTGCTCGGGCGCCTCGCGGCTACCCCGGCGCCCTACGAGTCCCGTGGAGCGCTGAACTCGAACGGATTCGCCCAGGGCAGTCTCGTGCCCATCTCGAATGACGCGGGCGACGACGACTGGTACGGCTTCTTCTTCCGCGACTCGTATCCGGTCGGTCGCATTCCGGCGCTGATCCCGGCGACCTGGAGCAACGGGTGGCCGACCTTCGGCAATAACGGCGTCGTGCCGGTCGACGGCGTCTTCCAGAAGCCGATCAGGCTCACCCCTGAGCAGGAGCGCTTCGAGCGGCTCAAGAGCATCGTCGTGTCCGACGACTTCGACAACGACGCACCGCACCGTGCCTACCAGGACGAGCGGTGGACGGTGCCGACACCACCCGACATCGACGAGACGCTGGTCGGCGTCGAACTCTTCGGCAATCCCGGCGTGGAGTCCGGGAGCACAGCGGGCTGGATCGCCAACGACGGCGCGACGCTCTCGACGACGACCGACGCACACACCGGCTCGACGGCTCTCGCGGTCACCGGGAGGAACGCCACGGGATCGGGGCCGGCGCAGAACGTCACCGGCAAGCTACAACACGGCGTCACGTACGACGTCTCGGCATGGATCAAGTACGACAACCCGGCGAGCCCGGCGACCAAGCAGTTCCTCATCACCGCTCGGTACGGCGGCAGCAACACGACCTTCGCCAACCTCTCGCCCGCCACGGCCGTGACCCGCGGGAACTGGGGCAAGGTGTCCGGGTCGTTCACGATTCCTGCATCCCAGGCTCTCTCCGATGTCCGCATCTTCATCGAGACCCCCTGGGTGAGCAATCCGTCGTCAGACCCCAATACGCACCTCATGAACTACAAGGTCGACGACGTTTCACTCGTCGGGCGGCCGGCCGCCGAGCCGCCGCATCCCGATGAAATCGCCCCGAACGGGTCGAACCTCGACCTGGCCTGGGAGTGGAACCACGCGCCCGACAACCGGTACTGGTCGCTCACTGACCGCCAGGGGTGGCTGCGGTTGACGGCCGGCAAGGTCGTGACCGGTGCGTACACCCACCGCAGCCCCGGTGGCGAGCTCACCTGGCTCGAAGAAGCACGCAACACGCTCTCGCAGCGCTCCTTCGGACCCCGGCAGTCGGCCGAGACGAAGCTGAACATCTCGGGCATGAACAACGGCGACGTCGCCGGTCTTGCAGCGTTCGGCCACGACTTCTCCTACATCGCGGTCAAGCGCGTGAACGGGGTGAACACGGTGGGAGTCGTCCATCGCGGACGTCCCTTCACCGCACCGGTCGACCAGGCGGCGATCGAGAGCTTCCTCCCGGGCACCGCTACGGCGCTCGGGGGTGCCACGGAGGTGCACCTGAAGGCAGATCTGGACTTCGCCCGGAGTCCGGAGCGGCTCTACACGACCTTCTATTACAGTTTGAACGGGATCGACTGGACCAAGCTCGGCAACGCCGTCGGGCCGCTCGAGTTCGGCGGATCGATACACTTCATGGGGCACCGGGTCGCACTGTTCAACTACGCGACGCAGCAGACCGGCGGCCACGTCGACTTCGACCGCTTCCTGCTGAGCGACACGCTGACGTCGCAGAACCAGCCGCTCGACGAAGGCGACCTGGATGCCGCGATCGCCTACGCCGAATCACTCGACTCGGGGGACTATCCCGTCGAAGCGTGGGCGGCGATGCTCGACGCGCTCGCCGAAGCGCGAACGGTGGCAGCAGGGGTGGTCGGCACGCAGAACCAGATCGACGCCCCCGAGCGAGCGCTCAGCCATGAGCTCGCCCGCCTCGGAACGCTGAAGGCGCCGGCGCCGTGACTCGATGTCGAGCTGACGGCCGGCACCCGCTGCGTGGCCGGAGAGGTGGTCGTCACGGTGCGCGCGGCCAACGCGGAGGAAGTGCCGACCACGGTCGCCTTCGAGACGCCGTATGGCAGCAAGTCCCGGGCGTCGGTCGCCCCCGGCGCGAACGCGGTGCACGCTTTCACGACCCGACTGGTGAGCCTGCCGGAGGGAGCGGCATCCGCTGAGCTCTCGGCGACCATCGACGGCGAATCCGTCTCGACGGAGAGCGAGGCTCCGTACCCGGCTCGCACATGCACCTGATCTGAGCGGCACGGACCCCACCGACCAGGGTCCGTGCCGCTCAGAACCCGGCCCCGAGGCCAACCTCGGGACCGGGCCTCCAACGTCCCCCAGGGACCTCAACCGAAGAGAAGTCGTGGAACCGCGACGGCGCAGACGCGTGCCGAGGCGACCAAACCCCCTCCGACCACGTCCACAACCTCACGGGGAAGAACGCCCAGCGCCAATGGGCGATCTGATGAGATCGTGCGTGGCCGCCGTCCTTCCGGCGACAGCCACCACCCGCACCGAACGACACCCGTGACGAGAACTACCAGGTCGCCTACGCGACCGGCTCTTCCCGCTCGGCCCGTGGACGAAATGCGGTGTCGTGCTCCAGAAGCGACTGGAGATCGGCATCAAGAGCCCCGGTCACCACTCGGTGGTGCAGGTGCCCGGCACCGACACCTTGTACATCGCCTACCACCGGTTCGCCGTGCCGGGTGGCAACGGCACCCACCGTGAGGTCACCGTCGACCGCATGACGTTCAACGCCGACGGCACCATCGCCCCGGTCGTCCCCACCCTCTGATCCGAGGAGAACAACCCGTGAAACGAACGCTGTCGCGGATCGGCGCGATGCTGGGCGCGATGCTCATGCTGATCAGCGCCCAGGTCCTGTTCGCCGTGGACCGCGCGTCCGCAGCGGACCCGTTCACCGGCTACCTGATGGTGCACTTCACCGGCGAGCACGCCACCGGTGAGCAGATCTACCTCGCCCACAGCCGCGACGGCCTGCACTGGAACGACCTGAACAACGGCGCTCCCGTCCTGCTGTCCACCGTGGGCACCCGCGGGGTGCGCGACCCGGCGCTCGTCCGCTCGCCCAACGGCGACAAGTTCTGGATCATCGCCACCGACCTGCGCATGGCGAGCGGCCCGTCGTGGGACGACGCGGCCAACCGGGGCAGCACCCAGCTCGTTGTCTGGGAGTCCACGGACCTGGTGAACTGGTCCGCGCCGCGCCTGCTCAACGTGGCCGGCGCGATCTCCGGCGCGGGTGACGCGTGGGCCCCGGAGGCGATCTTCGACCCGGCGACCGGTGACTACGTCGTCTACTGGGCGACGAACGCGACTCTCGACGGCGTCAAGAAGCACCGCATCTACTACACCCGGACCACCGACTTCCGGACGGTCACCGCGCCGACGCTCTACATCGACCGGGGCGCGGCGGGTCATGGCATCATCGACACCCAGATCGTGGAGTCGCCCACCAGCGTCGGCGGCTTCCGCTACTACCGCGCCTCCGCCGACGGGCAGATCACCATCGAGGGCAGCAACTCGATCCTCGGCTCGTGGACGCGGATCGGCGACCTGTCCCACATGGGCATCTCCAACGATTGGGGGGCCGACGGCAATGTGGTCGAGGGCCCGATGTGGATGCCGTTCAACGGTGGCAACGAATGGGGCCTGTGGCTGGACCAGTTCAAATCCGGCCGCGGCTACATGCCGTTGACGTCGACCAACCTCGGCAGCACGAACAACTTCCGCACGGTGTCGGACTACTCGCTCGGCACCAACCTCAAGCGCCACGGCGGCATCATGAGCCTGACCGCCGCCGAGGAGAGCCGCGTGCTGGCCAAGTGGGGCGTGAGGCCGGTCAACCGCCTGCAGTCGTTCAACTACCAGGACCGCTACGTGCGCCATGCCGACTTCGACGTGCGCATCGACCCGGACGTCAGCCCTCTGCAGGACTCCCAGTTCCGGATCATGCCCGGCCTGGCCGACTCCTCGGCGGTGTCGTTCGAGTCGGTCAACTACCCCGGTTACTACCTGCGGCACGTCAACTACGACTTCGTGCTCGCGTCCTACGACGGCACCACGCAGTTCCAGGCCGACGCCACGTTCCGCCAGGTCGCCGGGTTGGCGTCCTCGACGTGGAGCTCCTTCCAGTCCTACAACTACCCCGACCGCTACATCCGCCACCACGACTACCAGCTCAAGCTCGACCCGGCCGCCACCGCGATCGCGCGCAACGACGCCACGTTCCGCCTGACCAGCTGACCAAGCCGAACAGCGTTGAAGGGGCGGACGCACAAGCGTCCACCCCTTTATTCGAGTCGAAAGTGATCGTCTTCCAGTATTGATCGCTCGTGATCGAGGTCGAGGGCGCGCACCGGTTGTCGCCTGCGGAGCGTGAGGTGCTGCGGTTGCGGGTGGTGGCCGCGTTGGAGTCCGGGTGGGTCGAGGGCTATCGGCAGGCCGCGGAGGTGTTCGGGGTCTCGGAACGCTCGGTGGGCGCCTGGTGGCGGGCCTACCGGCGGGACGGTCGCGACGGCCTGGCGACCCGCACGGGGCGTCCCGGCCCTGCCGAGCTGATCGGTACGGAGGATCGGGGCACTCTGTTCGCGGCGATGGCCGACTACACGCCCGAGAAGTTGCTGATCGGCGGGCCGCTGTGGACCCGTCAGGCGGTGGTCGAGCTGATCCGGCTGGTCGTCGGGGTCGAGACGACCGAGCAGGGCGTGGGGTTGTGGCTGCGTCGCCACGGGTTCACCCCGCAACGCCCGGCCCGTCGCGCCTATGAACAGCAGGTGTGTTCACCGTCGCGCACGAGGCGTTCTGGTCCGCCGCGCGCACCGCGCACGGCGACTCCGCCGGAACACGTGCGCTGATCGAGGTGCTGCTCCTGCGCAGGCACCTGCCCGCCGCGGACGTGATCGCCGGGATCACCATCGCCCTGGCCGCCGGGGCGAGCACCTGCGACGTGGTGGCGCTGGAAGCGCGCAAGGCGGGCAACCTGCGCCGCGACGCCGACATCGAACCCGCACCCTTGCCGGGTTCGGGCCGGGTGATCAGCCTGACCGAGTGCCGCTTGGCCGGCCCGGGGTGCTGCCACCTGACCGGCGGCCACCTGTGCGGTTTCAGAAGTCGGCCACAGCTCCTGACCTGCACTTCAGGCCGACGCAGGTTCGTGGTCGTTGATCAAGTAGACGGGAACGTCTGGCGTCGCACCGGCCTGGTTCCACCCGCGCATCGGGTGGCAGTTCGCGACCTCAAGGAGCACACGGGAGCGGACCGTGGGAGCAAAAATGGGAGCCGTCGGACGCGCTCAACAGCGTTGACCCGGATTCAACGGCTCCCGATAGCCGTGTTTTTCTGCGGAAATTCTGTTTCTGCTGGTAGAGGCATTGTTCAGGCTTCATTCACACGCAAGCATTCTGGGCGGCCGTCGGCGCCGACGTGTCCGGCGGCTACAAACGGCACCACCTCTGCTCCCACGTCCGACCGAGCTGATCATGTTGAGCAGGCGGAACCATGTTCATCGGACATGCACGGAAGTTCGGACATCTGTGCAGTCCACTACGGACATCGACATTTGGGGCGTCTGGGGGCACCGTCGGGAGCGGAGGGCCTGGTCCGGCTGATCAACTACCTCGACGGCCAGCACGTCCGCCTCGCCGGCGACTTCCCTCCAGCGTCCCGACTGCGCCAGCCTCTTCGCATTCTTCACCCGCACCGTCGGCGGCGTCGGGCCGGCAAGGAGTTCCTGGCCCACTTGAAGGAGCGCACGGAGAACCGTGACAAGGCGATCTCGCCCATTTCCAACGGCAACCAGCTCAAGGCCATTGATCGCTGGGGTCGGAGCAACCCCACGATCTGTCCGTCATCCGCCCGCCCGTGCTCGTCGCCAACGGCGACAACAACCGGATGGTGCCGTCGAAGAACTCCACCGACCTTGCCCGGCGGGTGCCGAACGGCGAGTTGGTGATCTACTCCGACACCGGCCGCGGCGGCATCTTCCAGTTCCACCGGCAGTTCGTCGAGACGGCTCTCAAATTCCTCGAACGGAAGCAGGTGCCGAACACGGTCGTCGGCTGAGCCCAGGGCAGTGACGTCCTTTGGGCTGAGTATTCCCTCAGCCCATAAAGGCGAGGCCGTTCTCGATCCCCCGCTCAAGGACTTCATCGGAGAACTTACGGTCGGACAGGGCGCGGGACAATTGCAACGTCCCCACCATCATGGTGAACAGCCCGATGGCCTTGCCGCGAGCGGACTGCGGATCCGCAGGTTCCAGGCGGGCGGCGATGTCCTCCACGATGGCCTTCACGCCGTCGGTGTAGGCCTGTTTGGTCGCCTCCCCGCAGCGGCCGATCTCGTCGAGGAGAGCGGCGGAGGGGCATCCAAGGCCAGGGTTGTCCCGGTGCTCGACCGACAGATAGGCGCGAAGGAGATCCTCGAGTCCCGGGCGGCCGGGCCGCAGAGTGTCGAACGTCGCTAGTTGCCTACGCAGTTCCTCCGCGACAACGGTGGCGACAAGGTCGTCCTTGGAGGCGAAGTGGGCGTAAAAGGCTCCGTTGGTCAGCCCGGCATCCGACATCAGCGTGGCAACGCCCGAGCCATCGATGCCGTCGGCCTTGAACCGATGCCCGGCCTTCTCGATGATCCGCTGCCGCGTCACCTGCTTGTGCTCCTTGGCGTAGCGCACCACGAGCTTCCTCCATTCGCTCCGTAAGGCCATTGCCTCGCGCTCAAGCCTAGCCCGTTGGCTGACGTACATAATACCATAGGGTCTCGGTAGCACGGCCTAAAATCCATACAGACCTACCTACCTTTGACCTGCAGGAATACAAGGCGCCCCGCCACCTGTGTGACCCCTGTTCAGGACAGTTTGCGTTGAGGGTCTTCCCGGTGGAGGTCATGGGCAGGGCGTCGACGAACTCGACGATGCGCGGGTACTTGTAGCCGGCGAACTGCTCCTTTCCCCAGGCTGTCAGCTCGGCCTCAGTCGTACTGTCGCCGGCCTTCTTGACGACGACGGCCTTGATCTCTTCCCCGTGACTCACGTGTGGAACTCCGATGACGGCGACCAGGGAGACTGCGGGGTGCTCCATGAGCACCTCCTCGAGCTCGCGCGGGTAGACGTTGAACCCGCCACGAATGATCATTTCCTTGGATCGATCGACGATGAAGTAGAAGCCGTCCGCGTCCTTGCGAGCCAGGTCTCCGGTGCGGAACCATCCTTGGTTGATGGCCTCCGATGTCGCCTCGGGACGCTTGTAGTAGCCCTTCATGACGTTGTGGCCCTTGATCGCGATCTCCCCGGTCGCGCCGGCATTGTCAGCCACATTCGACCAGTCATCGTTGATGAGCTTCATCTGGACCCCGGCGATGGGCCGGCCGATCGATCCGACCCGGGGCTCCTCGCCGTACTTGGCGAATGACGCGACCGGCGAGGTTTCCGAGAGCCCGTAGCCCTCGAGGATCGTCACGCCGAAACGTTTCCTGAACTCTTGGTGGATCTTGGCCGGGAGCGCCGACCCACCGGACACGGCGATGCGGAGCTTGGCGACGAGCCGGGCAACGTCAACGCTGTCGTCGAGTGCCTCGAGCAGTCCCCAGTACATGGTCGGTACGCCGCCGAAAAAGGTTACGCCATGCTCGAGCATGAGCTGGAGGGCTTCGCGGGCGGAGAACCTCGGTTGCAGGACGAGGGTTCCGCCGAAGGCGATGGCGCCGTTCTGGATGACCACCTGGCCGAAGGAATGGAAGAGCGGAAGGACGCACAGGTAGACGTCGGGTGCCGCGGGGTCGGGCTCGAAGAGCCGGACCCCGGCTTGGACGTTGTCGTACACGTTGCGGTGTCTGAGTTCTGCGCCCTTGGGCTGTCCGGTGGTGCCGGAGGTGCAGAGGATGACCGCGGTGTCGTCGTCGGTACGCTCGACCGTCTCGAACGTCTCTGGCTGCCCGGCGACAGCGGCGGCATAGATCTGGTCCGGGGTGAGGCCGTCGACAGATGCGCCGCTGCCGATGAGGAAGAACTGTGTGGCCCGGTAGGCGGCCTGAAAGGCCGACCATGCCTCGCGCCCGATCGGGAGCTCCGAGCTGCCTTCGAAGGCGAAGTACGCCGTTGCGTCGGAGTCGTTGAGGTGGTAGGCGATCTCACGTGCCTTGAGGAGCACGTTCAACGGCACGACAACCGCGCCGGCCTTGAGGATCCCGAAGTAGATCGTCGTGAATTGCGGGATGTTCGGACAGGACAGGGCCACATTGTCGCCCACGCGAACGCCGTGCTCGATCAGCAGGGTCGCCACCCGGTTGGATGCCGCATCGAGTTCCGCGTAGGAGATCTGATCGCCACCGAAGACGATCGCCGTGCGCGCCGGGTATCGCGACGCGGTGCTGGTCAGCACACCTGAGACGTTCCGGGTCGAACTCGATTCGACTGTCGCCGCGTCCAGGCTTGGAGCGTTATTGAGAAGGTCACCAGCCTTGGCGGTAGTACTCGAGGGTGGTGACGATGCGGATGAGGGTGGGGAGTTCGGTGAGGCGGGCCCGGTAGCCGGTGGCGAGGATCTTCCATGCCTTGAGATGGGCGATGGCGTGTTCGACGGCCCAGCGGATGCGGCTGACGCTGGTGTTCCAGGTCTTGTCGTGTGGGGTGTGGTGTTGGTGGCCGGGGCGTTTGCGGCGGGGTCGGATGGTGGGGGTGCCCTGGTAGCCCAGGTCGGCGACGACCTCGTGGTCGGTCAACAGGTCGGCCAGACCGGTGAGGGTGTAGGCGGTGCCGTCGTGGGTGCGGCCCTCGACGGGGTCGGTGACGGCGAGCAGGGTGCCGTCGAGGGTGGACAGGACCTGCACGGTCATGCCGGCTCGGCGGTGTTTGGCGTTGAAGTTGGGTGTGCGGTGGGAGGCGTGGTCGTGGGTGGGGATCAGGGCTCCGTCGACGAGCACGACCCGGCCTGCGAGTGCGTCGGGCAGGGGCGGGGTGTGCACGCGGAGGACCTGGCCGATGAGCGGCGCGATACGGCGGAAGATCCGGGAGACGGTGGGCTGGGAGACGCCGAACCAGTCCGCGGCCACGGTCTGGGACAGGTTCTGGCGTAACAGCACGAGCGTGAGCAGCACCGACCGGTACAGGCCCAGCACCTGGGGACGTCCCTCCGGCCGCTCCGACGACGTCAGGACCTGGTGGATCCGGGCGACCAGCTCCTGGATCTGATCATGGTCCAGGCCGGTCGTAGACTGGTAGCGCAACAGCCCCGCCTCGTGGTGGATCGTTTCTGTGAGAGGAAACCGACCCTACCCAGACGGGGCTGTTGCGCTACCACCCCAAGATCAACCTTCTGAATAACGCTCTTGGCTTCGGTGTAGTCGAGTAGCGACTACACCGAAGCCCCGCAGGTGTTACTCGTCGAGGAACTGAAGGGCGTGCTTCAGGAACCGCTCGGGATACTGGAACTGCGCTCCATGCCCGGCGTCGGGGTAGATCAACAGTTGAGCGTTGGGGATGTTCTGGGCGAGGTGCCAGGAGTTGATCGAGGCGATCATCACGTCGTTCTCGCCGTTGAGGACCAGCGTCGGCTGGGTGATCGCGTTCAGGTAGGCGTAGGGATTCTCACCCGGCAGCGGTTCCGTGTAGGTCGCGAACGCTTCAAGCTGTGCCTGTGCGACTTCGAGCGAGCTCGGCGAGTCCTGGTCGGCCCGCTGATGACGTCGCTCCCAGAAGGCCCGGCCCGCTTCCCGCGCGGCTTGCGAGCGGCCGAAGAACAGGAAGAGGAAGTCCTCCAGGTCCAGATCCGGATGCGTTGCGACTTCAGGCACCTTGGGGTCCATCGTCTGGTCCCCGCCGCGCAGGCCGGTGCCGAGCAGGAGGAGCTTGCGCACCAGCTGGGGGTGGCGCAGCGTGACCTCCTGTACCTGGAAACCGCCCATCGAGAAGCCGAGCAGATCGACCTGCTCCAGCCCCAGCGCCTGGATGACCGCGGCGATGTCGTCGGCCATGTCCTCGATCCGGTTACGCGGCTTGCCGGATGACGAGGCGATGCCGCGCCCGTCGAACAGGATGACCTCACGGCCTTCGGCCAGGCCGTCGGTGAGCAGGGGGTCCCAGTGGTCCAATCCGGCGCGGAAGTGCGGGACGAAGAAGAGCGGGACACCGGAGGCCTTGCCCCAGCGTCGGTAGGCGAATCGGTCGCCGTCGACCTCGATGAAACGAGTCGGCGCAGTCAGGTGCGTGTCACTCATGGCCTGATCTCTCTGTAGTGGGTGAGCGATACGATGATGGTCGTAATCTAAAAAGTCGACCACTATGATGACGGTCATAATCTAAGAGCCCGTGAAAATAACCGAAGTCTGTTTTAGATAGTGATGTTGATCATCGATGTCGAACTCGTCATCAATGGCTCCTGGTCTGTGCGTAGTCGGGGCACCGTGTTGTTCCTGACCTCAGCTGGTCAGGAAGTCCTCGCCTGCACGCGCGTCGAGGCGTCCGAGAATGCTCTGGACCGTGCGATCCCGCGTCAGGTTGGAGTCCAGGGCGGGTGCGACGATGCCGCGGACCCTCGAGATCACTGTCCACCTGCGCGGACGAAACACCCGCGCATCCCGGCGGCACAGACCCTCGACGATGGCCTCCGCAGCCTGTTCGGGGCTGATGCGCTTGCGCAGGAACCTCGGTTGGGTGTCGAGCAGCGCCTGGGCTGCCGGATCCTCGTCGATGCTCTGCCTGATCATGTCTGTGTTGATCATCGCGAAGTAGGCGGTCGTGACGCTGACGCCATGAGCGGCGAGCTCGACCCGCAGTCCACGGCCAAGCTGCTCGACCGCTGCCTTGCTCATCGCGTACGGGATCGTGCCGGCACCGTTGACGAACGCGAACACCGACGAGATCAGTACGAGCCGACCACGGTTCTCGATGAGGCACGGAAGGGCAGCACGCACCGTGTTGAGCACACCCCGACGTTCACGTCGAAGAGCCGATCGACCACCGGAGCCGATGACGCCCGAAGGGGCACGCCCCGCGCGACCACACCAGCATTCGCGATCATGATGTCCAGACGGCCGGTGTCCCTGACGACGGTCTCGACCGCCCGGGTCACGTCGCCGAGGTCGGTCACATCACCGACCAGGAAGGTGACCCCCTCGTCGATCACCTCGCCCGCGGCCGGGCGATGCAGATCGACCACGAACACTCGAGCACCAGCGGCGGTCAGCGACCGCGCGGTCGCTGCCCCCAGGCCCCGGCCGCCGCCGGTGACGAGGGCGACCTTCCCGGCGACCGACCTGTCGGACCTCTCAGGCGTCGAGGAATCCCACAACCTCGGAGACGAACTGCCGGTGGTGCTGGAAGACGCCGCCGTGCCCGGAGTTGGGGTAGATCTTCAGCCGGGCGTTGGGGATCCGGCGGGCCATGTCGGTGGAGTTGCTGCTCGCGACCATGAGGTCGTGATCGCCATTGGCGACGAAGACCGGCTGGGTGATCACTGAGAGGTCGTCGGGTTGGTCCAGTCCGGCCGCGCGGATGGCCTTCACCTGCGCGCGTCGAGCCTGCAGGGAGATCTTTTTGTCGCGATTGTGGGTGCGTTCCTTGAGCCGGGCGAGGTAGTCCTTCGAGGCCTGCTTGCCCTCGGCGTCGCGCGGGAAGAACAGGAATGTCCTGGGGTCTTTCAGGGCGAGTGCGGACTTGGCATAGGCCTTGACCACGACCTTGTTGATCTCTTTGATGCCGCCGCCTCCGCGGGGGCCGGTGCCGGCCAGGATCATCCGGCGTATGAGTTCGGGTGCCTGCAGGACCACCATCTGGGCGACTCCGCCGCCGAGGGAGAACCCGAGGAGGTCGACCTGCTGGAGTCCCATCGCCCGGATGAAGGCGATGGCATCGCGGCCCATCTCCTCGACGGTGTCCGGCACGGATCCTCCGGACGCGCCGACCCCGCGGTTGTCGAACGCGATCACCCGGCGATGGGCGGCGATGCCGTCCATGACCCTGGGGTCCCAGTCATCAAGGACAGCCATCAGGTGGTGCAGGAACACCACCGGAACGCCCTCGGCCGGACCGAGCTCCCGGTAGGCGAACGGCACCCCGCCGACGTCGATCGTGCGGGTGGGCACGTCGACCCACGTCATGCTCTTCGTCGTCGTCATCTGACCCCATCGGCTTCGGCGCGAGGACCGTGGCTCCGCGCAGTTATATTACGACCGTTCGTCTTACGGTTGTAATATACATGCCCGAACGGTGGTGGCAAGTGCTGCCCACCCGCTGCTCCCCGTGGGACCCCCGGTGCTGGGGTGTCTGTAAGAGCCGTGCAATGGAGTACATGGGTTTGATGTTTGTCCAGGTCAGAAGGCTCATGGCGCGAGCCTGCGGCGAACCTTCAGGTAGTCGACGCCGATATTACAAAGGCTCCGGCACCTGCCCTGGTTGCGCCCGTCTTACCGACGCCCCGACCTCCTCCTCGCCTGGGGATACGACAAAACCTCCCTGGCCCAGATCGCCAGGGAGGCCGGCGTCTCCACCGGCACCCTGTTCAAGCGGTACCCCTCCAAGGCTGCGCTGTTCGCAGCCGTCACCTCCGAGCAACGGCAGCTGGACGTGCAGTACGCCGCACAGCCCCGCCCGGCGATCCCCGGTACGGACTGGATGGCTCTGGCGGTTCGGTGTGGCCCAACTCGGGCGGCTTGACTCGGCTCCACCGATCGGACGAACAAGAGCGGCAAGGACGGCGGAAAGTCCTGCTCAACTGCTGTCATCGCCCGACTTGCGGCAAGAAGGTGGGCCACCGCAGGCTGCCCCTGGTGGGGCCGAATGGAACCGCCCAAGCCAGGCTGGACCACATCGGCCCCGACTACGCCTGCCTGGTCTCGCGGCCCGGCACGGGGGCGCTGTGCCGCCTCATCATCACCGCCCCGGCACCGGGACAACCGCGGTACGGGTTGCCCCTCCGCCGTGCTGCTCGACGAGATCGGGCGCTGCGCGAACGAGACCAAACACGCCTACACCGACGGTGCACGGGCCATCGTGGAGGAGATCGCCACCCGGCTGGCTCCCGGCGATCCACGGTCGGCACGCGGAAAGGCGCTCGGGATCTTCACGATGGTGGTGGGAACGCTGCAGCTGTCGCGTGCCCTGTCCGACCCGACGTTCGCCGACGAGGTTCTCGAACAGGGCATCCAGAACGCTCTCGCGTTGATGGGCTGAGCAACGCTCTACCGTGCAAGGAATTCGAGGGCCTTGTTCACGAACTGACCGTGGAACTGGAAGACGCCGCCGTGGCTGGCGTCGGGGTAGATCACCAGCTCGCTGTTGGGCAGGCGGCGGGCCAGGTCGTTCGTGTTCTTCGTCGGGATCATCCGGTCGCTCTCGCCGTTCGCGACGAGTACTGGCTGGCGGATGACGGACAGGTCGGTCGGTTGTGCCAGTCCCCAGCGGTGGATGGCCTTGAGCTGCGCGCCGTAGGACCGCAGCGAGATCGCCTTGTCCCGGTTCTGGGTGCGTTCCTTGAGGCGTGTCAGGAACTCCTTGCCGGCCCGACGGCCGTTCGGGGTCCTGGTGAAGAAGAGGAACTGCTTGGGGTCCTGGAACGTGAGCAGGCCTCGGACGGTGTCCAGGTGCGCGATCCTCGTGACGTTCTTGATGCCCTCACCGCCGGCGGGCCCCGTGCCCGCGATGACCATCTTGCGGACGAGTTGCGGTTCGTCGGCGGCGATCACCTGAGCGATCATGCCGCCCATGGAGAAGCCGAGGAGGTCGACCTTGGTCAGCCCCAACGCCCGGATGAAGATGACGGCGTCCCGCGCCATCGCCTGGATGGTGTTCGGGGTGGAGCCGGTGGACGCGCCGACACCTCGGTTGTCGAACGTGATGACCCGGTGTTTCGCGGCGACGCCGTCGACGACCCGTGGGTCCCAGTTGTCCAGGACCGCGGCCAGGTGGGTGAGGAAGACCACCGGGACGCCGGTCGTCGGGCCGAGCTCGCGGTAGGCGAAGTCCACGCCACCGGCGGAGATGGTGCGGGTCGGTGCGTCCCGATAGGACGTCACCACGCCCTGTGACTCTTGTTTGTTGTTCATGACCACTTCTTCTGTTGGTTGGGATCCTCAGTGCGTGAGGAAGAGGTCGACCTGCGCGACGAACTCGTCGATGTGCTGGAACAGGAACCCGTGGCCCGCGTCGCTGTAGAGAACGAGGGTGGAGTTCGGGACCTGCTCGACGGCCTTGTAGGAGGCGAAGGCGGGGATCATCACGTCGTGGAGGCCGTTGGCGTACAGCACCGGCTGTCTGATCGCCCGCAACTCGGACTGGAGCTGGTCCCAGTCCACGGTCAGCAGACGGGCGACAGCGGCGAGCTGACCGTGCGCGGCCTCCTCGGTCACCGCGGGGCCGCCGTCCGCCAGGCGTTTGGCGACCTTCGCGAGGTGCTCGCGCCCGGACGCGCGGGCCTGCTCGGTCTCGGGATAGAACAGGTAGAGCAGGTCCTCGGCGTCCGCGTCCGACTTGGCCATGATCGAGAGCACCCGCTCGCTCATCTCCGGGGTGCCCGGCGCCACGCCAGGACCGCTGCTACCTGCGACGATAACCCTGCGTACGAGATCGCACCTGCGGAGAGCGACATGCTGGGCGACGATGCCACCCAGCGACCACCCCAGCAGGTCGACCTGCGTCAGACCGAGCGCTTCGATGAACTCGATCGCACCATCGGCGAACCCCTCGGCGGTGTCGCGCGGCTCACCGCTCGTGTAGCCGATGCCGACGTTGTCGAACAGGATGACATCGCGGTCCACCGCGAGGCGGTCGACGAACTCCGGGTCCCACCAGTCGATGGTGCCGCGGAACCGCATCAACAGCACCAGAGGTACGCCACCCCGGGGCCCCGTGCGGCGGTAGGTGAACACCGCGGACGGGCCGGCGGCGGTGTGGTTCTCGAGGGCGTCAGCTGTGTAGGTCGTCATCAGTCTCTCTTCGTCTGGGCTGCGAGCCAATTGAAGTATGACCATAATTCAATCCTGCCCGCAAGCCCGCGCCTCGAACGAGATGACGTGAGCCGGCCTACATCGACCAGATCCGCCCGGCCGTCCCGAGTACCTGCGCCAGCAGGCGCAGCTGTCCCTACGCCGGCTGCGTGTGGAGCGGATCGACCTCTACCGGCTGCACCGCCTCGACCCGACCGTGCCGCTCGCCGACGAGATCGGGGCGCTACGCCAACTGCAGGATGAGGGCCAGGTTCACCACATTGGCCTCTCCGAGGTCACCGTCGAGCAACTGCGCGAGGCGCAGGAGATCGCCCCGATCGTCAGCGTGCGGAATCGCTACAACCTCTCCGATCGGCGCTCCGAGGACGTGCTCGAGTACTGCGAGCAGCACGGGATCGCGTTCATCCCATGGCTGCCGATCAAACCCTCGGTTCACGAGGCGAACTCGCCGATCGGCTCGAAGCCACCCAGGTTCAGCTCGCGCTGGCCTGGTTGCTGCACCGCTCGCCGGTGATCCTGCCGATCCCCGGCACGTCCTCCCGCATCCACCTCGAGGAGAACCTCCGCGCTGCCAGTCTCAAGCTGTCCGATGTAGACCTCAAAAGCCTCGGCTGAAAGCCGTCGAACAACAAGCGCATCCGGCAGCTGGTCGCGGCGACGGCGGTCGTAGCCGGTATCCCCGCGTTCCGCGGCCAGCACACCGCACCGCCCGCAAGCCTTCTGGCGGACACGCCTACTCCCGCACAGACCACCCGTACAGAGCTGCGTTCTGTGGCCAACCAAACGCTCAACTGGCCAACTGTCAACGGTCACTGGACGTCACACGGCTGCCGGTCGGGTGCCTGCCGAACGGAACGCCCTGCGATCGACGGCCTCTGTTGGCCACAGCGGCGTGGACCCGATCGACCGCTGGCCCGTAACCATCCCCGATCATCGCTCTCCGGTCGGCGACTTGGGTGCGCGACCAGAGGACGTGCCCGGGTCGGTGTCGATCAGTTGGTCTGGTCGTTGTCGGGGTCGGCGAGTTTGGTCAGCAGGTCGACGACGGTCTGTTGTCCGGTGGCGAGGGCGTCGAATTTGCCGCGCATCTCGGTGAACCCGTCGCCGACCGTGGTGCCGAGGTCGGTGAGGTCTTCGCGCATGGCGTTGAAGCTGGAGGTCGTGGCTTGGCGGAAGTCGCGGATCTCGCCGCGGAACTCGGAGACGTCCCGGTCGGCGCCGCCGGCCAGGACCCGTGCGGCGGCGTCCTGGGTGGTCGCGCGGACCAGGCCGGCCAACTCCTCGACGCGGGCCTCCAGTTCGACGACGCGGGCCTCCAGGTTCTCGGGCTCGGCCATGCCGCACAGGTGAAGCCTCGCGGTCCTGCCCACTGTCACTGCGTCATCCGGGTGTGTTCGTTGCGCTCTTCGGGTGTCGGCGGGGTTGTCGGACGTCATGGTCGTTGTGGCGGTCGGTCCCGGTGTCGTCTCAATTCCTTGCTGATGAAGGTGGCTGTGATGATCTCGGTGCCCGATGAGGACCAAGCGCTGTTCGACGGTTGGCTACGGAGTAAGCAGCAGAAGGTGGAGCGGCGGCGTTCGCAGGATCCGCATGTTCATCGCGGGTTGCAGTTTGTGTTCTACGGGCGGATGTCGACCAGCGGGTACCAGGATCGGCGGGCGTCGCGGTTCTGGCAGGTGGAGATCGCCGAGCGGTTGGTCGACGGGCACGGGTGATCGTGGACTCGTTCTTCGACGAGGGGTGTTCGCGGACGCGTGCGTGGCACAGGCGGCCTGCTGCGGCGAGGTTGTTGGCCTTGCTGGCCGATCCGGATCGCGGGTTCGACGCGATTGTGGTGGGGGAGTACGAGCGGGCGTTCTGCGGGCGGCAGTTCGAGGACCTGGTGCCGGTGTTGGAGGAGTCCGGGGTGCAGCTCTGGTTACCGGAGGCGGGTGGCCGGGTCGACTTCACCGACGACGCGCATCGCACGCTGATGAACGTGCTGGGAGCGCAGTCGGAGCGTGAGGTGATGCGGACCCGGAACCGGGTGATCCAGGCGATGCGGGCCCAGACGTGTGACCAGGGCAGGTATCTGGGGGGTCGGCCGCCGTACGGGTATCGGCTGGTGGACGGCGGGCCGCATCCGAATCGGGTGCACGCGAAGTGGGGGCGGCGGTTGCAGAAGCTGGAGCCGGACCCGGCGACCGCACCGCGCGTGGAGTGGATTTCGAGCGTCGGTCGGCCGGGTGCAGCATCGCCGGGATCGCCCGCGAACTCAACGAACGCGCCGTGCCCAGTCCGTCCTGTGTGGACGCGGGCCGTAACCGGCACCGGATGGCCAGTTCGTGGACTGTGCAGACGGTGGCGGCGATCCTGGGGAATCCGCGCTACACCGGCAGGCAGGTGTGGAACCGGGTCGCCAACGACCGCGACAAGGTCACCCTGGGATCCGGTCGTCCGGGGCCAGGGCGATTGCGTAGTCAGACAGCAATGCGCTGAGCTGGGAGTTTGCGGCGTGAAGGGCCTTCGTGGAGGCGATGGCGGCGGGTGAGACCGCATCGGTGATCATGGAGTTGCGACGCTTCACGACTCCGAGGAAGACCCCACCCGCCGATGGCATCATCTCTCATCACCGCACTGACCGTCACGACACCCTCCTTCGACGGCCCAGCAGCGCCTGTCACCGATGGTGAGCATGGTGGTCTGCTGGACGCCTTGGCGAAGGTCCCGGATCCGCGTGACCCGCGCGGAATCCGTTACCCGTTGTCCGCGCTGCTCACGGTTGCGGTCTGCGCGGTCCTGGCCGGGGCGTCGTCATTCGCGGCGATCAGCGACTGGCTGCAGGATCTCGACGGCCATGCCCGCGACCGGCTCGGTTTCGATCGTATCCCTTCCGGCACAACGATGTGGCGGCTGTTGACCCGCCTCGACGCCGACCTGTTGGCCACCGTCCTCGCCGGTTGGCCCACCACCCGTACCCGGCGATCATCACCGGTGCGTCCACGCCGATACCGCCACGTCATCGCCGTGGACGGCAAGACCCTGCGCGGCACCCGCTTGGACGACGGCCGCCAGGTCCATCTGCTCTCCGCGCTGGACACCGACACCGGCATCGTCCTGGCCCAGATCACCGTGGACGCGAAATCGAACGAGATCCCCGCGTTCACACCGCTTCTCGACGCGGTCCACAAGGTCGTGGGCACCCTGGAGGGCATGGTGTTCGTCGCCGACGCCCTGCACACCCAGGCCGGCCACGCCCAGCAGATCGCCGCCCGCGGGGCCCATCTGATTGCCGCGGTCAAGGGCAACCAGCCGAAGTTGTTCGCCCAACTCAAATCCCTGCCCTGGCCTCGGATCCCGGCCGGTGACCGCACCCGCGACCGTGGTCACGGACGCCGTGAGACCCGCACCGTCAAAGCCGTCACCGCGCACACTCCCGGCGGCATCCTGTTCCCGCACGCCGAGCAGGCCGTCCGGATCACCCGCAGCCGCACCACAAGCGCAAAGACCCGCCGCGAAACGGTCTACTTCACCGTGACCCTTCCCGCCGGCGACGCCCCGCCGGTCGATCTGCAGGACTGGATCCGCCGCGAATGGCTCATCGAGAACCAGGTCCACCACGTCCGCGACGTGACGTTCCGTGAAGACTCACACCAAGCCCGGACCGGCACCGGCCCCGCCGTCATCGCCACCCTGCGTAACACCGCGATCGGCTGGCACCGCACCAACGGCGACACCAACATCGCCCGCGCCCTCCGACGCGCCAACCGCCGATCACACGACCTGATCACCGCCGTGACCACCAGCAATCCCACAACGCAATGACCCTGCAGTTCCTTCCGCAGCATCGCCGTCGCCTCGCGGGCCGCGACGTCCCCCGCGGCCACCCGGTCCAGCAACCACTTGATCGACTCGGAGTCCAGCCACCACCGGGTGCGTTCGGAACGGAAGTCGCCGGACTCGGTCACCATGACCTCAGCGTCGCGACCGTGACCACCGAACCGCATGGCGAGCTGCCCGTAGGTACGCGCGTCACCGGACGCCCTCCACGACGGCAGCACGCACGGGACGGAACGCGGCACACAAGCCGGTGACGCGCGGCGCCGCAGGAACTCGGCGGCTGGCATCCCGGGTACCGGTCGGAGCGGGGGAGACGATGGTCATGCGGTCATCGTCCTTACCGGGGTGTTCACCCGGACGAGACGGTCACTGTGCGCAGGTGGAACAGCGACGAACCCGGAGGATGTGCACGTTCTTCCGCGCCTTCGGCCGCGCGGCACAGCTCGCGCGGGCCGCGCAGGTGGTCGAGGTGCTGTTGCAGGGGCGCGGCTTCCTCGGCGGTGGCGGGACGCAGGATGGTGGACACCCGAATCGGGTGACGGCGGGTCGCGCCGCGTTCCAGCGGCATGAGGATCGCGCCGCGCCGTACGCGGCCCTCGCCCCAGGCGGAGGGTTCCTCGCGGTAGCCGACCAGCGGGTGGCTGCTCCATCGGTCGGGCAGGTCGAGCGCGCCACGTCGCATCGCGTCCACCGCGTTGTCGCCCCACCACACCAGGGCCGGCTCACCGGGCCGGTAGGCGCCCTCGACGCGCAGGCACACCGGGTCGCGCACCAGTCCGTCGGCGATCTCGTCGTCAGTGGGGCAGCGGGTGTGTTCGGCGACCAGTACGGGTTCGGGCTCGCGCCAGTCCGGTGAGGGCGACGGCGTGTAGTGGCCGCCAGGGCTGCGCGGCCCGCGAGGCCACACCCAATACCCGCACAGCGGGTACGGACCGGTGCGCGAGGGCCTGGCGATGGCGACCGTGTTCTTGCCGAGAATGCCGTCCGTGCGGATCAGGCGGCGTGGTGATACTCGTTGAGGATGCCGCCCAGTCGTTGCCGTCGGCGATGTCGAGGTGGGTGAGGGTCGCTTGGTCGGTGGCTGGCTGTGGCAGCGGTTGTAGCGGTCGGGCGTTGGCGATGCCCTGGTGGGGTCGATGGGTGTTGTAGAAGTGCTCGTACTCGCGCAGTACGTGCAGCAGGTGCTGCTGGTTCCAGATGAGGGTGCGGTCGAGGAGTTCGCGGCGGCAGCTGTGGATCCAGCGTTCGATGATCGGGTTCATTCGCGGTATCCGGATGCCGCTGAGGACGACTTGGATGCCGGCGTCGGCGAGGACGGCGTCGAACAGGGCGGGGTATTTCCCGTCACGGTCGCGGATCAGGAACCGCGCGGAGCTGCTTGCGTCCTCGAGGTCCATGACGAGGTTCCTGGCGGCTTGGGTGACCCGGGAGGCGGTCGGGTTTGGGGTGGCGCCGAGCACGCGGATCCTGCGGTTGGCGTACTCGATCACCGCGAGCACGTACAGGCGGGTACCGCTCAGGGTGGAGGTGTCGAAGAAGTCGCCGGCCAGGAGCGTGTCGGCCTGGGAGCGGAGGAAGGTCGACCAGGTCGTAGAGGCGCGTTCGGGTGCCGGGTCGACCCGGCGTCTTTGAGGATCCGCCAGACGGTGGAGGCGGCGGCGGGCACCCGTGTAGTGGTGGAGGCGGTCGAGCCCAACGCCGCCAGCTCAGGGCGGCAAGGGCTTCCGGCTCCGTTGCTACCCATCGACGTCAGTCGGGACCGCGGACACGCCCTGCCCAATGGCAACCTGCCACCGCCCGAGCCCGAGACCTGCTCGAGAGCCGAAGTGTCGATGGGCTCCGACGCGGTGCGACGCCAAATTCCCGTTACAGCAGCCCAAGGATGTCACCGAGCGCGACGGCGAGCACATCATCAAGGTGAAGCAGGTGCCGCATCCGGTGGCTGTGGGCGGCTGAGGCTGAGCAGTACCTTCACTGGCATGGAGTCGGTGACGCCCTGGCGAATGCCGCTGGACCACGCGGTGCCCACACGCATCCGCAAGCCGTGGAAGACCGGTCAGGACAAGCCTGAGAAGCTCCTCGATCTGCTCGTGGACGAGGCCGCGGACCGGCTGCGGCTGTCACGCAGCCTCGCTGCCGCTCTCCGCGCCGAGACAGGACGCGATGCCGAGGCTGTGCTACGGCGGGCGGGCGCGGCGCAGAAGCGCTACGTGGAGCACCGGTCAGTGCCCACGGCGTTCGTCGTGCTCCTGTGGTGCGCCGCCATCATCGCCATCGCCGTCGGCGCGGGCTCGGGAGTCGCGGCGGCGGGGTGGCAGTTGGCGGGCTTGGCGGACGCGTCGACCGCTCAGCGTGTGGTCGCGGCGGTCGTCGTGCCGGTCGTGGTCGCCTTGTTGTTCGCCTTCGGCTTGCACATCGACAACCTGTGGGTCGTCACGGTCGGCGTGGTGCTGGTGCTCGGCTTGGGCGTCACCGGGTATCTCTGGACGGGGATCAACTGGTTCGGGTGGTCGGGCGCCGGCGCCTTCGCGGGAGTGGCGGCCGCTCTCGTGGGGGTCAACCTGACCACCGGCGGCTGGTGGCTGTTCGACAACAGCAATTGGCTCGAGTGGAGACGTGATACGCAGCGGTACTTCGACCTTTGGGCGGAGTCCTTGTACGGCTATGGGGTGCTCGCGACCTTGGCCGAGATCAGCAATGTCTCCGGCTCCGGCGCCTGGTCGCCTGCGCACGGCCAGCGGCTGGACGAGGTCGTCGACACCGACACCAGGGGGAAGGGCGCTGATCGGGATCGACGAGCTGAACCGGATCAGTGACGGTGAGGAGGCCCGGTAGTTTCCTCGACGTGCCGAAGGCCGCATTCACCGTACGAACTGCAACCCCCTCGTGGCCGAAGACGCACCGGCCGACTTCGGGTCGACCGCCTGACCGGATGAACTTCGTCGCGTGGAATCGGCGCTCGGACGCGACGCGTGCAGGTGTGCCGACCAGGAGCCTTGCGCACCAGCGCTGGCCGGCAGTGGCGCCGGCACCGGGTTGGGGAAATGGTGAGGGCATGCACGAACCGACGTGTGCGGGGACGTGGCCTTGTCTTCCCCCGCGCGAGCGGCGATGATCCCGGCCGCATTGACGACTACAACGATTGAAGCCCGCCTTCCCTGCGCCTACGGGGATTCCGGCTACCTGTGGGGTGCCAGAACTCTGCACCTGGCGCTGAGCTGCGGTGATCGCGCACCATGAGCTGTGGGGGCAAGATCGCAAGGTGTGGCGTTACGACTGCTGTATCTGATCTTCGTCCGGCTCGTTGGCTGGTTGGTTCTGCCCGGCCGGTCATCGGCGGCCAAGGATGTGGAGTTGCTGGTGCTGCGGTACGAGGTTGCCATGCTGCGCCGGGCCAATCCTCTGAGGTTGTCCCAAGGCCGGGTAGTTCAGGATTTCCGTGCTCCTACAAGGAAGTCGGCGACCACGTTGTGGCGGCGTAGAGGCCGAGGCCGATCTTGTGGATGAGTCCGCACGAGCACCTGGACGCACTTCGCCTGCCACGCCGACACCGACCCGACCGCACCCTCGCACGGCGGCCTGCACCTGCACGACGGCCGGCTACCGATCGGCCGGATCACCGGGTTGCGGCTCGACCGGGCGGAACTGGCCTACCTGTCGGCCTGCTCGACCGCCCGCACCAGCCTGTGGCACGCCGACGAGGCGATCCACCTGGTCTCGGCGTTCCACCTGGCCGGGTACCGCCACGTCATCGGCAGCCTCTGGCCGCTGGCCGACAACGTCGCGTCTGACGCCGCCGCAACCTTCTACCGCGAACTGCCACCCTTGCCCGAACTCCACGACTTCGCAACGGCCCTGCACCGCGTTGTCCGAGGACTCAGGGACAAGCACCCCGACCGTCCGGACCTCTGGGCCTCCTTCATCCACAGCGGCCCGTGACGGGGATGTGCGCAACCGATCGTCTCCGGCACCCGGCAGCGCAGTTCCCGCGGGCGCGACAAGTTCACCCTGCCGTCGTTCGGCCGGGCGGCCTTCGTCGTGTCGGACCGTAGGCTCCTGCAACCGAAGACGCGCCGAGTTGACCCGGCGAGGTGAAGGGGGCAGGGGTGCAGTTCGACTTCGGAGACGTCCCCGCGTGGGTGGCGGCCGTCGTGGCGCTCGGTTCGATGGCGGTCGCGATCGTCGCCGCTGTGTTCGCACGCAGGCAGGTCACGGCGGCGAGAACACAGGCAGAGGCGGCACTTCGGCAGGCTGAGGAGGCGAGGAAGGCACGCGAGGCCGCAGAGGCGGGCGTCGAGCAGGCACGGCGCAGCGCGACAGCCGCCGAGAAGCAGGCCAACACGGCACAACGTCAGGTCGAAATCATGCAGACCCAACTCGATGAAGCGCGGGCGGAGCGAGACCAGCGTGAAGGACCGATTTTCGAGGCCACGAACGCCGTCCTCTGCCACGAGGAAGCCGGCACCTTCGCGGTGAAGGTCACCATTACGATGACCAGCGGCCCACCACTGGCCCGGGTCGCTGCCGCCACCTTCGGGGACTACCTCGGCCGAGCCTCACGTTCGGTACCGGGCACGCTCCCGGTGGTGTTCGACAAGATCAGTCCGGGAAGCAGGTTCACCGTCTACGCCCTGCACGACAACTGCCCTACGCCGATTGACGGGGTCGTTGAATTGGCGTGTGAGGAGGAAGGCGGAGAGCGCCGCTCGTGGAAGCGGAGCTACGGCGTGCAGTTCGTCGACCCACCCAGACCCGAACAAGTCCGGCTGGAGCTGGAGCAGGTGACGGGACGGCGTCCTGCCCTACATGCCGGGTGCGGCGCGGTCCGGCGTGGGGTCAGAGGAGGTAGCTGGAGATCTCGCCGCAGGTCAGCGGCACCAGGATCGGAGACCTCGAAGGCGTGGCGGCTGGAGGTGGCCTGGGAGGTGATCGCCGGGCACGGGCACATCGTGAAGGTGTTCTTCGACGCCGAACAGTCCCGCCGCGGCGCGTGGCGTCACCGGCCTGCGGCCGCGGAGCTGCTGGCGGAGCTGCGTGATCCGGACCGGGGGTTCGACGCGATCATCGTGGGGGAGTACGAGCGGGCCTTCGCCGGGGACCAGCTGCCGCGGCTGCTGGCCCTGTTCCGCCGCTACGGGGTGCAGGTGTGGCTGTCCGAGGCCGGTGGCCGGCTGGAGCCGGACAGCGCCAAGCACCAGGCGCTGATCGAGATGCTGGGAGCCCAGTCCCTGCGCGAGGTCGCACGAGCCCGACACCGCGCGATGGCCTCCATGCGTGTGCAGACCCTGGAGGGACGCTTCCTCGGCGGCCGGGCACCCTACGGCTACCGGCTGGTGGAGTCCGGCGCGCACCCGCGCCTCGCCGATGCCCGCCGCGGCCGCATGACGTACCGCCTGGAGGTCGACCCGGAGACCGCGCCGGTGGTGCGGTGGCTGTTCGCCGAGCGTCTATCCGGCCGCAGTGTGGAGAGCCTGGTCCGGGATCTCAACGAGCGCGGCGTGCCGTGCCCGGCCGCGCACGACGCCGAGCGCAACACCCACCGCGCCCGCCGCCGGTGGACGGTCGAGACGGTCACGGTGATCCTGCAGAACCCGCGCTTTACCGGCTGGCAGGTCTGGAACCGGCAGGGCGTCGACCACGACCACACCACCCCGTCCGATCGCCGACGCCGCCGCGTGGTCAAACGCAACCCGACCGACCAATGGGTCGTCTCCCGGCAGCGCGCCCACACTCCGCTGGTAAGCGAACGCGATTTCGTGGCGGTGCAGCGGCTGCGCACCCGACGCGCCACCGGGTCAGCCGAGGTCCGCGAGTACCTGTTCGCCGGTGTGCTGCGCTGCGGGATCTGCGATCGACGCATGGAGTCCCACTGGATCCACAGCCGCCCCGGCTACCGCTGCCGCCACGGTCACACCGGACCCCGTGCCGACGACCGGCCGCCGATCCTCTACCTGCGCGAGGATCACCTGATCGCCAGGATCGGCCGCGCGCTGCACCTGCCCGCCGCCGCGAGCCCGCGCACGGTGGCCGGGCGGATCCGCGCGAACCAGGCGGTGATCGTCTGTCACGCCGGCAAGGTCGATATCAAGGGACAGTTGGCCGCGTCTACCTGGGACGACGAAAACCACACGGGGTCGTTTTCCGCATTGGAAAACGACCCCGTGTGGTAACAATGTGTCCGAGGGGGGACTTGAACCCCCACCCGTGGGATACATCCCCACCGGGGGGTCGAATCCCCGCGCCTCGTCACCACGATGATGTTGTTGGTCCCCGTCCCGCCGTGGGGACGTGTCACACGTAGAACGTAGCACAGACGATCTTCGATGTCACACCGTCCACAATGGCGGATCCTCCGCTGAGTTTCGGTCAAAGGCCTCTGCCGACAGGATCTCCGATTTGGACACTGTCCTCAGCGGCCTACCCAGTCTGCGGCTCGTGTCGTTATGTCCCGTGCACTGTAGTGAAGTTGTGGATGCTGTAAGCGTGCGTGGTACGTCCGAGTGGAGCTGCGCGGCACCATTTTCGACGGGTTCCTACTGGAGGAGACCGTGGCGACGCTCGGCTCCCTGGAGGGCATCGACCGGGTCTTCGCGTGGGACTTCCGGGAGTGCACCTTCGTTACGCGCGCCGAATTCGACGAGATGGTATTCGGGGAAGCCGGCCAGCCGGTCTCCTACGTCGACTTCGCTGGCGCCCGTTTCGAGGACTACGCCGGGTTCACCCGCACGGGCTTCCATGGGCCCGTGTTCTTCGAGAACACGCACTTCACCCGCACCGCCCACTTCGGCGACGTCATGTTCGACGACGACGCCTGGTTCGTCGACACCCGGTTCGACACGGCGGCGTTCACCGACGCGACCTTCGCCCGCCTGGCCGCCTTCCACGAGGTGTGCGCCAAGTCGACCATTGCCTTCGCCTGCACGGTGTTCTCCGGTCACGTACACCTCGAACCGATCTACACGCCCCAACTCGAGCTGACCCGGGCATCCTTCAGTGAGCGGGCCACGGTGCACCTTACGGGAACCTGCACGGCCGGCGGGGCTCGATCCGTTCGACCACCACTACAGAGGCGGCTTGTTACAGACCTCAGGGTCCGACGTGTACGAAGGGAGCCCACAGACTCGGCCGGGTGCGCGCATGGTCACGTATGTTGCGCACTGCCCCGTGCAGTGATGACGCGGCAGTGGCCGGGTGGAACGTGCCGTTTGCGAACTGCTCGGTGTAGAAGTCGGTGGCGACGTCGGCGGCGGTGTCGTCCGACACGGCCCATAGCGTGCCGATGACGTGCTGCCAGCCTGCATGTTGGAAGGCGGCGACGGTCGTGATGGCCTCGTCGAGGGCGGCGACGCCGCCGACAGCCGTCCGGCAGGCGGACAGGTAGGCGAACTCGCCGCGCTCGTTGTGGCTGGCGCTGAGGTCCGAGATGGTCAGGAATCCATCGTGCAGCAGAAATCCGCCCAGCGAAGGGCTGCCGGGGTTCTGCGTTCCGTGGCAGGCGAAATGGACCCATCGGTGGTGGTTGAGCTCCCGGGACACGGTCAGCCGATCGGCCCGTTCTTCCCCCAGCACAGTGAATGACTCAAGTCCGAACAATCGGGCGAGCATGTCCTGCTCCCGCCGGACACTGGGCAGAGGCGCCTGCCCAGGGGTAGTGGGCATCGCCACCATCAGCAGGTCCCCGGCCTGCGATGACCTCGCCGCGGACGCACGCGCCTGGTCGAGGGCACGTAACGTCGGTGCGTATGATGAGATCGCCCGGTCCAGCACGGCACGGTCCTCGCCCTCGTCGTGGTAGCCCGCCGCGTGCAGCGGCAGCAAGGTCAGCGGCCCGGTCGGGCTCCACCACAAGCGCGGCCAGTGTGCGTCGGACGCCGGCGCACTGGTGTGGCCCAACGTGGTCAACACCGGCTCTGCCGTGGTGTCCCACAACCATTCCAGCATGGCGGTGATCGTCAGTTCGAACTCGACATGTACGGCCGGGTCTCCGCTGGCCCGCTCGTGGCGATGCAACGCGGTCAGGTAGCGGTTCACCTGCTCGACCGACTCCTCGGCGACGAGCGCGGGCAGCGGGATGACCTGGATGTCGTTTGTGGTGATGACTATGGCGTCACAGCGCAGCCGGGCGATATTGACCACGACGACGACCTCGCCGTGCATGACGGAAAGGAGTTCCTCCACGGCGGGCTGACGCAGGGCGTCGACCGATCCGGTCGTCGATCGTGCTTGCCGCACGAGGTCTTCCCACTCTTGGACCAGTGCCAATTGCCGGTCCACCCATCGCTCGGCCCAAGGTTGAGCGGTACCGGCACTGGTGTCCGGGGGCGGGGCGTCCAGCGCGGCGCGGACTTCCGCCAGTCGGCGTGCCAGGTCAGGTGCGGTCGCCGACAGCACCGCCAGATCGTTGCGTGCGTCGAGCAACTGCGACCACAGCACGCCCCGGCCCTGTTCCAGCAGTTGAAGCGCCTGTTTGGGTTCGCCCGCTGCGATCGCGGCGGCGGCGGCCTCCGTGGCGAGCCCGGCCCAGTCGGCGACGAACTTCTCCCGGTCGGCCCGACTGGCGCCCCTCCAAGCGACCATCGGCAACAGATCTACCGCCGTGGTGTAGCCGCCAAGAGCCTGCGTCCACTTGGATTGTTCCGCCGCGGACCCTCCCCAAAGATACGCGGCGGCGATCCGTTCGGACACCGGTGCCGCACCGGCCGTCGCGACCGTGCGCCACCACTCGATGGCCAAATCAATGTCCTCGACCTGCGCGGTCATCTCGAATCGTTTCCGTAGCGCGTGACCGAGCGCTGTGCGGGAGGTCGCCCACAGCGGCATTCCTTCCCGTGTGAGCTGTGTTGCCTGGAGGTATACGCTGATCGCTTCGTCGCAGGCGGCGGGGTCGTCGTCGAGGTAGCAGCGCGCGAGCAGCGATGTCGCGAGGTTCACCAGGATCACCGCCCGGTCGGGGTGATCCGGGGGACAGGCATCGAGGGCGGTGCGGCTCACCTCGATCGCGCGGTCGAGATCCGGTGTGTTGTTCTTCCGGTTGAACCGGCCCATCAGCGTCGAGGCCAGGTGTTGCTGATATTTCATCCACAGTCGGTTGTCACGGGGCAGGACACGCAGCGAGTCCAGTGCGATCGCCACCGCCTGGTCGATGTCCTCGTCACGCTGGGTCTGGTGGAACCGAGCGGTCAATGCAATCGACAGGTTGAACAGGAACTCGGCTTTGCCCGCGCCGTCGTCCGGCACCATCCGCACCGCGTCGCGCAGCGCGTCGATCGCCTCGTCCAGATCGGTCGTCTCACCGGTTCGCGCGAGCCGATCTCCGGTCCGGTCGAACCGGTCGCGCAGGGCACTGGCCAAGTCGCCCAGGTACTTGGCCCGAGCGAGAGCGGGAGCGGTCGATCTGAGGCCGTCGATGGCTTGACGCAGAGCCAAGATGGCTTCGTTCACGTCCTCGATGCCACCCGACAACGAGAACCGGTGCATCAGCGCGTTCCCGAGGTTGCGCAGGAATTCCGTCCGCGTGGAGTCTCCGTCACTGCTGTGCACCGCGGCCCTGCCCACGGTCACCGCCTCGTGTATGTCTGCCTCGTCGGCGAAGCGCTCGAACCGACGGATCAACGCGTAGCTGAGGTTGTACAGGACTCGGCCGTTTCCAGCGAGCGCGACGGCCGCGCTCCGGAACAGGTCGATCGCGCTGGTGAGGTCGTCGAGGGCGCCGAACCGATCGAACCGCTTGTTCAGCGCCAAGGCCAGGTTGTTGCCCGTCATGGCCCGCTGCACCGAGTCGGTCAGGGAGCCGACCGCCTCCTGTCCGACTTGTACTGCCCGGTGGAGATCGTTGTCGTTGCTTCCGAGTTCGGAACGCACCAGCAGATCGTTGATCAGCATCCCGTATACCGACGCCCTGATCGGGTCCGTTCCGGACAGGGTCGCCAGGTTCAGCCGGTGTGTCTCGATCGCATCGTCCAGGTCTGCGTGGTTGTCGGCGCTTGCCGACCGCCTGCGCAGCGCCCTGGCCAGTTCCAACAGACACTGTCCGCGCTTCGGGTCGCCGATCGGGGCGATGGCGGCCGCCTGCCGACCAGTGTCGATCGCCCTGTCAAGGTCGACGCGGTCGGTCGTGCGGTCGTACCGAGCGAGGCTCATGGTGACGAAGTTGAGCAATAACGGGAGGTGCTCAGGATTGCCGGCATCGACGCCGCGCACCGACTCGCCGGTCGTCGAGATCGCCTCGTCCAGGTCTTCCGCCGCACCTGTCTCGGTGAAACGGTAGTACAGCAACGACCCCACGCTGCCCAACAGCGTCGTCCGCCGGGGAGACGTGGCGTCCTCGCGGTCGGCCTCCTCCAGCATCATGGTGATCACCATGTCGCGCAACACCGGATTCTCCAGTTGCTTTGCGACGTCCGGGTCCAATCCTTCCACGACTCCACCTCCACTCGGGTCACGCGCGTTTGTTCAGGATGTTGTTGATCTGCACGCCCTCGTTCGGGGTGAGACGCCCGTGCGGAAGCACGATCCCCACCGCGGTGGCGAGTTGCGCCTGGTGGACGTCGACCGTGGCCTCGATGAGGTCGGAGACCGTGGCCGCGGTGGCCAGCGCACGCCGATATCCCACGACGATGGTGAGGCCACCGGCGACGACCGCCGGCCACCACTGCACGCCCACGGCCAGGTAGAGCATCCCCCAGCCGATCAGTGTCGTCGCATCCCGATAGCCGCCGTAGCCCGCCGTGATCGGCTTGCGGGCGTCCTCGGAAAGCAGCAGCCACAACCGTGGCCATGCCAGGGACACTGCCAGCCCGTACTGGGCCTCGACCCGTTCCCCGATCAACCGAAAGCGGTCCCCGGCAGGGCTCACACGCGCCGGGAGGTACGAAGCCGGCACCGTGCGGGAGCCGCCAGTGACGGCACGGCGGTGCCGATGCTTCACCCACCACCGCGGACGCCTGCTCACCAGCGCGCGATGGACTCCCGTACCGAGCGCCCTCGCACACAGACCGGCGGCTGTGGCGACGAGCAACGCCGTTGCGGTGGCGACGACCACGTTGGCGGGCTGGGGGATCAGGGCCGCACCAAAGCGTTGTAGCCGGCCGGCCAGCCTCAGGAGGTTCAACGCCTGCGCGTGGCCGAGCGCTACGGCGGCACCCGATGTCGCCGTGAAAAGCAGACCGGGGAGCAGTAGCACGGTCAGCCACCGGTCGGCCAGCTTCTTGCCGAACTCGGACAGGACGTCCATCACATCGGCCTCAGGACGTGCTGCGGAAGCGCATTGGCATAGGGCTGGAGTCGAGGTGGCACTGGGGTTCGTGCCCGTCGTCGTCGGGCTGACCCACACGAGCGCAGCGGTTGTGCGGGCACACGTACTCGCCGGTCACGGCAGTCGAATCGATGTTCAAGTTGAGCAGCGAGAGTGGCACGCTGAACGGATCACCGCCGCGTGACGAGCGTCCCTCGGCCGGACCTCCGAGCTGCCGGTATGCCCACACCGCAGTTTTGCGGCCGTCTCGGACGTTGCCGACGACCTTCTCCAACTGCGTTCTGTTACCCACCGCGTGTCGGAAGCGCGGGAGGTGCTCACACAGCCATGCCAAGGCCGCGGCCTCGTCGACATCGGCCACGTAACGTCCTTCCGGTCAGCGCTGGTCGCGAAGCCACATGGTGCCACCGTGAGGACGAAGTACGCGGGAGGATTGCCGAACACCACGCGAGTGGCGTATCGAGCTGGAGCCGAGGAGTTGGCTGACGAGTTGCGGACTCCGAGGCTAACTCACGACGATACGTCGGCTCATGGGCGACGACAACGGGCGACAGTGAACGCGGTATCCGACTGCACCGGAGACATAGGGCGTTTGACCTGGTACTCGACCGAAGTCCGTTACTTTCCGGCGTCGCCTGAAGAACGACATCGTCAAGGATGTTGCCTGCTTCCCGCCGTTGCAACCCGGCCGCTGTAACGGGAGCGGATAGGCCCGGCGCCATGTCCCCAGGCAGGAGTTTCACTGGGTGACGGCCGTGAACCGGTACTCGTCGATCGTGCCCGCACCGCCTGTGGCCTCCGGCGACACACTGGATCCGGCCTTGCTGCTGACCATCGGCGGCTACCTGGACTGCGAGTACCTGGTCGATAGATCCTATACCCGCGGACGGCCGGATCCCCAGTTGTCGCAGCAGTAGTGCGACAACCCGGTAAAGGCAGGTCCGAGCCGGACCTGCAGGCAGTACGGTACCTGTATCCGCTGGCAGAATGAGCGATCATGGCAGTGGTGCACCACGGGACCCCCGGCGGTTCCCTTGACGCGACCGGCACGGACAAGTACGGACCCGCCGCACGAGCGGGAGCGCGGTTCGAACGGCGGGTCGCGGCTGCGTTCGACCGCTGGTTGACAGCCGTGCCGGAGACAGTGCACGTGTTCCACGACCTGGAAGGCATCCGGGTCGCAAGCCCGCGAACCGGCGACACCATCGACCTGGGAACGGGCAACATCGACCACGTGATGGTGACCGGCGCGGGATGGGTCCTGGCCGACGCCAAGGGTGTGGGCCGGGGACGCCTGCTCGTCGAGCGCGGCAGGGGAGTTCTGCTCACCCCGGATGGTCAACGGCGGCCCCAGCCGTGGATGGATGATCGACGTGCCTACTCCCGGGCAGGTGCCCTTGCGGGGCTGACCGGCCTGAAGGGGGTACTGGCCTGGGTGCTGCCTGATGAGGTCGACTACTCGGCTCTGGCCGAACGCACGCCTCGGTGTCTCGCTGATGGAGGCTACGTGCTCTCGGTGGCCGAATTGGCCGCAGGCGCGCTCGACTCGATGCCCGAAATGCCCCGCCCGTACCAGGAAACCGACCCGTGTGTCATCGAGGTACTCGGTCGACTGGTCAGGTCCGCTTGACCAGGGAAGCGCCCGCAGCACCGGCCGAAACCACGGCCCGAGCGCGAACTTCCGCTTCAGCCCCAACGCCTTGAGCACCGGCGGGTGCAGCCGGAACGCGACCTTCGCCGCGTCGCCGAACTCCGCCTTCACCCCCGCGGCGACCTCGGCGTCCAGCGACAGCCGTGCCACCTCGTACTCGTCCTTGTAGGCCATCAGCTTGTACAGGTTGCGCGCGACCTCCTCGGTCACGGCGGTCGGCCCGCCCTCCAGCACCCGGACCCGCTCGACGAACTCGACGTAGTCGCGCGCGTACCGCTCGTCCTGGTAGGCCACCAGGTCCGGGACGCGGATGTCGAGCAGCCGGGCCAGTTCCGACCCCGGCTCGGCGTGCACCAGCGCCTGGAGGTGGTGCGGGGTGACGGCCGCGGGCGTGGCCACCGTCGGGTCGGCGTCGGGGCGGGCGACCAGCCGGCGACCGTGGCGGAACGCCTGCACGTTGCGTTCCACCGCCACCCCGTTGAGCTCGATCGCCCGTTCCACCGCCGCCGCGGGCAACGGCAGCGCACCGATCTGGTAGGCGACACCGAACTGGAGGATGTTGGCGAACTGCCCGTCCCCGAACAGCTGCTCGGCCACCGCCCGCGCGTCCAGCACGACCGTGCGCGCCGTCGCGGCCTCCAACGCCGACCGGACCTGCCCCGGCGACGGGAACGCCACCGACGTGTCCACCACCATCCGCCCGGTCGGGACCTCTGTGGAGGACACCACGGCCGTCGTGCGCGTCGGGTCGGCGACCGCGAGGTTGGTCGGGTCCGCGCCCACCAGCGGGTCGCACGCCAGGTACAGGTCGCACTCACCGGCGGCCAGCTTGGGTGCCCGAGCACCGGGCGCCGCGCTGACCTTCAGGTCCGACACGACCGCGCCGCCCTTCTGCGCCAGTCCGGTCTGGTCGAGCGTGCGCACGTGTCGCCCGTCCAACACCGCCGCCGTGGCCAGGACCTGCCCGACCGTGACCACCCCCGTGCCGCCGATGCCGCTGATGCGCACGGTGAAGTTCGGTCCCGGCGAACGAGGGCTCCGGCGAGTCGTCGAACGCCAGTTCGACCGCTTCCCGGCGCGGCTTCGCGCCACCGGGCACGACGGTCAGGAACGACGGGCAGTCGCCGTCCAGGCACGAGTAGTTGACGTTGCACGACGACTGGTGGATCGCGGTCTTGCGCCCGAACTCGGTGGGCACCGGCTGCACCGACAGGCAGTTGGACTTCACACCGCAGTCCCCGCAGCCCTCGCACACCCGCTCGTTGATCACGCCCCGGGCTGCCGGCGCCTCCTGCTTGCCACGCCGCCGCTTGCGCCGCTTCTCCGCCGCGCACTCCTGGTCGTGGATGAGGACCGTGACGCCGGGGATCGCTGCCAGCTCCTCCTGCGCCCGCAGCAGTTCCGACCGGTCCAGCACCTGAACCCAGGCCGGGAAGTACCGCCGCCGCCGCAGCGCGCGCGGCGCGTCGCTGGTGACCACGACCTTCTGCACGCCTTCGAGCAGCAGCAACGCGGCGATCTTCTCCGCCGGCAGCCCGCCGACCGCGTCCTGCCCGCCGGTCATCGCGACCGCCGAGTTGTGCAGCAGCTTGTAGGTCACGTTGATGCCCGCCGCGACCGCCGCGCGCACCGCGAGGCTGCCCGAGTGCGTGAACGTCCCGTCGCCGATGTTCTGGACGAAGTGCCGCGACTCGAGGAACGGCGCGATGCCGATCCACTGCGTGCCCTCGCCGCCCATCTGGGTCACGCCGACCACGGACCCGACCGGTGCTGGAAACGTTGCTGATCGACGTCGTGGTTCGGCTCGGCCGGAAGATCAACGCGCCCGGTGCGCCCGACGCTGTGCTTGCCGAGAATATTTGATCGGTGGTTGGCTGTGGCAGTGGGTGTAGTGGTCGGGCGTTGGTAATGCCTTGGTGTGGTCGGTGGGTGTTGTAGAAGTGCTCGTACTCGTGCAGGGCGTGGAGTAGGTGCTGTTGGTTCCAGATGAGGGTGTGGTCGAGGAGTTCGCGTCGGCAGGTCCGGATGCAGCGTTCCATGATCGCGTTCATCCGCGGGACGCGGACGCCGCTGAGGACGACCTGGATGCCCGCGTCGGTGAGGATGTCGTCGAATCGGGCGGGATACTTGCCGTCCCGGTCGCGGATCAGGAACCGTGCGGGGCTGCCCGCATCGTCGAGGTCCATGACGAGGTTCCTGGCGGCTTGGGCGACCCAGGCTGCGGTCGGGTGCGCAGTGGCGCCGAGGACCCTGATCCGGCGGCTGGTGTGCTCGATCACCGCGAGCACGTATAGCCGGGCGCCGCTCAAGGTGAGGGTCTCGAAGAGGTCGCAGGCCAGCAGGAGGCCGGCCTGCGAGCGAAGGAAGATCGACCAGGTCGTAGAGGCCCGCTCAGGTGCTGGGTCGATTCCGGCGTCCTGGAGGATCTGCCACACCGTGGATGCGGCGACCTTGATGCCGAGCACGAGGAGTTCACCGTGGATGCGGCGGTAGCCCCAGATGGAATTCTCCCGCGCCAGGCGCAGCACCAGAAGCCGGATCGAGCGGACGGTCCGCGGACGGCCCCGCCGCTTGGGGCGGGACTCGACTGCGTGGCGGTGGGCGAGGAGGTTCCGGTGCTAGCGCAGGACCGTCTCCGGGCGCATCAGCAGTCGGAGTCGACGGAGGGCGTCGATCGGGAGTCTGTGCAGCAGTGCCGCAAGGAAGGCCCGGTCACCGGGGGAGAACCGTGGACGGATGTTGGCCAGTTGCCGTTCCAGGACGGTGATCTGGTGCCGCAGCGCCAGGATCTCCACTTCCTTGTCCCGGTCGGTCATGGGCAGCAGGCGCAGTAGCGCGAACGCGTTGGTCACGCCCAGATAAGCCAGTCGGAGCAGCACGACCGACCATCATGCCGCGTCGATCGATGTCGCCGCAGACCACGGCCACATCGATCATCCTCTCGAGCACTTGTGCCGGGCACGCCTTCAACCTGCGTGGATAGGGTTTTCGGCAGGCACAGGGTCGACGTCCGGTGCACGGCGGGCAGCCGACGGACACCGCCACGAGCATGGCGGGTGGGCGCCGGGTCTGAGCAGGCCGTCGGCGACGGCGAGTTGGAAGAACATGCGCACCGCCCGCACCGCCGATTCTCCCGTATGTCTGCCCTTGCGTTCGTTCGACCGCACCTGTGCCCGTCGGGTCGCCCGTTGTCGGAACGTTGGTCCGTCCGGGTGGGAACACGTCGACCGCCGTCACAGCCTCCGGCGCGGGTCGTCCCGTAGGTGTCCCGTCGGTCGGATGCGAAAGGTGTCACGGTGGTGGCGTCACGATCGGAAGATCCGGATTTGCTCGGTGCATGGCTGCGGACTACGGGACCTATGGTGCGCCGCAAACGGTTGGAGGATCCCTTCGTCCATCATGGACTGCGTTGGCGTTCTACGGAAGGATGTCCACCTCGGAGTATCAGGATCGGCGGACGTCTCGGTTGTGGCAGCGGGAGGTTGCGGAGCGTCTGGTGGCGGGGCACGGTGTGATCGTCGCCGAGTACTTCGAGGCCGGGTGCACCCGGCTCAAGGAGTGGGCGGATCGGCCGAAGGCATCCCGGTTGTTGGCCGCGCTCGCCGATCCGGATCGCGGGTTCGACGCGATCGTGGTGGGGGAGTACGAGCGGGGTTTCGACAGGGCAGACCCCGGGGGTCAGCGGGGTACGGCCGCGTCCACGCCGCGAGGCTCACGGCCAGTGCAGCCAAGGAGATCAGCAGTGCCGCCCAGTCCACGGCTTTCGCCCGGAAACCCTCGCGAGGGGCACGGGGCTGCGTTTCCGGGGTGTCGGACGGTCGAGCGGGTGCGTGTGCGGGACCATCCGGTCGTGGTCGCATGCGATGGCTCAGCGGCTTCCGGTGCACGGGGGCACAATAGTGGGATCGAGCCGGTTCGATGCGGTCTGCGTTGGTCACGGCAGGCTGATCGCGGGTCCGGGTCGACGGACGCCGCGCGGGAGTCACTCTTCGCCATCGGAACCGCCCTGCACTCGCACGCCTGGTGGCGCCTTGAACTCGGTGGTGACGACGGCGAGACTACAAAGGGTGCTTGACCTTGCCCCCGGGGCAAGGTTCGAGGATCAACGGTATGAACGAGACCGCGCAGATCAGCAAGCAGGTCGCCACCTTCTGCGGGACCACCGGGGTGCCTGGGTTTCTCGCTGGCATCTACCACGGCGGAGAGCAGCCCGCCGACGTGCGACTTCACCGCTATTCACCTGATCGTCTTGTCCGCGCGACGGCAAGTGGGTGGTGCACTCAGCGTCATAGCGGCACGCGAGGTCGATCGGAGGGCCGTCACGCACCACCGTCCGAAGGGCTGAATTCCTTGTGCACCAATGGCATCACCTCCGTGCCGAGCAGCTCGATCACGTCCATGACCAGCCGCCGGGAACCGACGATCATCGCCGCAGAGGACAAGCGCAGTGTTACTCCGAGGGTGGCGAATGAATCTCGTCGATACGCCGAACGTGCTGTTGGGCGGCCTCCGCCTCCTGAACGCGACCGAGGTCCCGCAGGACCAGGACGAGGTTTTTCCAGGTGGGGCGGAGGCTGGGGTGCTCAGGCCCGTAGTTGGCCTGGTCGATGGCGATGGCGCGGCGCAGCGGTCGCACCGCTTCACCGGGACGTCCGAGATCTCGCAGAACCCGTCCGAGGTTGTTCAGGCGGGTGGCGACTTCGGAGTGCTCGGGGCCACGGAGCTTCTCGCTCATCCCCAGCGCGCGGGTGATCAGCGACAGCGCCTCATCGAGGCGCCCGATGTCGCGCATCACCAATCCGAGGGTGTTCAAATCGCGGGAAACGGCGGGGTGTTCCGAACCGTACGCGGCTTCGTTGATCCGGAGCGCACGTTCGATGAGGGGACGTGCCTCGGGTGCGCGTTCGAGGTCACGCATCACTGCAGCGAGGTTGCCCAGCGCGACGGCGACGGCGGGGTGGTCGGGGCCGTACGTGGCCTCGTCGATCCGGAGTGCGCGTTCGAGCAGTGGTAATGCCTCTTCGGAGTGCCCAAGGCCTTGGAGGACGAGTGCGAGGTTGCCGGCGCATGCCGCGACATCGGGGTGATCCTCTCCCCTCGCGGCTTCACTGATCCGCAACGCGCGTTCGTGCAGGTGGCGCGCTTCGGGGAGGTGCCCCAAGTCCTGCAGGACGGTCGCGAGGTTGGTCGCGCAGGCCGCGACGTCCGGGTGGTCGTCCTCATGGAGGGTCTCGGTGATGGCGAGTGCCCGTTCGAGGTGGGCTCGGGCGTCGGCGTGGTGTCCGAGGTCGGACAGGACCATGCCGAGCTCGCTCGCGACGACGGCGACGTCGGGGTGGTCGTGCCCGTGTGCTTTCTCGATGATCGTGAGTGCCCGTTTGAGGACGGAGTGCGCCTCGGTGGAGCGCCCGAGAGTCCGCAGGTTCCGGGACAGGTGATTGAGGCCCGGGACGAGGTCGGGGTGATCAGGGCTGTGCGCGGCTTCGTCGATCGCGACCGCGCGGTCGAGCAGCGGCTGTGCCTCCAAGGGGCGGCCCGTGGCCCTGAAGTAGACCGCCGTCTGGTAAAGGAGCCACGAGGTCCGCTCGGGTGCGAGGACGTGAAGCCGGTGCTCGTGGTGCAGCACCGTCAGTACGTGTGGCAGGAGTTCCCGCCAGATCGGCCACGCGCGGGGCTCTCTCATCAGGTCTGCCGGAAGGGCACCCCGCAGCAGTGCGGCCACGTGGCGCAGGAGGTGGTCGTGTCCCGCGTCGGTCCTCGCCGTGCGGTTCTGCACGGCGAGTTGGAGCAAGCGGTGCACCACGAGGTCGCCGTCGTCGCGTTTCAGCAGGGAGTAGTCCGTGAGCGCACCGACGACGTGGCTCAGGGCTGCGGAGTCGGACACGGCCGCGTTCAGTGGCGCGGGCAGAAGCGTCGCGTCAAAGGCGACGAGATTCAGCGGGATCGCGTCGGGCGCGAGGTAGGCGCAGAGCGCGAGCAGTTGTGCGGCTGCGGGGTGGTGCCTGTCGAGGTGGTCCAAGCTCACGGTCCACAGCTTGTCCAACGACCGGTCGGCCGTTCGGCGTTGGCCGTCCTCCCCCTTGTCGACCACCCTGTCCGGACTTGTGCGTAACAGGTTCAGGTACTCGTCAGGCGGTATGTGGGAACGCGTGATGTAGGCAGCGGCCTGCTCCAGTCCCAGCGGCAGGTCGCCCAGCAGTTCGGCGAGTTCGTCCGCCTGCGCCCGCGACAGCGACGGCGCGCGGCGCGCCAGCAGCCCGGTCGATTCCCGTCGGGACAGGGTGTCCAGCTCGATGACCCCGCCGATCGCGTCGAACCCACCGCGCTGGGTCGTCACCAGCACGTGCCCCGAGTCAGACGGTAGGTACGGGTGCAGGTCCGTGGCTGCCTCGGCGTTGTCGAACACCAGGAGCCATCGCCGCAGGGTGCGCAGGTGCGACAACAGCGACTGAACCGCCTCGTCGGTATCCTCGGGAAGACTCATTCCCATCGCCCTGCCGAGCGAACGCAACTGATCCGGGATCAGAGCCGGGACGTCTGCGGAGACCCACCACACGACGTCGTACCGTCTGCTGTTGCGGTGGCAGTACTCCATCGCCAGCTGCGTTTTGCCGACACCGCCCATGCCCCTGATCGTGTGCACCGCCACGCGCGAGCGCTTCCGCAGCAGCCGGTTGACCCGAGCCAAGTCCACGGCTCGACCCGTGAAGTGGGGATTGGCACCGGGCACGTTCCACGCCGACGCCCGTCCACCGCCTTGCCCCTCCGTCGCCCGTGCCCGGTAGGTCACGCCGACCATGACCACCAACACCGCGAGCAACACGGGCCAGACCACCCATGGACGGCCCAACCACGACGGCAGATGCTCACTTGCCGCGTTGACTACCAACCCCGTGACGAATACCAAGGCGGTCTCGACCAGCACGATCCGCGTCCGGCGAGCCCTCATCCCCGGCTCCTCAGAGCGCCACCAAGGCGATACAGGCACACTCGACCGCCGCACCGGCGCGGAGACGCGGGGGACAACTCCATACCGAACCCATCGTCCGCAGGCGATCACGTGTGACGGTGCGGCCGTGCGATGACGATCACACCATCGGTCGGTGGGCGGCACTGGCGAGGTGTTGTTCAGCGGACAAGTCGTCGGCGAAAGTCTTCCACCTCGTTCTCGCGGCCCAGGGCGTCCAAGAGGTGGGCGATGATGACGTCGAGGTACTGCCGGGTCTGGGTGTGCAGGTCGGCGGGGTAGTCCGCCGTTTCCAGCAGCGCGATCGCCTCTTCGGCCAGTGCGACTCCGCGGTCGAGATCGCTGCCACTGGACGCCCTCACCGACGCGGCTTCGGTGAGGCTTCTGACCAGGGGGACGACGTAGGTGGCAAAGCTGCCGTTCGCAAGGCGCCGATAGACAGCTGCGGATTCGTCGAACGACGTGATCGCATCACCGGAGCGGTCACACAATTCCAGGGCGAACCCGTGGCTGGCCAGGACCATGGCGAGGGTAGGCAAGTGGACAGCCGGGTCGCGCTCCGCGAGCTGCCGGTACCTGTCGAGAGCTTCCTCGATGAAGGCGAGCATTTCCGTTCCCCGCTTCAGGACCATCAGCTGTAGTCCGTGGTTGACCAGGGCGAGCGCTACATCAGGGGCGAACACAGCCGGGTGGTTGTCGGCCAAGGCCCGGTATATGGTCAATGCCTCCGCGGAGGCGACGAGAGCTTCCTCAGCCCGGCTCAAGGCGGAAAGTCGGATCGCGTAGTTGTGTAGCGCCCTGGCGAGATCCGGTCGGTGCGCGGCCGGGTTGCGCTTGGCCAAGGTGCGGTAGTGGGCAAGGCACATCTCGATGATGCGCAGCGCGTCCTCCGATCGCCCAATCCCAGCCAGGCGGAGCGCGTAGTTGTTCAACACCATCGCGAGGTCGGCGCGATGGGCCGCCGGGTTGACCTCGCTCAACTCTCGGCGGATGTCCACCGCTTCTTCGGTCGGCGCCAGTGCCTCCGACGGGCGACCTACTTCCGCGAGCCGAGTGCCGAAGTTGGCCAACGCGGTGGCCAACTCGGGCAGGTGCGCCGGTCTGTCGGCGGCGATCAGGTCCCGATAGATCTCCACGGCTTCCCGGGTCGGGGGCAGTGCCTCGGCGTACCGACCCTGTTGCGACAACAACAGGCCTTGATTGATCAACCTGTTGGCGAGGTTCGGCCGGTGCGTCTCGGGATCGGTGTCGACCAGATCGCGCTGGATGTCGACAGCTTCCCCGGCCAACAGGACGGCTTCAGCTCCGCGTCCGTGTTGTGCCAGCTGCCCCGCGTGGACGTCCAAGGCTGTCGCGAGGTGCGGCAGATGGTTGGCGTCGACAGCGGCCAGGGTCCGGTAGGCGTCAACGGCCCTCGCCGCGTGTTCGAGTGCTTTCCGTGGTCGACCCAGTTGCTCGGACCAGACCGCACAGTTGTTCGACGCCTGACCTATGCCGAGCAGCCTGGCCGGGTGGGACACATCGAGACCTTCGTACAACTTGAGGGCCGTCTTGGCACGGACCAGGGCGGCGGCGTGACGGCCGGCGTTGGAGAGGCGTTTGGCGAGGGTGACCTGAAGGTGGGCGCGTTCGGCGGGGTCGATGGTCTTCGACAGGTGGTGGTCAACGCGAACGGTCTCCAGCCGGGCGATGCCCGCGTCCAGGTCGGTGTGCCTGCCCGGCGGGAGAACCCCGTGAATCGCGTCCAGCATCGCGATGGGGAGGTCGGGCAGGGTGGCCAGGCGTTCCAGGGTGGCGTTGCCCGCGATGAGGGCGAGGCGAGGGTGGGCAGTAATCGTGGGTGTGAGGGCTGTGCCGACCAGGTGGGGCCAGCGGTGGGCCGCCTCCACCAACCCGACCAGGGTCTCCCGAGCCCAGGTCGGTGGACTTCCGGACTCGTCGGCCGGAGCAAGAAGACCGGAGATGGCGGTCAGAGACCAGGGACTGTCGTACTGCTCGGTGTGATCGTGTCCGGGGACCGACAGCGCTAGGAAGTCCTCGGCGAGTCGGTCGGGGTATAGCGATTCCAACACCGTGCTTCGATCTCGCGGCGGATACGGGACGGCGTGATCGACCAGCAGTGAGCGTGCGGTGTCCGGGTTCGTGGTGACCCGAGCGGTAAGCAGGGCGGTGACTCCGACATCCTCACGGCAAGCCCGCACGAGCGTGGCCACGAGCACCATTCGCGCCATCGCAGTCGAATCGGCCGTGATGACCCGGTTGCGATGAAGCGCGGCCCATTGGCTCCGCTCACGGTCGAGCAGGTAGGTGGACAGTTCCGCAGCGTCTGTCGGTGGCCGCACGCCACGGCGTTGCGCGTCGACCGCTACGAGCGCCGCCATCTGTACACTCAGCATCAGCCCGAATCCTTCACCGTCGAGGTCCGCGGGGACAGGCACCGAGTCGGGGTCGACCCCGAGCCTGGCGGCGAAGTGCTGTCGCGCCGCAGCGAACACCTCCTGCCGGTCGACCGCGGGAGGCAGGTCGGACAACGGTTGGGAACCGCAGACATAGCCCAGGCCGTACAGTTCGTGACGCATGTCGGCCCACCAGGCACCTGCCGTGCGTGCGATCAGCAACACGCGCAGTCGATCCCCGTGGGCTTCGTTCAGATCGCCGAGCAGCCGGAGAAGATCGTCGGTCGGCCATCGTTCGGCGTAATCCACCACCACCAGAGTCGGTTGTCCCGTCTGCAGCGAGTCCTGGTCATAAGCCGTTCTGCCCGAGTGCCGCCGGACCGCTTGACGCGCCGCCCAGCCTGCGGCTGCGCTTTCGGCTGCGAAGTGCTGGGCGAGCCGGGTCTTGCCCTGTCCACCGCGCCCGTGCAAGACGCAGACCGCTCGCCCGATCACCCTGTCCCGCCACTCCCGCAGCTTGGCCAACTCGGCAGCGCGCCCGGTGAACCCCACCACGGCACGACGGGCCAACAGCAACTCGCTGAGCTGCCGCACCTCGCCGAACGGTTGCTGCTCGTCCGACTCGTTCGCGAGCCGCGTCAGCCGGAACGGAGCCGAGGTGTCACTCACCACTATCTGGCCGACATTGCCCGCCTGGATCACGGGTCCATAGACGGTTCCGTCGAATTCGTTCCGGTTTCCCGCAGATCTGCGGAACCGCTTTGCCCAACCCGTCAAGCCCACGGCTCACTATGACGCACTTTCGGGCCCACAAGAGGCTTCTTTATCAGAACGCGCTGGGCGAGGGGACGGCCAAGCATGGTCAACCGTCCAGATGAATGCCTCCCACCAGCCCGTACGTCGAGCCCGGCGGTATCCCAACGACGTCACCGACACCCAGTGGGCCGAACTGCGCGGTAAGCGGCGGCGGGTCGGACAGGTCCGGCGCGAGCGTGGATGATCGCCGAGGCATCATTGCATCATGGACTGGGCGAGCTGGGCGAAACGATTCCGCAGATCTGCGGACAACCTGAACGAAGTCAGCGGAACCGTAATCCAGGCCGGTGAAATCGGCCAGGTGGTGGTCGTCCATCAGACCGATGCCGTGGCCACCCAACGGACCAATGCCTCGGCGCCGTTCCGGCTGGCGCGGCTCGCGAACGAGTCGGACAAGCATCACCATCCCGACGAGCTGCGGCAACTCAGCGAGTTACTGCTCGCCCGTTACGCCGTGGTGGATTTCACCGGACGCGCTGCCGAGTTGGCCAATCTCCGGGAGTGGCGGGACGAGACCGATGGGCGCACAGTCCGCGTGCTGCACGGGCGCGGTGGACAGGGCAAGACCCGGCTCGCTCAGCGCTTCGCGGCCGAGAGTGCGTCCGCGGGGTGGGCGGTACGCCAGGCGGTACGGCAGCGGCCGGGAGACAGGGCCGACGGCGCGGCCCCGGTCCCGACGGTGTGCTTGCCGAAAATGTCGTCCGTGCAGTTCAGGCGGCTTGGTGGTACTCGTTGAGGATGCCGCCCAGTCGTTGCCGTCGGCGGATGTCGAGTCGGGTGTTCGTCGCTTGATCGGTGACGGCTGGTGGCAGCGTGCGCAGTGGTCGGGCATTGCAGATGCCTTGGTGAGGACGGTGGGTGTTGTAGAACGTCTCGTACTCGCGCAGGGCGTGGAGTAGGTGCTGCTGGTTCCAGATGAGGGTGCGGTCGAGGAGTTCGCGTCGGCAGCTGCGGATCCAGCGTTCCATGATCGAGTTCATCCGCGGGATCCGGACGCCGCTGAAGACGGTCTGGATGCCGGCGTCGGTGAGGACGGCGTCGAACAGGGCGGGGTACTTGCCGTCGCGGTCGCGGATCAGGAACCGCGCGGAACTACCCGCGTCCTCGAGGTCCATGACGAGGTTCCTGGCGGCTTGGGCGACCCAGGAGGCGGTCGGGTACGCGGTGGCACCGAGCACGTGGATCCGGCGGCTGGCGTGCTCGATCACCGCGAGCACGAACAGGCGGGTACCGCTCAGGGTGGTGGTCTCGAAGAAGTCGCAGGCCAGGAGCGCGTCGGCTTGGGAGCGGAGGAAGGTCGACCAGGTCGTCGAGGTGCGCTCGGGAGCGGGGTTGATGCCGGTGTCCTGGAGGATCTGCCAGACGGTGGAGGCGGCGACCTTGATGCCGAGTACGAGGAGTTCGCCGTGGATGCGGCGGTAGCCCCAGGTCGGATTCTCTCGTGCCAGGCGCAGCACCAGGAGGCGGATCGAGCGGATGGTCCGTGGTCGGCCGGGACGCTTGGGTCGGGATCTGGCTGCGTGGCGGTGGGCGAGGAGGTCTCGGTGCCACCGGAGCACCGTCTCCGGGCGCACCAGTAGTCGGAGTCGACGAAGCGCTTGCATCGGGAGTCGGTGCAGCAGGGCCGCGAGGAAGGCCCGGTCGGCGGGAGAGAACCGTGGTCGGGCGTCTCCGAGTTGGCGTTGCAGGACCATGATCTGGTGGCGCAGCGCCAGGATCTCCACGTCCTTGTCCCCGTCGCTCATGGGCAGCAGGCGCAGCAACGCGAACGCGTTGGTCACACCGAGGTAGGCCAGTCGGAGTAGCACGGTCGGTCATCATGCCGTGTCAGCCGAGGACGCTGCGGACCTGCAGTCGTACTCACGAGCACCTCCGCCCCTCACGCTACGCACGGCTTCAACCTGCATGGATGGAGTTATCGGCAGGCACAGGGTGGTGTGGGCGTTGATCCGCAGCATGTCGCCGTCACTCAGGGGGCCGTCTCCGGCGTGCCAGTCTTCCACGGGGCTGTTGCGCCACGCGCTGTTGACCAGGCCGACGGCGGCCAGGTCCAGCACGGCGCCGACGTGGTCGGGGTCGATGCCGACCTGGTGACGCAGCATCGCCTCCACCAGGTTCTCCTCCTGCCCGGCGGTGAGTTCACCTTGCCTTGCGGCACCCTCGTCCGTGCTCATGCAGACGCCCTTCACCGACTCCGGCTCCGCTGCCAGGGCCGCGTAGGAGTGGTCGAACACGACCCGGACGGCCGTCTCGTCGTCCCCGACAACCGCGAGCCGGTCGAGCCGGCCGTCCGCAGCGAGTTCCGCGACGTGCGAACGGGATCACCGGGAACAGGCGGAGCACCAGCGTGGCGGCCAGGCCGTTGCGCGCGAACACCGTGTCGAGGCATCTCAGCGTCCCAGAACATCGACGCCCACAACCGGCAGGTCGGCCCCGTCGTCGCGGGTCCGATGTGCCAAGGCCACGGTCGAGGTGCCGCCGGAATGTCGGGAGAGCGCGACCGTTGTGGTGCGAGAGGTGGCATTACAGGCCGGTGATCAGTCGGGCCGTGTAGCCCACCATCACGGTCCAGAACAGGCCGGTGTAGCCGCGTTCGCCGATGTGGGTGTTGAAACGCCTGCCTAACAGCGTCGCTCCCACCATCAACGGCACTGCGGCGGCGGTCAGGAGGTAGCCTCCGGACGGGATGAGGTTCGCCTCCGTCCAGATGGCGGTCTTCGTCACGTCGCCCACCAACGACACCAATGACAACGCGCCGACCACATGGAGCCGGTCCAACGGCAGGCTCCGCACCGCAAGCCCTTTTAACGGTCCCGAAGTGCCGCTGAACCCCGACAACGCGCCGGAGCCGAACGCGAACAGGTGCGTGCCGACCACCTTGACCTTCCGCAGGTCCAACCGCTCGACCGCGAACGCCAGGACGAACGACACGATCACCGCCACCGCCACCGCCTCCTCCGGCGCCGCCACGAACACCAGCGCACCTAGGGCCGACCCGACCGCGACCAACACCACCACGACCCACGCGCGCCGCCACGGGATGGTCCGCCGATAGGCCCACACCTTCATGACGTTGTTGGCCGCCAACAGCAACGCGGCCAGCGCCGTCCCCGGCTTGGTGCCCATCAACAACCCCAGCGCGGGCACGAGGATCAGGCTCCCGCCGAACCCCGCCGACGCCGACAGGGCGAACGCCACCGCGATGGCGACCAGCACGACCACGATCTGCAGGGTCATCATTGGGTGAGCATCCTCGCCGCTAGGTGGTGGTCCGTGTCGACCTTCTCCGACACCAGACCCGGCTCCAACGCCACGGGGTCGGCGTCCGTCGTCATCACGGCCAGCAACAACACCTGCTTGCCGGAACCGGGTGCATCCACGGGGAAGGTCACCGGTCGCGGTGCCCGGGCGCTGAGCGGGAACGACGGTTGCCGCACCGGTTCGCCCGCCAGGTCGGCGAACGTCCACGGTCCGACCGGGGCGGCCGGCCCACCGTCCAAGACCGTCGTCACGGCCGCGCAGGCCGCGTCGTCGAGCGCCAGGGTCCCGAAGGCCTCACCGACCGCCAACTCGCGGCGCAGCAGCATCACGCGCACCGCCGACGGGTCCAAGGGGCGGACGTCGCGGTGGTGGACGAGCACGTCGACGGCCAGTTTCTCCCAGAACACCCTCGTCACGTGGTTGTCCTGCATGTGGTGGCGGACCAGCTCCAGCAGGTCCGCTTCGGTGGGCTCGACACCGTCCCACATCGGCTTGGCCTCGTGGCCCTTGACGACCTGGTCCCACACAGCCTGGTCGACGAGGGACTGATCGGCCGCCGGCACCGGCTTGCCGTTCACCGGGTTCGCCTTCCGGAACGCGATGAGCCTGCGTTCGAACAGAGGGGTCCACAGGCCGGTCGGCCGGCACAGCGGGTCGACGTCGTGCAGTGCCGCCTGGAACTCCCACAGCCGGCGGTCGGCTCGGCGCGAAGTGGCCAACGGGTTGCCGCCGGGTCCCGCGGAGGCTTCGCCGGGCGCCGGGCGCACGGCGATGTCGGGACTTGTGAACCACGGCGTCGTCTCGTCGAACCGCTCTCGCCGCGGGAACCGCGTCTTGCCGGGTGGCCCGGGGCGGCGCCTGCTGTCGTACCGCACCGCCTTGAGGTACGTCTTCGGGCCGGGATCACCCGAGAGGTCGACTTCCCACACCCCGCGCGACTGGAGCGCGGCACGCAGCAGCTTGCGGCCGTCGTGCTTGTGCAGCGCCAGGTCCTGCACCGCGGCCGAGGGCAGGCCCACGTCCATCCGCTGCCACGACCAGTCCGGGCCTTCCGGGAGCTGGACCAGCTCTCCGCGCAGCACACCGGTGCCCGTGCCGACGTACACGACACCCCTGTCGTCCGGGTCGACGACGACCGCGTAGGCCGGAGCCGGCGCCCCTTCCTCGCGGAGCCCGGTCCGGTGCCAGTGCTCGAACCCGTTGTGCCACCACAGCGTGTCCATGCCCGCGACGTCGGAGGAGCCGGTGGTGGCGACGTAGCACGACCCGCTGCCCCGGTCGGGGTCGTGCACCGCGATGTCGCTCCACTCCGTGCCGACGGGCCTGGGCAGGTACGGCATCGACGGCTTGATGTCCTCTTGGACCGCCGGTCGGTACTTCTTGGCCTGGTCGTCGGTGAGGACGTCGACCTCCCACGGTGGTGAGACGTCGAGCCGGTACCGGAGGACGGCGCCCCGCATCAGGACGAGGAGTCGCGTGTCGGTCTCCCAGCGCAGTGCGACGACGTGCCCGCTGCCGCCCTCGTACCGGACGTCGGCGACGTCGTCCGGTTCCGTCCCCTGCCGCGGGTCGACCAGCCCGTTCGGCAGCGTCACCCACGTGTTGGGCAGGCTGATCGCCGGGTCGAAGTCCAGGCAGGCCCACACGCGGTTCGTGCCGATGGCCACCCGGGTGGCGCCGGTCCCGCTCCGGACGACCGCGACGCCGGAGTAGAACAAGGTCGCGTTGTTCTCCTTGTCCTCCGAGTCCGAACTCTTGCCCTTCTGCTTCTCCCGCAGGACCGGAACGGCCCACTGGCGAGACTGTGCCCGCTGCGCGTCGAACCACTCCGCGCGCCAGTCGGCACCCGTGTACTGGCACACCACCACCTCGGGGTGGTCCGGGTGGAACGCCACACCGCCGCCGTCGCCTTCGGCTACCAGCTCCCAGACGCCGTCGCCGATGCGCACGATCGTCCCGTTGTCCTGAGTTCCGGCGACCATGCTCATGTCGTTGAAGGGGTGTCCGGCGACGTAGCCCGTCTCCAGCACACCGAGACCGGTGTTCAGGGCGGCGAATGTGCCGTTCGCGCCCGCCTGGTGCGTCGGCGTCGAGCGCGAGCGGAACACGCCGCCGTCGCAGGCGACCCACAGCTCGTGCCCGTCATCGCCCGCGACGAACCGGACGGCGTGCACGTCGGCGTGCACCCCCAGGCCGATCCACGTGGGGTCGAGCGCGAACCCCGTCGCGGGCGCTCTTCCCTGTTCGATGCCGGCGTAGTCCTCCACGTCGTGCTTCGGGTCCCAGTCGAGCGAGAGGGCGCCTCCCTTGTCCTGCACCGTGCACCGCACCAGCGCGGCGTCCATCACGGCGCCCGCGGAACCGCCGCCCAGCACGATGACGGAAGCGTCGTCCGGCTTGGCCGCGATCGCGAGGTGGTAGGAAGCCCGTCGACCCGCGTCCTTCTCGCCGAAGAGGTTCGCCGGGACGTTGCCGATCGGCCGGCCCTGGAAACCACCGGGTTTGGCCTCGACGCGCCACAGCAGCGGGCCGCCGCCCAGCGCCGAGCCGCCACCCAGCACGTAGACGAGGGCGGGGTCGTCCGGCGAGACGGCGAGGCCGAGTCGCCCTGCGGTGTGGCCCGGCAGCTCCACCTCGGTGAAGGAGTCCCCCTGGTCGTCCGACACCCACAGTTGCTGGGTGTTCGAGGCGACGAAGAGCCGTTGGGGCCCCACGACGTGCAGCACGTCGGTCAGCACCGGTCGGTCGGCGAACGGACCGGTGGTGACCGGCCCGAGCGCACCCAGCGGCCCGCGGTACAAGCCGTGGGTCGTCGCCAGGAAGTACGTCGGCCCGGTACGGGCGATGCGGTAGACGCCGCAGCCCTCCAACTCCGGCAGTTCCCGCGTCCACGGGTCGTCGAACTCCGGTCTCACCGCCGGACCGGTCGACCACAGCACACCGACACCGCCCAGGTGCCCACCGGGAACGCCCTTGGGGTACGACGTCAACTCCCCGGTGCCGACGACGACCTTGTCGTCCGCCGCGGTGTCGCCGAAGTCGACCTCGATGCTGCCGCACGACAAGATGGCCGCCGACCGCTCGGGGTGCTGCGGCGTGGTCGCCGCCCAGTTGCCCAGTGGCCGCCACGTCGTGGCGCCGTCCTCGGTGTACCAGACGCCGCCACCGGCCGCCGCGGCGTACGCCCGTTGGCCTCCGTCGTCGACCTGGAGGTCGCGGATGCGGCCCGACACGCGCGGACCGCTGTCGGCCTGGCCGTGGATCACGGTGTCCGGGCCGACCGGCACCCACACGTGCTGGTCGCCCGTCGGCGGCGAGGCAACCGACAACCGGTCCGCGGAGGACTCCAGCACGACGGCGCGCCGGACGTTGTACGCCGCACGGCCCCCGGCGTCGTCCACGATCCGCCCCGCCGAGGAGGGTGGCCAGTCGTAGCGGCTCACGGGGTCGCCTCCTCGGGCGCGATGCGGAGGTAGCCCTCCTCGACGCGGTGCGGCAGGTCGGGCAGCAGGGCGGACTGGGTGGCGGCCAGGATCGGGTCGTCACGCCAGGTCGCGGGACCGGTGCGCCTGGTCCACAACTGGTCCGCGCCGAACGACGACACCTTCGGCAGGCGGACTTGGTCCGGGTCGACCAACACGGGACCCACGCGGGCGGACGGTGCGATGGCGGACAGGCCGCCGCGGACCCAGTCGTCGGCGAGGCGCAGCGCCTTGCGGGGCAGGACACCCGAGGTCAGGTGTACTTTGCCGGTCGGGTGCATCAGCAGCGTCAGGCGCACGACTTGTCCGATGTGGACGGTCAGCTCGTCGTCCGCCACCACGTACGGGTGGGTGATCGGCTCGGGTGAGGGCACGACGGGGGTCGAGCCGAACGGGCCGAAGTGGCCCTTCCAGCGCCCGCCGGACAGCGCGCCGTCGCGCACCACCTTGTCCACCACGTGCGCGTGGTGGTAGTCGTCGTCCACGAAGAACGCGACCAAGCCGTCGTCGTCCCTGGTCAGCTCGCCGATCCGCACGGTGAACGCGCGGTCGGCCAACGCGCGGTAGGCGGCCGAGCGGGAGGCGTGCAGCACCGGGTCCGACAGGTCCAGCTCCGCCAGGTCGTCGGACACCTCCAGGCGAAGCGTCGCCCGCACGACGGCCAGGGGACGGCCCACCAGACCCGCCACCGAGCCGAACGCCGCGTACGTGTCGACGGTCCACAGCGTCGAGTCGACGGCGCGCAGGAACGCCGACAGCCCCGACTCGGGCTGCGCCACGCCCACCGGCGATCCGGCACGCGCCGCCGCGTCCGCCGCCACCATCCCCGCCGCCAGGTGGCCGAGCAGGCGCGCCCCGCCGGACAGGTCGTGCAGCGGGCCCGCGTCGGCGGGTCCGGCACGGCCCGGCGCGATCTCCCACGCGACACCGCCCACGTCCATGAGCTGCCCGACGGGCTGTCCGGCCGCGTCGAACACCTCCAGCGCCTCGTCCAGGTGGTCCGGCAGGAGGAAACCCGCCACGGGGCTCGCACCACCGGCCGAAGCCTCGGCGTCGTCGGCGGGGGACGTGAAGCGGAACAGCCAGCGGGCCGGGCGGGTCAGCCGCGGCCGCAGCAGGAGGGCTCCCGAGGCGTCGTCACGGGCGGGCACGCGGGCGGTCGGCAGGTCCAGGGTGCGGCCGAACGCGTCCACGATCCTGGCCGCGGTCAGCCGGAGCGTGCCGCAGGCCACCAGCAGCGGGTCGGCGACCGGCGTGACGTGGCCCAGGGTCCCGTCCGGGGCGCGGGTCCGGAGCCGGTCGGCGGGCAGGCCCAGGAGTCGGTCGTGCACGTCGAGGCCCGCCGTCAGCACGTCCAGGTTGCCGATCGCGTCGGCCAGCCCGGACAGCGAAGCCTCGGTCGCCTCGTCGGCCTCACCGGAGTTGGAGAGGTCCAGCGCGTCCTCGGCTACCGCCCACGCCTCGATGCTCCGCGCCAACGTCGAGGCGGTGCCGTCGTGCAGCGGGCTGCGGCCGGTCAGCACGCGTACCGGCGCCGACAGGGGACCGGGCGGCGACAGGTCCACCGCCTCCAGCGACCACCCGTCGAACCGGTCGGAGACCTCCACCTCCGCCGTCCACTCCAGCCACAGCGGCACCCACGGCTGCGTCCACGCGGTGACCGCGACCGGCGACGAGTCCACCCCGCGCACCAGCGAGAACCGCCGCAGCTCGTCGGCGACCATGCGCCCCGAGCCGGTCGACGAGACGCCGAACGCCCGCGTCGCGCCGTCGTAGACGGCCTGCCGCCCGAACCGCAGCAGCACCTCGGCGTCCAGCCGGGCCGCGACCCGCTCCGGGTCCAGGTCGTGCTGCGCATGGGCCACGTCCGCGAGCCAGGCCCGCAGGTAGGGGCTCTGCGTCAACGCCTCCCGCGCCAGCGCGTCCACCTCGGGCGGCACGGCGCCGGACCCGACGGACGGAAGCAGGCGCGCACCGTCCACGAGCTGCGCGTACCCCTCCACCACCTGGGAGGGCCACCGGCACAGCAGGTTGCCGTCCGGGGAGAACCGGCCGTCGCCGCCGTGCCGGAGGCTGCGGCGGGGACCGCGCACGGCCACCACCGGTTCGAGTGGCCGGTGGAAGCGGGGCGCGGGCTGCCGCACCTCCCTCACCTCCCCGCCGACGGGCGCCCCGACCGGCTCCCACTGCTGGACCACCTCGCGCAACACCTGCGGCGGCAGCAGTTCCGTGCGCGACCGGCCCGCCCACTTCACGCGAGGAGGAGGCGGCACCGGACGGCTCACGTCCACCGGGACGGCCGACACCCGTTCCACTCCGCCGTCGCCGCCGGGCAGCGCGAGGAACCCGGCCGCGTGCTCGTGCTCGTCCACGTCGACCAGCCCGTCGGGTGTGCCGAGCCGGGGCAGCAACTGGCCGGTGAACGCCGACAGCACGCGCTCCAGCGACCGCCGGTCCGCCGAGGCGCCGAGCCCGGCGGCGGCGAGCGTCACGGCCACGTCGTCACCGTGCCGCCCCAACGCCACGTCCAGCACGCCCGACGACGGCCGTCCGTCCGCGACCACCCCACCGGACACGGGCACGCCGTGCACCGCGCCGTGCAGCAGAGTGGAGCGCGGCCACCCCGGCTCCGCGCCGAGCACGGACGCCGCGTAGTCCGCCAACGTCGAGAAGGTGGGCTCGAACGGGTGGGTCTGCTCCACTGGTCCGGCGGCCTTCGCGGTAACACCGCGCACGCGCGGCGAGTACCGGTTCGCGGTGTCGATGAACGCCGCGCGGCGCAGCGCCAGCAGCGACCGGTCCTCGTCGCCGCCCTCGGCCTCGGTGGTCAGCGACCAGCCCAGCTCGGCGAGCCGGACGTGCAGGCTGGTGTCCGTGCGCGCGCCGTCGAGCGGGTCGGCGGTCGGCTCGGACCACCAGCCCGCGACGAGGTACGTGGCCAGGTCGTGCCACGCCCCGCGCTCGGGGAGGCCGTCGAGCGGGTCGTGCAGGGCGAACCGGCCGAGGGTCGCGTCGTACCCGGCGGTCCAGGCGATCGACCCTCCCGCCGCGCCGTCCAGCCTGGTCAGCGTGCGCCCGAGCCGCGGCGCGCCGGACGGCTGACCGTCCCAGTCGGACAGTGGCGTCACTCGTGCGGTGTCGGACTCCAGCACCCAGCCGGACACGGCCGGGGTGAGCGACCCGATCGGCGCGACCAGTCGCAGCACGACCCAGCGGTCGGGCAGCAGCGGCAGGCCGAGCCGGTCCTCGTCCACGTTGCCGCGCAGCAGGGCGTCAGGCAGGGCCCAGTGCAGGTGCACGCCGGGTGGGCGCGGCGCGCCGGGGTCGAACGGCTCGGGCATCGGCTCGGGCGGCTGTCCGTCCGGCGCGGTCGCCGCGAACGGCAGCCGCACGAACCGCTCCGCCGAGCCCTGCGGCACGTACAGCGCCTGCACGTCGACCGGGACGAGGACCCGGCTCTCGCGCAGCAGCGTGGGATCCCAGGTGCGCAGCCCCGGCACGTCCAGGTCGAGGCGCACCAGGCGCGACCACTCGGGGTCGACCATCGCCTTGGCGACGAGGTCGGGCGGCAGGTCGGTCATGGCGTGCCTGCCCGGAACCGGGCGACGAGGTCGAGCAGCGCGTACCCGAGTTGGGGTCGGAACACGGCGTCGAAGTCCGCGCTGGTGTCGCCGAACACCTGCCGGTACGGGAACCGGACCATCTGCAGCGCGAGTTCGGCGGCGTCGAGGTCGTCACCGGTCTTCAGGTCGGCCTTGTGCTTCACGAAGCTCTCGGCCAGCCCTTCGACATCGACGACACCCGGGGCGTTCGGCCGGAACGGGACGTCCACCGAGACCCCGGGGACGTCCCGCGAGGTCTGCGCGTTCCGGCCGGGCACCCACGCGGTGAACTGGCCCGCCTGGCCGGCGGCCTTCAGCCGGACGCCGAACTGCACGCCCTGGCGCGGCTCTTCGATGTGCACGACGGCGGGCACGCCGTCCATCAGCACCAGCAGCACGGCCGGCGCGAGGCGTTCCATGCGCAGCACCTTCAGTCGGCGCGGGTCGGACTCGGGGATCATCTCGTCGTCCGCCGACGCGGGCTCCGCGGTGTAGGCCCGCACGTGCAGACCGGGCCACCCGGACACGGCACGCGACCGGAGCAGGAACCCGGTGACCGTACCCGCGGGCCCCTGCTGGACGCCCTCGCCGCCGGGCAGACGGACCCGCCGCTCCTCCTCGTCCACCTCGGCGCGGACGTGGTCGTAGACGGTCGCGAGCTGCGCCCGGTCGCCCGAGTTGACCGTGCCGACGCTCAGCGCGCCCTGCACGAGCGCGTCGGTCCACGCCCGGTCGAGGTAGAAGAACCGGATCGACTCCGCCGGCAGCACCTCCGAGTCCGCCGCGAGGTAGGCGAACGGCACCCCCTCCAGCAGCCGCAGCCTGGCGAGCCACTGGCTCAGGTCCAGGGGCACGACCCGGTCGCCGAACGCGTCACCGGGGTCGGCGGGCGTGAAGTGCACCGAGGCGATCGTCTCGTGTAGCAACGCGACGGCCTCGGCCGCGGTCATGGCCTGTCCCTTCACACCTGACCCCCTTCGGAGAGCACTCCCTGGAACAGCCGCGCGACCTGGTCGGTCAGACCGGCCCGCAGCGCCAGCGCGTCCGCGGCGTCGAAGTCCTTGGCCACCAGGGGAACTTGCGTCGTCCGCAACGCGACCAGCAGATCGAGTGGGCCCGTCGCGGCCTTGACCGCGGCCAGCGGGATGCCGAAGCCGTCCGTCAGCAGCTCGTCGACGTCGCCCTGGAGGTCGAGCGGCCGACCGGCGTCGGCGAGCGGGCGACCGGGACCCAGTACCGTCTCCGGGTCCGCCGCCAGCGCCTTCGTGATCGCTTTGCCGAGCAGCCGCCCGAGGTCGTCGGACGCGACCTGCAACCCGTAGGAGTCCAGGCCCTCCACGGCCGCGGCCGCGAACTCCCGCGCCCGTGCCGAGCCGAAGCGTTCCCGTCGCCACCGCAGCTGCGCGGCCACTGCGGACGGCTGGGACAGTGCCAGCAGCCTGCCGATCTCGAACGCCGCCGCCAGGCTCAGGTCCTCGCGGCCGTCGGGTGTGACGCGGCGCAGTTGGTCGCTGGTGTGCGCCAACGGCAGCCGCACGTGCGGCTTGGCAGGGTCCACGCCCGCTGGCCTGGGCGTGAAGGGGCCCCGGTACCAGGCGCGGGTCGACTCGCCGCGCCGCGTCAGGTGCGGCAGGCCGACATGCCCGGTGTCGGTCAGCTCGGCGGCCGGTCGGTCGGTGCGCGGGGCGGGCGCGGTGGTGCCGAGCAGTCCCACGTCGAGGTTCTGCATGAGCGTCTCGAACGAACCGCCGCCGGTGGCCGTGAAGCTCCAGTGCGCGAGGACGGGGAACCGGTAGGTCTTCTCGTACGGCACCAGGTGCTCGACGTTGTACCGGAAGCCGAGCCCCATCGTGTCGCGGACGAGCCGCCCGGCTTCCTCCGCCGACGCGCTGACCGCGACCTCGGCGACCTTGTCCGGCGCGGTGACCCACGCGGCGGCGCTCGCGGTCTTCGGCGTGGGGCCGGTCTTCGCCGCCTGGGGCACGGTCTTGGGCCCCTTCCCGCCCTGCGCCTTGGGACCGGGCTCGGGCCCGTAGCCGCCCATCACGTAGTGGTCGGTGTCCGTGGCCACGGCCAGCGCGCCGAGGTCGAGCACTTCCAGGTGGGCGTCGAACTTCAGCACGGGTTCCTCGCGCTCGGGCAGCACGTCCAGCTGCTTCTCCAGGTTCACCAGGCAGGCGAGGTAGCGCACGGGACCACCCGGATCGTCCGGTGTGGATCGCCGGTGCTGCGGCAGCCGGTTGGCCATGACGACGGCCAGGAAGCCGTCGTCGTCGCCCAGTCCCAGCTCGGTGTCGCTGGGGTCGACCTGTCGCACGTGGGCGAGCAGCGGGACTTCGGCCTTGGTCGGGAACACGGCCTTCACCACCGTCCGCGACACGCCGAGGTAGACGCTCGTCGGCACGTCGACCTCGCCGGACAGCTCCACGCCCGGCGTGACGCACTGGGCGACGGGTGTCTCTCCGGAGAGCTGCCCCTCGCCCTCCGCGATCACGACGAGCGCCAGCCACGGCATCGCGTCCGGCTCGCCATCGCCCGCCCGCCTGTCCCAGGGCAGCGTGCGCCGCTTGAGCACGATCTGCGGCAACCGGTGCTCGAACGCGCCTTGGGCGTTGGCGGGCGGGAACGTCGACAGGACCTGGTCGGGCGGCATGGTGTAGCGGGGCGAGCTGATCCGCAGCTCCTGGTCGTACGGCTCGATCTCGCCGCCGGCGATCTGCTGCGTGCCGGTGATCCGGTAGTCGCCCGCCTTGAGCTTCGGCACCGCGCGGGCGTGCAGCGTGAACTTGCCCTGCTCCGGAGTGCTCACTCGTGCCTCCACTCGACCTCGACCACACCACTGCCAGCGCCGTCCGCCAGCGGCCGGACGACGGCGTCCACGCCGTGGCGCGCCAACCGGTCCGCCAGCTCGGCGGGCGTGCCGACCAGTCCCAGCACCCCGACGAGGTGCCATCCGGGCTGCGACGCGACCCCGACCGACACCGCCGTCGCGTCGGGCTCCAGTCCGTAGACCAGCGCGCTGCGGTTGCCCAGCGCTACGACGGTCGGGGGCTGCGGCGCCCGTGCGCCGGACAGCGCCAACGCCAGGCCTCGCGCCGCGGCCGTGCCCAACGGGTCGTCCACCACGACGGCCACCGCGGTCACCGGCTCGTCGAACCTCGTGGTCACCACCACCGCCGGGTCGACGAACTCCGCGCCCGGCACCCAGCCGGTCCGGTACCGGTCACGCGACCGGCGCACCACCGCGCCCTCCGCGTGCACGACCGCGCCCGCGACGACCGCCGTGGACCAGCCGATGTACGCCAGCTCCTGACCGCTGTGCCACCCGGCGACACCCGTCGTCGACGCGCCGGCGACGACGACCAACCGCTCGGTCCCGGCGGGTACGACCCCTGGGGCCGACTCCAGCACCGCGCCGCCGTGCGCGAAGGCGATGACCCGCGCCTGCCCGGCCACGGCCAAGGTCGGCCGCGGCGTCTTCCGGTCGGTGTCGAAGGCGGCGTTGGGCAGTTGCAGGACCGCCACCTCGCCGGGGCGCAGCAGCCGTCCCGGGCGGGTCGTCGGCGCGGTGAGGGCCGTGGTGAGGTCGGTCAGGCGCTGCTTGCCCGCCCCGAACCGCCCCGACACCGCGGCGACCGCGCCCCGTGCCACGCGCGTGACCGGCACGCTGTTCACGGCCACCGCGGTCTTGCCGTGGGGTGCGGCCGGCGGGGTCCGGCGCACGAGCCGGGCCGGGATCGCCGGCCCGGTCCGCCTGCGCACCGAGACGAGGTCGGGCGGTGTGGAGCGCGGCACGTCGGGCGCGTCGCCGACCGTGGTCATCGGGGCCACGACGTGCTCACCGGTCAGCACGCCGACGGCGCGCGGCGGGTGCACGGCACGGTCCACGGCGGGCTGCGCCGGCGGTGTCGCGACCTCGATCTCCGCCGGGTCACCGGTACCCATCAGGAAGCCCTCGCCGAGTGAGCCGAGCAGCGGCGGCGAGGTCCGGTCGAGCCCGAACGCCGCCACGGCCTGCCTGCTCGCACCGCCGTCCGCGAGCCACCGCACCGCCGTGGCCACCTCCTGGCCGACCGGCACGGCGGTGACCGACTGCCCGAGCTGCGCCGCTCCGGCCAGGAACACACCGCGCTGAGCGTGCTCCGGAAGGAACGGGAGCGGCAGCCGGTCGCCGATCTCCACCTGGTGGTGGGCCACCTGCGTCGGCAGCGTGCCGGAGACCGCCGCCGTCGCGGTGAACACGGCGCCGTCGATCGCGCTGATCGTGTCGCCGCGCGGCACCTTGCGGTCGTCGTCGGGCTGCGGCGGTCCCCAGACGCCGATCGGGAACCCGGGGCTCTGGCTGGTTTTCAGGCCCAGCTCGCCGATCCGGTTCTGCAGGCCACCGTCGAGCAGCGCGATCTCCAGCCGCGTCCCGGCGTCCGCCACGTTCATCGGCGCGATGCCGATCAGGGCGCCGCCGTGCTCGATCTCCGCCGCGCCCGCCACGAACGTCGCCACGGGCACGGTCGTGGCGACCAGCAGCTCGAACTCCGAGTGCACGACGAACGGCCGGTCGGCGGCCAGCGTGCCGCGCCCGGTGACCGCGGTGATCGCTCGCGCCCGGCCGCCGCCCGCGGCCTCCAGGTACTTGGCGACGAACCGGTCCCAGTCGAGGTGCACCTTCTGGTTCTGGTCGGTGTCGCCGAACGGCACGGTGATCTCCACCGGACCGATGTCGAACGTGGCACGGCCGTGGAACTTCGGCCCGGCCAGCCACAGCGACGCGCCGCGCGAGATCGAGATGGTCAGCTCGCCGATCCAGAAGTCGATCGTGATCCCGGCCGAGATGCGGGCGTAGACCGACAGCTCGTACCGGAACGGGTCGTAGTAGACGATGCCGTCCGCGCCGAACACGACGTGCGCCCAGGCCGGGCCGAACTCGGCGGACGCCTCCAGCCGGCCGCCCGCCATGAGCGCCTCGGACGTCAGGGCGAAGTACGCCTCGCCCTTGACACAGATGAAGTCGCCGACGGCCCACCGGAAACCCAGCCGCGGCACGACCGGGTAGCCGTCCCGGTGGAAGTTCGGGTGGTAGCCGCCGATGGTGAGCACGAACTGACCGGCGTACTGGCCCTTGTACCAGGCGACGAACGCGAACCCGCCGGTGAGCCGGACCGACTCGTGCAGCAGCCACGAGTTCTCGGTCAGCTGCGCCTGCACCCACAGCACGCCCTCGGCGGTGGAGAACCGCGCCAGCAGGCCGAGTTCGATGCTGACCAGCGCGAACTCGGGGCGTGGCAACGCCATCCTGGCCAGGCCGAGCAGCGCGATCTCCAGGCCGTCGCCGACCGACACCGACACCACGGCGATGCCGTCCACGACCGCGAAGCTCGTGAAGCCGACGCCTGCGGCGAACCAGACCTGCCCCTGCTCCATGGGGAACGCCGAGCGCACGGCCTGCAGCTGCGCCATGGGGTCGCCGGACGGCTGCGAAGCCGGGTCGAGCGCCTTGATGAGCACGAAGTCGCCGAACTGCCCCAGGTCGCGCGGCACGGCGAGGGCCCGATTGATGCCGAGCCCTCCGCCGATGCCGGTGAGGAAGAACGCGGGCGGCCCGCCGATCGGCCCGGTGACCGCGCCGTAGGCGAAGAACGACGCATAGGACTGCCCGTCCGCCACGCCCGTGCCGTACCCGCCGTACACCGAGAGCCCGTACGCCGCGAACCGGCCGAGCAGCATGCCGACGTACTCGACGTTCGCGCCCTCACCGAAGCGCCGCAACCCGCCTTCCAGCGAGATGCCCGCCAGGTCTGCTGCGAAGGCGAACCCCGCGAGGTCGACGCCCCACTCTCCTGCGTCGGTGACCGCGCCGCCGGGCGACACGGCGTAGTACAGCTGGAGGTCGTCCACTGCCGCCGTCAGGCCGAACAGCGACACGCGGCCGTCGAGCAGCAGGCTGATCCGCTCCAGCTTGTCCTGCTCGATCGTCACGCCGAAGCCGACCTGCTCGACGTAGACCGGGCCGAAGCCCTTCTGGATCGACAACCACCACGGGCCCGCGCCTTCGCCCGCGCTCAGCGACACCAGGATCGGACCAGTGCCATGGCGCTGCACGGCCAGAGTCGGGCTGAACGCGGGCGCGAGCCGGGTCGACCCCTTCCCGGTGTCGCGCAGCACGCCTTCGGCGACCTTGTTGGCCCCGCTGCCCGCGCCGCTCAGCCCGACCGCCAGGTCGGTGAGCGTGACCTGCACGCCCGCACCCGCTCCCGCGCCGATCCGCCCGTAGCCGTGCAGCGCGACCGAGCCGAGCCGCACGCCTGCCCCGAGCAGCGGCGCGTTGTGCCTGCCGATCCGGACGCCGAGGCCGTCGAGCTCCAGGACGGGGCCGAACGTGGTCTGCTGCCCGGTCTTCAGCAGCCGCAGGACCAGACCCGGTTGGGGTGTGGAGCCGTCCGGCCGCCGGATCCAGTGGCTGTCGCCTTCCAGCCACACCGCGATGTCCTCGCCGCCGAGGAGGACCCGGTCGGTGAGGGCCAGCGCGATGCCGGGCCGGCCGTCGTCCGCGACGAGCCGTGCGGTCAGGTGCTCGTGGACGGTGACCTCCGGACCAGCGGCGGCCAGGTTCACCGCGACCTGCACCAGCCGGTCGCGCAGCGTCGTCGGGTCCGCCAGCCCCGGCGCGAGCCCGTTGCCCGCGAGGACCGGACCGTCGAGGACGCCTCTGACCGTGCCGGCGCCGACACCGCGGGCCAGCAGTTGCTGCACGGAGTCGGTGCCCAGCAGGTAGTCGCCGAGCGGGTCGGTGAGGACGTCCAGCAGCGCGAGCGCGACCTGGTCGGGCGCGATGCTCGTGGTCTTGCCCTTGATGGCCATGAGGGTCGGCCCGCCACCTGGGCTCCAGCGCGCCGCGACGGTCCTCGTGTCCCCCACCAGGCCCACTTCGGCCACGTCCCCGGTGACCACCCGGACGTAGGGGCGGAAGCCGCCGACGGTCGACGGTCCGATGTGGATTGTCGCCTTCGGCTCATCCTTGCGGAGTTCGACCGAAGCCGAGACACCACCCACCGGGGACAGCACCGCGTCGCCGGACAGCGTGATCCGGAACGGGTTGGGCTGCCACGACAGCGTCACGTCGTGCGCGGTGACGGTCAGGCCGCCGCCGGCGATGACGACCGTTCCCGGCAGCACGGCGTCGAGGGCGTCGCGGAACTGCGTCAGCGCTCCGGCGGGCGGGTTCAGCAGGACCTTCGCCAGCGCGGTCGCCGGGTCGGACGCGAACGCGGTCAGCTCGGGTCCGGAGAACGCGCCCTGGACGCGCAGGGCGAACAGGTCGCCGACGGCCCGCACCACAGCGCCGACCGCGTCCAGTGGCGCGCTGAGCGCGTCGAGCACCGCGGGCAGCGCCGGGGACGCCCCTGCCACCAGCACGCCGAGGCCAGGCGGGTCCGGGTGCAGCGGGATGTCCGCGCCCGCGTCGGGCCGCAGGACCGCCGTCAGGCCCTGGTCCGCCAGCGTCACGAGCAACGCCCCGGGATCGGTCGTGAGACTCAGGGCCACGGTCGGTCCGGGGCTCACCGTGAGCGCGAGCGGGCCCGTGTCCAGCTCCAGCACCAGGCCCTGCGCGCCGGCCCGGAGGGCGACACCGGCGGCGAGCTGCCACTCTCCCGGCGCGCCGCCGACGCCCAGGACCGGCTTGAGGCCGTCGAAGAAGGCGGCGCTGTCCACATCGGACAACCGTCCCGGATCGGCCAGCACGCCCGGCAGGGAGCCGAGCCCGGAGAGGCCGAGCGGGCCGAGGACCCCGTCGATGAGCGGTGCGGCCACCGGGTCGAGGTCCCGCAGGTGCGCCAGTCCACGCCGGCCCACCTCGGCCGACAGCACGAGCTCCAGCAGGTGCGTGGCATCGGGTTTCGGCCACAACGGCACGACCCGCTCGCCCCACTCGGCCTCGACGGTGAGCGCGGGCGTCTTGAGCCGCACCAGCGCGCCCTCAGCGCCGACGGTCGCGGTGACCACGGGGTGGTCGGGACCCAGGACGGCCTGGAACGTCCACGGCAACATGCCGCCGTCGCCGCCGAGCGCGAGTGTGAGCGTACGGGTGATGACGTCCACGTCCGCGTCCACGCCGGCCGTCGCCAGCAGGGTGGTGAGCGCGGTGTCGAGCTGGGACGTGCGCGCGGCGGACAGGTGCGCGGCAGGGTCGTGCAGCAGGTGGTCCAGGCCGTCCGCGAGCACGCCGCCAGTCGGCGACAGCACGCCCAGCGCGGTGAGCACCGCCACGACCGGGGCCGACGCGGCATCGGCGGCCAACTCCGCCGCCACGCCGGACATCAGCGCCCTGATCTCGGGCAGTAGGGGCGCGTCCGGGGTGCCGTCCACCTGCCATCGCACGCGTTCGACGCCGAACACGTCCGCCTCGTGCAGGACCAAGCGCGCCTCGCCGGCACCGGCGCGCGGAGCGGTCACGTCGGCGGACAGCCACCGCACCTCGAGGCCGGGACGCGGTCCAGGCGCGCGTCCCGGCTCGGGTCCGCCGACCAGCCAGCCTCCCGAGCGGCGCAGGTCAAGCCGGGCGTGCACGGTACCGTCGAACTCCACGGTGGCGTGGCCACTCGCCAGGCCGGTCCGCGGCAACGGCACCCGCACGCCGAGCCGGATGCCGGTCGCGGGCCCCTCCGGGACGGGGCGCTCACGAGCGCGCAACGCCAGGCCCGCCGCGACCACGGCCGTCAGCGCACGGGACAGCTCGGCCGGACCGAGAACCTCGTACACCGCGTGCACCGGCACGCCCGCGGGCAGGGTGATTCCGGTGGCGGGCGGGCGCAGCTCGCGGCCGGGGTCGCCCGCGGTGGTCATCACGTGCAGTCCCTCGACGAGGCGGCGGCCCAGTGCGAGGTCGTCGTCGTCCGGCTCCTCGGGGTCCGGCGGTGGCAGCAGGTGGTGCAGCAGTCGGAGGGTGTCGGCGGCAGGCTGGTCGTCCACGACCGTGAACGCGACCGGACCCCACGGCGTGCCGAGGGTGACCAGTTCGGCCGCCGACCGGCCGTCGAGAGCGCGCAGCGCCGCGTGACCTGCCTCGGCGCTCGCGACCACCGTCACCGGCCCGAACGCCTCCAGGGCGCGCCGCAGCCGGCCCGCCTGACCCCCGACGCCGTCCGGGTCGTCGGTGGCCTGGACGCAGTCCGCGCGCCCGCCCAGCAGCACCAGCCACTCGCCCGGCCCGCCGGTCGGCACCGGAAACGCTTCGGGCGCCAGGCCGGGTGCACCCAGGTCGATGCGGCGTTCCGGCGGTACGTCCGCCCGGTCGTCGGGCGTGACGACGACGTGCACCACGGCCGCCGCCGGTGCGTGCCCGAGCACGCCGGTGAGGTCGAGCGGCGCGTCCAGCCGGTGCACGGACACGCCGGCCGGGTCGACGGACGGCGGCACGACGCGGCCGTCGGTGCCGATCCAGCGGTTCCACAGCGCGTCGAGGCCGGCGGCGACATCGGCTCGGCCGGCGAGCAGGTCCGCGAGGTCCGACGCGACGCGGGCCTCCGCGGCGAGCGCGTCGGCCAGGATGTGGCCGCTCAGGCCGTCCATGCCCGGCCGCCAGCCGCGCAGGAGCGGCGGCGCGGCCGTGGCCTCGCGGCTGGGCCCGTCCGGCGCGAGCCAGAGCGCCAGCTGCGGCGTGGCGGACTGGTCGGGTCCCAGCGGCACCAGGTAGGGGTCGTCCGGCCGGCCCGAGCCGTGCAACGGTCCCCAGCGCTCGGCCGTCCCGCCGACCAGGCGTGCGACGGTGTGCAGCGCGTAGACGAGCCGGTCGCCGCGCAACGAGCCCAGCCAGGCCCCGATTGCCCCGGCCGGGTCGGCGAGGAGGTCGGCGAGCGGCAGCCCGCCCTCGGCGGTCGTCCCGGCGAACTGCCACCCGAGCGCCTCCACGAGGTGCGTGAGCCACGGCGCCCCGGAGGATTCGGAGAGCAGCGCGATCAGGCGTTCGGCCGCTTCCGGGCCGCCCGGTGCGGTCAGGCTGGGCATCGGCACGCCGTCCACGTCGAGGTTCGGGCTGAGGACCTCGACAGCCAGGCCGGACTCCGGTCGCCACGCGACACCCAGGCCGATGTGGTCGGCACGGACCCGGTGGTCGCCCAACGGGAAGCGGGCGTCGCCTGTGTCGGTCCCGCTGGTGATCAGCCGTCCCTCGACCGAGGGGCGGAACACCACGTGCCCGCCGGCGAGGTCGAGGGTCGCGAGGCCGAACCGGAGCGTGGTGTCGACCCGCGTGCAGCCGTGCCCGAGGGTGTCCACGACGCGGTGGGCGACAAGCGCGACCTCCAGCCCGCCCGGCCCGGCCGACACGTGCAGGGCGATCCCGTCCTTGAGCGGCACCACCCACGGCTGCTCGGCCGTGCCCGCGCCCGTGACGGGGGCGTCCACCTCGCCGACGAGGCCGCGCAACGCCTCCAGCACTTCCGGCACCGCCTGCGGGTGCTCGGTGACCAGCCGCCGCCAGTGCTCGCGCACGGCCTGGACGGGGTGCTGCACGAGCTGCGTCACGGACACCGGCGGGACGCCGTCCGGCGGCGACAACCCGATCAGTGCCCGGATCCGGTCCGCCGCAGTGCCCAGTGTCGCGAACAGCGTGTCCAACACCTGGTCGAGCGCACCGGCCAGTGCGCCGGGGTTGGTCAGGTCGAGCGTGTCGAAGTGGTGGGGGCCGAGGTCCACGTCATCGGTGGCGAGGAGGAACACCGGCCGGCGGTCCGCGTCGAGGGTGAACCCGACCCGGACCTGGCCGCACACCGGCTGGCCGGGCATCGACATGTACGCCGACAGCCGGGGAAGGGCGGTGACGGAACCGGCGGCGATGACGCACAGGTCCACCTCGGCGACCAGCGCGCCCGCGGTGACCCGGAACGTCGGGGTGACGCGGGGATGACCGCCGGGATCCGCCGTGACGGCCAGGCCCAGGCTCAGCTGCGCCGCGCCGACCGTCGTGCGGAGGGCGCCGTCGAGGACCTGCCCGCCTACCAGCTCACCGAGCGCGCCCAGCCACCCGGCGCGGGAGGCGGGGTTCCCGGTGACGGCCAGGAACCACTCGGCCAGCGCCGCCGCGCCCTCGTCCAGGAGCGCCTGCACCGGTAGTGGCGGCACACCGGGCCGCAGGCCGATCAGCCTGGCCAACGCCTCGACCGGCTGGCCGGGGTGCCGGTCGGCCTGGGCTCCGACCAGGCCGAGCAGCAGCGGGAGCGCGTCGGCCACGTCGTCCAGGGCGAAGTCGCCCGGACCGGCGGCGCCGGGCAGCCGCAGGCCGCGCAGCCGCACCGACAGGGTCGGCTTGCCACCGACGGTGGGCACGAGGGCGGTCACCGCGACACCGCCGAGGTGGAGCTCTCCGGGGGCGGACGCGTGGACGGGGATGTCGAGGTCCACGCGGACGACGCACCCCTCTTTGCCCAGCAGGACCGGGTCCGGCACGGTCTTCTGACCGCGTCCGGTCCGGAAGACCGGGACGTGCGCGCGCAGTTCGGCCGCGCCGGACACCGTGACGCCCACACCGATGGCGACGTGGTCGGACTGGACGTCGAGGACGGCGCACACCGTCAACGCACCGCTGTCCACCACGGGCAACCACATGAGCCCGTCCGCGTCCGTGCCCGCCGCGCCGCCGCCCAGGGCGTCGTCCATGAAGCGGACCAGCGCTTCCCGCTGGCCGTCGTCGGACAACACGCGCGCCAGGTGCTTGCCGGGGTCGCTCAGCCAGCCTGGCGCGAAGGCGCCCTCCGCGGTGACGAGACCCAGCGCGCGGGCGAGGTCGGCGATCGGGCCGAGGTCGGCGGTGTCCACGCCGCTCACCCGGCCGTGTCGAACGTGTGGCGGGCCATCGTGAGCACGGACACGGAGCCCGCGGCGGCCGTGAGGGCGACCGGGATCAGCGGCGCGCCGTCGGTGTCCTCCCCCGACGAACCCGCGACGCCGGCCGCCGCCCCGAGCAGGGCCTGCCACGCGAACGCCGTGAGCGCCTCACCCCAGAGGTCGACCACCAGGGCCGGTCCGCGCGGCTGCTCCTCGGTGGCGGCGAGCATGCCCGCCGGCCGCTGGTCGTCGCCGACGGCGAACGCGACGGTCACCATGGCGTTCCCCGTCTGATCGCAGCGCACCGGCACCAGCACGACGACGATTCCGACCTCCAAGTGCACCTCGACCGCGGCCAGGTGCACGAGCAACTCGCTGCCGTTGCGCCGCCAGACCACCGCCTCCGAGGTCGCCGACGACCGCACGACCCCCTGGAGCTCGCGCTCGCTGAGCGTGACCTCCGGCCCGACCTGACCGGGCCGCAGTGGGTCGGCGGGCAGCAGCCCGGGGCACCGCTCGCGGACGAGGTCAAGCAGCCTCGCGCACTCCTCGCTCACGGGGTCACGGGACGCGGGCACCTTTTTCGTGATCTGCGGCACAGCTGTTAGGTCGGGCAGTCGGCGGTCCCTCGTTAGCCGGGGACTACCGGAACACCTGTTCGCGCAACGGCCTCCACCTGGTCGGATGAACACCGTGCACGCGCCGTGCCGATCCGCCGGTCCGCGTTGCTTCGCTCGGGTTTGAGCATTCCCGTCCGGTGATGAAAAGCCGCTAACAGTCGTCGGTGATCGGGTGGACATGCCGGTTCGTACGTCAAATCGGTTCGGGCCGGCTTCCTGGCGTTCGTGGGTGTCGGGGCGCTGGTGCTGCCCCTGGTCGCGCTGCACTACCACCGCTTCGGGCGGGTGGAGCCGCGCCGGGCGTTCGTGCTCTACGGGCTGGTGGCGCTGGCGCTGATCTTCCTGCCGTGCCCCGACCGGGCGAGGTGTGCCGCGGCGAGCGGATGCTGTCGACCACGCCGTTCCAGTGGGTCACCGACATGCGGAACAAACTGGCAGCGTACTGACGATTGTGTTGGTGGAGGGCGGGGTACACGACCTGTTCCTGTCCGCCGAGCCGGTGCGCAGGTGCCCGTTGGCCGAGGTGACGAGTTGATGGACGGTGTTTGAAGCGGGTCGGCGAAGGCATACCGATTCCCACTCCGCTGGAACCCGCATTTTCGCGGCGTAATCCGCCGAGCGGGTGAGCGAAATGACAATTTCACGAGGACCCCGCAGGTTTTCTTCCCGGATCGGCAATAGGAGTCACCCGTGCGGTCGTTGCGGCGGCGTCGGCGCATTCATATCGTGGATCGGCGGTGCGCCCAGAATGCGGGACGGACGGTCCTCCGGCACCGGGTTCCACTCATTCTGACGGGAGAATTCCATGGCTTCCAGGGCGAAGGTGCGCGGGCGGTTCTGGGTTGAGGCGGCTCTGGCCGCCGTGACCGGAGTGGTGACCGCGGCGACGCTGTTCTCGCGCGAGTGGGTCGAGGTGGTCTTCGGGGTGGAGCCCGACGGGGGTGGCGGCAGCTTCGAGTGGGTCGTGGTAAGGGTGGCCGGGCTGGCGTTCGTCGTGCGCTCGGGGCTGACGGCCGCGGAGTGGCGCAGGGCGGTGGCGGCATGAGCGCCCGGAGGGGCGACACCGCGCAGGTCGGGGGCGGCGAGGAGTTGACGCAGGAGGCGATCCGGGGGTTTGGCACGGCGGCGTCCGCAGAGGTCCTGGACGCGTTCGGCACGCGGCCCGCGGACGTGGCGGGCGTGGCCACCGACGACCCGGAGCACCCCCATCCTCCGGTGACCTCGCCCGCGGGCGACGGGTCGCCTGCGGAGGTCGGCCAGGTCGGGCCCGCGGGGTTGCCGCAGACACCGGCGGCCTCGCTGTCGTGGACCGCGGCTTTCGTCGCGAAAGGCTCGCCCTCGGACGCGCAGATCTCGGTGAGCGAAACGCATGTGGTGACCACGATCGTCAACCGGATCGCGTTCCGCCACCGGGACGGGACGTTGCTCAAGGAGATGAGCCCGGCCCAGGAGTTCTTCGCCCCGCTCAAGCTGGTCGAGAGCGGACTGGCCTGCGAGGGGCGGGAGGTGACGGACCTGCGCACGATCTACGACTCGTACCGGAAGCGGTTCTGGATCGTGGGCGGCACCGGGAACACCGGGGCGAAATGCCCCAACGTTCCACCGGAGAAGGTGCGGGGCATCATCGTCGTCGCGGTGTCGAAGACGAGCAACCCGCTCGACGGGTGGCACTTGTACTGGTGGGACGCGGTGGCTGGGCCGCCCGCCTACCAGCCCGGCGACGGGGCCGACTACCCGTGCATCGGGATCGACGCGAAGTGCTTTTACCAGACCAACAGTGTCGCCGGCAGGTACTGGCGGGTGACGGTGTGGCCCGCCGACCAGATGGCCGCGGGGGTGCCCGCGTCGCAGGTGGCCGGATGGCAGTTCTGGGACTTGGAGAACCCGGACGGCAGCCCGGTGAAGGTGGTGATCCAGCCCTGCGTGCACCATGGCCCCACGAACAACGCCGCGTACTTCGTCAACCGCTTCTCGACCGACCAACTGGTCGTGTGGCGGTTGCAGAACCCGCTCACGCCGCAGCAGCAGATGGTGCGCACCTCGGTGGTGGTGAAACCGTTCGGCGCGCCGCAGAACGCCCCGCAGAAGAACTCGCTGAGCCGCATCCAGATGACCAACCTCGGCACCGACGTGGTCAAGGTGGTCTACCGGCACCCCAACCTCGTGCTGGTCTGCAACGACGGCAAGGACTGGTTCGGCGACGGGCAGGTGCTCTCCTCGATCCGACTGGTGCGGGTGTCCGTGCTCGGCTTCCCCAACCTGTCCACCGCGCCGAATAGCGGCTTCATCGACCGCACCTTCGGCAAGAACAGCCTCGATGACGCGCCCGCCGACCACGTGCACTACGGCTGGCCCGCAGTGGAGGTGAACAAGTACCAGAACATGGTGGTCGTCTACGCGCGTTCGGGGCAGACGCTCTATCCGGAAGTGCGGTTCAGCGCCTACCTCAACACCGAGACCGACATCCGCCCCAGCCGGCTGCTCCAAGCGGGCGGGAACGCCTACGGGGGCCAGGGAGGATCGGCGTCGACGCTCTACCGGTGGGGTGACCTCGCCGGGGCGAGCGTCGACCCGAAGGATGACACCGCGATCTGGGTCGCCCAGCAGTTCGCCAACGCCGACGGGAGCTACGACGTCGCCGTGGGGAAGGTCTTCCAGGAGGTGGAGGAATTCTGACCACAGCTCGCCGACGAGCGCGGACGCCGCCTGGTGAGGGGGACGGGCGCGGCTTCCCGACGCAGAATCTCACTCCGGCGGAGTGAGGCGCAGGTTGGGTGTCCCTTGCGCGGCTGGAGGCTGAGCGGACCGAACTCGTCCAGGCGGATCGCGCATCCGTCGGCGGGCGGGTGGTCGTAGAGGTTCAGGATCCGGTGCGTCTTCACGAGGAACTCGGGGTCGGTGGAGGCATTCCAGGTGGTGGTGGTCTGCAGGGAGATCCCGGCGTCGCGCAGGATGCTGCGCACGATCTCCCTGCCGGCCGCAGTGACGGTGCTGCGGTCGAGCAGGTCGTCGCGCAGCTTCGCGAGTGACCAGGTAGCGAACGCGGTGATGCCGCAGTCGGCGGGCGAGGTCCGGGCGATCAGGCAGATCCGCTCGCGGAACGCCCGACTCCGCCCGCCGCTCCATTTAGGGTCCAGCGCCGCGAACCCACGCTCGTTGAACGCGTGGATCACGTCCCGCACGCAGTCCTCGCCGACCTGCATCAACGAGGTGATGTCCCGCACCGCCTGGCCCTGGCCCGACATCAGCACCACGATCGCCCGCCGCGACCGCACGGGGTCCTTCGCGGTTTTGGTGATCCGCTGGAGTTTCCGGCCTTCCTCCATCGACAACGGCCGCACGAACCCGCTCGGACGACGAGCCACAGCCACCTCCCGCACTCGACATGCGAGAACCAGCCTGGCCGATCAGCCCACCACGCCGATTACCGGGTCAACCCTCCGAGACGCACCACTAGTTGTATGAGGCCATGACGTTGGTGACGCCGGTGTGGAGCCGTGTGGCTGGTGGTCGGTTTCCGGCGGCGGTGTGGGGGCGATGGTAGTTGTAGTGCACGTTCCAGATCGTCAGGGCGTCGGTGCGTTGTTGTTCGCTGGTCCAGACGTGGGCGTAGAGGAATTCCTCGCCGAGGATGCGCTGGTAGCGCTCGACCTTGCCGTTGTGGCGCGGGGTGTAGGGCGTGATCCGCTGGTGGCGGGCTCCGCGTAGCACGGTGGCGAAGTCGTGGGCGCGGTAGCAGGAGCCGTTGTCGGTGACGATGCGGTGGATGTCGGTGATGCCGTGGGCGGCGAAGAACGCCCGCGCCCGGTGGGTGAAGCTGATCGCGGTGACCGCCTTCTCGTCGGGCAGGGCCTCGGTGTAGGCCAGGCGGGAGAACCCGTCGACCGCGGAGTGCAGGTAGGTGTAGCTGCGGCTGGCGCCGGACTTGCCGGTGCCGGTGTTTTTGGCGCGTTCGACCTGTTTGGCCTGCTCGCTGCCCCTGCCGTGGACCCGCCAGCCGCCGCCGTCGGGATGATGCCGACCTTCTTGACGTCGAGGTGGACCATGTGGCCGGGCCAGCGGGCGACGATCCGGCGGGGCGCGCGGTTGTTCTCCCCGGTCGGGTCGAGGAACCGGCGCCGGTTCAGGCCGAGGTGGGCCAGGTGCCGGCCGACCGTGCGCACCGACACGGCCGTGCCCTCGGCCGCCAGTTCCAGGGCGATGCGGCGGGCCGACCACTTCCGGTCGCGGCGCAGCCGCTCGATCCGGACCACGACCTCGGCCGGGGTCGCGGTGGGCTGCCGATGTGGAGCGCTGGGGCGGTCGGCCAGGCCGGCCTCGCCGAAGCGGCGATGGCGGTTGACCCACTTGGAGGCGCACTGGCGCGAGATGCCCATCTCGGCGGCGACCTGGGCGATGGGGCGGGTGCGGCAGCGTTGGACCAGGCGGTGGCGGCCTTCGACGGACAGCGGGGCGTTACGGTGGAGCACGGACGGGTCTTTCTGCTCGGCGGACGAGTTGGTCGCACTTCTCATCCTGCCGCCGAAAGACCCGTCCCTCGTCTCAGGCCCTACCAGCCGTCACCAACGTCATGACCCGCAACAACTAGTAGGACTTCGTTAGGTGCTGTTGAGCTGCGGCTTTGTTGGCGGTGTTCGGGTCTGG
>NZ_BAAGTN010000020.1:0-33629 GCF_054781895.1 Saccharothrix stipae | reverse complement strand
CGGCACCCCGCACCTGCGCGCCTACCCCGCGGTCGACCACATCGACCTGACCGGACACCAATCCCTCCTCGCAATCGACCTCCCGCCCGAGGCGGCGGGTCAGGACGGCTGGGTGACCGCCGACACCATCGCCACCGCCCTGATCGGACGGGTGCGCCAGCCGATCCCCTGACCACAGGCCCACGACCGGCCGAGCGCGCCGCCGCGTACTCCTCGTGCGATCCCCCACGGCCGGTGCACCGAACGGCTCGCCGCTGCCGTCTCGGGCGCGATGGCGAGGGCATGTGGCCAGGACCACCTCGCCGTGCTCCCCAGGTTTCGACACCGCCGGCGCGGGTCGACGTTGCGGGCGCGGGAGGCGTTGGTTGCGTTCGAGGTCGGCGTTGAGCAGCTCGTCCGGGTTGAGTTCGGGCTGTAGCCGGGCATCAGGTGCAGTTCGACCCGGTCGGTGTTGTCCTGCAGCCAGGCGCGGACCGCCTTGCTGCGGTGCACCGGGTGTCGGTCGGCGATGACGTGCACCTTCCGGTCGGCCTGGCGGGCCACGCGGTCGAGGAACGCGGTGAACACCGCGGCGGTGAAGCGTTCGGTGAACACGGTGGACCACAGCGCGCCGCGTGAGGCGACCGCGGACATGACGTTGACCCGCAGCCGTTTCCCGGTCACCCGCACCACCGGAGTCCGGCCCTTCGGCGTCCACGACCGGCCGGGCGGCGCGGCGTCCGAGCGCAGCCCGCACTGGTCGACCCACGCGATCGCAGCACCCTCGGCCTTCGCCTGGCCTCGATCACCGGGGAGTCCTCGTCCAGCCAGGCCCGCACCGCGGCGGCCTGCTGTTCATAGGCCCGCCGGGCCGGACGCCGCGGGGTGAAGCCGTGGCGGCGCAGCCACAACCCGACACCCTGTTCGGTCATGTCGACCCCGACGACCAGCCGGACCAGCTCGACCACCGCCTGACGGGTCCACAACGGGCCGCCGATCAACCGCTCCTCGGGCGTGTAGTCGGCCATCGCCGCGAACAGGGTGCCCCGGCCCTCCGGGGTGATCAGTTCGGCGGGCCGGGACGTCCTCTGCGGGTCGCCAGGCCGTCGCGACCGTTCCGCCGGTAGGCCCTCCACCAGGTGCCCACCGAGCGTTCGGAGACCCCGAACACCTCCGCCGCCTGCCGATAGCCCTCCACCTTCCCGGACTCCAACGCGGCGACCACTCGCAACCGCAGCACCTCACGCTCCGCGGGCGATAACCGGTGCGCATTCTCGACCTCGATCACGAGCGATCAACCTGCAGGAAGACGATCACTTTCGACTCAATAACTGCAGTTCAGACCCCTGTGGCCGACTTTTGACACCCGACAGAGTCGGCAAGGACTCAAGGGGCGACCGATTGGTGGAACTACCCATTCGACTATCGCGATTTCTTGGCCTGGAGATCTGCCGCAGGTTCCTTCCACAGGTAATCCGGGATCCCTCCAGAAGTGCGGCCCACCCGAGGATGCAGCGGGAGGGTGTGGACGGAGCATAAGGTCCGCCAGATGGTTCGGCTGGTCGCCTGCGGCAGCCGAACCGTCTGACGTCCTCAAAAGCTGGGGCGCAATTGGCATAGGTGTTCGCGTTGGCGACGAGGCGTGCGGCGGTGATTTATCCGCCTGGCTTGTAACCCTGGGCGCGAAGTGGCAGCAGCATCTACACCTGCGGTCCTGCGGCAACTGATCGCATCAGACGCTCATCAGGCAAGCAGAAGTATTTGCGGAGATGATCGAAGCCAGCAGCATGTCGCTGCCGGCAGACGTCAGCTATTGCGAATAGCGCCACGCAAAGATGTTCGGCACGTTTGCCAACGAGGGCGGACACGAAAACAACTGGATGTTGTATGCCTCCTTCCCGGGCTGATCGGTGCCGTAAGGCCTGAGGCACTCCCCCCGGAAACCCTCAGGAGCGGCATAACCGATGAGCACCCAGCCGTTCTGGCCCCATATGGTGAAGTGCTGTTCGGCCCACGTGTCTTTGCAGATCTGAAGAGTGGCTACCGAGGGTCGCGGACCCGCGCCCGTCGTGAGGCAATAATAATTCCCGTCGGGATACCTGTTTACTGTCCTCAGCGTGATTTTGCCCCTCCAATACCCGCTCGTGGCGACGGACCACCACCACCGCTGGCCATTGCTGCCGTCGCAACGCTCGAGTTTAGCCGAATTAGACATGCACCAGCCCGGGTTGCCCACGTTTTCGTAGCGCACGTATCCGTCCGCGCGTGCCGGCGTGACGCCCAGCATGAGACTGGCAACCGCGACGATCATCACGACGCCGAGCGTGCCGAACTTTTTGAGTGTCTCCATGAAGACTCTCGTCCTTTCCCGCTAGTATCCATGAGTTGTTCCTTTGCGTTCCGCTTCGTTCTTCTGGCGGTTTCCTCCTTCCGGGGCAGCGGCCCACTTGATGTGCATCTGCCGTCGGGCCGTGTTTGCTGGCCCTGAGGTTGTGGCCGCGCGGCCCGGCTGGTCGTTACACGATGGCGGAAATTCCCTCCCTGCCTAAGGGCGCAACCGTCGTGCAGCCCCGGCGCCCGGCGTCAGTAGAGACCAGCACTGAAGGAGGAACGCTGGCGATGGGTCTACGCACGACTATGCTCGCGGCTCACCGGCCCGTGAAACCAGGGCTATTCGGCCGTACCCGAATAGCCCAGGCCAACGTGCCGCGTGGCGCACACCGGGCAGCGCGTCGAGACGGGGCAGCGGCGACGCATCAAACGTCGATACAGATCTTGAAAGGCTAGGGTTGATCGCGTGGTCTCGGCGTGTCCTGCGCGGTCGTGACCGGCGTGTGGTCTACGCAGGGGTGATGCGATACGCGGACGGTGGTGGCCTGTCCGAGCGGGGCAGGGCCAAACGCGAGCAGGTCCGGTTACAGGCGGCGGAGTGGTTCGGCCAGGACGTGCCCGTGGCGGAGATCGCCCGGCGGCTGCGGGTGTCGACGCGGTCCACACCCGGCGGCGTCGATGGCGTGCCGGCGGCGAGGCCGGGCTGGCGTCGAAAGGGCCCGGCGGGTCGTCGTGTCGGCTGGACGGGCGACGGTTGGACAGGCTGCCCGAAGCCTTGGAGCATGGTCCGGCCGCGCACGGGTTCGGCGGGGATCAGCGCTGGACCTTGGCCCGGGTCTCCGATCTGATCGCCCGGCTGTTCCGCATCCGCTACACGCTGCGCGGGGTGTCCTATCTGTTGCACCGTATGGGTTTCTCCCCGCAGGTGCCCGCGCACCGGGCGATCGAGCGCGACGAGCGGGCGGTCGTGACCTGGCGGCGGGAGACGTGGCCGTCGGGAAGACGGTAGCGGCGCAGCGGGGCGCCTGGCTGTGCTTCGAGGACGAGGCCGGGCAGACACTGCGCCCGCCGAAAGCCCGCACCTGGGGCCGGCGCGGGCACACCCCGACCGTGGCGGTGTCGGGGAAGGGTTCGGGCCGGGTGTCGATCGCCGGGCTGGTGTGCGTCCGACCCGGACACCGGCCCCGGTTGATCTCCGCACGGTGGTCCACCGCGGCCGTAAGGGCGAACGGCGCAGCTTCGGCGAGACCGACTACGCCGCCCTGCTGGACGCCGCTCACCAGCAGCTCGACGGACCGATCGTGCTGATCCGGGATAACCTCAACACTCATACCAGTCACGCGATGCGCCCTGATCGCGGCGGGGCGGGACCGTGACGATCTTTGGCCGGGTCGCCGTCGGTCATGGTGACTACCACCGATTGCGTTCGGCGACGTGGCATCGCCCGAACTGGATGGTGAAGTACTACGTCACCCATCGTTCCGTGTGGTCCGCGGCGGCGGTTCGACACATGCCAGCCTGTCTGGACGCCCGCCGGGAGCTCCTGCGACGTCGAGGGTGTCGGTGATCAGCGTGAGGTCGCCGAGCTGGACGTCCAGGCAAGACGGGATCCGGACACTATCGGTCGATGCCACTGGTGATCTTCAGCCCGGGCTTGGTCAGCCGGGAGAGCTGGACGTAGCGCTGGCTCATGGTCCACGCCCACAGCCGTCCGGGAATCGTGGTGGTGTCGTTGACGATCGGGGCGTCCAGCCGCACCGTTCGGCGGTCGTCCGGCCCGCTGAGGAGGAACAGGCCGTAGTCGGTGCCCTCGGTACGGGTTCCGGTGGCCTGCAGCGCGTCGATCGCGTCGGCGACGTCCGCCTCGGTCCCCCGAGTGCGCGGCACCGGGCGGCTTCATCGCGGATGAAGGCCACTGCTTCCTCGCCGTGCAGGATCAGCGGGACGTGGGGCTGGACGGCGCCGTCGGCGTAGAAGCCGAAGCGGGTCGTCCCCGCCGGAACGACCGGTTGGGCTGACACGCGTCATGAACACAGATGCGCCGAGGGGGGCGGTCGGCTCGTCAAACACGCGCGAGCACAGCGCGTCATGACAAGCAGCTCCGGATGCCCGACGAGGTTGTAGAGGACAACCACCTCCAGCCGCGCTCCACGCAAGCGGGTTCGACTCCCCACGGTGCGAGGCGTTCGCACACCGGCAGTGGTTCGACGTCGATGCAATTGAATGAGTGTTGAAGACCACGCTGAGCGTGTCTATTGCGAAGACCCGACTTTGGCGCAAGTCGGTCTGCTCCCGCTGTGGCACGCCGTCCCTTGGCGTCGCGATCAACTGGTGTACCCCCTGTCTCGCCTCGCCCCATCCCCACGCAGACATGCGCGCCGAGGTGCGCGAGCTGTACGAGGAGGCTCGTACCGTCGCCGGAGTCTCGCGCCGTGCAGGCGCAGTGCTGGCGGGCGGCACGGTTGAGCGGCTGATCAGAACCCTCGGCCCGGACGCCCCGAAAAGGCGGAGCTCGACCGACGGATCGAGCGCATCAGGCTGCAGTCGACCCCACAGACCGCGCAGCCCCTCGACGTCCTGCGCGTCACCGGCAACGGCGCGCTGCACGTGGACGACGAGCCCGGCGAGCTGGTCGTGATGGCCCTCGACGACGGGGAATGCCCGGCACTGCTGGAGCTGCTGTTGGAGACCGCGGGCGACCTGGTCGAGGAGATGATCGCGCGGCCCACGACTGTAGACGGGCTGTGGAGGCTCTTGCCAAAGGGCATCCGCGACAGGGTCACCGCAGGCGGGGTCAACCCGCAGGCGGATGCGACCAACTGAGAAGCCGGGTGCACGCATAGTTGCCGTTGGGCTAAAGGTCGCCCGGACGAGCAGTACGCGAATCTGGCGCACGGCGAGTATGCCTGCTGCCCGCCGGGCGCGGGCTTCGCATGATGAGCAGGCCAGCGCGGCGCAGCTGAATGCCCGCTGGAGCGGCTACACGATCGGGACTCGCCAAACCTGTGTTTGAGTCGTTCCTGGCGGGACCCGGCGCGTGCACGTGCATCTGCACGTGCACTGCGAGAAGATCCACCACGTTCTCGCACCGACATGCGATCGACAGGAGATAGTCTTCCCCGCGCGAGCGGGGGTGGTCCCGCGGCCATCCTGGGGCGCGGTCCGACGGCCGTGTCTTCCCCGCGCGAGCGGGGGTGGTCCCAGGGCGCCCGTGCTCGGAACGGAACACTCGTCGGTCTTCCCCGCGCGAGCGGGGGGTGGTCCGGGGCAGCGGCAGGTGGTGCGGGGTGCGTCCCGGTCTTCCCCGCGCGAGCGGGGGTGGTCCGCTCGGCCTGCGCGGCGCGATCGCCGTCCAGGTGTCTTCCCCGCGCGAGCGGGGGTGGTCCGTCGGCCGGCGCCATCGACTCCAACTCGGCCTGGTCTTCCCCGCGCGAGTGGGGGTGATCCTCGGCGGTTTCCTTGTCGCGGTTTTTCATGCAGAACTTCCCCGCGCGAGCGGGGGTGATCCGGTGATGTTGGAGCTGTCGAAGGGCGGCTTCACGTCTTCCCCGCGCGAGCGGGGGTGGTCCCGCCACGGTGTGGGTGGCGTGCCGGTGCTCCTCGTCTTCCCCCGCGAGCGGGGGGTGGTCCGGTGCCGTACTACTCGGCACAGGCCACGTGGTTCTTCTTCCCCGGGCGAGCGGGGGTGGTCCCAGCGCGGTCGAGTCGTAGGACACCGCGGCGTTGTCTTCCCCGCACGAGCGAGGTACCTCACGGTGGTCAGTGCCACGACCAGCGGCAGGGGCACGCCGACGAACACCCACAACGACTTAAGGTTGGTGTACGGGACGCCGGCGGAGGCCACCTCGGAAATCCGAGAGCGGCGCCGAGGCAGTCCGGGTTGAATACCCCCGTGACCAATGTCGTCCCGCCCAGCGAGCAGTACGCCGAGCTGGACCGGTGGTGTGAACTGCTCGCGCAACTGTGCGCGGCGTGGGGTTCGACCGCAGAGCAGGGCCGAACCACGCCGCCGCAGACCAGCCCAGCATCCCGCGAGGACGTCCTGCTGACGGCCCGTCACGCCGATTGGCAGGCTCACGACGCGTCCAACACCGGGCGGGATGCCGCCGTGTTGACCGACGCTGCCGCACAACACCTGCTCGGCCTGCGGTCCCTGGCCGTCGACCGCGCCGTCACGCTGCCCCTGTGGCCATTGGCCCGGCACGTCGCCGAGTACGCCGCACAGGCCGGGTGGCTGCTCGCCCCGGACATCACGGCGGATCAACGGGTAGCTCGTCGGTGGCTGCTCAAGCTCGTGAACTTCCACCGCTACCGCCAGACGCTAGGCTCCATGACTGCCACCAAAAAGGACCTCAGGACGGCGAAGAACCTCCGCGCCCAAGTCGAGCAGGAACTGCGCCACCGGTTTCCCGACGCGGGCGACCTGGGCTGGACCCTGGAGCAGCACCCGAACGGGCCGCCATGGAACATCGCCGGCCAGCACGTCCCGAGCCTGGGCGAACTGGTCCGCGCGTTCGTCAAGGTCCACGGCTTCCACCAAGCCCGAGGGATCTACGACATGCTCTCCCTCCAGTCCCACCCGAACCTCGACGTCGTGGTGGCACGTCACGTCGAACGCGTCGTGCACGAGGACTTCGTGCAGTACACCTTCCGGATCGACGTCCCGCAGGCGATCCGCGTCCTGCGTACGGCCGCGCTGTTGTTCTACAGGGCCGCGATGGTGGTCACGAGCTACTTCGAACTGGACCCCGCGCGGTTGAACGCCTGGTACGACTCGCTGCCCGGACGGCCCGGCCGGACCGGACGCGCAGGCACGCGCCAGCGCACCCCGGAGGTCGGTGTGCGGACCGACTAACCGGAACGAGGTACTGGGCCATGCGCGTCAAGGCCGATCCATCCGGGACCGGGCACCCGGCCGGCTACAAGTGCGGCCATGCAGGCCGAAACATGCTGCTGGCCCGTGTCCGGCAGGCCGTCCTGCAATGCTGCAGGGCTCGCAGTCGCCGACCGACGCCGAGGACGTAGGGGCTGGGTGAGGAGGCGCGGGTAGTCCAGGAACTGGAGGACGGAGGCCTCACGGCGGTTCGAATGACTCGTGGCGGTGTCGGCTCGGCCGTGACCGCTCCCTGGCTGACTCTTCCGGTCAGTGCCTTCCCGCTCGGACCAGAGCCTCCTCGGCCTGCGCGGCCAAGGCGAGGACAAGATCGGCTGCGGGTTGCAGGTCGGTGATGAGGTCGATGGCCTCGCTGGCCCACACTGGCAGCGGGGGCACGTCGCCTCGTGCCACGGCAGCCTGATAGGCGTGCTGGGCTGCGGGGTTCGCGGCGAGTTCCGCTTCCCGGCCCCGCCATTGTTCGAGGAACGGATGAGCGAGGGTGCGGGCGGCGTACTTTGACGGCCATCGGGAGCCCCGGGCGATATCCAGGACGCTGCTGCGTTCAGTGTCCTGGCCGCGTCCCTCGATGATCGCCGTGGTGATCGAGGGATCGACCAAGGCCTCGGCCGTGGCCTGGAAGCGGGTGCCGACGAGCGCCCCGGCTGCACCCAGGGCGAGAGCGGCGGCCACGCCGCGGCCGTCGGCGATCCCGCGGGCCGCCAGCACCGGCACCGGTGCCACCAGGTCGGCCACGACCGGCACGAACGGCAGCGTGGACCGCCCACGCCGGGAACCATGTCCACCACTCTCGGTCCCCTGCGCCACGATGACATCAGCACCCAGATCCACCGCCTGCCTGGCCTCTTCCAGATTGGTCACCTGGATGATCAGCGCCGAACCTGCTTGACGGACGCGGGCCACGAACGGGCTGGGGTCCCCGAAGGAGAACATCACCGCCCTGGGGTTGTGCTCCAGTGCCCGCTCGACCGCGCCGACATCGATCGCCCAGGTCAGGAACCCGACACCCCATGGCTTCCCGGTTTCCTCCGCAACGATCGGCAGCTCGCGGGCCAGCCAATCCCGATCCCCGTTACCCGCCCCCAGCAACCCCAGCCCGCCGCCGCGAGAGACGGCCGCCGCGAGCGCACCACCGGCCGACCCGCCCATCGGCGCCAACGCGATCGGGTGCTGCACACCGAACAACTTCGTGAACGCCGTCGACAACGCCATGGCTGCCATCATCACTCCTGCCGGCTCACAGGGCAGCAAGGGCGCCGCACCCAGACCACCCGCTGTGACATGCGCCGCCAGATGGCTCCCCGCCAAGTGATCAGTTCAGAATGAGTTTTCGCAGGCAGATGATCGAGCAGGTGACACTGAGCATCGCCTAGCTTGAGTTTCAACCTTCGGGCGGTGGTCGCCTGCCCCTGTCGATCATGGGTGCAGCCCTTGGCCGATCGTTCCTTCTTGCGACAGTTGGAAGATCGACCAGAGGACTGCGGTGATCAGTGTGCCTCACGCCGGTGGCAGGCGTGCCGACGGGGAGTTGTCCGGGTTCCGGCGCGAGTTCTACGAGTGTCTGACCCGGCGGGCGGATGCGTTGTTCGAGCTCGGCGACGCGGTGTTGTGGGCCGACGGGCCGGTGCGGTCGATCGCGGAGCTGTCCCTGGTGGGTGAACATCGTCGAGGGTATGGCAGCGGATATGCCGCGCTCGCGCGCGGTGGGATCGACATCGCGCGGTTGCGGACCGCGTTGAGCGCGGTGTCGATCCCGCGTGCGGCGGACGGGCGGCTGGTGCTGGCGGTGGACGTCACCAGTTGGCTGCGCCCGGAGGCACACACCGGTCGGCAACGGATCCTGTGCCATACCTACGGTCGCGGCAAGGACCAGCACATGATGGTGCCCGGTTGGCCCTATTCGGTGGTCGTGGCGCTGGAGGCGAGGCGTGGTTCGTGGACCGCGCCGTTGGACGCGGTGCGGCTGGAGCCCGGCGACGACGTCGCGACCGTGACCGCGGTCCAGGTTCGTGGTGTGGTGGACCGGCTGGTCCACGCCGGGCACTGGCGGCGCGGGGATCCGGACATCCTGCTGGTCGCGGACGCCGGCTACGACGGGCCTCGTCTGGCCCACATCCTGGCCGACCTGCCGATCACCGTGGTGGTGCGGATGCGCTCGGACCGGGTCCTGCGCCGACCCGCACCACCGCACCTACCCGGCACCATGGGCCGGCCACGCCGCCACGGCGGCGAGTTCGCCTTCGGCGACCCGGACACCTGGGGCGAACCCGACATCACCACCCGCACCGAGACCAGGCTCTACGGCCCTGCCCTGATCCGCGCCTGGGACCGACTGCACCCGAGATTGACCCACCGCATCGCCTGGGCCGCCCACGCCGGGAACCTGCCGATCCTGGAAGGCACCGTGATCCGTCTGCAGGTCGACCGGTTGCCATCCGGGGCGATCCCGAAACCGGTGTGGTTGTGGCATTCCCGCACCGGCCTCGACCCGGCAGCGGTGGATCTGTCGTGGCAGGCGTTCCTACGCCGGTTCGACATCGAGCACACCTTCCGCATGCTCAAACAGACCCTGGGCTGGACCACCCCGAAACTCCGCTCACCCGAGCAGGCCGACCGGTGGACCTGGCTGATCATCGCCGCCTACACACCCAACTCCGCCTGGCCCGCCGATCGGTGGTCGACCTACGCCGACCCTGGGAGAGATCCCTTTCACCCGAACGGTTGTCCCCGGCCCGCCTCCGACGGGGGTTTCGGCACCTACGCCCGCACACCGCCTGCCCGGCACGTGTCCCGAAACCCTCCCGACCGGGCCCTGGACGCCCGGCCGGAGTGCCCAACACCAGACCCGCACCACGCCACGACGTCCACACCGCCACCAGCACGAACACCCACAAACCGAAGCCGCGCAAGAAGACGAAGTCGACCACCCCACGACCCCGCCGAACAGGTTAAAACTCAAGCTAGAGGGCCCGAACGGCGGTTCCGACAGACCAGCTCTTGCACCCTTCGGCATTGCGTGCCAAGACGCGAAGCCGACGAACTTCCGCCCTACGGGCCGTAAGAGCCGCGCGGTCTACGTCCGGCGGCTCGTCCAGAAGCGTGCGGCCGGCATCCCCTCCCTGGCGGGCGGCACTTTGGAGCTTTTGATCAGTTCCTGATTCAGGCTTCACGCCGGAGGGCACTCTGAGATCGCCGATCCGCAGGAAGAGCAATAGATGGACAGTTTTCCCTGGCCCTTTTCTTTGATCGGACCATCGCCCCGACAGACGCCGAAGACATGTACGTCGTCTAGGTGAAGGTGATCGTCACGCCGCGCAGCGAATCGCAGCGGTGCGGATGCTGGCGCAGGCCTCGCGTAGGCCCACCTTCTTCCGGCTGCGCCCGGTCGAACCGGTCGTCCTCCAGCGGAGAACGAGGCGATGGTCGGCTCGGCCTTGGTGAAGTCCATGTCTCCGTGTTCAACCGGCCCGTCTCGGTGAGAGGGGTGGTGCCGTGACCTGCACTCCGTGCAGCCACACGTCGTCGAAGCGGGACCGGCGCAACGACCCGTCGGTCAGCCGGACGCCGGGGGAACTTCCGGTTGGCGAAGCGGACCAGGTTGTAGTCACCGCCCTGCTCCAGATGTGGTCTCGCGGGCAAGCGGCGAACGGCCGGTCCGCGAGCGCGGGGTTCCCGCAGGTGCACCTCGGGTGAGCAGGTCGGTGTTGGCCGGTTGGCGCTGGCGCGCCGCCATCGTAATCCGCTGTCGAAGGGACATCGCGGTGATCGCCGAACGGCGGTGGAAGTGTGTCGAAAAGTACAGGCCTTGGGAGATAGAGGAAGGAGGGAAAGTAGAAGGGAACGCGGAATGTCTCGATTACGAAGATCCATAGGCGCGCTGCTGCTGACCGTCGTCGTCTGCGCAGGAGCCTCGGCCGGCCCGGCATCCGGTGACACCACCACTGCCGTCGACCCCGCCACCGCCACCGAACCGACCACCGCTGAACCCACCCCCGCAGAACCGACCACCACACCCGTCACCGCGGGACCCACCACCACGGAACCCACCACCGCCGGGCCGCCGGCCACCGATCCTGCCGCTGCGGACCCCGCACCGGGGACGGTGGACCTCTCGATCACCGTCGCCTTCGACCGACCCGAGTTCTTCGTTGACGAGAACGTCACCGCCCGCGCTCGCGTGACGAACACCGGGACCGCCACCGCCAGGGGGGTGCAACTGTTCTCGACGGCGAACCTGGAGAACACGGACTGGGACGGCTTCCCCGCGGACCGGCAGGTCGACGTCGAACCCGGGCAGGCCCTGGAAGGCACCCTCAGCTCGCCGGTCAAGACCGCGGACAGCCCGCTCACCCTCACCGTCACGGTCCGGTCCAGCGGGCCGGACGCGAACGAGGCCGACAACACGGCCACGGCCACCACGTTGATCACGGTCCAGCGCGGCGGTTTCACCGGCATCGTCTACGGCGACCGGAACGGCAACACGGTCATGGACACCGACGAGGCCTTGGCCGATTTCCATGTCATGGTCGTCGGTCTCCGGCCCGGTGGCCCGTACTCGACGATGACCGACTCGACCGGTCGCTTCACGTTCCGCGACCTGCCCCGCGGTGACTACCAGACGTGGTTCGACAGGGGCGAGTGGTACTTCCCACCGCTGGAGGTCCACGTGGACGGGGTGGACGATCCGGACGTGGTGATCAGGGGTGCGCTGCCGGTGCCGGACGTGCTCACCGCCGAGGCCCGGTTCGACCGGACGACCTACCGGATGGGTGACACCGCCCGCCTGTCGCTGGTCCTGACCAACGGCGGTTCGATCCCGGTCCCGGGAGTGACGGCAGTGTGCCAATCGAACACGGCGACCCCGCCCGACCTCGGGGACCTGGCGACCGTGGGCGTCACCGTGGCCGCGCACTCGACGTCGACCATCAGCGTGTCGATTCCCATCGACGACCAGGTCGTGGACGGAGGCGCACTGGTGGTCCAGTGCACGTTCGGTGCACCCCCGGGAGTCAACGGGCGCGTCTACGCGTACGCGATCGCGCGTGTGCCCGGCGCTCGGGCCGCCAGGGTCATCGGCCAGGTGGTGTCCTCGGTCCGGCCTCCGAACATGTCCCCCCGGCCCGGTGGCGCGCCGATACCGAACGTGAAGATCTACCTGAAGGACCAGGTCACCGGCGCGGTCATCGTGCGGGCGATCACCGACGCGGGTGGCAACTTCGAGTTCCTCGACGTACCGGCCGGTGTGTACGACGTCGGCCTCGTCGGACGGTACATCCTCGTCAGCCCTCCCACGATGCACGTCCGGGCCAGCGAGAGCGGGATGAGCCACATCGTGATGGTCTGGGGTGGAGGCCCGGACCAGCCCGACCCCGACCCAGCGCCGCAACCGGGCGACCCGGTGCCCCGGCCCGGTAACCCGGTTCCGCCGGCGACCGGAGCCGGGCAACAGCCCCAGCTCGCCTCGACGGGGGTGAACGTCACCTGGCTCGCCCTCGGCGGTCTGCTCGCGTTGCTCACGGGCATCGGAATGGTCGTGCGCCCCGGCCGGCGACGAGCCTGACCGCGTGACGTGGGGCGGGCGCGGTGTGCCCGCCCCACGTATCGGGGAAACCCCGAGAAAAACTACATTCCCAGTCGCGTCAGGACAGATTTCGGCACGCGACAGCGCAAGGCCGACCGTTATGACGGACATGCGGAAGCGCGGGCTGCCGCGCTTATTACAGGTCAACCGCTGCCAACACGTCCCGCCGTTGTGCGGTGTCGCAACAGGTCGGGTGGGGAATGCTGTCGATGCCGGGCGGTGTCGGGCTGGTGATCGCCGATCAGGGGCGTGCCCCCGGGGAGGTGCAGTGGTGGTGATGTCCGGGGGTGGGGAGCCACCCGGTCACGCGCCCGCCGGTCGGCACGAGGGCGGGCTGACGGTGGGCAACTCAGTGTCCGGGGCCTTGGCCGGGGTGGTGCAGGCAGGGGTGGTGCGGGGCGGAGTGCACCTGCACGCGGCAACACCGCCACCGCCGATGGTGCCGCGCCAGTTGCCGGCTGCGCCGGGGTTGTTCGCCGGGCGGGCGGCGGAGTTGGCCGTGTTGGACCGTGCCCTGGCCTCGGCCGCCCCGAAGGTCGCCGCGTCGGATGAGCGGGGCGCGACCGTGGGGGAACCGGTCCGCGCCGATCCACCTGTCGGGCGTGTGGCAGTGGTGTCGGCAATCGGTGGCGCCGGCGGGATCGGCAAGACCTGGCTGGCGTTGGCATGGGCGAACCGGAACCTGGACCACTTCCCCGACGGGCAACTCTTCGTCGACCTGCGCGGGTTCGGTCCCGGCGAGCCGAGGGCGACGATCGACGTGCTAGCCGACTTCTTGGTCGCCCTGGGCGTGGACCGCGACCACCAGCCCACCGACCTCGACGCCCGGGTCGGGCTCTACCGCACCCACACCACCAACAGGCGGATGCTGGTCCTGCTCGACAACGCCGCTCGTGCCGAGCAGGTCGTGCCCCTGCTGCCCGGCGGGAACTCGTGCACCGTCCTGATCACCAGCCGGGACCGGCTCCACGGTCTCGTCGCCCGTCACAGCGCCCGCCCCGTGCGCCTGGACGTGCTCACCGACACCGAAGCCCGCACCCTGCTCACCACCGCCCTCGGCGACACCCGGCTCGACCCCGGTACCGAGTGGGCGATCACCGAGCTGATCGGCCTGTGCGGCGGGTTCCCCCTGGCTCTCGGCCTGATCGCCGCCCGGCTGCGCACCCGTCCCGACCTATTGGCCGACCTCGTCGCCGAACAGCGCGACCTGGGCCTGGATGCCCTGGAATCCGACGACCCCACCGCCAGTCTGCCTACCGTCCTGTCGTGGTCCCTGCGCCACCTCACCGACCAGCACCGCACCCTGTTCGCCCTGCTGGGCGTCGCTCCCGGCCCGGACACCACCCCGTCCGCCGTGGCCGCCCTGACCGACCTGACCCCGGCCCGCGCGCACCGGGCGCTGTCCGCACTGGAGGAGGCGTCGCTGATGGAGCGACGACCGGGCGGCCGGTACGCGATGCACGACCTGGTCCGCGACTACGCCGCCGTCACCGCCCACGCCGCCCTCCCCAAGCACGTGCGGCAGACGGCCCTGACGCGGGTGATGGACTTCCACCTGCACACCGCCATCGCCGCCGACCGCCTCCTGCACTCCCACCGCGACACCCTGCACGCCGACTCGCCCGCGCCCGGCGCCTACCACCACCCGCTGCCCGACACCGCAGCCGCACTCGCCTGGCTGGAGGCCGAGCACGCCACCCTGCTGGCCACTCAGTACGCCGCCACCGCCCTGGGCCACCACCGCGTCGCCTGGCACTTGGCGTGGGCGCTGGACACCTTCCACATCCGACGCGGACACAGACTCGACGCGCTCGCCTCCTGGCAGGCCGCCCTGGTTGCCACCGAACACATACCCGATCCCCCAACCCTCATCCGCACCCATCGCCACCTCGGCAACGCCTACTCCCGGCTGGGTCTGCACGAGCAGGCCACCGACCACCTGGACCAGGCCCTCTCCCTGGCCGCGTGCCACCACGACCGCATCGAACAGGCCCACACCCACCGGGTGCTCGGGATTGCCTGGGAGTTGCGAAGGGACCACCGGCGGGCACTGGACCATGCCCGAGCCTCCCTGGACCTCTACCGCACCCTCGACCAGCCGGTGCGGGAAGCTGAGGCGCTCAACTCGGTGGGCTGGCTCACCGCGTGCCTGGGCGAGTTCGACACGGCCCTCGTCCACTGCCGGCGGGCACTCACCCTCCACCGGCACCACCACAACCTCGATGGCCAGGCGGCCACCCTGGACAGCCTCGCGTTCATCGCCCACCTCATCGGTGACCACCGCCAGGCCCTCGACCATTACCACGAGGCCCTCACTTTGAACCGCGCCCTCGGCGACATCTACCGGGTCGCGAACTCCCTCGAACGCGTGGGCCACCCCCACGCCGCGCTCGGCCAGGACGAGCAGGCCCGCAAGGTGTGGTGGGAGGCATCGGAGCTGTACCGGGAGCAGGGACGAGAAGCCGACGCAGAGCGGGTGCTACGGCAACTCGACGAACTCGACCGGCGCAACGGCACCGGGAGAAGTGGCGCCTGGCCATGGACATGATCGACGAACTCACCCCGATGGGGCCTGCCCGCGCGGCCCGTGGTGGCCGACGCACGGTACAGCGACTCTTCCGGCTTCCGTCAGGGGCTCACCGACCACGGCCTGACCTACGCGGTGGCGGTCAACCCGATCGCCACCGCGCATCCCGCCACGGCGATGCCGGTCACGCCCGCCCACGGAGGCGTCGGCCGACGGCCCGAACCCCGCTACCCGGATCCGCCGATCGATCTGAAGCCGCTGGTGACGGCCGCGGGCCGGTCGGCGGGGAAGTTCGCGGTCCGGCGCCACGGCTCCCACAAGAGCCCGGCCAACTCGACCGGGCGGATGCGGTCACGGTTCGTGGCGTGCGGGTGCGTCCGGCCAACCGGCACATCCCGCGCAACCCGGACGGCAGCCTTCCGGAGTGACGGCTGCTCGCGGAATGGCCCACCGGCGTCGCCGAACCCACCGACTACCGGCTGTCCACCCTCCCGCACGACATCCGGCTGCGCGATCTGGTCAGGATCGCCAAGATCCGGTGGCGCATCGAGCACGACTACCGCGAACTCAAAGACGGCCTCGGCCCGGACCACTTCGAAGGCCGCTCCTGGATCGGATGGCACCGCCACGCCACCCTCGCCGCCGTCGCCCAAGCCGTCTGCACCAAGCTCCGCCGCACCCCAGAAGCCCCTGCGCAGGACTGACCCTCTACGCCGTCCTGCGCCACCTCCAACACTTACTCGCGGTCTGGACCGGCCGCCGCCACACCTGCCAACAACCCGTCCAGACCCGAACACCCTCAACAAAAGCGCAGGTCAACGGCGCCTAACGAAGTCCTACTAGTGTCCTTCGCCGGAAATCTCCCTACAAAATCGGGCGAGTGACTCCAAGATCTCTTCGGCGGTCATGGTCCACCGTCGGAACGGCGCGGGCAGCCGCACCTGCTCGCCGAACTGCGGGCGGCCGGTCTGCTGGACCTGTCCGCGGCGCTGGTCGACTCCACCCACCTGCGCGCTCTCAAAGGGGGGACCACACGGGGCCGAGCCCGGTCGACCGACGCAAGCCCGGCTCCAAGCACCACCTGATCACCGACGCCACCGGCATCCCGCTCGCCGTCACGCTCACCGGCGGCAACCGCAACGACGTCACCCAACTGATCCCGCTCATCGACGCCACCCCACCGATCCGCGGCGTGGTCGGCAAACCACGACGTCGACCTCGCCGGCTCTACGCCGACCGAGGCTACGACCACGACAAGTACCGCCGCCTGGTCCGCACCCGCGGCATCACACCACTCATCGCCCGACGCGGCGTCGACCACGGCTCCGGCCCGGGCAAGGTCCGCTGGCCGGTCGAACGCACCTTCGCCTGGATCAAAGGCTTCCGACGACTCCGCGTCCGCACCGAACGACGAGCCGACGTCCACCAGGCCATCCTCAGCCTCGCCTGCTCGATCATCTGCCTCCGCAAACTCATTCTGAACTGATCACTAAGTCCGTCGCCGCTGGAGGACACCGGGCTCGCGGATGTGATGACGTTGCAGCGCCGGGCGGCCGCCGTCGCGGATGCCGAAGACGAGAAGGCGCTGTTCCAGGACACGCTCGCGGAGTACGGGTGGGCGCGCGACGTTGCCGGCATGACACCGCAGAGCTTGCGCATGTGTTGTCGGCCGTGGCCGAGGTGTGCAGGTTCTACGACGTCGTGCCGTGGCGGTTGAGCTCGCACCTGCTCGACGAGTACTTCGCCGGGCCGGGCAAGCGGTCTCACGCCACGGTGCGCAAGAAGATCACCCACATCGACGGCTACTTCGCGTTCCTGGAGCAGCGCTACCGCGGGGAGATCGCCCGGCGCTTCGGAATCCGGGTGGAGTCGCCGGTCGACCCGTTCAACCGGCCTCGGCACCGCGGCGACTTCACCTTGCGGATCCCGCCGTCGGCCAAGGCAATGCGGGAGTTCTTCCGGGACTGGCGCGCGGCGTTGCCGCGTGCGCGGAAGTACCCGGTCGCGGTGCGCGACTACGTGATGGCCAAGATCGCCTACATCGCCGGTGTGCGCGCCGCCGAGCTGTGCGGGATGCGGATTCCGGACGTGCACTGGGAATTAGGCCAGTGGGGTCGCTTCGTGGTGACAGGCAAGGGCGCGCGAGGCTCCGGTCCGCGCGAGCGCCTGGCCTACCTGTTCGCCGAGGGCCGCGAGCTGTTGTGGTGGTACGTCGAGGAGATCCGCGGGGAGTTCAGCGACGATCCGACGCACCCGTTGGCGCCGATGTGGCCCTCGGAGCGCCTGCCTACCGGCGTGGCAGCGCTGAACCTCGCGGTCGCACCCGCGCTGACGCCGGGCGCGTTCCGGCGCGCGGTGAAGGAAGCCTCGCTGCTGTACCTGCCAGGGCCGGTGACCGTGCTGCACCCGCACCTGTTGCGGCACGCCTGCGCGACGCACAACTACCAGGCGGGGATGCCGTTGTGGGACGTGCAGCAGCTGCTCGGGCACGACTGGGCCAGCACGACCGTCGGGTACCTGGCCACGGCCCGCGGCGACCCGGAGAAGACGATGTTGGAGTCGACCCACCGCGCCGTGCGGCGCCTGCGCTTGGAGGCATCAGCGTCGTGAAGTGGAACCTGCGGATGGTCGCCGCCCAGCGCGACATCTGGCGGCCGACGCAGTTGCTGGACGCGCTGAGCGAGGTCGGGTTCACGCCATCGTTGAGCAAGGTCGCCGCGCTGTGGTCGGGCACGCCGGTGACGGTACGCCTAGACGACCTCGACAAAATCTGCACCGTGCTCGACTGCACGGTCGGAGACCTGCTGCAGCCCGAGGCGGTCGCCGCAGCGGCGCAGCCGCAGGACGTCCAGCAGGCCGTCGGCGGACAGCAGGGCGGCTCTCGGCCTACAGCCCGCACGCCGATACCGCGCAGTAGCAGCGGCCGAGCGCGCCGGCCGCTGCCGCCGAACTGACCGCCGTGAAGGCCGAGGCCGGGCGTAGTCGTCCTGAGTGCTTTGCCTGGCACAGCGGGAGAACGCCGATTTGCACGGCGTGCGTGGCATGGCGATATCGAGCCTCGAGTGGGACGTGCGCAGGGTGCGTCCGCCATCTACGGATTCGGGCTGGGCGGTGCCGGTGGTGCCACGTGCAGCGGCGGCACGACTTCGGGGAACGCGGGCTGACCGGCCAACTGTGGCTCGACGACCTGCCTTTGCCCACCCGTGCGGCATCCGAATCCAACGAAGTTCCCCTCGGCGTCGACACGCAGGCACCGAAGGCGCAGCTACTCCTGCCTTTCGGCGCGCTCGCGCGAGACTGGACGCGGATACGTTTGAACGCGCTTCCCCGGCTGCGTGAGCTCGCTCCGCGGCTGGACGAGGATCTGCGGGTCAAGGCCGTTGACCAGCTTTGGTCGCGAGACGCGCACAGGTCGGCGAAGAAACTGCTGGCGGTGGTGGTCGTGCATGGCACGCTGGCGCAGCCGTTCACGATGACCGAGCTCAACATGCTGTGCCAGCGGATCATTCGGCCGCAGATCGGCGTGCACCGGGTAGCTGACCTGTTGGTGCAGAACGGAATGCTGGTCATCGAGCAGACGGCGTGCCGTGACGAGCGCTGGATTCGGCGGCACCTGGAGGCGCTGCCGGACAACGTCCGCGACGACGCCGAGGCCTGGGTTCGAGCGCTGCGCGGGCAGGGGAAACGCCCGTCGCCGCCGGTGGCGTGGGTGGCCGTGCGGGGTTACCGGCACTTCGCCGAGCCGGCCCTGCTCTCGTGGGCGGCGGACTATGAGAACCTGCGCGAGGTCCAGCGCCATGACATCCAGGCCGCGATCGCCGCGCACCAGGGCCGCTCGCCGCACAACGTGCACTCGGCGTTGCGATCATTGTTTCGTGGCCTCAAGCGAGAGCGCCAGGGGTTCCACGATCCCGCGCGCGGTGTTCCCGGCCGCTTCACCCACGACCTGCCACGTTCGCTGCCCGCCGAGCGTCTGCGCGGCTCGACCGGTGCGAGGACCCGCGCCACCGACTGGTCGTCGCGCTAGTCGCGGTGCACGCGTTGTCCGTCGAGGAGCTTCTGCAGCTGCGCCTGACCGACTACGACCCGGCCCGCACCACCCTCGCCGTCCGGCGCGGCGCCCGCGTCTTCACCGTGATGCTCGACCCGGTGGTCCTCGACGCGCTCGTGACGTGGCTGCGTATGCGCGTCTCACGCTGGCCCCGCACCAGTAATCCGCACCTGCTCATCACCGACTTCACCGCGATCACCCACGCGCCCATCAGTCGCTACGGGCTCACTGCCGCGTTCCGGCTGCTCGGGATCACCGCCCGGCAGTTGCGCGTCGACCGGATCCTCGACGAGGCGGCGCACGCGGCCGACCCAGTCCAGCTCATGCGCGTCTTCGGGCTTGGCGTCGGTGCCTCCGTGCGGTACGTCCGCGCCGCACATCCCGAGAAGTTCCGTCGCGATCCCACGAGCCCGTGAGCACCGTCCACGCCGGAATCGCAACGGCGACTCCTTGAAGACCGTGGGTCAGCGAGAGTGAAGGTTCCTCATGGGGAACCCGAGGGTCTGTCACCGCCAGGAAGAGGGCTCGTGCCGTGGGTTCGTACTGTCCGAGTGACCAGCTCAGATCGATATGGTCGACGTTGACGCCAAGAACGATCGCCAATATTGTCGCTTGACAAGCCTCTCACCGGCGGCGTCACGTTACGGCGCTCCAGATGACTGATACCCCCGAGGCGGACAGCCTCCGCCAGGCCAACTTGCGTTATCTGCTCAATCAATGGGACCCGATCGGAGTCGCCGACCTCGTCGATGACGAGTACGACTGCCTGCTCGCCCCTCTCTGGAACAAGCTCACCCATGGCGCCACTCGCGTATCGCTGTCGGAGTTCCTCTGGTTCGAGGTCCAAGATCATTTCGGTCTCGATCCTGAACGATGCGGCACCGATGCGTTCGCCGTACGGTTGCTCGCGTTGGCGGCCACCTGGACGAATCCGGATCTACCAGGCAGCGCCCGTGTTGAAGGATGACGAACACGGGGAGCGATATGGGGTTGCGGACGATGGCAACGTTCTTCTTGGCCGTGGCGAACAACGAGCGCAGGGGCTCCATGGACGCCCGCCCGCGCAGCCTTCAATACCGCGAACCCGCTGCCGTAAGTGCACAGGTCACCGCACCCGACGTGTGGGTTCGCCAGCCTGTCCCGCGAGATTCCGCGAACCCGCGCACTTCCGTCCCACTTGAACTCCACCGCGAGGCCGATGGCGTCGGCCGGGGGTTCGCCGAGGACGGCGAGCATGGGCGCGACGCGCGGTAGCGCGTCGATCGCCCGTACAGGGTTGGCCACACCGCCACCTCCCGTGCACGCCCGCCTGGCGCAGTCATCGTCGGATGGAATGGCGGTGATCGCGACACGGCGGTGCTGGTCGGGCCTGGACGGTGCGCGCTACGGTTGGAGGCATGTCCCAGCCGGAACAGCCCGACTCCGAGGCGTCGACACCGCCCTCCGCGTCGGCGGGTGGGAAGCGGGCGGAGTTCGCGCGGCGTCTGGCGGCGCGGCAGTCGCATTCCCGGCAGGTGGCGCGGTTGGCGATGCTGGAGGAACACCTGGGCGGCCCGCCGAGGCCCGAGGTGGTCGAGCCGGTGCGGCGGTTGCTCTACGGCGACGCCCCGGCACCGCGCGCGGCCGGCTGAGGCGTGCCCGATCCGATCCGCGGCTGGGTGCTCGACGCCCCGGTCATCGCAGGCTTCGCCCGCCGCGACGAGCGCGCCGAGGCCGCGGTCTGGCTGGCGGTGCACCACGACGACACGCTGCTGCTGCCCTCGCTGGCCCTGTCCCTCGCGTTGGGCGACCCGGAGCTGGACGGACGAGAGGCGCAGGACGCGTTGGCGGTGCTGATGGCGTTGGCGGTGGTGGACGATGTCGACACCGCCCGCGCCTACGGCATCGCCGACGTGCGTGCCCGCGCCGATCAGCCCGGTGAGCCGGCCACCGACCCGGGGCTGTTGGCAGTGGCGCACGTGGTGTCGGTCGCCGCCGACGCCGATTCCCGATCGTCCCCGACGGCACGGCCCGCATCCACGCGCTGGACCCGCGTCGCGAGGTGAAGCTGCTCTGGAGCCTGTGAGGTGTTAAAAGTCGGCCGCGTGGCCTGACCTGCGGTTAGGCAGCTACGGGTTCGTACTCGTTGATCAGGCCGCCGAGGACTGGTCGACGGCGTATTGAGGTGTGGTCCGGCTCTGCGATCGGCCGGTCCGGTCGTGGTGGTGCGAGCTGTGGGGCTTGGTGTGGTCGGCGGTGGTTTGTAGTGGGTCGCGTAGCGGTCGAGTACCGACCGCAGTTGGTGTTCGTTGATGATGAGCAGGCGGTCGGTGGCTTCGCGTCGGGCGGTTCCGATGAACCGCTCGGCGTGGGCGTTGGCTCGCGGACACCGTGGTGGGATCTTGACGACCTGGATGCCTGCGTCGGAGAAGACTGCGTCGAACGAGGTGGTGAATTGGCCGGCCCGGTCGCGGATGAGGAATCGGAGGTCGTTGCCCGGTCGCCGAGGTCCATGAGTAGGTTGCGTACTTGTTGCGTGGTCCACGGGCCGTTCGGGTTCGTGGTGGTGTCGAGGATGTGGACGTAGCGGGTGGCGACCTCCATCACGAAGAAGACGTAGACGCGTTTGAGGGTGATGGCGCAGTCGACGTGGAAGAAGTCGCAGGCCAGCAGGCTCGCGGTCTGGGCGCGCAGGAACCGCCGCCAGGAGGTGTTGGTGTCGCGCTGGGGCGCGGGCGGTACCCGCAGGCGCCTGAGCACGCGGCGAACCGTTGCGGCGGCTACCCGGTGGCCGAGCTTGAGCAGCTCGCCCTGGATCCGGCGGTAGCCCCACCCGGCGTTCTCCCGGGCGATCCGCGCGATCAACGCCACAACCGTGTCGTCGATCGGAGGTCGGCCGGTGCGGCTGGGGTACGTCCACGTCTTCGCGACCAGACGCCGGTGCCATCGCAGGAGCGTCCTCGATGTCACCAACCGGTGTTGTCGTAACCAGTCGGGTAGGTGTCGGACCGACGCGGCGAGCACCGCGCGATCGGCCCAGTCCAACCGCGGGCGAGGGTTGGTCCGGCGCAGCACGGCGACTTCGTGCCGTAGCACCAGCAGCTCCACGTCTTTGGCCGCCGATGACCGACCGAGCAGAACCAGCCAACCGCCGAGCCGGACGAAGATCAGGTACAGCAGTCGTAGCACCACGCCTCACGATCATGCTCCTACAGCTCGTGGTGCGCGATCACCGCAGCTCAGCGCCTCAATGCAGAGTTCTGAAACCCCACAGCCGTAGAGGGCCGGACCTCGCGACGACCGCTCCGTCAACGCTGAGGATTTCATCAGAACTTCTTGACTGATGACCTCACCGTAACTGATTATGTCATCAGTGACTGGAAGGAGCGGCCCGTGATCGACCACCAAGACCCGCACGCCGGCCTGCACAGCGAGTACGGCGCGCTCACCGGGGAGCACCCCGGGCGGGCCGCGAACCCGGTGATCAAGGTGCACGACCTGGCCTGGCTGGAGTTCGCCAAGCCGGACCTGGAGCGCGCGGAGGTGTTCGCGGCGGCGTTCGGGTTCACCACGTCGCTGCGCACGGAGCACGAGCTGCACCTGCGCGGAACCGACCCCGGCGCGCCGTGCGTGATCATCCGCAAGGGGCCGCGGTCGACGTTCCTCGGTCCGGCGTTCCGGGCGGCCGACCCTCGTGACGTCCTGCGGTTGGCCGAGGCCGCCGGGCAGCGGGTCGACCGGCTGCCGGAGGCCCTGGGCGGGATCACCGTCGAGCTGGCCGACCCCAGCGGCCTGCGCGTCCGGGTCGTCTCCGACACCGACGACCTGCCCGCGCTGCCGCCGCAGGCGCCGCACACGCTCAACTTCGGCCACGAGGCCAGGCGCACCAACGCCACCCAGCGCCCGCCGCGGGAACCCGCGCGCGTGCAGCGGCTCGGGCACGTCGTGCTCCAGACGACGAAGTACCGTCGGGTGCTGGACTGGTACCTGGAGCACCTCGGCCTGATCGTCAGCGACTTCCTCCACCACCCCGGGCAGCGCGAACGCGGCCCGGTGATGAGCTTCATCCGCTGCGATCGCGGCGCCACCCCGACCGACCACCACACCCTGGCGCTGACCCTCGGCCCGGCGAACCGGTACGTGCACTCGGCCTACCAGGTCGCCGACCTGGATGCCCTGGCCGCGGGCGGGGAGTACCTGCGCGACCACGGATACGACCGGTCGTGGGGCATCGGCCGGCACATCCAGGGCAGCCAGATCTTCGACTACTGGCGCGACCCGGACGGCTTCCTGGTCGAGCACTTCAGCGACGGCGACCTGTTCGACTGCACAGTCGAGCCCGGCTGGGCCGCGATGACCGCCTCCGGCCTGGCCCAGTGGGGCCCGCCCGCCAGCGCCGACTTCCTGGGCGTCAAGCCCGGCAGGGAGTCGCTGCGCGAACTGCGCGCCACGTTCTCCGCCCTGCGCGAGGACAACGAGTTCGACCTCGGCCGCCTGCTCGGCCTGCTCAGGGTCGCCCGCTCGTGAGCACCGTCCACACCCCGTCCGCCCATTCCCAGGAGAACCGTTGAGCACCTCGATCCTGCGCACCGCCGACGCCTGGTACGTCGCCACCGCCGGCGGGGCCGTCAAGATCGCCACCAGCGCCACGACCACCGGCGAGCTGCTCGCCGACCGGCAGGCGATCTCGGCCGCGGCCGCGAGCGCGAGCACCGATCGCGTCGAGGACCTCGCGCTGGTCTCGCCGGTCACCACACCGTGCCGCGTGGTCGCCCAGATGACGAACTTCGCCTCCCACGTCACGGACGCCGGGCTGGACCCGAAGGCCGTGCCGCTGACGTTCTTCCGCAAGACGTCCGGGTCGATCAGCGGCCCGGTGGACGACATCGTCAAGCCGGCGCACGTGAGGCTGCTCGACTACGAGGTGGAGATCGGCCTGGTCATCGGCCGCGCGATGCCGGTCGGCACCGAGATCACCGCGGACGGCCTGCACGAGTACGTGGCCGGCCTGGTGGTGACCAACGACGTGTCCGCCCGCGACATCCAGTTGCCCCAGACCCAGTTCTACGAGGCCAAGTCCTACCCGGGCTTCACCCCGGTCGGGCCTGCGCTCGTGCTGCTGGACACCGACGAGCTCAAGCGGTTCACCGACCTGCGGCTGACGCTGTCGGTCAATGGCGGAACCCGGCAGGACGCGATCGTCGGCGACGACATCATCCACCGCCCGCTCGATGCGCTGCGGGCGCTCACCCGGTTCCAGCGGCTGGACGCGGGCGACCTGGTCCTGACCGGTACCCCGGCGGGCACCGCGCTGTCCGCGCCGCCCAAGGCCGTGGAGAAGATCGCCGCACTACTGCCGGCGGCGACGAAGTGGAAGTTGTTCTTCAAGGGGCAGGCGAAGAACGCGAAGTACCTGGCCGACGGTGACGTCGTCGAAGCCCGAGTCGCCACCGACGACGGCGCGATCGACCTCGGCACCCAGCGCACGACGGTGAGGTACGCGCGATGACCCGACACCTGATGACCGGACACCTGATGACCGAAGACCTGCTGTGGCCGCGCTACGCCGGATCGGCCGACCTGACCGCGATCGAGGCGGTGCCGCTCGCCGACCGCGGTCTGCCCGAGTCGACCTACGCGCTGCTGGCGCGCGCGGCCGGGCGATGGCCACGGCGCACGGCCATCAGCGTGCTGCCCGAGGCCGCCCGTCCGCGCGATCCCGTCGACCGCACCTTCGCCGACGTGCTGTCCGACGTCCACCGCTACGCGAACCTGTTGCGCGGGCTGGGGGTCGCGCGCCGTGACGCGGTGGCGCTGATGTCGCCCAACTGCGCCGATCTGATCCCCGCGACCCTGGCCGCGCAGCTCGCGGGAATCGCCGCGCCGCTCAACGGCAACCTGTCCCGCGATCACCTCACCGAACTGCTCCGCCTGTCCGGCGCCCGCGTCCTGATCTCCGCCGGACCGGAACTGGCGCCGGACACGTGGGCGAACGCCCTGGCGCTGGCGGGCGAACTCGACGCGATACTCGTGCTGCGCCCGACGGGCGCGACCGGTGCCCCGGCCCCGCTGCCCGACATCGACGGCGTGCGCGTGGGCTACCTCGGCGACCTCGCCGCCGAGTCGGATCCGGACGTTTTCGCCGGTGAGCCGCCGCTGTCCGCGGACCTGGCCGCGTTGTTCCACACCGGCGGCACCACCGGCGCGCCGAAGTTGGCCGCGCACACGCACGCCAACGAGGTCGCCGACGCCTGGATGATCGCCGTCGACTCGCTGTTCGACGCCGACTCGGTGGTCTTCGGCGGCCTGCCGCTGTTCCACGTGAACGCGCTGGTGGTGACCCTGCTCGCGCCGCTGTTCAAGGGGCAGCGGACGGTGTGGGCGGGCCCGCTCGGCTACCGCGAACCCGCCCTGTACGGGCAGTTCTGGAAGATCGTCGAGCACTACCGGATCGCCGCGATGAGCGCCGTGCCGACCGTGTACACGGTGCTGGCGCAGTGCCCCGTCGACGCCGACATCAGCAGCCTGCGCTTCGCCATGGTCGGCGCCTCGCCGCTGCCCGCCGCGGTGCGGGAGGGCTTCCAGTCCCACACCGGCGTCACGCTGGTCGAGGGCTACGGGCTCACCGAGGCCACCTGCGCCAGCGCGCGCAGCTTCCCCGACTCCCCACGACCGGGCGCACTCGGGCAGCGCCTGCCGTACCAGCGGGTGAAGGTCGTCGAGCCCGGCACCCGGGAGGAACTGCCGCCCGGTCGGACCGGTGTGCTGGCCATCAGCGGCCCGACCGTGTTCCCCGGCTACGTCGTCGCCCGTGACGACCGCGGGCACGTCCTGAACGGGCTCGGCAAGCTGGTCGACGGCTGGCTGGACACCGGCGACCTGGCCCGCGTGGACGCCGACGGGTTCGTAACCCTGGCAGGCCGCGCCAAGGACCTCATCATCCGCGGCGGCCACAACATCGACCCCGCCGTCATCGAGGACGCCCTGCTGGCGCACCCCTCGGTGACGGCCGCCTGCGCGGTCGGCAGCCCGGACGAACACGCCGGCGAGGTCCCGGTCGCGTACGTCACCCTCGCCCCCGGGGTGACCGCGACCGAGGAGGACCTGCTGGCCTGGGCTGCCGACCGCGTGCCCGAGCGGGCCGCCGCGCCGAAGTCCGTCACGGTGCTCGACGCGCTGCCCGTCACCGCCGTGGGCAAGCCCTACAAGCTCCCGCTGCGCGCCGACGCCACCCGTCAGGCGATCGGCGCGGCCCTCGCCGGGCTCGGCACCGTGGAGGTCGACGCGGTGGTCGAGGACGGGTCCATCGTCGCGACGGTCGCCGTGCCGTCCGGCGTGGACGAGTCGGCGGTGCGCGCCCTGCTCGGCCGCTTCGCCATCACCGCACGGGTGGAGGCACGACCGTGACCGTCTTGACGGTGTTGTCCGTCCTGGTGGCGGCCCTCTTCCTCGCGCTCGGCACGGCCAAGCTGCTGGCGCTCGCGCCCATGCGCAAGCTCGCCGAGCACGCCGGCTTCTCGGTCGCGGCCTACCGGGGCATCGGCGCCCTGGAACTGGCGGCCGCCATCGGGCTCCTGCTCGGACTGGCCGTGCCGGTCCTCGGTGCCTTGGCGGGCGCCGGGCTGCTGCTCCTGCTCGCGGGCGCGTTGATCACGCACGTCCGCAACCGCGACGGTGTCCGCGAACTCGTCCCGGCCCTGGGCTGCGCGGCCCTCGTCGCGGGCTACCTCGCGGCACTCGGGACGTCCTCGTGACGGCCGTGCCCGTGGTGATCGTCGGCGCGGGCCCCACCGGGCTGACCGCCGCCGCGCTGCTCGCCCGGTACGGCGTCGAGTGCCTGGTGCTGGAGCGGTGGGAGTCGGTCTACCCCCAGCCCCGCGCGGTGCACCTGGACGACGAGGTCTACCGCATCCTCGGCCGGCTCGGACTGGCCGAGGAGTTCGCCGCCATCTCCTGGCACTGCCACGGGCTGCGACTGCTCGACCCCGGCATGCGGGTGTTGGCCGAGTTCCGGCGCGCACCGGGCGACGGCCGCCACGGCTACCCGCGGGCGAACATGTTCGACCAACCCGACCTGGAACGGCTGCTGCGGACCGCCCTGGCCGCGGCCCCCGGGGTCACCCTGCGCGGCAACACCGAGGTCACCGGCGTCACGCAGCTCGGGACCGGACCGGTGCTGGTCGACGTGACCGACCGCGTCACCGGCGAGCGCGAGACGATCCGCGCGGACTACGTACTGGGCTGCGACGGCGCCAACAGCCTCACCAGGGCCTCGATCGGCGCCACGATGACCGACCTCCGGTTCGACCAGCGCTGGCTCGTGGTCGACATCGCCACCACGGCCGACCTGGAGGAGTGGGAGGGCGTGCACCAGGTCTGCGACCCCGACCGCGCCGCGACCTACATGCGCATCGGCAAGACGCGGTACCGCTGGGAGTTCCAACTGCTGCCCGGGGAGCACGGCGAGGACTTCTACGACCGCGACCGGCTGGACCCGCTGATCGCACCCTGGACCAAGGACATCCCGGCCCACGAACTCGAGATCGTCCGCGTCGCCGCGTACACCTTCCGCGCCCAGGTCGCGGATCGCTGGCGCGACCGGGCGGTGTTCCTGCTCGGCGACGCCGCCCACCTCACCCCGCCGTTCATCGGGCAGGGCATGGGAGCCGGGCTGCGCGACGCGCTCAACCTCGCCTGGAAACTCGCCGGTGTCCTCGACCGGACCCTGCCCCCGAGCGCGCTCGACACCTACGAGCCGGAACGCGCACCGCACGCCCGTGCCATGATCCGGACGGCGGTGCTGATCGGCAAGGCCATGACCGAGGGCGGCCGGTTCGGAAACCTGATCCGCCGGGTGGTCGCACCGCGCCTGGCCGTCGTCCCCACCCTCGCCGGACACGTCCTCGACAGCGAGACACCCGCGCTGCGCCGGTCGAACCTCATCGCGCGGCCCCGCCTGCGGCGTTCCCTGGCGGGCCGGCTGTGCCCCAACGCCGTCCTCGACGACGGAACCCGCTTCGACGACGTGGTCGCCGGCCGCTTCGCCGTCGTCACCACGACCCCTCCGTCGGACACCGAACGAACGGCCATCCAGAAGCGCGGCGCGGTCCTCGTCACCGCAGTGCCCTCCAGCGAGCTCCACCGCTGGCTCCTCGACGGCCGCGCCGGCGCCGCCATCGTCCGCCCGGACGGCACGGTGCTGAACACGGACAGCGACCTCTCGCGACTGTGCGAGGCCCTGCCCCTGCGGACTCCCATCCACCAGTGAGCACCCGTACGCGTGAACTCTGGTGACACGGATCCTGTAACCAGCGTGTGAGCTTCAGCATTGACCGTTTCATCACTGTTGTGATGCAGTACCTTGGAGGTATGGCAGCACCTCGATCCGGCAGCGCCGAGCCCGCCACCCGCATGGCCCGGCGCAAGGCCCTCACGCGGCAGAAGCTGATCGACGCGGCGCGGGGGTTCCTGGTGAGCGACACGCACTCCACGGCGAGCATCCAGGACATCACCAACGCCGCCGATGTCGGCTTCGGCTCGTTCTACAACCACTTCTCCAGCAAGGCGGAACTCTTCGAGGCCGCCGTGGCGGAGGTGCTGGAGGAGCTCGGGCAGCTGCTGGACGAGCTGAGCAGCACCGTCGAGGATCCCGCGACGGCGTTCGCCCAGTCGGTGCGGTTGACCGTCCGACTGGCCGTGGCTCGGCCGGAGACGGCGCAGGTGCTCGTGCGGCACGGCTTGGCCTACATCGACGCCGACGCAGGGCTGGCTCCGCGCGCCCTGCGGGACATCGAGGCCGGGGTCGCGTCCGGCCGTTTCCGGGTCGGGGAACCGCGGTTGGCGCTGGCGACGACGGCGGGCGCGCTGCTGGCCGTGTTGCACGTGTCGTTGGCGAACCCCGACCGCGTCACCGACACGATGTGCGACGAGGCGGCCGAGCAGTTGCTGCGCATGCTCGGCGTCCCGCTGGAGGAGGCGCACGAGATCGCGACGGCACCCCTGCCGACCATCGACCCGGTCTGACCGCTTCGGCCACGCCCTGAGGCGTGGCCGAAGCGGGGCACCGCGTCAGGTGGGCAGTTCGGTGATGGTCGCCGGCTCGTGCTGCTCGACGCCGTTGTAGCCGTGGCGGAAACCGCTCGACTGTGCGTACGCCCGGCGGCGGGAGCGCATGATCGAGCCGAGCGGGCGGTGGGCTTCCAGGGCGTGCCACGGGTTGAACGACAGGACGTCGTCGGCGTAGCGGCGGCGGGCGTCGCCGTAGGCGTCCTGGGCGGGCAGGTGGATCGTCGCCACGACCTCGTGCGGCGAGAGTTCTTCCGGCCAGGGCACGGACGCGTCCTCGACCGGCATCCGGTCGACGTCGACGCACAGCTGCGCCCTCAGGTCGTACTCGGCGTCGTTGCGGCTGAAGAAGTCCACGACCAGGTCGCGCAGCGCGGACTCGCCGGCCTTCTTGTCGATCGCCGTACCGGTGAGCGCACGGACGTTGGCCGAGCGGGGGGCCGCGGACAGCTTGGCGACGTGATCGCCGTACCGGAGCGCGGCCATGGAGTGGAACGTCTCGCCCAGGATGTGGTGGTTGGCGGCAGCCAGTGTCTCGACGCTCGGCGGGATCGGCCGGCGGATGCCTTTCAGCACGCGGGCGGCCGTGCGTGCGGCCAGACCCGCGGCCTGGAGCTGCGCGTCGCTCTGGCCGGGCTGCTTCTCCAGGATCTTCTGCAGGTCGGCATAGGCGCCGATGGTGCCGAACGGCAGCGTCGGGTGGTTGACCAGCAGGAAGTCCTGCGTGGAGAACCCGTCGTCGACCGCGCGGGCACCGGACACCCCGAGGACCTTGATCGCGAAACCGCGTTGGACCGGGACCTGGTCGGAGCGCAGGTCGCCGGGCGCGGTGGAGAACCGGACGATCACCGGGTAGGTGCGCGGTTCGGCGAACAGGCCCTGCGCGAGGTGCTGCGGCAGGTTCGACCGCACCGTCAGCTCACCGGCCAGGACGCCGTGGCTCTTGGCGTGGGCGTCGCGCAGCCCGTGCCGGTGTTTGGCCGCGACCTGCTCGTTGGCGTGCTGCATCGCGGCCACGACCTGACGAGTCAGCTCCTCCTCGTTCGGGAAGGGCTGCTCCAGGTCCGGGCGGTAGCGGACGTACGGGGTTGTCGACATCGGTGGTCTCCGGGTTCAGCTGCTGAGCCAGCGGATGGCGGAGAGGCTCGGCATGAAGAAGTACTCGCCGCCCCGCAGGGTGTTGAAGCTCTGGATGCCGTGCACGCGGCGCGGAGGTGTGCCGGGCACGGTGAAGTAGGCGGTCTTGTCCTGCAACGAGATGAGCGGGTCCTTCTCCTTGCCGAGGCCGACGAAGTTGCCGGAGTTGACCCACTCGCTCTGCAGGAACTCGACGTTGTCGATCGCGCGCGCCCCGAGTGCGATGAAGTCCAGCCCACGATCCCGGCCGTCGTCGGTGAGGGCGGTCGTCGGTTCGCCGAACGAGGTGCTGCGCCGGATGATCCGGCGGATGTTGACGTCGCTGAGGACTTCGAGCTTGGTGTCGCGCGGGTTCATCCGGCGGATGTGGGAACCCAGCGGTGTTTTCAGCCCGCGCGGGTCGTCGGCGTAGTCGAAGTCGTTGATCCGGCGGGGGTTCTCGCCCAGCGCCCGCTCGTCGCGGGTCGGCGAGAGCGCGAGTGGCGCGCCGCTGCGCCAGCGCCCCACCAGCTTGGCCGCGAGCAGCTCCCGTTCCTGCTCGGTGCGCCCGTTGTCCCGCAACCACCGGTTGAACGCGGCGACGTGGGAGTGGTACTTGCGGAACACCACGTAGGTCCCGTTGCGCCCCAACACGTCGGGTGCCGGCATGGGTAGCGGGTGGCCCGTCTCGCTCGGGTGTCCCAACACGAACTCGCCGGCTTTGATCGGCCGTCCGTCACCCGGTAGCGGCTCGGCTCCGCTGCCCTCGACCACCGGCTGGGAGAACCCGTCGCGATAGCCGAACACGTTGAACCCGTTCGCCCCGAAGTCCTGACGCGCCAGCAGGTTCACCCCGGCCAGCCCGCGCAACCGCTGCTCGTAGGCGGCGACCTCGGCCCGCCAGTCGGTCTGGTTCGCGGCGTAGACGGTGACGGCGAGGTGGACGGCGGGGTCGCCGAAGGGGGCTTCCCAGTGCTTCGGCGCGTTGGGACCGGTGTCGCGCAACCGCTCGGCACGGCCGGCCATGCCGGCGCGGAAGTTGGCCGGGAAGGAGTCGAGCGACTCCTGCGGCACCCCGAGCGCCACCAGCCCGCGGTAGCTGATCGCCAGCGCCAGCCAGGACGGACGGGGCTCGTCCCAGCGGGCCGCCGAGGTGACCTGTGGGGACAAGCGCCGCAGCAACTCCTTGCCGGCCGCACGGTCGGTGATCTCGATGATCGCGTGCGTGCCGAAGTAGGGCTCCGGCCGGGCGCGCAGCACCGTCGCCTGGATGTCGTCCAGGTCGAGCGTCGGGCGCCTCCTCAGACGCCGGAACAGGTCCATGGCCGTCAGTTCAGGTTGCCGAGGAAGTCCTGCACCGCGGCGTCGAGCCGCTTGAGGCGGTTGACCTCCGTGACGGTGACGTTCGGGTGTGACACGAACCACGCCTCCGCCGGGACCTGGTACCGGACGATGAAGTCCTTCACGTCCGGCGACGTGATGCCGGGCCAGCCTTCGACGTTGCCGAACAGGTAGTCCATGAAGTCCGGGATCTTGGTGGCGAAGTCGTCGATGTAGGGGTCCCACTCACCGTCGTACGCCGTCGCGAACAGCAGCTTCGTGTCGTTGTCGAGGAACACGAACCGCATGTTGTGCAGGGTGCCGACCTGACCGGCGCCCGCCAGGCTCCCGTCCACCAGCCGGAAGAACTTCCGCAACCGCTCCGCACCGTTCGGCTTCAACGGCAGGATGACCGTCAACTCCGACACCTCACCGCTCTTGGCGCCGACCCGACCCGCGGTCGTCACGGCGTGCTCGGCGACCTCCTGCTTGTCCGCCAGGAACTCCGCGATCCGCACCTTCAGGGCGATTTTCGCGTCCTCCAACGCGGTGTCGACCTTCTCGCGCACCGCGACAGGCAACTTCTCGAACTTCGTCTGCAGCTCCTGCGACGTCATCACGCACCTCCTCAACCGGGCCGGGCCAATCCCGGACCGACGGTCTCATCATAACTGATGGTGTCATCAGCTATGGTGTTCCGCAAGGTGGGCTCCGTCGCAGGAAGTGAAGCCCAAGCCGATTCTGATCGCAGTGCGTGACTGCCGCACCCCGGAACCGCGGAGGTTGGGGTCCAGGGGTGCGGGTGTGGTTTGCCAGGGCGGTCGACCCGGTCTCGACCAGGCCGTCGCCACATCAGAGGTGGCGACGGCCTGGTCGAGGTTGTCGGGGTGTCACACCGCGTTGACGGTCCAGTGGTTGTTCGGGCTGGAGTTGGGGACCCACATGGCACAGGTGGCGCCCACGGTCGCGTCGCCCATGCCGTCCAGCGCGGTGCCGGTGCCGCGGTTGACGATCTGGTAGCGGCCGTTGCCGACGCCGGCGAGCCGCCACTGCTGGTTGTTGCCGCCGTTTCACGGCGCCTGTCGGACGGGTGCCCCGTTGGTGGCGTCGCCCCAGCTGTCGGCGACCATGCCGCTCGTGCGGTTGACGATGCGGACGAAGCCACCGCCCGCGTCCACCAGCTGCCACTGGAGGTTCGTGCTGCCGTCCCAGTTCCACTGCTTGACGTTCTGTTCGCCATGCCCCGCAACAAGACCTACTACCGGCACCCCGAACCCACTCCCGCCCGGCTGCGGCTTGACAACCACATAGGGACACCCCCGCGAGCGGGGGGGTGTCCCTATGTGGGACGTCGACCAGATCCCGGTGTGGCGGTCTTCCCCGCGCGAGCGGGGGTGGTCCCGTGATCGCCGCGCTGGTGCCGGCCTGCACGATGTCTTCCCCGCACTCCACGGTCGTGGTCTTGCCGGCCCGTTGGGATCCCAGGATGCCGAGGATCTCGCCCTGCTCGACGGCGAAACCGACCCCGTCCACCGCGGTGTGGTCGCCGTAGCGCTTGACGAGGCCGTCTACCCGATGATCGCCATGGGAAGACCATGCCGTCCGACCACGATCCGCCGGATCGACCGCGCGGTCCGGGCTGTCGCCGGACGTGGCGGATCCACCATCCACCGATCGGTGGATGCCCGGGTCGTCACGGTGGTCGGACGTCCCGCCGAGCGGCCACCGGTGGTGACGCTGCACCCCGTGGGCGACGTGGTCGCGACCGGGCACGAGCGGGCCTACG
>NZ_BAAGTN010000019.1:0-8849 GCF_054781895.1 Saccharothrix stipae | reverse complement strand
CCGCCACAGAAGATCACACCACTGACACACCCCCACACCCGACCTAACGAAGTCCTACTAGTCGGTCATGGTGCAGCGTTCATGCATGGGGCAACCGCTGGAGACGATCACACGTCACCGCATCCGCGAGTCCGGTCGACGAAGCGCGAACGCACTCTTGCCGCGTAGCGGGTGCTTCGATCTTGCGGCCGGCGGCGACGTTTCGCAGACGGGGCGCTCACCGGCCCGGCTGGTGCGTCGGCCGAGTCAGGGCCTGCCATGTCGCCTGGGAAGCCGCCTTGGGATGATCTTGCTTTCCTGTGGTGGTGCGGAAGACGGCAGCGTGGCGTCTCATGCGCACGCGGACGTGCTCACGGACTGGATGGGCCTGCGGGCGGAAGACCGGACCGGGGTCCGATGCGACCAGGGGCCGGCTCTCACGGGTGGTCTGCTGTTCGCGTTCTACGGTCGGACCTCGACCACCGAGCACCAGGACCCCGCCACCTCGCGGGCCTGGCAACTGGAGGTCGCGCAGGAGTTGGTCGCCGGTCATGGCACCATCACCGCCACCTTCTTCGACGCCGGGTGGTCACGGCGTGACCGGTGGCGCGACCGGCCCAAGGCCGCAGAACTACTGACCGCCCTGCGTGATCCGGATCGCGGGTTCGACGCGATCGTCGTGGGCGAGTACGAGCGCGGCTTCGCCGGTGACCAGTTGGAGCGGTTGCTGGCGTTGTCCCGGCGTCACGGCGTGCAGGTGTGGCTGCCCGAAGCCGGTGGACCGGTCGACCTGGAGACGCCGGAGCATCGGGCGTTGGTGAGGATGTTGGGTGCGCAGTCGTTGCGCGAGGTGGTGCGTGCCCGGCACCGTGCGATGGCGGCCATGCGGGCCCTGACCGAGGAGGTCCGTTACCTGGGCGGACGGGCGCCCTATGGCTACCGGTTGGTCGAGGCGGGCTTGCACCCACACCCCGCGGGGGCGCGCCGCGGCCGCAATGTCACCCGCCTGGAGCCCGGCCCCAACACGGTGCCGACGGTGCGGTGGCTGTTCGCCGAGCGCCTGGCCGGCCGCAGTATCGAGGACCTGGTCGAGACCCTCAACCAGCGGCGCACGCCGTGTCCTGCCGAGCACGACCCCGCGCGCAACACCCACCGCGCCGGGCGCCGTTGGACGGCCGAGACGGTGACCACGATCCTGCGCAACCCGCGCCATACCGGGTGGCAGGTGTGGAACCGGCAGAGCGTCGACCACGACCACACCACCCCGAGTGGTCAGCGCCGGTCCCGTGTGAGCAGGCGGAAGCCCGCCCACCAGTGGGTGCTGTCCCAGCAGCGCGCCCACACCCCGCTGGTCGGCGAACATGATTTCGTCGCCGTCCAGCGAGTCCGTGCCCAGCGTCCGAACCGGCGAGGGGAGACTCGGGAGTACCTGCTGGCCGGGTTGCGCTGCGGCGTGTGCGGGCGGCGGATGGAGTCGCGGTGGGTGCACGGACGTCCCGGCTACCGCTGCCGCCACCACCACGGTCCGCGCACCCAGCAGACCCCGTCGACGCTCTACTTCCGCGAAGAGCAGCTGATCACCAGGATCGGGCATGCCCTGCACCTGCCCGCAGCGGCGAGCCCGCGCTTGGTCGTCGACACACTGCGCGCCGACCGGGCCATGATCATCTGTCATGCCGACCGAGTCGTCATCGAAGAACCGCGCGTATCGGCGGGCCGGTGAAAAGATGAACCCCACGACGTGAGTTCGACAAACTGTCGACCTGCCCCGTGGGGTAACTGTGTGTCCGAGGGCTTGTTGAACCCCCACATGTGGGCTTCAGCCCATCCCGGACACCGCCACGGTGCCGCATAAGTCAAGCATAGCAACAACTTTCGCCCACTGTCCAGATGGGGCCACAGCCCACCTCCGATGCGACGTGAATGCTTCGTTCATCACGCGAGCGGGCCAACTTCTGGATATTTCAGGATAACCTTGATGTAGATCCGTTTTGGACTTCGACCAAATTCGTGCGTCGCGGCTACGGGCCAGCGAAGAAGCATGGTCATAGTCTGACTTGCAACCGATCGCGGCGCTGACGGTGTGCCGGACGATGGCTGACGAGTGATCTTCCAGGTCGTTCAGCAGCGTGCGGGTGTTGTCGGTGGGTGCCACGTCGGCAAGGACGAGCGCGACGGTTCGCGCAACGAGGGTGCCCGGGTCGGCGAGGCTATGTTTCAGCATCGTGAGGGTGAGCGGGGTGGTAGCTCCGTTGGCGACCAGGTCGGCCAGTGCGGCGGCGGCATCGGCTCGTACTGCGGGTGCCGGGTCGCCGATCAGAGGTATCAGGATGCCGGTGGCGGTGGCGGGATCCAGGCGCAGCGCCAGGTGGGTGGCGCGCTGGCGTTGTTCGGTGGTTCCGGTGAGCAGGTTGGGGAGCAGGTCGTGGATGCGTGCGGGGTCGTCGTCGAGGTTGGTGAGTAGATGGGTTGCGACCCCGAAGTTGGTCGGTTGTCGGTGGAAGCGGTCGAGGATGGTGGCCGGGTGGATGAGCATCGCTTCGACGATCGGCACGAGGTGCTGCTTGAGCTCGGTGGGGAGTTGGTTGGCAGGGTGTGTCAGCGTCTCACTGGTCGCCCGCTTGTCGTGGTGCTCGACGTTGGGCTCGGTTGAGCAGGGTGTAGATCGGTTCCCAGCGGGCCAGTCGGGGGTGGTTGTGGTGGTGCGTGGGCGCTGCGCGCGGCGGGGCATGACGTCCGGGTCGCCGCCCGGCCGGACCTCGCCGACGCGATCGTCCAGGCCGGGCTGACGGCCGTCCCGGTCGGGAACGCGCTGGACCTGGCGGAGCTGAGCCGCTGGCCCGGCGCCGGGTCTGCGTCACCCTCGGCCTGTCCCGGCGCGACCTGTGGGGCGTGAAGCGGTTCTCCGCCGAGCACCCTGTTCGAGGCGGTCGCGGACCTGGACATCGAGGTGGTGGCGACGTTGACCGCCCGGCAGCTCTGGTCGCGGCGACGCCCGACAACGTCCGGCTGTTCGACTTCGTGCCCCTGGACGCGCTGCTGCCCACCTGCGCCGCGGTCGTCCACCACGGCGGCGCGGGCACGACCGGGAACGCGGTGGCGCACGGTGTGCCGCAGCTGGTGGTCCCGGGCAACGTGTGGGACAAGGCGGGGCTGGCGGACCTGCTGGCGGAGCAGAGCGGGGCCCTGGTGGTGGACCCCGACGAAGTCACCCCCGAGGGGTTGCGCGCGGGGTTGACGAGGTTGCTGGGGGAGCCGTCGTTCGCGGCGGGCGCAGAGAAGGCGCGGGTGATGGCGGCGCCCACGCCCCACGAGATCGTGCCGGAGTTGGAGCGCGTGGCGTCGGGGCCGGGTGAGGGGATGCCTCACGAGCAGGTGGGTTCCTGGTCGGGAGCGGGGTTCGCCACGGCGTCGCAGTAGGTGTGCGTGCGGGTGGGGCTCATCGTCCACAGCGCGGTGGCCGGCCAGTACCCCATCCCGCCGCCGTCCTCGGTGGCGAACATCGGGGCGTCCCCATTTACCGGCACCATTCGGGACTCGCCGTCCTCTCCGACGTGGACCTCGACGCGGTAGACGGAAGGGCCTGCCGAACCGCTGAAGTCGACGACTACCTCCACGTCCGCCGACGACCGGGGCGTGAGCCGGTGCCGCTCGGTCAGCACCGCCGTTCGGAAACGTTGGTCGAAGATCGAGGATCCGCCGTTGACCGCCGCCCGAGGGGCCTCGGCGTCGGGGAACGGTATCTGCGCCCCGGGCTGCGGCAGACAGAGCAGGCGGACCCTCGGCCCGTCGGCCGCGGTCTTCGGGTACGGGGTGGTGTCCGGGGACACCTCGACTTGCACGTACTCGACGGTGGTGTGGTAGTTCGCCGACAACGTGATCGTGTGCGTCGCGTAGCCGGCGGGCAGCGCGCCCTCCCCGAGCGCCCACTCCCGAAGCCCGCGGCAGTCGGCCACGTCATCGGGCGGGGTGGCGCGAGCGAGTTGCTCCGATGCCATCAGCATCCACCCGTCATCGTCGGCGCGACCGCCCACCCGGACGCTTGCCTCGATCTCCGGCTCTCGGGCGGGCACCGCGCTCCACGACGTCTCCGGCGTCGTCGGCGGATTCTGCGGTTCCCGGGGTTCCCACCACACCACGAGGCCCGCGACGAGGCCCACGACGAAGGTCCCAACCAGGAACAGCGTTCTCCGCGTGCGCGTCTTCATCTGAACATCCCGCCCTCACCGCGCTCGACCCACTTGAGGCCGTTGGGCGGTCCGTAGCTGAAGCGCTGCCGGTAGCGGTCGGCGAAAGCCGTGGTGACGAACGGTTTTCCCTGGTCGTCCTTCACCTCGAAGACCTGCGGTTGCCCCTCGATCTCCGCGTGGATCTCTACGTGCCATTCGCAGTACGACTTGGTGGCGCGTCCGATGAGGTTGAACGGCTGGGTTTGACCCGGCTCCAGTTCGACGTTCTCGCCATAGGTCCACGGATCGCCGAGTGTGCCGTCTTTGTTGGTGACGCGAGCTCGGGGATCGTCTTCTTCGAGGTCGAAACCGATGTCGATCACCTCGACACTGCCTTGCGCGCCCACCCACGCCAATGCGCCCGACAGCGGGGCCGTCCGCTTCACCTTGGCCTTGATGTCGGTGATCAGCACCGGTTTCGGCCAGTGGTTGACCACCGTCATCCTCAGCCTGGTGAAGTTGTGGAGCTCTCCCCAGTAGTGGTAGGCGATGTAGACCGGTTGCGCGGCGAGGGCGAGTGGACCGAGTTCCGGCTTGCCCTCGACCGCCAGCAGGTCCCGCACCTGCGTGTCCGAGAGCGGTTCGGCGAAGGCCCACCCGAACGCGTCACCGCGGATCTGGTGGGCCGCCTTCACTCCGAGGATGCCCTTGGACCGGGCTTTGGCCTGCTCCGCCTTGGTGACCTCGTCCTGGGCCAAGGGCTCGATCGCGGGGTTGAGGAGCCAGTTGATCCCGCCGGCCGCCGCAGTGCCCACGAGCGCTACCCCGATCCCGAGCACCAGGTCGCGGCGCGGGATCAACCTCCTGCGCCACAGCGCACGGTTCGTCAGGTCCGCGACCCGGTTCGCGAAGCGCTCGTCGTGCCGCAGTTCGGCTGCGAGGGCGGCCGGGAGTTCGGGTGGAAACCGCAGGTCGCGGGTGAACCCGGACCACAGCGCGGCGGTTCCCGGATTGTGAGCGAGTTTCGGTTCCACGAGATCGTGGAGATGTTCCCGGGCGGAGCGTAGCGTTCTCGTGGAAGTCAGGGCTTCGAATGCCAACTCGGCTAAAGCGTCCGGATCCATCGACACTCCTCGTTCCGCGCGGAATCGCGCAAACCCTACCGAAGTGGGGATTCCACCTCACGCGGCCCGGTGCTGCCGCCCGTAATCGCTCGACGTGGTGCCGTGCCAGCGGCGGAAGGGGTGGATGAAGCCAGCCGCCTCGGCGTAGCCCAGTTCTGCGGCGACGCGCTCGACGGTGGCCGTGGTCGTGGTCAGCAGGTCCACTGCGCGAGCTTCGTCGAGCAGTTCCTGGAAACCCGTGCCAGCCGCGGCGGGGCGGCGGCGCAGAGTGCGGAGGCTTATCGCCAACTCGGCGGCGACCTCGTCCAGCGTGCCCGCGGGCCTTTCCAGGCCCGCAGGTACGGCGTGCCCGGTGCCCTGCCGGTTGCGGCGGCGGCCGACCAGATCGCGGCACCAGGCCATGGCCACCTCACTGGCCTCGGCGCTGGCCAAGGGTATGGCACGGGTAAGGACTGCGGCGAAGGGGAACTGTGTGCTCCGCGCTGAATACCGGCTACATGCCGAAGTCGTAGTGGCTCGTGTCGGCGTGCTCGGGGAAGCGGAACGACACCTCCAGCGCGGGCACGCCACGGGCACCAGCTCGTCGACCACGGCTTGGATCGCGGCCAGGTCGCACTCGGCGAGGAACCGCGAGACGTCGGCAGCAGCGTCCGGTCGTCGAGGGTGATGAGCACCCGCCTGTCCCCGACCGACGCCTTGGATCGGTGAATGCGAAGCGCAGGTCGAGGTAGTGCAGGGCGGTGTCGAAGATGTCGCGCATCGTGGCACATCTGGGGAACGCGTGGCCCAGCACGTCGAACGTGGTGGCGTGGTAGCTCCGTCCAACCTCTACGCCGCTGTCCGGTAGCACGCGAGTGAGGTTGCGCGCCACCCGCAGCTCTCTGTCGCGCGTCGGCCTCGGTGTCCGCCACCTCCAAGTCTGCGGCGTGCAGACCGCTGCCAGCCAGCAGCGGCCCCGGTTCCACGCCGAAGCGCACCAGTACCAGGCCGCACTCAGGGAGGCGGTCGGCTGGCGGGCGGCGTGGTAGCAGGCGCGTTGGCCCGCCGAGCACCTCCGCCGTACCTGTGGTGAAGCGGGACAAGATTCCGTAGCGTCGGGCGCGTGCCAGACCCGGTGCGCATCGAGATGTCCGGTGAGGCGGCCGCGGTCGTCCAGGCTGGGTCAATCGTGGGCGGCGTGCACGTGCACCCGCGGCACGTCGCACCCTCGCCCGCCCGGCCAATCACCGGGTGGCACCCATTCGACCTGGACGTGCACCGCGCCGTTACGGTCAACGGCGCCGGTCTCCCGGACCTCCCGGCGTACCTGCCGCGCGAGCACGACCGGGCGCTGGCCGAGACGCTCGCGGCGAAGCGCACCGCGATGGTGGTACTGACCGGCGAGTCGTCCACGGGCAAGACTCGCGCGCTATACGAGGCGGTCACCGCCGAGCTGGGCATGTGGCCGTTGCTCTACCCCCGTACGGCCGAGGACCTGCTGCACGTGCTGGCGACCGGCGTCGACCCCGGCACGGTGTTGTGGCTCAACGAGACCCAGAACCACCTGCTCGACACCCACGGCGAACGCGCGGCGGCCGCGCTGCGCACCCTGCTCGAACTCCCCGGCCCGTTCGTGGTCGTGGGCACTTTGTGGCCGCAGTACTGGTCGACCCTGACCGGCCCGAACCAGCCCCAGGCCCGCGACCTGCTGCACCACCGCGTCACCCGGATCCGGGTCGCCAGGCGGTTCACCGCCGCGCAGATGGCCGCCGCCCCGACCGACCCCCGGCTGGCCAAGGCCCTCGCCACCGCGCACAACGGCGAAGTCGTCCAAGCGATCGCGGGCGGCCCTGCCGTGGTCGAGCGCTACGACCACCCCGACATCCCGGAGGACCGCTACGCGACCGCCATCCTTACCGCCGCCCTCGACGCGCGCCGGCTGGGTCACCACGCCCTGCTCACCACCGCGCTCCTGACCGCCGCCGCACCCGGCTACCTGTCCGACGACGACCGCATGAACGCGCCCGAAACGTGGTTCGAGATCGGACTGAGGACCGCCGCGGCCACCCGACTCGGCGTGGCCGCGCTCATTCCGAAACGCCTCGACCCCGGCGTGGGACCACCCGACGGCTACCACCTGCACGACTACCTGGACCAGCACGGCCGGTCCACCCGCCGGCGTGCCCTCACCCCGGATTCCCTCTGGGACGCCATCCTGTCCCACACTCAGGACACTGAGGACCGGTTCCGCCTGGCCCGCAACGCCTACCATCGCCTGCGCTACCGCCACGCCGACCCGCTCTACCGCGAGGCGGCCGTCACCGGCTCCGCCACGACGGCGCTGCGGATGATGGACGTGCTGATCGCGCACGGCCGAGTGGAGGACGTCCGCGAACTGCTGGACCGCAAACCGATCCACATCCACGCCCACGAGACGGCCGAGGTGCTGCGACAACCGTGGCTCCCGCACCGCCGGACGTTCCTGGAGATGATGGAGCGCCGTGGCTCCTGGGCGAGCCTCCTGCTGGCCGACGAACTGGTCCGACTCGGCTCGACCGATGACGCGATCGCGGTGCTGCGGCGGACGTCCAAGGTCCGGCGGCTGGCCGACGTGCTGGCCGACGCCGGGCGGTGGGACGAGGCACTGGAGATCGTGCGCGCCGAGCCGGCAGGCTGGGCCGGCGCATGGCTGGCCGAGCGGTTCGCCGCGACGGGCAACGTCGACCAACTGCGCCGACTCGCGGCGACCGGCGTGCCCGAAGCCGTTGTCAACCTGGCCGCCCATACCCTCGCCACCGACGACCGGGCCGATGCCGAGGCGCTGGTGTCGGGCTTGGTGGAGGCCGGTCACCCGCCGACCGAACGGCTGCTGGCCGCCCTGGTCGACCGGGGCGAGCACGAACTCGCGATCAAGCTGGGCACCGGCGCGGCCGCAGCGGACGCGCTGCTGAGGTCAAAAGGCGAGCGCGCAGGAGCTATCCAACTCCTGCGGCGCGATGTGTTCACCAAATCCGACGAATGGCGCGCAGACCGAGGGCAGGAACTGCTGGCGGACCTCTTGGCCGACAAGGGCCGCTGGCCGGAGGCACTGGAGCTGGCGAAAGGCCAACTTTGGGCGCAGGAGTGGATCCCGAAGCGACTGGCCCTGGCGGGCAACCTCGACGCGTTGCGCGAGCTGGCCGACACCGGCCTCAGCCACGCCGGCCGAGAGCTGGCCGCGCTGCTCGCCGAACGCGGCCGGCACGGCGAACTGCTCGACCGAACGCGGAAGGGCGACGAGCACTGCGCGCAGCGGCTCGCCGCCCTAGCTCACCACGGGAAGGTTCCGAACAGCGAGTGGTTGCTCGCCGAAGGGCTATGACATGGCCCGCGACCAGTCCAGATCGGGCCCCAGGTACCGCAGCATCGGCCGACACCGAGCGCCCGGACGTTGACCAGCACGGCCTCTGGTGAGCAGTGAGTCATAGAAGCATCTCACTGAACCTTTTTCATCGTGGTTGACGACGGGTGTCGATGTGGTGCAGGACGAGGATGGCCGCGATGATCGCGGTGGCTCGGCGTGGGCAGCAGCGGAGCTTGGCCAGGACTTTCCAGGTCT